>PAPF01000032.1 GCA_002708825.1 Phyllobacteriaceae bacterium | reverse complement strand
CATCTCCAAACGAATGCTGACACAAACGCTGAGAGCATTGCAGCGCGATGGACTGGTTGAGAGGACCGTTTATCCAACGACACCGCCGAGGGTCGATTACCGACTGACGGATCTAGGCCGTTCGTCGCTTCAGCCGCTGGCCGGGCTGATCGTCTGGGCCGACAAGCGCCATGACGATATCCGCACCGCACGCGATACCTTCGACAGGCAAGAGACCGTTGCCGCTTAACGCATCGCCGCACAACATCGAGCATTTGATACCGATTGGTGGAAACACTGTCTTGCAGGTATTTTCCATTTCGAGAGGAGTGCAGGTCGATGACCAAACTTACACTGATCAGTTTCCCGCTATGCCCCTTTGTGCAACGGGCCGTCATCGCGTTGAAAGAAAAGAGCGCCGATTTCGATGTCGTCTACATTGATCTGGCGGACAGGCCGGACTGGTTTCGCGAGATCTCGCCGTTCGGCAAGGTTCCCGTACTCAAGGTTGAGGGGGATGGAGAAGAGCCCGTCTATGTTTTCGAAAGCTCCGTGATCATCGAGTATATTGAAGAAGCGGCGCTGGGACCGAAACTGCATCCACAAGATGCCCTGCAACGGGCGCGGCATCGTGCCTGGATGGAGTTTGCCTCGCAATTGCTGGGCGATCTCTGGAAATACACCACAGCGGGGAACGCAGCCGACCTCGACGCAGCTGCAAAGGCGGTCCGGGAAAAATTCGTGCGTCTGGAAGGTGAAGTTGAGGGACCGTATTTTGCCGGCGACGGATTTTCCTTTGTCGACGCCGCGTTCGGACCGGCTTTTCGTCAGATCGATACTATCGAAACCGTTTTGCCAACGGGTCTGGTCGAAGGCTTTGCCAAGCTTGAGGCCTGGCGCAAAGCACTCGCCGACCGTGCGAGTGTAAAGACGGCTGTTCCAACCGACTACGTCGATCGCTACCTGGGCATTCTGCGCAAGAACGACGCATTCGTCTTGGGCAGTCATACATAGGTGCCGTCAGTTGGATGCCGCCTGAGCGGATATCGATGTCAGATCAATCCTCGTAGTCGTTGTATGTCCTAATAAAGCATCTGCGACATCGCGTGGATGCTCGATCTAAGCTGAGAGATGTCGGTGGCCGCACCGCAAGGAATGACCGCTCCGGGCCATCATCGAACACTCAAAAGATCGCGTTCATTCTATTTGCGACATCATTTCTATGATCAAAAAGGGCTCGAAGCAGACCTTCGCACTCGCAGCCCAACACTGAGGATCATATACTTCTAAGCTGCGCCATGGTGGTGGAGGCGCGACCGTTCGAACCTCATCTTACGGAGATGCCACCATGATTATTGCTATTCTCGGATCCATCACCGCAATTGCAGTCCTATGCTGGTTGCTGTTTTCACTTGCCATCTATGCCTTGCCCACACTCGGCGGCGTAGCGGCAGGGATGTGGGCCTATGACACCGACGCGGGCCTGCCGGGCAGCGTCCTTGTCGGACTTGTCGGCGCGGGCCTTGTTTTCGGCCTAGCGCAGTTCCTCATCCTGTTCGCCCGGCCGATGTGGTTGAAACTCGCCGTTACGGCGGCCTTCGCGGCGCCTGCCGCCATCGCCGGTTTCCACGCCACCCACGGCATCGTCAAACATCTCATGCCGTCGGAAACATGGCAGACCGTATTCTCCGTGATCGGCGCGGTGGCGGTCGGCGTCACGGCATTCGTGCGCGTAACCTCAATGGCCCCGCCCGGACCTACCGGGCAGCCCCCGCCAGCATCTGAACTCCCTTTCAGGCGAAGCCGGGACAGGGGTAGAGGTCTGTTGCCGCGCCCATGTCGAAGGCTGAGCAATGTAGGCGCGCAGTACGGGGCGGATCAACGATTTCGGTTTAAAGCCGGCACACCCGGACGGCATGAAGTAGTCTGCCCCGAACAGCGCGACCGGTGCCGGATGCAGAGTGGCTTGCTTCCGCATCAGGTGGCATCGCTGGATATGCAGCGGACTGGCCTGCAGGGCCAAAGACGATTTTAGTTCCTTCGCCGGACATACACCGGGTCACTCAGGGCTGCCATTCCCTCCTTGAACGATCCCTGTAAGCCGACCGCTCCAAATGGCCTCTCCAATGGGCTGATCTGGCCGAAGGCCGGCTGCGCCTCGATCGCCTAAGGCGCAATGACGCCCGCCAAGTTCTTCCCCTGCCGGCTGCGCCGCCATTCCTCTCGAGCCAAGAAACCCGCCGGATCGCCATCCTCCGCATAAGCTGCGGTCGCAAGCGATGCGCCGGCGATCACCTCCGGCCCCTCCGATCGCCATCGAGGCCGCATGGTGCGGGCTCGAAACCAGTGATCAAGGAGAACTACCATGGCAACCATCGGCACCTTCAAGAAGTCCGGTAACGAATACACCGGCGAAATCGTCACCCTCAACGTGCAGGCCAAGAACGTCCGCATCGTCCCCGAAACCAACCAGGCCAGCGAGAACGCTCCCAGCCACCGCGTCCTGGTCGGCCGCGCCGAAATCGGGGCAGCCTGGTCCAAACAGTCGAACGAGGGCCGCGACTATCTCGGTCTCAAGCTCGACGATCCGAGCTTCACCGCTCCGATCTACGCCAACCTCTTTGAGGACGAGGACGGCGGTTACAGCCTCATCTGGTCCCGCCCAACCCGCCGCAACGGCGAGTGAGCGCAGGGATGGCCCCGTCCGGCATTCCGGGCGGGGCCGCTATCCATATCGGTGAACGGAACCCGGCGTTCACACCTGATCGTCGGGCTCGACAAGTTGTATGTGGCTAACGCCGAGAGCTTGAGCCAACTCGTAAAGGGTAATCACGGTCGGATTTCTCCGTCCGCGCTCCAAACTGCTGAGATATTGCTGGCTGAATCCGGAACGTGCTTCCACCTCTTCCTGGGTCAGGCCCTTTTCCCGACGCAGGCGGGCAAAGTTCCGGCCGACCAGTTTGCGCATGTCCATGCGCGGGAAGATCGCCGTTTACATACTTTAAGTTTATCAACTTCTCTATTCGTCAAGCTCAGACTTCGATCCCTGCGGATCAGCTGAAGAGCGCTTCAGCAATTCTGCGGCCTCGACGCCCAACACTTCGGCCAGCCGGTCAACGACATCGATGCTGGCGTTATACACGTTGCGTTCCAACGCGCTGATATAGGTGCGATCGATCCCCGCCTGGTGCGCAAGCTCCTCCTGTGACAGGCCCTTGGCCTGCCGCAAGGCTCTCAGGTTTCTCGCAAATACCTCTCGGATTTCCATAAACCCGAGAGCAGCGCCTTGAAGAGTATTTCACCACGGAGTATTCTCGACAAACGACATTCGGAGAACCAGATTCCGTGGTTGGTTTTGGACAGGAGAGCTCCCGCTCGGGTTCATGCTTCTCTTCGCGGTCGGCATTCAGCCGCCGCAAGATGGGGTCGGAAAGGCCGGCGAGCCGGATCTATAGTGCGGCCTCCGAGGTGTTTCCTCTGTGGCCAGTTGATAACTCGGCTTCACCGTCCCGCCGTCCCTCACGGGACCTCTGTCCGCCGCGGCGGAACCGTGTTCAGTGTGTCAGAACATCATGCGTTGCGGGTCTCCCATCGAAAATCCGCACCGTCCATCCACATCCGATGCAGAATGACTCCAATCTTGCGGGCAAGCGCGACGGTCGCCTTCTTGCGGCCCCGTCGTTTGGCCAGCCGCATTGCCCAGGATCGCAAAGGCGATGGCCTAGCCACACGCGTCATCAACACTTGGGCAGCTTCGTAGAGCGAAGTACGCAAGGTGGCGTCGCCTGCCTTGGATATGCGCCCGGACCAATCGACCCCGCCCGACTGATAGCGTTTCGGCGTCAGTCCGACATGGGCACCGACTGCCCGGGACTTGGAGAACCTAGTCGGAACATCGATGGCTACGCGATAGTTCAGCGCCACGACTGCGCCGACGCCCGGCATCGTCATCAGTCGCCGGCACACAGGATCCTCGCAAACGATCCGCAGAAGCAAACCATGCAGTCGATCATATTGCTCCCGCATGGCGCGCCGTGCCGTCAGCACCGGGTCGACGATGTCGGCGATCAGCGGATCGAACTCCGCCAGTTCGCGGACCCTCGCCTCGAACGTCCGAGGCGTAACTTTACCCAGCCTCAGACCAAAGTTCTTCAAGACGCCCCGAAGATCGGCCTCGATATCGAGAACCTTGGATTTCAGGATCTTTCGGGCTCTCAGCAGGACATTCAGTCTTTGGCTGCGGTCCGTCTTGACGTGAACGACCTTGAACAGACCGACGCGCATCATCTGCGCGATGCCACGCGCGTCGTTGCGGTCGGTCTTATTGAGGGTCTGGGCGCGCAGCGCCTGCGCCATATGCCGGGCATCGACGCAAATGACGGGCAATCCGGCGTCAGCCAATCCCGAGTAGAGGTGTTGCGACAGCGGCCCGGCCTCAAGACCGACGCGTGCAATGTCGCGCACGTAAGGTTGGAGCGCCTGTCGCAGATCGCCCGGATCGGTGGCCACCTTCCTTTCGGCAATGATCAGACCATCAGCGTCAACGACACAGACGCTCGTCATGTTCAGCGAGACGTCCAAACCCACAAAGTAAGCCATTCTCTTGCTCCTCTTTCACGATGGAGCTCAACAAGAAGGAGCGACGGAACGGCGAATACCACCATCTATAGTATGTAAATGGAGCATCACACTGCATCGATAGCTCACGGCCCGCATGCCAGACGCGAACCGCCACCCCAAGAATTTACCCGTTTTTTCTTTGATCCGATTGCCGGGCGGCGCTCCAATGTGTTCAAATTGTGTTAACTAAAAAGGCGGGATGTCATAACCCGCCGCGATGGGACAGCGGATGGCCAACCCGGACTACCTCGATGAACCGCCGGCAGATGATCGGATCACCGATTACGATCGCGCGCACTTCAAGACTTACCTCCGGCTCCTTGACGCCGACGCCGAGGGCGCGGACTGGAAGGAGGCCGTCGAGATCATCTTCGGGATCGACCCGAAGCAAGAGCCGGACCGCGCCAAGCTCATCCATACGTCGCATCTGGCAAGAGCATGCTGGATGACCGAGCACGGCTATCACCATCTCCTGAGCGGAAATCCGCAATAATCAAACCCGTGATGCAGCGTCGGCATCACACCTTGTCCCAACCGAGACTTCCGCGACTACAATCAGAACGCGATCTATATCGCTTGGGGGTACCTGTCAGCTTTATGCGGAGGCGTATCCATGGCGGAGGACGCGGACTGGCGACACGGTAAGGCCTTCGACTATATCGACCGGCTCGACCCGGAGGGTTTGGCATGGGAGTTTCTCCGCCGTAACCGCAAATACCAGGACGACTACAAAAAGATCCCGACAGAGAAGCGCGAAACCGCAAACGATCCGCTGACCAGATTATGGGGGTTGCGATTTCCCGGCTTCCCCGGTCCTTCGCGCCATCGATGTGAACATCTTTTTCGCTCCAGGTATCGACCCTGGAACGCTCATCCTGACAGCGCTTCCGCACTTCCCTGAATCCGACTTTCCTTCCCTCTTCCTTCCCGAGACCGATACATTCCAGGCACCCGAGGGACATTTCCTCTTCATCGATATCGGCAGACACCGGTTTCCGGCCCTGTGCCCCGGCGCGCAGATTCCGGCACGACCGGTCGCACCCATAACCGTGCCTGATCGCTTTCTGGAAGATCGTCTCGATGCGATCCGTCGATTCTCGCACGCCATAAACAGGCGGCGATCCGTCGAAGACCTGCGCGTCACCCCGTACCGCAGGAACAATCTCAGGCAAATGCTGCGGGTGATCGACGGACGCCGGTCCGGCGCGACCTTCCAGGAGATCGCCGAGATCGTTCTTCGCGCCGATCATGTCAGCGCAACAGCGTGGAAATCCATGCCGGAGCGCGACGCTGTAATGCGGCGCTTTCGGGAGGGTATGAGGTTCGTGGAAGGCTCCTATCGCTCCCTCCTGTACCGCCACCACCCGACGATTTGATGAGGGTGCGAAAACGCCGAAGCGTCTTCGCACTCCCTCTCGCCGCGCCTTCTCCGCCACCGTGCTCCCGTCGAACCGCCGATATCCGGCGGTCGTCCCAAGGACCACGGAGGCACGATCATGTCCGCAACCCCCACCAACCTGCCGCCACGCTATCTAAGAACCCCCGAAGCCGCGCGCTTCCTCGGCCTGTCCGGCCGGACGCTCGAAAAGCACCGCACCTACGGCACCGGTCCCGCCTATCGCAAGCTCGGCGGCCGCGTCGTCTATTCGGTCGACGATTTGCAGGCCTGGGCGAACCGCGGCGCAAAGACATCGACCTCCGATCCCGGCGCCGGCACGGTCCTGCCCGCCAAGCGGCACGAAGACATCCCGCGCGGCATCAATCGCCGCTGATCTCCTACCATGGCGCGATCCCGCACATCGGAGAGGCAGCAACTCGTACTGTTTCGCGCCCTCCCGAGCGATCTCGCGCCCCGCGATGCGCAGGACCTCATGGCCTATCCCTTCTTCAGCCTCGCCAAGTCTCCCCGCACCACACCGATCGACTATCGCTCCGGCGCGGTGGCGATCCGGGTGGAGGCCGTGCCCGAACACGGCATGGCGACCATCTGGGACGCCGATATCCTGATCTGGGCGGCAAGCCAGATCGTGGAGGCACGCGACAGCGGTTTCCGCACCTCGCGCCTGATGGCAGCGACGCCCTACCAGATCCTCACCTTCATCGGCCGCGGCACCGGCGCGCGCGACTACCAGCGTCTCAAGGCAGCCCTCGACCGGCTGCAATCGACAACGGTGGCAACGACGTTGCGTCAGCCGCCACGCAATCCAAAAGCGCATTCCGGCACCGCAGATAGGACGGCGCGGCGCATGCACCGCTTCTCCTGGATCAACGAGTGGACGGAGCGTAGCGATGCGCGCGGCAATCCGGAGGGGATCGAACTCATCGTCCCGGACTGGTTCTACAGAGCCGTTCTCGACGATGCGCTCATCCTCACCATCGACCGGGCTTATTTTGACCTGACGGGCGGACTCGACCGCTGGCTCTACCGGATCGTCCGCAAGCACGGCGGCAAACAGGCGCGCGGCTGGCGCTTCGATTTCCGCCACCTCTATCTCAAATCCGGCAGCCTCTCGCCGTTCAAACGGTTCGCTTTCGAACTGCGCGCCATCGTGAAAAGGCAGGCGCTACCAGGCTATCGCCTGTTCCTCGAATTCGAGCCGCGCCGCACCCTGCTCGCCTTCGAGCCGGCGTCTTGTGGAGAAGCTGTGGACGCCGTCGTGCTATCGGGAACCCGCACTATCGTGCCATCGGGAACCGCACCCTCGTGCTATCGGGAACCCGAGCCGGGGTTAAGTACCGATGATCAAACAGATAATCGCGCCCTTAACTTAGAGTCTAACAAAGAATCTAACTTCTTTAGAGACCGGCATTCTGGGGAAAACCCCGATCAGGACGCCGGCCTGGCCCCCTTCACCGATGCACCAAATCCGCGAAACGCCGGAGGTGCATCATGATCGTGGCCCTCCTCAATCAGAAGGGCGGCGTCGGCAAGACGACCCTTGCCCTGCACCTGGCCGGTGAATGGGCACGACGCGGAGATCGGGTCACGCTTGTCGATGCCGACCCCCAGGGCTCCGCACTCGACTGGTCGGAACAGCGCGCCAAGGAGGGTCTGCCACGGCTCTTCGGCATCATCGGCCTGGCGCGCGATACCCTCCATCGTGAAGCGCCCGAACTGGCCCGCAACGCGGATCAGATCGTCATTGACGGGCCGCCCCGCGTCGCCGGATTGATGCGCTCGACATTGCTCGCCGCCGATGTTGTTCTTATCCCCGTGCAACCCTCGCCCTTCGATGGCTGGGCCTCCGCAGAGATACTGCGGTTGTTCGAGGAGGCGCGGATATTCCGGCCACAACTCGTCGTGCGTTTCGTTCTCAACCGCTCGGCTACACGTACAATCATCGCCCGCGAAACCTCCGAGGCGCTGGCCGATCAGGACCCGCCCGTCCTGCGGTCGTCCATCGGCCAGCGCGTCGTCTTCGCAACCGCGGCCCAGCTTGGCCGGCTCGCCTTCGAGATCGACCGCGACAGCCTGGCCGCAAAAGAGATCACCGCCCTTGCAACCGAAATTGGGAGGCTCGCCCGATGACGGACCGCCCCGCCAAACGCGGTTTCGCGGCGCGTCCGAGCGATCCCGAGGACTGGATCAAGTCGGCGAGCCAAGCAGAGGCGAAACGCCCCGACTACAGCGCAAGGCTGACCATTGACATCACGCCGGAGCTCCGCGGCCGCATCAAGATCGCCGCCTTCGAACGCGGCGTCACCGTCGCCGACATGCTGCGCGATTTGCTTGCCCGCGAATTCCCCGGATCCGAAGGAGACCAGCCATGACCGGCAATTTCGTGCCGCGCATCGGCGGCAACCCGGCACCAGCAGGATTATCCGCCGATGGGCTGACGCGCGTCGAACTTACCTGGATCGAGAAGCGGATCGAACACTGGATCCGGTTCGGCCACATCGCCGACGAGCAAATTCTCGACCGCAAACGGCGCATCGTCAGCTTTGCCCCCGGCAGTATTTTCGCCTTTGCCCGATGGGCCGCCAACGACTATGGCACGATCATCTCCCGTATAGACATCGTCCGTGCAGCGGCACCGGGCGCGCCCTACCAGACGCTTCCCTTCGTCCGCCCCGGTGGTGACATCCTGCTCAAGATCACCGGCTGGCCCAAGGTCGAACGCGTGCTGCAAGCCGTCGACGCCGTCGAGGCGCTCGACATCGATCCTGTCGACGTCGCGCCGGACTATTGGCGTCACGTCCACAATCGTCTGACCGTCGCGCAGGAACCGCGCAGCTATACGCGCACTCAGCATCATGCCTGGCGGCTGCGGCAAAGGGCGGAACCATGACCCGGTTCGGCTACATCATGTTCACCTGCCTCGGCGCACTGACAATCGGCGTCTCGGCATCGGTTCCCGTGACCCCATGGCTGCTCTGGAACGCCTCGGCCAGCGCGCCGGTCGGTCTCTATCTTATCCGGTCGGACGACAATTTCGAGATTCCGGACCTCGTTGTTGTGACACCACCTCCACCCCTCGCGCACATGCTTGAACAGCGCGAATATCTGCCGCTCGGCGTGCCGCTCCTGAAGCGGATCATTGCAGTTGCCGGTCAGCAGGTTTGCCGGCACGGCCGCGCCGTAACCGTCGATGGGATCGCGATGGCGCAGGCGCGGGAACGGGACCGGATCGGCCGCGCGCTGCCTGTCTGGCAGGGTTGCCGGCGCATCGCAGACGGTGAAGTCTTTCTCCTCAATTGGCAGCATCCCGACAGCCTCGACGGGCGCCATTTCGGGCCGCTGCCGCGAGACGCTGTGATTGGCCGCGCCATCCCGCTTTTCACCGACGAGGCCGGAACCGGTCACTTCGAATGGCGCGCGCCCGTTCGATGAGCGCGTCATCCCCGCATTCGCAACTCCACCCAACCACGATGAAAGGACCTAAGCCATGACACAGATCGGATATTTCAACCGCACCAAGTCCGGATACACCGGACGCATCAGTACGTTGACGCTCGACCGCGAACTGACACTCGTGCCGGCCGAAAGCTCCTATACAGAGAACGCCCCGGACTACCGCGTCCATGGTGGCGACGGCTCCGGCCCGGAAGTCGGAGCAGCCTGGAAACGCACCGGTGAAAAGGCCGGGGACTACCTCTCCCTGCAGATCGACGACCCGGCATTCGATCGTCCGATCCGCGCCAACATGTTCAAGCTCGACGCCGAGAAGGACACCTGGACGCTGCAGTGGAACCGCCCCCCGAAGCGCGGCGACAAGGACTGAAACCATGTCCCGCTTGCATCGATTCCATGGGGCGGGGCCTGCAACGGGCAGGCTCCCGTCGGCTGGCAAAGGCCTCCTTCTCCTTTCCGGCCTGCTGGTCTTCGGGGCTGCGCTGCCCGTCTTCCCGGCCTGCGCATCAGCACAGAGCGCAACGACCGAAACGCGATCCGCCGTCGATCCTTACAGCGCGT
Source organism: Phyllobacteriaceae bacterium (assembly GCA_002708825.1). Taxonomy (GTDB): domain Bacteria; phylum Pseudomonadota; class Alphaproteobacteria; order Rhizobiales; family Rhizobiaceae; genus Zhengella. The sequence goes on along the minus strand of PAPF01000032.1, from coordinate 53,543 downwards.
ATGTCGCCGAGGCGTCACAGCGTTTCGGGCTTCCCGAACGATTGCTCCGCGCCGTGATGACGGCCGAGAGTGACGGGATTGCGCGCGCGATCTCGCCCAAGGGCACGATGGGGCTGATGCAGATCATGCCCGATACCTGGATTGAGTTGATCGCCCGATATCAACTTGGCAACGATCCGTTCAATCCGCGCGACAACATCCTCGCGGGCGCCGCCTATCTGCGCGAACTCTACGACCAATACGGGTCTCCGGGCTTCCTCGCCGCCTACAATGCCGGACCGGGCCGCTACGACGAGTATCTCGTCGACGGGCGTCCGCTGCCACCCGAAACGCGCGACTACGTCGCGGTTCTCGCGCCCTATGTCGACGCCTCCGCCGTCTCGCTCACGGCAATCTCCGTGCAGATCAACCGCAGCGACTGGACACGTTCGCCGCTCTTTGTCGCGCAAGCCGACGGCAGTGCCGCCTCTGTTCCAGCGGGATCGTCGGTGAAGCCTGCAATCGCGACACAGACACAGGCTGACCGCACCGACATCGATCTTACTCCTCGGGATAGCGGGCTGTTCGTCACGCCATCACAGCCGAACGAGCGCCAATGATCACGAACGCATCATGGCGAAGATTGGCGTACTCCCGCAAAGACCTGACGGAAATGCATGCTGAGCGGGAGAGCACGACCGAAGGACGGCGAGATAAAAGGGGCACGCCGCGCGAACCACAAGTCATTGAAATGACATGGGTTCCGGCGTGCCGGTCGGTCGGGCCGCGTGCCGCTGCCAATGAATTGTCATGTGGTTTCAATGCTGTTTGCGGCACCGCGGCCGAATTCCGGGATGAGGAAGCGGCGCGATGAGCAGCGATGAGCGCGACTTCCGTATTCGCCCTGGCCGCATCCGCGACAAACGGGTTCCGCGCCAGAAGAGCTTCATCAACCAAGTGATCCGCGCGGCCAAGAAATCCGGGCATGTCTCGGGGTCCGGAGCAAGCGGCCGTGGTTCAGGCTATGGCCGATCGAGCTTCGGCCGGGGCCGCGCGCGCTTCGCCCGCGCTCGTCTCTTCAGCCCGTCCAGGCGCGTCGTCGTCAAGGCCCGCGTCGTCCGTCACAAAGGCCGCGCCTTTCGCTCTGCGCCGCTCACCGCCCACGTCGCCTATCTGAAACGCGATGGCGTCACCCGCGATGGCGAACGCGGCATCATGTTCGATGCGGCGAGTGACAGTGCCGACGACCGCGCCTTCGCCGAGCGATGCGAGGACGACAGGCATCATTTCCGCTTCATCGTCTCTCCCGAGGACGCTGCCGACATGCAGAACCTGAAGGCCTTCACCCGCGATCTTGCAAAACAGACGGAATCCGACCTGGGCACCAAACTTGACTGGATCGCCGTCGATCACTGGAACACCGACAATCCACATGTCCATCTGCTGGTGCGCGGCGTCGACGAGACCGGCGCCGATCTCGTGATCTCGCGCGACTATATCAGTCGTGGCCTGCGCTCGCGCGGAGAGGAACTGGTCTCGCTGGAACTCGGCCCGAAGCCGGAACACGAAATCCGCGCAACGCTTGAAAAGGAAATCACCGCCGAGCGATGGACCAGCCTCGACCGCGAAATCCGCTTAGCCGCCGACGATACCGGGCATATCGATCTCCGCCCCGATGCCGGCAACATAGGTAACAGCGAACCTCGCCGGCTGATGATCGGCCGCCTACAGCATCTGGAGAAGATGGGCCTCGCCGCCCCTGCAGGCCCCGGCGAATGGATGGTCGGGCTCGAGGCCGAACGAAAGCTGCGCGATCTCGGCATGCGCGGCGACATCATCAAGACCATGCATCGCGCCTTTGTCGAACGTGGCCAGGATCGCGGCATAGGTGACTTCGCGATCGACACCGGAGAGGAAGGCTCACCGATTATCGGCCGGCTGGTGGATCGCGGCCTGCATGACGAGTTGACCGGCGAGGCCTACGCCGTGATCGACGGCACCGACGGGCGCGCCCATCATGTCCGCTTCCGAGGCATCGAGAGCTTCGAGCATGCGCCTCCCCTCGGCGGCATCGTCGAGGTAAGGCGGTTCGGCGGAGCGGACGACCGACGACCCACCCTTGTCCTGGCGCTCCGCTCGGATCTCGATCTCAAGGCACAGATCGCTGCGCCGGGCGCGACCTGGCTAGACCACCGGCTGGTCGAACGACATCCGATGCCGCTTTCAGCGGGCGGGTTCGGAAGCGAGGTCACAAAAGCAATCAAGGAGCGCGCGGAACACCTCGCTGATGAGGGGCTCGCCCGGCGGCAGGGACAGCGCATCATTCTGCAGCGCGATCTGCTCAATGCGTTACGACGTCGCGAATTGGACACCGCGGCTGCAAAACTCACCGATGAAACCGGATTGCCCCATGTGAAATCCGCGACCGGCGAGCATGTCGCCGGCACCTATCGCCAGCGGCTAACGCTGTCGTCCGGTCGTTTCGCCATGATCGACAATGGTCTCGGCTTCCAACTCGTGCCCTGGTCGCCGTCGCTCGAAAAGAAGCTCGGACAGGAGGTGTCGGGGGTATTGCGAAGCAGCGGCGGGGTCGATTGGAGCTTCGGCAGGAAGCGAGGATTGGCATTGTAACTCTTCAAACCGCTTCATTGCGCAATAGTGCCCGCTCCTTGATCAGAATTGCAGCGGCCTTGCCGGCAGCCTCGGCATAAGCCGCGTCGCGATGGATCAAAAGCACCGAGAATGCGCCGTCCAACAGTATCGATACCTGTCTGGCCAGAGACTCTGCATCCGCAGGCGTGAAGGTGTCGGACAGTTTGCTTGCCAGCCATACCTCAAGCCGCTTTTTGTGTCGCGCGCCCGCCTTAAGTGCGGGGTGGCCCGGCGTATCAATCAGTTCCGCAGCGGCGCGAAGGAAGCCGCAGCCTTGCCAACGGGGCCCGCGCGACTGACGGCCGATTTCCGTGAACATTGCTTCGATCTTGTCTGGCAACGATCCCGGCGCCCGTTCAAAGCACGACTCATAGAAGTCGATATTCGGTTGATCACGCGATGCCACGTAGCTGGCAACCAGATCGTCCTTGCTCTCAAAGTGATAGTATATCGTTCTCTTGGTGACGCCGGCCTGTTCGGCAATTGCGTCCAAACTCACGGCGCCAATACCGCGCCGATAAAACAAGGCATGCGCAGACTGAAGAATACGCTGTCGCGCGGAACCCTTTGCAATAGCCATAGTATACCGACCAGTGAAGATACATTCGTGCTTGGACACGATAGCATCCCATGAGCCGAAGTGAAGGAGGTTCTTGTGATGCGCGAAGCGGTGGTCATTGATCCGGATGCCCTTGCCTTGGAAGTATGGGATGACAAGTCCAAGGGGTCCGTTTCGTGGAAAACGTTAATATCGGCCGACCGGACGGACACAGCGGATCTTGTCTGCGGGTTGGCGTATTTCGGTCCGGGAGAACGCCTCGCAAGGCACAGCCACGTACAGCCTGAAATCGCGCATGTGGTTCGCGGATACGGCAAGGCCGCGTTCGAACGGCAAGAGACCCCGCTGACGGAAGGAACCACACTCTACGTTCCGTCGAGCCTGAAGCACGAATTCGTTGCGGGAAGTGAGGGCATGACCCTGTTCTACACCTTCCCGGCGGCGTCATTCAGCGAGATCGAATACCAGTTCGAAGATGTGGCGTAACCCCGGTCAAACGCGGTCTTTCTACCGGCTGATCCCGCTCTGGCAACCCTCCGTTGTTTGTCCGGAAGCCGCCGTTGCTGCGCCCGGAAGACCAATGAGATTGTCAGTCGACGTTGGAACTTCCAGCATATCGGCATTTGCGCGGATCGAAGGGCATGTCGAGTACAAAGATCCTCTGGGGCCAAATTGCCGTTGTTTTCCTGATCGTCCTGACCACCACGTGGGGCGCGACGGAATGGGTTGCCTGGCGGCTTGGCTTCCAGCCGCAGCTCGGAGCACCGTGGTTCGATCTGGCGGGCTTTCCCTTCTACTATCCGCCGGCCTTCTTCTGGTGGTGGTTTTCTTATGAGGCCTATGCGCCACCGATCTTCGTAGAGGGCGCGGCCATCGCCGCGTCTGGTGGCTTCCTGTCGATCGGCGTGGCCATCATGATGTCGGTCTGGCGCGCGCGGGAAGCCAAGGACGTCATCACCTACGGTTCGGCGCGTTGGGCAGAACCTAAGGAAATCGCCAAGAGCGGCTTGCTCGGATCGGATGGTGTCGTACTCGGAAAGTTAGAGGAGCACTACCTGCGCCATGACGGGCCGGAGCATGTTCTTTGTTTCGCACCCACGCGTTCCGGTAAGGGCGTCGGCCTGGTGGTCCCCTCGCTCCTGACCTGGCCCGGCTCTGCCATCGTGCACGACATCAAGGGCGAGAACTGGGACCTGACTGCCGGTTTTCGCTCAAGGCATGGCAGAGTGCTGCTCTTCGATCCGACCGACCCCAAATCCTACGCCTACAATCCTCTGCTCGAGGTCCGGCGCGGCGACTGGGAGGTACGCGACGTTCAGAATGTCGCCGACATTCTCGTCGATCCCGAGGGATCGCTCGAACGGCGCAATCATTGGGAAAAGACCAGCCATTCGCTTCTGGTCGGTACCATTCTTCATGTCCTCTATGCCGAACCGGACAAGACCCTCGCGGGCGTCGCCTCGTTTCTCTCCGATCCGAAGCGGCCGATCGAGGCAACGCTCAAAGCAATGATGACGACGCCGCATCTAGGCGAGGCCGGTCCCCATCCGGTGGTTGCGTCCGCGGCACGGGAACTTCTGAACAAGGCCGATAACGAACGCTCCGGAGTTCTCTCCACCGCCATGTCGTTCCTCGGTCTCTATCGCGATCCTGTGGTGGCAAAGGTGACCCGTCAGTGCGACTGGCGCATCGCCGATCTGATCGACGGAGAACAACCCGCCACCCTCTATCTCGTGGTGCCGCCCTCCGACATCTCGCGCACCAAACCTCTCATCCGGCTGGTTCTCAATCAAATCGGACGTCGGCTGACCGAGGACCTGCAGGCAACGAACCGGCGGCAGCGCGTGTTGCTGATGCTCGACGAGTTCCCGGCCCTTGGTCGACTTGATTTCTTCGAGAGCGCCCTCGCCTTTATGGCGGGCTACGGGCTCAAGGCCTTTCTCATCGCGCAGTCTCTCAACCAGATCGAGAAGGCCTACGGGCCGAACAACGCGATCCTGGACAATTGCCATGTTCGCGTGAGCTTCGCGACCAATGACGAGCGCACGGCAAAAAGGGTTTCCGACGCGCTCGGCACCGCGACCGAGATGCGCGCGATGAAGAATTATGCCGGACACAGGCTCGCGCCCTGGCTCGGTCACCTCATGGTGTCGCGGCAGGAGACGGCGAGACCTCTGCTCACGCCCGGCGAAGTCATGCAGCTTCCCGCTACGGACGAGATTGTCATGGTGGCGGGTCTGCCGCCCATTCGCGCAAAGAAGGCCCGCTACTACGAAGACACAAGATTCTCCGAGCGGATCGTCGCGCCACCGGATCCGACCAAGAGCACCGCGCCCCAAAAGCGCGATGCCTGGGCCGGTCGTATCGCCACACCGATCGCTCAATTTGATCGAGACGAGGATACTAGTTCCGAAGACGCGGCGAATGGCGGGATCCGGCGACAGCCAGACCTGCCTGAACACGAAGACGTCGTGCCGCCGCCCAAAGAGCCAAAACCGTCGGCGGAGTTCGACCTGCTTGAGGACGATGCCGACGAGCCCGCGAAGCAGGCACGGGCATTTCGTCAACAGGGCCGCCAGATAGCGCGGCAGGCGACCCTCGACCCAAAAGACGGCATAGAATTATGAGGGCCAAGCCATGCGCAGCCGGATGAATGTCTATTTCCCGTCGGAGATGCTGAAGCAGATCGCCGATCTCGCTGATCGCAAGGGCCTGTCCCGCTCCGCCGTCGTAGAGGCGGCCGTGGCGTCGTTTCTGTCACCCGACGGGTCCGATCGGATGGAGGCAGCTTTCACGCGCAGGCTCGACCGCCTCACTCGACAGGTTCAGCGCCTGGAGCGTGACGTCGGGATCAGCGCTGAGACGCTGGCTCTTTTTATCCGGTTCTGGCTGACGATCACGCCGCCACTCCCCGAGGACGCCCAATCGTCTGCCCAGATCAAGGGCCGGGAACGCTTCGAGGGCTTTGTCGAGACGCTCGGTCGACGGCTGCAGAAGGGACAGAGCTTCCTGAGGGAGATTTCGGAGGACATTGAGGCTACAAATGAAGCCACCATTACCAGAGAGTAGCTTCAAGCTTGCCAACACCAACATTACTTTCAAAAACTATCAAATCCGGCAGTGGCTAATTCTCTGCTCCGCGGCAAAGCCCACATTCAACTCTTGACTTGTAAATGATTGGTCCCCGCTTTTAAGCTGCAGGCGTTCTCAGGGCGGGGTGGAATTCCCCACCGGCGGTAAGCAATCGAATGTGCGAGCCCGCGAGCGCCTCGGCTCCTTTGGACTGAGGGTCAAGCAGATCAGGTGAAACTCCTGAGCCGACGGTCATAGTCCGGATGGAAGAGAATGTGCGGTTGCTCTTGCTGATGGCGAGGGCAGTGCATGTGATCGCCTTGGGTGACGTGTCGCTACGAAAGGGGATCACAATGACACACACCCGGTACGCATTTATCAAAGCTGGCTGGCACGCAGAAATCGTTGACCAGGCTTTGGTCGGGTTTCTTCAGAAAGTGCCGGAGGAGATGGTAGATGTCTTCGAAGTGCCCGGCGCGTTCGAGATGCCGCTGTTCGTGCAAAAACTTGCGAAATCAGGACAATACGGCGCAATTATCGCATCTGCATTTGTGGTCGATGGCGGGATCTATCGACATGACTTCGTTGCGCAGGCGGTAGTCAACGGTTTGATGCAAGCCAGTCTGTCGACGGGCGTGCCAGTCTTGTCCGTCTCGCTGACACCGCACCAGTATCAAGACACCAAACACCACACCGCGATCTTCCGAGACCATTTCGTTTTAAAGGGCCAAGAGGCAGCTGACGCTGCATTGAAGATGATAAAAATCAACGCTGCAGTGGCTGCTTGAGCATTGTCTAGTGGCGTAGCGGCGCTACTGGACAACAAGTTATTGGCAAATTGGTGTTTTGCAATGCGGGGTTGGGCTGGCACACAGCTTCACCCACATTGCCAACCTCTCCGCTCATCGAGCGAAGCTACCGGCTTTGCGCAAATTGTGCTGTGCGCTCTCCGCACTTCCGCCAGTTCCCTATCCTTGCACGCGCTGTTGCGCGAGGCAGTTTCATGTCCTCTTTGCTTACCTGCCCGCCATCAGCAGGTACTTCAGTTCGGTGTATTCCTCGATGCCGTGCCGTGAGCCCTCCCGGCCGATGCCGGATTCCTTGACGCCGCCGAAAGGTGCAACCTCGGTCGACAGGAGACCGGAATTGATGGCCACCATGCCGTATTCCAGCGCTTCGGCAACCCGCCAGACACGCCCTATGTCACGTGCGTAGAAGTAGGCAGCCAGACCGAACTCGGTATCGTTGGCCATCGCGATGACGTCCGCTTCTGTCTTGAAACGGAACAGCGGCGCAACCGGACCAAAGGTCTCCTCGCGTGCAACGATCATGGACTGGTCGACATCCCGAAGGACAGTCGGCGCATAGTAAGTACCGCCGCATTCATGACGCTTGCCGCCGACGGCGATACGGGCGCCTTTGGAGACCGCATCCGCGACATGCTCTTCGACCTTGGCAACCGCAACCTCGCTGATCAGCGGCCCTTGCGCCACACCCTCCTCCATGCCGTTGCCGACCTTCAGACGGGCCACTTCCGCGGCAAGCTTGTCGGCAAACCGGTCATAGACACCGTTTTGGACATAGAGGCGGTTCGCGCATACGCAGGTCTGTCCGGCGTTGCGGAACTTCGAGGCGATCGCGCCCTGAACCGCCGCATCGATATCCGCATCATCGAAAACGATAAACGGCGCGTTGCCTCCCAGTTCGAGCCCCAACTTCTTAACCGTCGAGGCGCATTGGCGCATGAGAAGCTTTCCCACCGGCGTCGAACCGGTAAAGCTCAGCGTCCTGACATCAGGGGTTTCGCAGAATGCCTTGCCGATGGCTTTCGCGTCACCGGTGATGACGTTGAGGACACCGGCCGGCAACCCTGCCTCCTGTGCGAGCATGGCCAGAGCAAAGGCAGTCAACGGCGTCTCAAGCGCCGGCTTGACCACAGCCGTACATCCCGCCGCCAGAGCCGGGCCAACCTTGCGGGTGATCATCGCGGCCGGAAAGTTCCACGGCGTGATCGCCGTAACAACGCCCACCGGCTGACGGATCACCACGATCCTGCCGTCCTTGATGTGCGACGGGATCGTCTCGCCGTAGATCCGCTTGGCTTCCTCGGCATAGAATTCGATGAAGGACGCGGCGTATAGGATTTCGCCGCGAGCCTCAGCAAGCGGCTTGCCCTGTTCCGTTGTCAGGATCTTTGCCAGTTCGTCGGCATGCTCCACGATCAGGTCGAACCATCGCCTTAGGATTACCGCCCGCTCTTTGGCAAGCAGGCCGGACCAGCGCGGAAACGCCACTTTGGCAGCCAGGATTGCTCCCTTCGCCTCCGCCTCGCCGAAATCGGGAACCTTTGCGATCACTTCGCCAGTCGCCGGATTGGTGACCGGCAGAACCGCATCACCGACCCATTCACCGCCAACCAGGCATTGTGCAACCCAGCGCTCGGTATCAAAGCTAAGCGTTTCATTACATTCGCTGCCAACTTGGCCCCGATTCTTCATCCAGCAAATTCCTTCCGGCAAGTACTGGTTTTTTTGTTGCAACAAATCTCAACTTGTCAAGAGCGATTTAGCCCGCCATGATTACGTGAAATGAACACCAGCCGGATTGAGCATGCAGACAACGATTGAACCGCTGGGGCGTCAGGCAAGCCTCGGAGAACAAGCATATGATCGGCTGAAGGAGAGCATTCTCGGCGGTCAGTTTGAGCCCGGCGTGAAGTTCACCGTGCGCTCAATCGCCGAATTGCTACAAGTCAGCACTACTCCAGCGCGTGACGCAATCAACCGGCTCGTCTCCGAAGGCGCTTTGGTGAACAGGGGCCCCAAGACGATTATCCTGCCAGATCTTACTCAGGAAGATCTGAACGAGATTACGAAAATCCGCCTGAACCTCGAAGGGATGGCTGCGGAAGAGTCTGTTAAAAATGTGGAAAATCAAGACATAGAGAAGCTTGAGGCCCTTCAAGAGGAGCTAAACCGCGCGCTCGACGACAAGCAATATGCGCGCGTCCTGGAACAAAACAAAGTCTTTCATTTCACGGTCTACAGTTGCAGCGGCATGCCACGGTTGGTGAATATCATCGAGTCCCTTTGGCTGCAGATCGGTCCCTCGTTGAACCGTCTCTATCCGGAGTTTGCCCTTACCAGGAAAGGGGTGAGCAACCACCAGTGGATTCTGCGTGGATTGAAGGACAGGGATGGCGCCACGGTGCGAGCGGGAATTGAGAACGACCTTCGCGATGGACATCGCCGGTTGACCAAGATGATAAGCGACCAATCACCAACCGCTTGAACTTTTTGTTGCATCAAATATCAATTTTGATATTCTCCTCCCGAATTCCCATGAGGAGAAAATGGTCGTGCAGAACTCACTTTCGGCGACACCTGCCGAAACACGGAATGAACTCAATTTCGCGAATTCAAAATCCTCGTTTGAGCGTGCACTCAATTCATTTCCTGACGGCACCACAAGGTCCACCATCGAGCGTGACCCAAGTCCGATCTATGCCAAAAGTGGCCAGGGTTGTTATCTGACCGATGTCGACGGCAATCGCTTCCTCGACTTGAACTGCAATTTCACGACCCTGATTCACGGACATCGCTTCGCTCCCATAACGCAGGCCCTTAAAGAGCAGTTGGATACCGGAACCTGCTTTGCAAATCCCACCGATGTCGAGGTCGAACTGGCGGAGGAAATCTGCAGACGGATTCCCTCGGTCGAACGCGTTCGTTTCGTGAACACCGGCACCGAAGCCGTTATGTTCTGCGTCAAAGCTGCACGCGCGTTCACAGGACGCGAGAAGATTGCCAAAATCGAAGGCGCATATCACGGCGCTTACGATTGGGTGGAGGTCAGCCAATCCCCCAATCCGGATAATTGGGGTCCCGAAACCGCTCCCAATGCTGTTCCGTTGTATCCGGGTATGCCCAGGAGCGTGCTGGAGGAAACGGTTGTTCTGCCATTCAACGACGCCGAAGCGGCAACCCGGCTCATCATTGACAATGCTGACAAGCTCGCAGCCGTTCTAATTGACCCCATGCCCAGCCGAGGCGGCCTCGTTTCACCCGACCCCGGCTACATCCGTGCGGTTCAGACCGTATGCCAGGAACACGGCATCATCATCATCGCCGATGAGGTGCTCAACCTCCGGCAAAGCTACCAGGGTGCGAGCGCGCGCTACGGCCTCACACCGGACATCATGGCCATGGGCAAGATCATCGGCGGCGGCCTGCCCATCGGGGCGATCGGTGGAAACAAGGACATCATGGAGGTGTTCAGTTCCGCCAAAGGCAAACCCGCCATTCCTCAGGGTGGCACCTTCTCGGCCAACCCCCTGTCGATGGTTGCCGGAATGGCTGCACTGAACGCACTTGACCAGGCCGCATTCGACAGGCTCGAGGCATTGGGCAATGCGGTTCGTGCCCGGCTTGCTGCGGCGATCGAAGCGACCAACGCTCCCTTTTGCGTCACCGGCGCAGCCTCGCTCTTTCGTATCCACCCGCGAAAGAACGAGCCGCGCAATTTTCGCGACACCTATCTCGATGTCGAAAGCGCCAGGCTCATGAGGCGCCTTGGTCGTCATTTCTTGCGCAACGGCATCCTCCTGCCATTCGCGGCGGCGGCCAGTCTTTCAACCCCCTGCGGTCACGACGAGGTCGACATGATCGCCGACGTATTCAGCCATTTCCTTGAAGAATACGGCAACGATTTCACTCACTGACGGACCCATCGCAATGACCCCACACACCACCGCCGACGTCATCGCCTCGGCACTCAAACGGCATGGCGTCGAGATGATCTTCGCCCAAAGCCTTCCCTCCGCTGTCGTGCTCGCCTGCGAGCGCATCGGCATAAGGCAGATCGCCTACCGTCAGGAAAACATGGGCGGCGCGATGGCGGACGGCTATGCCCGCGTCTCGGGCCGGGTATCGGTAGTCTGCGCGCAGAACGGGCCGGCGGCTACACTTCTCGTCCCGCCTCTGGCGGAAGCGCTCAAGGCCAGCATACCGGTCGTCGCCCTGGTACAGGACGTCGAACGCGACCAATTCGACCGCAACGCCTTCCAGGATTTCGACCAGATCGCACTTCTGTCTCCATGCACCAAGTGGGTCCGGCGCGTAATCGCCGCCGAACGCGTCGAGGACTATGTCGATGCGGCCTTCGTGGCGGCAGCCTCCGGCCGGCCCGGACCTGCGGCCCTGCTGCTGCCGGCCGACCTGTTGCGCGAGGACGCAAAGCCTTCCCAAGCCCATCGCAAGGCCGATCTGGGGCACTGGCCGCTCGATCGCCAGCAGCCCGATGCTGAAAGCCTGGCCGCGGCCGCCCGGCTCCTCGCCACAGCGGAACACCCGGTTGTCCTTGCCGGCGGCGGCTGCGCATCCGCCGAAGCCTCAAACGCGCTGTCCGCCCTGCAGGATCTCTCCCATTTGCCGGTATTCACCACCAATATGGGCAAGGGCGCAGTCGCGGAAACCCATCCCCTTTCCTGCGGGGTCCTCGGCGCGCTCAACGGCCCCAAATCGCTGGGCAACCGGACCAAGGAGATCATGGACAGCGCCGATCTCGTGCTTCTGGTCGGCACCCGGACCAACCAGAACGGCACCGACAGTTGGCGCGGCGTGCCCGGCATGGCGGAGATCATTCACATTGACATCGACGGAAACGAAGTGGGCCGCAATTACGAGGCCCGCCGCCTGGTGGGCGATGCTGCCGCCACGCTCGAAGGATTGACGGCGGCACTGCGGAACGTTTCGCTCGAAAAGCGCAAAGCCGCCCGCTCGGCACTTGAAGAAAAAATCGCCGATGCCTGGACCCGGTTTGACGCCGATCGCAAGACGCTCATGTCCACCGTACCCGGCCTGCTGCGGCCCGAACAGGTCATGACGGAAGTGCAGAACCATCTTGCCCGGCCGGCAATCGTCGCTGCGGATGCCAGCTATTCCTCCATGTGGGTGGTCGGGCAGTTGCGCTGTGACCGCCCGGGGCAGCGCTTCGTCACGCCACGCGGACTTGCGGGCCTCGGCTGGGGCCTGCCCCTCGCAATGGGCGCCAAGCTCGCCGAACCGGATTCGACGGTGTTCGCCCTCGTCGGCGATGGTGGCTTCGCGCACAGCTGGGCCGAGATGGAAACCCTGGTGCGGTGTAATATCCCACTGGTTCTGATCGTTCTCAACAACGGCATCCTGGGTTATCAGCGCGACGCGGAGACCGTGAAGTTCGGGGAATACACCACGGCTTGCCATTTCTCCCCGGTCGACCATGCGGCCCTTGCGGCGGCATGCGGTGTTTCGTCTGACCGTGTCGACACGCTGGATGGTCTCAAGACAACGCTTGCCAAGGCCGTGACGTCACGTCAGCCCTGGCTCATCGAAGTGATGACCGACCCGGAGGCCCATCCGGCCATCTCCCTTTACGACGGCACGCTCGATCAAAGGCTCTGACGCCATCCTCCCAGGTCAGGCCGAAGGGTCCCGCTCGATGCGGGGCCCTTTTCCGTTTGTAAGCATTGGTTGCCAGAGACCTGACGCATTGCGAGGCCGTGACTAAGCGCGCAGTGCCGCCGTCTCGGGAATGTTTACGGACATGGTGACCGGATCAATGCTGACACCATAGGCCATGCGTGCGGCATCGACGCTGACGACGCCATCCCTGACATCCCTGAGGACCTTGTCCACGGGACGTTTGTGTGGATCTCCCCAGCCACCGCCCGCGGTGGAGGAGATGGCGATTTCGACAGGGGGCAAGCTCTGCACGCCATACTGGGGAACATCGATCCCGGCGCCGTCGGCATCGCGCACGGCGATATCCGCCTTGGCGCCCGTACCTCCGCCAAGTATCCCGAACCCGCTCGGCGTCCGGCTGCCCTCGCCCCTGAAGGAATATGTGGCCGGATCGAGAACGCTGACCTCGTAGTCGATGCCCGTTCCGCCCCGGAATTCGCCTACACCTGCGGCGTCGCATCGCATTTCCTGACGATGGATCCGCACCGGATATTTGCGTTCGAAGACCTCCACATTGGGGATCTGCATACCGCCCAGCGTGATCACCGTGCCGAGCGAGGGAAGCCCGTCTCTGCCCTTGACGGCGCCCGTCCCCGGATAGGCGTGCATGTGGTACATCACATAGGTATCGCCACCGGCATCCGCGCCCGAGGAGATACAATGCGCGGCCTTGCCCCACCCGGCGCAAGCCTGTTCGGGGAGCGCCTTGGCGAGCGCCTTCCATATGGCATAGATGATCTCGGTTGCCGGATAGACCGTGTTCGATGTCATCGGGGCGGGGTAGCGCGCATTCACCACCGTGCCTTCGGGCGCAATGATTTCCACCGGCCGGAAGGCGCCGGCATTACGCGGAATATCGGTGCCGAGAAAGGACAGAAGCGCGACATAGACCGCCGAATAGGTATTGGCGAGAGAACTGTTCTTGAAGCCGGCGATCTGCGCTGCGCTGCCGGTGAAATCCACCTTGACCGTGTCGGCCTGTACCTCGACATTGACGCGCACCGGGACTTCGACAGTGCCGAAACAGTCCGTGTCGGATGCATCCTCACCTGAATATCTCCCCGGCGGCAGGCCCGACAGGGCATGGCGCATGCGGCTTTCGGCATGGTCGAGAATGGCGCTGAATGTGCTTTCGATGGTCTCGATGCCGAATTCCTCGACAAGGGCGGCAATCCGTCTTTCCCCGACCTTGGTAGACCCGATCATGGCGCGCACGTCGCCGTCGATCAGGTGCGGACAGCGCGAATTGAGCTTGAGAAGCCGCCAGACATCCATGCGCAATGCATCGCCGGCGGCAAGCTTCATGACCGGCAAACGGATGCCTTCATGAAATATCTCGGTCGCGTCGGAATTATAGGTGCCCGCCGCTCCGCCGCCGATATCGGACTGATGAGCCCTGTTGCAGGTAAAGGCCAGAAGCCGATCCCCGGCGAAGACAGGCCGTATGATGGTCCAGTCCGGCAGGTGGTTGCCGCCCGCCTCGTAGGGATCGCTCAGAATGAAAACGTCGCCCGCAGCCAGTTCCGACCCGAAATCCCGCAACACGGCCTCGACCGCGAAACCGCCGCCACCGGTATGGATGGGAATGCCGTCGGCAACCGAAACCAGTTGGCCCTTCGCATCCGCAATGAAACAGGAGAAATCGTGGGATTCGCTGAAAATCGGGCTGCGCGCAGTGCGCTGCATCACCCAGCCCATTTGCTGTGAAATGTGATCGAGCTGGTTTTGCAGCAATGTCGTCAAAATTGCATCAGCCATTTCTGCTTTCTCCGCTACTCAGGGCAATGGCGATGTCGTAGTTGCCAAATGGATCGACTTCGAGCCGGTCACCTTCGCCGATCAGAATGGTGGTGGTCGCCTCTTCCACGATGGCAGGCCCGACCACAAAGTGGCCAGGCTCCAGGTCCGGCCCGCTGAGAACCGCGACATTTTCACGGCCCCCGGCTTCTCCCGTCAGACGAACGCTGCGGTATCTGACCACCGGCGCGGCAATAGGCTCCGGTACGGGCGGCGTGGCCAGGTGGTGAACCGGCAATTGCCCGACCGCCGACACCCGTATACCGACCACTTCCAGAGCCGCATCGGGCTGACGAGACGCATAGATGCGCTCGTGTTCTTCGTCGAAGCGCCGCCTCAGCTCGGCCACGTCCGGCTTTTCGACTGCAAGGCTGATCGGCCATTGCTGGCCGGCATAGCACATTTCGACCTGGCGCGTGAAACGGGTGTCATTCAGCGTGAACCCATCCTTTGCCAGTTGTACGGCACCTTTTTGTTCAAGCGTCCGCAACTCATCTTCCAGGCTTTCACACAAGGTACCATCAAGCCGTGCTCCGATGGTCTTGACGAGATCGTGCCGTACGTCGGCGTTGCACATGCCGAAGGCGCAGAATACGCCTGCGAGCCTTGGAACGAATACGCGCCGCATACCCATTTTGCGCGCCACGTCGGCAACGTGCAGCGCCCCCGCGCCCCCTGCGCCAACCAGCACGTAGTTCGCCGGATCGAGGCCGCGCACGAGGCTGACCTTCTCGATTGCATGCTGGATGCTGAGATCGCTGAGCCGGATGATGGCAGCGGCCGCATCCCCGGTATTTTCTCCAAGGACGGGGGAAAACGTCGCGTGCAAGGCGCTTTCGGCAAGGCTCTTGTCGAGCTTGAGCGATCCGCCTGCATAGGAGCCCTCGCGCAGCCGGCCGAGTGCGAGTTGTGCATCCGTAAGGGTCGGCTTGTCTCCACCAAGACCGTAGCAGGCCGGACCCGGCTTGGCACCGGCGCCTTCAGGTCCGACGAAGATCAGCCCGCCGTCGTCCACGCCGCATATGGTGCCGCCGCCGGTCCCGATCGTATGGATCTCGACGCTTGGCAGGCAAATCAGTGTTTCATCGACGCTGATTGCATCGGTCTCGGCAACGTTCCCCGCATTGACGACCGTAACATCGCAGCTCGTGCCACCGATTTCGATGGAGATGAGGTTCCGGTTGCCGGTCAGTTCGCCAATATGCCGAAGTGACGCAAGACCGGCCGCCGGCCCGGAAAGCGCAAGCGCCGCCGGCCGCTTGGATATCTGCTCAAGGGAGACCGCGCCGCCATTGCTCTGGACCAGCAGCAGATCCCGCTTGAGGCCCAGCCGTTTCAATTCTTCGCCCAGCTCATGCAGATAGGGCAAAACCCTCGGCGCGACGTACGCATTGGCAACCGTCGTCGAGGTGCGCTCGAACTCGCCCACGATGGGAGCAAGCTCAGAAGAAACGGTGACGTAAACCCCCGGCATCTCCCTGCGCAGTATTTCTGCGCATATCTGCTCGTGGGCGCCGTTGGCATAGGCGTGAAGAAGGCACACGGCCACTGCTTCCACCCCCTCGTTCCTGAAGGTTTCGGCCAGCGCGGCGACATCACCGGCCTCTGGAGTCCGCTCGGGCTCGCCGGATGCCAGCATGCGTTCGTCAATCGGCAGCCTGAGGCTGCGTGGCACCAGCACGTCCTTCCATGGTGTGCGGTGGTCCCACATCAGTTCGCGGTAGCCGCGCCTGATCTCGAGCGTGTCCCGAAAGCCCTTGGTCGTGATCAGACCGGTCTTGGCGCCCTTGCGTTCGAGCAGCACATTTGTGGCAACAGTTGTACCGTGAATGAAATGCGCGCAATCGCCCAACAGAGCGGCAAGCGACAGATCCAGTCTTGCAGCGGCCCCTTCCAGCGCCCTCAAAATTCCGTTTGCCGGGTTCGCGGGCTCCGAAGGCGATTTGTACGCGAAGACCTCACCGGCCGAATCGATCAGGACGAGATCCGTGAACGTTCCTCCAACATCGATCCCGATCCGCCAGGGCGCGCGTACGCTTGTCGTCTTCATTCTCTTTCCATCGGTTTGAAACGCCCTGCCTGGAGATCTTTCAGGAAGTCACGCTGGCGGGCAGATGCGGATTGGCTTCGAGCAGCTCGCGGGTATAGGCGTGCTTCGGATGATCGAAGATGTCGCTGGTATTGCCGCTCTCGACCCCCTCGCCGTGCCGCATGACGATCACGCGATCGCAGACAAGCCGCACCACATTCAAGTCATGGCTCACAAAGACAATGGTGAGGTTGAGATGCCTTCGCAGTTCCGCCAGCTGATTGAGAACCAAGGCCTGAACCGAAACATCCAGCGCGGATGTCGGTTCGTCGAGTATCAGAAGTTCAGGCCGGACCACGAGTGCCCTGGCGATGCCGACACGCGCCTGCTGTCCACCAGACAACTGGTGCGGAAACCGCTTCAACAGGTCGGGCGCCAGCCCCGCAAGACGCGCGGCCTCGATGATCTGCGAATGCGCATCATGGACCGAAAGTTGCGCGGGGTCCGCATGCCGGGCACAACTTTGCAGTTGGTTCTTGATGGAATCGTATGCGGTAAATCTGGGATTGAGACTGCCCAGCGGGTCCTGGAAAACCACCTGAATCCTGCGCCTCAGCGGCGAGGAGACGAAAGCCTGTATCGACTGACTGCCGATATCTTCCCCAAAATACCGGATGTCGCCGGCACTTTGATCCAGAAGCCTGGCGATCATGCGTGAGGTGGTGGTCTTGCCGCTTCCCGATTCTCCCACGATGCCTATGGCATCCCCTTTCTGCAGCTCGAAGCTGACGCCCCTGACAGCGTGGATGAGCCCGTCGTCCTCTTTCTTGGGCGTGCCCGACTGCCTGGAAAGAGACGAGAACAGACGGGACCACCAAGGCACGCCGCGACCGAAGCTTTTCTCAAGGCTGCGAACCGTAAGACAAGGGATTGGGTCAGTTTCGTTTTGCGTTATCGCCACTTTGCTGGCCGGTCCGCTTGCAGCAAAAGGCGTTCTGTCGTCTTGCGGCAGAAGCTCGATCAGCTTCTTGTCGATGCGCGGCGTGGCCGCAACCAGCCGTTCCGTATAGGGGGCGGCCGGGCGATAAAGCACATCGGCCGTCGCGCCCTGCTCAACGATTGTGCCTTTGGACATCACGGTCAGCCGCTCGCAATATTCTGCCGCAAGGCCCAGATCGTGCGTGATCAGGATTGTCGCCAGCCCCCGGCTGGCGGCCAGGTCGCGCAACATGTCCATGATCACTTTCTGCGTGGTTACGTCGAGGCCCGTCGTGGGCTCGTCCGCGATCAGCAACCGTGGTTCGGCGGCCAGCGCCATGGCGATCATCACCCTCTGGCACATGCCTCCGGATAGTTCGTGCGCAAAGGCGCGGCTGCGCTCCTCAGGCCGCACGATGCGCACCGCGTCGAGCAGTTCCACGACGTGCTTCCTTGTCTCAGCCCTGGATTTGGGCGGGTTCCTTGAGATCGCGAGCACATCGGCGATCTGGTCACCGACCGTTCGTACGGGATTGAGAGCCGCACGCGGGTTCTGGAAAATGAACGCCACCTCCCGCCCCCGGATCTGCCGCAGCGCCTGCCGGTCGTTCAGGATGTCACGTCCATCGAACTGCACCTTGCCGGCATCGATCCGGCCGTTGCGCGCCAGAAGGCCCATGATCGCATAAGCTGTGACAGACTTGCCGGAACCGCTTTCGCCGACAATCCCCAGGGTTTCGCCCTGCCGGATGTTCAAGGAAATATCGCGGGCGCCAACGACACGGCCCGAAGAGACCGAGAAACTGACCGTCAGGTCTGCAACATCGAGAAGGTTTTTCCGCATCATGTGCTTCATTATCGGCGGAACCTCACGTCGAGAATGTCGCGGAGGCTGTCGCCCAGAAGGTTGAAACTGAGAACCGTCAGGGTCAGGGCTGCTCCCGGGAAAAGAACGAGCCACCAGTTGCCCGCCAGAACCGCTGCTGCGCCTTCGGCCACCATGATCCCCCATTCAGGCGTTGGCGGACGAATGCCAAGGCCGATGAACGACAGGCTTGCCGCATTCAAAATGGCCCAGCCGAGCCCAGTTGAAACCTGCACAGTGATGGTGGGAATGGCATTGGGGATCATGAATTTGATCAGGATGTCGCGTTCGGAATTTCCTCCCGCCCGCGCGGCTTCCACAAAACTGAGCGACCGCAAACGGCTCACTTCGGCCCGCGACAGACGGATGAAAAACGGCAGATTCACCACGCCGCTTGCAAGAATGATGCTCTCGACCGAATTGCCCAGGGCGGCAACCAGAGCCATGGCAATCACGAACAGCGGAAAGGTCATCAGCACATCGGTTACGCGCCCGACGGCTTTGTCATACACACCGCCGTAAAACGCCGCCGAACTGCCCACAAAAGTGCCAACCACAAAGGACAGGAAAACCGACGATACCGCGATCAACAGATCAAGCCTCGCAGCGGCGATGACCCGGCTGAAGACATCGCGGCCAACCTGGTCGGTGCCGAACCAATGCTGCACGCTCGGCGGTTGATAGACAGCTCCCAGATCAGTTGCCAGCGGATCGTAGGGCGACGCAAAAATCGAGATGATCGACATTGCGAGGAGAGCGACCAGATAAACAAGGGCGGCAAGCGAAACGGGATTGGCCAGAAGCACGCGCTTGGCATGGGTGATGAACCCTGCGGGTTCGGCAGAAGCATTGGTCTCCACGATGCTCATCTTCCGCGCATCCTCGGGTCTACAAGGGCATTGAGCACGTCGATGGCCGTGTTGATGAGCACAAAAAGCAGCGCCATCAGCAGGATGTAGCCTTGAACCGGGGCATAGTCGGTCGCGAGCAGCGCGCCAAGCGCGTAGGATCCCACACCCGGCCAGGAAAAGAGCTTCTCCACCACCACGTTCGCGCCGATGAGAAAGGACGTGACCAGGCCAATCGTGGTGAGAACCGGCAACAGGGCGTTGCGCAGGCCATAGCGGATATAGGTGGTCCACCAGCCGAAACCCGCCGCGCTGCAGGTTCGAATGAAATCGCTTGTGAGTACGGACATCATGGAAGCACGTGTGATCCGCATGATCGGGGCAAGAACGAACAGCGCCATGGCGATCGCCGGCAGCGCAAGGCGTCCCAGGGCGGACCGCAACGCTTCCCAGTTTCCTGCCAGAACCGAATCCACCAGCAGAAAGCCGGTAACCGTCGGCGGACGCGCGATGAACGGGTCAATCCTGTCTATGGGATCAGGCGCCCAGCCAAGGTTGAAGTAGAATACGAGGATAAGCAGCACGCCGGTGACGAATGCCGGCATCGATACGCCCAGCGTACCCAGGAACCGGATCGCATGATCGATCCACGAGCCTGAACGGATCGCCGCGACAATGCCGAGCGGAACAGCCATGGCAAGCGCGATCAACATGGCGAGGATCGTCAGTTCCAGCGACGCGGGCAGACGTTGTGCCAGGTCGGAGACGACGCTGTTCCCGGTCGTGAGAGAACGGCCCAGATCGCCGGATACGAGGTCGCCCAGATAGTTGTACAATTGCAGGTAGAGCGGCTGATCCAGGCCAAGCGCCTTTCGTATGGCATCGATTTCTTCCTGCGTGGCAAGCGGCCCCGAGACATAGTAGACAGCCGGATCACCGGGCAGGACCCGCACCAAAATGAAAGTGAATATTCCGACCCCCAAGAGGATAGGAACTGCGCCGACAATGCGCCAGAACACATAACCCAGGAGATTTTCACCCACGCAAACTTCCCTTGTTCTCGGCGCCACCCTCCCTTCGGAGGGTGGCGTACATGATCAGGCTCGGCTCAGGCTCCGGGCATCCGGAAGGCCGTGGAACCAGTAGGTGTAGCCCGCAATTCCCTTGGCCATTACAAGCTCGAAAGCACCCTGACGCATAGGCAACATGGGTATCTCGGTAAGCACAAGGTTGGCCATCTCCCCTGTCTTCTCAGCGTAGACCTCATCCGACGCGTCACCGGGCAGCGCATCCAGCATCGATTTGAGCTTGTCGCTTTGATAATTGCCCATGTTTGAGGTGCTGTCGCCGGTGTAAAAGGCGCGGAACCAGTAGTCAGGCTGAGACAGCCAGGCGATGCGATTGTCTAGCATCAATGGCAGCGTGCGTGACGCAATCCCCTCGCTGAAAGAGGATCCCGGCAGAGGTTGAATGTCGACGGTGATGCCGACATCGAGGAGCGCGCCCCTTATCGCCAGCGCCAGCGGATCGAAAATCGCCGCTTTCCCCTGCGCATAGGCGATTGAGGTCGTAAATCCGTCGGCGTGGCCAGCTTCCGCGAGAAGTGCCTTTGCCTTCTCGATATCACGCATAAAGCTGTGGGGCTGCGGAAACTCGCCCGGCCGCGCGGACCCGTTGCCACCATGCAGCGGGATGCCGCGCCCCTGAAAGACGGTATTAAAGATGTCATCATACGGCAAGGAATGGGCAACGGCTTGCCGGACGCGTATGTCGTTGAACGGCTCGGCCTGTGAGTTGAACGCCATGAAGTCCATGTGATTCGGCATCGGAATGGCGACGGCCTGCGCCTGCCCGCGCTGCGCCACGGCGGCAAAGTCGTTCGGTGGTATCTCGATCGCGATATCGGCAGATCCCCTTTCGACCACGGTGGTGCGGATCGTTGCCTCGGGAATGGTCTGGAAGATAACCTTCTCGATGGCCGGCGCCGGCCCGCTGGCCCAATCCGGATTGCGGCTGATCGACAATTGCTGCGAACTCATGTCGTCAAGCTTGTACGCGCCACTGCCGGCAGCGTTGAATTTGAGCCATTCATTGGCCCAGGGATCATCGTCCGTTGCATGCTCCAACGCTACTTTCTTGTTGATGATGATCGCAAAGGGAATGGAGAATACCGAAATCGAATAGCGGTTCGGATCGGTCAATTGCACCACGAAGGTTCCGTCATCGGGTGCCGACAACTGGTCCGCCGACGTGATACCACCGACCCTCATGACACCGGCCGCCGAAGGTACGTTCAAGGCCCGTTCGATCGACCATCTGACATCCTCCGCAGTCACGGGAGAGCCATCATGAAACGTGGCGCCGGACTGCAGCTTGAATGTTATGGTTTTGTTGTCGCCCGACCGCTCCCAGCTTTCGGCAAGTTCGGGGGCCACCGTGTTGGGATCATACTGCCGGGTACCATCGTCACGCTCGTTGACCTCATAGGAGACCAGGCGGTCATAAAGGTGGATGCTTGCGCACCAGGTCGATCTTTGCGCGCCAACCCCGGTGGGATCGAGCGTGGCAAGTTCATAGGGCCACGCCACCCGGATAGTGTCGTCGCGGCTCGCTTGCGCGAAAGCCGGAACATTGAGCGCGCTAAATCCAGCCAGCGCAGCTGACGATCCAAGCAGCGCAAGCGCATCTCGGCGATTGACGGTCATTTGGCAACTCCCCTGTTTTAGTGTCTGCCACGGTTAATTGCGGCCACTGAACGGGCCTTACCCATCCAATTTCTCAATCATGCGCATTTTGATATTGGATGCAACAAAAAACTAAACGTTTCGTCTCATCACCTTACCCAGAAAACCGAACCATTGGGGCAGCGCGACATTTCCCAGATTGGGATACCACGAGACAACTCGGACGCCAGCATACAAAGCAGTTTGGTTCGATCATATGCTTATATTTCTGTTATTATTGCATATTTTGGATTCTCCCCTCACTAAGATACGAACCTCTCACGGTTCAGTCAGTTCGCACGATTGACGCGAGAAAGTATCACTTGTTTTCCGCAACGCCCATGGAGCCAAGGTGACACCCGAAGTGTGAAGATCCGGCGACAGAAGCATTATGTTGCAACAAATAGGCGGAGAGCAGGTGCATGAAACGGCGGCCGGAACGCATCCGGGTCGCGCATTTGGAAGATTTCGGTGAGGACAGTTTGACGCTGAACCGCAGTCCGGGCGAACAGCAGACGTAATGGCGGGCTTTCGCCGCAGCTTTGGAAGACAACAAGGATCTACGACTGCGGTGCCTCGGAGCATTCGGATATCACTTCATATCCATCGCGCATTTCGGAGTGCTGCGCGTCACTTTCGTTGGAGGTTTGGGACGACAAGTCGAAGGGCGCGGTATCGTGAAAGACGCTCATTTCAGCCGGTAGGACCGACACTACGGACCTTGTCTGCGGACTGGCGATTTTCGGTTCGGGTGAGAAGTTGGCGAAGCGCAGCCACGCACAGCCAGAAATCGTGCTTGTGATCCGCGGTTAAGGTATAGCCAAGATCGAGCAGAAAGAGACATCCTTGGCCGAAGGCACTACAGTCTACATGCCGCCAAGCCTG
Source organism: Phyllobacteriaceae bacterium (assembly GCA_002708825.1). GTDB lineage: Bacteria > Pseudomonadota > Alphaproteobacteria > Rhizobiales > Rhizobiaceae > Zhengella. The sequence continues at coordinate 30,656 of PAPF01000032.1, read as the reverse complement.
AGCACGAGTTCATTGCCAGTTGTGAAGGCATAACATTGTTCTGCGCGTTCTGCGCGTTCCCCGCGACATCGTTCGACTAGATCGATTACAAGTTCGAACAAGCGACATGATGCTCGCCGCTCCGAAGGATCCTTTTTCATGCCTTGCTGCGGGCGTCGCCGCACAACGAGTCCAACTCCGGCACCTGGCACGAGATGTCGGGACCTGCGCTCACACACTCGCCACTTTCATTCGGTTTTGATTCACGATCACACGCCCGCCCCAGAAACGCGCAGTCATAGACGTCGTACCGCTGTTTGTCTGAGCACGACGTTGATGCCCTAGAATCATGGTATTGTGCCCAACTCGGCAAAGAAATCTAACACCGCCCGCACACGCGCCGTACGACGAAGATCGGGGTGCGTGAGAATCCAAAGATCCACCGACAGGTCATCGACCGTGTCTCCGAGACACAAAAGCTCGGTGTCGGATGCGGCGAGATAGGCCGGCAATACCGCCACGCCGACGCCGGACCGGACGGCGGCACACATGCCGAGCACGCTATCCATCCGGCAGACGCAAGCACGGTCGCAACCGTTCTTTTTCATCCAGGCGTGTAGCTGCGCATAGGCCATTGAGAAACTTGGCCCGACCCACGGCAACGTATCCAGCGGAGTTCGGATCGCATCGCCAAAATCGTGCGATCGGTGTGCATAGACGGCTTGCCGGATAACACCCAGCTTTCGCCCGACGAGATGCTCGTCTGGAGCCGACGCGGGCCTTATCGCGATATCCGCTTCTCTCATTGAGAGGTCGGATATCTCGTTGGAGACGACGATATCCAGCCTGATCTCCGGCGCGACCTGCCGGAACCGCGCGATTAGAGGCGAAAGCAATCCGAACAGCAACGTGTCGGTGGTCGCCACGCGCACCGAGCCTGATGGCCGCAGATCGCGCCCGGAAATGAGACGTTCTGTTTCGTTCACCAGTTCGGCGATCCGGCGAGCAGTGGAGACGACCTCCTCGCCAGCCGCTGTCGGTTGATACCCAGTCCGGAACCGATCAAACAACCGCACGCCGAGTTTCTCTTCGACGGCATTAATCCTGCGAAACAGCGTAGGATGGCTCAATCCCGACATCTTCGCCGCTCTCGAGAGCGAGCCGGTATCCGCGATCCGCAGGACGATTTCGTAGTCGCTCCAGTCCAGTCTGTTGTTCATTCTTGAAAGCAAAAATTGCGAGTTCATAGAAATTACCTATCACAATTGAACAACTAGTATCAGTGGTGAGACAAGCAGAGAACGGAGCAAGCCTGTGCACGCCCACATCGTTCGCGCTCATCCTGAGTCACGATCCTATAATGGCGAGCTCACGCGAACGGCGCGACGAGCCCATCTGGAAAGTGGCCATACCGTAACGGTGACCGATCTCTACCGCTCGAATTTCGATCCGGTCGAACGCGCTGATCACTACACGAACCAGGCCGAAACGAATGCGTTCGCCGCATTGAACGAGCAACGCCATGCATGGAAAAACGGCACATTGCCGGACGATGTCATGACCGAAATCGGCAACCTGCGACGCGCCGGTCTGATCATACTACAATTTCCTCTGTGGTGGCACGGACCACCAGCGATCCTGAAAGGCTGGATGGACAGGGTGTTTGTGAACGGCGGCCTCTATTCCAGCGAAATGCGCTACGACAAAGGCTATTTCAAAGGTCGCCGCGCACTCGTCTCCGTCACCACGGGCGCTCCTTGTGAAGCGTTCGGTCCGGGCAGTCGCGGCGGTGATTTCGATACGATGCTATGGCCGCTGCACTACTCGCTGCACTATATGGGTTTCTCTATCCTGCCGCCCTTCATCTCCCACGGCGTGCAGGGACACGGATTCAGCTACGAGGATGAGAACAGCCTGCACGACAGACTGGGACGCAATCTATCCGATTGGCATGCGTACTTGTCGAATGTGGCTGATTCCGAGCCGCTGCACTTCCCGGGCTGGGCTGACTGGAACGCAGATGGCAGCGCCATCTCGTAGCAGCGAGCAATGACCTTACCCAAGTTAACTTTCATTCGAGGTTTTGGAGAATCGCGCACAAAACTGTCTCCGGCGCATCATCATGTCCGAAGTAGGCCGCGCCAGGCATCGGACTGAACCTCGCTGGACAAAAAAAGCTTAGTGACTATGCCGACGGGAATGCAGGTTCGCTGAACACAAGGTCTCACTGTTCAAACGGGTTGGCTTTCGACATAGGCGGAGTTTGTACAACTCCACTGGCCAGACGGATGGCACGCCGTTCCCTGTCTTTGCACGCCACACCCCTACTACGCCCTTGACGCTGTTGCGCGAGGCCATTTTCTGTCTCTCTTACTCATCCCCGAACCGGGATCGCCATCGCGATCCCACCACTATCGGGGGCGAGATGTCGGCGACCTTCCAAAAGTCCGAAACCTCCACACGCGGCGCGCGCATGCTGCGCACGGCGCTCGGGCCCGCCATTGCCCGCTATCTCGAAGAACCTGGCATCGTCGAGGTGATGCTCAATCCGGACGGTCGGCTCTGGATCGACCGGCTGTTCGAAGGGCTTTCCGACACCGGTGAACTGATCGCCGCCGCCGACGGCGAACGGATCATCCGGCTGGTCGCGCACCATGTCGGCGCCGAGGTTCATGCCGGAAGCCCCCGCGTGTCCGCGGAGCTGCCGGAAACGGGAGAGCGCTTCGAGGGTCTGCTGCCGCCCGTTGTCGCGGCCCCGACCTTCGCGATCCGCAAGCCCGCCATCGCCGTCTTCTCGCTCGACGACTACGTCGACGGCGGCATCATGGACTCCGGCCAGGCAGCCGCCCTTCGTGTCGCCGTCGCCAGTCGCAAAAACATCCTTGTCGCCGGCGGCACCTCGACCGGTAAGACCACACTGACCAACGCATTGCTCGCCGAAGTCGCTAAGAGCGCCGACCGCGTGGTCATCATCGAGGACACGCGGGAACTGCAATGCGCGGCACCCAACCTCATCGCCATGCGCACCAAGGATGGCGTCGCCACGCTGTCCGATCTCGTCCGCTCCTCCCTTCGTCTGCGACCGGACCGTATCCCCATCGGCGAGGTGCGCGGGCCGGAAGCGCTCGACCTCCTGAAGGCCTGGGGCACTGGGCATCCCGGCGGCATCGGCACAATCCATGCCGGGACGGCCATCGGGGCGCTGCGTCGGCTCGAACAGCTGATCCAGGAAGTCGTCGTCACGGTTCCACGCGCGCTGATCGCCGAGACCATCGATCTTGTCGCCGTCCTCTCGGGTCGCGGTTCCGAACGCCGGCTCGCCGAACTCTCCGCCGTCACCGGCCTCACGCCCGGCGGCGACTACCACCTCACAGAAACGACCCAAACCTTGGAAGGAACCACCGCATGATCCGTCTCGTCTCCCGCCTTCGTCGCCAGATCGCCGGCGCCGCTTCGGCACTCGTCGTCACCATGATGATGGCGCCTGCCGCCCACGCGGCGGGATCGTCCATGCCCTGGGAGGCGCCGCTCCAGTCCATCCTCGAATCCATCGAGGGACCGGTCGCCAAGATCATCGCGGTGATCATCATTATCATCACCGGGCTGACACTCGCCTTCGGCGATACCTCGGGTGGGTTTCGGCGCCTGATCCAGATCGTCTTTGGCCTGTCGATCGCCTTCGCCGCATCGAGCTTCTTCCTGTCCTTCTTCTCCTTCGGCGGCGGAGCACTCATCTGATGAGCGATGTTCCCGGTTTCATTGTCCCCGTTCACCGTTCCCTGACCGAGCCCATCCTGCTCGGCGGTGCGCCGCGGGCGATCGCTATTCTGAACGGCACGCTCGCCGCCGCGCTCGGCCTCGGGCTGCGGCTCTGGCTGGTTGGCCTGCTCCTCTGGGCTGTCGGACACGCCGCCGCCGTTTGGGCCGCCAGGCGCGATCCGCTCTTTGCCGATGTCGGCCGCCGGCACCTGCGCATTCCCTCCCATCTGAGCGTCTGACGATCCCCATGATGAACCTCACCGAATATCGCCGCACCTCCACCCGGCTCACAGACTACCTCCCCTGGGCGGCCTTGGTCAGCAAAGGCGTCGTCCTCAACAAGGATGGCTCGTTCCAGCGTACCGCCCGTTTTAGGGGACCTGACCTCGACAGCGCGGTTCAGGCCGAACTGGTTGCCGTCGCGGGACGGCTCAACAACGCCTTCCGCCGCCTTGGCTCCGGCTGGGCGATCTTTGTCGAGGCGATGCGGGCGCCAGCCCGCGATTATCCGGAAAGCACCTTTCCCGACCCGGCATCGGCGCTCGTCGATGCGGAACGCAGGGCGATGTTCGAGGAGGAAGGCGGACACTTTGAGTCGCGCTACTACGTGACCTTTCTCTATCTACCGCCGGCCGAGGATGCGTCGCGCTCGGAGCGTTTCCTCTATGAGGGCCGGGAACGCTGTGGCGATGCCAATGCCCGCGAGCAACTTCAGGGATTCATCGATCGAACAGCGCGCATTCTGGCCCTGCTCGACGGTTTCATGCCCGAATGCACCTGGCTCGATGATGCCGAGACTCTGACCTATCTGCATGCGACGGTATCGACCAACCGGCACCGCGTCCGTGTGCCCGAAACCCCGATCTATCTCGACGCGCTCTTGTCCGATCAGCCGCTCACCGGCGGTCTCGAGCCGATACTGGGCGATGCCCATCTGCGCGTTCTGACCGTCGTCGGCTTCCCCAGCGCCACGACACCCGGAGTTCTTGACGAACTAAACCGCCTCGCCTTCCCCTATCGCTGGTCGACCCGCGCCATCTTGCTCGACAAGGTCGATGCCACCCGCCTTCTCACGCGTATCCGCCGGCAATGGTTCGCCAAGCGCAAGTCCATCGCCGCCATCCTCAAGGAGGTGATGACCAACGAGGCGTCCGTGCTCGTCGACACCGATGCCGCGAACAAGGCCGCGGACGCCGATGAGGCCTTGCAGGAACTTGGCGCCGACATCGCAGGACAGGCCTATGTGACCGCGACGCTGACGGTATGGGACGAGGACCCGCGCATCGCCGACGAGAAGCTGCGGCTTGCCGAGAAGGTTATCCAGGGACGCGACTTCACGGCGATGCCCGAAACCGTCAACGCGGTGGAAGCCTGGCTCGGTAGCCTTCCCGGCCATGCCTACGCCAATGTCCGGCAACCGCCGATCTCCACCCTCAACCTCGCCCACATGATCCCGCTCTCGGCGGTGTGGGCCGGGCCGGAACGGGACGAGCACCTTGCGGCGCCCCCTCTGCTCTTCGGCAAGACCGAAGGCTCGACCCCGTTCCGGTTTTCCCTTCATGTCGGCGATGTCGGCCACACGATGGTGGTTGGCCCGACCGGTGCCGGGAAATCCGTGTTGCTGGCGCTGACGGCGCTGCAGTTCCGCCGCTACCGCCGTGCCCAGATCTTCACTTTTGATTTCGGGGGATCGATCAGGGTCGCCACGCTTGCCATGGGCGGGGACTGGCACGATCTCGGCGGCGGATTGACGGATGGCATCGAGGACAGTGTCGCCCTGCAGCCGCTGGCACGCATCCACGATGTTCCCGAACGCGCCTGGGCCGGCGACTGGATCACGAACATCCTGCGCCGGGAAGGCGTGACGATCGATCCCCAGGCCCGCGAGCATCTCTGGGCCGCGCTCACCTCGCTCGCCTCCGCTCCCGTCGAGGAACGAACCATGACGGGGCTCTCCGTCCTGTTGCAATCGCAGGATCTGAAGCGCGCCCTCCAACCCTATTGCGTCGGCGGTCCCTATGGCCGGCTGCTCGATGCCGAGAGCGAACGCCTCGGCAACGCACCGGTGCAGGCCTTCGAGACGGAGGATCTCATAGGAACCAGCGCGGCGCCCGCCGTCCTGGCCTATCTGTTCCACCGCATCGAGGCGCAACTCGACGGGCGACCGACATTGTTGATCATCGACGAGGGCTGGCTCGCACTCGACGACGAGGGTTTTGCCGGCCAACTCCGGGAATGGCTGAAGACCCTTCGCAAAAAGAACGCGTCCGTCGTCTTCGCCACGCAATCGCTTTCCGACATCGACAATTCGGCGATCGCGCCCGCGATCATCGAGAGTTGTCAGACCCGGATATTGCTGCCGAACGAACGCGCCATCGAACCGCAGATCACCGCGATCTACCGGCGCTTCGGATTGAACGACCGGCAGATTGAAATCCTCGCCCGGGCGACGCCGAAGCGCGACTATTACTGCCAGTCCCGCGCCGACAACCGCCTGTTCGAACTCGCCCTCGGAGAGGTGGCGCTCGCCTTCTGCGGCGCGTCATCGAAAGCCGATCACGCCGCCCTCGAAAAGCTCCTCGCCGAACACGGCCGCGACCAATTCACTGACGCCTGGCTGCGTGCCCGCGACATCGGCTGGGCTGCCGATCTCATCCCCACCCTCAACAACATGGAGACACCACAATGACCTTCCGTCGCACCAGCGCGGCCCTCATCGCCGCATCCGTTCTGTCACTGCCCATCACGGTTTCGCCCCTGACTGCGCCACCGGCCTACGCGCTCTTCGGTTTCGGCGACATCGTCTACGACCCGAGCAATCACGCCGAAAACATCATCCAGGCGGCACGGGCGCTCGAACAGATCAACAATCAGATCACCTCGCTGCAGAACGAGGCGCAGATGCTGATCAACCAGGCCCGCAACCTTGCGAGCCTGCCATTCTCGGCGCTGCAGGAGCTTCAGCAATCCGTCCAGCGCACCCAGCAACTTCTGAACGAAGCCCAGCGCATCGCCTTCGACGTCCAGCAGATCGATCAGGCGTTTCAGACCACCTATGGCGATGCGCAACTCTCGGCTTCTGACCAGGACCTGATCGCCGGCGCCCGCGAGCGCTGGGAGAACACCGTCGCCGGTCTTCAGGACGCGATGCGCGTTCAAGCTGGTGTCATCGGCAATATCGACACCAACCGCACCCAGATGAGCGAGTTGATTGGCCGCAGCCAAGGCGCGACCGGGGCCTTGCAGGCGGCGCAGGCCGGCAATCAGCTTCTCGCCCTCCAGGGCCAGCAACTCGCCGATCTCACCGCCGTCGTCGCCGCCAACGGACGAGCACAGGCGCTTGCTGATGCCGAGCGGGCCGCCGCGGCGGAACAGGGGCGCGAACTACGCCGCCGCTTCCTCACGCCGGGCTCGGGCTACCAGCCGGGCAACGCCCAGATGTTCCATGGCGGCAATTGAGGCGCGGGAGATGGACGGCAAAACCCTCGTGCGCATCGGCGCCATCGTCTTCGTCGCGGTCGCCATCACGGCGACCGTGCTCGAACTGACGCGGGAACCGAAGCCGCAATCGGATGCGGTATCCGCACCGGCGTCAGTTGGCCCGTCCAATGACGATCCGGCGCGCAGGGAGCTGCGGCGCTGCCAGCGGCTCGGCGAAGCGGCGACCCGCGATCGGAATTGTCTTTCGGCCTGGTCGGAGAACCGGCAGCGCTTCCTCGGCACCGAAACGGAGCGGCAGTAACGCCATGGGCGATACCGGCGTCATCGACCATTTCCTGCAGGTCTTCACCTCCTACATCGATTCCGGCTTCGGCCTGCTCGGTGGCGACGTGGCGTTCATCGCCACGACGCTCATCGTCATCGACGTGACGCTGGCGGCGCTGTTCTGGTCCTGGGGCGCGGACGACGACATCATCGCGCGGCTCGTCAAGAAGACCCTCTTCGTCGGCGCCTTCGCCTATATCATCTCCAACTGGAACAATCTCGCCCGTATCGTCTTCGAAAGCTTCGCGGGCCTCGGTCTTCTGGCGAGCGGCACCGGCTTTTCCGCGACCGATCTTCTGCGCCCGGGTGCGGTGGCGGAGACCGGCCTTGAAGCGGGCCGGCCATTGTTGGAATCCATCTCCGACCTGATGGGCTACTGGGCCTTCTTCGAGAATTTCATCCAGATCGCCTGCCTGCTGTTCGCCTGGGTGCTGGTCCTCCTCGCCTTCTTCATTCTCGCCATCCAGCTCTTCGTCACACTCATCGAATTCAAGCTGACAACGCTTGCCGGCTTCGTGCTCATTCCCTTCGGCCTCTTCGGTAAATCCGCCTTCATGGCCGCGCGCGTGCTTGGCCACGTCATCTCGTCGGGCATCAAGGTGCTGGTGCTGGCCGTCATCATCGGCATCGGCTCGACCCTGTTCTCCGAATTCACCGGCGGTTTCGTTGGCGATCAACCGACCATCGACGAGGCAATGGCCATCGTCCTCGCGGCCCTCTCGCTTCTCGGCCTCGGCATATTCGGGCCGGGCATCGCCAACGGCATCGTCTCCGGCGGGCCACAACTCGGCGCTGGTTCCGCCGTCGGCACCAGTCTTGCCGCGGGCGGGATGATAGTAGCCGGTGGTGCCCTTGCCGCCAGGGGCGGATCCGCAGCGCTCGCCGCCGGTTCGGGCGCAGCCCGTGGAAGTGGCGCCCTGGCGGGCGGTGCGGCAACCTCCTATTCGCTCGGCTCTTCTGGGCAGTCAGGTGCTTCCGGCGTCGCGGCCGGACTCGGTGGTGTCGCAAGGGCAGCAGGCGGAGCCATGACCTCGCCGCTTCGCCGAGCCTCCGCCGGAATGAGGCAGAGCTACGCCGAGGGTGGGCGCTCGGTAATCGCGGCGACCGGCGGCGTGGTCAGCGGCGGGACCGCAGCAGCTGCCGCCAGCACCCAAGCCGACATGCCCGATTGGGCACGCCGCATGAAACGCGCCCAGCGCGTCAGCCACGGCGCCTCCGCGACCGCTCATTCCATCCGTTCCGGAGACGCCCATGGCGGCGGCTCCTCCATCGATCTCTCCGAAGGTGACCGCTGATGTTCAAACGACCCGCAACCCATTACGGCAAGACGCCCGAACCCGAGACCCCCTATCAGAAGGCCGCGCAGGTCTGGGACGAGCGCATTGGCTCGGCCCGTGTTCAGGCGAAGAACTGGCGGCTCATGGCCTTCGGTTGCCTCATCCTGACGACCGGCTTCGCCTCCGCGCTGGTCTGGCAATCGACCCGCGGCACGGTGGTGCCCTGGGTGGTGCAGGTCGATGCGCACGGCGAGGCACGGGCGGTTGCGCCTGCCACGGCCGACTACGAACCGACCGACCCGCAACTCGCCTTCCACCTCGCCCGCTTCATCGAGAACGTCCGGGCCATTCCCACCGACCCGATCATCGTGCGCCAGAACTGGCTGCGGGCCTATGACTTCACCACCGACCGCGGCGCGGTGGCGCTCAACAACTATGCCCGCGCCAACGATCCCTTCACCAAGGTTGGTGAACAGCAGGTGGCCGTCGAGGTCTCCAGCGTCATTCGCGCTTCGCCGAACAGCTTCCGCGTCGCCTGGAGCGAGCGCCATTACGAGAACGGCCAGTTGTCCGTGACCGAGCGCTGGACCGCGATCCTGACGGTCGTCATCCAGCCGCCGCGTAACGCTGAACGGCTGCGCAAGAACCCGCTCGGCATCTACGTCAACGCCATCAACTGGTCCAAGGAGCTCGGACAATGATAGTGCCGCTTTTCCGCAAAGCCGGAGGGGCGGTTTCGTGCAAAGCCGCCTTTGCGGTTCTCCTGCTTTCCGTGTCCACGCTGTCCGGCTGCGCCACCTTCAAGCCCCCGCAAATCAGCTACGACGGCGACGTGCCGCCTCTGCCCTCAGTGCCGGCGGTTGCGGCTGAGGAATTGCCGAAGCCCCTTCACGTTCCCCCGGCCTGGACACCCGCCCATGGCGGAGAGACCGCAGCCACGTCAACCGGCCGCGTCGAGAACGCCAATGCCGCCGCCCGGATCGAACCCAGACGCGAGGGATATTTCAACGCCATTCAGATTTATCCCTGGAGCGAAGGCGCGCTCTATCAGGTCTATGCCGCGCCGGGCCAGATCACCAATATCGCGCTGGAACCGGGCGAGAGTCTGACCGGCGCCGGACCGATCGCGGCCGGCGACACCGCACGCTGGATCATCGGTGATACGGAAAGCGGCAACGGCCGTACGCGCCGTGTCCACATCCTCGTCAAGCCGACACGTCCCGATATCACGACCAACCTTGTCATTAGCACAGATCGGCGTGTCTACATGATCGAGTTGCGCGCTGGCGAGGAGCCCTACATGCCCGCCGTCGCTTGGGCCTATCCGGCGCGACCAGCGACCCAGCGCCAGGCCACACCCGCCCGGCCGGCGATACCGGCAATGAGCGCGCGAAATTATCGCTACGGGTTGACGGGCGACGCGCCGCCCTGGCGACCGGTTTCCGTCTTCGATGATGGGCGTCGGGTCTACATCCAGTTTCCGCGCGGCATCGTTCAGGGCGAAATGCCGCCCCTCTTCGTGATCGGCTCCGACGGAGAGGCCCAAATCGTCAACAGCCGCATCTATCAGAACATCCTGATCGTCGACCGCATCTTCGCCGCCGCAGAACTGCGGTTCGGCAGCGGCCGCGAACAACAAATGGTCAGGATCGTCAGAACCGATGGGAGACCAGGCTCATGAGCGACAACAACCCCGGCAAGCAGGAACCGGAATTCACTGGCCCCTCGAAAGCAGCAGCAGCGATGCGGCTGCGCGCCAAACCGCCACAGGTCACCCGCTTGTCGCGGCGAACCTTGATGGCAGCCGGCCTGATCGTGTCTCTTGGTGTCGGTAGCGCACTGATCTACGCGCTCCGGCCACCGGACCGGAATACCGGTGGAGAGGAACTCTATACGACGGACAACCGACGCACTGCCGAAGGACTCGAGGATCTGCCACGCGACTATACCGGCCCAGTCCTCGGTCCGCCTTTGCCTGGCGATCTTGGCCGGCCGATCCTCGACGCGCAGGAACGCGGTCAGCCGATCGCGCCACCTGTCATCGCACCGCCGGCGACCGATCCCGAGGAGCAGCGCCGGCTCGCGGAGGCGGAAGCAGCGCGGACCAGCCGCGTCTTCTTCCAGACCGGCGCGACAAAGCAGAACAGACCGCCTGACGCTGCAGCTCCAAGCTCTCTCGGTCTTGACCTCACCGGACAGGCGCCCGCGGCCACCTCCCAAGATCGCCAACTCGCGTTTCTTAATGCGGCAACCGACCGACGAACGATCGCGGCTGATCGCGTCTCGCCGCCTGCGTCGCCCTATGTCCTCCAGGCCGGATCGGTCATTCCGGCCGCGCTCATCACCGGCATTCGATCTGACCTGCCCGGTTTGATAACGGCCCAGGTCACGCAGCACATCTATGATAGCCCGTCCGGCCAGATCTTGCTCATCCCCCAGGGAACGCGCATTGTCGGCGAATACTCCAACGATGTCGGCTTCGGACAACGGCGTGTGCTGCTGGTCTGGAACCGTCTTATTTTTTCGAATGGCCGCTCCATCGTCCTCGAACGCCAGCCGAGCGCCGATACCGAGGGATACGCCGGCCTGGAGGACGGTGTCGATCATCATTGGTGGGATCTGGCGAAAGCGGCCGGGCTTTCTACATTGCTGGCGGTCGGCGCGGAACTGACGATGGATAACGACGACCGACTGGTCCAGGCAATCCGCAACGGGGCGCAGGATACGATCAACGACGCGGGCCAGCAGATCATCCAGCGGCAGATGCAGGTCCCGCCCACGCTGACGATCAGGCCGGGTTCCCCGATGCGCGTCATCGTCACCCGCGATCTCGTGCTTGAACCCTATCGAGGCTGAGCCATGACCACCAAGCTAAAGCTCTCCAACATTCCCGACGACAAGCCGGTCAAACTCAGCATCGAACTGCCCGCCGAGGTGCACCGCGATCTTGTCGCCTATGCAGAAGTTATGTCCCGCGATTCCAGGGGGACATCTCCTGAACCGGCCCGGCTGATCGTGCCCATGGTGCAAAGGTTCATGGCGACGGATCGCGCTTTCGCGCGTCTGCGAAAATCGAACCGGACACCACCCCAGAGCTAAACTTAAGCGGCAGCCAATCGGAATTGCCGCGCCGCACCCTGCCGGCCAGAACGTGCGCCGTGCTGACCAAACAACGCAGCGCCGGATTGTCGTTCTCGGCCAACCAGATCGCCTTGAAGGGTAGGACGTCATCCTTGCCCTCCAAGGGTCGCAGCACGAGATCCGGGAGGCTGACGTTCGACCATGCCGCCGTTGTGACCGTCAGCCCGTGGCCGAGGCTTACAAGGTTCATCAATGTTTCGAACCCAACGCATCGGGACTCGATCTCGACATGAATGGAATGGCTCGCGAGACGCCGCAAGAGGCAGTCATGAAACTCCGGACCGGGCGCTATCTTGCTGGTGATGAACTTCTCGCCACCGACATCCGGCCATTCAATCGTCCTTCGCTCGGCCAGCTTGTGTCGTGTCGGCAAAGCGATGTGGAGTGGTTCCGACCACAGCTCGGCGCATTCGCAGTTCCGGGACTCGCACTCGCCAGGAACGAAAGCGATGTCCAGTTCACGGGTACGAAGAGCAGCTATGTGCTCGTCCCTGCCGCCATCGTGAACATCGATCCGAACCTTCGGATATTCCTGCTGATAAGCGATCAAGAGCTTTCGGAGAAACCCGCCGGCAAGCGATGTCAGGACGCCGATCTGAACGCTTCCTACGTCCGCCCGCCCTGCTGAATGCGCGGCGCGCCGGGCTTGGTCAAGTTGCTGAAGCGCGGGTTGCACCTCATCGAGGTACCGCTGACCCGCATTCGTCAGTCGAACGCCCGTATTGCTCCGCTCGAGGAGGGAAACGCCGAGCTTTTCCTCCAAGCGCATGATCTTGCGGCTGACGGAAGATTGCCCGACGTCGAGCGCCTCCGCTGCCCGTCGCAGGCTACCGTTCTCAGCGGCGGCTACGAAGTAACGGATTTCCGAGAGCTGAGGCATTTCTCATAACCACAGTTATCCCAAAATTACATACCTTCCTGAGCCGCATCCCAGAAATCCGACCTCATGCCTATGCTTGAGCTCTCAACAACAAAATTGAGAAACCGCGGTCGTCGGACGTTCTGTGTCTGCCTATGAAAAGCTCAAGCTCGCACCTCCTGCCGTTGAAAGACGACATAAGCGGTCGTAAACATGAAGAGCGTTGCAGCAATGAGGCCCGATATCTGCGGCCATACCAAGACTAGACTTTGCATCGTCGGCAGAGGCGCTCCGATAACTGCGCCCTGAAGCTGAAAGCCGAAAAGCGGGCCGGTGGACCGCGCCGATGGATCGAGCAAAAGCCCGGTAATTTCGCCGTAAAGCGTCTGCGGTGAAATCCGGGCAATGGCCTGTTGCCACTCGAACTGATTCAGTACCGTCACGGGATCAAGCGGGTCAATCGGCGCAACCATGCCTGCAACCAGCGGCGAGATCATGCTCCAGAACATGGAGAATACCAGCCACACCGAGAGTGCGGCCAATGCTGACGTGGCCGGTGAACGAATGACCGTTGAGAATGCGATTGCGAGCGCCAGCCACACACCGGCATAAGCGAGCGTCGCCACCAGCCAGCACAGGCCGCGAACGATATCGCCACCCGAAGGCGGCAGCCCCAGGAAAATAATGCCGAGGCCCGTCGTCAAGAGCCAAAGGGTGAGCAAAGCGATACCGATTACCAGCAGTCCGCCGAGAAATTTGCCAAACAGGACGGCGTCCCGAAAGATCGGTTGGGCCAGAAGGCGGCTCATTGTGCGCCGGTTATATTCGCCATTGATGGCGTCAAAGCCGAGCGCGATTGCCACCAGCGGGAGCAGGAAGCCCAGGAAGGACGCAAAAGACGGTAGTGGCTCGCGCGCGACGGTGAAGAGCTTGAGGAACAGGAACGCATCTTCCGAAACGACGTCGCGAATGCGGTCGATCGCCCCGTATACGGAGCCAACCGCCGTCAACAGGACAAGCAACATGATAAGGTGCATCCGCGCGCCTGTCATATGGTCGGCAGCTTCCTTGAAGGCTACGGTTGAAAGGCCGGTGATTGGTGATCCTTCACGCTGCATCTGCAACCTCCCTGAAATAGCGATTGTAGGCTTCTTCGAGGCGGGCGCGCCGCAAATCGAGGTTTCTGAGGTCGCCACCCGCTTCAACTACTATCCGGGCAAGGTCGGATCGCACGTCGCGGGTCGCCTCGACCTGCCAGTTTTCCGGATCGGTCCGGGTGATGGATTTGACGCCATCTGCGGAGGAAGCGATCTTCTCAAGATCGACGCCAGCCGCCTCGACATCGATGACGAATGTGCCTCGACCGATACGGTCGGCCAACTCACCGATGGTACCGAAGAAACCAATCCGTCCTTTGTTGAACAACGCAACGCGATGGCAGATTGATTGCACAACGTCGAGCATGTGCGACGACACCAGAATGGTCATCCCGTCCTGCGACAGCCCGTGTATGAGGTCGAGCAATTCCTGCGTCGATTGCGGATCGAGACCGGAGGTTGGCTCATCTAGGATGGCCAGCCGACAGTCGCGCATGAGAAACTCGGCGATACCGAGCCGTTGGCGCATACCGCGGGAATAGGTCGCTACCCGGCGGTCTGCGGCTTCGGTCAGCCGCACTTTTTCAAGCGCCGCTGCAATCCTCGTCCTGGCCTGATCTGCACCCATGCCGGACAAACGGGCCGTGTAGGCAAGGTTCTCGCGGCCCGTCATCGTTTCATAAAATCCAACAGCATCGGGCAAGTACCCGACGTCACGCTTCACCGCGAGTGGCTGGCGCAAGGGGTCCTTACCCAAAATGCTGACACTTCCTGCGCTTGATTCGGTCAACCCAAGCAACATCAGGATCGTCGTGGTCTTACCCGCACCATTGGGGCCGAGGAGGCCGATGACCTCCCCCGCGCGTATGGACAGATCGATGCCGTCCACGGCGACCGCGCTGCCGTAACGTTTGGCAAGTCCCTTTGCTTCAAGAACGATCTCGCTCATCTCCGGCCATACCTCATCACTGCAAGAACCAAGATGATCGCCGCAACCGCGATAACGCCGAGGCCGATTACACCCCACCAGGTAGAGGTGCTCACCGTCACACGGAACTGCACGTTTTCAGAGACAGGCTCACCAGTCACCCGGATGGCCACCATATAGTCGCCGGCGATAGCGTTTTCGGAAGGCGTGATCCTGACGCTAACCTCCTCGGTCGAATTCGGCGCCAACTCTGTCACATTCTCCGGCTCGAATTCGACGGACCAGCCCGAAGGCGGGGTTGCGGCCAATTCTACGTCGGCCGCCGGCGCGCTACCGGTATTGACCAGGGTGAATACGAACTCCTCGGTCTTGCCGGTAACCGCATTGCCGGACAGCCGCTCCTGTGGGCCGACGATGCGCACTTCAGGCTCACCAGTCACGTTCAGGCTGAGCTCGGTCGTTCCGGATTCGCCGTTTCCTGCGACTTCAAAGCCGATGGGATAGCGTCCGGCCTGCGTTGCAGGTGAAGGAACGACCTCCATGGTAACGGTCTCGGTAGCCCCGGCCGCAATCGGCACCCCGGTGATCTCCTCGGAACCGAAGCCTTTCTTGAACCGCGTGCGAAACCCGCGCGGCACATCGGCCGCCAGGTTGAACAGGCCATCCTCTTCGCCCTCATTCGTTACTTTGATCTTGAAAGAGAACGTCGACCGGGCAGTGCCGCTCAGGGCTGGCAGTTCGGGTTCGAGCGTCAATCCGGCCGTGGTCACTTCATCCGATGCCGCGAGACGGATTGTCAGAGGCAGCGTGAGCGTTTGCACCGCAGTACGCGCCTGGATCTCGATGTTGTGCTCACCGCCGATCGCCGCATCGTCGGGAGGCGTCAACTCTAGCGTAAGGCGTTCCGTCGAGTCCGGCGCGACAATTGCGGCGGTGACGGCATTTCCGCCACCTTTTAGCGCCCAGTCCCAGCCCTCCGGCACGCCGATCACCTCCAGACTGGCACGCTGTGGTGGCAAGTTTGCATTGCGCAGCGTCAAGTTGACCGTTTCCTTCTCTCCCGGTTCGATGGTGAATTCGGGATATGAGGTTGTGAGCCAGAAACCTTCCGGTTCTGTCGTTTGAGCCGAATCTTGGGCGTCCACGGGCGCCACAAGAGCGAAGCAAGCGGCGAACAAGGCCGCACATATCGTCGAGCTTACCTTTTTCATCGTTCACTCCATGATCTGCGAATACAGACAGTGGAATCTCCTATCGAATAACGAGAAGCAGGCGTTGACCGCGCCGCAGCAAGTCGAGCGCAATCGTGCCCTGCACGTCCCGCAGAATCCGTGTCAGTTCAGCGGTTGAACTCACACTCTGGCGATTGACCGCGACGATGATGTCGCCAGTCCGCAATCCAGCATTTGCCGCCGGGCTTCCGGGTTCGACGTTGGCCACAACAACGTTGCCCGCAGACTCTTCGAGCACCGCGCCGGCCAGCCTGTCGCCCGTGTCGCTATCATCGACAAATTCGCTATCGTCATCGACCTTCAGCGTGACCGTCGATTCTTGCCCGTCGCGCAGAAAGCCGATCTCCACTTCCTCACCGAGCGGGGTAAGACCGATTGTGTTGCGCAGATCGGATGATCCTGAGATGGGTTCGCCATTGACCGACAGGATGATATCTCCGGACTGCAATCCGGCCCGACTTGCTGGGGAATCATCCTCCACGCTCGCAACAACCGCACCGAAGGCTTTGTCAGCACCAAGCGCCTCGGCCAGGTCCGGCGTAAGATCCTGGATGGCGACGCCAATGCGTCCACGCCGCACTTCACCATGTTCGATGAGCTGATTCATAACCGACGAGGCCATGTCTATCGGTACGGCAAAGCCAATACCGACATTGCCGCCAGCGGGTGTGATGATAGCCGTGTTGATCCCGACGAGCTGTCCATCCGCGGTGATGAGTGCGCCACCCGAATTGCCGGGATTGATGGAAGCGTCGGTCTGAATGAAGTCTTCGTAGCCTTCGACATTAAGCCCGCTACGTCCGAGCGCACTAACGATTCCGGAGGTCACGGTCTGCCCCAGACCGAACGGATTGCCGATGGCGACGACACTGTCGCCGACACGCAAACGGTCAGAATAGCCGATTGGAATATCGGTTAGATCGTCGGCATCAATCCTGAGCAGCGCGATGTCGGTCGCTTTGTCGCTGCCGATCAATTCGGCTGTGAACCGTCTGCGGTCCTTGAGTGTTACCGCGATCTCATCGGCACCGTCGACAACGTGATGATTGGTAAGAACATAGCCTTTCGCCGCATCGACGATGACACCCGACCCA
Source organism: Phyllobacteriaceae bacterium (assembly GCA_002708825.1). Lineage (GTDB taxonomy): Bacteria > Pseudomonadota > Alphaproteobacteria > Rhizobiales > Rhizobiaceae > Zhengella. Next base: position 13,525 of record PAPF01000032.1, on the reverse strand, counting down.
GCACTCATGCGGGGACGTTGCCGAGGCATCTCAGGGATATTGAAAAATCGCCGAAAATAGGGGTCGTCGAATAACGGGTTTGCAGCCTCCGGCCCCCGGGCGGTAACGGCGATGTTCACTACCGCAGGCGTTACATCTTCCAGCACATCAGCCAAAGCAACAGGCTGTCCTACCCCCGGATCGACACTCTGCGCGCCAACTGGCAGGGTAAGAAAGAGTACAAAGATAAAAGCGAGGCATGTGGCGAGAATAGCGAGCATATTTTTCACTCGCCGTGGCAAGCAAACAGACATGTCCGTACTCCCAAAAATTCTCCTTTCCGCAGCACGCCACAAAGGTTGGCTGGAGCGCAAAAATATTCGTCCGCGACCAGCGGCGCACCAAACTCTCACTCAGATGACGTTGCTCGATGGTACGACCCGCCCCCGCGTCGGGAGCGGGTCGACCTCACCAGACTAGAAGTCCATTCCGGCGCCCGCGGGCATTGCCGGAGCGGTCTCCTTCTTCGGCAATTCGGCGACCATCGCCTCGGTGGTAATCAGAAGGCCGGCGACTGACGCAGCATCCTGCAATGCGGTACGCACAACCTTCACCGGATCGATCACACCCTGGCGATAAAGGTCTCCGAACTCGTCGGTCTGTGCATTCCAGCCCCACGCAAAGTCGGTATTGTCACGGAGCTTGCCGACGATGATGGACCCTTCCGCGCCAGCGTTGGCGGCAATCTGCCGGGCCGGCGCTTCGAGCGCGCGGCGGATGATCGCGATACCGTGGTCCTGATCGGCGTTCGCGCCTTTGAGGTTCTCAAGCGCCGACACCGCACGCAACAGGGCAACGCCACCACCGGGAAGAATACCTTCCTCCACGGCCGCACGGGTCGCATGAAGCGCGTCGTCGACACGGTCCTTCTTTTCCTTGACCTCGACCTCGGTTGCGCCGCCGACACGGATGACGGCAACGCCGCCGGCCAGCTTCGCGAGACGCTCCTGCAGCTTTTCACGATCGTAGTCGGAAGTGGTTTCCTCGATCTGAGCCTTGATCTGCCGGACGCGGCCCTGGATTTCGTCCTTAGAGCCGGCGCCTTCGACAATGGTCGTGTTCTCCTTCTCGATGACCACCTTCTTGGCACGGCCCAGCATCTCAAGCGTGACGTTCTCCAGCTTGATGCCAAGGTCCTCCGAAATGGCGGTGCCGCCTGTCAGAATGGCGATATCCTCCAGCATGGCCTTGCGCCGGTCGCCGAAGCCTGGAGCCTTGACGGCCGCAATCTTCAAGCCGCCACGCAGCTTGTTGACGACGAGCGTTGCGAGCGCCTCGCCTTCAACATCCTCCGCAATGACCAAGAGCGGCTTGCCCGACTGGACAATGGATTCCAGAACCGGCAGCAGTGCCTGCAGATTGGACAGCTTTTTCTCGTGGATCAGCACATACGGGTCCTCGAACTCAACCCGCATCTTTTCCTGATCGGTCACGAAATACGGCGAGAGATAACCGCGGTCGAATTGCATGCCCTCGACAACCTCGAGTTCAGTCTCGGCTGTCTTGGCCTCCTCGACGGTGATGACGCCGTCATTACCGACTTTCTCCATGGCTTCAGCCAGGAACTTGCCGATCTCCGTGTCGCCATTGGCAGAGATGGTGCCGACCTGTGCGATCTCCTCGTTCTTGGAAATCTGGCGGGCTTTGCCCTTGAGCTCGCCGACAACCGTGTCGACTGCCTGGTCGATGCCGCGCTTCAGATCCATCGGGTTCATGCCCGCAGCGACCGCCTTGGCGCCTTCCTTGACGATCGCTTGCGCGAGCACCGTCGCCGTTGTCGTGCCGTCGCCGGCAAGATCGTTGGTTTTCGAGGCGACTTCGCGCAGCATTTGCGCGCCCATATTCTCGAACTTGTCCTCAAGCTCGATGTCCTTGGCCACGGTCACGCCATCCTTGGTAATGCGCGGCGCGCCGAAGGATTTGTCGATCACGACGTTGCGCCCTTTCGGGCCGAGGGTCACCTTTACTGCGTTGGCAAGCGTATCGACGCCACGCAGCATCTTTTCGCGTGCGTCGGAATGGAATTTCACATCCTTGGCTGTCATTAGATCACTCCTTCGATAGGCAGTTCTCGTTGACTGGTATGCATGAAACTCAGGCGGCCTTCCTCATCGCGGCTTCGACCTCGATAACGCCCATCACGTCGCTTTCCTTCATGATGAGCAGGTCCTCGCCGTCGATCTTCACTTCGGTACCGGACCACTTGCCGAACAGAATGCGGTCGCCGACCTTGACGTCGAGTTCGACCAGCTTGCCGGTCTCGTCGCGTGCGCCGGGGCCGACGGCGATAACTTCGCCTTCGCTCGGTTTTTCCTTCGCGGTATCGGGGATGATGATGCCGCCGGCCGACTTGTCCTCCGCTTCGATGCGGCGGACCAGGATTCGGTCATGCAATGGACGGAACGTCATATCGTTCTCCTTCTAGGACAAACAGATTTTCGAGAGGTCCCTCCGCGCCGGCTCCAGCGAACCGGAACGGGGCACGCAGCCCGCAATCCGGCGCTGCGCGGCGATCAGCTAGGTGTACGATTCGAGGTTTTCAAGAGGTTGGACGCAAAATTTTGGCACTCGGTCGTCTAGAGTGCTAACATGATGATATTAGCGACGTAATTGGCCATGCGGTCACGACCGCCACGGCTTATTAGGCTTGAATTTCTAAAAAGGCCGGACAAAATGATCGGTGCTCCGGCAAGGCCGGATGCGTCGATTTTGGATGCCTGTACCTTGGAGCTTGCTGGATACGGAGGACAATGATGAATCATCAGAAGCCCTTGCCGCTCATCCCGTCTCTTGTTCCCGAAACTCCCGACCTCGCACTTGACCGGCTGTTGTCGCCGGCAAGGCACTACGAACATCCCGATGACGTGCTGGAGGACAACGCACTCGATATCCAGGAAAAGAAAGCGATCCTGTCGTCATGGGCCTCGGACGCATGCGCAGTCGAATCCGTCCCGGCGCTGCGCCGGCCGCCGGGAGCCAAACAACCGATATCGTTCGACCAGATCATGGACGCGCTGTGCAAACTCGATGCCAAAGGATCGCCCGCTTCGGCACCGGATCGCCGGGAAAGTTTTGACCGGCTCGATGCATGACATCGTCAAGGAAGGAGAAACACATGGTCACCAAGGTTACCAAGGCCTTTCGCATGCAGATGGAAGGCTATGGGCTAACCACGGCCGAAATCCACTATCATCTGCCCGACCATCCGAGCCTGTTGCAGCTCTATGTCTGGCAGGAATATGATCTGGCTCCGCATTTTCCCGAACTGAAAGACTTCCTTGGCTATTGGGAGCGCGAGCTGGAAGGCCCGCTACATTCCGTCCGTGTTGCCCATCACCGTTTGATTGAACCATCAGAGTGGCATTCCGTCGACGGCATCATCTCCATCCAATAATGGCATGGAACATGCCGCCCGTAGCGGATGCTCCGTTCCGCTACGGGCGCCCGAATCGATCACAATTCCCCGTCGTCAGGCTCCAGAATATCCATCAGCGTCGCAACGCGTGATCCAGGCAATGGCCGGCCGCTGTTTATCAAGGCTTCATCGCCGTTCAGCCACATCCATGCTTCCTGGAGCTCGTCGGCTGATGCGCCCGTCGCCTTGAGTTCCGCCACAAAGGTATCGTCGGCCGGGCCAATAATTGAAAAGATCTCGTCGCGTGTCATTGGCTTTGCCATCGCTTTTCCTCCGCTGTGTCACACACTCCATATTCGCTTCGACTGCGCGGGATAAGCTAAGTCGCACATGGGAGCGCGCCCCTCTTGAAACAACCCAATCAGGCTCCCAAATCTGCGTCGCCGGTTGCCTAATTTGGGACCGGCCTGTCCAGGCTGGTGACCTGCGACCAGTCTTGTACCCATGTTGCTCAAAAGGAGGATATGGCTATGAGCACAACATTTGACTTCTCCCCACTGTTCCGGTCGAGCATCGGGTTCGACCGAATGCTGAACGCACTGGAGTCGGCGAGCCGTGTCGAATCTTTCGACAACTGGCCTCCCTATGACATCGCGAAAACGAGCGAGGACGACTACCGTCTTACTCTGGCGGTCGCTGGATTTTCGCAGGACGAACTGACGATTACGCAAGAGCAGAACATGCTTCTCGTCTCCGGTCAGAAATCCGGTCAGGCCGACGCGGAGTACCTGCACCGCGGCATCGCCGGCCGTTCGTTCCAGCGCCGTTTCGAGCTCGCCGATCATATGCGTGTCGACGGAGCCAACCTCGTGAACGGATTGCTGACGATCGATCTGAAGCGTGAGATTCCCGAAGAGATGAAACCACGCCGGATCGAGATCGCAACCAGCGAGGCTGTGCCGAAGGTCGAGACCAAGCAGATCGAGACCGAGAAGCAGGCGGCTTAAAGCGGTTCCCTCAGCAACATCTTCAACGGCGTCGCGCATTGCCCGGCGCCGCGTGAGGGGTGCCGTCAATCGAACAAGTGGAAAGGAGTGAAACAATGAGCGTCACTGATCTGATTCCCTGGAGACGGAACAACGGCGATCAGCTTCCGAGCGTTTTCCGCGATGGCGAACGTGACCAGTTCGTGTCGCTGCATCGCGAAGTCAACAGGCTGTTCGACGATGTCTTTCGCGGCTTCGGTTCCAGCCTGCCGTCTCTGGACGGCGTCTCGGCTTTCAACAGCCGTTGGCCGAGCGTCGAAATCTCGGACGGCGAGAAGGAAATCAAGGTAACGGCCGAGGTGCCGGGCCTTGAGGAGAAGGACATCGAAGTCCTGCTGAACGACGGCCTTCTGACGTTGAAGGGCGAGAAGCGTTCCGAAACGGAGAACAAGGACAATCAGTTCTCCGAGCGTTTCTATGGCCGCTTCGAGCGCCGTATCCCCCTGGACTACGAGATCAAGGAAGACCAGGTTGAGGCGCGCTTCAAGAACGGCGTCCTGACGGTGACCTTGCCCAAAAGCGAGAAGGCACAGTCGCAGGTAAAGCGGATCGCGATCAAACACTAAGCAGATCCGGCAACAACACCGATGGCGGCCAAAGCCCGCCATCGGTTCATCCTTTGCCAATTTCAGGAGGGATGTGAAATGGAGACAAGAAAGCAAAGCACACAAATATCGAATCCAGCGCAACCTATGGCGCTACAAAGCAATGATAATCGTATCCCGGCGCTTGCCATGGGGCGTTCCGTGTTCCCGCGGGACGCGATCGCGCATATCTATCGACCGTCGCGATCGGTCATGACCTCAAGGCCGGCGCGCGAAGGTTGGCGGCTCGTGTTCGAGCCGCGCAGTCCTTCCTTTATCGAGCCCTTGATGGGCTACGCCGGCAGTAAGGATACCCTGAAGCAGGTCGAATTGCGTTTCAGTACGAAGGAGGCGGCGATCCGCTATGCGCAGCGCCAGGGCCTCAACTACGTGCTGCACGCATCAGGCGAAACGCAAGCGAGAGCGAGATTGCGGGATATGCGCGCCAAACGCGATTTCTCGGATGAGACGCTCGACCGGCTTGGTCTCCTCGCGCTCGCGGACAGCTACGGATACGCCATGGCGCACGCCGCCAATCAGAACCATTTCCAGAGTTCGGGCAATTGGGCTGACCCGATGGACGTCGTTCACGATCATCGTTTGTCACTCCCGTCCAAGCGGTCCATCCTGATGAACTGGGCCTGGAACGAATATCTCGTAGATCAAGCGACGAATGAGGGCATGCCCGAAAATGGCCGCCCGTCACGTCTCGGCGATGTCGAGCAGGCCTTGGTTGCGCTCGAACGGAAGGAGCTCAGTCCCGACATCTCACATCCCAAGCAAAGAGCCGCCTGAGGTGGAGCCATGGATCCGTTCGTCGTATTCGATGCTCAACAGGTCTTGCCCAATCGGTTCGGGCTAGCGCTGGCCGCAGCCTCGCGTGCCCGCGCGCTTAATCACGGTCATTTCCCCCGTATCGAACCGTCTTCGAATAGCGGTCCGATTGAAATTGCCCTCAGCGAAATCTCCGCAGGCGCCTTCGATGAGAACGAACTCGCACCCTTTGCCGCAAGCGGCGACAATATAGGTCGACTGGAGGCGCCCCGCGGCCGAAATTGCGATAGTGGCCTGCAATCAATCGCTGTCGCATCTGCCTCTCAGGTTGGGGAGAGGCACAAATATGGGAAAGCAAGCAGAAAGGAGAAGCAAGATGCAGAAGATTCTCGAACATCGCTCCACCTTTGATGTCGTCAATATCATTGCCGGCCTTGGCCTTGCAGTTAGCCCCTGGCTCTTCGGCTTCGCTGCGGAAACCGCGGCGGCTTGGAACGCGTGGCTGATCGGCGCCGCAGTTGTAGTGATGAGCGGCGCGGCCTTGCTCGCATTCCACAAATATGAAGAGTGGGCGAATTTGGCGCTCGGCATTTGGACGATCATCGCACCCTGGGCCTTGGGCTTTACCGTCCACCAAGCCGCATTGGGCGTTCATCTCGTCGCTGGGCTGATCGTAGCAGTCCTGGCTGCCGTCACGCTTTGGTTCGATTCGAATCGCCCGTTGTCGACAGCATGAAACAAAAGGGAGGACCGGCGTTGCGCCGGTCCTCTTGAATCCAGCTGCCTTCTGACCAGCGGTTCAGGTCGGTGACGCGCCGCCTTCAGCCTATGCGCCGTTCTTCTCGATTTCGGTTTCCGAAATCGTCTAAATCTTTGTCGGCGCAGGCGCCGCGCGCGTGCGCGATCTGTTCAGAGTTGGCTCGTCCACCGGCCGATGCTGCTTTTGGCGACTAACCGGCTGGAAATTCTCGATTCCGGCCCATTGCACGCGAAGCGCTTTCACCGTCAGGTTCTGGTTGACTGCCCTGATAAGGTGGGCAGCATTGCCGACCTGAAGGTGCATCTTCAGAAGGCTGAGCTTGACCACGGCATAGACCTGGAGCAGATCGCGGCGCTGACGCCAGGCTTCACCGGCGCCGCTCTCGCTGACCTTGTCAATGAGGCGGCGCCCCTCGCCGCAGCTGCTGCGGTGGCAATGAAGGATTTCTGCAACGCCGATTTAGCGCATTGCCGCCGGGCTGCAGAAGCGCAGCCGACTGCTCCACCCGAAAGAACGCGAGATCGTCGCCCCACCACGAAAATGGGCCATGTCCTCGTCGCGAAGTCGCAGTCGAGCAGCGATCGCCTTGCGCCAAGCGTCCATTATCCTGCGCCGTAACGGGGCTCTGTGTCCTATAGATGATACAGGCAACTGCACTTTTCAGCCGTGCGACAAAGAACTGTCTCAGTGGATCAAGACGCGGGGCCGTGACCTACACGGCAGCAAATGATTGCACCCACGCGGAAGTCGTTGGGACCTACTCAACCAGCAAGAACCCGTCATAGTGCTGAACCACCTCCCGGTAAGGCAAGAGAGCCAGGTTGACCGTCCCGGGCAAAAGTAGCGATGAATTAGCGCCTGAGGCGGTGGCAAAGATCCCGTACCACTCGTCCTTAACGGCGAACTGGCCCACGCAGGGCACAGTCAGGAAGGAGCCATTCAAGCAGCTCGACGTATCACAAGCGCTCCAATCAGGATGCTCAGTCCCAGCGCGAGGAACAGTGGGTCGGCGACCTTGGCCTGCAAAAGACCGGAGGCGGTCGAGACGGAGATGAGCATCAAGCCGAATTCGCCGCCATGCGCGAGGATGGCACCCGCGCGAAGCGCAGTCTCAAGCTGTTCTCCGAACATGCGAGTCAAAACAAGAACAAGAGCGAATTTCGCTCCCATGAGTACAAAAAGCCAACATAAGATCATCGGCCATGTCGACCAGACCGCACCGATATGGAGTTGAGTTCCGATACCGATGAAGAACACCCCGACGAACAAATCCCGGAACGGTCTGATTTCCCGTTCGACGAATTGGCGAGCATCGCCCTCGGCGATCATCATGCCTGCAGCGAACGCGCCGAGCGCCGGCGAAAGGCCAGCGACTAAAGCAATAGTGGCTGCGAGCAAGGCAACGGCCAAGGCCAGAAGCTGTGCGAGTTCGGCCTCCCTCTGGTTTGCGACCCATCCGGCAAGCCGCTGAAGCGTTGACCGGGCGATGAAGAGCGCCGCAACGAGCGCGCCCGTGCCGCCGGCCATCTTCAGAACGTCGTGCGTACTTTCCACGGCTCCTGCCGCGGCGATAACATCGTGAAACACCAAAAAACCGACGGCCGCCAGATCCTGAAACAGGAGAACAGCGATCCCGACCCGCCCATGGGGCGTTCCCAGGGCACCGCTGCCCCCCAGGATCTTGAGGCAGAGCGCTGTCGAAGACATCGCGACGGCGCCGGCGATCAGAATCGTGGCTGGCGGCGGAATTTCGGTAAAGATGAGGAGCCCCGTGGTTACCAACCCTCCGGTTACGAGCACCTGGGCCAGACCGAGGCCAAAGATCAGTCGACGGAGCGACGTGAGCTTGTCGAGGGAGAACTCCAGCCCAAGCGCAAAGAGAAGCAGGATCACCCCGACCTCACCGATGAGCGTCAGTGTAGCACCCTCGGCGATAAGCCCAAGACCGAACGGTCCGATCAGGATGCCGGATAGCAAGAAACCGACCAGCGCGGGGATGCCAAGCCGTGCGCAGATCGCGACAAGGCAGAAGGCCACCACAGCAAGCAACGCAGCGACCTCCAACAGTCCCTGGTCGACATGCATCAGCGTCGCCCACTTCCATAGACAGTTGCCCCGATCCACGCTGGCGGGTCGGACGCGGGAAAGGAATCAGCACTCGCTTCACTGACCGGGTCTGCAGCCGTCGCGAATTCCGCTGAGAGGTTACGAACGCCGGCGGCGTCGATGCCTCGGTGAAGCCGGTGCCGGGAGCTCGGTCGGCGGCCAGTCTCGATGCGGTGGGCGCCATGGGCATCGGCTCCCTTGCTGGTCGGCATTGTTTCCCACCAGAAGCGCCGCTGCAGCACGGCTCGGCGTTTGTCCGGCTCGTGGCGCACGATATATTGCCATTCGTTGCGCTCCGCGAAAGCGATAGCACTGTTGAGATCCGCGAATGTCAGGCGGATCGGACGATATGGATCGTCGTTTGCGGTCCAGCCCATGAGAGGCTCGATAGCGGGCGCTCGGGCCCGTTCAAACTCGAGTATCCAATGCTGCCGCCTTATAGGAGCGGAGGTGTGGGACGAGCGAGCTGGCCTGTAAATCAACGCTGTCGGCACGTCTGGAGATGTCAGGTCAGTGCCGGGGATCTTCGGCCGGAACGGTGGGCGGTTGTGTCCTTTCATCATGGTTTTCGCCTCTGTTTGGATTGCGACACCGGCGGCGTCACCGTCACGAGTGCACGGGCCGTCATTCAGCGGCAGGCTCGGCTTCTTCGCTATCGCCATTGCCGGGCTCATCGGCGGTCTCGGTTTCTCCTGCGCTCTCCAGCTTTTCGAACTTGATCTTCTGATCACCCGCGGCCCAGGAGACTCGCACCTTGTCGCCGTCCTCGATCCGACCGGAAAGCATCTCGCGGGCGAGCTCCGTTTCCAGTTCCGACCGGATTAGCCGTCGCAACTCGCGGGCTCCGAACTCGGGCCGGAAACCCACCGCCCCGAAATGCTCCGCAACGCTTTCATCGTAGTCGAGTTCGACCCCCTGGGTCATCGCCGTGCGGGCGACACGGGCCAGCTGCAGCTCGACGATCTGCCGAATTTCCGACTGGTTCAGCGAATGGAAGACGATGATTTCGTCGATCCGGTTGATGAACTCAGGCCGGAAATGAACGCGCAGAACGTCCATCAGTTCGGCCTTTTGCCCAGCCTCGTCGAACTCCTTGGTTCCGCGCTTGCGAAGGTTGCGCTGGATGATGTCGGAGCCGAGGTTCGACGTAGCAATGATGATGGTGTTGGTGAAATCCACCACGCGGCCCTTGCCGTCGGTCAGGCGGCCATCATCGAAGACCTGCAGCAGGATGTTATAGACATCCGCATGCGCCTTCTCGATCTCGTCGAGCAGCACGACAGAATAGGGCCGGCGCCGGACCCGTTCGGTCAACTGGCCGCCCTCGTCGTAGCCGACATAGCCCGGCGGGGCGCCAACCAGCCGCGCGACCGCGTGACGTTCGCCATATTCGGACATGTCGATGCGGATCATTGCCTCCTGATCACCGAAGATCGTCTCAGCCAGGGTCTTGGCCAGCTCGGTCTTGCCGACGCCGGTCGGGCCCAGAAACAGGAAGGTCGCAGTCGGGCCGGAGCCCTCGCGCAGCCCGGCGCGCGCCAGTCGCACGGCATCGGCAACGGCATGAATGGCCTCTTCCTGGCCGATCACCCGCTCATGCAACTTATCCTCGAGTTTCAGCAGCTTTTCGCGCTCCTCCGTCGTCAGTTCGCTCACCGGCACGCCGGTCAGTTTCGAGACGATCTGCGCCACATGGTCGGCGCGCACCTCCGCGGTGGCGGAGGCGCGGTCACGCTTCCAGGTCTCCATCAATTCGTCGAGTTCGTCCTGTTTCGCCTCCAGCTCCTTCTTGAGCTCTGCAGCGCGGTCGAATTGTTTGCGGCCGACGGCATAGTCCTGCTCGCGCCGGATCTGGGCGACCTCAGCCTCGAGCTCCTGCACATCGACGGGACGCGCAGTGGCGCTGATCTTTACGCGCGCGGCAGCCTGGTCGGTCAGATCGATAGCCTTGTCGGGCATGAAACGTCCGGTGACGTATCGATCACTCAACTCTGCCGCCGCGACGATGGCCTCGTCGGTGATCGTCACCTTATGGTGGCTTTCCAACGTATCTCGGAGTCCCCGCAAGATCATTATCGTCTGCGCCACCGTCGGCTCGTCCACATAGACCGGTTGGAAGCGGCGTTCGAGGGCAGCGTCCTTCTCGATGTATTTCTGATATTCGTTCAGGGTGGTCGCCCCGATCAGGTTCAGCTCGCCCCGGGCCAGCGCCGGCTTGAACGTGTTGGCGATGTCCAGCCCGCCCTCGCCGCCGCCCTGCCCGGCACCGACAATGGTGTGGATCTCGTCGATGAACAGGATCATGTCGGCCTTGTTGGCCTCGATCTCCTTGAGAATCTTCTGGATGCGTTCCTCGAACTCACCGCGATATTTCGATCCGGCCACCATCGAGTTGATGTTGAGTTCGACCAGCCGTTTGTCGCGCAGCGCCTCGGGCACCTCGCCCGCGACGATGCGCTGCGCCAGCCCCTCGACGATCGCGGTCTTGCCGACGCCGGGCTCGCCAATCAGCACCGGGTTGTTCTTCTTGCGGCGGGCCAGAACCTCGATCGTCGTCTCGATTTCGCGCGCCCGACCGATCACCGGGTCGAGCTTGCCCTCCCGTGCCAGCTTCGTCAGGTCGCGGCTGTAATCATCCAGATCCGGCGTGCTCGACGGGGTCTCGACGCGGCCTTCCTCAGCCCCCTGACCGACGACCTTCGTCACCTGCTGGCGTAGCGCCTGCGGCGTAAGGCCCAGCCGGTTCAGGATACCCGAAGCGACACCCTCGCCCTCTTCGGCAAGGCCGATCAGAAGGTGTTCGGGGCCGACATAGGAATGGCCCAGCTCGTTCGAGGCGATGAAGGCGCGGTTCAGCGCATCCTTGACCCGCGGGCTGACACCGATCTCGCGATCCTCGTCGGTGGCGTCGCCTTTCTTCGCCTCGCGCTCGATCTGACGGCGCAGATCGTCGGCGTCGATCTTGACCTGCCCCAGCACCGTGCGGACGACATCCGAGCCGGTCAGCGCCAGCAGAAGGTGTTCCGTATCAACCTCGGTTCGTCCGAATTCATGCGCCTTCTGGCCCGCCTCCTGTAGAAGCCGGTTGGCCTGTTCACTCAAGCGGTCAGCGATATTGATGCCAGTGCGCCGCGCGGTGCGTCCGGCCTGTCGGATCGGGACTGGTTGCCCCTGGTCTTCACCGAGCCGATCGAACAGGCCACCGCTGTCGCCAAAGAATTCATCGAATAGTGAGCGCCCTCCGAAAAGCGATTCCAGTGGCGATGCGCTACGCCCCTGCCGTCGGGCGATCCTGCGGTAGTCCTCGTCGCAAAGCTCCATCACCTTGCGTTCACCGTTGACAGAGACCTGCGCACGAAAGCTGGCAGGTCGGGATTTGCAGATATCACAGATGCCGTTTGCCATTTTTCACCTCCGTCATGCTCCCAGCCGGAACGTCCGGACTGGGCCTCTGTATTCAGGCCGCCTCGACCTCCTGAGCGCGGACCTTTTCTGCGATGGCCCGAAGGTCGGGCTCGTCCAGCGTCTCGCGGTCGAGCAGATCGCGGGACGTTTCCTCCAGCAGCGCCCGGTTCGCGTCGAGAAGCGCGACCGTACGCGCGAAGATGTCGTCGATGATCGCCTTGACAGCGGTATCCATCCGCTCGGCCGTTGCCTCGCTGTGGCGGCGGTTGAGCCAGGCGGATTGATCCCCCGTGCCAAGGAAGCCGGGCCGCTCGGTGTCGTAGCTGACATGGCCCAGATCGGGGTCCATGCCGTACCGCGCGACCATGGCCCTGGCGATGTCGGTTGCCTTCACCAGGTCGTCGGCGGCACCGGTCGAAAGGTGATCGTATATGACCTTCTCGGCCGCACGCCCGCCCAGAAGAACGGCGATCTTGTTCTCCAGTTCCTCGCGGGTCATCAGGAAGCGGTCTTCGGTCGGGCGCTGGATCGTATAGCCGAGCGCACCGATCCCGCGCGGGATGATCGAGACCTTGTGCACCGGATCGACCGCCGGCAGCGCCATCGCGACCAGCGCGTGCCCCATTTCGTGATGCGCCACGATTTCCCGCTCGCGCGCGTTCAGAACACGGTTGCGCTTCTCCAGCCCGGCGACGATACGCTCTACTGCGTTGTTGAAGTCTTCCATGGTCACCGCATCGGCCTTTCGGCGGGTTGCCAATAGCGCCGCCTCATTGACCAGATTTGCCAGGTCCGCTCCGGAAAAGCCCGGGGTCAGCGCGGCGACCTTCTCGGCATCCACATCCGGTGCGAGCGTCACCTTCTTCATGTGTACCCCGAGGATCTGGATGCGGCCCTTCTTGTCGGGCTTGTCCACCAGCACCTGCCGGTCGAAGCGCCCGGCCCTGAGCAGCGCCGGGTCCAGGATTTCCGGCCGGTTGGTGGCCGCCAGCAGCACGATCCCCGACGACGGGTCGAACCCGTCCAGCTCAGTGAGAAGCTGGTTCAGCGTCTGTTCGCGCTCGTCATGCCCGCCGGCCATCTGACCGGAGGCGCGGGCGCGGCCGAGCGCGTCGAGCTCGTCGATGAAGATGATCGCCGGTGCGTTCTTGCGGGCCTGCTCGAACAGGTCGCGCACCCGGGCCGCGCCGACGCCCACGAACATCTCGACGAATTCCGAACCACTCGTGGAGATGAAGGGGACGCCCGCTTCTCCCGCTACCGCTCTCGCTAATAAAGTTTTGCCGGTCCCGGGCGGGCCCTCCAGGATGACGCCTCTCGGGCACTGCGCGCCGACCGCCTCGAACTTGTCTGGAGAGCGGAGGAACTCGACCACTTCCTCCAGTTCGAGCTTGGACTGATCACACCCGGCAACATCCTCAAAAGTCACACCGGTCTCTGGTTCTACTTCCACCTT
>PAPF01000031.1 GCA_002708825.1 Phyllobacteriaceae bacterium | reverse complement strand
GGAAGGCACGGAAATGGTGATGCCGGGCGACAACGTGACGGTTGACGTGACGCTGATCGTGCCGATCGCCATGGAAGAGAAACTGCGCTTCGCCATCCGCGAAGGCGGCCGCACGGTGGGCGCCGGCATCGTCGCCTCCATCATCGAGTGATCCCGTGCCGGCCTCTGGCCGGCAGAGGTGACCCAATCGGCAACAGGCGCGGACATCCGGTCCGCGCCTGTTTGCTTTTCGCGCACATGACATTCGCCCTTGGCCGCCGGCGTCAGTTTGCCTTAAGTCTCGGTGCGAATGGACCCAAGGAGCGACGGGCATGAAATTGTGGCTGCACCACATCAATTTCGTTTCGGAGGATGTGGACCGGCTGAGGCGGTTCTACAGCGACGTGATGGGGCTGGGGCCTCAGGAGGACGACCTGCCGGTGCGCGAAGCCACGCGCGACTATGCCGGCGACGTGGCGTTCCTCAGCGACGGAAATCTCCAGATGCACCTGGCGGAGAAGGATCTCGGCCTTTCCTACAGGGCCGGAAAGGCGGTCAATCCGGTGGAGCGCGGGCATCTTGCCTTCCGGACGGATGACATCGAAGCCTTCAAGCGCCACCTGGAGGAGCGCGGCATTCCCTACAGCGACTACAAGGGCGTGGCCACGGGCACCTGGCACCAGATCTTCTTCCACGATCCGGAAGGCAATGTCGTCGAGGTTCACCAGGTTCTCGAAGGGTGACGACTGCCCCGCGTTTTCGTGGCGCGAACGGCTTTTCCACCGCCGTTCCGGCAGGCACCGGCCTTGCCTCGCGCTATTTTCACCCAAGCGGGGACAGAAACGAAAAACGCGCTTGAAATCGCGCGGCGCATGTTGCAAGAAGCGCCGCACGGACACAGGGGTATAGCTCAGTTGGTAGAGCGGCGGTCTCCAAAACCGCAGGTCGGGGGTTCGAGCCCCTCTGCCCCTGCCAGGCACCTCCGTCGTGGCCTTTACGCCAGCCCGAAAAATCCGGTATCGTTTGAATTCGGCTCTTGCATCGCGGGCGCGGTGGTTATATGTACCGCTTCCAGCGTCAGGTGCGTGAAGGCAGAGATTCGCTTTTCCGCACCTAAAACGCATGGCCGGTCCGTCCCCGCGGCGGAGAGGCGACATGAGCTGATCCTAGGCGGCAACGATTGGATGGTTGTCGCGGATTCCAGGTCTGGCTAGTCAGTTTGCCGGCGTGTGCCCCGAGGCTTGCGCCGGTTGGCCTGTCCCTGAAAGGGCGGGCGTCATGAAAGAAGAATGGGCGGCGGTGCCGTCCGCGGATGGGAAGTGGGCCAGTCATGGCGGAAAAGACCAAGAATCCGTTCGTTTTTCTCCAGCAGGTGCGCAGCGAGACCGCAAAGGTCACGTGGCCGTCGCGCCGCGAGACCACGATCTCGACCTTCATGGTGATCGTCATGGCCTTCCTTGCCGCGATCTTCTTTTTCCTGGCCGATCAGGTCATGGCCTTTGGCGTCGAGCTCATTCTGGGTATCGGCCGGTAAATCGCGCTTTCGAGGGAGACGCCAAGCATGACCGCGCGCTGGTACATCGTCCATGCCTACTCGAATTTCGAGAAGAAGGTTGCCGACGCCATCGAGGAAAAGGCCAAGGCCAAGGGCCTGTGGGACCGCTTCGAGAAGATTCTCGTTCCCACCGAAAAGGTGGTCGAGGCGCGCCGCGGCCGCAAGGTCGATGCCGAGCGCAAGTTCTTTCCGGGTTACGTGCTGGTTCGTGCGGACCTCACCGATGACGTGTTCCACCTGATCAAGAACACGCCGAAGGTCACGGGGTTCCTCGGCACGGACTCAAAGCCGGTGCCGATTCCGGACAGGGAGGCCGAGGCCATCCTGACCCAGGTGCAGGAAGGCGTCGACCGGCCGAAGCCGTCGGTCTCCTTCGAGATCGGCGAGCAGGTTCGCGTGTCGGACGGCCCGTTCGCCTCGTTCAACGGCATCGTCCAGGAAGTGGACGAGGAGCGTTCGCGCCTGAAGGTGGAAGTTTCGATTTTCGGCCGGGCAACCCCGGTCGACCTGGAATTCGGTCAGGTCGAAAAGGGCTGACCGAAAGGTTGCCGGCCATGGGGCCGGCATCCTGAACCGGTGGGAGGGCAGGCGGCTTTTGCCGGCCGCCAGAGAGGCCCGGACCACCGACTTTGCAACCGCCGTCTCCGCGAGGGAACGGCACAGAACGGGAAAGCAGAGCTGAAATGGCTAAGAAGATTGCAGGCCAGCTGAAGCTTCAGGTCCCGGCCGGAGCGGCCAATCCGTCGCCTCCGATCGGTCCGGCCCTGGGTCAGCGCGGCATCAACATCATGGAATTCTGCAAGGCCTTCAACGCGGCCACGCAGGAGATGGAAAAGGGTCAGCCGACCCCGGTCATCATCACCTACTACCAAGACAAGTCCTTCACCTTCCAGATGAAGCAGCCCCCGGTGAGCTACTTCCTGAAGAAGGCGATCAACCTGAAGTCCGGCTCCAAGACGCCGGGCCGCGACAAGGCCGGCCAGATTTCCCGCGACAAGGTGCGCGAAATTGCCGAAGCCAAGATGAAGGACCTCAACGCCAACGACGTCGAGGCTGCAATGCGCATGGTCGAGGGTTCCGCCCGCTCCATGGGCCTGGAAGTGGTGGGCTGATCCGATGGCGAAGAAGATTGCAAAGCGCATTGCCGCATCGCGTGAGGGTATCGACCGCGACAGGCTGTATCCGCTGGGCGAGGCCATTTCGCTCATCAAGGAGCGTGCCACGGCCAAGTTCGACGAGACGATCGAGGTCGCGATGAACCTCGGCGTCGACCCGCGCCATGCCGACCAGATGGTCCGCGGCGTGGTCAACCTGCCGAACGGCACCGGCCGCACCGTGCGCGTGGCCGTGTTCGCCCGTGGCGACAAGGCCGAGGAAGCCAAGGCCGCCGGCGCCGACGTGGTCGGCGCGGAGGATCTGGTGGAGACCGTGCAGAAGGGCGAGATCAACTTCGACCGCTGCATCGCGACCCCGGACATGATGCCGCTCGTCGGCCGCCTGGGCAAGGTTCTCGGCCCGCGCGGCATGATGCCGAACCCGAAGGTCGGCACGGTGACCATGGACGTCAAGGCGGCTGTCGAGGCCTCCAAGGGCGGCGCCGTGGAATTCCGCGTCGAGAAGGCCGGCATCGTGCATGGCGGCGTCGGCAAGGCCTCCTTCGATGCCAAGTCGCTTGAGGAAAACGTGCGCGCCTTCGCCGACGCGGTCATCAAGGCCAAGCCGTCGGGTGCGAAGGGCAATTACCTGAAGCGTATCGCGCTGTCCTCGACCATGGGTCCGGGCATCAAGATCGACCTGGGCACGATTTCGCAGGCCTGACCGGGCCAAGCGGCGGGCAAGCCCGCCTGAACAAGAATTCCGGGCCGTTCGCGGCCCGGATACGGAAGGAAACTTCCGGACATCCTGTCCGAGATTGCGGGTGGCTCGCCTTAATTCGCATGAGCCTGCATGAGACGGGGTTTAGACCGGAAAGAGGGGCCGCCGGCCCCGCTGGAAGGTTCGAACCGTGTAATCCTTCCGTCCACGGCATTCGCCGGGGCGGCGGGGGCAGGATCCTTGAGACGCCGTGCGCGGCAATGCGGGGATCTCCGCGGCGCAACGTACGGTAATCCCCAACCGCCGGCATGGCAATCACGCCTGCCGGTCAACTGGAGAGAGGCTGTGGAAAGAGCGGAAAAACGCGAATTCGTCGCGGGCCTGAACGAGGTGTTCAAGAGCACCGGTTCAGTGGTCGTGGCCCACTATGCCGGCCTCACGGTTGCGCAGATGAACGATCTTCGTTCCAAGATGCGCAACGCAGGAGGCACTGTCAAAGTCGCGAAGAACCGCCTCGCCAAGATCGCTCTTCAGGGCACGGAATCCGAAGGCATGTCGGACCTTTTCAAGGGCCAGACACTGATCGCCTATTCGGATGACCCGGTTGCGGCGCCGAAGGTTGCCGCCGATTTCGCCAAGGGCAATGACAAGCTTGTCATTCTCGGCGGCGCAATGGGCGCGACCGTTCTCGACCAGGAAGGTGTGAAGGCTCTGGCCACCATGCCGTCGCTGGACGAGCTCAGGGCGAAGATCATTGCGATGATCAACACCCCGGCCACGCGCATTGCCGGTGTCACGCAGGCACCCGCCGGCCAGCTGGCCAGGGTGTTCGGCGCCTATGCCCGGAAGGACGAAGCGGCGTGAGGCCGTTCTCAGCACGAAACCAACGTTCGAACCTTTGTGAAGGAATATGAAAATGGCTGATCTTGCCAAGATTGTTGAAGACCTGTCGGCCCTGACCGTCATGGAAGCTGCCGAACTGTCCAAGATGCTCGAAGAGAAGTGGGGCGTTTCCGCCGCTGCTCCGGTTGCCGTGGCTGCCGCCGGTGGCGCTGCCGCCGCTGCCGAGGCCGTGGAAGAAAAGACCGAGTTCGACGTGATCCTCGCCGATGCCGGCGCCAACAAGATCAACGTCATCAAGGAAGTCCGCGCCATCACCGGCCTGGGCCTGAAGGAAGCCAAGGACCTCGTCGAGTCCGCTCCCAAGGCCGTCAAGGAAGCCGTTTCGAAGGGCGAAGCCGAAGACCTCAAGAAGAAGCTCGAGGACGCCGGCGCCAAGGTCGAAGTCAAGTAACCGTCTGGTTTTCCAGGCGTTTGGCGGGCAGGGAAACCTGTCCGCCAGTCCCGTCTCCGGTCCGTCCGGGCCAGGCGCGGGGCAGGTGGAAAGAACCCATTTCCTGAAGGGCCGGAAGAGGGCCTTCAGGAAACGGGTTTTAACCGTTTGAGGGATTCCGTTCCCGGCGGAGCGGAAGAATTCGGCCAGACAAGGCCAATGCGAGACGAGGAGCGACGATGGCCCAGACCCAGACATTCAACGGTCGCAGGCGCGTACGCAAGTACTTCGGAAACATTCCGGAAGTTGCGGAGATGCCGAACCTGATCGAGGTTCAGAAAGCATCCTATGACCAGTTCCTGATGGTCGATGAACCCGAGGGCGGGCGGCCCGACGAGGGGCTGCAGGCGGTATTCAAGTCTGTCTTTCCGATCACCGATTTCTCAGGTGCGTCCATGCTGGAATTCGTCAAGTACGAATTCGAGCAGCCGAAGTTCGACGTCGACGAGTGCCGTCAGCGCGATCTCACCTATGCCGCGCCGCTCAAGGTGACGCTGCGACTGATCGTGTTCGACATCGACGAGGACACGCAGGCCAAGTCGATCAAGGACATCAAGGAACAGGACGTCTACATGGGCGACATGCCGCTCATGACGTCCAACGGCACCTTCATCGTGAACGGCACCGAGCGGGTGATCGTCTCGCAGATGCACCGTTCGCCGGGCGTGTTCTTCGACCACGACAAGGGCAAGTCGCATTCGTCGGGCAAGCTGCTGTTCGCCGCGCGCGTCATTCCCTATCGCGGTTCCTGGCTGGACATCGAGTTCGACGCCAAGGACATCGTGCATGCGCGCATCGACCGCCGCCGCAAGATTCCCGTCTCCTCGCTGCTGATGGCGCTGGGCATGGACGGCGAGGAAATCCTCGACACGTTCTATGACAAGCTGACCTTCGTGCGTGACGGCGACAACTGGCGCATTCCCTATTCGGTGGAGCGCTACAAGGGCGCCAAGGCGATCACCGACATCATCGACGCCGATACCGGCGAAGTGGTGGTCGAGGCCGGCAAGAAGGTCACGGCACGTCTTGCCAAGCAGCTTGCCGAGAAGGGCCTGAAGGCGGTCAAGGCGACCGAGGACGACATTTACGGCTCCTACCTTGCCGAGGACATCGTCAATCCGGAAACCGGCGAGATCTATCTCGAGGCCGGCGACGAGATTGACGAGAAGACGCTGAAGGTCCTGACGGAAGCCAGTATCGACGAGTTCGACGTGCTCGACATCGACCACGTGAATGTCGGCGGCTACATCCGCAACTCGCTGGCCGTGGACAAGAACGAGAGCCGCCAGGATGCGCTGTTCGACATCTACCGCGTGATGCGGCCCGGCGAGCCTCCGACGATCGATACGGCCGAGGCGATGTTCAACTCGCTGTTCTTCGACGCCGAGCGTTACGACCTGTCGGCTGTCGGCCGCGTCAAGATGAACATGCGCCTCGGTCTCGACGCCGAGGACACGGTTCGCGTGCTGCGCAAGGACGACATCATCGCCATCGTCAAGACGCTGGTGGAACTGCGTGACGGCCGCGGCGAGATCGACGACATCGACAATCTCGGCAACCGCCGTGTGCGTTCGGTCGGCGAACTGATGGAAAACCAGTACCGCGTCGGTCTGCTGCGCATGGAACGCGCGATCAAGGAGCGCATGAGCTCCATCGAGATCGACACGGTGATGCCCCAGGACCTGATCAACGCCAAGCCGGCGGCTGCCGCCGTGCGCGAGTTCTTCGGCTCCTCGCAGCTTTCGCAGTTCATGGACCAGACCAACCCGCTGTCGGAGATCACCCACAAGCGCCGCCTGTCGGCGCTCGGGCCGGGCGGCCTGACCCGCGAGCGCGCCGGCTTCGAAGTGCGCGACGTGCACCCGACGCATTACGGCCGCATCTGCCCGATCGAGACGCCGGAAGGCCCGAACATCGGCCTGATCAACTCGCTGGCCACCTTTGCCCGCGTCAACAAGTACGGCTTCATCGAGAGCCCGTACCGCAAGGTGATCGACGGCAAGGTGACGCTCGACGTGCAGTACCTCTCCGCCATGGAAGAGGCCAAGCACTACGTCGCGCAGGCCAATGCCGACATCGACGCCGAAGGCCGGTTCGTCGAGGAGTTCGTGGTCTGCCGCCATGCCGGCGAAGTGATGATGGCACCGCGCGAACTGGTTGACCTGATGGACGTGTCGCCCAAGCAGCTCGTTTCCGTCGCCGCGGCGCTCATTCCCTTCCTGGAGAACGACGACGCCAACCGCGCGCTGATGGGCTCGAACATGCAGCGTCAGGCCGTGCCGCTGGTGCGTGCCGAGGCTCCGTTCGTCGGAACAGGCATGGAGCCGATCGTGGCACGCGATTCCGGAGCCGCCATCGCGGCGCGGCGGACCGGCGTGGTCGACCAGGTCGACGCGACGCGTATCGTCATCCGCGCGACCGAAGATGTCGATCCGGGCGAGTCCGGCGTGGACATCTACCGGCTGATGAAGTTCCAGCGCTCCAACCAGAACACCTGCATCAACCAGCGCCCGCTGGTCAGCGTGGGCGACCGGATCGAGAAGGGCGACATCATCGCCGACGGTCCGTCCACCGATGTCGGCGACCTGGCGCTCGGCCGCAACGTGCTGGTCGCGTTCATGCCGTGGAACGGCTACAATTACGAGGATTCCATCCTCCTGTCCGAACGCATCGTGCGCGATGACGTCTTCACCTCGATCCACATCGAGGAGTTCGAGGTCATGGCCCGCGACACCAAGCTCGGACCGGAAGAAATCACGCGCGACATTCCGAACGTTTCGGAAGAGGCGCTGAAGAACCTCGACGAGGCCGGCATCGTCTATATCGGTGCGGAAGTCGGCCCGGGCGACATCCTGGTCGGCAAGATCACGCCGAAGGGCGAGAGCCCGATGACGCCGGAAGAGAAGCTGCTGCGCGCCATCTTCGGCGAGAAGGCGTCCGACGTGCGCGACACGTCGATGCGCATGCCGCCCGGCACGTTCGGCACCATCGTGGAAGTGCGCGTCTTCAACCGCCACGGCGTTGAGAAGGACGAGCGCGCCATGGCCATCGAGCGCGAGGAGATCGAGCGCCTGGCCAAGGACCGCGACGACGAGCAGGCGATCCTCGACCGCAACACCTATGCCCGCCTGGCCGAGATGCTGGACGGCAAGGAAGCCATTGCCGGTCCGAAGGGATACAAGAAGGGCGGCCGGCTGGACCAGTCGGTGCTCGGCGAGTATCCGCGGTCGCAGTGGTGGCAGTTCGCTGTCGAGGACGAAGGCCTTCAGAACGCGCTGGAAGC
This sequence comes from Phyllobacteriaceae bacterium, assembly GCA_002708825.1. Classification (GTDB taxonomy): domain Bacteria; phylum Pseudomonadota; class Alphaproteobacteria; order Rhizobiales; family Rhizobiaceae; genus Zhengella. The sequence goes on along the minus strand of PAPF01000031.1, from coordinate 9,667 downwards.
GCTGCGCACCCAGTATGACGAGTCCAAGAAGATGCTGGAGCAGCGCTTCATGGACAAGGTCGAGAAGGTGCAGCGCGGCGACGAAATGCCGCCCGGCGTCATGAAGATGGTCAAGGTCTTCGTGGCCGTGAAGCGCAAGATCCAGCCCGGCGACAAGATGGCCGGACGCCACGGCAACAAGGGTGTCGTTTCGCGCATCGTGCCGGTGGAGGACATGCCGTTCCTGGAAGACGGCACGCATGTCGACATCGTGCTCAATCCGCTGGGCGTGCCAAGCCGCATGAACGTCGGCCAGATCCTGGAGACGCATCTGGGCTGGGCCTGCGCGGGCATGGGCCGCAAGATCGGCGAGATGATCGAGGCCTATAACGAGAACGGCGACATCAAGCCGCTTCGGGCGACGATCGAGGACATCATTCCGGCCAATGACCGCAACGAACCGGTCCGCCAGTATGATGACGAGTCGGTGATCCGCCTCGGCACGCAGATGACGCGCGGTGTCTCCATCGCCACGCCCGTCTTCGACGGTGCGGTGGAGGCCGACATCAACGACATGCTCGAAAAGGCGGGTCTCAAGACCACCGGACAGTCGACGCTCTATGACGGCCGCACGGGCGAGGAGTTCGACCGGCAGGTCACGGTGGGCTACATCTACATGCTGAAGCTGCACCACCTGGTCGACGACAAGATCCACGCCCGTTCGATCGGTCCGTACTCGCTCGTCACCCAGCAGCCGCTGGGCGGCAAGGCGCAGTTCGGCGGCCAGCGCTTCGGCGAGATGGAGGTCTGGGCGCTGGAAGCCTATGGCGCTGCCTACACGCTGCAGGAAATGCTGACCGTGAAGTCGGACGACGTGGCGGGCCGTACCAAGGTCTACGAGGCCATCGTGCGCGGCGACGACACGTTCGAGGCGGGCATTCCGGAGAGCTTCAACGTGCTCGTCAAGGAAATGCGTTCGCTCGGACTCAATGTCGAACTGGCGACCGCGCGCGTGCCGGACCAGGATGCGCCGGAGCAGTTGCCCGACGCGGCCGAGTAAAGACGAAAAGGCGCGCGCCGCGTGATCCGTCACGCGGCGCGCCGGTCCATCGCGGAACCGGTCCGGCAGGCGGACCGTTTCGCAACAAGGGCGGAAGGCCAGGGCGCGGGTGCCCGCTCCGCCGGATCATTTCAAGGGGTCGTCCCGGACCCCGCCAAGGAGAACGGCATGAACCAAGAGGTCATGAATCTTTTCAACCCTCAGGCACCGGCCCAGAATTTCGACTCCATCCGGATTTCGCTGGCCAGCCCTGAGAAGATTCTGTCCTGGTCTTTCGGCGAGATCAAGAAGCCGGAAACGATCAACTACCGCACGTTCAAGCCCGAGCGTGACGGCCTGTTCTGCGCGCGCATCTTCGGCCCGATCAAGGACTACGAATGTCTTTGCGGCAAGTACAAGCGCATGAAGTACAAGGGCATCATCTGCGAGAAGTGCGGCGTCGAGGTCACGCTGTCGCGGGTGCGCCGCGAGCGCATGGGCCATATCGAACTGGCTGCGCCTGTCGCCCATATCTGGTTCCTCAAGTCGCTGCCGAGCCGCATCGGAACGCTGCTCGACATGACGCTGAAGGACATCGAGCGCGTCCTCTATTTCGAGAACTACATCGTCACCGAGCCGGGCCTGACCTCGCTGAAGGAGCATCAGCTCCTGTCGGAAGAGGAATACATGCTGGCCGTCGACGAGTTCGGCGAGGACAGCTTCACCGCCATGATCGGCGCGGAAGCCATCCACGAGCTGCTGGCATCGCTGGACCTGCCGCGCATCGCGGTGCAGCTTCGCGACGAGCTGGCCGAGACGACGTCGGAACTGAAGCAGAAGAAGCTGCTGAAGCGCCTCAAGGTGGTCGAGAACTTCATGGAATCCGGCAACAAGCCGGAATGGATGATCATGAAGATCGTGCCGGTGATCCCGCCGGACCTGCGTCCGCTGGTGCCGCTGGACGGCGGCCGTTTCGCGACCTCCGACCTGAATGACCTCTACCGCCGCGTCATCAACCGCAACAACCGCCTCAAGCGGCTGATCGAGTTGCGCGCGCCGGGCATCATCATCCGCAACGAGAAGCGCATGCTGCAGGAGGCCGTCGACGCGCTGTTCGACAACGGCCGGCGCGGCCGCGTCATCACCGGCGCCAACAAGCGCCCGCTGAAGTCTCTGTCCGACATGCTGAAGGGCAAGCAGGGCCGCTTCCGCCAGAACCTGCTCGGCAAGCGCGTCGACTATTCCGGCCGCTCGGTCATCGTGACCGGTCCGGAACTCAAGCTGCACCAGTGCGGCCTGCCCAAGAAGATGGCGCTCGAACTGTTCAAGCCGTTCATCTATGCGCGTCTCGACGCCAAGGGCTATTCATCCACGGTCAAGCAGGCCAAGAAGCTGGTCGAGAAGGAAAAGCCGGAAGTCTGGGACATCCTCGACGAGGTCATCCGCGAGCATCCGGTGCTGCTCAACCGTGCGCCGACGCTCCACCGCCTCGGCATCCAGGCGTTCGAGCCGGTGCTGATCGAGGGCAAGGCGATCCAGCTTCACCCGCTGGTCTGCACGGCCTTCAACGCCGACTTCGACGGCGACCAGATGGCCGTCCACGTGCCGCTGTCGCTGGAAGCGCAGCTTGAAGCGCGCGTGCTGATGATGTCGACCAACAACATCCTGCATCCGGCCAACGGCGCGCCGATCATCGTTCCGTCGCAGGACATGGTCCTGGGTCTCTACTACCTGTCGATCATGAACCAGAACGAGCCCGGCGAGGGCATGGTCTTTGCCGACATGGGCGAACTGCACCACGCGCTGGATTCCGGCGCGGTGACGCTGCATGCCAAGATCAAGGGCCGGTTCAAGACGGTCGACGCCGAGGGCAACCCGGTTTCGAAGATCCATGAAACGACACCCGGCCGCATGATCATCGGCGAACTGCTGCCGAAGAACGTCAACGTGCCCTTCGACATCTGCAACCAGGAAATGACCAAGAAGAACATCTCCAAGATGATCGACACGGTCTACCGCCATTGCGGACAGAAGGAGACGGTCATTTTCTGCGACCGGATCATGCAGCTCGGCTTCACGAATGCCTGCAAGGCGGGCATCTCGTTCGGCAAGGACGACATGGTGATCCCGGACACCAAGGCGAAGCTGGTGGCCGACACCGACAAGCTCGCCAAGGAATACGAGCAGCAGTACAATGACGGCCTGATCACCCAGGGCGAAAAGTACAACAAGGTGGTCGATGCCTGGGCCAAGTGCTCGGAGAAGGTCGCCGACGAGATGATGGCGCGCATCAAGGCCGTCGAGTTCGACGACACCGGCCGCCAGAAGCCGATGAACTCGGTCTACATGATGTCGCATTCGGGCGCGCGCGGTTCGCCGACCCAGATGCGCCAGCTCGCCGGCATGCGCGGCCTCATGGCCAAGCCGTCGGGCGAGATCATCGAGACCCCGATCATCTCGAACTTCAAGGAAGGCCTGACGGTCCTGGAGTACTTCAACTCCACCCACGGCGCCCGCAAGGGTCTGGCCGACACGGCGTTGAAGACGGCCAACTCCGGCTACCTGACCCGCCGCCTTGTCGACGTGGCGCAGGACTGCATCGTCAATGCCGTGGATTGCGGCACCGATCGCGGCCTGACCATGCAGCCCATCGTCGATGCCGGCCAGGTCGTCGCCTCGCTCGGCCAGCGCATTCTGGGCCGCACCGCGCTCGACGACATCAACCATCCGGTTTCGGGCGAACTGATCGCCAAGGCCGGCACGCTGCTCGACGAGCGTGACGTGGATGCCATCGAGAAGGCGGGCATACAGTCGGTGCGGATCCGCTCTGCGCTGACCTGCGACGTCAAGACCGGCGTCTGCTCGGTCTGCTACGGACGCGACCTTGCACGCGGCACGCCGGTGAACATGGGCGAGGCGGTCGGCGTCATCGCCGCTCAGTCGATCGGCGAGCCGGGCACGCAGCTCACCATGCGCACCTTCCACATGGGCGGCACGGCGCAGGTCGTCGACTCCTCCTTCATCGAGGCCTCCTACGAGGGCACGGTGGAGATCAAGAACCGCAACGTGGTGCGCAACTCCGAGGGCAACCTCGTGGTCATGGGCCGCAACATGGCGGTCACGATCAAGGACGAGGGTGGCAAGGAACGCGCGTCGCACCGCGTGACCTACGGCGCGCGGCTGTTCGTCGACGACGGCGACAAGGTCAAGCGCGGCCAGCGCATTGCCGAGTGGGACCCGTATACGCGTCCGATCATGACGGAAGTCGAGGGCCGGGTGGCCTTCGAGGACCTGATCGACGGCGTGTCCATGCAGGAGGCGACGGAAGAGACGACCGGCATCACCAAGCGCGAGGTCACCGACTGGCGTTCGACGCCGCGCGGCACCGATCTCAAGCCGGCCATCGCCATCGAGGGCAAGGACGGCAAGATCGCCAAGCTGCCGCGTGGCGGCGAGGCGCGCTACCTCATGTCGGTTTCGACGGTCCTTTCGGTGGAGCCGGGCGCGACGGTTCGCCCCGGCGACGTGCTGGCCCGTATTCCGATGGAAAGCGCCAAGACCAAGGACATCACGGGCGGCCTGCCGCGCGTGGCTGAACTGTTCGAGGCACGCCGCCCCAAGGATCACGCGATCATCGCGGAAGTCTCCGGCACGGTCCGCTTCGGCCGCGACTACAAGAACAAGCGCCGCATCGTCATCGAACCGTTCGAGGAAGGCGTGGAGCCGGTCGAGTATCTCATTCCGAAGGGCAAGCCGTTCCATCTCCAGGACGGCGACACCATCGAGAAGGGCGACTACCTGCTCGACGGCAACCCGGCACCGCATGACATCCTGGCCATCAAGGGCGTGGAAGCGCTGGCTTCCTACCTCGTCAACGAGATCCAGGAGGTCTACCGCCTGCAGGGCGTGCTGATCAACGACAAGCACATCGAGGTGATCGTCCGCCAGATGCTGCAGAAGATCGAGATCACGGAGCAGGGCGACTCGGTCTACATCCCGGGCGACCATGTCGATGCCATCGAGTTCGACGAGATCAATGAACGTCTCGTCGAGGAAGGCAAGCAGCCCGCCAAGGGCGAGCCGGTTCTGCTCGGCATCACCAAGGCGTCGCTGCAGACCCCGTCCTTCATCTCGGCGGCCTCGTTCCAGGAGACCACGCGCGTGCTGACCGAGGCGGCTGTCGCCGGCAAGATCGATACGCTGCAGGGCCTGAAGGAGAACGTCATCGTCGGACGTCTGGTGCCGGCCGGTACGGGCGGCGCGATGAACCAGATCCGCCGGATCGCGACGTCGCGCGACGACCTGATCCTGGAGGAGCGCCGCCGCTCGACAGGCGCGGAAGAGGCATCGCCGATGATCTCCAACATGACGGAAACCGCCGGCGAATAAGCCTGGCACGTGCTGTCAGCAATCAAGCCGCCGCGGGCCGCCCGCGGCGGCTTCTTTTTTCCCGGTGCGGGAGCCGGCCGTGCGGCGCATCGGCACAACGCCAGTTTCCCGAATCGATCGCGATGGTTATGTGAACTTCTTCACAGACGATCCGAAACCGGCTGTGGTCTCATTTCCTTGCGGCAGTCGATCGGGTCCGTGACCTCCCAAGCCGCCACTTCCAAAGGCCGTTCGGTTGTTGCCCCACCGGACGGTCTTTTTTATTCGCGCCCGCTGGCCGTTATGGCCGATGTCAGTCGGTTTCGGTGAAGGTGACAATGGCGACTTCGCCTTCCGTGGCGCCCTGCCAGGCGGAAGCGTGCGGCTCCTCGTCCGGCTGTCCCTCCATTTCGCCGATCTGGTCGAACTCGGCCTCCGCATAGCCCTCGTCGGCGAGCGCTTCGAGGGCGCGGCGCACAGCCGAATCGTCATCGGGCGCGGTGAGAAGGACGTGGACGCCGGTCGCTTCGCCGCCAGTTTCGCGCCACACCCGGCCGACGATGATCATGACGGGCAATTCGGCTGGGTCGGACATCTTCTGATTCCCTGTCTGGTGGGGCACAGCCCGAAAATGGGCGGCCGATTCCGGGTCACGCTAGTGAAGCGGGCTGCCAAGGTAAAGGGCAGGGGTGACGGACATGGCGCCTGCGGCAACAATGCATGTCTTTTGGCGCCAACGGACGCAATAAAGTTACCCGCAGCCGCAGGCGCGAACCGATGCACGATAAAACTGGCGTTTCAGGCTTGACGGGCCGGGGGATAGCGAGTAGTACCCGCCTCGTCTGAGCCGATGTGAGGCCGGTTTTCCGGGGCGCCAAGCCTTGGAGTTTCGCCTCAAACAGGGTTCGTTTTACGAGCGACGCACATCATTGGGGCAAGAGACGGTTTTCCGTTTCCTCTGCTTTGTTTGCGGGCTGGACCACCAGGTAGGTGGTTTGTTGCCCGTTTTGCGCATGATAACGGCGCTGAAAACCGCCCTGAACGGGCCTGGACACGGAATTATTGAGCGAAGAGGAAGGTTTGAATGCCTACCGTCAACCAGCTGATCCGCAAGCCGCGCACCGCGCCGGTCAAGCGCAACAAGGTGCCGGCCATGCAGGCCAATCCGCAGAAGCGGGGTGTGTGCACGCGCGTCTACACCACCACGCCGAAGAAGCCGAACTCGGCCCTTCGCAAGGTGGCGAAGATCCGTCTCACCAATGGCTTCGAGGTCATCGGCTACATCCCCGGCGAAGGCCATAACCTTCAGGAGCACTCCGTGGTCATGATCCGCGGCGGCCGCGTGAAGGACCTTCCGGGCGTGCGTTACCACATCATCCGCGGCGTGCTCGACACGCAGGGTGTCAAGGACCGCAAGCAGCGCCGTTCCAAGTACGGCGCCAAGCGTCCGAAGTAAGGATTTCCGGCCTCCGGTCGCGTTTTCGCGCCTGGCCGTATCAGTGAGAGACAGGAAGACCCATGTCCCGACGTCACCGTGCAGAAAAGCGTGAGATCAACCCGGATCCGAAGTTCTCGGACCTGGTCGTCACGAAGTTCATGAACGCCGTCATGCTCGATGGCAAGAAGTCGGTTGCCGAGCGCATCGTGTACGGCGCTCTCGACCAGATGGAATCCAGGGCGAAGCAGGATCCGCTGGCCCTGTTCCACCAGGCGCTCGACAATGTCGCGCCGCATGTGGAGGTGCGTTCCCGCCGCGTCGGCGGCGCGACCTACCAGGTGCCGGTCGACGTCCGTCCGGAGCGCCGCCAGGCGCTTGCCATCCGCTGGCTGATCAACGCCGCGCGTTCGCGCAACGAGACGACGATGGTCGACCGCCTGTCCGGCGAACTGCTGGATGCGGCCAACAACCGCGGTTCCGCGGTGAAGAAGCGCGAGGACACGCACCGGATGGCCGAGGCCAACCGCGCGTTCTCGCACTACCGCTGGTAATTCAAAGAGCGACGATCCAGGAAGGCATCCTCCCATGGCCCGCGAATACAAGATCGAAGACTACCGCAATTTCGGCATCATGGCGCATATCGACGCCGGCAAGACGACGATGACCGAGCGGATCCTGTTCTACACCGGCAAGTCGCACAAGATCGGCGAAGTGCACGATGGCGCGGCCACCATGGACTGGATGGAGCAGGAGCAGGAGCGCGGCATCACCATCACGTCTGCTGCCACGACAACCTTCTGGGAAGGCCGCGACAAGAAGCGCCGCCGCTACAACATCATCGACACGCCCGGCCACGTTGACTTCACCATCGAGGTTGAGCGTTCGCTGCGCGTGCTCGACGGCGCCGTGGCGCTGCTGGACGCCAATGCCGGCGTCGAGCCGCAGACGGAGACCGTGTGGCGTCAGGCCGACAAGTATCGCGTGCCGCGCATGATCTTCGCCAACAAGATGGACAAGATCGGCGCCGACTTCTTCCGTTGCGTCGAGATGGTCGGTTCCCGCCTCGGTGCCACCCCGGTTGTCATCCAGCTGCCGATCGGCGCGGAAAACGACTTCAAGGGCGTTGTCGACCTGATCGAGATGCAGGCCTATGTCTGGCGTGACGAGACGCTGGGTGCAGCCTGGGACATCGTCGAGATTCCGGCCGACCTGAAGGACCAGGCCGAGGAATGGCGCGAGAAGATGATCGAGACCGTCGTCGAAATCGACGAAGGGGCGATGGAGCGTTATCTCGAAGGCGAGATGCCGGCCAACGACGAGATCCGCAAGCTGATCCGCCAGGGCACGATTGCCGTGCAGTTCTTCCCGATGATGTGCGGCTCGGCGTTCAAGAACAAGGGCGTGCAGCCGCTGCTTGACGCCGTGACGGAGTTCCTGCCGTCGCCAGTCGACGTTCCGGCGATCCGCGGCATCGACCCGAAGACCGAAGGCGAGATCACGCGCAAGTCGGCCGACGAAGAGCCGCTGTCCATGCTGGCTTTCAAGATCATGAACGACCCGTTCGTGGGTTCGCTGACCTTCGCCCGCATCTATTCGGGCGTCCTGACCAAGGGCTCGTCGCTCGCCAACACGGTGAAGGACAAGCGCGAGCGCATCGGCCGCATGCTGCAGATGCACTCCAACTCGCGTGAGGACATCGAGGAAGCTTTTGCCGGCGACATCGTCGCGCTGGCCGGCCTGAAGGACACGACCACGGGCGACACGCTTTGCGATCCGCTCAAGCCGGTTATCCTGGAGCGCATGGAATTCCCGGATCCGGTGATCCAGATCGCCATCGAGCCGAAGACCAAGGGCGACCAGGAGAAGATGGGCCTCGCGCTCAACCGCCTGGCTGCCGAGGATCCGTCCTTCCGGGTCAAGTCCGACGAGGAATCCGGCCAGACCATCATCGCGGGCATGGGCGAACTTCACCTCGACATCATCGTCGACCGCCTGAAGCGCGAGTTCAAGGTCGAGGCCAATGTCGGCGCGCCGCAGGTGGCCTATCGCGAGACGATCACCAAGCAGGCCGAGATCGACTACACCCACAAGAAGCAGTCCGGCGGTTCCGGCCAGTTCGCGCGCGTCAAGATCGTGTTCGAGCCCAATCCGGAAGGCGAGGATTTCGTGTTCGAATCCAAGATCGTCGGCGGTTCGGTTCCGAAGGAATACATTCCCGGCGTCCAGAAGGGCATCGAGAGCGTTCTCACCTCCGGTCCGGTCGCGGGCTTCCCGATGCTCGGCGTGAAGGCCACGCTGATCGACGGCGCATACCACGACGTCGACTCCTCGGTCCTGGCGTTCGAGATCGCGTCCCGCGCGGCTTTCCGCGAGGGTGCGCAGAAGGCCGGTGCCCAGTTGCTCGAGCCGATCATGAAGGTCGAGGTCGTGACTCCGGAAGACTATGTCGGCGACGTGATCGGCGACCTGAACTCCCGGCGCGGCCAGATCCAGGGCACCGAGGCCCGCGGCATCGCGACAGTGGTCAACGCCTTCGTGCCGCTGGCCAACATGTTCAAGTATGTCGACAGCCTGCGCTCCATGTCGCAGGGCCGTGCCCAGTACACGATGATCTTCGATCATTACGAGCCGGTCCCGACCGCGGTCGCACAGGAAATCCAGAAGAAGTACGCCTGATCGGCACACTTCACTGAAACCGTAATTCAAAGGCTCCGGGATGGGGCCGCAAGGAATGGAGAGGCCCAATGGCGAAGGGTAAATTCGAGCGCAACAAGCCGCATGTGAACATTGGCACGATCGGCCACGTTGACCACGGCAAGACGTCTCTGACGGCCGCGATCACG
>PAPF01000030.1 GCA_002708825.1 Phyllobacteriaceae bacterium | reverse complement strand
GTTTGTCAGATCGCCGCGCGCCAAGAATGCCTCCCGAAAAGCATTCTTGAATCAGAACCACGCTGAATTGGGAATCCCTTTTGTCAACGGGGCCTAGGTATGTCTGAATGAATCTTCCCGTGAGAGCACGAGGCGACGCAGAGAAAGCGCCTGCTCAAGGGTGACGTTGGGGAAGATCATGATCCGCTATATCTTGACTGCTGCGTTTCTTGCCGCATCTCCGGCAATGGCAGGCGATATCGACCAGACCATTGCAGATGCACCGGACGTGTCCGGCCAGTTGCGGCCTTCCGTCTCGTGGAACGGCTTCTATGCTGGCGCCGTGGCCGGGCTGGCCACATCCACCGGGCGGGCCGATCTCGGTGCCCATGGCGGGGTATTGATCCCGCTCGATGTCGCGAACGGCCTGTTTCCGCGTTCCATCGGCCACATGAACGAGAGCCTGACGGGCGGTATCACCGCGGGCTACAACATCCAGCACGGCGCCTTCGTCGGCGGCGTGGAGGCGGACATCTCTTTCGCCGACTTCAAGATCCGGCACACCATGTCCCGCATCGATCCCAATCCCTTTCCACCGTTCACGGGCCAGGTCACCAATTCCGCATTCCATACGGATTACGGGGTCCTGGCGACGGCAAGGGTGCGCGCCGGCGTCGCCATCGACCGGACACTGCTCTATGCCACGGGCGGCCTGGCGGCCGGCAAGGTGACGAACCGCTTCTCCATCGGGCTTCCCGGCCTTGGCTATACGTCACCGGACTGGAGTGCGAGCAAGAGCCGCTACGGCTATGCCGTCGGCGCCGGCATCGAGCACAAGCTCACCGAAAACGTGAGCATGAAGCTCGAGGGCCTCTATGTGAATCTCCAGGACGCCGTGGTCTCAGGCGTCGACCCGGTTACCTTCCCGGGCGAAAGCATCAGCTATCGTTTCAGCAACGACATGATCGTCGGACGTCTCGGACTGAACGTGGCCTTCTGACCCTCGAAGACAAACCGCGCAACGTATGCTCCGCCGCGATCATGAGGATCCCGGCGGTTTTTTGTTGCTGACCGGGGCCGGCGGCGGCCCAATTGATGCATTTGCGATATGTCAATAGCGAGATCTGGCCCGCGTGACCACGCAATGGCCAGGCGCATGGCATTTGTGTTCAATGGCTCAAGAATGAATATCGTCATTGGCAGGAATGACAATGCGCCACCGCGCCCGGCGCGGGAGCACATGGCCGGGTGGTCCCATGCATCCCGCCCGGGAATCGTCCCTGCCATGACAGTATTTGCCCCGCCGCCCCCCACCCTGCCAATTCGGTGGCGGAAGCAAAGGCCCCTCGACCGCGCCTGCCGGCCGGTCGAGGGGTTTTTTGATGCGTTTCGGCAACATTTTGCCGGTTTCGCGTGCTGCAGGCGTCTTTCAGCATGTTCTGTTATCGAAATGAATTGACTGGAAAAGGACATGGGACTATCCGCGCCTCTCTCTCCAATTCCTGTCAGGGATACATGCCTTGGGCTACGTCGTGCATACTGAGGACTCCGAGCCGGTCGAGGATTTCGCGATCGCATACAGCGAGGCCGCCATGCAGTGCCGGACGGCCTACGACATCCTGCGCCTTCTCAAGAAACTGACCCTCGACCTGGGTTACCGTTATTTCGCCGTATACCGCCTTCCCGGCGATCTTGGCGACGACTTCGCGGATATCACGCTGGTCTCCAACTGGCCTCCGGAACTGGTTCGCGCCTATGACGAACACAGGCTGCTGCCGGCCAGTCCGATGATCAAGGCGCTGCGCGAAACGACCCGGCCGGTCACGTGGAATGTGGCGGACTTGAACAGCAACCGGGCGGACGGGGCGGACGAACTGGTGATTTCGCTGTTCCGCGAGTTCGGGCTGTTGTCCGGCACCTGTTTTCCCGTTCACGACGCACGGGGACGGCGCGGCGCGGTGTCCTTCACCGGTGAACGCAAACCGTGTTCGCTGAACGAGCAGGTCCAGCTTGCCTGGCTCTGCAACCTGATCTTCCAGCAGGCGGACGCGACCCGGTCCGAGGCGGAGCGGTCGTTGCCGAAGCTGACCGAGCGCGAGACGCAGTGCCTGGTCTGGACCGCGGCCGGCAAGACGAGCCCGGAAATCGCGGTCATCCTCGAACTGTCGGAACATACCGTCAATCACTACCTTGCCTCGTCCTGCCAGAAGCTGTCCGCGGTCAACCGGGCTCATGCCGTCGCCAAGGCGCTGCGGCTCGGCTATATCGACTAGGCCGTCGCGCAGCGATGTCGACCGTGCCGCCCAGCGAGGAGACCGGAACCTTCAAGGTCGAGATCAGGTCTGCAAGGCGGGTGGCGCAATCCATTGAGGATATCGGGCTTGCGGCGGCAAACCTGCTTGACGTGCTCGGCCTGTTCGAGCCGTTCGGCGTCTGGCGGCTCGACATCGAGAACGGCCTGACCTACTGGAGCGAGGACATGTACCGCCTGCATGGGCTGGAACCGAAACCGGGACCGGTCGACATGATCCAGGTGATCCGGTCCTACCATCCCGACGACCGCGAGCATGTCACCGGCTGTATCGAGGACGCCATCACGCGACAGTCCGGTTTCCGTTTCGTGCTGCGCATCGGCACGATGGACGAGGTGACCCGCGTCGTGGAAGCACTCGGCCGCTACCGGACCAACCCGGAAGGCCGTGCCGAACTGTTCGGCACATGCCGCGCCGTCGGCCAGCGCGTCCGTTCCGTCGCCATCAATCCCTGACAGGTTCCCGCAGCGGCTTGCCCCGCCGCCGCTGACCGTCCTGCCCAAGCCGGCCGCCCTTCCTGGTGCGAACGCTGCGTGCGCGGCGAATGCACGGCGCTGCTCCCTTTCCTGCCGCCGGTTCGGGCCGGAACATATCCGGCCCACCTCTCGTTGTCGGTACACTTCGGGACATAGGATGAGGAGGTTTCCCCATGCATTCGATCATCTACGTGATAGGCCTCGTGGTTGTCGTCCTTGCCGTGCTCAGTTTCATCGCCTGACCGGAGGGGTTTCCCATGACGACAGAGAACCGCAATCCGAATGATCCGCAGGGTACCGGACACATGTCCGAAGCCGGCAGGACAGCGGAAAACGAGGCGCGCAAGCTGGGGGCGGACGCCAGACAGGAAGCGCGCAAATTGCAGGACAAGGCATCGGAAGCGGTACGCAGCCGCGCCGAGGATGCCAAGGACACGATGGCCGAGGAGGTTTCGTCTGTCGGGAAGGCCTTCCGCACCGCTTCCGGCGAATTGCGTGACGGCTCGGCCCAGGAGCAGCTTTTCAGCACCATGGCGGACGGTCTGGCAGATTTCGCCGATTCCGTTCGCGGCCGTTCCGTTTCCGAACTCGTGCATGAGGTCAGCGATTTCGGCCGGCGCAATCCGGCCGCCTTCCTCGGTGGAGCGGCGCTGCTGGGCTTTGCCGCCGTTCGCGCAGCACGTGCCTCCCAGCGGGACGGCACGCCTGCATCCCGGCCTGGCACCGCGCCGCAACAGAAGGCTGCCGCAACGGGTGCCGCACCTCCGTCCACCGCTCCCGCCACGCCGTCCACGCGCGTCCACAGAGCCGAGGATATCTGAACGATGGATACGAAAAGCAACCAAAGCACCACATCGCTTGTCGGCGACGTGCTTGAGAGCCTGACCGGCCTCGTCCGGTCCGAGATCAACCTTGCCCGTGCGGAGGCCGACGAAAACATGCGCCGGGCCGCCATGGCACTCGGATTTCTTGTGGCAGCCCTCGTCCTCTTCCTGACAGCGTTGAACGTGCTGGCCGCTGCCGTGGCTGCAGGTCTTGCCGAGCTGGGCATCGACGCCGGCTGGGCCGCGCTCATCGTCGGCGTCGTGACGGCCCTCATCGGGTGGGCGCTCATGCAGAAAGGCCTGAATGACCTGAAGATGTCGAGACTTGCGCCAAGCCGGACGGCGGAAAACGTCAAGCGCGATGCACAAGCCGTGAAAGGAGCCTGACATGCCCAACGACCACCGCACGCCTGACGAGATCGAGCGGGATGTCGAACGCCAGCGTTCCGAGTTGACCGATGCCATCGAGGAATTGCGAAGCCGATTCTCGCCGGATGCCGTTTTCCGCGAAGTGACACGCAGCCTCGGGGAACATGGCGGCGACATGGGCCGCGCCGTCGGCCAGTCCGTGAAGCAGAATCCGGTGGCCCTGGCGCTGACCGGGGTCGGGTTGGCCTGGCTGATCTTCGGACGCTCGCATGACGAGGAAGCAGGCAGGTCCGGCAGCCGGCTTTCCGGCAATGGCGGAACGATGGCATCGGATTCCGCGCAAAACCAACCGACGGGGAACACCTTCGGTGCCAGGTCCTATGGCGCTCATGCGGCGCCCCGCCATCATGGCGGCTATCCGTCATGGGTCGAAACCGGCGACCGCTTCCGCGACCCCGATGATGACAGCGACCATGGCGGCCGTTCCCTGGGTGACAGGGCATCGGATGCGGCAGCCTCTGCAAGCGAAGGCGTGTCCCGGGCCTCGCATTCGGCCGCAAGCGCGGTGCGGCAGGCCGGCGAAAGCGTTTCCCAGGCCGCTGGCAAGGCCAGCCAGGGCATGGAGGATGCGCGCCATGCTGCCGCGAGACGTGCGGCGCGGGTGCGCGACCAGCTCTCGCACGGCACCGAACGTTTGGGCGAAACTGCCCGCGAACGGGTCATCGCAGCGCGTGAGCGCGCCATGGCGGCCCGTTATCAGGCGGGCCGTGCCGCGCGCCGCGGGTGGCGGAAGGGCCGGGACACTGCCACCGATTTCTTCGAGGAACAGCCATTGGTTGCCGGTGCGCTCGCCCTGGCTGCGGGCGCGGCCATTGCAAGTGCCATTCCACGGTCACGCGTGGAGGACGACCTGATCGGGGAAGAATCCGATCATCTGATTGGCGAGGCCGAACGCATATTCGACGAAGAGCTGCACAAGGCAGGAAAGGTCGGAGAGGCGGCCTACCGGGAGGCGGGTGCGGTGGCCGGCGAGATTGGCCGAAAGGCGGACAGCGCGGCCCAATCCGCACTGAAGACGGCTTCCGATGAAGCGCGTGAAGCGGCCGGCCGCGTCCGGTCGGTTGCAGAAGAAGAGGCCGGGCGCCAGAAACTCGGCAAGCCGGATGCCTGACGGCGGATCCGCCGCTCCCGGCGGGACAGCGAGGACGCCAGCCGCCATCCCCGCAAGGGGGTGGTGGCAGATCGTGCGCCGCGTCCTGTTCACCCAGCTGTCGAGGGATCATGTCGGCCTCATCGCGGCCGGTGTCGCCTTCTACGGTCTCCTGGCCCTTTTCCCGGCAATCACTGCCCTCGTCGGTCTGGCGGGATTGCTGATGGAGCCAGCCCAGGTTGTCGCCCAGATCGAGGCCCTGTCCTTCGCTTTGCCGCCCCAGGCGGCGGAAATCGTCCGTTCACAGGCCACCGAGGTGGCCGGGGCGCAAGATGAAAGCCTGACGCTGGTGGCGCTTTTCGGTTTCGCAATCGCGATCTATTCGGCCTCGAAAGGGGTCGGAAGCCTGATCGAAGGCCTGAACGTGGCCTATGACGAACGCGAGACACGCAGCTTTGTCAAACTCACGCTGCTCCGGCTGGTCCTGACCCTTGTCCTGATCCTCGGTCTGGTGATCGGGCTGGGCGCCGCGGTCGGCCTCCCGGCAGTGCTTGCGGTCGTCAATCTGGGGGCGTTCACGGAAGCGATGATTGGCGCGGCGCGCTGGGGCGTCCTGTTGCTGCTTGCCAGCGTCGGCATCGGCCTGTTGTACCGGTTTGCACCGGACCGCCGGGCCGCGCGGTGGCGCTGGCTTACCCCTGGCTCGGTTCTCGCCTGCCTGCTTTGGCTGGCCGCGACCTTGGCCTTCGCCGTCTATGTCGAGAATTTCGGGAGCTACAATGAGAGCTTCGGAACGCTGGCAGGGGCGATCGTGCTGCTCATGTGGCTCTGGATTTCGGCTTTCATCCTGCTGCTTGGCGCGGAAATCAACGCGGAAGCAGAACTCCAGACCCGGTATGACACGACGGTCGGCCCCGGCATGCCGATGGGCAAGCGCGGCGCGGTAAAGGCGGATACGCCACCACCCGAATGACCGGGACAGGGCGCATGTGAGCGCGCGCGCGGCGAACCGGACCTTTGTCGCCTGTCCGGAGCAAACTTGAAGAGGAGCTGTCATGGCCTGGGCGGACATGTTCTTCCAAAGCTGGAGCGGCATCGTCCGTACCATCGTTGTCGGAACGCTGGCCTACCTCTTCCTGGTCGTTTCCCTGCGCGTGTCGGGCAAGCGGACGCTGGCCAAGCTGAATGCCTTCGACCTCGTGGTCACCGTGGCCATCGGCTCGACCCTGGCCACTGTCCTGCTCAGCGAGAAGGTGGCATTGGCCGAGGGCGTGACGGCCCTTCTCCTTCTCATCGCGCTCCAGTATCTGGTGACGGCCCTGTCGGTGCGTTCCCGTGCCCTTGCGCGTGCCGTCCGCTCCGAACCGTCGCTTCTCCTTCGTCATGGCGAACCGGTTCCTGGAGCCTTGCGCCATGCGCGGGTGACAAGAGAGGAACTGGAAACGGTGGTGCGCAGGGCAGGACAACAGGACCTGGCCGGTGTCGCAGCCGTCATCCTGGAAACCGACGGCTCCTTTTCCGTCATCCCCGAGGACAGGTCCGCGACGTGACCGGGCGGCGAACAGTCAGCCGCCATTTCCCGTCAGGCAGAAACCGGCATGGGGCATCAAGGCGTGTCAGTCCGCCTTCAATGCGAATTCCGCCAGCACATCGCGGTCGATCTCGATGCCGAGACCGGGGCCGTCGGGAATGCGCACGACGCCGTTCTCGTGCTCAATCGGTGTCCTGGCGATGGCCTGGCGGAAGGGGTTCGGCGTGCGGTCGAATTCGAGGATCGGTTCGATGGGCTCGCGGCGGGGCGGATCGGGCAGAAGCGCGGCCATGAATTGCAGGCTGGCGGCGATCTGCACGACCGTGCCCCAGACATGGGGCACGAGACGCACGCCATGCAGCGCGGCCAGGTCGGCAATGCGGCGCATCTCGGTGAATCCGCCGGTGCCGCAAAGGTCCGGCTGGGCGATATCGATGCAACGGGTTTCAAGCGGCTCGCGGAAGCCGAAGCGGCCATGCCAGGTCTCACCGCCGGCAACGGCAATGGGCTGGCCCGCGCGCACCGCGCGATAGGCGCCAAGCTGTTCGGGAATGACGGGCTCCTCGAACCAGTCGATGCCGAATTGTGCCGCCGCCTGGCCGACGCGAATGGCTTCCAGGACATCGTAGCCGTGATTGGCGTCGATCATCAGGCGTGTATTGGGCCCGATGGCCGCGCGCACCGCGGCGATGACCTCCAGGTCCTGTTCCGGGTCAAAGCCGATCTTGATCTTTACCGCATGGAACCCTGCCTTCACATGGGCGGCGCATTCGGCGGCGTTGTCTGCCACACGATCCACCCCGTCGCGGCGGAAGGAGCCGGTGGCATAGGCGCGCACGCTTTCGCGAAGCCGCCCGCCCAGCAGCACCGAGATAGGCACGCCGAAGTGCTTTCCCTTGATGTCCCACAGCGCCACGTCGATGCCCGAAAGGGCCGTCACGGCAAGGCCGCGCTGGCCCTGGTCGCGGAACAGGTTGTAGAGTTCCTGCCAGAGGATCTCGGTGTCGAACGGATTGCGGCCGAGCAGCCGGGCTGCATAGGCCTTTACCACCGCCGCGTTGGGCAGGGCGGGGCCCAGGCATTCGCCCCATCCAACGGTGCCGTCGTCGCAGACGATCTCCACCAGGATGTGCTGGCGGCGGTCGAAACGCATGGAAGCGCTTTCGAAGGCGGTCTCCAGCCTGTGGTCGAGAATGTGGGTGTTAACCTCGGCAATCTTCATGGGTCCGGCCTTCAGATGGCGGCTGCTTTCTCGATGAGGGCGGCAAGCATGCTTTCTTCCTCGCGGGTCAGGTCGGTCAGCGGCGGGCGTACCGGCCCCGCGTCGAAACCGGCAAGGCGGACGCCGGCCTTGATTGCCGAAACCGCATAACCGGTCTGGCGGTCGCGAATGGCCATGAAGGGATAGAAGAATTCCTTGAGGATCTGTTCGGTGCGTTCCCGTTCGCCGGCCCGCAGCGCCCGGTAGAACTCCATGGCAAGCGCCGGCACGAAATTGAAGACGGCGGAGGAATAGGTGGTGAAGCCGGCGCCCAGATAGGCCTCGGCGAAGAGTTCGGCCGTCGGCATGCCGCCCAGATAGGTCAGGCGGTCCCCCATGGTCGCGGTGATCTGGCGCACCAGCCCGATGTCGCCGGACCCGTCCTTGAAGCCGACCAGATTGGGGCATTCGTCGCACAGGCGGGCAAGCGTACCGGCCTTGAGGATGGAATTGTCGCGGTTGTAAACCATGACGCCGATGCCGGTCGCCTGGCAGACGCGCTTCACATGCCGGTAGAGGCCTTCCTGCGGCGCGCCGACGAGATAGTGCGGCAAAAGCAGGATGCCGTCGGCACCGGCCTTCTCGGCCGCGCGCGCGATGGAGACGGCGATTTCCGTGCCATAGCCGCAGCCCGTGACAATCGGCGTGCTGCCCGCAGAGGCCTTGGCGGCCGAAACGACGGCGGGAATCTCGTCCGGCGCCAGCGAGAAGAATTCGCCCGTGCCGCCGGCGGCGAACAGGACCGAGGCGCCGAAACCCGACAGCCACTCGACGTGGGCGCGATACGCGGTCTCGTTGAAGGCGCCGTCCGCGTCAAAGGCGGTGACCGGGAAGGACAACAACCCGGCGCCCAGCGCGGCTTTCAGTTCTTGTGGTGTCATGTCGTTGCGTGTCCCGTCGGTTCTGGCGTGACGGCCATCATAGGAGCCGGGGCGCGCCTGTCAATGAACTTGTATGATAAGTTTCACCCATTGCGAAGCATGCGGCGGTAGCGTTTCTGGCTGCCTTGCAAATGGATGCGCATGGCATGGCGCGCGGCTTCGGCGTCGCCTGCGGCAATGGCGTCGGCGACCTGCCGGTGCTCGGATTGCAGCATGGCGAGATAGGCCGCGTCAGCCGGTTCGCTCCGTCCGGGTTCGAAGCGGTGGCGGGGTATGGCCTCGCTGCCGAGCATTTCCAGGAACTGGCGGAAGCGCGGGTTGCTGGTGGCATCGGCAATGGCAAGGTGGAAGGCGAAATCCGCCTCGCTGGCCGGTTCGCCGGCGGCCATGCGGGCGTCGATGCCGTCCAGTTTCCGGTAAAGGTCCTCTTCCTGGGCCGGCGAGTGGCGCAGCGCAGCCAGACCGGCCGCCTCGATTTCCACGGCGGCGCGCAGTTCGAGGATTTCCAGGATGCTGGAGAGCTTGTCCGGATCGACATCGCGGAAGGGTGCGGCGGCACCAGCCGGGTTGGCCGTCACGAAGACGCCCGCGCCCTGGCGCGCCTCCACCAGGCCTTCCAGGCGGAGCGCCGCGATCGCCTCCCGCACCACGGTGCGGGACACGCCATGCAGCGCCGTCAGTTCGGCCTCGCTCGGCATTTTATCGCCGATGGCGAAATCACCACGCAGGATGGCTTCGCGCAGCGCCCGTGCCAGGATCTGCACGAGGTTGCCGCGCCGCCCCGCGCTTTCCGTTCCGGTTGACCCTGCGTCGGCTGTCTTCGGTTTCATGCCCTACAGGAGCGGTCAGGCAAGTGGATTTGTCAATCGATCGACAGAAGAAATATCATATGTATTGACAATATATACGATAAGTTTAGGATCCGCCGGACCATGCCCGTGGCTGCCGGCGCCTGTGCTTCCCGTCCTGACCAGTTCCTGCCCAGAAGGAGACCGACATGCTCAACCGGATACTCATCACCGGGGCGGCGGGCGGCGTCGGCCGCCAGTTGCGCCCGCTGATCAGGCCCCTGACGCATCACCTCCGTTTGTCCGACATCGTCCCCGTCACGGATGCCGGGGATGGCGAGGAGGCCGTGACCTGCGATCTTTCGGACGCGGCGGCGGTCTCGGCCATGGTGAAGGGGTGCGACGCCATCGTTCATCTGGGCGGCGTTTCGACCGAGCAGTCGTGGGCGAAAATCCGTCCGGCCAATATCGACGGCGTGTTTCATCTCTACGAAGCGGCGAGGGCGCATGGAGGCCCGCGCATTATCTTTGCCAGTTCCAACCACGTGGTCGGCTTCCACGGTCAGGACGAGCATCTCGACAATACCGCCCCGGCGCGCCCGGACAGCCTCTATGGCGTGTCGAAGTGCTTCGGCGAGGCGCTGGCCTCGATGTATCACGACAAGTTCGGCATCGAGACCGCCATCGTGCGCATCGGGTCCTGCTTTCCGGACGTGAAAGACCGGCGGATGCTGTCCACGTGGCTGAGCGCCGCGGACCTCGCGCTGCTCATCGAGCGCTGCCTGACCGTGCCGCGCCTGGGTTGCCCGGTCATCTACGGTGTTTCGAACAACGACACGGTCTGGTGGGACAATTCGCGCGTCAGCCATCTCGGCTGGAAGCCGCGCGATTCCTCGGAAAAGTTCCGCGCGGCAGTGGAGGCCGCCGGGCCGGCGCCGGACCGGGACGATCCGCTCGCCCGCTACCAGGGGGGCGCCTTCACCGCCGAACCGATTCACGAGGACTGAACCGGCCGGAGGTGCGCCGCGAGTTCAGGCGGTGAATCCGATGTCCGCGAGCGCTGCCTGCGGCATGAGCGCGCCGGGGTGGCGGATGACACGGGCCGAGACCGAATGGGCGAAACGGGCCGCGTCCGCCGGGCCTTGTCCGGCAGCGCGGGCGGCAAGCCAGGCGCCATTGAAGCTGTCGCCCGCGCCGGTGGTATCGACGGGGACGACGCGCTCCAGCCCGTCAATGTCCTGCGTGCCGTCCGGCCCGGCAAACAGCATGTCGCCGCCGCCGTTCTTCACGACGACGGTTTCGGCGCCTGCCTTCCGGTAGCGCGCCGCACAGGCGGCAAGTGAGTTGTCGCCGAAAACCGTCTTCTCGTCATCGAAGCTCGGCAGCACGATGGCACAAGCGCCGGCGGCCGCCATGATCGCCTCGCGCATCGCTTCGGATGTTTCCCAGAGGCGGGGCCGGATGTTCGGATCGAAAACGGTCAGCTTTCCGGCTGCACGGGCCGTCTCCGCCATGGCGATCAGCGCCGCCCGGCGGTCAGGCGCGAGGATGGCCAGCGTGATGCCGGAGAAATAGACGATGGCCGCCTCGCCGATGGCCGTTTCCAGCGCGGCTTCGTCATCGGCGAGCAGGCGCGCAGCCGATTGCGAGCGCCAATAGGTGAAGGAGCGTTCGCCGTCCTTCGTGTCGATCAGGTAGAGACCTGGCTGGCGATCTGGATCGCGGGCGATGTGCCCGGTGCCGATCCCGTTTTCCTCAAGGAAAGCGAGAATTCCGGCGGAATGGACGTCATTTCCCAGCCGCGTGAAATACCGGGTCTCCCAGCTTGCCTGTGGTGCCAGGGCGCGGAAATACCAGGCCGTGTTCAGCGTGTCGCCGGCATAGCCGAGGGACCATGCGCCGTCCGCGCGGCGGGAAAACTCCAGCATGCATTCGCCGATCGACAGGAAGGCGTTCATTGTGTCCGTCCGTTTGGCGCTCATTCACAAGACCTTGCCCGGATTGAGCAGGCCGCGCGGGTCGAGCGCGGCCTTGATGCGGGCCATGGTTTCAAGCTCGGCGGGCGAGCGGGTCTGGCCCAGCCAGGGTTTCTTTGAAAGGCCGATTCCGTGTTCGGCCGAGATGGTGCCGCCAAACGTGCCGACAAGCGCGTAGACCGTCTCCGCGATCACCTGCTTGGGCTGTTCGCGTGCAGACCTGTCGCGGGCGACGATGTGAAGGTTGCCGTCGCCGACATGGCCGTAGAAAAGCGCGTGGGCGTCAGTGAGCGTTCCGGAAAGGGCGGTGCGGCAGGCGATGGCGAATTCGTCCATGCGGGCGAGCGGCAGGCCGATGTCGAAGGCGACATGCGGCCCGAAGGTCCGGGCGAATTCCGAGACCGCGTCACGCACCGCCCAGAAATCGGCCACGTCGGCCTGCGACCGGGCGACGGCGGCATCGGCCAGCAGGCCGGATTCGGCGCTTGCTTCGAGGAAGGTGTCGAACCTGGCGCGGTCGAGGCTTTCGTCGGTGCCCTGCACCTCGATCAGGACATGAAAGGCGTGGCCGGGCGCTATCGGCATGCGCAGGCCGGGTGTGGTTGACACGAGGTCCCAGTAATCGGCCCACATGACCTCGAAGGCCGACAGCATGGGGCCGAGGGCGCGCCGTGCATCGCGAAGCAGCGCCAGAACGCCATCATAGCTGTCGAGCGCGCAGACGGCGGCGGTTGAAAAGGCGGGCATGGGCGAAAGGCGAAGGACGGCGCGGGTGACGATGCCGAGAGTGCCTTCCGAGCCGATGAAAAGCTGTTTCAGGTCGTAGCCGGCATTGTTCTTGATCATGCGATTGAGGCTGGTGACGACCGTCCCGTCGGCCAGTACCGCCTCGATTCCCAGAACAATGTCGCGCATCATGCCGTAACGGATGACGCGGTTTCCGCCGGCATTGGTGGCGATGTTGCCGCCGATGGTGCAGGAACCGCGCGCGCCGAGATCGAGCGGCATGTAAAGGTCCTGCGTGGCGGCCGCCTGCTGGACGCGCTCCAGTGGAACGCCGGCCTGCACGGTCATGGTGCCGCCGTCCGGGTCGATGTCCTCGATGGCGGTCATGCGTTCCAGCGAGAGGGCGACGGCGCCCTCGACGGGGCGTGCGCCGCCGCACAGGCCGGTCAGCCCGCCCTGCGGAACCACGGCGATGCCATGTTCGTGGCAGATACGCATGGCCCGCGACACGTCGGCGGTGCTCGCGGGACGGATCAGTGCGAGCGGGGCGACCGGCGCAAGGCCGCTCCAGTCATGGCGGTTGCGCTCCGGAACAGCGGCGCCGACGGCCAGTGCCCGGTCGTCAAAGGCCGCGCACAATGCGTCCGGGAAGGCGCCATGGGCGGCCACGCGTCACCCCTTTTTCACCAGATGGGCGCATTCGGGCACAGGTGTCGTCACGGTTCCTTCGTCGAAGAAGCGGACGAGGTTTTCCACCGTCAGGTCGCCCATGGCCCGGCGCGTCTCCACCGTGGCGCTGCCGACATGGGGCAGGAGGACCACGTTATCCAGCGGAAACAGGGCCTCGGGCACGTTGGGCTCGTTCTCGAAGACGTCGAGACCGGCGGCGCCAAGCCGGCCGTCGAGCAGGGCGTCCACCATTTCCTTCTCGTCCACGACGCTGCCGCGGGCGACATTGATGAGCGTGCCCTCGGGGCCGAGCGCCTCGATGACGTCGCGATTGACCAGCTTGTTCGTGGCCGCGCCGCCGGGCGTGATGACGACGAGATAATCCACGTCGCGGGCCATTTCGACGAGGTCGGGGCAATAGCGCCAGGCCACGTCCCTTGCATTGCGGCTGTGATAGCTGATCCGGCAGCCGAAGCCGGCCTCCAGCTTGCGCGCGATGGTCTCGCCGATGCGCCCCAGCCCCAGGATGCCGACCTTCTTGCCTTCGATGGAAGTCGTCAGCGGCGCGGCGCCGAAGCCGCTCCACTTGCCGGCGCGCACATAGGCATCGTCGCGCACGAGGCGGCGGGAGACCGCCAGCATGAGCAGGATGGCCGTGTTGGCGACGTCGTTGTTGAGCACGTTCGGCGTGTGCGTGACCAGGATGCCGCGTTCGGCAGCGGCCTTCGCGTCGATGGCGTCATAGCCGACGCCGAAACAGGAAACGACTTTCAGGTTCGGCAGTTTCGCCATGATGTCCGGCTTCAGCCCGTCATGGCCGTTGGTGGCCACGGCGGCGATGCTTTCGCCCTTGTCTGCCAGGAAGGCGTCCCAGTCGGTCACGTCATTGGCCTTGTGAACCGTGAAACGGTCTTCGAGTGCGGCCATGGTACGCGGCGTCGTGCCGCCGACGAGCAGGAGATCGGGTTTCATGTCTGTATGCCTTTCTTTGCGCAGGGTCCGTCGTTCAGTAGGTTGCCCTGCCTCCGGAAATGTCGAACACGCCAGCGGTGGTGAAGGAATTGTCGCGGCTGGCCATGAAGCAGATCATGGCCGCGATCTCGTCCACCTCGACGAAGCGGCCGCGCGGAATCTTCGACAGCATCATGTCGATGAACTCCGGCTTCATCTGGTCGAAGATGCGGGTGCGCGCCGCCGCCGGGGTGATGCAGTTGACCGCTATGTCGTGGCCGGCCAGTTCCTTGCCGAGCGACTTGGTGAAGCCGATCACCCCGGCCTTCGAGGCCGAATAGGCCGCGCCGTTGGGATTGCCTTCCTTGCCCGCGATGGACGCCACGTTGACGATACGGCCGTAACCGTTGGCCTTCAGGTGCGGAACCACGGCCTTGTTGGTGAAGAAGGTGCCGTTGAGGTTCAGGTTCATGATCCTGAGCCACTCTTCCTCCGGATAGGTCTCCACCGGATCGTTGAGACCGGCGATGCCCGCCGAGTT
Source organism: Phyllobacteriaceae bacterium (assembly GCA_002708825.1). Lineage (GTDB taxonomy): Bacteria > Pseudomonadota > Alphaproteobacteria > Rhizobiales > Rhizobiaceae > Zhengella. The sequence goes on along the minus strand of PAPF01000030.1, from coordinate 167,052 downwards.
GACCAGGATGGACAGCTTGCCGAGGTCGCCCGCCGTGGCGGCCGCAGCCGCCTTGCAGGCGGAGGCATCAGTGATGTCGACCACGGCAGTGGAGCAGGCTGTTCCCAGGTCCGCCTTCGCCTTTTCCAGCATGGCCGCGTCGATGTCCCAGAGGCGCACGCGGGCGCCGCCCTCGATCATCCGCCGGGCAGTGGCAAGGCCGATGCCCTGCGCCCCGCCGGTGATGACGGCCACTTCGCCGGAAAAGTCGTAAGCGTTCATGGTCAGGCGTCCGCCCTGACAGTCTGGCGCTGGCTGCCCAGCTTGTCGATGCCCAGCTCCATCACGTCGCCTTCCTTGAGGTAGACGGGTTCCGGCTTGATGCCCATGCCGACGCCGGGCGGCGTGCCGGTGGAAATGACGTCGCCCGGATGCAGCGTGAACAGCGTGGACAGATGCGCGATGACCTCAGCCACGCTGAAGATCTGCGTCGCCGTATTGCCGTTCTGCATGCGCTTGCCGTTGACGTCGAGCCACATGTCCAGGTTCTGCGGATCGCCGACCTCGTCGCGCGTGACAAGCCAGGGGCCGGTGGGGCCGAAGGTGTCGCAGGACTTGCCCTTGGTCCACTGGCCGGTGAGCTGGGTCTGGTAACGTCGTTCCGACACGTCGTTGATCACGCAGTAACCGGCCACGTAGTCGAGGGCTTCGGCTTCGGATACGTATTTGGCGGTCTTGCCGATGACGACACCCAGTTCGACCTCCCAGTCCGTATGGGTGGAGCCGCGCGGCATCACCACATCGTCATTGGGGCCGACAATGGCGGAATTGGCCTTCATGAAGAGGATCGGATGTTCGGGGATGGCGGCGCCCGTTTCCGCGGCATGGTCGGAGAAGTTCAGGCCGATGCACATGAACTTGCCGATCTGGCCGACGCAGGGTCCGAAGCGCGGATTGCCTTCCACCTTCGGCAGCGAAGCGGTGTCGAGCGCGGCGAGACGCGCCAGGCTCTCGTCGGAAATGGTGGCGCCGGTAATGTCGGCCACATGGGCCGACAGGTCGCGCAATGCGCCTTCGGCGTCGATCAGGCCTGGCTTTTCCTCACCGGGATTGCCGTAACGAACGAGTTTCATGGACTATCCTTGTGGTCTTTCGGGTCAGTGGTTGTTGCGCGGAACGTGGCGGTTGGCAATGTCGCGATAGGTGTCGGCGTCCTTCAGCGTCATGCCCTCGGCAAAGGGTTGCACCTTTTCGCGGAAGATCTGCTGCCAGGGGGACTGGCTCTCGGGGACCGGGAAGCCGCCCTGCCCGTCGAGGGCCTTGCGCCGGGCTGCCAGTTCATCGTCTGAAACCAGCATGTCGGCGGTGCATTTCCTCAGGTCGATGCGCACGCGGTCGCCCGTCTTCAGCAGCGCAAGTCCGCCGCCGGCGGCTGCTTCCGGCGAGGCGTTGAGGATGGAAGGCGAGCCGGATGTGCCCGATTGCCGTCCGTCGCCGACGCAGGCCAGCGACGAGATGCCCTTCTTGATGAGGTAAGCGGGCGGGCGCATGTTGACCACTTCCGCGCCGCCCGGATAGCCGATCGGCCCGGCACCGCGCATGAACAGGATGCAGTGCTCGTCGATGCCGAGCGATGGATCGTCGATGCGCTTGTGGAAGTCCTCCGGCCCGTCGAAGACGACGGCGCGGCCCTCGAAGGCCTCCGGATCGTCCGGATTGGAGAGGTAGCGCTTGCGGAATTCCTCGGAGATGACCGAGGTCTTCATGATGGCGCTGTCGAAGAGGTTGCCCTTCAGGTTGATGAAGCCGGCGCTCTTCTTCATCGGCTCGCCGATGGGCTTGATGACATCGGGGTTCACGATCTCGCGGCCGGAGCAGTTCTCGGCCATGGTCTTGCCGTTCGCGGTGATGGCATCGGGGTGCGGCAGGAGGCCGGCCTTCAGCAGTTCGTTGACCACGGCCGGCACGCCGCCGGCGCGGTGGTAATCCTCGCCGAGATATTCGCCGGCCGGCTGGAGGTTGACGATGAGCGGTATGTCGTGGCCGAGCTTCTGCCAGTCGTCATTGGCGAGCGGCACGCCGAGATGGCGGGCGATGGCGTTGAGATGGATGGGCGCATTGGTCGAGCCGCCGATGGCGGAGTTGACGACGATGGCGTTCTCGAAGGCCTCGCGCGTCATGATCTGCGACGGCTTGAGGTCCTCGTGGACCATGTCGACGATGCGCCGGCCGGTCTCGTAGGCCATCTGGCCACGCTCGCGATAGGGCGCGGGGATGGCCGCCGAACCCGGCATCTGCATGCCGAGCGCCTCGGCCAGCGAATTCATCGTCGTGGCCGTGCCCATGGTGTTGCAATAGCCGGTGGAGGGCGCGGAGGAGGCAACGAGTTCGGCAAAGCCGGCATCGTCGATCAGGCCGGCGGCGTGGAGTTCGCGCGCCTTCCAGACGATGGTGCCGGAACCCGTGCGCTCGCCGCGATACCAGCCGTTGAGCATGGGACCGACGGAAAAGGCGATGGCCGGGATATTGACCGTGGCCGCGGCCATCAGCAGGGCGGGCGTGGTCTTGTCGCAGCCGATGTTCAGCACCACGCCGTCGATCGGGTAGCCGAACAGCGATTCGACCAGCGACAGGTAGGCGAGGTTGCGGTCGAGCATGGCGGTCGGGCGCTTGCCGGTCTCCTGGATCGGATGGAGCGGGATTTCCATCGCCGTGCCGCCGGCCGCGATGATGCCGTCTCGCAGCCGCTTTGTCAGTTCGATGTGATGGCGGTTGTAGGGCGACAGGTCGGAACCGGTCTGGGCAATACCGATGATCGGCTTGCTGCCTTTCAGTTCCTCAAGCGTCAGGCCATAGTTGAGATAGCGCTCAAGATAGAGCGCGGTCATTTCCGCGTCATCCGGATTGTTGAACCATTGCCGGGAACGCAGGCTGGCGGGGTCTTTTTTCTTCGTCATGATCGGGTCTCTTCGGTCGGGGGCAGGATATGCGGGGGCGGGGCGGTCAGATCGACCAGCCGCCGTCGATCACGCAGGCCTGTCCCGTGGTGAACGCACTTTCGTCTGAAGCGAGGTAGACGGCAAGGGCCGCGATTTCCTCCGGCCGGCCGATCCGGCCCATGGGCTGGCGGGCGACGAAGGCCGCCATGGCCGCCTCGTAGTCACCGGTGGCGCGCAGGCGGTCATGCAGGGACGGGCTTTCCACGGTCCCCGGACAGATGGCGTTGCAGCGCACGCCCTTCGTCACGAAATCCTGGGCGACCGACTTGGTCAGGCCGATCACGGCCGCCTTGGTGGTGCCGTAGATGAAGCGGTTGGGCGCAGCCGTCACCGAGGAGGCGACGGACGCGATGTTGACGATGGAACCCGATCCGCGTTCCAGCATGGCCGGAAGTGCGGCACGGATGGTGCGGTACATGGAGCGGACATTCAGGTCGAAGGCAAAATCCCATTCCTCGTCGGTGGACTCGAGGATCGTGCCGTGATGGACGAAGCCGGCGCAGTTGAACAGGATGTCGGGATCAGCCCGTTTCACGCCTTGCGCCACGGAATCATCCGAGCGCGCGTCGAGCACGAAGGTCTCGATGTTCGGGTGGCCCAGCGCGGCAAGGTCCGCCAGCGCCTTCTCGTTGATGTCGGTGGCGAAGACCTTCGCGCCCTCGTCGGCCATGGCGATGGCGGTGGCCCGCCCGATGCCCTGGCCGGCGGCAGTCGCCAGCGCCCTCTTGCCTTCAAGTCTCAGTCTGTTGCCCATCGTTTCACGCATCCCTTGCAATTCGGCTTGCGCCATCCATTCCCGGCAGTGTCAGGCTCCCGGCTTTTCCAGGTCGTCCTCGACATAGATCCGGATGATTTCCTCGAAGCTGCTCTCGGCCCGGAAACCCAGTGCCAGTGCGCGGGCCGGATCGAAGTCGCGCGGCCATCCGGCCACGATCCGGCGGATCGTCTCGTCGGGCTGGCGGCGGATCAGCGAAACCGGAGCCTCCCCCGCGACGTTGCGCAGCGCCTCGATCTGTTCGGCGACCGTGCAGGACACGCCGGGCATGTTCAGGCTGCGCCGGCCTTCCAGCCTGCCGGTGTCCAGCGTGGCGGCGTGGACGAGGAAACCGGCGGCGGAGCGCGGCGAGGCATGCCAATGACGCACGTCATCATCGACCGGCAGGATCGCTTCCTTGCCGTTGAGCGGTTCGCGGATGATGCCGGAAAAGAAGGACGAGGCGGCGAGGTTCGGCTTGCCGGGACGCACGCAGATGGTCGGCAGCCGGATCGACAGGCCGTCGATGAAGCCCTTGCGGGCGTAGTCGGCCACCAGCAGTTCGGTCATCGCCTTTTGCGCGCCGTAGGAGGTCTGCGGCGCGCAGAGGAAATCGTCGCCGATCCGGTCGGGGAAGGGCGGGCCGGAGACGGCGATCGACGAGGTGAAGACGACACGCGGACGGTAGCGGCCGCCGCTCGCCTCGTGCTCGGCGCGCAGGGCTTCCAGCAGGTGCCAGGAGCCGCGCGCGTTGATGTCCCATCCCTTCCGGAAGTTCTGTTCCGCGTCGCCGGACACGATGGCGGCGAGGTGGAAGACGATGTCCGGGCGGGCAGCGGCCAGCCGGCCGCATTCGCCGGCGTCTGCGAAATTGCCGGTTTCGACCGTGACCGGGAACCCCGCCTCGACAGGTTTCGCGGCAACGATGTCATGCAGCGTCATGGCCGTGACGGCGGTATCGCCCATCCCGCCGGCCGCGATGGCGCGGGCGAGTTTCTGGCCCACCATTCCGGCACCCCCGATGATCAGGATCTTCATTTCGTTTCTCCGGATTGTCAGTTCAGGCCGTTGGTATCGAGCAGTTCCAGGTAGATGCCGGAATGGTCCTTGTCAGCACCGTCGAGGTCTTCCACGAAGCGTTTGAACCGTTCCTGCATCTGGGTGGTCAAGGGCAATGTCAGGCCGCAGCGGGCGGCCTCCTCCTGCGCGTTGTCGATATCCTTCAACTGGAACTTCGACGGACCGCCGGGCGTGAAGTTGCCGGTCGTCATGCGTTCTCCATGCTGCTGCAGGATGACGGAGTCGGCGAACCCGCCCTTCAATGCCTGACGGATGGCGGCGGGATCGGCGCCGCCCTTTTCGGCAAGGAGCATGGCTTCGGCGACAACCCCGATGGTCACCGCGACGATGGCCTGGTTCGCCAGCTTGGACAATTGCCCGGCGCCGTGCGGGCCGACCCGGACCGGCCGTCCCATGGCCTCCAATACCGGACGGGCGGCTTCAACCGCGTCTTCCGCGCCGCCGGCCATGATGGCGAGGGTCGCACCCTCTGCCCCCTTGGTGCCGCCGGAGACCGGCGCATCGACATGGCCCAGCCCCATGGCTTCCAGCCGCGCGGCATGGTCGCGCGCCTCGGAGGGCTTGATGGAACTCATGTCGAGGACCACGGCGCCCGGCTTCATGGCCGCCGCGACACCATTGTCGAACAGCATTTCGCCCACGGCCTTGCCGTCTGAGAGCATGAAGATGACATAGTCGGCGTTGCGCACGGCGTCCGGCGGTGAGGCGGCGACATGCGCGCCGGCCGGGGCGAGCGCCTCGGCCTTGGCCGGCGTGCGGTTCCATGCGGTCACCGGAAATCCGGCCTTCAGCAGGTTGGCGGCCATAGGCCCGCCCATCAGGCCCGTGCCCAGGAATGCGATCTGTGGCTTTGTCATGATGCGTCTTCTCTGTGTCCTTTTGCGATGTCAGATGGAGGCGGTGATGCCGCCATCGACATAGAGCGTATGGCCGTTGACAAAGGACGAGCCCCGGCCGGCCAGAAAGACGGCGGCGGCAACCAGTTCCTCCACCTCACCCCAGCGGCCGGCTGGTGTGCGCTTTTCCAGCCAGGCGGAGAAGTCGGCATCCTCGTAGAGGGCCTTGTTCAGCGGCGTCCTGAAATAGCCCGGCGCGATGGCGTTGACCTGGATGTTGTGGCGGGCCCAGTCGGTCGCCATGCCGCGCGTCAGGTTGCGGATGGCACCCTTTGTGGCGGTGTAGGGGGCGATGCCGGGCCGGGCCAGTTCGCTTTGCACCGAGGCGATATTGATGATCTTGCCGGCGCGCCGGGCGATCATGCCGCGCGCCACCGCCTTGCCGACCAGATAGGCGCTTGTGACGTTGGTGCGGAAAAGTTCGTCCCACTTCTCGTCGGGAAAATCCTCGAGCGGCGTGCGGAACTGCATGCCGGCATTGTTGACGAGAATCGACACGGGCCCTTCAGCCTCGATTTCGGCGCCCGCGGCATTGACCGCGCCGGCATCGGTGACGTCGAAGCAGGAGGCGGTGGCTTGCCCGCCTGCCGCGCGGATGGCTTCCGCCGCGGCTTCCGCGCGGTCGCGGTTGCGCCCGTTGACGACGACCGCCGCGCCATGGGCGGCAAGGCCCCTGGCCAGGGCAAGGCCGATGCCCATGCTAGATCCTGTGACGAGCGCCTTGCCGCCGGTCAGGTCAAAGAGATCGGATGTCATCGATACCGGCCTCCTGCCCGGTGTCCAGCGGCTTTCAGGCGGACTTCTTGTCGAAAAGGTCTTCGCGATAGGTTTGCAGATGGGCGTGGATGGCGGCCTTGCAGGCCTCCACGTCGCGGCGGATGGCCGCCACGAGGATTGCCTCGTGCTCGGGCACGGTCGCCTCGCGGAAGCCGGCCGATTCCAGTTCGGCAACGACCTGCTGGCGGAACTGTTCGTAAATGTTGCGATGCACGGAGCGCAGCGTTTGGGAGGGGCAGGCCGACAAGAGCGTGTCATGGAACTCCCAGTCGATCCGCGTCCAGATCGGCACGAACTCGACGATGTCGGCGGCGGCGCGCATCTTGGCCTCGATGTGGGCGAGCTTGTGATGGGCCGCGTTGAGGCGCGCCTCCCATTCCAGGTCACCGTGCTTGATCGACAGGCGGGCGCCCTCGCATTCGAGCAGGATGCGCAGGTTCATGAGTTCCGTCAGGCGCTTTTCGGAGGCGACGGGAACATGAAATCCGCGCTGCTCCTCCTGGGTGATGAGGTGTTCATGGGCGAGGCGAAGAAGGATCTCGCGCATGGCGCTTGCGCTGATGCCGTAGGATTCCTTCAGCACGTCGGGACGGAGCCGGTCACCGGCCTTGAACTCGCCGGCCATGACCCGCGTCTTCAATGAACGGTAGACGGCCTGGGCCGTCATGCCTTCCTCATTCGCCATGCCATTTCCTCCCGCAGCGCCCGCCCGGAACCAGCGGAGCGCCTCGTGCCGGACACAGCCGACCCGTCACGCCTCCACGGTATGTGCGGCCGCCGTGGAAAGCTATCCAATATTTTTGTGAACTGCAATGAATTTCAAAATTTTTCCGAACTTGGAGAAAAAGGGTTGTTCACACAAGGTGACGAATGTAAGGTCGCTGACGCCGCGGGAGGTCGTGGCAATGAGTTTGACGCGGGGCGGCGGAGGGCTGCTCCGGCCAACGGGAGGAACATCCATGACATTGAAGAAATCGCTTCTGGCGATGACCGCCGCCGCCACGCTCGCCGCTGCCGGCGCTGCCTATGCCCAGGACGAGCCGGTCACGCTGCGCATCCAGACGCACTATGCCTCCGAGCATCCCTCGGGCAAGCTTGCGGCGCAGTTCGCCGATGACGTCCAGACCATGTCGAACGGCTCGATCCAGATCGAGATGTTCTATTCCTCGTCGGTCGTGGCGACCACCGAGACCTTCGACGCCGCGATCAACGGCATCCTCGATTGCGACATGACGGGCGGCGCCTACCAGACCGGCAAGAACGCCGCGTTCCAGTTCGTCGGCGACATCATGGGCGGCTATGACACGCCCTACCAGCAGCTTTCCTGGCTCTATTACGGCGATGGCTACGACGCCGCGCAGGAACTCTACCATGCCAACGGGATGCACCTGGTCGGCTGGTGGATCTATGGCCAGGAGTCCCTTTCCTCGTCCAAGCCGCTTGCCGGTCCGGAAGACCTGAAGGGCTGGAAGTTCCGTTCGCCTCCGGGACTGGAGACCGAAATCTTCGCGGAACTGGGCTCCACGCCGATCGTGATGGATTTCACCGAGATCTTCACCGCGCTTGAGTCCGGCATCATCGACGGCACCGACGCCTCGGGCCTGGCCAACAATGTCGGTCTGGGCATCTACGACATCGTGAAGCACGCCACCTATCCGGGTTTCCACTCCATGCCGTCGGATCACCTGGCCTGCAACAAGGATGTCTGGGACGGCATGTCCGAGGCACAGCGCCGGATCATGGATACCGCGATGCAGAAGCTTTCGCTGCACACCGCGCTCTCCAACGAGAAGAAGAATGCCGAGGCCGCGGCCGCGCTCAAGACGCAGGGCGTGACGCTGCACAACTGGTCTGACGAAGACAAGGCTGCCTTCCGCGCCGCCGCCCAGAAGGCCTGGGACGGCTGGGCGCAAAAGAGCCCGGAAGCGGCTGCCCTGGTCAAGAGCCACCGCGAATATCTCGGCCAGCTCGGCCTGATCGCGAAGTGATGCCAGCCGCCTGAGCGGACCTGAAACTGGTGGCGAGCCCGGGCCCGGGCTCGCCATTTTTCCAGACCGGCCCGATGGCCGGGTGTTGCCAGGGGAGGGTAACCTTGGAAAAGCAAAGTCTTTGGCTGGGCGGCATGCGGGGGGCGATGCGCTGGCTTGCGTTCGGCTTCGGCGCGGCAACCCTGCTGCTGTTCATCTATTTCCTGCTCGGACATTTCGTTTCCGAAACGCCGGTCACGATGCATGACATGATCCGTCCGCAGGGCAAGCCGGCGGTGCAGGCCATGCTGTTCTGCCTGTTCGCGACGATCCTGTTCGGCACGATCTATCTCTCCGATTTCCGGGGCGCCATCGAGCGCGAGCCCGAAGGCTTTTTCGATATCGTTTCCCTGGTCTGTTCGCGCATTGCCATGGTCGGCACGCTGCTCATCGTCATCGCCATGTTCTACGAAGTGGTGGCGCGCTACGTGTTCACCGCGCCGACGCTCTGGGCCAACGAGCTTTCGCTGTGGATCGCCAGCTTCGTCTTCCTGCTGGCCGGCCTCTACGCCATGCAGCAGCGCAGCCATATCCGCATCTATGTCATCTACGACCTGATGCCGCGCTGGATGCGGAAGACCGCCGACGTCATTTCCGTCCTGCTGATCGCCGGCTTCACCTTCACGCTCATCTGGGGCGGCTACAACGACGCGTCGGTGCGCCTGATGCGCGGCGAGACCTTCGGCACCGCCTGGGATCCGCCGATCCCGGCCACGGTCAAGCCGGCCATTCTCTTCATCATCCTCCTCGTGACCATCCAGGCCGTGTCGAACCTGATTGCCGACTGGAACAAGGCGCCGGAGCACCATTCACCGATGGACGAGATCGACGAGGTCGAGATCGAGAACATCCGCAAGACGCTCAAGGACTGACACGCCATGGAACTCGTCGACCTGCTTGCGTGGATGAAGGTGTCCGACATCGGAACGCTGTCTGTCATCCTTCTTCTTTCGATGTTCGTCCTGCTGGCGCTCGGCATGCCGCTGGGCTTCGCCTCCGCCTTCCTGGCGGCGATGACGCTGATCATGAAATTCGGTCCGGACATCCTGTTCCGCGATTTCGGGCGGGGACCCTTCTCGGTCCTTGCCCAGGCGGTCTACCGCCAGATGACGAACTACGTCCTCATATCCGTGCCATTGTTCATCCTCATGGCAGCCCTGCTTGAGCGGTCGGGCATAGCGCGCGACATGTATGCTTCGCTCAACCAGTGGCTCAGCCGCACGCGTGGCGGCATTGCCATCGTCACCTCCATCATGGCGGTGATCATGGCGGCGATGTCGGGCATCATCGGCGGCGAGGTGGTCCTGCTCGGCCTGATCGCGCTGCCGCAGATGCTGCGCCTCGGCTACAACCAGAATCTCGCCATCGGCACGATCTGCGCGTCGGGGAGCCTCGGCACGATGATCCCGCCGTCCATCGTGCTGATCTTCTATGGCCTCGTCACGGAAACCTCGATCAAGGCGCTGTTCACCGCCTCGTTCATTCCGGGCTTCATGCTGGCCAGCTTCTTCATCATCTACATCATCATCCGCACCAACCTGAACCCGTCTTTGGCTCCCCTGCCGCCGGACAACCCCGACGATCCTAAAGGCAAGGAAAAGTCGCTGATGTTCCTTGGCTTCGTCAGCCTGCTGACGGCGGGCGCGGCGGCCATCCTTTCGCTGCGGGCGCTGTTCTTTACCCTGACCGGGGAGAATGCCATTCGCGAGGGCGTCGATCCGATCCCGCTCGGCATGGTGTCGGATTTCCCGTGGCTGATCGGAGCGCTCGTCATCGCGCTGGGAATCGTCTTTCTCGTCGCCGGCCGCGAGCGGTCCATGCGGGGATGGGAGATGGGCAAGGGCCTTGTCGCGCCGATCGTGGTCGTGGGCGTCGTGCTCGGTTCCATCTATGGCGGCATCACCGGCATTACCGAGGCCGCAGGCATGGGCGTGATCGCGGTGTTCGTCATCGGCCTCATCCGCCGCGAGATGACCTTCGAGATCGTGTGGGACAGCGTGATGCGCACGTTGAAATCCACCGGCACGATCATCTGGGTGACGATCGGCGCAGCGGCGCTGGCGGCGGCCTATACGCTGGTCGGCGGCCCGACCTACGTGGCCAACCTCATCACCTCGGCGGAACTGCCCACCATGGGCATCATCCTTGTCATGATGCTGATCTTCCTGATCATGGGCATGTTCATGGACTGGGTGGGCATCGTGCTGCTGATCATGCCGGTATTCCTGCCGATCGTGCTGAAGCTGCCGCCGGCGGAACTGGGCGTCCTGGGAACGCTTGATCCCAAGCATGTGGCCATCTGGTTCGGCGTCGTGTTCTGCATGAACATGCAGGTCAGCTTCCTGTCGCCGCCCTTCGGTCCGGCCGCCTTCTACCTGAAGTCGGTTGCGCCCGATCACATCTCGCTGACGGATATCTTCCGGGGCTTCCTGCCGTTCATCATGATCCAGCTCCTGGCGCTCTCGGTGCTGCTGATTTGGCCGCCCATCGTCAGCCTGCTGCTCGACTAGGGCAGGCGAAACACGAAAACGGAACCGCCGGCCACTTCCATGGGCCGGCGGTTCCTGTCACCCGATGCCATTTACCGGCGCAACGGCACAAGCGGCGCCGGTCAGAACAACCGGAACCGACCCCATGACCGTCACCGTCCGTCTCGATGCCTCAGACAATGTCGTTACCGCCATCCGCGCACTGGAAGCAGGCACAGCGGTGGAAGGCGTGACCACGGTCTCGATGATCCCGCGCGGCCACAAGATCGCCACCGCGGCGATTCCCCAGGGCGGCGTGATCCGAAAATATGCGCAGGTGATCGGCTACGCCTCGCAGGACATCGCGCCGGGCGAGCATGTCCACACGCACAACACCGAATTCCGCAATACCCAGGCCGACTACGAATTCTCGACCGATCTCAGGCCGGTCGCCCTTGTGCCGGAAGGTGCGCGCGACACGTTCATGGGCTTCCGGCGCGCCAATGGCCGCGCCGGCACGCGCAACTACATCGCCGTGCTGACCTCGGTGAACTGTTCGGCCACGGCGGCGCGCATGATCGCCTCGGCCTTCGGTCCGGAAGAGATGGCCAAATACCCCAATGTCGACGGCGTCGTCGCCTTCGTGCACGGGACGGGCTGCGGCATGGCCGGGTCCGGCGACGGCTTCGATGCGCTGCAACGGGTCATGTGGGGCTATGCCCGCCATCCCAACCATGCCGGGGTGCTGATGGTCGGCCTTGGCTGCGAGATGAACCAGATCGACTGGCTGCTGGAAGCCTATGGCATCGAGAAGGGACCGCTGTTCCAGACGATGAACATCCAGGACGTCGCCGGCCTGCGCAAGACCGTTGAACTGGGCATCGAGAAGGTGCGGGCCATGCTGCCGCTGGCCAACGAGGCGCGGCGCGAGCCCTGCCCGGCCTCGGAGCTTATGGTGGCGCTGCAATGCGGCGGTTCGGACGCCTGGTCGGGCATCACGGCCAATCCGGCGCTCGGCCATGCCTGCGACCTGCTCGTCGCGCAGGGCGGCACGGGCGTGCTGGCGGAAACGCCGGAGATCTATGGCGCGGAGCATCTGCTGACGCGGCGCGCGGCGGACCGGAAGACAGGCGAGAAACTGGTCGGCCTGATCCGGTGGTGGGAGGACTACACGGCGCGCAACAAGGGTTCGATGGACAACAACCCCTCGCCCGGCAACAAGAAGGGCGGACTGACGACCATCCTGGAAAAATCGCTCGGGGCGGCGGCCAAGGGCGGAACCACGCCGCTCAACGGCGTCTACAAATATGGCGAACCGGTCACGGTGCGCGGCTTCACCTTCATGGATTCACCGGGATACGATCCCGCCTCGGTGACCGGGCAGATCGCGTCCGGATGCAATGTCGTCGTCTTCACCACCGGGCGCGGCTCGGCCTTCGGGTCCAAGCCGTCGCCCTGCATCAAGGTGGCGACGAACACGGACATGTACACCCGCATGACGGAGGACATGGACGTCAATGCCGGCGCCATGCTGACTGACGGCGTGTCCCTTGAGGAGAAGGGCCGCGAAATCTACGATCTCATCCTGCGGGTGGCCTCCGGCGAACAGTCGAAATCGGAAGCCCAGGGGCTGGGCGATTTCGAATTCGTGCCCTGGCAGATCGGGGCGACCATGTGATGCAATCCCGGTCGCCTGTCCGTGAAAGTCTCCGTCACGGCCGGGCACGGCCCCGCACCGTTTCAGCGGCTTTCCAGCACGGTGGCATCGGGCCGGGTGAAGACGCCGTCCTTCAGGGTCAGGCCATGGCCCGGACCGTCCGCCGGCCGCACCATACCGTTCTCGACCACGGGCAGCCCGTCGGCGACGTCGGCATACCAGCCGGTGTAGAGCGCGCGCACGCTTTCCTGGATGACGGCATTGGACGCGTGCAGCGACAGGTGGCAGGACGCGGCATAGACCACAGGCCCGGTGCAATCATGCGGGGCGATCGGCCGGTGCCATGCATCGGCGAGCGCGGCGATGGCCTTGCCCTCGCTCAGGCCGCCGCACCAGCCGAGATCGAGCATGACGTAGTCCGTTGCGCCGGCCTCCAGCAGTTCGCGGAACTGGTGACGCCCGGCGATGGTTTCCGACGCGGTGACGCGGATCGGGCAGCGGGCGCGGAAGTCGGCCAGCGCGGAAACGCCCTGCATGCGCACCGCATCCTCGATCCAGTAGATGCCGAAGGGCGCGACGGCCTCGGCGATCTGCAATGCCGCGGGCTGGTTCCACAAGGAGTGCATTTCCAGCATGATGTCCATACGGCCGCCGACCGCGTCACGGATCTGCCTGAAGGGCATCAGGCCTTCCTCCAGTTCGTCGGGCAGGATGGACTGGCCGCCGGAGCGCTCGGCATAGCGGTCGAAGGGCCAGATCTTCATGCCCGTGATGCCCTGCGCCAGAAGGCTTTCGGCCAGCGCGCCGGCATCGGTGAGGAACGCCTGGAGGTCTTCGTAGGGACCGGCAGCAGGCGCGCCAATGCCCCAGTTGGCCGATGTCTGGCCTTCGGCGGAGCGGACATACTGGTAGCCCGCGCAGGTATTGTAGGTGCGGATCGCCTGCCGGCAGCGGCCGCCAAGCGCGCGCCAGAGCGGTTCGCCATTGCGCCGGGCCTTCAGATCCCAGAGGGCGATGTCGATGGCGGAATTGGCACGCAGTTCGGCACCGGCGGCCTGGTGCCCGGCATAGGGCACGAGGGCCATGCGCACCGGCTCGGGGTCGGCGTCCATGCCGATGAGTTTCGGGGCGACGGTTTCGTGGATACAGGCCTCGACGGCGCGGGCGCCGAAGAAGGTTTCGCCCAGACCCGTGGCGCCCTGGTCATCCTCGACCACGACCCAGAGCAGGTTGGGATAGGCGCCAAGGCGCAGGGTCCTGACGGTGCGGATGACGGACATGAAACAAGCCTCCCGGCCAGCGACTTTAGCCGGGCGGGCAGCACAGGCAAGCCCCGGACAGCCCGCGCGGCATCCGGCGGCAAGGACAAGGGGAGGCATGGATGGATGAACGGGAAGTGCTGACGGCGGATCAGGCCGCCTTTTATGAAGAGAACGGTTACCTGCTGCTGGAAAACCGGGTGCCGATGGACATCATCGAGGCAATCCGCGCGGAGGTGGCGCGCTTCCACGAGGAGGCGCGTGGCATGACGGAATCGAATGACCGGCTGGACCTGGAAGACAGCCACAGCCCCGACAATCCGCGCATCCGGCGCATCAAGCTGCCGCACCGCATTTCCCCGGTGATGAACGACCTGCTGCGATCCGATCACATCCTGGCACCGGTGCGCGACCTGATCGGCCCCGATGTGCGCTTGCACACGACGAAGCTGAACCTGAAATCCGCCGGCTATGGCGCGGCCATCGAATGGCACCAGGACTTCGCCTTTTATCCCCACACCAATGACGACGTGCTGGCCGTGGGCGTCCTCATCGACGACATGGTCGAGGAAAACGGGCCGCTGATGGTGTTTCCGGGGACCCACAAGGGCGAGATCTTCGACCATCACGCCAATGGCGTGTTCGCCGGGGCCATGGATCTGGAAGCCAACGGGCTGGACATGGCCACGGCGGTGCAACTGACCGGGCCGGCCGGGTCCATCTCGATCCATCACGGCCACATCGTGCATGGTTCGGCGCTCAACACGTCGGCGCGCGACCGGCGCATGCTGTTCTACGAGATGATGGCGGCGGACGCCTTTCCGGTCATGGGTTCGATGACGAAGTTCGACACGATCGAGGAATATGACAGCCGCATGCTGTGCGGGCAGCCGACGCTGACGCCGCGCCTCAAGAATGTGTCCGTGCGCATTCCGCAGCCGCAACCGGCACTCAACCGCTCGATCTACGAAATCCAGAAGAATGCCTCGAAACCGGCATTCGCCCGGGCCAACTGAAAAGGGAGAAAGACATGTCCAAACCGGCTATCGGCTTCATTGGCCTGGGACTCATGGGATCGGCCATGGTCCAGCGGCTCCTGGACAGGGGTTATCACCTCACCGTTCTCGGCCATCGTGACCGCAAGGGTGTGGAGGCGGCGAAGGCGCGCGGCGCGAAGGAAGCCGGCACGGCGCGCGAACTGGCGGCGGTCAGCGACATCGTCATGCTGTGCGTCGGCACCTCGGCACAGGTGGAAAGCCGGATGCTTGGCGAAGACGGCGTTATTGCCGGGCTGAAGCCGGGCACGACGGTCATCGATTTCGGGACGTCGCTGCCGGTGTCCACCCGGATGCTCGGACAAGCGGTGGCCGAGGCCGGTGGAACCTACATGGACGCGCCGCTCGGCCGCACGCCCAGCCATGGCCGCGAGGGCAAGCTCAACATCATGTGCGCTGGCGACCAGGCGGCGTTCGATGCCATCCGTCCGGTGCTCGACGACCTGGGCGAGAACGTGTTTCATCTCGGCGAACTGGGCGCCGGCCACACGATCAAGCTGATCAACAATTTCTACGCCATGACCAGTGCGGCGGCCATGTCGGAAGCCTTCGCCATGGCCGACAAGGCCGGCGTGTCACGCCAGTCCCTCTACGATGTGCTGGCGGCCGGGCCAAATCACTCGGGCATGATGGATTTCATCAAGGCCTATGCGATCGACGGCGATCCGCAGAAGCTGGCCTTTGCCCTGCGCAATGCGCTGAAGGATGTCAGCTATTATGCACAGATGGCGCAGGAAGCCGGCGGCGTGTCCGTCATGTCCGGCGGCACGAAGCTGTTGCTGCAACTGGCCGAGGGCGCCGGACAAGGCGACCGGCTGGTGCCGGAAATGGTGGATGTCTTCACCGAGCTGACCGCGAAGCGGGATTGAGGAAAGTCCCCGGCTATTGCGCCGGTGCGCCTTCGGGATCGAGATCCGGCGGCGCGCCGTCCTTGCAGGCCGCGAAGGGTCCGAAATCCTGTCCGGCAAGCCGTGTTTGCGCGGCCTGGGCCAGGGCATCGACATTGCCGAGCAGGCTTTCGGGCGCGCCGGCCACCGCGCCGATGGCGGCGGCGACCAGTTCCGGCGTGACGTAATCGGGCTTGTGGCCGAGATTCTTCACCCAGACCAGCCGGGCGCCGGGAATGTCGCCGGCAAGGCCGACGGAATGGATTTCCTCGTAGACGACGGTGTCGCTGTCGCCTGAAATGACGGTGGTTGGCACCTTGATGGTGTTGTAGCGCGGGGCTGCCTCCAGCACATGGGGATAGAGCGATTCCACGTCTATGGCGTTCATGCGGAAGTTTGCCGGGCGCAGGACCAGCGGGATGGCCGCATCGCGCGAATAGGTGTCCGGCGCGGGATTGGGCGAGAAGACGCAGGCGGTGCCCATCTTCATGCGCAGCCAGCCGGCCGGAAGGGCGATGAGGTGCGAGAACAGGCGTCCGAGAACCGGGCGGGCGGCGATCGGATAGTACCAGGAGGTCTTGCCGCCCGGCCAGGGGTGGCTTGCGGCCGACACGAAGACGAGGCCTGCGACCTTGTCGGGGCGCTCCAGCGCGAGCGCCGCCGCGACGCCGCCGCCGAATGAATGGCCGACGACGACTGCCGGTCCCATGCCCAGTTCATCCATCAGCGCGCCGATGGTGCGCGCCTGCCCCGCAGGCGTGGCGTTTTCGGCCGGGCCCCGGCCGGACCAGCCGTGGCCCGGCCGGTCGAGGAAGAGAAGTTCGGCCTTGCCTTCAAGGTGCTGGCGTAGCGGTCCCATGGGGTCCTTGAGGTTGCCGCTTGCGCCATGGATGAAGACCACGGGCGGCAGCGACGCATCGCCGGGTCCCGGCACGTGGACATGATGCATGCGCGTGGCATTGGCCGTGACGAAGGCGCCTGCGGGCGGATGGCGGCGCTCGATCACAAACACGCCGATCCGCGTCAGCCCGAACAGGATTGCCGCGAGGGCAAGCAGGAAGGCGAGGGCTGCGGCGACGAGATTGAACATGATCCGGTGATGTTTCCTGGCCGCCAGCGTGGCCGTGAGTGCGTCGTCAGATGGGTTCGCCGGCGAGCTGGTCGGCGATCCGGCCGACCGCTTCCTGGGCTTCGCGCATCATCGGGTAGAGATCCAGTGCCTTTTCGTAGACGCGCAGTGCGGACTCGTCACGGTCTTCCGCACGCAGGATCGCCGCCATGCCCGTCAGGGCGCCGAAATGGCGCGGTTCGAGTTCCAGGACGCGTTCGATGTCCGACATCGCCTTGGCGTGGTTCTTCATCATGAAATGAACGGTCGCCCGGCGGTTCCAGCCCTCGGCATAGTCCGGTTCGAGCATGATGACCTGATCGAGGAGGTCGAGCGCGAGGCCGTGATCCTTGCCGTCCATCGCGGTTTTCGCCCTCTGCATCAGCAGGTCGACGGTCGCGCTGCCCGATTCGGTGAAGATCGCGGAAATGCGTCCGGCAACCCTTCGGGCAGCCGCCGCATTGGCGGTTCGCTTCAGTTCTGAAAAGAGGGTGTCGAGCCGCTCGCCGCGCGCCGGTTCTTCAGCCGCGAGGGCCGGACCGGCGAGGCAGAGAATGATCGGCAGGCAAGCAAAAACGTTTCGCATGGACGAAAGGGTAATCCCGTCCAGCGAAACGTCAAACCAAAAAAGCGTGAACTCCCCGTCCTTGCACCGGACAGGGTCCGGGCCGGGCGCTGCGCGTCAGCCCTGGCGGGCCTTGAAGCGGGGATTCTGCTTGTTGATGATGTAGATGCGGCCCTTGCGGCGAACCATGCGGTTGTCGCGGTGACGGCTCTTGAGCGCCTTGAGCGAATTCTTGATCTTCATCGTACTGACCCGTTCTTCCCGGCCCTTGCCAATGAAGGCGGGCCTTACATGACAAGCGCGCCTGCACGGGCGCGCCTCTCTTCAAAAAAGATGCTGGCTCATAGACGACGCCGCGCGCGGCTGTCAAGCAGGGGCGGGCGGGGTTCCGTTGCACTCGCGCCCAAATGCGACTATACGGATGGCCACTTCCCTTAATAACCGGTGGCTGCGACCACCGCCCGCGACGGGAGACGCGGGCGAAGAAAGAGGATTCCTCATCATGGCCCAGCAATTGCTCATGCCCAAGGCGACCGCTGTCTGGCTGGTCGACAATACGGCGCTTTCCTTCGACCAGATCGCCCATTTCTGCAAGCTGCACCCGCTGGAGGTGAAGGCCATCGCCGATGGCGAGGCGGCGCAGGGGATCAAGGGCCTCGACCCTGTCTCCACCGGCCAGTTGACGCGCGACGAGATCGCCAAGGCCGAGGCGGATGCCGACTACAGGCTGCATCTCCAGGAATCGCGCGTTCGCATCCCGGAAAAGAAGCGCAAGGGCCCGCGCTACACGCCGCTTTCCAAGCGGCAGGACCGGCCGAACGCGATCCTGTGGCTGGTTCGCAATCATCCGGAACTCAAGGATGCGCAGATTTCGCGCCTTGTCGGGACGACCAAGTCGACCATCGAGCAGATTCGTGAACGCACCCACTGGAATTCGCCCAACCTGCAGCCGATGGACCCGGTGACGCTGGGCCTGTGCTCGCAGATCGACCTCGATATGGAAGTGCAGAAGGCGGCCAAGAACGCCCCGCCGCGTCCCGAGACCGGCGACACGCTGCTGCCCGCCAGCGCCACGGAAAACCTCGACGAGAGCACCTCGGTGTTCGGCGCGCCTTCCACGTCCGCCTTGGCGGAGGAGGAAGAGGAACTGGATGCCGACAAGGTGTTTGCCAAGCTTTCCTCGCTCAAGGGCAGGAAGGATGACGAGGACGAAGACGACACGTTCTGATCCGCCGCAAGGGCGACTGCTCAGCCAAGGGCCCGGCGCCAACGCGCCGGGCCTTTCGCGTTCAGGCGGAAGCCGGCGGCAGGCGACCGGAGGGAATGTCGCCGCAGCTTTCCATCTGGCGGTAGAAATCGGCAAGCTGCCTGCCCCTTTCCGGCCGGAAACATTCTCCTGTCGGCGTGAGCGCCAGCATCCGGTCGATGCGGAACATCCGGAAATCGCCGCGCAAATCGCACCACGCGACGAGGGTCCAGACCTTGCCCCAGAACCAGAGACCCAGCGGGCGCACGGTCCGTTCGCTTTCATTGCCGGCCTCGTCGCGATAGGCCAGCTTCAAAATGGCGCAGGCGTCGCAAGCCTGTTCGATGCAGTCGATCAGTGCGCGTTCGGCCTCACCCAGTGTCATGGGCGGGGCATAGATCCGCGGTGCGTTGACCCTGGCTGTTCCGTTCTCGGGCAGGACGGCGGCGATCTTGACCAATGCCTCTTCGGCCGCACGTGCCATGGCAACGCCGCCCCAGGCCCGCACCATGCGGGCGCCGGCCACAAGGGCGACGATTTCCTCGCGGGTGAACATCAGTGGTGGCAGGTCGAAACCGGCACGCAGGATGTAACCGACGCCGGCCTCGCCGTCCACCGGCACGCCGGACGCCTGAAGGTCGGCGATGTCGCGGTAGATCGTGCGTTCGGAGACCTCCAGCCGTTCAGCCAGCATGCGGGCGGTGACGAGGCGGCCGCCGCGCAGATGCTGGACGATGGCGAACAGGCGATCCGCGCGGCGCATGGCGTCAATACTTGAAATTGAAGAAGCCGACGGAATTGCCGTCCGGGTCGGTGGCGTAGAAGAAACGGCCTGCGGGAATGTCGATCACTGGCGAGACGACCTGGCCGCCAGCTTCCGGAATGCGCTCCATGACCGTTTCCAGCGGGTCCAGCGCAACCAGATGGATGGTGTTTCCGGTGTCCGGCGCCGCAGGCCGGCCGGGATAGAGATGGCCCGAAGCCACCGGATCGTCCATCCGCGTGAAGGCGATCATCGGGTTCGGCCCGGTATCGTCGCGGCGCATGCTGCAACCGAGCGCGGTCTCGTAGAACCGCTGTGCGCGATCGAGATCGGTAACGGGTATTTCGAACCAGCAAACCTGTCCGTTGACGGGCGCGGGCATTGGATCGGTGCCTGACATGGGATGCTCCTTGAAGAGGGTGATGACAAGGGCATATTGCCATATGCCTCCTGACAGCATCCTGTCAGGAGGCGATGGGTATCCGCACGGCCCTGGCCCGGTTGCCCGCGCCGGCCTATTGCCCCGGCATGGCCACGGTCAGGCCGAGCATGCGCCAGCCCTGCATGCCGGCGCGGTAGTAGTAGATCTTCTCAGCCGGAAAGCCGGCCTCGATCATGCGCCGCGCCGCCGTGGGCGATTGCCCGCACCAGGGGCCGTTGCAATAGAGCGCGGCGGACTTGATGTTGTCGCCCTCGCAGATCCAGCCGTCGAAATCCGGTTCGCAGCCCAGTTCGCCAAGCCGGTCAGCGGCTTCCGTGTAGGGGACGTTGATGGCGCCGGGGATGGCGCCGGTAAGGAAGTCCGGCCTGACGCGCCCGTCGATCACGACGACATCCGGATCGTTGAGAAAGCCGAGCATTTCCAGTTCGCCAATCGGGGTCACGCCTTCGGCCGGAACCATCGGCTGGACGCAGAAGTTCGGGCAGGGCCGGGCGATGCGCGCGAATTCGCCCTCGATGACCGCGTCATTGTCCTGGACGCGGGAAATCTCGACAGGCCCATCGGGCGTCGGGACCGTGACGCTCATCAGGTCCGGCGTGATTGCGACCGGTTCGGCATGGGCGGCTGTCGTGGCGAGCAGCAAGGCCGCCAACAGGAAACGCATCTTCATTCTCACTCCCTTTCCGTTCTGCTGCATGAATAGACCGGGACCGTTGCTGTCCCGCATCAGTCCTTCTTCTCCTTCACCGGTACGGTGTAGTTCAGCGGCAGGCGTCCGCCATCGGCATAGATGGTCTGTCCGGTGATGTAGCCGGCCTCGTCGGATGCCAGGAAGGCGGCGATGGCTGCGATCTCGGAAGGGTCGCCCATGCGGCCGAGCGGCGTGCGCGACAGCACCTTGCGCCGCGCCGCCTCGTCGGCGGCCACGGTTGCCATCATTTCCGTGGCGATGGAGCCAGGGCCGATCGCATTGACACGAATGCCATGCGGCGCCAGCGACAGCGCCATGACCTTGGTCAGCTGGTTCATGCCGCCCTTGGAAATGGAATAGGGCACCTGGTTCTCGATGGCGAAGACCGCATTGACGGACGACATGTTGACGATTGCGCCCGGCTTGCCACCCTCGCGCACCCGTTCGACCATGTGTCGGGCAACGGCCTGGCCGGCGAGAAAGGCGCCTTTCAGGTTGATCGACAGGACGCGGTCGAAATCCTCTTCCGCCAGATCGAGAAAGGCGGCGGCATGAATGACGCCGGCATTGTTGACGAGGACGTCGATCTCGCCGAACTGGTCGAGGGCATGGGCAACGAGATTGTGCACGTCGAGGCGCTTGGCCACATCGGTCTTGACGAAACGGGCCTCGCCGCGCGCGGACAATTCGTCCAGCGCCGCGCGGCCCCGTTCCTGGTCGATGTCGGCGATGACGACCCGCATTCCCTCGTCGATGAAGCGCCCGGCAATGGCGCGCCCGATCCCAGTGGCCGCACCGGTGACGATGGCTGTCTTGCCCTGAAGGTTCATGTTCTATCCTCTTGTTCAGAAGTCGCGGACCGTGCGCCAGCCCCTCTCAAAGGTCAAGGCCGGGCAGGCCATCAGGGTTGACGGTCCGGGTCGAAGGGTGTTCGGTGCGCCGGCCCGTGCGCGAGGAGCCCGTCATTGTCGAAAATCCTGTCCCTCATCATCATCATCATGATGGCCGTGCACCTGATCAAGCCGCTTGGCTTGCCGGGGCTGAAGCGGCGCAAGGATTTCTGGAAACTGGCCCTCATCGCCATCGCGGCCATCGTGATCACCGTTGCGATCCGTCCCGGCGGCTGATCCGGACGATCAGCGCCGCGTTGCCGACCAGTTGCCGGACGGCATGTCCCAGCTGTTGCCGGCCTTCCAGTTCCCCGTCGCGCCGAGCGGGGTGATGCGCCCGGAAAGGTTGCCGGCATAGGCCATGGGCTTGTCCCATTTGCCGGCGCCGACAAGGCCCTTGAGCGACGCCGACAGCGCGCCGTCGGGCGTGACCCGGCCGGTGAACGAACCGGTGACCGGATCGCCCTGGTAGGCGCCGGAGACAGTACCGGTGACCTGGAAGCCGAAGATGCGGAACTCGATGCTGCCCGAGGCGCCGCCGCCAAGGCTGCCGGAATAGGTGCCCTCGAAACCTGCCGGTTCCGAGACAGCCTTGTAGGCGGCCAGAAGCGGCTCGAGTCCGTGCAGGCGGTCGCGCATGTCGTGGATGGCCGGGAGGATGGAGCGCTTGTAGTCATCGATGAGGCGGATGCCCTGGTCGGCGGTGCGCAGCTTGTAGAAATCGTCCTTGATGACCTCCATGTTCTTCGACATGGCAATGGAGAAGGGATCGAGCGCGCCGGCGCGCGGGCGCATCCGGTTGATCATCTCGCCGACGATGTCGCGGATGGCCTGCTGGGAATAGCGCGTCCGGTCCTTCTGGAACTTCTGCTGGAGATCATCGAGTTCCTTCCAGATCCGCCTGCGTTCCTCCATCATGGCGGCAAGCTTGTCGCGATAGGCCTGAACCGGGTTCGAGGACACCTGCCCGCCCTGGCGCAGCGTGTTCTTCAGGTCCTCGATGTTCCGTTCGGCAAGCTGGTAGCTGTTGCGCCAGCTTTTCCGCTCCAGCGAGTCCTCCAGCACCTTGCCGATACGGTTGACGACATAATCCACATTGTCCTGCTGGGCGGCGTATGCCGCCGGCGCGAAAATGCCTGATGTCAGGACGAGGATGATGAGCGCGCGGGCAAGTCTGAGCATGGCATCAGTCCTTCAGGTAATTGTTCAGGTCGCGCATGACGGCTTCCATGCCGTTGCGCGGCGTGGCCGATGGCGCGCCGGAACCGGACACGGGAGGCAGGTCCTCCGGGTCGGTGCCGGCCAGCGGACTGCCGCCGGAGTCCATGCCGGCCGACGGCTGTGTGTCCCGTGCGGTCGCCGCCGGCGGTTCGTCGGTGAAGGAGATGCCGGGCGCTGACTCCGGTTGCGCGTCGTTGCCATCCGGCTGCATGGTTTCGCCTGCCGGCGCGGCGAAATCGAGTTCCTCCTCGTCGAGCATGACGCCGCTGCCGTCGCGGGAGACATTTACCATGACATTGTCGCGGGGAATGGCGACCGAGAAGGCCCAGCGGCCATTGGCTTCGAGCATGTCCATCCAGAGAGGGACGAAATAGTCGCGGGTGGCGCCGCGCGGATCGTAATCGAACTCCATGCCGAAAACCGGATAGGTCCGGTCCTGGCAAAGCGCCAGCCAGAGCAGGCGGTTGGCGCCGGCCTGTTCGATGACAGCGCGCACGGGATGACGCCACGTGCCCAGTTCGACCATGGAGCAGTCCTGGCCGAACCGGCCGGCCAGCCACTGCCGGTCGACATCCGGGCTTGCGGCCAGACCTGCCTGTTGCGGGGGCATGGCGGGCGTACCTTCGTCCTGATCCGCTGCCGTCACCGATGGGGCATCCGCCTCGCCATCGAACCGGATGCTGGCCAGCACATCGCGCAGCAGGGCGTCATGCGCGCCCGTTTCGCCCTTGGGAAAGTCCACGGCCAGCACGAGTTGCCTGCCATCGTCGCGCGGTTCCAGGAGAACCGCCTTCAGCGATTCCTCGGAATAGAAGTCGTAGTGGACGAGCAGGGCGGGGCGGCCCGCCACCGAGATCGTCTCATGCGACAGGATGTCGGGCGCGCCGAGCAAAGGCTCATCGGGCAGCCACCAGTAGACCGAGAGACGGCCGAGACTGTCCGGGCGCACGAAGCCCAGTTCCAGATCCTCGATGCGGGTGAATTCCGCCCACCGGTCCGGCGCCTCGAAACTGACACCGGCAAGCGAATGGACATCGCCGGCTGCGGCCGGACCGCAAAGGGCGGCGGCCAGAAGACCTGCCGCCAGCATGTCGCGTAATCTCACGGTTTTGCCTCCTGCCTCGGCTTGCGCTTCAGGCGAGGCTAGCGCGGCAGTGCCTGTCTGCCTTGATCCTGATCAGTCCGGGCGTCAAAGCGCTTCCAGGAATTTCCGCGCATCCGAGCGAAAGGCCTCCCTCTTTTCATCCGCCATGCGGTCGAGCGTGCGATACATCATGGCCATTCGGGCGTTGCCTGAGAGGTGTTCGCGATTGCGGTCGAGGAAGTCCCAGTAGAGGTAGTTGAACGGGCATGCGTCTTCGCCGGTCTTCTTCTTCACGCTGAAATGGCAGGACGCGCAATAATCCGACATGCGGTCGATATAGCTGCCGGATGCAGCGTAGGGTTTTGAAGCGAACAGGCCGCCATCGGCCCAGAGGATCATGCCGACGACATTGGGCATTTCCACCCATTCATAGGCATCCCAGTAGACGAGGAGATACCATTCCTGCACGGCGCGCGGGTCGAGACCGGCAAGCAGGCAGAAGTTTCCTATCACCATCAGGCGCTGGATGTGATGGGCGTAGGCATTGGCGCGGGTCTCGTCAATCGACTGGGCAAGGCAGTTCATCCCTGTCTCGCCCGTCCAGAAGAATCCCGGCAGGGGGCGGCGTGCGTCCAGCCTGTTCGAGGACGCATAGGCCGGCATGTTCAGCCAGTAGATGCCGCGCACGAACTCCCGCCAGCCGATGATCTGGCGGATGAAACCCTCCACGGCGTTGAGCGGCGCATCGCCGGCATGAAACGCGTCCTCCGCCCTCCGGCAGCATTCGCGCGGGTCCAGCAGGCCGCAATTGATCAGCGCCGACAGGTGGGAATGGAAAAGCAGCGGCTCGCCCTGCTTCATGGCGTCCTGGAACGTGCCGAAGCGGGGCAGGGCCTGCTTCACGAACCAGTCGAGGTAGTGCAGGGCCTGCCGGCGGGTGACCGGATAGCTGAAGGGTTCGAGATCGCCGAAATGGCCGTGGAACTCCCTCGCCACGAGATCGAGCACCTCGCGGGTGGTGTCGTCGACCTTGTAGTCCGGACGGACGGGGATGCGCACGCCGTCGGGCAATGGTTCCTGGTTCTGGCCGTCGAAGTTCCATTCCCCGCCTTCCGGCCGGTCGCCACGCATCAGGAAGCCGCTGGCCTTGCGCATCTCGCGGTAGAAATATTCCATGCGCAGCGACTTGCGCCCTTGCGCCCAATCACGGAACCGCTCATGGCTGCACAGGAAGCGCGTATCCGGGCGGATTTCCACATCCGGTCCGAGGGTTTCGGTCCAGTCGCGCATCATTTCAAGAACGCGCCACTCGCCGGGTTCGGTCATGACGATGCGGGAGGCGCCGTGCCGTTCGATCGCGGCCCTGACAGCCGTTTCCAGCGAAGCGCCGTGCGGATCGCCGTAGCGGACATAGTCGACGGCGATGCCTTTCGCTTCCAGGTCGCTGGCGAAGTGGCGCATGGCTGCGAAAAGGAACGCGATCTTCTTCTTGTGATGCTTCACATAGGTGGCTTCGGCGGCGACTTCCGCCATGATCACGATGTCGCCGTCGCCGATATCCTCCAGGGCCGTCAGCCTGTCGGAGAGCTGGTCGCCGAGCACGAGACGCAGGACGGGTGCGGTTTTCGTTTGCGCGCCACTAACCATGAAACCCCTTTCGCGCTGCAATGGCAGTCGCGGCGATATAGGGTCCGCACGCCAATCGGCAAAATATCTGTTCCGGTTGGATGCTCTTTCCGGGCGGCGCCGGGCCCCGTCAGGGGCGGGGTCCGGCAACCGGGGGCAGGAAGGGTGTGACGTTGCTGCGTCTCGGCCTTACGCGTCCGGCCGGGGTCACGTCGAGCGCCCTTGCATTGAGGCGGCGCAGTCCTTCGGCGGTCACCAGTTCCCAGCGAAAAGGATCGTCCGGGTCCGCATGCCGGGCGGCCAGCGATCCCCCTTCCTGCGGCGCTGCCAGGTAGAGACGGCCCTTCGCATTGGCCAGCCGGCGCACGGTGCGCAGGCTGCGCCCGGATTTGCCGTCGATCTGGAGCAGGTCGCCGGCGCGCAGCCGCATGACGAGCTTTCCGCCGATCCGCGCAGCCTCCCAGGCCGGCCGCCAGTCCTTGCGCGCCACATCGGCATGGCTGGCGCCGCAGGCGATCCACTCGCCCGTCGGCAGGGACACGATGTCGAGATGGGCATTGCCGGAGGGGACAATCCATGCCGTTCGCTGGCGGTTCTGCCGGGCGGTGACGGAAATACGCGCGACCCTGACATGGCGAATGCGGGTTTCGTGCGAAAAACGCGCCAGGATGTCGGCGGGCCTTGTGCCGGGCGGGGCGGCTTCCAGACGTGCGATGATGTTGCGGCGCAGCGCCGCGTCGCGGATGCGGCGAGTCTCGGCCAGGGTCAGTGCGGTGACCGGACGGCGGGTCACGATCAGGGTCGCGCCGTCCGCGGTGCGAGCGGCTCCGTAGCGCATTTCGCGGGTTGCGGGTCCGGCGGTATCCGGCGCATGGGTGACGGTCGACTGTTCCAGGACAGGCAGGATTTGCCGTGCGCAAACAGGCCGGGTGCCTGCGACATGCAGGGCCAGAAGGGCGTCAAGCGCATGATTGCGATTGTCTGACAGGGACTTGGCGAAGAGAGGATGAGGATGTTCGCGTTCGAGCGCGCGCCGCAAGGCGGCCACCGCGACGGGCGCGGCCCACTCCAGGCGCGCATGCGGCCAGCGATCCGCGATACCGGCTCTAGCAGCCGCGACGAGCCGCGCCATGGTCTTGCGCCGGCAATGTGCGGCGTCATCCTGTGGTGCGGCCGGTGCGGCAAGGCCGACATCGCGCATGTCCGTCCGCCGGGAATGCAACCGGCTTGCGGGCGCTTCGCCGGGAAGCCGGTTGCCTTTCTGGCGGTTTGCCGCGGCATGGCAGAGAACGAGGTTTTGCGCAGCGAAGTTCCGCCGCGTGACACCGGTATCACATGGTCGATCTCGTAGGCGCCCGAGAACAGCCGGTCCCGGGTCAGCGCCTTGCCGGACCACGGGCAGAGGGCCTTGCCGCCGGCCGCACGCTCCTGCCGCTCCATCAATGCGAGGGCGAGGCGGCGCCTGCGCGTCGGCCGAAGCCCGGCCTTGCGCAGGAGGCTCATGCCCCAACCCGGCAGCGCCATCCCTGCGGGAATGCCGCGCTGCGCAGGCGGCGCAAGGGCCTGTTCGATGACGACGGCATCGGGCTTGCCGAAGCGGTGTTCGAGCGCGGCCATGCAGTGGCCCAAGGCGGCAAGCACCGGCGCGATCCTGCGCTCTGTCCGTGCTGCCTTCCGGCCCGCTTCCCCCTCGTCGAGAAAGGCTGTGCGCACCTTTTCCAGCAGGTCTTCCGTAAGGATCCCGGCATGAAAACGCTGCTGCGCGCGCCAGAGCGTTTCCAGTTCGCGGACGATATGAAGCCGGCTGACCTCGGGAAGGGTGTCTGCATGCAGGGCCCCCAGCCGGTTGCGCACGGGCTTGCGGCTGCGCACAGGCCCGGCATGCCGCCGGGCGAGCATTTCGCCAAGCGTTCGTGCGGGCAAGGGGTGCGGCTCCAGGTGTCCGGGAAGCAGGCGGCCACGCATCTTGTGAAGGTGCATCAGCACGCGGCCGAAGGCATGCAGCGTGATCGCGCGGTCCAGCCCGGCCGCCCGCAAGACATAGGGATCGAGGCAGAACAGACGGTCACTCTCCGTGCCGGGCGCCGGCAGCAGCCCGGCATGGCGCAGCAGGGCCGCGAACGCCCTTCGCCGCCGTTTTCGGCGCTTGCGGCAGCGGGCCTGCTTCCGGCGCTTGCCCATCCGCGCCTCCTGCCAGTCCGGCCGGGCGGACAGGATGCGGGCTCCGGCAAAAAGCGGGACCAGGGCTCCATGGCCGTCCGTGTGCGAAACAGCCATGCCGATGGAACCGGTGCCGAGATCGAACGCGAAACGCAAGACCATGTCCGTTTCCTCGCGCATGTGCCACCGCGCATACCGTCGCGGGTGCGCCGGCCTTGCTCAATGGCGCCAAGACCTACCGGTGCGATCACGCCATTTCGGCTACTTCCAGCCGGCTCTAGTGTTGAATGCCCGGAAAGCGCGTTCCCTCCGGCAACCAGGCGAACGCCGTCACTCGGGGGACAGGCTCCGGTCTGTCCCCTTCATCGGCCCGAACCGGATTGGCCCGAACCGGGACCGGTGTTCACAGAAACGTGGCGCGGGCGTCGTCCACCTGATCCTGGATGAACCTGACCACCGCCTGGATGTGCCGCAGCGGCTTGAGCGTCTCGTGATAGACGATCCAGTATGCGCGGCGGATGAGCGGGAATCCGGCGACAGGGACAAGGTCTTCGTGCCGGCGGGCGAGGAAGGTATGGAGAATGCCGAGGCCGGCACCGGCGCGCACTGCCTCCATCTGGCCGAGCGCCGAGGAGATCTCGAATGTCGATTGCCATAATGGCGCGATCTCGGAGGCGTAATCGAGGGCCGGGCTGATGACGAGGTCGGGCACGTAGCCGACGAGGTTGTGACCGGCGATATCGTCCGGGCCGGAGGGCATGCCGTTTGCCACGGCATAACCGCGCGATGCATAGAGGCCCAGCGTGTAGTCGACAAGCTTGCCGGCGACGAGGCGGCCTTCTTCCGGCCGTTCCATGGTGATGGCGATGTCTGCCTCGCGGCGTGACAGCGAGAAACTGCGCGGCACGGGCACAAGCTGGATGGTCAGGCCCGGATGAATGGCGGTCAGGCGGCCGAGGCGCGGCGCCAGCCATGCCACGCCGAAGCCGTCCGGCGCGCCGATGCGCACGGTGCCCGAGATACCGCCCGCATCCGGCGCCAGTTCGGCGCGCGCGGCGATCATGCCGGCCTCCATCGCCTCGGCGGTGGCGAGGAGACGGACCCCCTCGGGCGTCAGTTCCGTGCCGGTCGTCTGGCGGTCGACCAGCTTCACGCCGAGTGCTTCCTCCAGCGCAGACATGCGGCGCGACACCGTGGCGTGGTTCAACCCGAGGCGCCGCGCGGCACCCAGGATCTGGCCGGCGCGGGCCACGGCCAGGAAAATCCGCACGTCGTCCCAGTTCAAGGTCATCTCCGCGATCTGCAATAATGCAATAATGAAGCGTATATCTTCTTCAATTTCCGCACAACGGATTTGGAAAGCCGCGCGTTGCGTGCCGCGCGCGCCTTGGCCATGATGCATTCATGGACAGGTCCGGCCGCCGGCCGGAGACAATCGACGGGAGGAAAACCCATGTATTCCATCGGACATTATATCGACGGCGCGAAGGTCGAGGGCGGGAACGGCCGCAAGGCCGACGTCTACAACCCGGCGACGGGCGAAGTGCAGGGCACGGTGGCGCTGGCCTCCAAGGCCGAACTCGACGACGCCGTGGCGCGCGCGGCGGAAGCCCAGAAGGGCTGGGGTGCGACCAACCCGCAGCGCCGTGCCCGCGTGATGATGAAATTCGCCGCGCTGATCAACGAGAACATGGACAAGCTGGCCGAGGCGCTGTCGCGCGAACATGGCAAGACCCTGCCGGACGCGCGCGGCGATGTGCAGCGCGGCCTTGAGGTGATCGAGGTTTGCATGGGCGCGCCGCACCTGCTCAAGGGCGAATACATCAATGACGGCGGACCGGGCATCGACCTCTATTCCATGCGCCAACCGCTGGGCGTGGTCGCGGGCATCACGCCATTCAACTTCCCGGCCATGATCCCGCTGTGGAAGATGGGACCGGCGCTGGCTGCCGGCAATGCCATGATCCTCAAGCCGTCGGAGCGCTGCCCGACCGTGCCGATGATGCTTGCGGAACTCATCAAGGAAGCCGGCCTGCCGGACGGCGTTTTGCAGGTGGTCAACGGCGACAAGGAAGTCGTTGACGCCATCCTCGACAACGAGACGATCCAGGCCGTCGGCTTCGTCGGTTCGACGCCGATCGCTCAATACATCTATGGCCGCGCCGCCGCCAACGGCAAGCGCGCGCAGTGCTTCGGCGGCGCCAAGAACCACATGATCATCATGCCCGATGCTGACCTGGACAAGGCGGCTGACGCGCTGGTGGGTGCGGGCTACGGCGCGGCCGGCGAACGCTGCATGGCCATTTCCGTGGCGGTGCCGGTGGGCGACAAGACAGCCGACGCGCTGATGGAACGCCTGCTGCCGCGCGTCGAGAAGCTAAAGGTCGGCCCCTATACCGCCGGCGAGGACGTGGACTACGGCCCGCTGGTGACGGGTGCGGCCAAGGAGCGCGTGACCGGCCTGATCGCATCCGGCGTGGAGCAGGGGGCCAAGGCGCTGGCCGACGGGCGGAATTTCTCGCTGCAGGGTTACGAGAAGGGTTTCTTCGTCGGACCGACGCTGTTCGACCATGTCACGCCCGACATGGAGATCTACAAGGAAGAGATTTTCGGCCCCGTGCTTTCGACCGTGCGCGCCAAGACCTATGAGGATGCGCTCAAGCTGACCATGGACAATCCCTATGGCAACGGCACGTCGATCTTCACCGCCGATGGCGACACGGCGCGCGATTTCGCCAGCCGCGTCAATGTGGGCATGGTGGGCATCAACTTCCCGATCCCCGTGCCGCTCAGCTATTTCACCTTCGGCGGCTGGAAGAAGTCGGCCTTTGGCGACCTGAACCAGTACGGTCCGGACGCCTTCCGCTTCTACACCAAGACCAAGACGGTGACGGCGCGCTGGTTCTCGGGCATCAAGGAAGGCGGCGAGTTCCACTTCAAGGCAATGGACTGACCGCCAGCGGCCTTTTCAAGGCACAGACTTTCAAGGGGCGGCTCTCACGGGCCGCCCCTTTCCCGTTGCTTTCGTCAGAATCTGCGCAACCGCATATGCGGCAACGGGCCAGGCTGGCTGATGGTATTGATGAGCCGAAGCAGGATTCCCCTGCCGGTTCAACGCCCCCGCGCCATCGCTTCCAGCAGGGCCATGAGGCGCAGGGCCTCGTCATGGGCGAGGTCCGCGTCGCGCTCCAGGATGGCGTTGATCAGGTCGAGATGGTGGGCGGCAGCCTCGGCTAGGCTGTCGGGACGCGCGGCGGCAAACCAGAAGCGGCGCGAATGGGACTGCAAGGGTGCGGCCAGGCGGGCTGCATAGACATTGTCCGCCGCTTGCGCGAGGGCCAGGTCGAAGGCCTTGTCGGCTTCAAGAAAGGCGCGGGTATCACGGTCTGCCACTGCCTGCTGCATGGCCTTGGCGGCGCGCGCGAAGGCTTGCGCGGCGGCAGGCGTCAGGTTGTGTGCGGCGGCGCGGGCAAGGGCGGCCTCGACGCCGCGCCGCGCTTCCAGCACCTTGACCCAGTCGCTTTCGACCAGCGGGGCGACGCGGATCCCCGCCCGCGGGCGGACCTCCAGCAGGCCTTCCCAGGCAAGGCGCTGGATGGCCTCGCGCACTGGCGTGCGGCCGAGCCCCACGCGGGCGATCAACGCGCCTTCCGTCAGATGGCTGCCGGGTTCGAGATCCAGCGTCACCAGTGCTTCTTCCAGAAGCCGGTAGGCTGAATCCGCCTGGCTCTCCGGCGTTGGAGGGTGCATTTCGATGGTTGTGTCAGTCTGCGGCATCGCGATTCCGTTTCTGATATATCAGACTTGACCGGCTGCTTCCCGTTCTGATATATCACACGCAACGATCAGGGAGACAAGGCATGTGGCAAGGTGTTTTTCCGGCGGTGACGACCAAGTTCACCGAAACCGATGAACTCGATCACGCAGAAATGGAGCGCTGTTTCGGCCTGCAGATGGATGCCGGCTGCGACGGCATCATCGTCGGCGGCTCGCTGGGCGAGGGGCCGATGCTGTCGCCGGATGAAAAGCTGGCGGTCTTCAAGACGGCAAAGGCAGTTTCCGGGGGCAAGCCGGTTCTCATGACGATCAACGAGGCGGGTACGCGCGAGGCTTGCGGAAGGGCCCGCGAAGCGAAGGCCGCCGGGGCAGATGGCCTGATGGTCGTGCCGTCCATGGTCTATCATGCCGACCGCGACGAGGCGGTGGCCGGCCTGCGGGCGGTGGCCGAAGCCGGCGACCTGCCGGTGATGATCTATTCCAACCGCATCGCTTACCGTGTCGACGTCTCTGTCGACATGATGGAGGAACTGGCCGATGACTGGCGCTTCGTCGCGGTCAAGGAGAGCTCCGACGACATCCGCCGCTCCACCGACATCATCAACCGGATGGGCGACCGCTACGACCTCTTCACCGGTGTCGACAACCTGGCCTTCGAGGCGCTGGCCGTGGGCGCCGTCGGCTGGGTGGCGGGCCTGGTCACGGCCTTCCCGCGCGAGACCGTTGCCATATACCAACTCATGAAACAGGGCCGGCAGGCCGAGGCGCTGGCCATCTACCGCTGGTT
This sequence comes from Phyllobacteriaceae bacterium, assembly GCA_002708825.1. Lineage (GTDB taxonomy): Bacteria > Pseudomonadota > Alphaproteobacteria > Rhizobiales > Rhizobiaceae > Zhengella. The sequence continues at coordinate 134,854 of PAPF01000030.1, read as the reverse complement.
CCGTCCGCTGCTCGATCTCGACGTCTCCACCTATCTGGTGCAGAACATCAAGCTGGCGGAAGTCCATGCCATCGGCACGAATGACCGGGTGCGCGCGCCGCGCCGGCCGCTGTCGGGCGAGCGCCGCGCACAGGTCGAGGCGGTGATCCGCTCGGCGCTGGACAGCCGGCCCGTTCTGCCGGAGTTCTGACAGGTCACGTTCTGACAGGTTCACCATGACGCAAGGCAAGCCCTCCGTTCTCATCGTCGGCGGCGGTATCATCGGCGCCGCGGCCGCCGCGCGCCTGGCGGACGAGGGCCATGCGGTGACGGTGGTGGACCGCTCCGGCATCTGCGAGGAGACGAGTGCCGGCAATGCGGCGGCCTTCGCCTTTTCCGACCTGCTGCCGCTGGCGCAAAAGGGCATGCTCAGGCAGGTGCCGCGCTGGTTGATGGATCCGCTGGGTCCGCTTTCCATCCCGCCGCGCCATTTCCTGCCGGTCCTCCCCTGGCTCCTGCGCTTCCTGACGGCGGGCCGTCCTGGCCGGTTCGAGGCGGCGCTGTCGGCCCAGGCGCAGTTGATGGAACTGGCGCGCGGCGAATGGGCCTCTCTGACGGCATTGACAGGTACGGAGGGGTTTCTTCGGCGCGACGGCTGCCTCGAACTTTACGACAGCGAAGCGAGCTTCAACGCGGCGGGAGCCGGCTATGCGGCGCGCGAGCGCCACGGCGTTGCCTTCGAGGTGGTGGACAAGGCGCATCTGGCCGATTTCCAGCCGGGCCTGTCGGATCATTTCGCCAGGGGCGTCTTCATTCCCGGCTGGATGACGGTGTCCGACCCGCAGGTGTTCGGCAAGGCGCTCTTCTCCTTCGCGCAATCGCGCGGTGCGCTTTTCGTCCAGGCCGGAGTCGAGAGCGTGGAGATGGCCCCGGACGGACCGTCTGTCCGCCTTGGCGATGGCAAGCGGCTCAAAGCCGATCGCGTCGTCATCGCCGCCGGCGCATGGTCACACCGGCTTGCCGGGCCGCTTGGCGACCGCATTCCGCTGGAGACCGAACGCGGCTACAACACGACGCTTCCGCCCGGTGCCTTTGATCTCAAGCGCCAGCTTGTCTTCTGCGACCATGGCTTTGTCGCCACGCCGCTTGAAACCGGCATCCGCATCGGCGGGGCGGTGGAACTGGGCGGGCTGAGCCTGGCGCCTGACTATCGCCGCAGCCGCGCCATGCTGGACAAGGCAAAACGTTTTCTGCCCGCGCTGAAGACAGGAGGCGGCCGGGAATGGATGGGCTATCGTCCGTCGCTGCCGGACTCGCTGCCTGTCATCGGCGCGTCCGCGGCCGGACCACAGATCGTCCATGCCTTCGGCCACGGGCACCTTGGCCTCACACAGGCGGCGGCGACCGCGCGCCTTGTGCGCGACATCGTTTGCGGGCAGGCTCCGGCCATCGACCTGTCGCCCTTTTCCGCGCAACGCTTCTGAGAGACCGTCATGGCGCGTCATTCCTTCTTCTGCATCGACGGACACACCTGCGGCAATCCGGTGCGCCTCGTGACCGGTGGCGGACCGCTGCTGAAAGGCGCGACCATGATGGAGCGGCGCGCCGATTTCCTTGCCCATCACGACTGGATCCGCACCGGGCTCATGTTCGAACCGCGCGGCCATGACATGATGTCGGGCGCCATCCTCTACCCGCCGACGCGCGACGACTGCGATGTGGGCGTGCTCTATATCGAGACGTCGGGCTGCCTGCCAATGTGCGGGCACGGCACGATCGGCACGGTGACCATGGCCGTGGAGCACGGGCTCGTGCGGCCAAGGACCCCCGGCGTGCTGATGCTGGACACGCCGGCGGGGCCCGTGAAGGCCGAATACAGCATGGACGGGGACCATGTGCGCGAGGTCCGGCTGACCAACGTGCCGGCCTTCCTGCACGCCACGGGCTGGGAGGTGGAGTGCCCTGTCCTCGGAACCCTGAACGTCGATGTCGCCTATGGCGGCAATTTCTACGCGATCGTGGAGCCGCAGGCCAATTACCGCGACATGGCCGATCATTCGGCGGCCGACCTCATCGCCTGGAGCCCGGTCATCCGGCAGCGGCTCAACGAGGCCTACACGCTGGCCCATCCGGAGAGGCCGGAGATCAACCGCGTGACCCACGTCTTGTGGACCGGCAAGCCGACCGTGGCGGGCGCGCATGCGCGCAACGCCGTGTTCTATGGCGACAAGGCCATCGACCGCAGTCCCTGCGGAACCGGCACTTCGGCGCGCATGGCGCAACTGGCGGCGCGCGGGGAACTGAAGCCCGGCGACGATTTCGTGCACGAATCGATCATCGGTTCGCTTTTCCATGGCCGGGTCGAGGCAGCGGCGACGGTCGCGGGCCGGGCGGCCATCGTGCCGTCCATTGCCGGCTGGGCGGTCATGACCGGGCTGAACACGATCTTCATCGATGAACGCGACCCGTTCTGCCGGGGCTTTTCGGTCGTCTGACGCAACGGAGAGGCCACAGTTCGAATCATGCCTTCTTGCAATGAATTCGCGGCAAGGAGTTCATTCTTGCAAGAATCAGCAGTTCGCCGAGGAAAATAACAGGAAGGATGCAAAGACTTTTCGGAATTCCGGTGCTAGGAATTCGCAAAATGCCGCAGGAAGCGGCGGGGATGAGGGGGTAGCCGCGCAATTCGACGGCTTTGCCAAAGCCGGTTGTGTTGTGGGAGCGAGCCGCTAAGAATAACAAAATGGTCCAGCGCCAGCCGGCGCTTCCGGACTGTCCGTCAGAGGCGGCCGGGCAACAGGGGAACGGCATGGAATATTTCGTCCAGCAGCTCATCAACGGGCTGACGCTCGGCTCGATCTACGGGCTGATCGCGATCGGCTACACGATGGTGTACGGCATCATCGGCATGATCAACTTCGCGCATGGCGACATCTTCATGGTCGGCTCGTTCATCGCGCTGGCGCTGATCGTTGCCATCGGGCTTACCGCCGCGTCGAGCATCGGCTTCATCATCCTGGCCCTGCTCATCGTGCTGGTCATCTCGATGATCTTCACGGCGGCCTGGGGCTGGACGGTGGAGCGCCTGGCCTACCGGCCGTTGCGCGGCTCGTTCCGCCTGGCGCCGCTGATCACGGCGATCGGCATGTCGATCGTGCTGCAGAACTTCGTGCAGGTTACGCAGGGCGCGCGCGTGAAGCCGCTGCAGCCGATCGTCTCCGGCGGCGTCACCATCATGGAGGGCGTGACGGAAAACGGGCCCATCGTGGTGCAGCTTTCCTACATGCAGATCCTCATCATCGTGCTGACGACGGCGCTGATGATCGGCTTCACCCTGCTGATCACCAAGACGCCGCTGGGCCGCGCGCAACGCGCCTGCGAGCAGGACCAGAAGATGGCCGCGCTGCTCGGGGTCAATGTCGACAGGACGATCTCGCTGACCTTCGTCATGGGCGCGGCGCTGGCAGCCGTCGCCGGCCTGATGTTCCTGCTGCTCTACGGGGTCATCGACTTCTACATCGGCTTCCTGGCCGGGGTGAAAGCCTTCACCGCGGCCGTGCTCGGCGGTATCGGATCGCTGCCCGGGGCCATGCTCGGCGGCCTGCTGATCGGCCTGATCGAGGTGTTCTGGTCGGGCTACTTCACCGTGGAGTACAAGGACGTGGCGGCCTTCTCGATCCTGGCGATCGTGCTGATCTTCCTGCCCTCGGGCCTGCTTGGCAAACCGGAAGTGGAGAAGGTCTGATGGTGCACCAGCCAACCGAAACCACCACGCCCGAAGGCGCCCAGCGGCTTGAAGAGGAGCGCCGCGACGCACCGGAAATCGTACCGGCCAAGGATCCCAACTCGATGGCGGAATCCTTGCGCGATGCCTTCCTTGCCGCGCTGCTGACGGGTGTGCTCGGCTTCTTCTTCCTTGGCCTGCGGACCGACATCGCGCCGGGCGGCCTGGTGCTCACCACGCGCTGGGGGCTGTTCATCGCGGCCATCGTGATCGTTTTCGCCGGCCGCCTTGCGCTCAACATCTTCGTCTTCAAGACCCACAAGCCGGTGACGCGGCGCGTCGCGACCGCGGCGCCGGGCGGCGACACCGCCGAACGGGTGGCTTGGTGGCTCAAGCGCATCCTGTTCGCCTTCGCGCTCGTGCTGCCGTTCTTCTTCACCACGTTCTTTCCGCAGCAGGACCGCCAGTTCATCGATCTTGCCATCCTGATCATGACCTACATCATGCTCGGCTGGGGCCTGAACATCGTGGTGGGCCTCGCCGGCCTGCTGGATCTGGGCTATGTCGCCTTCTACGCCGTGGGGGCCTATTCCTTCGCGCTGCTGGCGCAGTATTTCGAGTTCGGCTTCTGGATGGCCTTGCCGCTGGCGGGCGTCCTGGCGGCCTTCTGGGGCCTCATCCTCGGCTTCCCGGTGCTCAGGCTGCGCGGCGACTACCTGGCCATCGTCACGCTGGCTTTCGGCGAGATCATCCGTGTCGTGCTGCTCAACTGGTACGAGTTCACCGGCGGCCCGGACGGCATTTCGGGCATTCCCAAGCCGACGCTGTTCGGCCTGGAGTTCAAGCGCGGGGAGGGCGGTTTCGCCGACTTCTTCGGCATCGCCTACGATCCGATCCAGCGCTTCATCTTCCTCTATTACATCATCTTCATCCTGGCGATCATCACCAACCTGGTGACGATGCGGATGCGCAAGATGCCGATCGGGCGTGCCTGGGAAGCGCTGCGCGAGGACGAGATCGCCTGCCGGTCGCTCGGCATCAACACGACCAACACGAAGCTGACGGCGTTTGCGCTGGGCGCCATGTTCGGTGGCTTCGCCGGTTCGTTCTTCGCCACGCGGCAAGGCTTCATCTCGCCGGAAAGCTTCACCTTCCTGGAGTCGGCCATCATCCTGGCCATCGTGGTGCTGGGCGGTCTGGGCTCGCAGATCGGCGTTGTCATCGCCTCGGTGGTCATGATCGGCGGCATCGAACTGCTGCGCAACCTGGGCTTCCTGCAGAACATCTTCGGCGACGGTTTCGAGCCGACGCAATATCGCATGCTCATCTTCGGGCTGGCGATGGTGGGCATCATGGTCTGGAAGCCGCGCGGACTGATCTCGTCGCGTGAACCATCGGCCGTTCTGAAGGAAAAGAAGAAAATCGGCGCCGACATGGTGGCGCAGGGCGAGGGGCATTGATCATGGCCGAGGCGATGGACATCAAGGCCGCCGGCGCGGCCGCGAACTGGGACGCCGATCCGGTGCTGACGGTCGAGCATCTGACGATGCGCTTCGGTGGCCTGGTTGCGGTCAACGACCTGTCGTTCAATGTCGGGCGCGGTGACATCACCGCGCTGATCGGGCCGAACGGCGCGGGCAAGACGACCGTCTTCAACTGCGTGACCGGTTTCTACAAGCCGACGGAAGGGCGCATCGTGATGCGTCACGGGCCGGGCCGGCAATCGGAAGCCGTGGAGGCGCTCACCGGCACCAACCGGCAATGGGACAAGACCGACAACGGCGCGGTGTTCCTTCTTGAGCGGATGCCCGATTTCGAGATCTCGGCGCGGGCCAAGGTCGCGCGCACCTTCCAGAACATCCGGCTTTTCGGCGGCATGACCGTGCTGGAGAACCTGCTGGTCGCACAGCACAACATGCTGATGGACGCGTCCAATTTCACGATCGGCGGGCTGCTCGGCCTGGCCGGTTACCGGAAGGCGGAAAAGAGTGCCATCGACCAGGCGGTCTACTGGCTCGAGCGCACCCGGCTCATCGACCGCGCGGACGATCCGGCCGGCGACCTGCCCTATGGCGCCCAGCGGCGCCTGGAAATCGCGCGCGCCATGTGCTCCCAGCCGCACCTTTTGTGCCTCGACGAGCCCGCGGCCGGCCTCAATCCCCGTGAATCGGCCGAACTGAACGAATTGCTTCAGTATATCCGCGGCGAGCACAAGACGTCTGTCCTGCTGATCGAGCACGACATGGGTGTCGTCATGGAGATCTCGGACCATGTCATCGTGCTCGACTACGGCCAGAAGATCTCCGACGGCAGCGCCGAAGCGGTGCGCAACGATCCGAAGGTCATCGCCGCCTATCTGGGCGTCGACGACGAGGAGGAAATCGACGACCCCGACATCCTGGAGGATATCGAGGAAGCCAGGCACGCCGAGGATGCGCAGGCGACCAAACCGGAAAGGCCGCAATCGCCGGTGGCGGCAATGAGCGCCCATGCTGCGACCGGTGAAATGCCGGGCAAGGCTGCCGGAAAGCCCGAGGCGAAGGACGAAACCAGCCTGCCGGGCAGCAAACCGGCGGTGCTGGCGGCCGCCCAGGGCGACGCCGACAACCTGACGCGCATCAAGGGCATCGGTCCGGCCAACGAGAAGAAGCTGAATGCGCTCGGCATCTTCCACTTCTCCCAGATCGCCGCCTGGTCGGCGGCGGAAGCCGAATGGGTGGGCGCCTATCTGGCCTTCCCCGGCCGTATCGAGCGCGAGGACTGGATCGGCCAGGCCAAACAGCTTGCCGAAGGGGGCGATACCGAATTTTCCCGGCGCGTCGACGCCGGCAAGGTGTCCACCAGCCGCGCTGGCAAGGGCAAGACAGGGGGCAAGGCATGAGCGACGAGACCGACCTGATGCTCCAGGTGCGCGGCGTGGAGACCTATTACGGCAAGATCATCGCGCTCAAGGGTGTGGATGTCGATGTCCATCGCGGCGAGATCGTGACCCTGATCGGTGCCAATGGTGCGGGCAAGTCCACACTGATGATGACGATCTGCGGCAAGCCGCAGGCGCGCACGGGCCAGATCCTCTACGACGGGCAGGACATCACGACCATGCCGACGCACGAGATCATGCGGCTCGGCATCGCGCAGTCGCCGGAGGGACGGCGCATCTTTCCGCGCATGACGGTGATGGAAAACCTGCAGATGGGCGCCTCGCTCGTCGACGACAGGCATTTCGACGACGACCTGAAGAAGGTGTTCGAGCTGTTCCCGCGCCTCAAGGAGCGCATTTCGCAGCGCGGTGGCACGCTTTCGGGCGGCGAACAGCAGATGCTCGCCATTGCGCGGGCACTGATGAGCCGGCCGAAACTGCTTCTCCTCGACGAACCGTCGCTCGGCCTGGCACCGCTGATCGTCAAGCAGATCTTCGACGCCATCCGCGACCTGAACCGGAACGAGCGGCTGACGGTCTTTCTCGTCGAGCAGAATGCGTTCCACGCGCTGAAGCTGGCGCATCGCGGATATGTCATGGTCAATGGCGTGATCACCATGTCCGGCACCGGCCAGGAACTGCTCAAGCGCGAGGAAGTGCGCGCTGCCTATCTGGAGGGCGGCCGCCACTGAGCGGCGCCCGCATCGAACGAAAAGGCCTCGGGCCGAAGGGGAACGGGATGGAACATACGCCCTCGCTGCTCTGGGAAGTCAGCTTCTTCGAGTTTTTCGTCGTCACCTGCGTGCTGGGTGGCGGGGCCGCCTTCATGACCGGCCGCGCGGTGGCGCAAACATGGCGGCCCATGGCAAGCTTTGCCATCTACCTGGTGTTGCTGGCAGCTGCGGTGCGCTTCATCCATTTCTCGCTCTTCGAGGGCAACCTGATCGCGCCCTGGTATTATCTGGTCGACCTGGTGGTGCTGGTGATCATCGGCTATGCCGGATACCGCTATACGAGGGCCGGCCAGATGGCCGAGCAATACCGTTTCGCCTTCTCGCGCAGTGGCCCGCTGGCCTGGAAGCGACGTTGAGGGCATGCCCGCATCCCGGTTAAGCCTGTTGGAAAAAGAAACAAAAACAGGGATGCAGGGCGCTTTATTTCCGTTTCGTTTTGGGCTTTGATACCGCTCAAGCGGACCGGAAATCCGCATAGCCGGCAGCTGGATACCCACCCGCCGCGCCGGCCTGAAAACCGTTAAGGGTGCAAATGGGAGTCATCATGAAAAAGGCACTTCTTGCTGGCGTTGCGCTGAGCTTCGCTTTCTCCACCCCGGCGCTTGCCGAGATCGTGATCGCCACGGCGGGTCCGATGACCGGCCAGTACGCCTCCTTCGGCGAGCAGATGAAGACCGGCGCCGAACAGGCCGTCGCCGACATCAACGCCGCCGGCGGCATCAATGGCGAAATGCTGAAGCTGGAAGTCGGTGACGACGCCTGCGATCCGAAGCAGGCCGTTGCGGTGGCCAACCAGTTCGCCGGTCAGGGCGTGGTCTTCGTGGCCGGCCATTTCTGCTCCGGTTCGTCGATCCCGGCCTCCGCCGTCTATGCCGACGAAGGCATCGTGCAGATCTCGCCGGCCTCCACCAACCCGAAGTTCACCGACGAGCGTCCGGGACCGGGCGTCTTCCGCGTCTGCGGCCGTGACGACCAGCAGGGCGACGTAGCCGGCAAGTATCTCCAGGACAATTTCGGCGACCAGAAGATCGCCTTCGTCCATGACAAGACCGCTTACGGCAAGGGCCTTGCCGACGCCACGATGGCGGCGTTTGAAGCCGCTGGCGGCAAGCCGGCCCTCTACGAAGCCTACACGGCCGGTGAAAAGGACTACTCGGCGCTCATTTCCAAGCTGAAGGCCGAGGGCGTCAGCGTCCTCTACGTGGGCGGCTACCACACGGAAGCCGGCCTGATGGCCCGCCAGGCCAAGGAACAGGGCATGGACCTCCAGATCGTTTCGGGTGACGCCCTCGTCACCGACGAGTACTGGGCGATCACCGGCGATGCCGGCGAAGGCACGCTGATGACCTTCTCGCCGGATCCGCGCGGCTATCCGGAAGCCAAGGCCGTCGTGGACAAGCTGGAAGCTGCCGGCAAGACCACCGAAGGCTACGTGCTCTACACCTACGCCGCGATCCAGGCTTGGGCCGACGCCGTCAAGGCGGCCGGTTCGACCGATTTCGACCCGGTCGTCAAGGCGCTCAACGAAGGTGACTTCAACACGGTTCTCGGTTCGCTGTCCTTCGACGACAAGGGCGACGTCTCGCTGCCGGGCTACGTCTTCTACGAGTGGTCGGACGGCAAGTACACCCAGATGAACTGATCCGGCCTTTCCGAGGCCAGACAGGACCCGGTCCCTTTCGAGGGGCCGGGTTCTTCTGTTTCCGGGGGCATCCGGGCCCGATTGCCGCTGGAAATGTCCGGCAAACGATCCTACCAATGCATTACCGTTTTGCATTGCAACACGGGCTGCGCTATAAAATCAGAATTCAAACGATTTAAACGGAGAATTCCGCCTTGGCCATCCGCAAGATCCTTGTTGCGAACCGATCCGAAATCGCCATCCGCGTCTTTCGCGCGGCCAATGAACTCGGCCTGAAAACCGTCGCGATCTGGGCGGAGGAAGACAAGTATTCGCTGCACCGGTTCAAGGCGGACGAGAGTTACCAGATCGGGCGCGGGCCGCACCTGGACCGCGATCTCGGTCCCATCGAGGCCTATCTGTCGATCGACGAGGTGATCCGCGTCGCGCGCCTTTCGGGCGCCGACGCCATCCATCCCGGCTATGGCCTGTTGTCGGAGAGCCCCGAATTCGCCGAGGCCTGCGCGGCCAACGGCATCGTCTTCATCGGCCCGAAGCCGGAGACGATGCGGCGTCTCGGCAACAAGGTCGCTGCGCGCGATCTCGCCGTCGAGATCGGCGTGCCGGTTGTTCCGGCCACGCCACCGCTGCCCGACGACATGGACCGTGTGCGCGCCATGGCCGAAGAGGTGGGCTTCCCGGTCATGCTGAAAGCCTCATGGGGCGGCGGCGGACGCGGCATGCGCGTCATCCGTTCGGCGGAAGACCTGGAGCGCGAGGTGCGCGAGGCGAAACGCGAGGCAAAGGCGGCTTTCGGCAAGGACGAGGTCTATCTGGAAAAGCTGGTCGAGCGGGCGCGCCATGTTGAGGTGCAGGTGCTCGGCGACACGCATGGCAATGCCGTTCACCTGTTCGAGCGCGACTGCTCCATCCAGCGGCGCAACCAGAAGGTCGTGGAACGGGCGCCGGCGCCCTATCTCGACGATGCAAGGCGCCAGGAACTGGCGGAACATGCGCTGAAGATCGCCAGGGCCACCGATTATGTCGGCGCCGGCACGGTGGAATTCCTGATGGATGCCGACACCGGCGCCTTCCATTTCATCGAGGTCAATCCGCGCATCCAGGTGGAGCATACGGTGACCGAGGAAGTCACTGGCATCGATATCGTCAAGGCGCAGATCCATATTCTCGAGGGCGCGGCCATCGGCACGCCGGAATCGGGCGTCCCAGCGCAGGAGGACATCTGGCTCAACGGCCATGCCCTGCAGTGCCGGATCACGACGGAAGACCCGGAGCAGAATTTTATTCCCGACTATGGCCGCATCACCGCCTATCGCGGCGCGACCGGCTTCGGCATCCGGCTGGATGGCGGGACGGCCTATTCGGGCGCGGTCATCACGCGCTATTACGATCCGCTGCTGGAGAAGGTCACAGCCTGGGCGCCGACGGCCGACGAGGCGATCCTGCGCATGGACCGGGCGCTGCGCGAATTCCGGATTCGTGGCGTGGCGACGAACCTGACCTTCCTGGAAGCGATCATCGGCCATCCGCATTTCCGCGACAACTCCTACACGACGCGGTTCATCGATTCGACGCCGGAACTCTTCAGCCAGGTGAAACGGCGCGACCGGGCCACCAAGCTGCTCAACTACATCGCGGACGTGTCGGTGAACGGCCACCCGGAAGCACGCGGGCGGCCGATGCCGAAGGCCGATGCCGCGCCGCCGGTCGTGCCCTTCGTCGGCGGTGAGGTTCCTGATGGAACGAAGCAGCGGCTCGACCGGGACGGGCCGGAAAAGTTTGCCGCGTGGATGCGTGCCGAAACGCGGGTCCTGATGACGGACACGACCATGCGCGACGGTCACCAGTCGCTGCTGGCGACGCGCATGCGCACGCATGACATCGCCCGCATCGCCGGAACCTATGCCCGCGCGCTGCCGCAACTGCTGTCGCTGGAATGCTGGGGCGGGGCGACCTTCGACGTCTCGATGCGCTTCCTGACCGAGGATCCGTGGGAGCGCCTCGCGCTGGTCCGGGAAGGGGCGCCGAACCTGCTGCTCCAGATGCTGCTGCGCGGCGCCAACGGCGTCGGCTACACCAATTATCCCGACAATGTGGTCAAGCATTTCGTGCGCCAGGCGGCGGCCGGCGGCGTGGACCTGTTCCGCGTGTTCGACTGCCTGAACTGGGTGGAGAACATGCGCGTCTCCATGGATGCGGTGCGCGAGGAGGGCAAGCTGTGCGAAGCGACGATCTGCTATACCGGCGATCTTCTCGACGCCAACCGTCCGCAATACGACCTGAAATACTACCTGTCGCTTGCCCGTGAACTGGAAGAGGCCGGGGCGAACATCATTGCGGTGAAGGACATGGCGGGCCTGCTGAAGCCGGCGGCCGCACGCGTCCTTTTCACGGCGCTGCGCGAGGAAACGGGCCTGCCGATCCATTTCCACACGCATGACACATCCGGCATCTCGGCGGCGACGGTGCTGGCGGCGGTCGAGTCCGGGGTCGATGCCGTGGACGCGGCCATGGATGCGCTGTCGGGCAACACGTCGCAGCCCTGCCTCGGCTCCATCGTGGAAGCGCTCAAGGGGTCCGGGCGCGATCCCGGCCTCGATCCGGAATGGATCCGGCGCATCTCGTTCTACTGGGAAGCGGTGCGCAACCAGTATGCCGCCTTCGAGAGCGACCTCAAAGGGCCGGCTTCCGAGGTCTACCTACACGAGATGCCCGGTGGCCAGTTCACCAACCTGAAGGAGCAGGCGCGGTCGCTGGGGCTGGAAACGCGCTGGCACGACGTCGCGCGCGCCTATCACGACGCCAACCTGATGTTCGGCGACATCGTCAAGGTGACGCCGTCCTCCAAGGTGGTGGGCGACATGGCGCTGATGATGGTGAGCCAGGACCTGAGCGTTGCCGATGTTGAGAATCCGCAGAAGGACATCGCTTTCCCGGATTCCGTGGTTGCCATGCTGAAGGGCGACCTTGGCCAGCCGCCGGCCGGGTGGCCGGAAGGGCTGCAAAAGAAGGCGCTGAAGGGCGAGAAACCCTATACGGAGCGGCCCGGCGCCCTGCTTGCCGACGCCGACCTCGATGCGAAACGCGCGGAACTAGAGGAAAAGCTCGGCCGCGAGGTCACCGAGTTCGAGTTCGCCTCCTGGCTGATGTATCCGAAGGTCTTTACCGATTTCGCCAATGCACAGGAGGAATACGGCCCGGTCAGCGTGCTGCCGACCCCGGTCTATTTCTACGGTATCGAGCAGGAACAGGAAATCTTCGTCGACCTGGAAAAGGGCAAGACGCTGGTCATCCGTTGCCTGGCCATCGGCGATACCGACGAGAACGGCATGCGTACGGTCTTCTTCGAGCTCAATGGCCAGCCGCGCCGGGTGAAGGTGCCGGACCGCATCCACGGCGCATCGGCGGCCAAGTCGCGGCCCAAGGCCGATGCCGCCAACGAGGCCCATGTCGGCGCGCCCATGCCGGGCGTCATCTCCACCGTGGCGGTTTCCGCCGGGCAGGCGGTGAAGGCGGGCGACGTTCTGGTCTCCATCGAGGCGATGAAGATGGAAACGGCGCTTCATGCCGAGCGGGACGGCACGGTCGCGGAGGTGCTGGTGCAGTCCGGCGACCAGATCGACGCCAAGGACCTGCTGGTGCGGTTCGAGGGTTGAGCCGAGCCGATCACCGGCCCGTCGACAGCGGCAGGGCGGTCAGGGCCTCCGCCACGAAGTCATAGGCGCGGCGGATGCGCAGGCTCGTGCGCAATTCCCGGTGGACTGCGAGATACATCGGCAGCGGCTCAAGCGGCAGGTCGGGCAGGACTCGCACCACATGGGGCGATTTCAGGCCGGCATACAACTGGTTGAAGCCTATTCCCGCACCGGCTTCGGCCAGCCGCCAATGCAGCACCTGGTCATCGGTGCGCACGGGAAAGAAGTCGCGCGTGACGGCGTGGCCCATCTGCCTGAAGCCGCGTATCATCAGGTCATCGCGGTCATATCCGAGAACGGTATGGTTCAGCAGGTCGGTTGCGGTTTCAAGCGGCGGCGCGGTTTCCAGATAGGACGGCGCGGCGAAGGCGCCCATGGCGACATCGGCGACCTTGCGGGCGATCAGTTCGCCCTGTGACGGCTGCGTCATGCGGATGGCGATATCGGCGTCGCGGGTCAGCAGGTTCTGGATCGCGTTGGAGGCGACGATTTCCACCTCGAGCCGTGGCTCGGCGCGGCGCAGGGCCGTGACGATGTCCGGAAGGAGGAAATGCGCCACGATCTGGCTGGCGGCGATGCGCACCGCACCGGCCACCTCCTGCGCTGCGCCGGTCGCCGTCATGGACAGGGCAGCGGTATCGGCGGCGATACGCCGGGCATGGTCGAGCAAGGCCGTCCCGGCATTTGTCAGCGCCATCCCGCGCGGCAGGCGCTCGAAAAGGGTGACGCCGAGGCGGCCTTCCAGTTCAGCCATGTGGCGGCCAAGCGTGGGCTGGCTGGCCTTCAGGCGGCGTGCGGCGGCGGAGAGCGAACCGGTCTCGGCGACGGCGAGGAAACTCTTGACCAGATTCCAGTCGAAATCGTCCATCCATTCATTCCTGAATAGCCAATCTGCATATTATTCCAATTTCCATGCACAGATAGCAGGTTTATCTCCTTGGCATCAACGGACAAAGGAGACTGACCATGGCGACCATCGCAATCATCGGAGCGGCAGGGCATATCGGGTTCACGGCGGGCGAGGCCTTTGCGCGGGCCGGGTGGACGGTGAAGGGCATCGGGCGCGGCACGCGGGTTTCGGAAATGCCGGCCGGCGTCGTGCCCGCCGCTGCCGATGCCTTCGACGCGTCCAGCCTGATCGACGCCACGAGAGGCGCGAATGTCATCCTGCATGCCGCGAACCCGGCCTATGACAAATGGGAGACGACGGTCTTGCCCATGGTTGAGAACGCCATCGCGGCGGCCAAGGCCCATGGGGCGACGCTGATGATCCCCGGAAATGGCTACAATTTCGGTCTCGAGATCGGTATGGACGTTGGCGAGGACGCGCCGCAGCATGCCTCCACGGACAAGGCGCGCATCCGCATCGCCATGGAGGAACGGCTGGAACGGGCCACGCGGGAGGAGGGCGTCCAGGTCATCATCCTTCGCGCCGGCGATTTCTATGGCGGCCCGAAGGGCGGGACCTGGCTCGACCTGATGATCCTGAAGGATCTGAAGAAGGGCAAGTTCACCTGGCCGGGGCCGTGGATCCTGCCGCATGCCTTTGCCTATCTGCCGGACCTGGCGCGGGCGTTCGTGGCATTGGCGGAGCGGCGCGCCGAACTCGGGCGGTTCGAACGCTTCCACTTCGCCGGCCACACGCTGACGGGCGAGCAGATGCTCGCAGCCGCGGAACAGGCGTCGGGACGCCGCCTGAAGCGGGCCAATGTCAACTGGACCATGCTGAAACTGGTTGGCCTATTCATGCCGGTGGTGCGGGAAGTGGTGAAGATGAGCTATCTCTGGCGTACCGCCCATTCGCTGGACGGTGCGCGGCTGGAAGCGCTCGTCGGCCCTTTGCATGTCACACCGCCCGCAGACGCATTGCGACAGGCCATCACGGACCAGCGTCTGGACGGACCGGCACGGCGTGCCGCCTGACAGGATCAATCCTCGGAGCGGCCCTGGCCCGTGCGGTCGCGTTCATAGCGGCTGGCAAGGGGGAATGGCGGCAGCCATGATTCGCGGCGGATGGTCCATAACTCATAGGTCGGACGAAACCGGTCCGGCGCATCGAGGCTGCCAAGATTGATCTCGATTTCGTCACCGGACATTCCGAAAAGGGTGGAGCCGCAACGCGGACAGAAGAACCTGCCGCCGAAGTCACGTGTCTCGCCCTGGATGGCGACGGCGTGTAGCGGGAATACGGCAGAGGCATGAAACAGGGCGCCATGATGCTTGCGGCAATCCAGACAGTGGCACAGACCCACCCGATAGGGGGACCCTTCTGCTTCAATGCGTACGCTGCCGCAAAGACAACTGCCGGTCACACGGTCCATGGCTGGTCTCCAGCGGCCGCTTCTCAGATGCGACCGAGCAGCATGAGGATGAGGACGATCAACAGGATCGTGCCGATGATGCCAAGCGGGGCGTTGCCGAAACGGCCGCGCGCGGGAATCGCGCCGATGAGCAGCAGGATGAGGATGATGAGAAGGATGGTGCCGAGTGACATGGACGTATCCTGTTCCGGTTGGTCGGGCGGAACGGGAACGGTCTTGAGGGGCAGTTGGTTCCCTGCCTATTCCGCCGCGCCCGGTGCGCCCAGCGTTTCACCGTCCGTTTCCGCAGCCTGCCTTCCGGAGGCAGCGTCCTGAGAGGAGGGTTCCGGGGCCGGTTCGTCGAGGCCCAGCCAGCGGCGAAGGCGGGTGCTCTTCCAGACCATGCGGGAGAGCATCAACGCGGCGGCGAGTGCAATGACGGGCGCAACAAGGCGGCCATTGCCCTGCAGCGCCGACAGGGCGGCAAGACCGGCGGCGGCGGCCGCGCCCCAGATGGCGAGCGTGGCCAGCATGGCCAGCGCAAAGCGCCACGGCCTGCCCCGCATGCGGCGGAAGAAGCGGTAGACGCTGGAATCGTGCGAGCGGGTGACGATCATCAGCATGGAGGGCGTCACGATCAGCGTCAGCACGGTGGAGAAGGCGAGGCCGAAGACGATGGCCGATGACAGCGCGATCCACCATTGCGTCGAGGGCGCGCCGACCGTGGTCTCGTGGTTCAGCAGTTCGAGGTTCCAGCCGAATGCGATCGGCAGCACGCCGAGAATGGCGGTCACCGCCGTCAGCATGACCGGGCGGACGCGTTCGCGGCAGGTCTGGATGATGGCGTCCACCTTGTCCATGCCCTGCTCGTGGCGCAGGTGGTCAAACGTATCGATGAGCACGATGTTGTTGTTCACCACGACGCCGGCCAGCGCGATGATGCCGATCCCGGTCATGACCACGCCGAAGGGCTGGCCCATGATCAGCAGGCCGAGCAGCACGCCGATGGTGGACATGACGACGGCGGTAAGCACCAGGGCGACCGAAAGGAACCGGTTGAACTGGGCGAGCAGGACAGTGAAGATGAGCGCCATGGCGGCGGCGAAGGCCTTGGTCAGGAACTCCCCGGCCGCCCTCTGCTCCTCGTCCTCGCCGGCGAGTTTCCAGCGGATGCCGCGCTCGGCAAGGTCCAGGCCTTCCATCTTGGCGATGACGGCCTGGCGCACCTTGTCGGCCTGCACGCCCTCGGTGATGCCTGCCTGGACGGTCACCGTGCGGGTGCCGTCGATGCGGTTGAGCGTGCCCGTACGCTGGGCGGGCTTGCGGGTGACGAAGTTGGAAATCGGCACCGATCCCTGGGCCGTCTCGACGCGCAACTGGTCAAGCGTGGCGAGCGTGCGGCGGTCTTCCGGAAGGCGCAGCCGGATGTCCACGGCGTCGTCGGCGCCGGCAGGCCGGTAATCCGACAGTTTCAGGCCGGTGGTGACGAGCTGGACGACCGTGCCGACAGACGCCGGGCCGATGCCGTATTGCGCGGCCAGCGTGCGGTCGACCTGAAGCTCCCAGTCGATGCCGGGCGACGGCATTCCGTCGGAAATGTCGATGACGTCGGGCACCGTCTCCAGCATCGCGGCCACGTCACCGGCGGCATCGTTGAGGCCGGCCGGATTGTCGCTCGACAGGCGAAGCTGGATCGCCTTGCCGGTTGGCGGTCCGGCCTGGGGCACGGACACCTCGATTTCCACGCCGGGAATGCCGCGCATGGCCACGCGCAGGTCTGCCAGGATCTCGGAGGCCGGCTTGCGCTCGCGCCAGTCGATGAATTCGTACTGGATCACGCCGACGACGTCCTCGTCGACCTGCGCGCCGCCTGCACCCTGAACGGAGCCGACCCGTGTGTAGACCGTCTCGATGCCCGGCCAGCCGAGAATGCGCTCCTCGGCGCGCCGCGTCGCCGCATCCTGTTCCTCAAGCGAGAGATTGCCGCGGGCATGGACGTAGAGAAGCCCGTATTCCGGCTCCACATCGGGGAAGAACTCGACGCCGGAACCGTACTTGCCATAGGCAACCGGCACGGCGACAAGAAGGCCGAGCGATGCCGTCATGACGATGAAGGGATGGCGGATGGCGCGCTTGGCCACCCACATGTAGAGCCCGTCGCGGCCTGACGGCTCGGCGATCTGACGGCTGGCGAACAGCGCGCCGAGCGTGGGCGTGAAGATCAACGCATAGACCAGCGAGGCCGAAAGCGTGGCGATCAGCGTGATCGGCATGTATTTCATGAATTCGCCGACCACGCCGGGCCAGAACAGCAGGGGCGAGAAGGCGGCGATGCGGGTCATGGTGGAGGCGATGACGGGACCCGCCATGCGCTGGGCGGCCAGCGCAAAGGCCTGGCGCTTGTCCATGCCCTCGCTCATGCGCCGCTCGGCGAATTCGGTGACGATGATGGCGTCATCGACCAGCATGCCGACCGCCAGGATGAGGCTGAACAGGACGACGATGTTGACGGTGAGGCCGGCCAGCGACAGGCCCAGTATGCCCATCAGGAAGGATGCGGGGATGGCCAGGCCGATCAGCAGCGAGGCGCGGCCGGACAGGGCGTAGAGGATGACGATGAAGACAAGGATGACGGCGGTCAGAACCGAGTTCTGCAGGTCGCCGAGCAACTGGCGGATGGTCGTCGACTTGTCCTGGCTGAACGCCACCTCGGCACCGGGCGGCAGCAGCGCCTTGAACTCGCTGGCGACGGCCTTCACGGCATCGACAGTTTCGACAAGGTTTGCGCCGGTGCGCTTGGATACCTCGATGGCGATGGCCGGCTTGCCGTTGAGGCGCGTGATCGTCTCGGCGTCCTTGAAGGTGGAGCGGATGGTGGCGAGATCGCGGGCGCGCACCACCGCGTTCGGCCCGGCGACGATGGGCAGGTTGGCCACATCCTCCACCGTTTCGATGAGCGAGGGCACCTTGACGGCATACTTGCCCTGGTCGCCCTGCAATTGCCCCGCGGCCACGAGCGAGTTGTTGGCATTGACGCCGGCGATCATCTGGTCGAGGCGCAGGCCGTAGGACGACAGCTTGACGGGATCGATGATCACCTCGACGAGATCGTCGCGGGCGCCGCGCAAGGCGGCTTCGAGCACGCCGTTGACCTCCTCGATCCGGTCGCGCAATTCGCGCGCGGCGGCGGTCAGGGCGCGTTCGGGAACGTCACCCGACAGGGTGACGACGAGGACGGGAAACTCGGAAATGTTGACTTCGTTGACGCTGGGCTCGTCGGCGCCATCGGGCAGGTCCGGCTTGGCGTCGTCAACCTTGTTGCGCACATCGTCGAGCGCCTTGTCGAGATCGGTGCCGGCCTGGAACTCGACGATCACGTTGCCGCCGCCCTGGTAGGCGGTCGAGCGCATTTCCTTGATGCCGGTGATGCTCTTCAGCCGCGTCTCGACTGGGCGCAGCAGCAGGCGCTCGGAATCCTCCGGCGATATGCCCTGGTAGTGCAGCGAGACATAGATGATCGGGATCTGGACATCCGGCTCGGCTTCCTTGGGAATCGAGACATAGGCCATCGCGCCCGCGACGAGCAGGAACAGAAGGACGGAAATGGTCAGCCGCGCATTGCGGATGGCGACGCCGACAAGGCCCATGGCGCGCTCCCGTCAGTTGATGGCCTGGCGGCCGGCCAGGCGTTGCAGCATCTCCATGTCGGCGGGGACGGCGTTGATTTGCTCGCCGTCGCTGACGAGATCCTGGCCTGCCACGATGATGCGGGCATCGTCGGGCACACCGGCCAGAACAAGGCCTTCGGGCGTGTCGTCGACAAGATCGATGGGCACGAAACCGGCCTTGCCGTCACCCGTTGCCACACGGACGCCCAGATCGCCGCTGTCCGACAGCGTCACCACCGAGCGCGGCAGCCTGACAGCCTTGACCGGGTCCGTCTTCAACGTGATCTCCGCGGTCATGCCCGCCGGAATTGCGCCGTCGGGATTGGGGATGGCGATCTCGACCGGGAAAGTCCTCGTCGCGGCGCTGGCCTGACGGGAGATGTAGCGGATGGTGCCTTGCACCGTTTCACCGGAAATGAGACGGATCTCCGCGGTATCGCCGATGTCGATATGGCCGAGATCGCGCTCGGACACCTCGCCGGCGGCAATCACCGGATCGAGGGACAGAAGCGTTGCGACCGCCGCGCCCTGCTGGACGGAACTGCCAAGTTCCACGGAAACCTTGTCGATGATGCCGGAAAAGGGCGCGCGCAATTCGAAGCGCGACAGTTCGGCTTGCGCCTGTTCAAGCTGTGACCGTGCGGTGGCCAGCGCCGAGCGGGCCGTTTCCAGCTGCAGTTTCGGCAGGCTGCCCTGGCGGGCGAGGCGTTCGGACGCCTCGAATTCCTTTTCGCGCTGCGCCAGCACGGCACGGGCGGATTCCACCGCGGCTGCCTTGCCCTCATTGTCGAGCGACAGGATGAGATCGCCTTCCTGCACGCGCTCGCCCTGGGAGACCGGCAGTTCGGCAATGATGCCGGCGGCGCGCGTGGCGATTTCGGCCCGCTTGTCCGGCTCGGTCTGGCCGGAAATGCGGATGGCGCGATTGTGCCGGATGAAAGGCGGATCGATGACGGCCACGGTCTTGAGTTCGCGCGGCGGATCGGCGCGTTCAGCGGCTACGCCGGAGTCCGGCGTCACGGACGCGGTCGCCGGATCGTTGGCGGCCGAGCCGACCGAGGAGAATTCGCCCGTCGCCACCCAAGCCGCCGAGGCGGCGAGCACGACGAAGGCGGCAATCCGGTGAAAGGGAAATCGAGCCATGGGTTCCGTCCGTTCCGGCCGTTCCTTGCCTTCTTGTCCAGGGCATGGCCGTTTTCGCGCCCCCGCCGGTCAGATGTGGCCATTGCCGGGGCGCGCTGCAAGTCCGCGTTGATATCATGTTTGTGCGACGCACAAAAGATGCGGCGAGAATCTCTCCTGACAGCTTCCGGCGCCGTTTCCACCCATGGTTACGCAATTGCAACGCAACGGGATCAACGGCGCATGGCGCTTTCCTGCAGAAACCTCACGCGAAATCGACGAACTTGCTGAAGGGCATTTCACGCAGCCGCGTTCCGGTGGCGGCGAAGATGGCGCCGGCAAGCGCCGGAGCGGCAGGGGGCACGGGCGGTTCGCCGATACCCAGCACCTTCTGGCCGTTCTCCAGTCCGCGCACCTCGATCACCGGGCACTGGTAAAGACGCATGCCCTCGAAATCGTGGAAATTGGTCTGGTCGGCAACGCCATCGGTGTAGGTGATTTCGCAATTCATCGCATGGCCAAGGCCGAAGACGACGCCGCCCTTGACGAGATTGTCGAAATTGACCGGATCGAGCACGGTGCCCACCTCCGCCGCGACCCAGACCCGGTCGATGCGGATGCCGTCCGCGGTATCGCTCACCTCGACGACCTGCGCGCAATGGACGCCGAAGGATTTCGTCAGCGCAACGCCACGGCCACGCCCGGCGCCGGGCTGCGGGCCGGACCAGTCCGACATTTCCGCCACCGCTTCCAGCACCCGACGGGCCAGCGGATCGGAGCACAGGCGCAGCCGCTCGGCCATCGGGTCGGCGCCCGCCGCGGCGATCAGTTCGTCCAGCGCGGCATTGTAAAAGAAGCCGTTGGAGGACGCGCCGACCGATCGCCAGGAGCTGATGGGCGCCAGTTCGGGCGCGCGATAGCCCGTTACCCGCTGATTGGGAATGGCGAAGGGCTGGTCCCAGGCGCCGGCGACGATCTGGTTGTCGGGACCGGCGATGGAAAGACCCTGACGCGACATCTGGCTGGCCATGACCGACGGCATGGCGATGCCCAGATCGAGCGTTTCCACCTTGCCGTCACGCACCGTGCCGCGCAGCCGCGCCATGGCGATCTGGCGCACGAAGTCATGGGTCATGTCCTCTTCGCGCGAATAGGTGAGCTTGACCGGCGTGCCCTTCATCTGCATCGCGATCTCGGCGGCCTGCTTGACCACCTCGTCTTCGAGGCGATGGCCGAAACTGCCGCCCATCATGTAGACGTGGACGCGCACCTTTTCCGCTTCGATGCCGGTGATGCGCGCGACATTGGCCTGGGTGAAGCGCGGGATCTGCGTCCCGGTCCACACATCCACCGCGTCATCGGTGACGCGGACGATGGCGCTGATGGGCTCAAGCGGGGCGTGGGCAAGATAGGGCGCACGGTATTCCGCCTCGACCGGCGCGCTTTCGGCAATGGCGATCTCGACGTCGCCATCATCGCGATTGCGGCTGTCCTGCCGGTCGGCGATGAAGGATCCGGCGAGGACCTGCCAGTGTTCCTCCATGGTCGCCGGAAAGGCTGCCTTGCCCCAGTCCGCCTTCACCGCGCTGGCGGCCTGGAAGGCGCGCCAGGTATTGTCGGCGACAATGGCGACGCCGCCCGTGACCGGTACGACGGCCTTCACGCCGCGCATTTTTTCCGCCTCCGAGGCATCGAAACCGTTGACCGGACCGCCCTGCGCGGGATTGAGAAGAACGGTGGCGTGGACCATGCCCTCGATCTTCTCGTCGATGCCGTAGACCTGCGTGCCGGTGCACTTGGCGACCATGTCGATGCGCTGCATCGGCTTGCCGAGCAGCCGCCATTGGGACGGATCGCGCAGCGAAACCTCTTCCACGGGATCGATCGCTGCGGCGGCGGGGGCAAGTTCCACATAGGTCAGGCGCGATCCGTCCGGCAGGATCACCGTGCCCTGTTCCGTCTTCAGCCGGGACACGGAGACGCCGGCCTGCTTCGCGGCGGCAGCCTTCAGCGTCTCGCGCGCGACCGCTCCGGCGATACGCAGTTTCTCGAACTGGTCCGGCACCGTGGTGGAGCCGCCTGTGATCTGCATGCCAATGAACTTCATGACCGCGGAGAGGCCGACCGTGGCTGCATTCTGCATCATGCCCGCAGAGGGAACCATGAAGTCGGCGGCCTCGGCGGCGAGTGCCGTGTTCCAGTAGGCCTTGTCGGGCGGACCGGGATCGACGCGCACCTGGTCGAGGTCCACATCCAGTTCCTCGGCCAGAAGTGCTGCCTGGACATGATAGGCGCCCTGGCCCTTGTCGGCACGCGGGGTGATGAGCGTCACGCCGCCGGCATCGATCTTCACATAGGGCGTGATGGCGGCCTCGCCGGCTTCCAGGTCATCGAGAAGCGGGTTGGCGTATGGGGTGCGGTAACGCCAGACGCCGAAGGCCACGCCGCCTGCGATGGCGGCGGCGCCGACGAGAAGCGTGCGGCGGGTGATCGTCGCGATGCGTCCCATGATCAGACCCCCCGAAGGCTGGCGGCGGCCGACTTGACCGCCTCGCGAATGCGCGGATAGGTGCCGCAACGGCACAGGTTGCCCGACATGGCGTCGTCAATGTCGGCGTCGGACGGGTCCGGGTTGGATTCCAGGAAGGCGGCGGCGGCCATGATCTGCCCGGACTGGCAATAGCCGCATTGCGCGACCTGGTGCTCGATCCAAGCGGCCTGGACGGCATGGAGCGCATCCGGCGTGCCGAGACCCTCGATCGTCGTGATCGCGCCTTCCACATCGCCCGCGTAAAGCTGGCAGGAACGCATCGCCACGCCATCGACATGCACCGTGCAGGCGCCGCACTGGGCAATGCCGCATCCGTATTTCGTGCCCGTCATGCCCAGTTCGTCGCGCAGGACCCAGAGCAGGGGCATGTCCGGTTCGACATCGACCTCGACCGTTTTCCCATTGACCGTCAATTGCATTGCGGACCTCATTCTTTTCACGTTCTGACATTATTCGTCAAAATGTCAGATTGTCAACGTGCCTCCGGAGGTTTATGATTCAGTTCATGACATTGCCGATCCAGCCCGACAAACGCTCAGCCATCCTGCAAGCCGCCATCGCCCAGTTCATGGCGTACGGTTTTTCGCGCGTGACCATGGACGACATAGCGCAGGCGGCGGGCATGTCCCGGCCGGCGCTGTACCAGTTCTTCCGCAACAAGCAGGATATCTACGAAGCCGGCGCAACGGCCATGCTGGACCAGTCGCTCGACGTCATGCGCGACGCGCTGGCGCGGCCCGGAACGGTATCGGAGCGGATCGGCATGGCCATCCGCGAAGGCATCCTCGACATGATGGCCCAGATGGAGGCCACGCCGCACGGCGCGGAACTCATCGACATGAAGAGCGGACTCTCGGCCGGCTGGCTCGACGGGTGGAAGGCGCGCAAGGTTGCCCTGCTGGCACCGGTCTATGACGAGGCCGGGGCGCGGGCGCCGCTCGATGGCGCGGTGCTGGCGACCCAGCTTTCCGACTGGCTGGAAGGGATGAAGATGCGCGTGAAGGCGAAAAAGGATCGCGAGGACGCGCTGGAGCGTTTCCTCGCCATGCAGATGGCGGCACTCACCCGGACGAGGTGAGGCCGGACCGGGTCCGGCCGTTGCTCACAGCGCGGTCCAGCCGCCATCGATGGAGATGGTGGTTCCGGTGATCTGGGCAGCGGCATCGGAGCACAGGAAGACGGCGGTGCCGCCGATTTCCTCCACGGTGGCGAATTCGCGCGTCGGCTGGCGCTGCAGGATCACCTTTTCGATCACCTCCTCGCGGCCCATTCCATGGGCCTTCATCTGGTCCTCGATCTGGCCTTCGACCAGCGGTGTCTTCACATAGCCCGGGCAGATGGCATTGCAGGTGACCGCGACACGCGCATCGGCCATTTCGAGCGCCACGGTCTTCGTCAGGCCGACTATGCCGTGCTTGGCGGCGACATAGGCCGACTTGTAGGGCGAGGCGGTCAGGCCATGGGCCGATGCGATGTTGATGATGCGGCCCCAGCCGGCCTCCTTCATCATCGGCGCCACGGCAGCGATGGTGTGAAAGGCGGAGGAGAGGTTGATGGCGATGATGGCATCCCATTTCGCGGGCGGGAAATCCTCGATCCTTGCCACGTGCTGGATGCCGGCATTGTTGACGAGAATGTCGACGGTGCCGAACGTGCTGGCGGCCTTTTCGATCAGGCCGCGGCACTGGTCCGGCTTGGCCATGTCGGCCTGGACATAGATCGCCTTCACCCCGTGGGCGTCAGCGATGGCGGCGGCCGCGGAGTGGTCCTCGTCACTGCCGGAGAAGGAATTGACGACCACGTTGCACCCGCTGGCCGCAAGGGCATGGGCCACGCCCAGGCCAATGCCCGAGGTGGACCCGGTGATGACGGCGGTTCGGCTGATCGGCATGACGTGTCCCTCGCTGGTTGCAATGCAGCGCGGAGAATATTGCACCGCAGCGAGACGTCAACTCCGCAGCCTTCGTTTCGTTCCGCCGCGGTCATGTCATGCCCCGGTCACCTTTCGCGGCCACCGTTGACAAGCGGCACGCGGACGGCCACATCCATGGTCTCAAGTCACGCCCGAAGGCCGGCAGGTTCGCCATGACGCAGTATTTTTCCGATCCGTTTCCGCGCAAGAAGACCGTCGGCGTGCCTGTCGGCGGCGTCATGGTGGGAGGCGGCGCGCCGGTCGTCGTCCAGTCCATGACCAACACCGACACCGCGGATGCCGACGCAACCGTGGCGCAGGTCGCGGCGCTGGCGCGCGCCGGTTCGGAGGTCGTCCGCATCACCGTCGACCGCGACGAGGCGGCGGCCCAGGTGCCGCGCATCCGCGAACGGCTGGACAGGCTGGGCATCGACGTGCCGCTGGTGGGCGATTTCCATTATATCGGCCACAAGCTCCTTGCCGACCATCCGGCCTGTGCCGAGGCGCTGGCGAAATACCGCATCAATCCGGGCAATGTCGGCTTCAAGGACAAGAAGGACAAGCAGTTCGCGGCCATCGTCGAGACCGCCATCCGGCATGACAAGCCGGTGCGCATCGGCGTCAACTGGGGTTCGCTGGACCAGGAGTTGCTCACCCGCCTGATGGACGAGAACCACGCGAAGGGCGCGCCGCTGACGGCCAACGAGGTGATGCGCGAGGCGATCGTGCAATCGGCGCTGCTGTCGGCGCAACTCGCCGAGGAGATCGGCCTGCCGCGCGACCGGATCATCCTGTCGGCCAAGGTGTCCCAGGTGCAGGACCTCATCGCGGTCTACACCATGCTCGCAGCGCGCTCGGATCACGCGCTGCATCTGGGCCTCACGGAAGCGGGCATGGGATCAAAGGGCATTGTCGCATCGTCGGCGGCCATGGGCATCCTTCTGCAGCAGGGGATCGGCGACACGATCCGCATCTCGCTGACGCCGGAGCCGGGCGGCGACCGCACCCGCGAGGTGCAGGTGGCGCAGGAACTGCTCCAGACGATGGGTTTCCGCCAGTTCGTGCCCATCGTCGCGGCCTGTCCGGGATGCGGGCGCACAACGTCCACCGTGTTCCAGGAACTTGCCCAGGCGATCCAGGAGGATCTGCGCGCCAACATGCCGGTCTGGCGGGAGAAGTATCCGGGCGTCGAGGCGCTGTCGGTGGCCGTCATGGGCTGCATCGTCAACGGGCCGGGCGAGAGCAAGCATGCCGATATCGGCATATCCCTGCCGGGCACGGGCGAAACGCCGGCCGCGCCGGTCTTCATCGACGGCAGGAAGGTGGCAACGCTGCGCGGCGCGAACATCGCGGCCGAATTCCAGGTGATGGTGGCCGATTACATCGAACGGCGGTTCGGGCGCGGGAGCCATGCGGCGGCCGAGTAGGGCCATCGCCGGCCTTGCCGCCGCGCTTCTGGCCGGGCCTGCGCTGGCCTCGCAACAGGAGGCCGGTGCGCCGGGCGATACCGACAAGGCAGCGCATCTCGACACGGTCTGCACCCTCATCCGCGACAGCGCCGACCGGCACGGCCTGCCGCGCGACTTCCTGGCACGCCTGATCTGGAAGGAAAGCCGCTTCGACCCGGACGCGGTGAGCCCGGCGGGTGCGGAGGGCATCGCCCAGTTCATGCCCGGAACGGCGAAGCTGCGCGGCCTTGCCGACAGTTTCGACATGGCACAGGCCATTGCCGCCTCGGCGGCCTACCTCGCGGAGATGAAGGCGTCCTACGGAAATCTCGGGCGTGCGGCCATTGGCTACAATGCCGGCGAGGGGCGGCTCAACCGCTGGATCGCCAGTGGCGGTTTCCTGCCCCTGGAGACCGAGGACTACGTGCTCTCGATCCTGGGCGAGCCAGCCGACAGTTTTTCCGACGCAGCTTACCAGGCCACGAACCGGCCGCTGGACGGGAAACTCGGTTTCGACGCGGCCTGCCGGGCGCTTCCGGTGATCGCCGCAGCAACCATTCCCATGGCGCGCGTGCACACGCTGCCCTGGGGCGTGCAGGTGGCCGGCAATTTCCGCCGCTCCGCAGCGATCCGGCAATGGCAGCGGCTCAGGCGGCGGTTTCCGTCCCTGCTGGCAGACCACGAACCGGTCGTCAGCCGCGTGCGTTCCGCGATCGGACGGCGCGGCATTTATGCCGTGCGGATCGGTGCGGACAAGCGCGTCAACGCGGAGATCATCTGCCAGCAATTGCGGGCAGCGGGCGGGTCCTGCATCGTGATGCGAAACCGCTGATCGTGCCCGGTCACGCCACTTCGGCGCGCTGACCCCCCAGCCATTTCCCGATTTTCTCCGCCAGCTTGTCTGGCGAGACCGGCTTGGAGAGGTAATCGTCCATGCCGGCTTCCAGGCATTTCTCGCGGTCGCCCTTGAGCGCATGGGCGGTGACGCCGATGATGGGCGTGTGCCGGCCTGTCGTCTGGTCGGTCTGGCGGATGAGGGCGGTGGCTTCCAGCCCGTTCATTTCCGGCATGGAGACATCCATGATGACAAGGGCAGGCTTGTGCTTGCGGTGCGCCTCCACTGCAAGACGGCCGTTGCCGGCGATCCTGAAGGACACGCCGAGACCGGTGAGGATCTGCGTGAAGACGATCTGGTTGACCTCGTTGTCCTCGGCGACGAGAACATCGAGCGGCGCGATCTCGCGCCCGGCAAAGCGACGCTCGTGCGGTGCGCCAGCCGCCGGGGCTTCCCTTGCCGCGGCCGCTGTCGCTCCGGCTTGCTGCCGGTCTTCCGGAACGCCCGCCACGGTCCCGGCCAGGGCGGCCAGGGATGGGGGCGTGCCGGTCACGGCACGGCCGGCCTGCAGGACCTCGACGAGCGTTTCGAGCAGCAGGGAGGAACGGGCCGGCTTCGTCAGATGGGCTGAGATGCCGTGGCGGACGATCATGCGGCCGACATCGGCATGGTCCACGGATGTGAGCATGACCACCGGGATGGTGTTGCCGGCGGCGCGTCCGCGCAGGGCGCGCAGCACTTCCTCGCCATTCATGCCCGGCATCTGGTAGTCGAGGATGATGCAGTCGATTTCCATGCCGATCTCGGCGGCACGGTCGATGAAGGCGAGGCCGACATGGCCGCTTTCGGCGGCGGCGGATTCGAAACCCCAGGAGGTGAGCTGTTCCGTCAGGATCGACCGGTTGACCGGGTTGTCGTCGATGACGAGGACGCGCGCGCCGGTCACGTCGACCGGCAGGGTGCGCGGCGTATCCTGTGTCTGCGCCACCGGCAGCGGAACGGTGAACCAGAAGGTGGAGCCCTTGCCGAACTCGGATTCGACGCCGATCTCGCCGCCCATCAGGTCGATCAGCCGCGATGCGATGGCAAGTCCGAGGCCCGTTCCCTCATGGCGCCGGGTGGAAGATCCGTCGACCTGGGCGAACTTGTCGAAGACCGTCTGAAGCTTGTCTTGCGGGATGCCGACACCCGTATCCTGAACCGCAACCCGCAGATGGGCGACGCCCTCGCGGACCTGGCCTGTCACATCCACGAGGACATGGCCGGATTCGGTGAACTTCACGGCATTGCCGAGCAGGTTGGTGACGATCTGGCGGAAGCGGCCGACATCGCCCGAGACCAGCGGCGGCAGCGCCGGGTCGATGCGCACGATCAGTTCGAGGTCCTTCTCGGCAACCCGCGCCGAAACCAGCGTGGCGACATCCTCGACCGACTCGCCGATGCGGAAGGGCGCCGGGTCGAGTTCAAGCTGGCCGGCATCGATCTTGGAGAAATCGAGGATGTCGTTGATGATGGTCAGCAGCGCATTGCCCGATTTCACGATGATGTCCGTGAAGGTCTTCTGCCGGTTGTCGAGGCTGGTCCTGGCAAGGAGTTCGGCCATGCCGAGAACGCCGTTCATGGGCGTCCGGATCTCGTGGCTCATGTTGGCCAGGAACTCCGACTTTGCCCGGTCCGCCGCCTGGGCGGCCTCGCGCGCCCGTTCGGCCTCGTTGCGCGATGCCGCCAGCTTGTCCTGTGCTTCCAGCACGGCAGCCTCGAGCGGGAGCAGGATCGCAAGCCCCATGATGAGGCTGGCGATGCATATCAGCGCCGCCGTGGCGAGCATGGCGTAACGCAATCCGTCCTGGGCGGCGATGACCTCCTCGCCAAGCTGCTGGTTCAGGCGGGCCAGGCCGGGACGCAACTGGTCCGCCGCCAGGGTCCGGACCTGCTGGAAGGTTCGTGCTGCCGCGGGCGACGAAAGATCGCGGTAGAGGCCGATGCGGTTTGCCTGGGAAATGATTTCCTTGAGCGAATCCCGGAGCCGGTATCCGGACTCGCCGCCATACCAGATGGCGCGCAGCGCATCGGGCATGTGCGCACCCTCCATGGCGCCGGCTTCCCCATGGCCTGCCTGGCTGTCACCGCTTTCCTCCATGGTGAGACGGCGGCTTTCCAGCAGGGTGACGTCGCCTTCCTCGCTCAGCGAGATGGTCCGGAAGGCGTCCTGAAGGCGTGCCAGCGTGCCGTCGAGTTGGTCGCGGATTGCCGACAGGGCCTGTTCCCGCTCGGCCGGCGGCTTGAAATTGAACGCGGGATCCCTGCGCACGGCATCGATCCGGCTGATCTGGTAGAGCAGCAGTTCGGTCGCATTCGACGCTTCGGAGATGACGACATTGAATTGTGCCGAGCGCTTGGTCGCCTCGGTATTGAGATAGACGTAACTCGTGCCGGCAATGACGCATGCGAGCATGAGCGCCATCGCCAGAACGATCCTGGTGCGCAGGTAGGCACGGGTCAGGACTTTCGACATCGGGTAAGCCTTGGAGCTTGGGGATCGTCTTTTCCCCAGACTCCGCAATTAACCTTAAGGCGGGCTTAACGCGTCGCCAAGGCCGGCGATGCCCCGGACGGCGGTCCTACCGGTCCCGGCTCGCGACATAGCGTGCCGCATCGGACAGGAGTGCGGCCTTGCCGCCATAGGGCGCAAGCAGTCCGCAGGCCTCTTCGATCAGCGCGTCAAGCTGGCGGCGGGTCCAGTCGGCTCCGTGCAATCCGGCCAATGTCGCCTTGCCGGCGCCGGCATCCTTGCGCGTGGCCTTGCCCAGCGTGCCTTCATCGGCGGTCAGGTCGAGCAGGTCGTCGGCAAGCTGGAAGGCAAGGCCTATGGCGGAGCCGAATGCGGCAAGGCGCTCGCGGTCGGCCATCGGCGCATTGGCGGCGATGGCGCCGGCCTCGCAGGCAAAGCGGATGAGCGCGCCGGTCTTCATCGCCTGCAGGCGGATGATGCCGTCCTCGCCGGGACGTTCGCGTGCCGCATCAAGGTCCAGGGCCTGTCCGCCGGCCATGCCGCCCGGTCCGGCTGCGCGGGCCAGTTTCAGGACAAGGGCGGTCTTGACCGCGTCGGACAGGTCTGTCGCCGGATCGGCGATGATGTCGAAGGCGAAGGTCAGCAGGCTGTCGCCTGCAAGGATGGCCGTGGCCTCGTCGAAGGCCTTGTGGACCGTGGGGCGGCCACGGCGCATGTCGTCATCGTCCATGGCCGGAAGATCGTCATGGATCAGCGAGTAGCAGTGGACGCATTCCAGGGCCGCCGCGACCCGCATCACCGCGTCCCCGGTCTTGTCGAACAGGCGGGCGCTTTCGGCCAGCAGGAACGGGCGCAGCCGCTTGCCGCCATTGAGCGCGCCATGGCGCATGGCCGCCATCAGGCGCTCCGGGCGGGCGATCTCCCCGTCCAGCGGACGCGTATCGAGAAGGTGTGCCAGCAGACCGGCAACGGTTTCGGCATGCCGGGCAAGGGCCGGCTGGAACTCTTGTGTCTCGCTCATGGGAAAAGCGCATGCGATGAAACATCGCCGGGGTCAAGCGGACCATTCCGCGCGGGCCGCATTGCGGCCCGGCCGGGTGCGCGTTATGTCGGACGAGGTTTGCAGGAAAGGCGCCGTGGCGAGCAAAGCGAAGAAGACGAAGCGCGAGACGAAGGCGGATGCCAGGCCGGCCCGCCGCTGGCGCCGTTGGGGCCTGCGCGCCGCCGCGGCGGTTGTGCTGCTTGCGCTCATGCCGGTGCTGCTCACGCTGCTCTATGCCATTCCCTTCGTGCATCCGGTGTCGACGCTGATGTTGCGCGATCTCGTCACGCTGAAGGGATACGAGCGCCAATGGGCCGACATGGAGGACATCACCCCGGTGCTGGTGCATTCGGTGATCATGTCGGAGGACGGGCAGTTCTGCACCCATCACGGCGTCGACCTCGCCGAACTCAACAAGGTGATCGACGATGCGCTGGAGGGCGAGGCGGTGCGCGGGGCTTCCACGATCACCATGCAACTGGTCAAGAACCTCTATTTGTGGCCCGGCCGCTCCTATATCCGCAAGGCGCTGGAAATTCCCTATGCGGTGATGGTGGACGCCATCCTGCCCAAGTACCGGATCATGGAAATCTACCTCAACATCGCGGAACTGGGCGACGGCGTCTATGGCGTGGAGGCCGGGGCGCAGGCGCAGTTCCAGCGCAGCTCTGCGAAACTTTCGGCGCGCCAGGCGGCGTTGCTGACGGCGTCCCTGCCCAATCCCCATACGCGCATTCCCTCCAAACCCTCACAGGGCATGCAGCGGGTGGCGCGGGTCATCGAGCGGCGCGCGGCACAGGCCGGGGGATATGTCGACTGCGTGCGCATCGAGTGAGGGACCGCCACTTTTTTTGGCCGGGATGCTGGTCAAACCGCTTGCAGCCGTGTATAGGCACCCCGGATTTCAGGACTCGAAGGCCGGACCGCCGCTCCGACGGGGCGTGATGCGGCTGGCTTGTCTGGCTTTACCGGAGTAGAAACATGGCTGTACCGAAAAGAAAAGTGTCGCCGTCGAAGCGTGGCATGCGCCGCTCGGCCGACGCGCTCAAGACCCCGACCTATGTCGAGGACAAGAATTCCGGCGAACTGCGCCGCCCGCATCATGTCGACCTGAAGACCGGCATGTATCGCGGCCGCCAGATCCTGGAAGCCAAGGAATAACGCCGGCGCCCTGGCGGCGACGGAAGTTCATTGCGGACCGGCTGCTCTCGGGGCGGCCGGTTTTCGTTTGTGTCCTTGCGGCTTGACGGCGGGATGCGCGCGCACCACCATCCGCGCACCGCGAATCCCCGGAGGTTTCCTGCCGTGCTCGGTCTCATTCCCCTGCTCATCGTCCCGTTCCTGATCTACAATCTCGGCCTTGCCGGCGCCTTCGGCGCAGCCGGCGCGCCGTTCTCCGGCGCTGTCTTCTCGATGGGCATGATGTCGGGCGGGGTCTTCACACTGACGGTCGCCGACCTGATCCTGGTCATCGCGCTGGTGCTGCTTTTCCTCGAGATCCTCAAGGCGACACGCACGCACAATGCCTCCGTGATCGACCATTTGCTCTCCACCTTCGTCTTCGTGGCCTATCTGGTGGAGTTCCTGCTGGTCGAGGGCGCGGCGACGTCGCTCTTCTTCATCCTGATGGTCATCTCGCTCGTGGACGTGCTGGCCGGTTTCACGGTCTCGCTGCGGGCCGCGGGCCGCGACGTCACCTTCGGATAAGGCATCCTCCATGCGCTGTCTCGACCTGACGGAGCGTTAGCGCCGCCGTCGAATCGCAGATGGCCGGCATTGGCTGGGGGCAGGACGAGCCCGCCTCCTCCGGAAGAGGCAAACGCCAGCCGCAAAAAACAAGGGGGCACCTGATATATCAGATGCCCCCATTTTGTTCCGGATCATCGCGCGCGGTCAGGACATGGCGTCAAGCTTGCGCTGCATGGCGGCAATCTGTTCCTTGAGTTCGGCGAGGTTGGAATCGTCTTCCTTGCCACGCGCTTCCGGCTTTGCCTCCTTGCCGCCGGCCTGTTCGCCGTGAGGGGCGCCCTGCATGGCGGAGAAGGGCGAGAACATGCGCATGGCGTTCTGGAAGACCTCCATGTTGCGCCGGGTCTGTTCCTCCAGCGCCTTCATGGTCGGGTTGTCCATCATGGTTCCCATGGGCGTGTTGCCGAGCGCGTGCTTCATCTGGGCGCGCAGGCGTTCCTGCTCCTTGGTGAAGGCGTTCATCGACTGTTCGAGGAAACTGGGAACGATCATCTGCATCTGGTCGCCATAGAAGGCGATCAACTGGCGCAGAAAGGGGATCGGGAGCATGGACTGCCCGGTCTTGTTCTCCAGTTCGAAGATGATCTGGGTGAGCACGGTATGTGTGATGTCCTCCCCCGTCTTGGCGTCCAGAACGGTGAATTCCTCACCCTTCTTCACCATCTCCGACAGGTCTTCCAACGTCACGTAGGTGCTGGTGCCGGTGTTGTAGAGCCGCCGGTTGGCGTATTTCTTGATCACCACCGTGTCGTTCTTGCCTGCCATCTCCACCTCCCTGGTTCAAACAGGTTCATTCATTGCCGCCAACGAGGGCGGACCCGGGCGCAGCATAGGCGCAACAGGGGCGTGGTTCCAAGCGATTTGTGCAGTGCATTGAACGATGTGCGAACTTGAATGCATGCCCTCTGCAATGCCATATTGCGGTGCAGCAGGCAATTGGACCGCAGCCGAGCAAGGTCTTTGCGCCCAATGTCTCGTTTGACATCGGCGCGCGCCCGGTCAAACGTTGCGGCACCATCCAGCTCCATTTCCAAGGGAGAAAGAAGCATGTCGAAATCGGTTGTCGTGGCGAGCGCGGCGCGCACGCCTGTCGGATCCTTCAACGGGTCATTCGCGAACACGCCGGCCCATGTGCTGGGCACGGTGGCGATCAAGGGCGCGCTGGAGCGCGCCGGCGTCGATCCCAGGGAAGTCGATGAAGTGATCATGGGCCAGATCCTGGCGGCAGGCGAGGGCCAGAACCCGGCCCGCCAGGCGGCCATGGGGGCGGGCATCCCGCAGGAGGCAACATCCTGGGGCCTCAACCAGCTTTGCGGTTCCGGCCTGCGCGCCATCGCGGTGGGCATGCAGCAGATCGCGCTGGGCGATGCCAATGTCATCGTGGCGGGCGGCCAGGAAAGCATGTCCATGGCGCCGCATTGCGCGCATCTGCGCTCCGGCGTGAAGATGGGCGACATGAAGATGATCGACACGATGATCAAGGACGGCCTGACCGATGCCTTCTACGGCTATCACATGGGCAACACCGCAGAAAACGTGGCGCGCCAGTGGCAGCTGACCCGCGACGACCAGGACTCTTTCGCGGTCGCCTCGCAGAACAAGGCGGAAGCCGCGCAGAAGGCCGGCCGCTTCAAGGACGAGATCGTTCCGGTGACGCTGAAGACCCGCAAGGGCGACGTCATCGTGTCAGACGACGAGTACATCAAGCATGGCGTGACCCTGGACAGCGTGGCCAAGCTGCGCCCGGCCTTCGACAAGGAAGGCTCGGTGACGGCGGCCAATGCGTCGGGCATCAATGACGGCGCGGCGGCGGCCGTGCTGATGACCGAGGAAGAGGCGGCGCGGCGCGGCATCGCCCCGATGCTGCGCATCGTGTCCTGGGCCACCGCCGGCGTCGATCCGCAGATCATGGGCACGGGCCCGATTCCGGCCTCGCGCCGGGCGCTGGAGAAGGCCGGCTGGACCGTCGACGACCTCGACCTGGTGGAAGCCAACGAGGCCTTCGCCGCGCAGGCCTGCGCGGTCAACAAGGACATGGGCTGGAACCCCGACATCGTGAACGTGAACGGCGGCGCGATCGCCATCGGCCACCCGATCGGTGCGTCCGGCGCGCGCATCTTCAACACGCTCGCCTTCGAGATGAAGCGGCGCGGCGCGAAGAAGGGTCTTGCCACGCTGTGCATCGGCGGCGGCATGGGTGTCGCCATGTGTTTCGAGGCCATGTGAGAACAGCCATCAGCGGGCAGGAGGGCGCGAAGCGGCGGAGAAGCAACCGGGGCATTGGCCTGGAGGTTCTTCATCCGTCCTCGCGTTTTCCGGTCCGCTCCTTGAAGGGGAGGAGAAGTGCATGTCAAAGGTAGCAATCGTCACGGGCGGATCGCGCGGCATCGGCGCGGCCATTTCCATGGCTCTGAAAGAAGCCGGCTACACCGTCGCCGCCAACTATGCCGGCAATGACGAAGCGGCGGCGAAATTCAGCTCGGAAACCGGCATCAAGACCTACAAGTGGTCGGTTGCCGACTACGAGGCCTGCCAGGCGGGCATCGCGAAAATCGAGGAAGAACTCGGTCCGGTGGCCGTGCTGGTCAACAATGCCGGCATCACCCGCGATTCCATGTTCCACCGCATGACGCCGCAAATGTGGAAAGAGGTGATCGACACCAACCTGACCGGCGTCTTCAACATGACGCACAATGTCTGGCCCGGCATGCGCGACCGCAAGTTCGGCCGCGTGATCACCATCTCCTCGATCAACGGGCAGAAGGGCCAGGCCGGACAGGCCAACTATTCGGCAGCCAAGGCCGGCGACATCGGCTTCACCCGTGCCCTGGCGCAGGAAGGCGCGCGGGCCGGCATCACGGTCAACGTGGTGGCGCCGGGCTACATCGCCACCGACATGGTGATGGCGGTGCCGGAAAAGGTGCGCGAGAGCATCATCGCGCAGATCCCGGTCGGCCGTCTCGGCGAACCGGAGGAGATCGCGCGCTGCGTGGCCTTCCTGGCGTCTGACGATGCCGGTTTCATCACCGGGGCCACGATCTCGGCCAATGGCGGGCAGTATTTCTCGTAAGGCCGGGAAACCGTGGAATGCAAAACGGCGGGCGCCCCTTTCGGGCGCCCGCTGGCGTTTCCGGAAGGCGGCCTTCGCAACGGCTGCGGAAACGGGTATCTTCATCGTAGTGTAACAGGTGGAGAGTGAATTCATGCGCCGGATCGTCCATGCCCTGCCGGTCCTGATCGCCGGCCTGCTGTTTTCACAACCCGTCCTCGCCGACAGGATCGACGGCGACTGGTGCTCGCCGGAAGGAAAGCGGCTGCACATCGACGGGTCCGCGATCACCATCCCGTCGGGCGCGGAGATCATCGGCGACTATGGCCGCCACAGTTTCCGCTACGAAGGCCCCGAGGGCGACCCGGAAGCCGGACAGGTGATCGAGATGCGGCAATTGTCCGAGGAGGCCATGCTCCTTGTGCGCGTGATCGACGGCGTTTCCGGCGAGCCGGTCCGCTGGAGCCGTTGCCAGGCGATCAGCCGGTTCCCATATGGGAGTGGCCGGAACAAAGCCTGAATCAACCGGAGTCAGCGATTCGTCGCCGATTCGTTCCAGACTCGTTCCGCCTGAATCCGCGCGCTGGTTGCAACCGGTGCATGAATGAGAAAAGGACCGGCCGTGCTTGCAGCCTGCTTCCAGCTGTGCTTTGGAAAACCGGCACAGCCCGTGCGCTGTCCCTGATCCGTCCGAAGGACCGCCCCGCCCACGATGAACGCGCCCGCAAGACAGAACGAACCGCTCGTCCTTTCGGGGCGGGATGTGACGGCGGTGCTGGGTCCCACCAATACCGGCAAGACACATCTGGCAATCGAGCGCATGGTCGCGCATGACAGCGGCGTGATCGGCCTGCCGCTGCGCCTTCTGGCTCGGGAAGTCTATGGCCGGGTCTGCGAAAAGGTGGGCGCCGGCAATGTGGCGCTTGTCACCGGCGAGGAGAAGATCAACCCGCCCGGCGCGCGCTATTCGGTGTGCACCGTGGAAGCCATGCCGCGCCAGACCGATGCCGCCTTCGTCGCCATCGACGAGGTGCAACTGGCCGGCGACCTGGAGCGCGGGCATATCTTTACCGACCGCATCCTGCATCTGCGCGGGCGGCAGGAAACCCTGCTGCTCGGCGCCGGTACCATGCGGGGCATCCTGGAAAAGCTGCTGCGCGGCCTCTCCGTGGTGACGCGGCCGCGCATGTCGCATCTTGCCTGGTCGGGATCGAAGAAGATCACCCGCCTGCCGCGCCGGTCCGCGATCGTCGCATTCTCCGCCGACGAGGTCTATGCGATCGGCGAACTGATCCGCCGCCAGCGCGGCGGCGTGGCTGTCGTGCTCGGTGCGCTCAGCCCGCGCACACGCAACGCGCAGGTCGGCCTCTACCAGTCGGGCGACGTGGATTTCCTGGTGGCGACAGACGCCATCGGCATGGGGCTGAACCTCGACGTGGACCATGTCGCCTTTGCCCAGACCCGCAAGTTCGACGGGTTCCAGTACCGCCAGCTGACACCGGCCGAACTCGGCCAGATCGCCGGGCGTGCCGGCCGGCACACGCGCGACGGCACGTTCGGGGTCACCGGACAGGCCGACATGTTCGAGGAGGAACTGGTCGAGCGGCTGGAGGCGCACGACTTCGCGCCGGTGCGCACGCTGCAATGGCGGACCGCGCAATTCGATTTCTCCAGCCTTGCGGCTCTGGCCCGGTCGCTGGAAACCATCCCGCCGGTGGAAGGGCTGACGCGCGCGCTGCCGGCCGTCGACCAGCAGGCGCTGGGCTTCCTGTCGCGCGATCCGGACGTGCAGGCTCTGGCGACAAACCGGGAGCGGGTGGAACTGCTCTGGGATGTTTGCGCGCTTCCGGATTACCGGCGCATCGCCCCGGCACAGCATTCCGAGATCATCGGCCAGCTTTACGGCGACCTGGTGCGGCGGGGCCATGTCGACGAGGACTACATGGCAGAACAGGTGCGCCGGGCCGACCGGACCGAGGGCGATATCGATACGCTGTCGGCCCGCGTCGCGCAGATCCGGACGTGGACATTCGTATCGCACCGGCCGGGATGGCTTGCCGATCCGGCACACTGGCAGGAAAAAACACGCGAGATCGAGGACAGGCTGTCGGATGCCCTGCATGAAAGGTTGACGAAACGCTTCGTAGATCGCAGGACTTCCGTGCTCATGAGGCGCTTGAGAGAAAACACGATGCTGGAAGCGGAAATCAGCCCGGCCGGGGACGTCACTGTCGAAGGCCATCACGTCGGTCAGTTGCAGGGGTTCCGGTTCACCGCCGACACGTCTGCGGAAGGCGAGGACGCCAAGGCTGTCAAGGGCGCGGCGCAGAAGGCGCTCGGGCAGGAATTCGATGCGCGCGCGGAACGTTTCGCCGCCACGGCCAATGGCGACCTGGCCCTGTCTTCCGATGGCATCCTGCGCTGGCTCGGTTCGCCCATCGCCATGCTGGCCGCCGGCGACCATGTCCTGCGGCCGCGCGTGATCCTGCTGGCCGATGAACAGCTGACCGGCCCGTCGCGCGACAAGGTGGCCGCGCGGGCCGAGCGTTTCGTCGCCTACCAGGTGGAAAGCCTCCTCAAGCCCTTGCAGGACCTTGCGGCCGGAGACGGGCTGGAAGGCATCGCCAAGGGCATTGCCTTCCGCATGGCCGAACAGATGGGCGTGATCAACCGGCGCGAGATCGCCGACGAGGTCAAGGCCCTCGACCAGGACACGCGGGCGGGCCTGCGCAAGCTGGGTGTGCGCTTCGGCGCCTATCACCTGTTCGTCCCGGCCCTGCTGAAGCCTGCGCCGGCGGGCCTTATCACCACGCTCTGGGCCTTGTTCCACGATGCAAGAGACGAGCCGGGCTTCGGCGACGTGGTGGCGGCACTGGCGGCGGGACGCACCTCGGTTGTCACCGACCCGGCGTACAAGGCCGACTTCTACCGTCTGGCGGGGTTCCGCGTGCTCGGCCGGCGCGCGGTGCGCGTCGATATCCTGGAACGGCTTGCCGATCTCATCCGTCCGGCGGTTTCCTGGCAGCCCGGTCAGGGCAACCGGCCGGAGGGCGGCTATGACGGGCGCGCCTTTGTCGTCACACCGGCGATGATGTCCATTCTCGGCGCGACGCCCGACGACATGGACGAGATCCTGAGGGCACTGGGCTACCGCGGCGAGACGAAACCCGCCGAAGAGGTGGAAGCGCATCTGGACGCGCTGGATGCGGCCGGCAAGGCGGAGGCCGCCGCGGCGCCGGCGGATGAAACCGGCAACACCGATGCCGCCGTGGACGTGGACACGGCGTCCGCGCAGACGCCCGGAACGGACGATGCGGGCGCCGGTGTGGCAGAGGCCAGCCCGCAGCCCGCCGGGGAAGCACCGGATGCCGCTCCGGAAGCCAGGGAAAGCGGCGCGGACGTTGCAGCCGAACAGACGCCGGATCAGGCCGCAAGCGCGAACCCGGAACCGGAAGCGCCGCGCACGATCACCGTCTGGCGGCAGGGCCGGCCCGAGGGACGCGGCCGTCCGCAAGCACCGCGCGGCCGCGAAAACCAGCCCAAGCGCGATGGTTTCAAGGGTCGCGGCCGCGACCAGAACCGCGGGCCGAAGCCGGCAGGCAAGGGGCATGGCAAACCTGAGCGGCCGCAAGGCGGCAAGCCGCAGCGCGAGGTCAAGCCGCAGAGGATCGATCCGGATTCGCCCTTCGCCAAGCTGGCGGCGCTCAAGGACAAGATGGGCAAGTGACCTCATGATGGCGTGCCGGGATCTTCCAGCGGCATGACGGCGGAGACCGGCGGGGATGGCGGCGGGCGCCAGCGGCTGGACAAGTGGCTGTTCTTCGCACGGATCGTGAAATCCCGTTCGCTGGCTGCCAAGCTGGTCCAGTCGGGCCGGGTCCGGGTCAATCGCGACAAGACCGAGAGCGCTGCCAAGGCGGTGCGTCCGGGCGACGTGCTGACCGTTACGCTGGAAGGGCGTGTCCTGGTGCTGAAGATCGTTGCGCCCGGCACCCGACGCGGTCCCTACGAGGAAGCAAGGCTGCTCTACGAGGATCTTTCGCCGCCGCCGCCTTCGCGCGACGAACGGCTGCCCGACCAGCTGCTGCCGGTGCGCGAGGCCGGTAAGGGCCGGCCGACCAAGAAGGAGCGGCGCCAGACTGACCGGCTGAAGGGCAGCGACGGCTGAATTTGAGGGTTCCGCAGCCGCCGGCCCTGAAAGGCGCGCCATTGTGCCGCACTGCAAAAACTTGTCCGGGAATGCCCGCCCGGCAGCAAAGCTTTCTCTTGTCAGGGGCATTCAAAGCCGTTACCTGACACGCAAAAGAACGGAGCGATGCTTCAAGCGCCGGAGCCTGAAATGACCTATATCGTCACCGACAATTGCATCAAGTGC
Organism: Phyllobacteriaceae bacterium; assembly: GCA_002708825.1. Lineage (GTDB taxonomy): Bacteria > Pseudomonadota > Alphaproteobacteria > Rhizobiales > Rhizobiaceae > Zhengella. Next base: position 95,597 of record PAPF01000030.1, on the reverse strand, counting down.
AAATACACCGATTGCGTCGAGGTCTGCCCGGTCGACTGTTTCTACGAGGGCGAGAACATGCTCGTCATTCATCCGGATGAATGCATCGACTGCGGTGTCTGCGAGCCCGAATGCCCGGCAGAGGCCATCAAGCCGGACACGGAACCGGGACTTGAAGACTGGCTGAAGCTTAATACCGAATATGCTTCGATCTGGCCAAACATCACGGTCAAGAAGGACCAGATGCCGGACGCCGAAAAATTCGACGGCGAGCCGGGCAAGCTGGAAAAATACTTCTCGGCAGAGCCCGGAACCGGCGATGAATGATTGAACGCCTGCCCCTGGCAGGGTATGAGCGGACGTTAACGCAAGGTCATTAACCTTTTCCGATCACGGGAAAGGGCCCTTCCTTTCGCGTATGCGGCAAATTCTTGATTCTTTCGCTTTTTTGTGATATTTCCCTCACATCATGCCGGTTCATGCAATCAGCCACATGCGCAGTGCGCGTTAATCTTTGAAAGGTTCAACCCACACCAGTCAGGCCAAGATCATCCAGGGCAGGGCGTGAAAGTCATGTCCCAGGGGCGGTTTGGTGCCGAAGGGTGCGGTTTGGGCCAGAGTGGCTGCTTGTCCGCGATCCGGCCCGTTTCCGATGCTGGCGAAACCGCCCGCGTCCAACAGGGAGTAAAGAAGCGTATGGCCACCCAGCAGAAGAAATCGGCACAGCGTCAGGGTTTCAAGACCGGCGAGAGCATCGTGTATCCGGCGCATGGCGTCGGACAGATCGTCGCCATCGAGGAACAGGAAGTCGCCGGGCACAAGCTGGAGCTTTTTGTCATCGATTTCCAGAAGGACAAGATGCGGCTGAAGGTGCCGGTCGCCAAGGCCGTTTCCATCGGCATGCGCAAGCTTTCCGAAACCGATTATGTCGACCGTGCGCTCAAGGTCGTGCAGGGCCGTGCCCGTGTGAAGCGCACCATGTGGTCGCGCCGCGCGCAGGAATATGACGCGAAGATCAATTCGGGCGACCTGATCTCGATCTCGGAGGTCGTGCGCGACCTTTACCGCGCCGAGAACCAGCCCGAACAGTCCTACTCGGAACGCCAGCTTTACGAGGCGGCGCTGGACCGCATGGCCCGCGAGATCGCTGCGGTCAACAAGATGAGCGAGACCGAGGCCGTCAACCTGATCGAGCAGAACCTCAACAAGGGCCCGCGCCGCGGCGCCAAGGCCGACAATGAGGAAGCCGACCAGGAAGAAGCGGCCTGATCGCGGCAACACAGCGTTCAGTCTTTCTTGACAAGCCCCGGCCCCGCGCCGGGGCTTTTTTGCTTTCATCAATCTTCAGCGCTGGCTGCAAGCCTTGCGAACCCACTGGAATTCCGAGCGAAAAGCCGGATCGCCACCGAGGCGATCAAGCGGGTTGCATGCGGCAGCGGCCACTGTTCGCTCCACATTTCCTGAACCGGGGGGAACGAAATCCGCGCTGGATCCGTTTCCGGAAGGACGGCGGTGTAGCCATGCGACGGTCCCGGCATGATCCGAAGACCGGCGGCAACGTAAGAAACAACGAGGCCAGAACCTTTTTCCGGAGGCAATCATGACCGACGACGCATTACGCAATCGCATGGTCCGCGCCGCGATGAAAGCGCCGTATCTCGAGCGGGACGAGGAGCACGCGCTGGCGGTTCGCTGGAAAGAGGAAAGGGATCAGCAGGCGCTGCATCGCATTACCACCGCGCACATGCGGCTGGTGATCTCGATGGCCGCGCGGTTCCGCAATTTCGGACTTCCGCTCAACGACCTGATCCAGGAAGGCCATGTGGGCCTCCTCGAAGCCGCGGCGCGTTTCGATCCGGAGCGCGAGGTGCGGTTCTCCACCTATGCGACATGGTGGATCCGGGCCTCGATCCAGGACTACATCCTGCGTAACTGGTCGATCGTGCGTGGTGGCACGTCATCGACCCAGAAGGCGCTGTTCTTCAACCTGCGGCGACTGCGGGCAAAACTGTCGCGCGGACCGGAACCGATGAACATCGACGAGATCCATGACCAGATCTCCCAGAAACTGGGCGTATCGAAGAACGATGTGGCGCTGATGGATTCGCGCCTTTCGGGTCCGGACACCTCCTTGAACATGACTGTCAGCCAGAGCGAGGACAATGGTGCCGAAAAGATGGATTTCCTCGTTTCGGATGCGCCCCAGCCAGACGAGGTCGTCGGCGGCGCCATAGACGAGGAACGCCGGTCGAAATGGCTTCACGGCGCGCTCAACATCCTCAACGAGCGCGAACTCTTCATCATCCGGCAGCGCCGGCTGACCGAGGATGGGGCCACGCTGGAATCGCTGGGTGCCAAGCTCGGCATTTCCAAGGAACGTGTGCGCCAGATCGAGAACCGCGCCATCGAAAAACTGCATGGCGCGCTGGTGGCGGCGGATCCCCGCATGGCCCAGCACTGAACCAGGCCAAGGCAGAGCGCCTGCAAGGCGAAACTTCTCGCGGGGGTTACTGGTCGGTCACGATCTTGACCCGGTCTCCGGCCGAAACGGTGGAGCCCGGCCCCATCGCGTTGAGAAGCCGGAACAGGTCGAGCTTGCGGTCGGTTCCCGTCATGCGTGAGGCAAGCGTCGCCAGGGACTGACCGGCTGAAACGCTGACGACCCTGATCCGGAGCGGTTTCAGCGACTGGCGTTCGGCTTGCGTCATGGTGGCGAAGCTGTCGCGCACGAAGGAGGCTGTGGGAGCGAGGGCATTGCTGCTGGCGGGCGCCGCGGTGAGAATACGGAATATCTGCGGTCCGGCGCGGACGACGGCAATATCGAACTGCCAGCCATCGGCCGCAGCGCGCGCCGTCGCGCCCTGAAATCCGCCGATCCTTGCCGACCGGATGGACGTTTCATCCAGCCCCGATACCCATCCGCTGGCGATATAGGCTTCCGGACCGGTGGACCGGTCCACCGCAACACCATCGAAGCGGACGGCCACATCACCGGGGCCTGCCGCCGTCACCGCCGTGGCGGAATTGTCGAGAACGAAACCGGCTGGCACGGAGAAGCGGATGCCGAGACCTGGATGCAGGAAGTCGCGGCCGCGCACGTAGCCCTCGTCGGGCGTGTCGCCATAGATGATGCCGTCGATGCCATCGAGATAAGCTTCGCGGTCGGTGACGCCGCTGCCCGGCGGCCCGAAGGTGCGGGCATGGCGAAGGGCAAGATCTATGCGCCGCTGGCTGGACGGGTGCGAAGCGAGGAAGTCGAGCGAGGGATCGTCGGCGCCGCTGACGGAGCGGAACTGCGAATAGGCGCTCATCGAACGCAGGAAGCGGGCGGCGGCGAATGGATCGAAACCCGCCTCGCCGATCTGCTTGATGGAAATCGCGTCGGCTTCGAGTTCCTGGTTGCGGGAGAATTCCGCCAGGCGCAGCTTGCCGCGGATCACGGCCGCGCGCGCGTTGGGATCGCCGGCGAGCACGTCCTGCGCCACCTTCTCGGCGATGCCGGCTTCCTGCTCGGCCTGGCGGCGCTGGATACCATGGTTGGCGGTCACATGGGCCATTTCGTGGGACAGGACGGCAGCCAGTTCCGCGCTGTCATTGGCGAGTGCCAGAAGGCCGCGCGTCACATAGAGATATCCGCCGGGCAGGGCAAAGGCGTTGACCGAGGGCGAATCCAGGATGGTGATCTTGTAGGACTGGGCGGGATCCTGTGTCGCCGCGATCAGCCGGCCGACCACGCGGGCGACCATGCGCTCCAACCGCGGGTCGGAATATTCGCCGCCATAGGTTTCGAGTATGCGCGGATGCTGCGATTCGGCCAGCTTTCGCATGCGTTCGTCGCGCGCCGAGGATTCAAAGGTTACGGGATTGTCTGACGGCTTCAGCACCTCGCCCGCACCGTCCTGCCCGGTCAGCGAACAGGCCGTCAGAAAGGACGCGACCGCAACCAGCGCGGCACCGCGCGCGGCGCGCCACAACAGGACGGAAAAGGGGAGGTTCAGGCGTTCCAGTTCAACCACCATCGGCAAATCGGGCGTGGAGGGCGCGCCGGTTACCGTCCCACGTAGACACAGGCGGGGTCCGATGGCAAGTCCGTCCACCGCCCTGTCTCGTTGTCAAAAGCGGCGAAAAGCAGGCGGAACAGCGGCTCGGCGCCTCATGTCCGGCCGGTATAGCGGCGCACCGCTTCCGGTCCTTGCGGTCCGAAAAGGTTGCTGGCCCGGCCGCTTGCGGCCACGCGTCCGTCTTCCAGGAAAAGTGCCTGGCCGCCGAGCGCGACGGCGTCTTCCGGGTGGTGGGTGACCATGACCAGCGTCATGCCGGTTTCGCGCTGAAGGGCGGTCAGCAGGTCCAGCATGCCTGTCCGCAGGGCGGGGCCAAGGGATGCGAAGGGTTCGTCGAGCAAAAGGACAGGGCGGTCGCGAACCAGCACGCGGGCCAGTGCGGCGCGCTGGCGCTCGCCGCCGGAGAGTTCGGCGGGCTTGCGCCGTTCCTTGCCGGCAAGGCCGGTCCGTTCGAGGGCCTGCGCGATGTCGGCGCGGTCGGTTGCCGAAAGGCGCAGCGAGGGCGAACGCCCGAGACCGACATTGGCGGCGATGTCGAGATGGCCGAAGAGGTTGTTTTCCTGGAAAACCATCGAGACCGGGCGATTGGCGGGGTCGCGTTCGGTCATGTCCACGCCACCGATGAGGACGCGGCCGCTGCCGGGGCGGTCGAAACCGGCGATCAGGTTCAGGAAGGTCGACTTGCCCGAACCCGACGCGCCGACCAGCGCGGTGATGCTCCCGGCCTCCAGACGCGCGTCGAAACAGGCCTCGAACCCGTCCAGCGAGAGCCGGACATCCCTCAATTCGACCTCGAGACCGCCGCTCATGCCCTGACCCTTCCCGCCCGTGCGGCGATCATCATCAATGCCAGGCAGGAAAGCGCAAGGATCAGCGCCAGGCCGGCGGCGTCATCGGTGCGGTAACTGCCCATGCGCGCATGGAGCAGCCATGGCAGGGTGCGAAAGTCCTCCGAGCCGAACAGGGCGATGACACCGAGGTCGCCAAGAGAAAGGGCCATGGCAAAGGCAAAGCCGGCGGCCAGCGGCCCTTTCAATGCCGGCAGGTCGATCAGGCGCAGGCGCATCCAGCCGGTCAGGCCGAGATTGGCGGAAAGGCGGTCATGGCGTGCGGCGGCCATGTCGTGGGCGGGGCCGAGGAGGCGCATGACGAAGGGCATGGCCATGGCGGCGTTGACCGTGGTGACAAGGGCAGGGCCGATGATGCCCGTCAACCGCAATTGACCGGCCTCCACCGCGAGGATGAACCAGCCCGCGCCAATGACGATGGGCGGGACGAGCAGGATCAGGCTGGCGCCGTTGCCTGCTGCCCATTCGATCCAGCCTTGGCTGACGCCACGGCGCCGGGCCTTCTCGCGGTCCAGGCGCAGGCGCAGCAGGGCAAGGGTGAGTGCCACGGCCAGAAGGGCGGAGGCCAGCGCCAGGGCAAGGCTCGTCACAAGGGCCTGACGCACGGCGGATTCGCCGAGCAGGCGCGGCAGGTCGGCCTGCAGGCCGGACAGCAGCATGGCGACGAGCGGACCGCCGACAAAGGCCGCTGCCATCGCAATGACGAACATGCCGGAAATCGCCTGGCTGCGGGATACGGGCGGCACGTAGCCATGGCGGGCCAGCGTGAGATTGGTTTCTCCCGTGAGTGGCGCGCCCATGGATTGCAGGCCGGTGACAAGCAGGCCGGTCAGGGCCAGTTGCGTGAGGGTCAAGGCCGCGGCGCGGGCCGGATCGAAATCGAAGCGCAGCGCCTGGTATATGGCCACCTCAAGCGTGGAGGCGGAAGGGCCGCCGCCGAGCGTCAGCACGACCGCAAAGGAGGTGGCGCAGAGCATGAAGACGAGACCTGCAATACCGGGCAGGGCGGAGGCCAGCGCCGGCCATTCGATCACGCGGAACCGGGCTGCCGGTCCCATGCCCAGTTGGGCGGCAAGGCGCCAGCGGTCGGCCGGAACCGCTTCCAGTGCTTCCAGCGCCATGCGGGCGGCAAGCGGCAGGTTGAAGAAGACATGGGCGAGAAGGATGCCCGACAGGCCGAAGACGCCCGGCCATTGCCCGTCCGCCAGCGGAGCGAGGACCGGCGCCAGCAGACCGGCGCGGCCATAGAGCATCAGCGTCGCGAGCGCCGCCACGATGCCGGGAATGGCGAGCGGGAGCGCGAACAGGCCGAGGATCAGCCCGCGGCCCGGGAAGGTGCGGTGGCGGAAGAGCGCGCGGGCGACAAGGACCGCCGGGAGGACGGAAAGCAGCGTGGAAAGCGCGGCCTGCCACAGCGTGAACCGGGCAGCGGACCAGAGCCAGGTATCGAAGGCGCCGGCCACATCGCCGCCCTGCCGCGTGGCGGAAAGGACCAGGCCGGCGAATGCGCCGCCGGCCAGCAGGCCAAGCAGGGCCAGCGCGGCCAGCCCTGCCTTTTCTCCTGCCGTCGCGCGGGCGCTCATGCCGGTCCTGTCCGCAGGGCCGTCAGCGGCTCATCGCGGAAAGCCACTCGTCCACCCAGGCCTTGCGGTTGGCGGCCACTTCCTCCGGCGTGAAGGTCAGGCTCGCGGATGGCTCGACCAGTTTCGAGAAGGCGTCGGCCAGCGGCTTCTCCGTCTTGCCGGCCGGCATCATCCAGTTGGTTTCGGGAATGACGTCCTGGAAGCCGGGACCGGTCATGAAGGAGAGGAACCGGGCGGCCAGCGGATTGTCCTTGCCCTTCACGGTCTGGCCGGCGATCTCGATCTGCATGTAGTGGCCTTCCTCGAAGGAGGCCGCCTGATAGCGGTCGGTATCCTCGGCGATCATGTGGTAGGCCGGAGACGTGACATAGGAGAGCACCATCGGTGCCTCACCCTTCACGAAGAGATTGTAGGCTTCCGACCAGCCCGGCGTCACAGTCAGAACACGGTCGCTGAAAGCCTTCCAGGCTTGCGGGGCGTCATCGCCATAGACCTTCTTCACCCAGAGCACGAGACCGAGGCCGGGCGTGGAGGTGCGCGGGTCCTGGATGACGATTTTCGGCGTGTCGCCGCCTTCCATCAGTTCCTTCAGGCTTTTCGGCGGGTTGGCCACGGCTTCGGTGTCATAGACCACGGCGAAATGGCCGTAGTCGAAGGGAATGAAGGTGCCGTCGGACCAGCCGCCGGGCACGTCGACGTTTTCCAGGCTGACGCCGTGGGGCGCGAACAGGCCGGTCTCCCTCGCGTCGGCCATCAGGTTGGTGTCGAGGCCGAGGATGATGTCGGCGCCTGTGTCCTCACCCTCCAGCTTCAGCCGGTTGAGCAGGGCGACGCCGTCGGTCACGTCGACGAATTCGATGTCGCAGCCGCATTCGGCCTCGAAGGCCTTCTCCACCACCGGACCGGGACCCCAGTCGGCGGTAAAGGCTTCATAGGTGTAGACGGTGAGATCGGCCGCGGCGGCCGGACCGGCCATGGCAATTGCGGAACAGGCGGCAAGCAGGATATTTCGCATTGTCTGCGCTCCTTCTGGTTTCGTGTTTCGGAGAAAAAGGCGCTGCGGACAAGCAGAACGTCTAATCCCTCCGCCGGTGCTAACCGGATCAGGTTTTGCGGGTTGGCGAGAGGCCTCTCAGCGCGCCGGGCAAAAAGCCGGCATGCACCCCGTTAGAACACCTCCGCATTTAGAGGAGCGCTGCCGGGCTGACAAGGGGGAGGGGCGGGTTGCGTGGTTTGCGGCCGTGACGCTTTGCCTTGCCGCAATGGCGTGCTAAGCGCGCGGGCATGAGCACATTCGTCATTCTTCTCGGCGGCGAACTGCACGCCACGCCGCGCCTGATGAGCCAGGTGGCCGGGCACAGCGTGATCGCAGCCGATTCAGGCATGGAACATGCCGCACTGCTGGGCGTGACGCCGGAGGCCTGGCTGGGCGACTTCGACAGCGCCGGCGAGGCCCTGTTCGACCGCTACCCGGACGTGCCGCGCATGGCGTTTCCGCAAGACAAGGACATGACCGACGGGGAACTGGCCATCGCCGAGGCGCTGAAGCGCGGCGCCAGCGCCTTCATCCTGGCCGGCGCCTTCGGAGGGCCGCGCATCGACCATGCCTTCCTGCACCTGGCCGCAGCCGTTTCGGTGGCCGAGACAGGACTGCCGGTGCTCATCACCTCCGGCAAGCAGGAGGGCTATCCGGTCCTGCACGGGCAAAACCGCTTCGACCTGCCGAAGGGGACGCTTTTCTCGGTGCTGGCCTTCAGCGACCTCGAAGGATTGAGCGTCGCCGGGGCCAAGTGGCCGCTGTTCGAGACGGATGTGGCCTTCGGCTCGTCGCTCACCATGTCCAATGTCGCGCTCGGACCGCTCACGGTCGAACTGGCGGCGGGCCGTGCGCTGCTGGTGGCCCATCCCGATCCGGCGGCGCAACTCTGAAGGTTCTCACACCATGGCACCGCCTCTCCTGCATCTCGACGGCATCCGCCTGACCTTCGGCGGCAAGCCGCTCCTCGACGGTGCCACGCTTTCGGCCGGGGCCGGCGACAAGATCGCGCTTGTCGGGCGCAACGGATCGGGCAAGTCGACATTGCTGAAGATCGCCGCGGGCCTCGTCGAGGCGCAGGAGGGCGAGGTCTTCCGCCAGCCCACCGCGACCATCCGCTACCTGCCGCAGGCGCCCGATTTCGGCGACCATCGCAGCATCGAGGCCTATGTGACGGCCGGGCTCGGACCTGCGGACGAGGAATGGCGGGTGGCCTACCTGCTCGACCATCTCGGCCTCGACGGCGCGGCCGATCCGGCACTGCTGTCGGGTGGCGAGGCTCGGCGCGCGGCGCTGGCGCGCGTCCTGGCGCCACAGCCGGACATCCTCCTGCTCGATGAGCCGACCAACCACCTCGATCTCGCCACGATCGAATGGCTGGAAGAGGAGTTGCAGCAGTCCACCTCCGCCATCATCCTGATCAGCCACGACCGGCGCTTCCTGGAGCGGGTGACCAAGGCCACGGTCTGGCTGGACCGGGGCACGACGCGGCGGCTGGAAAAGGGCTTTGCCCATTTCGAGGACTGGCGCGACCAGGTCCACGAGGAAGAGGAACGCGAGCAGCACAAGCTCGGCCGCCAGATCGCGCGCGAGGAGCACTGGGTGGTGCACGGCGTTTCCGGGCGGCGCAAGCGCAACATGCGCCGGCTGGGCGAATTGCAGGTCATGCGCCAGGCTTTCCGCGCGCATCAGGGGCCGGAAGGCAAGGCGCGGCTGGAGGCTTCCGAAGCCGAGGCTTCCGGCAAACTCGTCGTCGAGGCCAAGGGCATTTCCAAGTCCTATGGCGAGCGGGTCATCGTTCGCGATTTCTCCATGCGCATCCTGCGGGGCGACCGCATCGGCCTTGTGGGGCCGAACGGGGCAGGGAAGACGACGCTTCTGAAGATGCTGACCGGGGAACTGGCGCCCGATGGCGGCACGGTGCGGCTCGGCGTCAACCTGGAAATCGCGACGCTGGACCAGGGCCGTGCACACCTCGACCCGGACGATACGCCGGCTTCGTTTCTCACTGGCGGGCGCGGAGACCAGGTCGTCATCAATGGCGAGGCGCGCCATGTCATGTCCTACATGAAGGAATTCCTGTTCAAGCCGGAACAGGCGCGTACCCCGATCCGCGAATTGTCCGGCGGCGAGAAGGCCAGGCTGCTGCTGGCCAAGGTGCTGGCGCAACCGGCCAACCTGCTGGTGCTTGACGAGCCGACCAACGATCTCGACATGGAAACGCTGGACCTGCTGCAGGAACTCGTTGCCGGGTTTCCCGGCACGGTCATTCTCGTCAGTCACGACCGCGATTTCCTCGACCGGACCGTCTCGGCGACGCTTGCGCCGGAAGCGGGCGGCAAGTGGCTGGCCTATGCCGGCGGCTATGCCGACATGCTTGCCCAGCGCGGCACGAGCCGTTTCGAACTGGCCGAGCCGAAACCCGCCGCGCGCGCCGAGACAAGAACGGCTGCGTCCGCACCGGTTGCCGCGAGGCCTGCGGCCGCCAGGGCCAAACTCTCCTACAAGCAGAAATTCGCGCTGGAAAACCTGCCCAGGGAGATCGAGCGGCTGACCGGGGAGATGGAAAGGCTGGAGGCTCGGCTGGCCGATCCGGCGCTTTATGCCAGGGATCCCGGCGGCTTCAACAGGCTGGCCGCCGAACTCGATGCCCGGCGCGCCGAGCGCGACAGGGCGGAAGAGGAGTGGCTGGAACTGGAAATGCTGCGCGAGGAACTGGAAGGCTAGGACCGTGACCGATTTGATCGCCCGGCTGCAACTCGCCCATCCCATCGTCCAGGCACCGATGGCCGGCGTTGCAACACCCGCCATGGCGGCGGCGGTTGCCAATGCCGGCGGACTCGGGTCGCTCGGCCTCGGGGCGTCCGGTCCGGACCAGGCCCGTGCCATGATCCGCCAGACGCGAGAGCTTACGGACAGGGCGATCAACGCCAACCTGTTCTGCCATGCCATCCGGCCGCGCGATCCAGCCGGCGAGCAGGCGTGGCTGCGGCGTTTGGCGCCCGAATTCGCGCGGTTCGGCGCCTTGCCGCCCGATGATCTGCCGCCGGCCTATACGAGTTTCCTGGAAGACGACGCGATGCTGGCCATGCTGCTGGAGGAGCGGCCGGCCGTGGTCTCGTTTCATTTCGGCCTGCCCGACGCCGAGCGCATCGCTGCGCTGAAAGAGGCCGGCATCGTGCTTTTCGCTTCCGCGACCTCACTGGCGGAAGGGCTGATGGCGGAAGCGGCCGGCATGGACGCGGTGGTCGCGCAGGGTTTCGAGGCAGGCGGCCATCGCGGTGTCTTCGACGAGAACGGCGCAGACGAATGTCTTGGGACATTCGCCCTGACGCGGCTGCTCAGCCAGCGTCTCGCCATCCCGGTGATCGCTGCCGGCGGCATCATGGACGGGGCCGGGATCGCCGCTGCCCTTTCACTTGGAGCGGCCGCGGCGCAACTGGGCACGGCCTTCGCCTGTTGCGAGGAGTCTGCAGCCGATGCGGCCTATCGTGCCCGTCTGACCGACGGCAAGGGAGGCACGGAAATGACCCGGGTCATTTCCGGACGGCCGGCGCGCTGCCTGACCAACCGCTTCACGGCTTTCGGGGCCGGCTTTGCCGCCGCAGAGGTCGCGGCCTATCCCAACGCCTATGGCGCGGGCAAGGCGCTCAACGCCGCGGCCCGGAACCGCGGCGAGACCGGCTTCGGCGCCTGGTGGGCGGGCCAGGGTGCGGCATTGTCCCGGCCGATGGGCGCTGGCGCCCTGGTGGAGACGCTGGCGGGCGAACTCGCGGCACTGCGCTGACAAGACCGCCCGGCCAGCGCCTGACAGATTGTCACATGTGCGCTCCTGTCACCTTCCCGATCCGGCGTGGTCCATCCACATAGCGGCCAATACAAACCGCAGTGGCCGGCCTTCGGGACCGGGCACGCACCAGCATGAGGGATATGCCATGAGCACTGTCGCCGCCGCGATGGATCGCGCCGATTTTTCCGCAGCCGCCAATACGCCGGAAAAGGACGACTTCCGTCCTGTCCTGCCGTTACTCAACCTTGCAGGGGCATGGCTCATCGCCATCGTGCTGTTCGGCTATCCGGCGCTGATCCTGCCGGCGCTGGCTGCCGTTCCGACGGTCTTCTACATCCTTATCCGGCTCACGATGGGCCGCTGAGGCCCGACTCCGGCTCATGTCCCGCCGCAGGCCTGGCGGGACATCAGCCCCTGGCGATCCTGCCGGCAATGGACTCCATGCGTTCGGCAAGGGTCGTCATGGTCGAGGACAGCCCCGCATCGATGCGGTCGGCCCTGGCGAGGGCCTCGTCGCGGGTCTTGCGCAGGGTGTCGGCCTCGGCCTGAAGCCCGCGCATGCGCTTTTGAAGTTCGACAAGTTCGTCCATGACCATGATGCCGGCCATGACGGTCAGGCGCTGGTCGCCGATCTCGCCGAACGAACCCTTCAGGTGGGTGACATAGCGGTCGAAGCGTTGGGCCAGGTCGGCCAGATGCTCCTCCTGGCCCTCGTCGCAGGCCATGCGGTAGGTCTTGCCGTCGATGATCACCGAAACCTGTGGCACTGGCCCCTCCCTTGCCGGTCCGCGCGCTGTCATTACCGGTCGAGAACGGCCCGGATGGTCTCCATGGCCGTGACCAGGCGGCGCGAGACCTCCTTGTTCGTCTGTTCGAGGCGCTCGGCCCGGGCTTCGGAACTGTCCAGTTCCTGGGCGAGGCGGGCGCGGTCGGCATTCATGCGCTGCACTTCCGCCTCGGCCTCGGCGAAATCGGCTTCCTTCTCAAGGCGCGCGTCAACCGCGTTTTCAAGGGTGTCGAGCGCCCTTGAAAGCCGGTCAATCGCTTCTTTGAGTGTCACGTCACCCGTCATGGCCTTGGGTCCGTTTTCGGCACGCTGCGAGGGCGGCGAATCGTGGCGGAAAGTGAACCGTTTATCTGCGAAAGATTACGGGCCGGATTAAGGCGAGGTCAACACGGCTTCATTCGTCATCCCCTGATTTGCCATGCCGGCAAGCCGCGTTCGCAGTCCGGCGAACGGTGGAGACCAGGCCATGGCGTGCCCCCGTCCGGTTGACTCGCGATACGCACCTGATATGTAGCGCCTGCTTTTCTCCGAGGGGCGGCGCACCGTGCGCCATATGCGGACCAATGAAGGGACACGCTCCCGTTTTCCGCCGGCAAGGACCAGCAATCACATGATCACACGCGAAAAACACGACCGGATGGCCAATGCGATCCGTTTCCTTTCCATGGATGCGGTCGAAAAGGCCAAGTCGGGCCATCCCGGCCTGCCCATGGGCGCGGCCGATATCGCAACGGTGCTCTATACGCGGTTCCTGAACCACGATCCCAAGCATCCCGGCTGGCCGGACCGCGACCGTTTCGTCCTGTCGGCCGGCCACGGCTCGATGCTCCTGTACTCGCTGCTTTACCTGACGGGCTACGAGGACATCACGATCGACGAAATCCGCAATTTCCGCCAGGTCGGCTCCAAGACCGCCGGTCACCCGGAATACGGCCATGCCGCGGGCATCGAGACGACGACCGGTCCGCTCGGCCAGGGTGTCGCCAACGCCGTGGGCATGGCGCTGGCCGAACGGCTGCTCAATGCGCGCTACGGCGACGACCTCGTCAACCACCATACCTATGTGCTGGCCGGCGACGGCTGCCTGATGGAGGGCATCAGCCAGGAGGCGATCTCGCTGGCCGGCCATCTGAAGCTTTCCAAGCTGATCCTGCTGTGGGATGACAACAGCATTTCCATCGACGGACCGGTTTCGGTGTCCGACAGCACCGACCAGCGCAAGCGCTTCGAGGCATCAGGCTGGGAAACCATGGCCGTGGACGGGCATGATCCCGACGCCATTGCCGCTGCCATCGAGGCGGCCCGCGGCTCCGACCGGCCAACCATGATCGCCTGCAAGACGACGATCGGTTTCGGTGCGCCCAACAAGGCCGGCACGGCCAAGGTTCACGGCTCGCCGCTTGGCGCCGAGGAAATCGCCGCCACCCGCCTGGCGCTGGGCTGGAACGCGGAACCCTTCGAGGTGCCTTCCGACGTGCTCGACGCATGGCGGCTGGCCGGCCTGCGCTCCACCAAGGCGCGCACCGCCTGGGAAAAGCGCCTTGCCGGAGCCGAGGCCACCATCCGCGGCGAGTTCGAGCGCGCCATGCGCGGCGACCTGCCCGGCGCCTTCGAGACCGCCATCGGCGAATACAAGGCCAAGCTGGCGCAGGACCGCCCGAAGGTGGCCACCCGCAAGGCCTCGGAAATGGCGCTCGAAGTCATCAACGGCGCGGTGAGCGAGACCATCGGCGGCTCGGCCGACCTGACCGGCTCCAACAACACCAAGACGAGCCAGACCGCGCCGGTCACGCCCGACGATTTCTCCGGACGCTACATCCACTACGGTATCCGCGAGCATGGCATGGCCGCGGCGATGAACGGCATTGCCCTTCATGGCGGGCTGATCCCTTATTCCGGCACCTTCCTCGTGTTCTCCGACTATGCGCGGCCAGCCATGCGGCTGTCCTCGCTGATGGGCCTGCGCGTCGTCTATGTCATGACGCATGATTCCATCGGCCTGGGCGAGGACGGGCCGACGCACCAGCCCGTGGAGCACCTGGCTGCCCTGCGCGCCATCCCGAACCACCAGGTCTTCCGCCCGGCAGACGCGATGGAAACGGCGGAGTGCTGGCAGATCGCGCTGGAATCGCGCAATACGCCATCGACCCTGGCGCTGACGCGCCAGAACCTGCCGGCAGTGCGTACCGATTACGCGGATGAAAACCTGTGCGCATTCGGCGCCTACGAACTGCAGACGGCGTCCGACGATGCCAGGGTCTCGCTGTTCGCCACGGGTTCGGAAGTGGAGATCGCGCTCAACGCACGCACGCTGCTGGAAGGCCGCGGCATTCCCACCCGCGTGGTGTCGGTGCCCTGCATGGAGCTTTTCGCGAAGCAGGACGCCGACTACCGCAAGGCCATTCTCGGTTCCTCGCCGGTGCGCGTGGCGGTGGAAGCGGGCATCCGCATGGGCTGGGACCGGTTCATCGGCGAGGACGGCGGCTTCGTCGGCATGGACTCCTTCGGCGCCTCCGGCCCCTACGAAGAGCTCTACAAGCATTTCGGGATCACGCCGGAAGCCGTGGCAGAGAAGGCCCAGGAGCTGCTCGCCAGGCACAGCTGAGCGAATAAAACTGCGACATGAGGCCGCGCCCGGAGCGAATCCCGGCGCGGCCTTTTTGCATGGCGGAGGAGCGCGGGACGGCGCTTGCGCGGGTGCGATCGGGTTTTATCGATTGAAAGGGAAAGTCTTTTCGCCAAAGGCAGCCTGAAAGGGCGCAAGCCATCTGGATTCTTGCACCACGCGCCGCTAAGAAACGGCAGCTTCGGCGGTCAGCCCGCCGCTTGCCATCCAACCGGAACCGGCCGGCCCGTGCCCGGCCCTGAAGAAGCCTGCGGGAGATACCTGACATGACCGTGAGAATCGCCATCAACGGATTTGGCCGCATTGGCCGCAATGTCGTGCGCGCCATTTACGAATCCGGGCGCAAGGACATCGACATCGTCGCCATCAACGACCTGGGCCCGGTGGAAACCAACGCCCACCTGATGCGCTTCGACTCGGTGCATGGCAAGTTCCCCAAGAGCGTTACGGTGGATGGCGACACGATCCGCATCGAGGGTGGCGACAGCTTCAAAGTGCTGGCCGAGCGCGACCCGAAGAACCTGCCCTGGGGCGATCTGGGCGTCGACATCGTGATGGAATGCACGGGCATCTTCACCGCGCGCGACAAGGCAGCCATGCACCTGGAAGCCGGTGCCAAGCGCGTGCTGGTCTCCGCACCGGCCGATGGCGCGGACAAGACGATCGTCTACGGCGTCAACCATGACACGCTGACGGCTGACGATCACGTCGTTTCCAACGCGTCCTGCACGACCAATTGCCTCTCGCCGGTGGCCAAGGTGCTGCACGACGCCGTCGGCATCGAGAAGGGCATGATGACGACGATCCATTCCTATACCGGCGACCAGCCGACGCTGGACACGATGCACAAGGATCTCTATCGCGGCCGCGCTGCCGCCATGAGCATGATCCCGACCTCGACCGGCGCGGCCAAGGCCGTGGGTCTCGTGCTGCCCGAACTCAACGGCAAGCTGGACGGCTTCGCCATGCGCGTCCCGACGCCGAACGTCTCGGTCGTGGACCTCAAGTTCATCGCGAAGAAGGCGACTTCGGTGGCCGAGATCAACGCGGCGATCAAGGCGGCAGCGGACGGCCCGCTCAAGGGCGTGCTCGGCTATACCGAGGCCAAGAACGTCTCCATCGACTTCAACCACGATCCGCATTCCTCGATCTTCCACATGGACCAGACCAAGGTGATGGACGGCACGCTGGTGTCGATCCTGTCGTGGTACGACAACGAGTGGGGCTTCTCCAACCGCATGGGCGACACCGCCGTCGCCATGGCGAAGTTCCTCTGACGGGTGTGAGTCGACCGTCTGACTTGACGACCGCCGGACCGGAAGGTCTGGCGGTTTTCGTTTGCAGGCGTGGTCGAGGCGGAGCAAGGATGCCGGGATGAAGACGCTTGCCGCCATCCTCCTCGTCCTGGCTCTTGCCGGCGGCCTTGCCTGGCGGCTGCGCTGCATCTGGCGGGCCTGCCGCCACGCGCCCGGCGAGGGTGCGGCGGGAAACCGTGATGAAGGCGCGCGCCCGCGATAATTTGCCCTACAGCCTGCCGGGCGCCTTGCGCATGCGCGCCGATTGCGGTTTCTGCTAGGGACAGGAATTCAGCCACACGTGAGCGGAGGGAACTTCATGGCCGCCTTCAGGACCATCGACGACATGGGCGATATCGCCGGCAAGCGAGTACTGGTGCGCGTGGACATCAACGTTCCGGTGAAGGACGGCGTGGTGACCGACACGACCCGGATCGAACGCGTGGCGCCGACCATTTCGGAGCTGTCCGCCAAGGGCGCCAAGGTCATCCTGCTGGCCCATTTCGGGCGGCCGAAGGGCGAAGCCGTGCCCGACATGTCGCTCAGGCCGATTGCGCCGGCCATCGAGCAGGTGCTCGACCAGCGCGTCGTCTTCGAACCGGAAACGGTGGGCGCGGAGGCGCAGGGCGCCATCGGGCGCATGAACAATGGCGACATCCTGCTGCTGGAGAACACCCGCTTTCACAAGGGCGAGGAGAAGAACCTGCCGGATTTCGTGGACGCGCTGGCGGCCAATGGCGACCTCTACGTGAACGACGCCTTCTCGGCGGCGCACCGTGCCCATGCCTCGACCGAGGGCCTGGCGCACAAGCTTCCTGCCTATGCCGGGCGCACCATGCAGGCCGAACTGGAAGCGTTGGAAAAGGGCCTCGGCAATCCGGCACGCCCCGTGGTGGCCATTGTCGGCGGGGCCAAGGTGTCCACCAAGATCGACCTGTTGCAGAACCTCGTCACCCGGGTCGACGCACTCGTGATCGGCGGCGGCATGGCCAATACCTTCCTGGCCGCCCAGGGCAAGGACGTGGGCAAGTCGCTGTGCGAGCATGACCTTGCCGACACGGCGCGCGCCATCATGGCGGCGGCCGACAAGGCCGGTTCGACCATCGTGCTGCCCACCGACGCGGTGGTGGCAAAGGAATTCGCCGCCAATGCCGAGAGCAGCGTGGTTTCCGTGGATGCGGTGCCCTCCGACACCATGATCCTGGACACCGGTCCGGCCTCGGTGGAAGACATCAAGTCGTGGATCGGCAAGGCGGCGACAGTGGTGTGGAACGGGCCGCTCGGCGCCTTCGAGATCACGCCGTTCGACGCGGCGACCGTGGCAGCGGCCCGCGCGGCGGCGGAACGCACCAGCGCGGGCGAACTCGTCTCGGTGGCGGGCGGCGGCGATACGGTGGCCGCGCTCAACCATGCCGGCGTGGCCGGCCAGTTCACCTATGTTTCCACCGCCGGCGGCGCCTTCCTGGAATGGATGGAAGGCAAGGCCCTGCCGGGCGTGGAAGCGCTCAAGCACTGAGGGGGCCGGCATGGCGCGGCGCTATCCCGCCTGGGCTCCGCTCATGACCTGGCCGCTCTACCCGGTCTACGCCTGGCAGGGTATCGCCACACGGTTGCGCACGCAGCGGCTCAGCCCGCCAGAAGACGGACCGGAAGGCTCCATCGCGGGAACCGGTGAACCGTACCGGCTGCTGGTGATCGGCGATTCCTCCGCGGCAGGCGTCGGCGTGGACCGGTTCGCCGACTCGCTGGCCGGACAGCTTTCCGCCATGCTTGCCGAGCGGACGGGACGGCCCGTGACCTGTCGTGCCGCCGGGGCGAATTCCGCCGTCGCGGCGCAGGTGCGCGACCATGTCGTGCCGCATGTGGAGCCGCGCGACTGGACGCATGTGGTGCTGTCGCTCGGCACCAACGACATGAAGAATTTCCACACGCTGCCGCGCTTCAAGCGGGATTTCGGAACGCTGGTCTATGCGGTCAGGACGCGGTTTCCGCATGCCCGCATCTACTGGCCGGAAATGATCGACATGCGCCGCGTTCCGGCCATGCCCTGGGTGCTGGCACGCATTCTCGACATCCGCGCCGATGCCTTCAACGCCAAGGCCGGGCGGCTGTGCAACGAGCGCGGCGCCTGCCTTGTCGCAGCCTTGCAGGATGTGCAGCCGGAAGGCTTTTCGCATGACGGCTTCCATGCGAGCGCCGCAGGCTACCGCGCATGGGCGGCGAACCTCGCCGAGGTCATCCTCTCGGAAGAGGAAGGGAGGGAGGCCTCAGACGCCGCCGTGGCCGTCCGACCCGATATAGGCGATACGCAACATGTTGGTTGACCCTGGTGTGCCGAAGGGCACGCCGGCCGTGATGATGACGCGGCTGCCGGCCTTGCCGAAGCCGTCGCGATAGGCGATCGAGCAGGCGCGGTCGACCATGTCATCCTCGTTGCGGGCATCCTCGGTGACGACGCAGTGCAAACCCCAGGCAAGAGTCAGGCGGCGCGCGGTCTCCGGGATTGGCGACAGGGCGATGACGGGGACCATGGGGCGCTCGCGCGAGGCGCGCAGGCCGGTGGTGCCCGAGGAGGTGTAGCAGACGATGGCCGAGAGGTTCAGCGTTTCAGCAATCTGGCGGGCCGCGGCGGCAATGGCGTCGGCGCCCGTGGATTCGGGCTCGGAGCGCTGCGCAGCGATGATGCCGGGGTAGGTGGGGTCGCGCTCGACCTGCCGGGCGATGGAATCCATCATGGCCACGGCCTCTTCCGGGTAGTCGCCGGCCGCCGATTCGGCCGACAGCATGACCGCGTCGGCGCCCTCGAAAAGCGCCGTGGCGACATCGGATACCTCGGCGCGTGTCGGCACTGGGGCGGAGATCATGCTTTCCAGCATCTGCGTGGCGACGACCACCGGTTTGCCCTCGCGCCGGCAGGTGCGGGTGATCTGCTTCTGCAGGCCGGGGACCGATTCGATGGGCATCTCGACGCCGAGATCGCCGCGGGCAACCATGATGGCGTCGGACAGTTCGATGATCTCGGCGAGGCGATGCACGGCCTGCGGCTTCTCGATCTTGGAGAGGATGCCGGCGCGGCCGCGGGCGATCTTGCGCACTTCGGCCAGGTCTTCCGGGCGCTGGATGAAGGACAAAGCGATCCAGTCGACGCCGGTTTCCAGCAGGGCCTGCAGGTCGGACCGGTCCTTGTCGGTCAGCGCGCCGACGGGCAGGTCCGTGTCCGGCAGCGAAACGCCCTTGCGGTCGGAAATCCTCGTTCCGGTGACCACGGTGCAGGTGATTCTGCCCGGTTCGGTGGAGACGGCCTTCAATTGCAGCTTGCCGTCGTCGACCAGCAGGCGGTGGCCGGGCTCGACGGAGGCAAGGATCTCGGGATGGGGCAGGTGAATGCGGCTGGCGTCGCCGGGTTCGGGATTGTTGTCGAGGATGAATGTCTGGCCGGGTTCAAGCGCAACCTTGCCCTCGGCGAACAGGCCGACGCGCAGCTTTGGCCCCTGAAGGTCGCCCAGGATCGCGATGGGACGTCCGACAGAGGCCTCGACATCCCGGATCCGCGCGACGAGATCGCGCATCAGGTCATGGCTCGCATGGCTCATGTTGATGCGGAAGACATCGGCGCCTGCGCGGCTCAGTTTCTCGATCATTTCCTTCGACGAGGAGGCCGGGCCAAGCGTTGCCACGACCTTGGCCTTGCGGTTTCGTCTCACGCTATCCATGAATTCCATCCGGACATTGAAGTTTAAATCGTTTTAATTGAAGCGGCGAACAGGGTCAACCGGATTGGCGACATCCATATGACGGGCAAAGCGCGGGGGTCAGTTGCTCGGCGCGGTGCCGGGCGTGGTCGGGATGGCGGGTTCGTCGGTCAATTGCACCATCCAGTTTGCCTGCTCTCCGGTGTCGTATTCCTGGAATCCGGCGCGCTGGAAGCCACGGGCGAAGCAGTCGTTGATGCCGACGATCTTGAACTCCTTGTCGGCGACGCACATGGTGATCGGCCCGTCCCAGCGCCCGCCGCGCTCGGCGTCCTCCGCATAGAGATAGTAGTAGCGC
Organism: Phyllobacteriaceae bacterium; assembly: GCA_002708825.1. Taxonomy (GTDB): domain Bacteria; phylum Pseudomonadota; class Alphaproteobacteria; order Rhizobiales; family Rhizobiaceae; genus Zhengella. Next base: position 75,542 of record PAPF01000030.1, on the reverse strand, counting down.
GAGGACAGGTCCCCCTCAACAAGCGTCTTGCAGCTGGACGCCTCGATGTGCCACCAGCCTTCGGTGATCCAGCCGGAGGCGGCGCGGTATCCGATGGCCACGCCGACGAGGTTCTGCGTGGCGTTGCACACGCGGAAGTCGGCACGCGCCTGGCCGGTCATCGCCAGGGACGCCATAAAGGTGGCCGCGGCCCAGATCGCCGCCGAAGCACCCCCCCGAAAAGCCGCCGATCTCATTGCCTGACCTGTACCCGCCCGCGAAGGGTCACACCGTGTTGCATAGCGCCAACCGCCGTTCTTTTTTGGGAAATGTGGACGGGCATGTCAACGCAGCCTACTTCTTGGCCGCAAGTTTGTTTAGAAAGGGGCGCAAATGTCCCGCCTGTCCGTCAACCCCGCGAATGGATGCGGCCGCCCGGCCGCCCTGCCCCTGCCATGACCGCTCCCCGACGTTTTGAAACCTTTGTCACGATTGAAGGCGATGACAGCCTCGGCCTCGTGCTTGTCGCCGACCATGCCCGGCGCGACCTGCCGGCCGAATACGGTTCGCTCGGGCTGCCGGAATGGGAGTTCCAGCGGCACATCGCCTATGACATCGGGGTCGAGGCGGTGACGCGCAAGCTCGCCACATTGCTCGGAGCCCCGGCGGTGATGGCCGGCTTCTCGCGCCTGCTGATCGATCCCAATCGCGGTGCCGACGATCCCACGCTGATCCGCCAACTCTATGACGGCACGATCATTCCGGGGAACTACCCGATGAGCGACGCGGAGCGGGAACGGCGCCTGTCGCATTTCTACAGGCCCTACCATGCAGCGGTGTGGGAGCGCATCGCCGCGGTCCAGCGCAAGGGGCCGGGCAATGCGCCGTTCATCGTCTCCATCCATTCCTTCACGCCGGAAATGCAGGGCCGGGCGCGGCCATGGCACGCGGGCATCCTGTGGGACAGCGACGACCGGGCCGTGCGCCCGCTGATGGAGATGCTTTGCGCCGAGCCCGGCCTGATCGTGGGCGACAACGAACCCTATGACGGCGCACTGAAGGGCGACACGATGTATACCCACGCCATCCGGCCGGGCTTTGCCCATCTGCTGATCGAGATCCGGCAGGACCTGATCGCCGACGAGACGGGGCAGGAGGAATGGGCCAACCGCATGGCACCGATGCTTGACGCGATCAACCGGCTGCCCGATATCCATGTGGCGCGCCATTACGGTTCGCGAACCGGATCGGTGGAAAAGGGAGAGCCCTCATGAGCAAGTTGAGCGAGAGCCAGCAGCGTGACCTGGAAGCCGCCGCCTTCCGCCGTCTCGTCAGCCATTTGCGCGAGCGCACCGATGTGCAGAACATCGACCTGATGAACCTGGCGGGGTTCTGCCGCAACTGCCTTTCCAACTGGTATCTGGATGCCGCGCGCGATGCCGGAATCGATCTCGGCAAGGATGAAAGCCGGGAGATCATCTACGGCATGCCCTATGATGATTGGAAGGCGAAGCACCAGGGCCAGGCCAGTGCCAAGCAACTGGCCGACTTCGAGGTCAACCGGCCGAAGGATCACTGACCGGCGACTTTCCCCGGTTTCCACATGGCGTCACGCCGGTGCTTGACCAAGCCGTCCGGCTGCGGCATCGACAGGGCCACCTGAACTGCCCGCGATTCCCCCTTGCACCCTGTCGGGCAAACCATCCGGAGATTTCCCGTGGACGACATCACAGCCGAATCCGAAACCGTAGCCGCCGGCCAGCTTCGCTCGATCATCGAGCGCATCGAGCGGCTGGAGGAAGAAAAGAAGACCATTTCCGACGACATCAAGGATGTCTATGCCGAGGCGAAAGGCAACGGCTTCGACACCAAGGCGCTGCGCACCATCGTGCGGCTGCGCAAGCAGGATGCCAACGAGCGCCAGGAGCAGGAAGCCATGCTGGAACTCTACAAGGCCGCGCTCGGCATGGCGTGACGCGTTCTTCCCGAACCGGTATTCCCCGTGAAAGGGCTGGTTCTTTCAGAGCCAGCCCTTTTCCTTGAGCCGGCGGACGATGTGGCCGGACAAGAGGTCCGCACCCGGTCCGGACAGGTGGTGTTCGTCGTGATAGGCGGGCTTGCCGTCCAGGACCAGCTGGCAGCGCCCGTCCGCTTGCATGTCGCAGAAGACTTCCTCAGGCCGGATGCGAATGAGGCCGGGATCGGCCGGAACGGCGTCGAAGAGGGCATGGACCGGGCGCACCCGTTCCAGGAAGCGTTCGTAGCTTGTCGATAGCGATTGCCCGTTTCGCACGCCGTTGAGCAGGTCCGCGCCCAGTTTCGCGGGCACATCCCAACCCGCTTCGGGTACGGGATAGACGAGCGCGACACGCTTTCCGGCATCGAGATGACGGCGGATGGTCCGGTCCAGCGCGGCTTGCAGGGCGCGCAGGCGGTTCGGGCTCCAGCGGAAGTTGTCGGGTTCATCGACGGGAATATAGAAGCCTTCCGGGCCGCGCGCCTTGCCGCCTTCGCCATTGTCGTACTGGATGCCGTTCACGTAGAGGGCCCAGTGGGCGAGGATGATCAGGGTTTCGGGCGTCCCGTCGCCTTCGAGATAGTCGGCGTAGCCCTGGTTGAACTCCACGCACCTGTTGTTGTCGGCGGCGCGGCGCAGGCCGAGGACAGGCATGCAGCCGGGATAGGTCAACTGGCGCATGGCGGCGCCCTGTTCACCGAGTTTCGCACCGAGCGTCCGGGCTATTCCCATGGCGTGGCTGTCGCCCAGCAGCCCGAAGGCCGGCGGTTTTCCTTCCTGGCCGAAGACGCAGGTACGGGCCTCGATATCGACAGCCGGATCGAGCAGGCGGCAAGGTGCGAGCGCCGCGCTTTCACGCGCATGCAGCGTTGCCAGTTCCCGCAGATCGGGTGGCAGACGTCCAGGCAGGCCTTCGGTGGCGATCGCCGTCAGGCCGAAGCCGGCAAACAGGGCGATCGCCACGCCCGCCCCGGCGAAAACCGTGCGGCGGTTGCCGTAGAGCCGGCTCGCCGGGTTGCGGAAGGGCTTCTCGACGTAGCGCCAGCTTGCGAAAGCGAGGATGAAAGTGGCGGCACAGAGCGCGGCCATGATCCAGGCCGGCGGATCGCCGGCGCTGCGAATGCGGGCGAAGGCGAACAGGGGCTGGTGCCACAGATAGGCGCTGTAGCTGACGAGACCGATCCAGACGAAGGGCGAAAAGGAAAGGATGCGCGCGGCCGGCGTGCCGGCGCGGGCGAACAGGATGACCAATGCCGTGCCGCCCACCGGCAGCAGGGTCCACAGCGACGGCCATGGCGTGGAGCGTCCCAGCATGACCATGGAAAGAGCCACGGCAAGGAGACCGGCGAGTCCGGCGAGCGGGATGTTCGGCAATCGCGTCTTGCGTTCGGCAATGGCGCACAGAACGCCCGCGCCCAGTTCCCAGATCCGTGTATGGGGCAGGTAGAAGGCAGCATCGGGCCATCGCCTGACCGTGGCCTCGGCGAGGATCAGGCTGACCACGCAAATCGCCAGCAGGATTGCACCGAAACGCCGCCAGCCAAGGCGCCAGAAGGCCAGGAGAAGCAGCGGGAAGAGGAGATAGAACTGTTCCTCGACGCCAAGGCTCCATGTGTGAAGCAGGGGCTTGAGTTCGGCTGCCGTGTCGAAATAGCCGGCGCGCTGCCAGAAGACGAAATTGCTCAGCGATATGGCCGCGGCCCCGGCGGCAAGGCCGAAATACTTGAAGTCGGAGGGAAACATCCACATCCAGGCGAAAGGGATGCAGGCCATCACGACCACGGCCAGCGCCGGCGCGATGCGCCTGATGCGCCGCTCGTAGAACCGCCAGATCGAGAACCGGCCAGCCTCCATGTCGTCGATCAGGATGCCGGCGATGAGATAGCCCGAGATGACGAAGAAGACGTCGACGCCGGCATAGCCTCCGGAAAAAACGGAAGCGCCGGCGTGAAACAGGATGACGGGGACGACCGCGAATGCGCGCAGCCCATCGATTTCCGAGCGGTATTTCATGACGAACGGCATTCCCCGGCTGAGGTCGGCTCACCGTCTAGCGTCATATTCGAATGTTATGCAATAGCGGCGAACCGGACAGGCTGCGGCAGGTGAAACGCAGCCCGGCCGCGGTTCAGTGCTTGCGGCTGAGCTGCCGGGTTGCCTCCTCGAGACCCTTGAGGGTGAGGGGATACATGCGGTCGGAAAAGATGTCGCGGATCATGCGGATGGAATGGGTGTAGTCCCAATGGGCCTTGCGTACCGGGTTGATCCATGCGGCATTCGGCCATTGCGCCAGCGCGCGTTGCAGCCAGACGGCGCCCGGCTCGGCGTTCCAGTGCTCCACCGACCCGCCGGCATAGGCGATCTCGTAGGGGCTCATGGACGCATCGCCGACGAAGATCACCTTGTAGTCGGGTCCGTACTTGTGGAGCACGTCGAAGGTGGGCATGACCTCGGAATGGCGCCGGCGGTTGTCCTTCCACAGGCCCTCGTAGAGGCAATTGTGGAAGTAGAAATAGTCCATGTGCTTGAATTCGGCGCGGGCGGCTGAGAACAGTTCCTCGACGACGCGGATGTGGTCGTCCATGGAGCCGCCGACATCGAAGAACATCAGGAGCTTGACGGCGTTGCGCCGTTCGGGCCGTGTCTGCGGGTCAAGATAGCCGTGCTCGGCGGTGGCGCGGATGGTACCGGGCAGGTCGAACTCCTCCTCTGCCCCCTCGCGGACCCAGCGGCGCAGGCGTTTGAGCGCGACCTTGATGTTGCGCGTGCCGATCTCGACGCCGTCGTCGAAATTCCTGAATTCGCGCTTGTCCCAGACCTTCACGGCGCGGCGGTGCCGGCTTTCATGCTGGCCGATACGCACACCCTCGGGGTTGTAGCCATAGGCGCCAAAAGGCGAGGTTCCGGCCGTGCCGATCCACTTGGAGCCGCCCTGGTGGCGGCCCTTCTGTTCCTCCAGCCGCTGTTTCAGCGTCTCCATCAGCTTTTCGAAGCCGCCCAGGCTTTCGACCAGCTTCTTTTCCTCGTCGGTGAGGTGCTTGTCGGCCAGCCGGCGGAGCCATTCCTCCGGCAGGTTCATCACGTCCACCGCGCCCTCGCCCGAGACCGCTTCGACACCCTTGAAGGCATGGGAGAAAACCTGGTCGAAACGGTCGATATAGCGCTCGTCCTTCACCAGTGCCGTGCGGGCGAGATAATAGAAGCCCTCGACGTCATAGGTGACAAGCCCGGCTTCCATGCCTTCGAGAAGCGAGAGAAACTCGCGCAGGGAAACGGGGATCTTGGCGGCCTTGAGTTCAAGGAAGAAGGGTATGAACATGGGAGGGAGAATAGTGCGCGCGGAACGCCTTGTCAGCCCGTTTCATGTTGCATATTCTGGTTGCCGCATTCTTTCAGGACAACCTTTTTTCAAGCCTTGAGGGATGCGTATTTCTGCGCCAATGGCGTAGATTGCCATTGAAGTTACTGCGCCAATGGCGTATATGATGGGCCTGTGCATGACACTGAGGATCGAGATCGCGGAGACCGAGCGCTTCAAGCTCGATTGTGCGATGTACGGGCTGGAGAGGAAGAACAGGCTGCGTGCGTTCGCACAGGTTCAGTCCGACCCGGTCATCGGCAAGCCGGTTCACGGGGAACAGGGATTGCGCCGCTGGACGACAGGAGGCCTGGAATTGACCTATGCCCTGAGTGACGACATCTCAAGGGTTGTGTTCCTGACGGCGCGGCCTCCGTCACCAGCCGCGCCCAACCTGTTGCGCAAGGCGATGGACGCGATCGATCATATCAACCGCATCAAGAGACTGTTCGGATTTTGACCATGGCTATCAAGAGACTGAAGACACCGGAACAGGAAGCTGCCGATCTCGCGGAGTCACTTGAGCAAGCCTACATGTGGTTCAAGGGCGATGATTCGAAGGTCACCGTCCACACCTTCGAGATCGAGGTGCCTGATGTGGCCAAGCTGCGCAAGAAGCTGAAGCTGACGCAGGAAGGCTTCGCCACCAAGCTCGGCATTCCGGTCACCACGCTGCGCAACTGGGAGCAGGGGCGGCGCTATCCGACCGGTCCGGCGCGCAAGCTGCTCTCGCTGATCGAGAAGCGGCCGGAACTGGTGCTGGACCTGGAAGGGGTGGACTGAACCGGCATCCGGCATCGCCCGCCGCCCGGAAAAACCAAGGCCCCGGACAGCATCTGTCCGGGGCCCTGCCATGCCTTCCTCCGCCCGGGGGCGCATGAACCTTGATGCCGGGCGGTCAAGCCGCCCGTGCGCGCGCGTCGAAGGGAATCTCGACATCCACCTCGAGGGTCGAGACCGGCATGCCGCGTTCCATCTTGACGCGCACATGACGGCTGTCGACCTGAACATGCTTGGCGATCACGGCGAGGATTTCCTCGCGCAGGACCGCGACGAGATCGAAACCGCTGACGGATGCCCGTTCGTGGGCAAGGAGTATCTGAAGCCGTTCCCGCGCCGCCGAGGCGGACGCCCGCTTCCGGAAAAAGCCCAGGATTTTCATGCAGCCTTCCTTCCGAAGATCTTCTCGAAGAAACTGCGCCTCTCGCCGGGGACGGTCACCGGAACCGCCTCGCCGGCCAGCCGCCGCGCGGCGTTGAAATAGGCCTGCGCGGTGGTGCTGGACGCATCGCACAGGGTCACGGGCGAGCCGATGTTGGAGGCGCGCAGGATGTTCGGGCTCTCCGGGATGATGCCCAGCAGCGGGATCGACAGGATCTCGAGCACGTCGTCGACATTCAGCATGTCGCCGCTGGCAGCCCGGTTGGGGTCGTAGCGGTTGAGGAGCAGGTGCTTCTCGACGCGCTCGCCGGCTTCCGCCTTGACCGTCTTGGAGTCGAGCAGGCCGATGATGCGGTCGGAATCGCGCACCGACGACACCTCCGGATTGGTGACGACGATGGCAGCGTCAGCATGGCGCATGGCCAGCGTTGCGCCGCGCTCGATCCCGGCCGGGCTGTCGCAGATGACCCAGTCGAAGGCGCTCTTCAGCGCGGTGATCACCTTCTCCACGCCTTCGGCCGTCAGCTTGTCCTTGTCGCGGGTCTGCGAGGCCGGCAGCAGGTAGAGCGACTGGAGGCGCTTGTCGCGAATCAGCGCCTGCGCCAGCTTCGCCTCGCCCTGGATCACGTTGATCAGGTCGTAGACGACGCGCCGCTCGGCGCCCATGACCAGGTCGAGATTGCGCAGGCCCACGTCGAAATCCACCACGACGACCTTGTCGCCGTTCTGCGCCAGGGCCGCGCCGAGCGCCGCCGTCGACGTTGTCTTGCCCACCCCGCCCTTGCCGGACGTGACCACGATCACCTTGCCCATTCCGTTCTCCCTCTTCGAACCCAGCCGGGTTCAGTTGAATCGCTGCGCCAATATGCTTTCGCCTTCCAGCCAGAGTTGCACGGGCTGGCCATGCAGGCCGGGATCCAGATCCTCGGAGGTCTGGTAATATCCGGCGATCGCGACGAGTTCGGCCTCCAGCCGGCGGCAGAAGATGCGCGCCCGGCCATCGCCGCCCGATCCGGCCATCACGCGTCCGCGCAACGTGCCGTAGACGTGGACGGAACCGCCCGCGATGACCTCGGCGCCAGAAGCGACGGAACCGATGATGGTGATGTCGCCATCGCTGACCAGGGCCTGGCCGGAACGCACCGGCTCGGTGACCATGAGCGCGGGAGCCATGGCTGGAGCTGTCCCTTCGCCCGACGCCGTGCCTGCTTCTTCGAGGCCGTCAATACCCGAAGCCGGCAGGCCGCCACTCATCGCGGGCGGAAGGTCCGGCCCGAGTTCGGTCTCGCCGGCCCCCTCGATTCCCATGATGCGGACATTCCTGTCGGCCAACCGCGTGACGAGATCGCGCAACGTTGCGCCGTCAATCTCCATGCCGGTCACGTCGAGCATGACGGGGCGCTTGAGGAAGTAACCCGCCGAACGGGAAGCGAGCGCGTCGAAACGCTCGAGCCAGTCGCCGAGCGGCAGTTCCGGGCTCAGGACGATGGCCAGGAACGAGCGTCCCTTGAGGCGAATGGCTTGGGTCGTGCCGGTTAACACTCTGGTCATCCAGGTAAAGATTCTCTTACCTGATGGATAGGTTAACCATGGTTAACAAATGGTTAACGGGACGTCCCGTGCCATGCCGCCAGATGACATTCCGGCAGGCGGCCTAGCGCGCATACTTGATGAAGGGCGTCACCGTGGCGATGCGGTCGTAGAGCTTGCGGGCTTCATGGTTGAACTCCTGCGTCAACCAATAGACCGACGGACACCCTTGCTCGTCGGCGGCGGCATAGACAGCCTCGATGAGCGCGCGGCCGACACCGGTGCCGCGCACCTGCGGATCGGCATAGAGGTCCTGCAGATAGCAGACGTCCTCGATCTTCCAGCCGTGGCGGTGGAACAGGAAATGGACGAGGCCGACGGGACTACCGTCCTTGAGCGCCAGAAGGCCGCGAAACTCGCCCGGCGCCCCGGCATTGCCCCGCAGCATGCGTTCGAAGGACGAGCGGTACACCTCCTCGCCCACGGCTGTCTCGTAGAAATCAAGATAGGCCGTCCAGAGCCGGCGCCATTGCGCTTCGTCCCCGGCTTCCAGCGGCCGGATCGTCAGTCCCGGGTTCTGCGTCATCACATCCTCACGGTCACAGCCATTGCCTGTCGCGGCCTATGTCATCCATGTCGAAGGGAGTGGTCTGGTAGACCTGGTTGATCCAGTTGCCGAAAAGGAGATGGGCGTGGGAGCGCCAGCGGTTGAGCGGCTGGTTGGCCGGATTGTCGTCCGGGTAATAGTTGTGCGGCACGGAAATCGGCACATGCGCGGCGACATCGCGCTCGTATTCTTCCTTCAGCGAGGTCGAATCGTATTCGATGTGATTGAAGATGTAGAGCCTGTTGCCGGCCTTCTCGGATATAAGGCAGGGGCCGGTGTCGGGGCTGTCCATCAGCAGTTCCAGGCCGTTCTTGCCTTCCAGGTCGGCCTTGCGCACCTCTGTCCAGCGCGAGACCGGGATCTGGAAATCATCCGAAAAGCCGGCGAGATAGGGCGAGACGGGATTGAGGTTCTTGTGGCGGTAGACGCCGAACGCCTTCTTTTCCAGGGCGTATTTCGGGACCTTGTGGAAGTGCCAGATGGCGGCCATGGCGCCCCAGCAGATGTTGAAGGTGGAATGGACGTTGGTCACCGTCCAGTCGAAGATGGCTTCCATTTCCTCCCAGTAGGCCACGTCCTCGAAGGGCAGGAGTTCAATGGGCGCGCCGGTGATGATGAAGCCGTCGAACTTGCGGTGCCGGACTTCCTCCCAGGTCTGGTAGAAGGAAATCAGATGATCGGCCGGCGTGTTCTTCGGCGTGTGGCCGCTCACGCGCACCAGCGAGAACTCGATCTGAAGCGGCGTGGCGCCGATCAGACGGGCAATCTGGGTCTCGGTGCGGATCTTGTTGGGCATCAGGTTCAGAAGCGCGATCTGCAACGGCCGGATGTCCTGGCGAATCGCGGATGATTCGTTCATGACGGACACGCCTTCGCGCACGAGGACATCGCGGGCGGGGAGGGCATCGGGAATGCGGATCGGCATGGTCGGACTCCAGAACTCGAATGACCGGCCGCAAAGGTTTCGCTGCCGGTTCCGTGACGCTCCTGCTGTCCGCGGCCCTTTTAGCGAGTTGTTTTACGTGGCTGCAAGCCGGCCGGCCAAATCACCACGGTGGCGAAACTAGCGCCTGGCGCCGAAAGGGTCAATCTGCCACGTCATTTGCCGCAAGTGCGACAACAGTTGGCCTCGCTTTTGTCGGAAAAAACGTTTACCGGGCAGAAAACAAGATCATCAGGCTTTGCCGCCACTGGGCGGACGGGGAGGACCATGAAGGATACAAAGCGCTGGAGCGGCCGCTTGCGGCCGTTCGCACAAGCCGATGACAGGCGCGGTTTCCGCGAACTGGCATTGACGCTCGGACTCCTGGCCGTCCTATGGCTGGCCGCTGCGCTGCTTTTTGCTGGCGGGTACTGGGTCTTGTCGCTGCCGCTTCTGCCGCTTGCGGCGCTCATGCTGGTGCGCCTGTTCATCATCCAGCACGATTGCGGCCATGGTTCGCTGTTCACCACGGCGGCTCTCAACGACCGCGTCGGCAGGCTGCTCGGTGTGCTGACCTTCACGCCCTATGGCTACTGGCGCCACAGCCACAACCTGCATCACGCCGGTTCCGGCAATCTCGACAGGCGCGGCATCGGCGACATCAGCACGCTGACGACGGAGGAATACCGCGCGCTCGGTTTGTGGGGCCGGCTTGCCTATCGCGCCTACCGCCATCCGCTGGTGATGTTCGTCATCGGGCCGGCCTATGTGTTCCTGGTCCAGCAACGCTGGCCTTCCGGCTTCACCGACCGGCGCGAAGCCTGGGTTTCCGCGCTCGGTACCAATGCAGGGATCCTGCTTTTCCACGGCTCGCTTTGGTACGCCTTCGGCTGGCAGGTGATGCTGGCGGTCCACCTTCCGGTGATCCTGATGGGCGCGGTGGCCGGCGTGTGGCTGTTCTACATCCAGCACCAGTTCGACCCGACCTTCTGGGCACGGGCACCGGAATGGGAGCGCGAGCGCGCCGCCCTCGACGGTTCGTCGTTCTACGACCTGCCGCGGCCGCTGATGTGGGCCACCGGCTATATCGGTATCCACCACGTGCATCACCTGGCGGCGCGCGTGCCCTTCTGGCGCCTGCCCGAAGTGCTGAAGGCCTATCCGGAATTCCGTGAAAAGGGCCGCCTGACCTTCTGGCAGAGCCTGAAATGCGTCCGCCTGACGCTGTGGGACGAGGCGTCCCGGAGGCTCGTCTCCTTTTCCGACTTCAGGCGGATGGAGGCGGCGTAGGACCGGACTGGCCGGTCGCGTCGCGCCCTTTCGGGCTCATGGCGTAGATCCCGGTCGCGACCCGCTCGAACCAGCCATAGTGATTGTCCGCCATGATGCGCCGGGCCGTTTCCACCCCGGTCGCACGGGCCACGAGCGCGGCCTTGGTTGGCCCGTTGCATGCCAGATGCGCGAGGCAGAGCAGGGCGTCCTGGCGGTAGGCAGTCATGATGGCGCTGCGCACGGACCCGCCGGTATTCGGGTCGCCGACAAGCCGTTCGAACTCCCTGAGCAGGCGACTCTTGCGCGGCTTCGACTTGCGCGGGCTGTAGGGCAACGGATCGAGACGGATCTCGGCGAAGCCGTCGGCCAGGCGGATGGTGATGAGGCCGAGGCCAAGCCGCCGGCACAGCGCCATGTTCGCCTTCACTGCCTTGTGAAACGCCGCTCCGGTGCCGCGCGGCACGGCGACATAGACATGGTCGGTGATCTTCTGGCGCTCGATGTCCTGATGGAAAAGGCTCAGTGAAAACCCGGCCTTCAATTCCACGATCACCGGATCCTCGCCGCCGCGCCTGGCGACGATGTCGGCGGTGCCGATCTCGCCCTTGACCGTGTAGCCCTGCCGTTCCAGCAGGGCCTTGACGGGTTCGTAGAGATCGGTTTCGCGCGGGCGGACCCGGCCGCCGGCGCTGGCCCGCGCGGCCATGGCCTCAGTTGCCGCGCTGGCGGGCGAGGAAGGCCATCCGTTCGAAAAGGTGGACGTCCTGCTCGTTCTTCAGCAGCGCGCCATGCAGCTTGGGCAATGCGTTCTTCGGGTCGGAGCGCAGGGTTTCGGGGTCGACGTCGTCGGCGACCAGCAGGCGGATCCAGTCGAGCGCCTCGGAGGTGGACGGCTTCTTCTTCAGGCCGGGCACGTCGCGGATCTCGTAGAACTGGCTGAGAGCCTGGGAGACGAGGCGCTGCTTGATCCCCGGATAATGCACGTCGACGATCCTTTTCAGCGTCTCGGCATCGGGGAAGCGGATGTAGTGGAAGAAACAGCGGCGCAGGAAGGCGTCCGGCAGTTCCTTCTCGTTGTTCGAGGTGATGATGACGATGGGCCGGACTTTGGCGCGCACGGTCTCGCCGGTCTCGTAGACATGGAACTCCATCTTGTCGAGTTCCTGCAGCAGGTCGTTGGGAAACTCGATGTCGGCCTTGTCGATCTCGTCGATCAGCAGGACGATCTTGCGTTCGGCCTGGAAGGCTTCCCACAGCTTGCCGCGCTTGATGTAGTTGCGGATGTCGTTGAACCGCTCGTCGCCAAGCTGGCTGTCGCGCAGGCGGCTGACGGCGTCATATTCGTAGAGCCCCTGCTGTGCCTTGGTGGTCGACTTGATGTGCCACTCGATGAGATCGAGGCCGAGCGCGGCGGCCACCTGCTTGGCGAGTTCCGTCTTGCCCGTGCCAGGCTCGCCCTTGACGAGAAGCGGGCGCTCGAGCGCGATGGCGCTGTTGACCGCGATCATCAGATCCTTGTCGGCGACGTAATGTTCGGTTCCCTCGAAACGCATGGGCTCCCTTGCCTTTTTTCCTTTGTCCTGCAGGCGGCGACATTAGGCAGCGTGCCCGCCATCCGCAAGGGCCGGACAGCAAAAGGCCCGCGCCGGGCGCGGGCCTTTCACCGGTCTGTGCCGGATCGGCGATCAACGGCCGTAGAGGTCGAACGCCGACACATTGCCGGAATATTTGCCGTGGACCATGCGGTCGCCGGCGGACGGCGCCGTGATCGACGCCGTGGCGGTGCGGTCGATGTCGTAATTCACGGTGCCGGAAGCCATGACGCCGGGCGCGCCATACTGTTCGATGACGCTGGCGGAGTAGTTGCCGGTGTAGAGAATGTTGCTTTCGGCAGCGGCCATGCCGGTGGCGGCGACGACGAGCGATGCGGCGATGATGAGCTTCTTCATGGTTCTGGTCCTTTCTGTGATGGGTTGATGAGGCTGCTTGAAGGTGATCAGCGGCCGTAGATGTCGAACGCGGTGACGTTGGCGGAATAATTGCCGCTGTTCGCGGCGGACGGTGCGGTGATCGACGCCGTGGCGGTGCGGTCGATGTCGTAATTCACGGCGCCGGAAGCCATGACGCCGGGCGCGCCATACTGTTCGATGACGCTGGCGGAGTAGTTGCCGGTGTAGAGAACGCTGCTTTCGGCGGCGGCCATGCCAGTGGCGGCGGCGACGAGCGATGCGGCGATGATGAGCTTCTTCATGATGGTCTTCCTTCTTCATGGTGCGGCCGGGGTCTTGGGAGGATGCCCCGTCTTTCGCAATGTCCCTTCCCGGGATCCGGTCCGGTGCGGCTTGTCCGCGTTCCGATGAGTGGAAGATGGGGCGGGGGCCCAACACATGCAAAACAACGAAGAGCGACCTTTTCGTGATCGTCCGGTCGCATTTTCGTGAGTGCGGATTTACAGAAAAATCCTTGGAGAACAGTGTGTTCGCTCATCTGTGAACAATCGGCGCGCCATCGTGCGGCGCCACTGGCGAAGTGGCCTGCGCAGGCCTATATTGCGTGTGCGGTCTGCGCTTCCCGACAGGAATAACACTTCCCCGGGGCCTTATTGATCTCCTAGGGAGCTGTCCCTGGTCTTGCCCGTGGGCTTGGTCATACGGCGCCCACCTACGCTGTAGGTTCCCGGGATCAATCTTTCCATCGGTCGCCGTGGATCGCACCTTGGCCTTCCGTGTCGCATCCCGGCTAGCCAAAAAGGCGCCGCCCCGGCATAAGCGGGCGATGAGCGAGACGAAATCCATCAAGAAACAGTTGCGCATGGAGGCGCTGGCGCGCCGCGACCAGCTGGATGCCGGTTACCGCATCGAGGTGGCCATGAAGCTCTCGGACGAGGCCGGACTGGTCGCCCTCGATCCGGGGGAAGTGGTCTCGGGCTTCCTTCCGATCCGGACCGAACTGGACATCCGGCCGCTGATGATGGCTTTGGCGGCGCGCGGCGCGCGGCTCTGCGTGCCGGCGATGATCGACCGGCAGACCATCGAATTTCGCGCCCTGGTTCGCGGTTCACCGCTCATCGACAACGGGTTTGGCACGCTCGCCCCGCCACCGGAGGCCGAACGCCTGCATCCGGGCCTGATGCTGATGCCGCTGGCGGCCTTCGATGCGTCCGGCAACCGGATCGGTTACGGCGCGGGCTACTACGACCGGGCGATTGCCGGGCTGCGCGCGGCCGGCCTCCGGCCGCGACTCATCGGCATGGCCTTCGATTGCCAGGAGGTCGAGGCCGTTCCTGCGGAGGCGCACGATGTGCCGCTCGATGCGGTGTGGACGGAAAGCGGCTTGCGCCCGTTCGACAAGGTCCGGCAGGCCGGCGGGGATATGCGTTGACAGGCGGGAACGGTGGCCCGTGTGACAAAGTTCACAGGGGCCGGGCCAAGGCGCTTGCGCCTTCTTGTCCTGCCCTGATAATGGCCAGCCATGAGATTGCTTTTTCTAGGTGACATGGTGGGCCGGACCGGCCGCACGGCGGTCTGGGACCGCCTGCCCGGCCTCATATCCGATTTCCGGCTCGATTTCGTGATCGTCAACGGCGAGAATGCCGCCGGCGGTTTCGGGATCACCGAGGATATCTTCCGCCAGACGATCGAGGCGGGCGCCGACGTTGTGACCACGGGCAACCATGTCTGGGACCAGCGCGAGGCACTTTCCTTCGCCTCGCGCGAGGACCGTTTCCTTCGCCCGGTCAATTATCCGCTCGGCACGCCCGGGCGCGGAACCGGGCTGTACGAGGCGCGCAACGGCGCGCGCGTGCTGGTCGCCAACGTGATGGGCCGCGTCTTCATGCATCCCGAACTCGACGATCCGTTCAATGCCGGGGCGCAGGTGCTGGAACATTGCCCTCTGGGCGAGCAGGCCGATGCGGTCGTGTTCGACTTCCATGCCGAGGCGACCAGCGAAAAGATGTGTTTCGGCCATTTCGTCGACGGGCGGGCCAGCCTCGTCGTCGGCACGCATACCCATTGCCCGACGGCCGATCACCAGATCCTTGCCAATGGCACGGGATACCTGTCGGATGCGGGCATGTGCGGCGACTACGATTCCTCCCTCGGCATGGACAAGGAGGAACCGCTCAACCGGTTCCTGTCAAAGGTGCCGAAAGGCCGCTTCGAGGCCGCCAATGGCCCGGCGACGATCTGCGGCGTCGGCCTCGACATTTCCGACAGCACCGGGCTTTGCGAACGGATCGCGCCGCTCAGGATCGGGCCGCGTCTGGCCGAGACCGTGCCGGACTTCTGGTAGGCCCGTTCACACCCCCTTGAGCACGATGATGGTTGCCTGGCGCGGCAGGTCGCGGATGGAGACCGTTATCGATTCGGTATCGCGGAATTCCACCGCGAAATCGCCGCGCACGCGCGACAGGAAACGCTCGATGGTCGTGTAGCGGCGGTGCATGGGCAGGACAATGGAGCTTTGCAGGCGCCGCACGATCTCGGCCATGGCGTCATGGGAAAGCGTGAGCCCGCCATCGACCGGCACCATGAGAATGTCCAGCCTGCCGATCGCGGCATAGTGGGCGTCGGTCAGGTCATGGTGAAGATGGCCGAGGTGGCCGATACACAGGTCCGCGACCTCGAAGATGAATATCGAATTGCCGTCCTTCATCATGTAATCGCCCATGCGGATGTCGGTCGGCACGTTGCGCACGTAAAGGTCGTCGACCACGACGCGGTGCTCGGCCGGTCCGTCGCCATCGGTGTTCCAGCCCGGCAGGACATGTTCGATGCCGGGATCGGGGTTCATCGTGTAGTGGGTCGAGTGCGCCCGGTTCATGGTGACGACGCGCGGCAGCGGATCGTAGCCGTGATAGCCGGAGAAGTCCGTCGCGGCCCGCACACCGCCCGGTGTCTCGATGACATAGGTGGAATGACCCGCATAGGTGATCGTCACCTTGCCGGGTTCGTATTGCACGGGCCAGGAGGGTGTGAGCGAGGCGTAGCGCACGAGGCCATCGTGCTGGCGCAGGTCGTTGGCGATGGCCATGCACTTGGACGGTGCCGGCGAGGACTGGGCACGCACCTGGCCGGGCATGGCGATGGCGGCGAGTGCGGCAAGGGCGGCGGCCATGAAGGTCCGGCGCGGGCTGTCGAAGGAAAGGCAGGTCAAGGCACGCATGTCTTGTTCCCCGGCTGGTTGGTTTCCCCGGCTTCGAAAAGGCTAGGCCGGGGAGGGCCGGCCGGCAAGGCCGGAGCGATCACGCCCGCGTGATCGGCTGAATCCATGGCCGCGCGGCGCTCAGGCCGTCATTTCCTCCCATCGTTTGCGGATGGCCTCGTAGCCGTCACCGGGCTGTTGTTGCCAGGACAGTTCATCGTCCGCGATCACCACGAAGGGCTGTTTCGACCGGGTCCAGATATGGCCGGCGGGAACGAGCCAGGAGGTGTCGTCCAGGGTACCGGCCTTGATGTTGCCGATGTCCATGCCCCTGGAGCCGTGCCAGACGCGCACGCCGCAGTCCGGGCAGAAGACACCCTCGCGGATGCGGCCGGATTCGGCGGCGCGCGTGACTGTCCGTTGAGGTCCGGAGAGTTCGACATCGGCACTGCGGCAGCGCAGGCTTTCGCCGAAGGCCGAGGAGGTGTGGCGCTGGCATTCGGTGCAATGGCACAGGTAGAACATGAGCGGCTTCGCGGTCAGGCGGTAACGCAGCCTCCCGCACTGGCAGCCACCCTCGACGGGAAAGCGGGGCAGTTTCACGGTTCTCATGCCGGCCGGCCTTTCGTTTCCGGGCCGAAAATCCCGGTCCGGGTGTTTCCTAGAGCGCCCTGTTTGGATTATAAGGCACGCCATCCAAGCGTCATTCGAGCAGATTCCGACGGGAGTGTCATGGCCGGTCATAGCCAGTTCAAGAACATCATGCACCGCAAGGGCCGCCAGGACGCGGCGCGGTCGAAGATCTTTTCCAAGCTCGCACGCGAGATCACCGTGGCAGCCAAGATGGGCATGCCCGATCCCGCCATGAACCCGCGCCTGCGCCTGGCGATCCAGAACGCGAAGGCGGAATCGATGCCCAAGGACAATATCCAGCGGGCGATCAACAAGGCTTCGGGCGGTGACGGCGAGAACTACGAGGAAGTCCGCTACGAGGGCTACGGTCCGGGCGGCATTGCCGTCATCGTGGAAGCACTGACCGACAATCGCAACCGCACCGCCTCGAATGTGCGCGCCGCCTTCACCAAGGCCGGCGGGGCTATGGGCGAAACCGGCTCGGTGGCCTTCATGTTCGACCGGGTGGGCGAGATCTTCTACAAGCCGGAAGCCGGCGACGCCGACACGGTGATGGAAGCGGCCATCGAGGCGGGTGCGGAGGATGTGGTGTCAGAAGAGAGCGGCCACACGATCACCTGTGCCTTCGAGGATATCGGCGACGTGTCGGCCGCGCTGGAAACGGCGCTGGGCGAGGCGGAGTCGGTCAAGCCGGTCTGGAAGCCGCAGACCTCGACGCCGGTGGATGCTGACCGCGCCGAATCCATCATGAAGCTGATCGACCGCCTCGAGGATGACGACGACGTGCAGAACGTCTACGCCAATTTCGAGATGGACGAGGAAACCATGGCCAAGCTCAGCGCGGCGTAAGCCGGCGAACGAACGTCAGACCGCCTTCTTCCAGACCGCAGGCATGCCGGCATACAGGCCAGGCTTGTACTCGCCGGCGCGGACGACCGCATTGGCGGCAATGATTGTCCGTGGTGCCAGTTTCGCGCCGGCGAAAACGCGCACCCCAGAGAAGATCAGGCAGTCGTCGCCGATCTCGATGGGTTGCTTGCGCATCGGCGCGTATTTCATGGGGACACCCGGATCGCTGACATCGAAGTCAAAGCTGATCAGCGAGCTCTGGTGCGCGATGGAGACGTTGTCGCCGATCCTTATGCCGCCCTTGGCGTCGAGATAGCAGGTTTCGAATATGGAGACGTTGGAGCCGAGTTCGATCTCCTCCCAGTAGGTCACGCGCACGCCGGTTTCGAAGACCACGTTTTCCCCGCAAGTCTTGGCCAGCCTCTTCGCCCAGAGATATCGCAGGGCAATACCGAGCTTCCACGGCACGAGTTCGAGAAGAGGCCAGGTGGCCGAGAACATGAAGCGCGGCAGAACGGCATTCACCGCAACGATGACCTTGATCACCGGTTTGGCCAGATTGAACAGATGACGTCCATTCATTTGCTAACCTTGCCTGATCAAGCTCCGTTTCCCGGATATGTGCCTTCGGTAGTGTTCTCACAAGCGGGTTAAAGAGTCTCAAATGCGGCGGTTCCCATTCTCGACAACGCCAATGGTTCGCGTTGCCGCCACACGAAAAAACCCCGGCTCGCGGGAGCCGGGGTTTTCCATTTCCGCCGTGAGGTGGAAAAATCAGATGCCCAGGTTGGCATACTTGTTCTTGAAGCGCGACACGCGGCCGCCGCGGTCGACCAGGTTCTGGTGGCCGCCTGTCCAGGCCGGATGGGTGGTCGGGTCGATATCGAGGTTCATCGTATCGCCTTCCTTGCCCCAGGTGGACTTGGTCATGTACTCGGTGCCGTCGGTCATGACGACCTTGATCATGTGGTAGTCGGGATGGATGTCGGCTTTCATCGCATTCGTCCTGATCTTGCGGGGGCGCAGGCGTTCGTGCGGAAACCCGCAATCTAAGCGAACGCGCCGGCCCGATTGAAACTTGTGAAGCCGCAGCTTTGTCCGGCCACGGCTTCCAAAATGGTCGGCGAGCGTATACATCAGCCCCGCAAGGAGCACAAGGGCGGCGTGGCGGATTCCTTCTTTCGGGGTTTCAGGGCGCAGGCGGCAGAGGAAGGGACTAAGCGGGCATGGCGGATGAGAACGCGCAAGCGCAGGAAAAGAAACGCCGTTCCCTCAGGCCCCTGGCGCGTCTGGCGCCCTATCTGACGCACTACCGGGGGCTCGTGGCGGGCGCGCTGTTCTCGCTGACGCTGGCCGCCGTGACCACGCTGACGCTGCCGCTTGCCGTGCGCCGCATGATCGACCACGGGTTTTCCGATGGCGACAGCGACTTCATCTCGCAATATTTCTCGATGCTCATCGTCATCGCCGGGGTGATGGCGCTGGCTTCGGCGGCGCGCTACTATTTCGTCATCACGCTTGGCGAGCGGGTCGTCTCCGACGTGCGCCGCGACGTCTTCGCGCATGTGACGAAACTGTCGCCGGCCTTCTTCGACACCGCGCAATCGGGCGAAATCGTGTCGCGGCTCACCGCGGACACGACGCAGATCAAGTCCGCCGTCGGCGCCACGGCCTCGATGGCGCTGCGCAACACGCTGCTCGGCCTCGGCGCGCTGGTCATGATGGTCTATACCTCGCCCAAGCTTTCGGGCCTCGTCATCGCCGCCATTCCGCTGATCGTCGTGCCGCTGGTCGCCTTCGGGCGTTCGGTGCGGCGCAAGTCGCGGCTCGCGCAGGACACGCTGGCCGAGGCCACGGCCTATGCCTCCGAGCAGATCGGCGCGGTGCGCACGCTGCAGGCCTTCACCAATGAAGCCATGGTGCGCGGCCGTTTCGCCGGCGCCGTGGAAGCGGCCTTCGTCGCCGCGCGGTCCTCGACGCGGGCACGCGCCGTGCTCACCTTCGTCGCCATCTTCACGATCTTTTCCTCGGTCGTGGGCGTGCTGTGGTTCGGGTCGCGCGACGTCCTGACCGGGGCGATCAGCGCGGGCACGCTCGGCCAGTTCCTGCTCTATTCGGTGTTCGCGGCCGGGGCGCTGGGCGCGCTGTCGGAAGTCTGGGGCGAGTTGTCGCAGGCCGCCGGCGCGGCAGAACGGCTGACCGAACTTCTGGCCGAACAGCCCGGGATCGCCGCGCCGCCCGTGCCGAAGGCACTGCCGGAGCCCGCGGAAGGGTCTGTTGCCTTCGAGCACGTTTCGTTTGCCTATCCGGCACGGCGCGACGTGTCCACGCTCACCGGCCTGTCGCTGGCCGTGCGGCCGGGTGAGACCGTGGCCATCGTTGGCCCGTCGGGGGCCGGCAAGAGCACCGTCTTCTCGCTTCTCTTGCGCTACTACGATCCCGACGAGGGACGGATCCTGGTCGACGGCGTGGACCTGCGCGAAGCCGATCCGCAGGCCTTCCGTTCGCGCATCGCCATCGTGCCGCAGGATGTCACGATCTTCGCCAGTTCGGTGGCGGACAACATTGCCTTCGGCAAGCCGGGCGCGGACCGCGAGGCCATCGTCGCGGCGGCGCGCGCCGCCCATGCCGACGAGTTCATCGCAAGAATGGACAAGGGCTATGACACGCCCGTGGGCGAGCGCGGCGTGACGCTGTCAGGCGGCCAGCGCCAGCGCATCGCCATTGCCCGCGCCATCCTGCGCGACGCGCCGGTCCTGCTGCTCGACGAGGCAACCTCCGCGCTCGATGCCGAAAGCGAGACGCTGGTGCAGGAGGCGCTGGAGAAGCTCATGCAGGGGCGCACGACGCTGGTCATCGCACACCGGCTTGCCACCGTCCTCAAGGCTGACCGCATCCTCGTCATGGATGGTGGCCAGATCGTCGAGGAGGGCACGCATGAAAGCCTGGTGAAACAGGGCGGCGTCTATGCGCGCCTCGCCAAGCTCCAGTTCGAGGGCGGGGCGGAAGCCTTCGGGCGCGCTGCCGAATAGGCTCAGCCCGCAGCCCGTCCCGCGATGCGGCCGGAAAAGATGCAGCCGCCGAGGAAGGTGCCTTCCAGCGCGTTGTAGCCGTGATAGCCGCCGCCACCGAAACCGGCCACCTCGCCCGCAGCAAAGAGGCCCGGCACGGGATCGCCGGCCGCGTCCAGCACGCGCGCATCGAGATCGGTGTGGAGGCCGCCAAGCGACTTTCGCGTGAGAATGTGAAGTTTCACCGCGATCAGCGGGCCTTTCGCCGGATCGAGAATCCGGTGCGGCCTGGCGGTGCGGATCAGCTTGTCGCCGAGATAGGCGCGGGCGCCATGGATGGCGGTGACCTGCGCATCCTTGGAAAACGGGTTGTCCAGTTCACGGTCGCGCGCCTCGATCTGGGCTTTCAGCCGGTCATGGTCGATCAGCGGTTCATCCGTCAGCGCGTTCATGCCGGAGACGAGATCGGCCAGGGTATCGCGCACGACGAAATCGGCGCCGTGCCGCTTGAAGGCTTCCACCGGGGCCGGCGCGCCCTTCTTCAGGACGCGGCCGCGGATCACCTCCATCCATTTGCCCGAGGTGAAGTCCGGGTTCTGCTCGGAGCCCGACAGGGCGAATTCCTTCTCGATGATGGCCTGGGTGAGCACGAACCAGGACCAGTCGCGCCCGGTGGACAGGATGTGCTTCAGCGTTGCCAGCGTGTCGAAGCCGGGCAGGCAGGGTGCGGGCAGGCGGTTGCCGGTGGCATCGAACCACATCGAGGAGGGGCCCGGCAGGATTCGGATGCCGTGGGCCGGCCAGATCGGGTCCCAGTTTTGCACACCCTCGGTGTAGTGCCACATGCGGTCGTCGTTGATCGTGGTCGCGCCCGCCGCGCGCGCGATGTCCAGCATGCGGCCATCGACGTGGTGCGGCACGCCGGAGACCATGGACGCGGGTGGGGGTCCTAGCCGGTCAACCGGCCAGACCTTGCGGACCAGTTCGTGATTGCCGCCGATCCCGCCCGAGGTGACGATGACGGTGCCGGCCGAAAGCTCGAAATCGCCGTTAGCGGTTCGGGAGGAGCGCGCGCCGCGCGCAACCGTGTCGGGTTCCAGGATTTCACCGGCCACGCCGGTCACCGCGCCATTGGTGGTGACGAGGCGGCTGACGCGGTGGCGGAAGCGCATGGTGACGGCGCCAGCGTCAACATGGGCGCGCACGCGATCCTCGAAGGGCTTGACGACGCCGGGACCCGTTCCCCAGGTGATGTGGAAGCGCGGCACGGAATTGCCATGGCCGGTGGCGAGCGACCCGCCGCGTTCGGCCCAGCCGACGACGGGAAACCAGCGCATGCCGAGGGCGGCGAGCCAGGACCGCATCTCGCCGGCGGCGAAACCGAGATAGGCCTCGGCCCATTGGCGCGGCCAGTGGTCTTCCGGCCGGTCGAAGGCGGCCGACCCCATCCAGTCCTGTGTTGCCAGCGCCAGGCTGTCGCGGATCTTCATGCGGCGCTGCTCCGGCGTGTCCACCATGAACAGGCCACCCAGCGACCAGAAGGCCTGGCCGCCGAGATTCTGCTCCCCCTCCTGGTCGAGAAGGATGACCCGCTTGCCGCGCCCGGCCAGTTCATTGGCAGCGACGAGACCGGCCAGGCCTGCTCCCACGATGATCACGTCAGCGTCCATGGCGTGTCCTCCCCGGCATCCGCGCAAAGAGTAACGGGCGGCGCGCGCGTTGCAAGGCGGACGCGCTGTGCCGTTGCGTCAACGGCATGCCCCATCTGGCGTATGCGGTTTCGCCGGGAAGTCGCCATCCTGTGACGGTTGTCATCGAAACGGCCTGCGAAACGCGCAATGATGACAGGGAAGGGCCGGTGCGCCACCGTCCCGCGGCCAGGAAAGGTCTCGCCATGTCCGATCACTTCACCGAAGTCACCAGCCGCTCGTGGTTCTCGCGGATCGGCGGTGCATTCTCCGGCATCCTGTTCGGTTTCCTGCTCCTGCTCGCGGCCATTGCAGGCCTGTTCTGGAACGAGGGGCGCGCGGTCAACACGGCCCGGGCGCTCAGCGAAGGCGCGGGCAGCGTGGTGACCGTCGACCCTGCCCGCCCGGCGGCGGCATCCGGCCAGCTTGTCCACTTCTCCGGCCCTCTCACGATACAGGGAGCGCCGGTCGATCCGCTTTTCCCGGGGCTTGGCGTTCCGGACAATGCCAACAGGCTCAAGCGCATGGTGGAGATGTACCAATGGCAGGAGAGCAGCCGTTCGGAAACGCGCAAGAAGCTGGGTGGCGGCGAGGAGACGGTCACGACCTATTCCTATGCGCCTGGCTGGGTGTCGCGGCCGGTCGATTCAGCGGCCTTCAAGCAGCCCGCCGGCCATGCCAATCCGCCGATGCCGGTGGAAAGCAACAGTTTCGCGGCGCGGGCCGGGACCGTCGGCCAGATCACGATCCCCGGCAACCGGCTGGCGGGGCTTGGCAACGACACCGCACTGGCGCTTGGCGAAGGCGACCTTGACACGATCGCGTCGGCGCTGAACGACGGGCGGGCGGTGCGCCTTTCCGGCGGCATGGCCTATGTCGGCGCCAGTCCGGCGAATCCCCGCATCGGCGACCTGAGGATCAGTTTCGAGACATCCGCGGCCGGCACCGTGAGCGCCGTCGGCACGATCGACAACGGGACGCTCGGCACCTTTACGGCGTCGAACGGCGTGGCCATCGGCATGATCGAGGCGGGTGAGAAGCCGGCATCGGCCATGTTCGAGGCCGCCCAGGCGTCCAACACCGCGCTGACATGGGGCCTGCGCATTGCCGGGCTGATCGCCATGCTGATCGGTTTCCGGATGATCTTCTCGATTGTCGGGGTTCTCGGCGATGTGGTGCCGTTCATCGGCGACGTCTTCCGTTTCGCCACGGGCTTGGCGGCCATGGCCCTGACGGCTGTCATCGGGACGCTGACCATCGGCCTTGCCTGGGTCTGGTACCGCCCGCTTCTTGGCTGGTCGATCATCGCCATCGGTGCCGCGCTGGCGATTGCCTTCATCATGCTTGGCAAGCGCCGGGCAAGGGCCGCCGTGGAAGGCGCGGCCGCTGCATCCTGAAATCCGGGCCGCCGGTGCGGCGCCTGCCCGGCCGGTCAACCATCCAGACAAGAAGGACTTGCCATGCGACGCGACCGAACGCTCTCCCGTCTATCCGTTTCCATGATGCTTGCGACGATGATCGCCGCGGCTGGCGCACTACCGGCGCGCGCGCTCGACATCGATGCGCTTGTGGCCAGGCTCAACGCGCTTGGCGTGAAGATCTCCAACCAGGAGGCCACGCCGCAAAACGTGGTGAAAATGACCTATTTCTCGCTGCCGTGGGATATCCGCGTCGAGGACAACGACATCGCGCTCATGGCCGGACTGCCGAAGCTGAAATCGCTCGACCTCGGCGGCCGCCACGAACTGACGCCCGCCATCATCGCGCATCTCGGCACGATGCCATCGCTGGAAAGGCTGAGCCTGAACTCGCTGCATGTCGGAGACGACGGCGCGGCCATGCTCGGCCGGATGGAGGCGCTGCAGGATCTCAGCCTGTCCTCGGCGCGCGGCATTTCGCCGGACGGGATTGCCGCGCTGGCGCAGTCGCGCTCGATCCGGATATTGAAACTCTACGACGTTTCGGTGGGGGACAAGGGGCTGGCGGCACTGGCCACGATGGCGCAGCTGGAGGAGTTGCAGATCACGCGGGCGCGCGGCGTGACCCCCGCGGGATTGAAGGAACTGGCGAAGCTGAAACGGCTGCGAAAGCTCGATATCGGCGAGACCTATGCCGACGACAGTGTACTGGAGGCCTTCGCCGGCCATGCGGCGCTTGAAGAATTGCGGCTCAACCGGGTCGACACCATCACCGACGCCGGTCTCGCCGCGCTTGGCTCGCTGCCGGGCCTGACCGACCTCTCGCTGGATGAGACCCTGGTCGATGGCTCAGGCCTCGCGGCGCTTGCCAAGGCCGGTTCGCTGGAGCAGCTTTCAATGAGCAAGACCTTGCTCAGCGATGCGACGGTGACCGGGTTGGACGCTTTCCCGGTACTGACCCGGCTCAACATCGCGGATACGCGTGCCGGCGACGGCGTGGCGAAACAGGTCGCCGCACTGAAGACGCTCGATTCGCTGACGATGAACGCCACCCTGGTGACCGACGAAGGGTTCAAGGAAATCGGAGGCCTGCCCGAGGTGAAGTTCCTCCAGGCCGCGGACACCGCGATCAGCGATGCCGGACTGGCAGCGCTCGACATGCCGCTGCTTCGCACGCTCGACATTTCCGGCACGAAAGCCAGCCTCGCCGCCCTGGAGGCGCTGGTTGGGCGGGACGAGTTGCGGTCGCTTTCGATGCGCAAGCTGGACCTCAAGAAGCAGGATGTGGACGCCATCGTGTCGAAGCGGGACGCGGCCAAGGACAAGCTTTCCGTCTACAACTGACGGCGGGCCCGACAGGCTGGCCGTTTCGAAACCCGGCGCGCCTGCGAACGGCGTCAGCCGATCTCCTGGCTGGCGCTCTCGTCCAGCAGGTCCTGGCGTGCCGATTGCGCCCGTTCCTCGGCGATCTTGCGGGAGATCGTGTCATCGACCTGCACGGATCGAGCGTCGGGCGTCTCCTCGGCAATGGAGGGTGGCGCTGGCTTCGGTGCGTGGTCCTCGTCACGCTCCAGCCGGACGCGGTAGCCCGGTGCGGGAAGTTCGACACCCGCGCTTTCCAGCGCATGCTTGACGAGGCGGATTGCCTCGCTGCGCGCCTGCAGGAACCCGGTTTCGGTCTGGTTCACCCAGGCTGCGTACTGGATGGTGATGGCGAAATCGCCGACGTCCTCGATCCAGGCATCGGCGCCGGGATCGTCGAGCGTGAAGGGCAGGGCGGCAAGCGTGCGGATTCCGGTTTCGCGCGCCAGCGTCAGGTCCGCGGCCGGATCGATCCCCAGCCGGAAGGAGAAGCGGCGTTCGGGATTGCGCGTGTAGTTGTGCACGATGCCCTTGAAGACATCGGAATTGGGAATGCGGATGTGGTTGCCGTCGGCGTCGATGAGGATCGTGGCGCGCGATGTCAGCATCAGGACCGACCCTTCCTTGCCGCCGATCTCCACCCAGTCATTGGGGCGGAAGGGCTGGCGCACCGACAGGAGAATGGAGGCGATGTAGTTTTCCACCGTGTCGCGCACGGCGAAACCGACGGCGAGGCCGACAATGCCGGCGGCGCCAAGGATGGTGCCCAGAACGGCGGTTGCCCCCAGGACATCGAGGGCGACGACGAGACCGAGGCCGATGAAGGCGAGGCGCACGATCTGGCGCAGGAGATCGGCGATGAAGGAGTTCGGGGCGATGTGCGAGAAAGGCCAGCGGCGCCCGGCAATCCACAGCCCGGCAAAGGCGATGACGCCGAAAACGATGGCCGACAGGCCTAGCATCGGCAGATGGTTGACGAACTGGAGCGTGCGGTTGCGGATGCGTTCCCAGGCGGGAACGATGCGCTTGCTGACGGACGAGACCTCGCGGATCTGGTTGCGGATCGCGACAACGCCTTCCACGCGGCCGGCGAGCCTTTCTGCCTCCAGGGCCAGTTGCGGTTCGGCGACCTGGCCGCGCAGCGTCACGACGCCGGACCGGACCTGGGCGAAGACGTCGCCAAGGCCTTCAAGCTGCGACAGGATTTCCTCGATGCGCCGGTCGATGGCGCGGTCGGAATCCGCGTCGGTCCGGGCGGCGATCGGTCCGGCCGGCTCGGCGGTGCCGTCCTGGGCTGCCGCGGGGGCTGCGAGCGCAAGCACGAGCAGGCAGATGGCGATGAGCGGTCGCACGGTCATGGATGGAAATGTCCCCCGGTCCCTCGATCTTGCCCCCGTTCATTGAAGCGGGCGCGGCAGCGAATGTCCAGCCGGGAACGGCGCGAACGGACGTGTCAGCGCTCGGTGAGCTTGAGCTCGATGCGGCGGTTGCGCGCCCGCGCTTCGGCCGTGTCGGCGGTGTCGAGCGGCTGGTACTCGCCGAATCCGGCGGCGACCAGGCGGTCGGCCGGGACGCCCTGGTCGACGAGGAACTTCACCACCGAGATGGCGCGCTGGGCCGACAGTTCCCAGTTGTCGCGGAAACGGCCCGAGCCTGACAGCGGCACGTTGTCGGTATGGCCGTCGACGCGCAGCACCCAGTTGATCTCCGGGGGTATCTCGCGGGCAAGGTCGAGAAGGGCATCGGCCAGCTTTGCCATTTCGTCCTGGCCGGCCTCGTTGATCTGGTCGCCGCCGGAGGCAAACAGGACTTCCGACTGGAAGACGAAGCGGTCGCCGACGATGCGGATGTTCTCGCGGTCGGACAGGATTTCGCGCAGGCGTCCGAAGAAATCCGAGCGGTAGCGGTTGAGTTCCTGAACACGCTGGGCAAGCGCGACGTTGAGGCGGCGGCCGAGATCGGCGATCTTGGCATTGCTTTCGCGGTCGCGCTGCTCGGAGACTTCCAGCGCGTCCTCCAGCGCGGCGATCTGGCGGCGCAGGGCGGAAATCTGCTGGTTGAGGATCTCCACCTGGCTGAGCGCCCGCTGGCTGATCTCGCGCTGCTCGTCAAGCTGGCCGGACAGTTCCCCCACGCGCTGGCGGGCTTCACCGGCCGCTCCGGCGCCGCTGGCCAGAAGCTCCTCCAGGCGCGACTTTTCCGACTCCGCTGCCTGGAGCGAGGCCTGCAGGTTGGCAAGCTGGTCGTTGAGGTCCTGGCTGTTGCTTTGTTCCAGCGACAGAAGGCGGGTCAGTTCGTTGATCTGCGAATTGAGCCGGTTGAGAACCTCGTCCTTGCCGGAGATTTCCTGGCTCAGCAGGAACTGTGCGAGGACGAAGACCGAGAGCAGGAACATGATGGCCAGAAGAAGCGTCGACAGGGCGTCGACGAACCCGGGCCAGTAATCGATGCCGCGTTCCCGGCGCCGGTTGCGCGCGAGCGCCATGTCAGCCTTCCCCGTCCTTTTCCAGCGCCCGCGCCACGCGCTGGAGGGTCTGGTGCATGGCCTTCTGCTCGCTTGCCTGGGCTTCCACCCAGTCGCGCATCATCTGCTGCTCCGAGCGCATCGACTTGACGAGCCCGGCCACGCCCTCGGCGAGATTGGCCATGGCGGCGGTGACGCGCTGGGACGACCCGCCGGCCTCCTGCAGGCGGCGCAGGCTCTCCGCCATTTCGCGAATCTCGTCGGAGGAACCGGGCGAACGCATGGCAGCCGAAAGGTCGGAGCCGACATCGGTGACCGAGGACAGCCAGTTCTCCAGTTCGGTGTAGAAACGGTTTTGAGCGCGGCCGGCCTGCAGGTCGAGGAAGCCGAGCACCAGCGAACCGGCGAGGCCGAACAGCGACGAGGAAAAGGCCGTGCCCATGCCGTCGAGCGGCCGGGCGAGGCCGGATTTCAGCGCGTTGAGCGTGTCATTCGCATCACCCGTGCCCGGATCCAGCGACTGGATCGTGTCGCCGATGGAGCCGATGGTCTGGAGCAGGCCCCAGAAGGTGCCGAGCAGGCCCAGGAAGACCAGCAGGCCGATCAGGTAGCGGGATATGTCGCGGCTCTCGTCCAGACGCGTGGCGATGGAATCGAGGATGGAGCGCATCGAACTGGTCGACAGCGACGTGGCGGTATTGCGCGAGAGCATGGCCTGCATGGGCGCCAGCAGGACCGGGTCCCTGGCGCTCTCGCCCTGGCGGAAGGAATTGACCCAGCGGACTTCCCGGAACAGGCGGATGACCTGCATGAAGGCGAGCAGGATGCCGACCGCCAGCACGCCGAGGATCAATCCGTTCAGACCGGGATTGGTGGCAAAGGCCGACGAGATCTGCCGGAACAGGATGGCGGCGACAAAGCCGGCCAGCGCCAGGAAGATGATCATGGAGAGCAGGAAGACCTGTGGCGAGGACAAGCGTTCCGGATCGTAGACGCCTTGCTGCGCGCCGCTCGCTTCTTCCATGGCCATGCGTGATCCAACCTTTTCCCGATTCGCGTCGTGTCCCGGTTAACCGCGACTTTAATCGTAATTATGACGCAAAGAAAAGAAGTCGAACGGCAACTCAGACGGGTTTTGCAAGCGTGGCCAGCAAGCGGCGGTGGATATCCTCGTTGCCGGCAACGACAGAAGCGCTGTCGAGCATGTCCTGCCCGCCCTTGCCGTCGGAGACGAAGCCGCCGGCCTCGCGCACGAGAAGCATCCCGGCCGCCACGTCCCACGGGTCGAGGCCGTCTTCCCAGAAGCCGTCGAAACGTCCGGAGGCAACCCAGGCCAGGTCTATGGAGGCGCAGCCGGTGCGCCGGATCCCGGCGCACTCGCCCATCACGTTGCGCAATTGCAGCAGCGCATTGCCGTGGTGGCCGCGGCCCAGATGCGGAATGCCGGTGCAGATCACCGCGTCGGCCAGGCTGGAGCGCGCCGCGACGCGGATGCGGCGGTCGTTGAAGAAGGCGCCGCCGCCGCGCTCGGCGGTATAGAGTTCGTCCATCACCGGATTGTAGACCACGGCCGCGACGATCTGGCCCTGGCGCTCCAGCGCGATGGATACGGCGAAAACCGGGATGGCGTGGAGGAAATTGGTCGTGCCGTCGAGCGGATCGACGATCCAGCGATGCTGGCCGTCATGGCCCTCCACCTCGCCGCGCTCTTCCATGAGGAAGGAATAGCCCGGCCGCGCGCGCGACAATTCCTGGTAGACGATTTCCTCCGCCTTCCGGTCGGCCTGGCTGACGAAGTTGGCGGGTCCCTTGAGCGAGACCTGGAGGTTTTCCACCTCGCCGAAATCGCGCACCAGCGAGCGCCCGGCCTTCAGCGCCGTCTGCACCATGACATTGAGGATCGCTGATCGCGCCATTCGGTTCGTTCCTGTCTACCGGTCCGGTCAGCCGCGCGCGTCAGTCGGCGCGGCGGACATAGGTGATCTCGTCGGTGTCGACGATGATGCGCTCGCCCGATTCGATGAAGGGCGGCACCATGACGCGCACGCCGTTCTCCAGCACCGCCGGCTTGTAGGAGGACGCCGCCGTCTGGCCCTTCACGACCGGGTCAGCCTGCGAGATCGTCAGCGTCACCTGGCTCGGCAGGGAGATGCCGATGGGCTTTTCCTCGTAGAGTTCGACCGTGACGATCATGCCTTCCTGCAGGAAGGCGGCGCGGTCGCCGACGAAATCCTTCTGCAGTTCGAGCTGCTCGTAGTTTTCCTGGTCCATGAAGACCAGCATTTCGCCTTCCTCGTAGAGATAGGAGAAATCCTTCTGCTCAAGGCGGACCTTCTCCACTGTCTCGGAGGCGCGGAAGCGCTCGTTGAGCTTGGTGCCGTCGATGAGGTTCTTGAGTTCGACCTGGTTGAAGGCGCCGCCCTTGCCGGGCTTGACCGCGTTGGTCTTCACCGCGACCCACAGACCGCCATTGTGCTCGATCACGTTGCCGGGGCGGATTTCGTTGCCGTTGATCTTCATGATGTCCGTTTCCGTTGCTTGCCGGTTTCCGCCAGCGGCGCCGCCGCGGGGACATGGCACGCTGACGCGCGCGGCCCGGCCTGTTCCGGCGCTCCAAGACCACAAAATGCGGCCCGAGGCAAGAGCATGGCCCGGCGTGGCTCCCGGCGGCGCCTAGCGCAGGCGGTTGGCGCGCTCGATCGCGGTCTTCATCTGCTCGCGGGTAAGGCCGTCGAGAAAGATGTTCATCTCCGGATCGTCCAGGCCGGCGCGCCGCGACAGGATGTACCAGGCGGCGGCCTCGATGGGATCGCCCTCCGTGCCGAGCCCCATGCGGTAGAGCTTGGCCAGCCCGTTCTGGGCGGCGACATTGCCGGACTTGGCGGCATTGCGCATCCACAGGAAGCCGGCCTCGAAATCGCGCTCGCCGCCGCGTCCCTCGACCATCCAGACCGCCAGGTCCAGCATGGCGGTGTCGAAGCCGCCCTTGGCGGCCAGTTCCAGCCATTTGCGCGCGGTGGCCTCGTCCCGGTCGCGTCCCGCATTGCCCTGCGCCAGGATCATGGCCATGGCGTATTGCGCGTCCGGCAAGCCCTGGCGCGCGGCGCGGTCATACCATTCGGCCGCTTCCGCAAGGCCGGACGGACCCGGTTTGCGATCGACGATCATCTGGGCATAGTTGAATCGCGCCAGCGCATTGCCGGCTGCCGCCGCCTCTCCCATCAGGCGGAAGGCTTCCTCCGGGTCCTTTGCCACATTGGTCCCGTCGAGCAGGAGAAGGGCATACTGGAACTTGGCCTCGGGATTGCCGCCCCTGGCTGCCTCCACATACCACCTGGCCGCTTCCTTCTGGTCGCGGGGCACACCAAGGCCGCGCGACAGGATCTCGGCCAGAAGCGTCTGCGCCGCCGGATCGCCCTTTTCCGCCAGCGGGCGGGCAAGGTTGACCGCCGTCTTGTAGAGACCGCGCTGGAACGCGCCGAAGGCCTTGTCGGCGGGGTGCTGGCCGAAACGCTGCGGGTCGACGGGCGATGGCGCGGCGCTCTCGGAAGCGACGCGGTCGGCCAGCGAGGGCAGGACGGCCTGCGCCTTTTCACCGGCGGCGAGCGCCGGGCCGGCCGCAAGCAGGGCGACGGTGATGGCGACGCGCCGGATCATGCCGCATCCAGTTCCGGGGCTGTTTCGTCAAGCAGGGCGTTGACCTTCGCCACCGCCACACCGGGGCTGTCCGGTCCGGCGAAGATTGCCGCCGACAGGGCGACGAAATCGGCGCGGGTGGCGGCAACCGCGGCCGCGCTTTCGATGGCGGCGCCACCCATGACGACGCAGGGCAGGGTGACCATTTCCGCCCACCATTGGCCGAGCGCCAGGTTGCGATGGTGCGGCTCCGGTTGCGTGTCGTAGCCGATGCGGCCGAAGAAGATGTAGTCGGGGCGGGCCTCGCCGAGTTCCAGCGCGTCATGACGGGTCTTGGCGCCGCCGACGCCCAGCATCAGCTTGCCGTCGAAGCGTTCGGCCGTCTCGGCCATGGTCGCCTTCGCATTTTCAAGGTGGACCCCGTCGGCATGGACGCGGCCGGCCGTGCGGGTGTCGTCGACGATCATCACCGCCACGCCCTTCTCCTGGGCCAGGGGCACGATGCGCGCGCAGCGGGCCTGGAAGGCGGCCTCGGCAAGAGCGTAGGCCGGCAGGATGAGCGAGGCGACGTCGCCGCCCGACAGAGCGTCGGCGATGGCCGCGGCAAGCGCGCCGTCATCGGCCATGTCCGGCGCGATGAGGACGAGGCGGCAGCGGGTGTCCGGCGTTGAGTGCGGCATGGTTGAAGGCGTCCTGTTCGTGACCGTTTCCGATTGGCGGCAGAAAATGGTCGCAATTGGGCAGCGGCGCAAGGGCGCGGCGCAGGTTCGGGGGAAATCGTGCCGCCCTGTCGCCAATCGTGCCGCAACCGGCTATGCAGGGACAGGCTGGCAGTTTCGCGCCGGCCCGCCCCCGACAGACGACGGACGTCCATGCAAGGCCTTCTCAGCGACCCCTGGTTCTATGCCGCCTGTGTGCCGGCCGTGCTGCTTGTCGGCCTGTCGAAGGGCGGGCTTGGCGGCGCGACGGCGCTGATCGGCGTGCCCATGATGACGCTCGTCCTGCCGCCTGTTCAGGCGGCGGCGATCATGCTGCCGATCCTCATCCTCATGGACATCGTCTCCTTGTGGACGTGGCGGGGCTACCGGCATACGCAGACGCTGTTCTACATGCTGCCGGGCGCCCTGGCCGGTATCGCCATCGGCTGGTGGCTGGCGTCGTCGGTCTCCACCGACATGGTCAAGCTGATCGTCGGCGTGATCGCGGGGCTGTTTGCCGGCCGATGGTTCTGGCTCAAGCTGCGCAAGTCGGCCGTCGAACGGCCACCGAGCCGGATTCGCGGCGCGTTCTGGGGCGTGATCTCCGGCTATACGAGCTTCGTCGCCCATGCCGGCGGTCCGCCCTTCCAGATGTATGCGCTGCCGCTGGGCCTGCATCCGCGCACCTATACCGGCACGTCGGTGATCTATTTCGCCATCGTGAACGCGGTGAAGGTGCTGCCCTATTTCCTGCTGGGCGAGTTCAGCACCGGAAACCTCATGGCGTCGGCCGTGCTGATGCCCTTCGCGCCGCTGGCCACGCTGGCCGGCGCCTGGCTGGTCAAGCGCATGAAGCCTGAGGTCTTCTATCCCTTCACCTACACCATGGTGGCCATTGTCGCGGTCAAGCTGATCCATGACGGCCTGGGCGCGCTTTCGGGTTGAACCGGCATCGGACGAAGGTTTGTAACCTGATCGCTTGGCAGGCGGCATCGCGGCTGATTAATTGCAGCGAGCGAACAGCGTCTTCTGCCGGGAGGAAACGAGACGATGGCCAGTGCCTATGACCGCGACCTGGACAAGAACCAGGCCAATTACCAGCCGCTGACGCCGCTGACCTACCTGGAACGCGCGGCGAAGACCTTTCCGGACCACACCGCCATCGTGCATGGAAGCCAGCGCATTTCCTACGGGCAGTTCTGGACGCGCGCGCTGAAGCTGGCTTCCGCGCTGCGCAACACGGGCATAGGCAAGGGCGACACGGTGTCGGTGATGCTGTCGAACACGCCGCCGATGCTGGAGGCGCATTTCGGCGTGCCGATGGTCAGGGCGGTACTGCATTCGCTCAACACGCGGCTCGACGCGGCCATCATCGCCTTCCAGCTCGACCATGCCGAATCGAAGGTGCTGATCGTCGACCGGGAGTTTTCAGGCGTGGTGGCGGAGGCGCTGAAGATGGCGACCGTGAAGCCGCTGGTCATCGACTATGACGATCCGGACTATCCGGATGACGCGCCTTATCCCAAGGGCGAGCGAATCGGTTCGCAGGATTACGAGGAATTCGTGTCGGCCGGCGATCCCGGCTTCGCCTGGGAGATGCCCGATGACGAGTGGGACGCGATCTCGCTCAACTACACGTCCGGCACGACCGGCAATCCCAAGGGTGTGGTCTATCACCATCGCGGCGCGGCGCTGATGGCCTACACCAATACGATCCACTCCGGCATGGGCCAGCATTCGGTCTATCTGTGGACGTTGCCGATGTTCCACTGCAACGGCTGGTGCTTTCCCTGGACGCTGGCGGTGACGGCCTCCACCCATGTCTGCCTGCGCTGGGTGCGGGCAAAGGCGATGTATGACGCCATCGCCGACGAGGGCGTGACGACGCTGTGCGGCGCGCCGATCGTCATGTCGACGCTGATCAACGCACCGGAAGACGAAAAGCGCGATTTCCCGCAGACCGTCACCTTCAACACAGCCGCCGCGCCGCCTCCGGAAGCGGTTCTTTCGGGCATGGCGGATGCCGGCTTTGCGGTGACCCATCTCTACGGGTTGACCGAGACCTACGGGCCGGCCGTCGTCAACGAGTGGAAGGGCGAATGGGACGCCCTGGACAAGGGGCCGCGCACGGCGAAGAAGGCACGGCAGGGCGTGCGCTATGCCGCGCTGGAGGGCCTGACCGTGCGCGATCCGGAAACCATGGACGAGGTGCCGCATGACGGCGAGACGATCGGCGAGGTCATGTTCCGCGGCAACATCGTCATGAAGGGCTATCTGAAGAACCCGGAGGCCAGCGCGGAGGCCTTTTCCGGCGGCTGGTTCCATTCCGGGGATCTCGGCGTCATGCATCCCGACGGCTACATCCAGCTCAAGGACCGTTCCAAGGACATCATCATCTCCGGCGGCGAGAACATCTCCTCCATCGAGGTGGAGGACGCGCTCTACAAGCACCCGGCGGTGGCGGCCTGCGCGGTGGTGGCCAAGCCGGACGAGAAATGGGGCGAGACACCCGTTGCCTATGTGGAACTGAAGGCGGGCAAGACGGCCAGCGAAGCGGAGATCATCGAGCATTGCCGCGCGCTGCTGGCGCGGTTCAAGTGCCCCAAGCAGGTGATCTTCGCGGAAATCCCCAAGACCTCGACCGGCAAGATCCAGAAATTCCGGCTACGCGACGAGGCCAGGACGTTATGAACGGGAATGTCTGAGCTTTCGCCTGCAAGAAATTGCAGCCGGTTGCAGAAGACGGAACCGCCGTTAACCGGTGCTTAACCCTGACGAGTCATTACTGTGGGTATCCAGTTATCTGGATTCGAACCTGAGTGGCCTGAGCCATTCTGTTTGACGCCTCCCTGTAAAACTTCCATGGGCCGCTTCCCTTGAAGCGGCTCTTTTTTTTGCCGCAGCGGCAGCCGGCCGGGGGGAATTAACCTTTCGTTAAACATGGTCTTGCCAGCGGCGGTGCGGACCTGCAATTCTGACCGGGCCGCGTTAAGACAGTGTCCGGGCGGCCGCGGGCGGCGTTTGTGCCCGCAGGACTGATGTGCAGGGTTCCAGGGCGTATGGCTGAGAAGAAGACGACAGGCGAAGGGCCGATCCGGCTGGCGGAACGGCGGGTGTTCTCCGACCGCTTCAAGCCGCTCTATGCGGAAGGCATGGGGCTGGTGGAGGAAGCGGCAACCTATCTCGACGGGGATGGCCGCAAGGCGGCCAAGGGCCTGTCGCGGGTGGCGGCGACCCTTTATGCCGCCGAATCCATGCGCCTGACGACGCGTCTGATGCAGATTGCTTCCTGGCTGCTGCTGCAGCGGGCGGCCAATTCGGGCGAGATGTCGCGCGACCAGGTGGCGGCGGAAAAGACCAAGGTCAAGCTCGACACCGGATCGGCGGACGAGAGCGCGCCGGGCTGGAGCGAACTGCCGGACACCTTCCGTGACCTGGTGCGCCGTTCGCTGCGCCTGCAAGGCCACGTGCGCCGCATGGATGCGGACATCTACGGCGAGGCCCAGGCGCCGCGCGGGCCTGACGGGAACCCCGTCTCGGCGCAGATCGACCTGCTGAAGACGGCCTTTGGGGGACGGTGACGGCGTTCAGCCGTTCCAGAGCGGCAGTGCCGTGATGACAGCAAACAGGATGACCGCGAAAGCCAGCCGGCGATAGGTCGCCGGCGATGCCAGCGGAAACAGCGCGCGGCCAGCCAGGATCCCCGCGAGATAGACCGGTGCGCCGGCGATGCCCAGCATGAGCCGCTCGCCGTTCACCATGCCGCTCATGACCACATTGGCCAGCGTGGCGATCTCCAGCAGGAGAAACAAGGCCATGAGGTTCGCGCGGATGACACCCTGCGGCTCCGGGGAGGCCATCCAGTAGAGCACGGGCGGCGGGCCGGGTATTCCGGCGATGCCGCCCAGAAAACCGGCGGCCGCACCCACGCCACCGGACAGCAGCGGCGGCCGCGGGCCGTGATAGCGCCAGCCGGAGGCCAGCGCGGCAAGACCGGCCAGCACGGACAGGCAGATCACCCAGCGCAGGACGAGCGGATCGCCCAGGCGCAGCACGGCGAGACCGGCGGGAAGAAGCAGGATCGCGCCGGCGGCCAGCGGCAGGACTTCGCGCCAGCGGGCGTATTTGAGAACCGGCAGGGCAGCGGGAAGCTGCGGCAGGCTGTCGACAATGGCGACCACCACGACCGCCGTCACGGGATCATGGGCGGCGGCGAGCACCGGGATCGCGACCATGCCGGTGCCGAAACCCGAAAAGCCGCGCACGAGGCCGGCCAGCAGAAGCGTCACGAGTACGGCGGCCAGCGTCATGTCAAGGGCAGGATAGGGCATTGGCGGATCGGTCCTCGGCGCGGATGCCCGCCATAGAGCAAAGCGGCGCGGCATGCACGGGTTTTGCACGACAGGTGGCCATTGCGCGCGGCAACACTGCTTGCTGTGCACATGTTTCTGATTTGTTCACTTTTCGCTGGCAAGGCTGAGCGGAATGGAACAAGGTGGCGCGCATGGGACAGGCGATTCGCATCATCGGCATCGATCCGGGCTTGCGCAACATGGGCTGGGGCGTGATCGAAACGCTCGGCAATTCGCTGAAATTCGTGGCGTCCGGCACGGTGCGCTCGGACGGCAAGGCGGATCTCGCCAGCCGGCTTTGCCAGTTGCATGACGGGCTTGCGGACGTGCTTCACCTTCACCGGCCCGATGAAGCCGCGGTGGAAGTGACCTTTGTCAACAAGGATGCGACCGCCACGCTGAAACTCGGCCAGGCGCGCGGCATTGCCATGCTGGTTCCGGCGCGCGCCGGGCTGGCCGTGGCCGAATATGCGCCGAACGCGGTCAAGAAGTCGGTGATCGGCGTCGGCCATGGCGACAAGAAGCAGATCCAGATGATGCTCAAGGTGCTGATGCCGCGCGCGGCCTTCGAGAGCGACGATGCGGCCGATGCGCTGGCCATCGCCATCTGCCATGCGCATAACCGGGTGGGCGAGGCGCAGCGGCGCGCGCTTTTGAGGGCGGTGTGAGATGATCGGCAAGCTCAAGGGCACGGTGGACGAGATCGGCGAGGATCATGCCGTAATCGACGTTCACGGGGTCGGCTATGTGGCCTTCTGCCCGGCGCGCACGCTGGCAAACCTGAATGCGGGCGAGGCGGCTGTCCTGTTCATCGAGACCTATGTGCGCGAGGACATGATCCGGCTCTACGGTTTTGCCTCCGCGCTGGAGCGGGAATGGTTCCGCCTGCTGCAAAGCGTGCAAGGGGTGGGCGCCAAGGTGGCGCTGGCGGTGCTCTCCACGCTGACGCCGCCGGAACTGGCCAATGCCATCGCCCTCAAGGATATCGCCATGGTGTCGCGGGCGCCGGGCGTGGGCAAGAAGGTGGCCGAGCGCATCGTCATCGAATTGAAGGCCAAGGCGCCAGCCTATGCCGGCGAGGCGGCGGCGTCCATCGGCATGAAACAGGAGATCGGCGAGGGCGTGGCCTCCGCGCCGGTGGCCGATGCCGTGTCGGCGCTGACCAATCTGGGCTATTCGCGCGACCAGGCGGCCAATGCGGTGGCGGCGGCGCTGAAGACCGCGGGCGATGACGCGGATTCGGCGAAGCTCATCCGGCTCGGGCTGAAGGAACTGGCGCGGTGAGGCAGCAGCTTGCGCTGATGGCGCGTCAATGCGAATGAAACGTCATGACCGAGACTGACCGCCTCATCTCCGCCGGCAAGCGCGGCGAGGACATCGACGCTACGCTGCGTCCGCAAACGCTGGACGATTTCACCGGCCAGGCGGCGGCGCGCGCCAACCTCAAGATATTCATCGAGGCGGCCAAGGCGCGCGGCGAGGCGCTGGACCATGTGCTCTTCGTCGGTCCGCCGGGGCTGGGCAAGACGACGCTGGCGCAGATCATGGCCAAGGAACTGGGCGTGAATTTCCGCTCGACCTCCGGCCCGGTCATTGCCAAGGCGGGAGATCTCGCGGCGCTGCTGACCAACCTGGAAGAGGGCGACGTTCTCTTCATCGACGAGATCCACCGGCTCAATCCCGCCGTTGAGGAGATCCTCTATCCGGCGATGGAGGATTTCCAGCTCGACCTCATCATCGGCGAGGGGCCTGCGGCGCGCTCGGTGAAGATCGACCTGGCGAAATTCACGCTTGTTGCGGCCACGACGCGGCTCGGCCTGCTCACCAACCCGCTGCGCGACCGCTTCGGCATACCGGTGCGGCTGAACTTCTACACGGTCGAGGAACTGGAACTGATCGTGCGGCGCGGCGCGCGCATCATGGGCCTTCCCATGGGGCTGGACGGGGCGACGGAAATCGCCCGGCGCTCGCGTGGCACGCCGCGCATTGCCGGCCGGCTGTTGCGCCGGGTGCGCGACTTCGCCGAGGTGGCCCGGGCGGAAAGCGTGACCCGGACGATCGCCGACGAGGCGCTGACCCGGCTGGAAGTGGACGCCATGGGGCTGGACCAGCTCGACCGGCGCTATCTCAATCTCATCGCGCGCAATTTCGGTGGCGGGCCCGTGGGTATCGAGACCATCGCGGCCGCGCTGTCGGAGCCGCGCGACGCCATCGAGGACATCATCGAGCCCTATCTCATCCAGCAGGGCTTCATCCAGCGTACCCCGCGCGGGCGTGTCCTGACCGGCAATGCCTGGGCCCATCTCGGCCTGGCCGTGCCGAAGGACCTGGCGGCCACCCAGGCAAACCTGTTTCAGGACGAGTAAGTCCGGGACTGCACGCCATGTCTCATGACGGGGGCAAGCCGCGCACCACGTCACGCACGTCCGGTTCGGCGGCGCGGCTCTCGAATTCCTCGAAGACGCCGAAGGCGCCGCCATGGCCCCACATGGACCAGGCGAAACCGTGGTCTTCGGCAAGACCGATCATGTCGCGGTAATAGGCCGCGCGCCAATGCGGATCGGTGCGGAAGTCATGGCCGTATTCCTGGCGGATCATGCCGAACTCGCCGAGCAGGATATTGCCGGGGTCGATGCCGTGGGTCCTGGCCCAGCCGGCGACGGTTTCGAAGGGTTCCGCCATGACGGCACGCAGCTTTTCAGGCGTGCCGATCTTCTCCAGTTCCTCCTCGACGAAGGCGATGATGCCGGAGCGGCGCAGCAAGGGCGCCTCGGCGCGCACCCGGGCACGGATGGCGGTGAGCGCCTCCTGCGTCACGGCTTCATTTACGCCATGCGGCGGATAGGGCAGGCCGGTGGCGTATGGGCTGACATCGCCGGTCCAGCCCGCGCCCTGGTGGGTCAGGATGAACGGCGCGTAGGAGTGGAAGGACCAGATCAGGTTGCCGCCCCGGAACTCGGCGGGATCGAGCGCGGCAAGGCCCTCGGCGCTGCCCCAGCAGGCGCCCGACAGGATGAGCGTCGTATCCAGGGCGGAGGCGCGCGCGGCGGCGAACAGGCGTTTCAGCTTGTCCGCCCATGCGGCCGCCTCGGCGCCCTCGCACCCTGTCACCGGTTCGTTCATCAGTTCCAGCGCCACGCGTTGCGGGTCGAATGTCCCGGCGAGACGGGCCATGCGGCGAACGATGTCGACATAGGCATCGAACAGCGCGGCATCCTCCAGCACTTCGACGGTGCCGATGGCGCGGTTCGGGCCGGCCGGAATGGCATGAAGGTCGAGGATCGCCTTGAGGCCGGACGCGACGGCCAGGTCGAGCGATTCACGCACCGATTCGTAAAGGTCCTCCCGCAGCGCTGACGTTTCCGGCGAAAGGAAGACGGAGGGATCGACGGGAATGCGCACCATGTCGAAGCCGGAGGCGCGGATCGCATCGAATTCCCCGGGACCGATGAATTTGCGCCATTCGGGAAAGGGCAGGATGGTTTCGCGTTCGCTCCAGCGGCTTTCGTCCGGCCAGGTGACCCAGAGGTCCAGCGAGATGCCACGTCCGGCCTTGAAGGTTGCCGCGCCGGCCGCGCCCGTCAGGACAAGCGCCAGGGCGAGGGCTGCGGCAAGGGTCTTGATCGTGGCTTTCATCAATGCCATCCCGTTGCAGTGCGCCGCGCACAATGCGGCATGGCAGCGGTGACGGGCAAGCGATGCGAGGCGGCAATGACGGGACATGGTAAACCGGCGGATGGCCTTGCCGCGCCCCTTGCCGGCATTGTCGAGAATGGCATCCACAGGCTGCTTGCGCGGGTCTATTATGCCGACACGGATTTTTCAGGTGTCGTCTATCATGCGCGTTATCTCGAATTCCTGGAACGCGGGCGTTCCGATTTCCTGCGTCTGGCCGGCGTGCACCATACCGACCTCGCGGAGGGCAGCCTGGGGGAAAAGATCGTCTGGGTGGTCAGGCGCATGGAGATCGACTTCCGCCAGCCGGCGCGCATCGACGACGTGCTGGAGATCGAAACACGGACCGAATCGATCTCTGGCGCACGCATCTTCATGGCGCAGCGCATCCTGCGCGGGCCGGACGTGCTGATCACGGCGCGGGTGGAGGCGGCGATCATGTCGCAAGCGGGCCGGCCGCGCCGCTTCCCGCAGGAATGGAAATCGATCTTCCTGCCCGGTGCGTGAACTGCCCCTCCCGTCTTCGCGCCGCCAAGTCCTAACCGATCGTTAACCATAACCGGCCATGGTGCATGGCAGGCGCGGTGCGATCCGCCCGCGCCATCGTTTGACCACGATTTGCCCGGAAAAGGCCCGCAATGGCATGCTTTTGATTAAAAGCGCCCCGAATTCCGGATAGCCTCGAAACATCAGGCCGGGACACCCCGATAGCGGCGATGGGTGCGCCCGGCGGCCAAGGGAACGATACCGAAATGGAACAAATGGCTCTCGCGGCACCCCATGCGGACGTCTCCATCTGGGGCCTGTTCATGCAGGCGGGCTGGGTGGTGAAACTGGTCATGATCGGGCTGCTCGTTGCCTCGGTCTGGACCTGGGCGATCATCGTGGACAAGATGATCGCCTTCTCGCGCATGCGCCTGGCGCTGAACCGCTTCGAAGAGATCTTCTGGTCGGGCCAGTCGCTGGAAGAGCTCTACAAGACCCTGTCGGAACGCAAGACCACGGGCATGGGCGCCATTTTCGTGGCCGCGATGCGCGAATGGAAGAAGAGCTTCGAGAAGGGTGCGCGCTCGCCCATGGCGCTGCAGACGCGCATCGACAAGGCCATGGACCTGGCGCTGGGGCGCGAGATGGAGCGGCTGGAAAGCCGGCTCGGCTTCCTGGCGACCGTGGGCTCGGCCGGCCCCTTCATCGGCCTGTTCGGAACGGTCGTCGGCATCATGACCTCGTTCCAGGCCATTGCGGGTTCCAAATCCACCAATCTCGCGGTGGTCGCGCCGGGTATCGCGGAGGCGCTGCTTGCGACCGCCATGGGCCTGCTGGCCGCCATTCCCGCCGTCGTCGCCTACAACAAGCTGACGTCGGACGCCGGAAAGCTGGGCACCCGGATGGAAGGCTTTGCCGACGAGTTTTCCGCGATCCTGTCGCGGCAGATCGACGAGCGCAGCCATGTGCGCGCGCAGGCCGCCGAATAGCGGCCGGACAGGGAGACGACCGCCATGGGCATGAGCATGGGAAGCACCGGCGCTTCAACGCGTGGCCACAGGCGGCGCGGGCGCCGGCACGGCATGATGTCGGAAATCAACGTCACGCCCTTCGTGGACGTGATGCTGGTGCTGCTCATCATCTTCATGGTGGCTGCGCCGCTGCTGACGACCGGTGTGCCGGTGGACCTGCCGGAAACCGATGCCGCGCCGATGAACTCGGAAAACCAGCCGCTTGTCGTTTCCGTCGACGGCCAGGGCCGCATCTTCATCCAGGAAGAGGAAATCGGCTTTGAGGACCT
This sequence comes from Phyllobacteriaceae bacterium, assembly GCA_002708825.1. GTDB lineage: Bacteria > Pseudomonadota > Alphaproteobacteria > Rhizobiales > Rhizobiaceae > Zhengella. Next base: position 33,979 of record PAPF01000030.1, on the reverse strand, counting down.
GGTCGCCAAGCTGCAGGCGATCCGCTCCACCGGGTCGGATGCGCGCATCTTCGTGCGCGGCGACAGGGCCATCGACTACGGGACCGTGATGCGCGTGATGGCGCGTATCCAGGCCGGCGGATTTTCCAATGTCGGCCTCGTGACACTCCAGGAGGACAATGGCTGAGCGATGAAGGCCGGGCTCTCCACATCGCTGATCCTGCACGCCGGACTGCTCGCCTTCGGGCTGGTCAGCCTTGGCGCGCCGAAACCTTTCGAGGTTCTGGAGGACAGCATCCCGGTCTCCACGATCACCGAGACGGAACTTGCGCAACTGGTGCAGGGCGACAAGAAGGCGCCGGTGGCGGAAACGCCCGCACCCAAGCCGACAATCCGGCCTGACACGGTGCCCGATGCCGTGAACACGGGCGACAACAGCGCCGATCTCGACAACGCGCCCACGCCTGACCCGCGTCCGCGCGAGATCGAGGCGTCGGCCGCGCCGAAAGCCGAGCCCGATCCTGCACCCGTGCCGGTTCCGACGCCCGATCCCCAGCCGCAGCCGCAGGCGCGTCCCGAACCGGTCCCGGCAACGGAACTGGCATCGGAACCCGCACCGCGCCAAGAGGTCAGGCCCGACCCGGTGAAGGAAGCGGTCGAGGAGGCGCCGAAGGAAAGCGAGACGGCGCTGAAACTGCCCGAAACCGCGCCGAGGCCCACACCGCGCCCGACCCCGCCGGCACAGACCGCCAAGGCGCCGGACCGCAAGGATTCCGACAAGCCGGCGCAAAAGCCGAAGCCCGCCACGCAGTCGAGCGAACTGGCCTCGCTGGATGACGAGGTCAAGGCGCTGATCAACCAGGAAAAGGCATCCGGCGGCGGCCAGAAGAAGCAGAGCGAGCCGGCGGCGGCGGGCAATGACCGCACCAATGCCCCGAAGCTGACGCGCGCCGAGATGGACGTGCTGCGCGAGCAACTCGGCGGCTGCTGGTCCATCGATGCCGGCATTTCCGACCCGGACAAGCTGAAGGTCTCGGTGAAGTTCAACCTGGACGAAAACGGCAGGCTGGACGGGATGCCGGAAATCCTGCGTTCCTCGGGCAACGCGCAGTTCGACCGCACCGCGGTGCGCGCGATCCAGAAATGCGACATGCGCGGCCTGGCCGTTCCGCCCGGCAAATACGAGACCTGGCGCGAGGTCATCGTCAATTTCGATCCGGCCGACATGTTCTACTGACGGCCGCAGCACATTTCCAGCCGGCAGGTGCGGTCCGGCGCAATCAGAAAGACGAGAGGACTTCATGAACTCCTTTGTCAAAGCCGCGTTCATCGCCATGGCGTCGCTGGTGGCCAGCATCGGCCCCGGCACGATTCCGGCCCGCGCGCTCGTGGAGATCGACGTGAACCGCGGCGTTGTCGAACCTTTGCCGATCGCCGTGACGGACTTCCTGTCGGGCGGTGACCTGGGTGTCCAGATCACGGACGTGATCACGGCGAACCTGAAGCGCTCCGGCCTTTTCAAGCCGGTGGACAAGGCAGCCTTCATCGAGAAGGTCAGCAACCCGGACGTCGCGCCGCGCTTCGAGGACTGGAAGGTCGTCAACGCGCAGGCGCTTGTGACGGGGCGCGTGACACGCGAAACCGATGGCCGGTTGCGGGCGGAATTCCGCCTTTGGGACACCTTTGCCGGCCAGCAGATAACCGGTGAGCAGTTCTTCACGACCGAGAGCAACTGGCGTCGCGTCGCCCACATCATCTCCGACGCCATCTACAAGGCGCTGACCGGGGAATCGGGTTATTTCGACACGCGCGTCGTTTTCGTGGACGAATCGGGACCGAAGAACGCGCGCCAGAAGCGGCTTGCCATCATGGACCAGGACGGCGCCAACCTGCGCTATCTGACGCGCGGCGAGGACCTGGTGCTGACGCCGCGTTTCTCGCCCAACCGGCAGGAAATCACCTACATGTCCTATGCCGGCGGCCAGCCGCGCGTCTACCTGCTGCAGATCGAGACCGGTCAGCGCGAACTGGTGGGTGACTTCCCCGGCATGACCTTCGCGCCGCGCTTCTCGCCCGACGGGCAGAAGGTGATCATGACGCTCGGCCGCGATGACGGAAACGCCAACATCTACGCGATGGACCTGCGCTCGCGGACGACGCAGCGCCTCACCGCCTCCAATGCCATCGACACCTCGCCGTCCTATTCCCCGGCAGGCGACCGCATCGTCTTCACCTCCGACAGGGCCGGCCGCGCGCAGATCTACGTCATGGGTGCCGACGGTTCGTCGCCGCAACGCATCTCGTTCGGGGATGGAACCTATTCGACGCCGGTCTGGTCGCCGCGCGGCGACCTGATCGCCTTCACCAAGCAGTCGGGCGGGAACTTCTCCATCGGCGTGATGCGTCCGGACGGGTCCGGCGAGCGCATCCTGACCACCGGCTTCCTCAACGAGGGACCGACATGGGCACCCAATGGCCGCTACATCATGTTTTTCCGCGAACAGCCGGGCGGCGGCGGTCCGAAGCTGTTCACCATCGACCTGACCGGCCGGAACGAACAGCCCGTGCCGACGCCGAACTTCGCGTCCGACCCGGCCTGGTCGCCGCTGCTCGACTGACGCCGGCCGTCGAAAAAGACGGAAAGGCGCCGCGTTTCCGCCGCATTCGCCACTAGGGTTCGCCGGAGTTTTCCGGGAGTGGAAGCAAGAAAGCGTTAACCCAATTCCTTGACGGGGCCTTAACCCAGACGTGGTTATTGAAACGTCAACACACCGGATCCAATCTGAAGGACATCCGCCATGCGTCGTCTCGCCACGCTCTCCCGCAATCCGGCCATGATCGCGCTCGTCGCAGGTCTGGCACTGGCCGGCTGCGCCTCCAAGAAGACCATTCCCAACACCGCCGCCGACATCGGGCTTGGCGCGAACGCCGCCACGCCGGGTTCGACACAGGACTTCACGGTGAATGTCGGCGACCGCATCTTCTTCGACACCGATTCGTCGGCCATCCGCGCGGACGCGCAGCAGACGCTGGCCCGCCAGGCGCAGTGGCTCAACCAGTACGGTTCCTACCAGATCACCATCGAGGGCCATGCCGACGAGCGCGGCACCCGCGAATACAACCTGGCGCTGGGCGCGCGCCGCGCGGCCGCGACACGCGACTTCCTGGTCGCCCGGGGCGTGGCCGGCAACCGCATCAAGACGATTTCCTACGGCAAGGAGCGTCCCGTCGCCGTTTGCGACGACATTTCCTGCTGGTCGCAGAACCGGCGCGCGGTCACCGTGCTCAACGGCGCGGGCAGCTGACGCCCCGGTTCACAGGGCTCATGTCAAGGCAGGCGGCTCTGCGGATAGCGGAGCCGTTTTCCGTTTGTCCGCACCAAACAAAATTTGGCCGAAGTCGGCGGCCTTGATATGAAGAAACAGCCTGCCGGGAGTGGCAGGCCCAGGCAACAGAAACGGGGATGGACATGCGTTTGAAGACCGCACTCCTCGCCATGATGCTGGACGTCTTCCCGCTTTCGGGAACGATGGCGCAAACCTATGATCCGAGGGTCACCCAACTCGAGGAGCAGGTGCGGCAGCTCAATGGCAGGGTCGAGGAGCTGAATTTCCAGCTTCTCCAGATGCAGGAAGCGCTGCGCAAGGCGCAGGAAGACAACGAATTCCGGTTGCAGCAGCTGGAAGAGAAGCGTTCCGAAGCCGGGACGGAGACGAATGCCGGCCGGCAGACCGCGGAAACGGCGGAGCAGCCCATGGACATGACGGACGGGTCTGACCCGTCCGTCGCCGAGGCGCCGGGTTCGGGCGATGCGGTCGACTGGTCGAATGCCGGGTCGAGTGCGACGCTCGGGGCGCCGCCGCGCACGCTCGGCACGCTGAGCGTGGACGAAAAGGGCGAAACGGCGGACGGCGGGACGGATGGCGCAACCGTCGCGGCCGTGCCGCAGGCCGACAGCCCGGAAGGCCTCTACAGCGATTCCTACCAGTTCGTGCTGGCCGGCGATTACAAGGCCGCGGAAGCCGGCTTCACCACCTATGTCGACCGCTATCCGGACGGCGAGCGTATCGCCGATGCCAAGTTCTGGCTCGGTGAATCGCTGATCGGGCAGGAACGTTACGCGGAAGCCGCCGAGGTTTTCCTGGACGCCACAAAGGCGCATCCCGCCTCGGGCAAGGCACCCGACATGATGCTCAAGCTCGGCGTGTCGCTCGCCGCCATGCAGAAGACCGACATCGCCTGCGCCACCTATGGCGCGATCGCGAAGAAATATCCGGGCATTTCCTCGGCCATGAAGGAACGCATTGCCCAGGAACAGGCTCTTGCCGGCTGCTGACGTCCCCGACCGGTTCGCCGGTCCGCATGTCCCCGCATCCTCCATCGATTTCAGCCTGCCGGCCGGACACGGCCCCGTGGCGCTTGCGGTGTCGGGCGGCGGCGATTCCATGGCGCTGCTCACGCTGGCGTCCGAAGCCCCGGCGGCCGGCCGCGGTCGGATACTGGTCCTCACCGTCGATCACGGCCTGCGCGAGGAAGCGCGCGCCGAGGCCGAGGCAGTGGCCAGCCACTGCGCCGCGCTCGGGATTGCCCATCGCGTGCTGCGCTGGACCGGCGAGAAGCCTGCAAACGGCCTGATGGCCGCGGCACGGCAGGCCCGCTACAGCCTGCTCGCCGAGGCCGCGGAGCAAGACGGCTGCGGGATGGTCCTGACCGGCCATACGCTTGACGACCAGATCGAAACGCTTGCCATGCGCTCAAGCCGGGGTGGCGGGCCGGGCATGGCCGGCATCGCGCCGGCAACCCTTCATGCCGGGCGGACCTGGTTTGCCAGGCCGCTGCTCGGCCTGCGCCGCGCGGACCTTCGCGCGCTGCTCCGCGACCGGGGGGTGGCATGGGCCGAAGACCCGTCCAATCGCGACGAGCGTTTCGAGCGGCCGCGCTGGCGGGCCACGCTGGCCACGGAAACGGACTCCACGATCAACGAAATGCTTGCTCGGGCCCGCATGGAGGCGCAACGCAGGCACAGGCGAGCGGCGGCGGCGGCGGCAGTCATAGCCGATGTCCGCGTCTTCGATCCGCGCGGTTGGCCGGAAGGCGTCGCCTTGATTGCCGGCGGTGGCGTTGCCCCCGAAATCGTCGCCGAGGCGGCGGTTGCCGCGTCGCGAATGCTGGGCATGCGCGAACATGGGCCGGGGCCGGACACCCTCGCGGCCGTTGCGGCGCTGCTGGCCGGTCCGGGCGGCAAGGCCTTCACCGCTGGCGGCGCGGTCTTCCGGCGCAGCGGCGGCCGGCTTGTGATTTCGCGCGATCCGCGCGGGCCCGAACGGCAGGCGGACTTGCCGCGGCTCATCCCCGGTTTCGACTATCCGGCGTTCGCTGCGCTGGCCGGTCGGTTGGGCATCGGTATCGCGCCGGAAGCCGGATTCGCCATGGCGCGCCCGCGGACCGTGTAACCATATGCGTCATTTGGTCTCCGGAACGGCCATCTTATCCGCCATCGTTCTTGGCAATGACCCGGCGCGAACCTATGTTAGGCTCAGCCAATCCGTTTTGAACTCGCGCGGGCGCCCGCGCCGTCAGGAAGCACTATGAATCCGAATTATCGCAACCTTGTGCTTTGGGGGATCATCGCGGTTCTCCTGATCGCCCTGTTCAATCTCTTCCAGACGCCACAGCAGCGCAGCGCGGCGCGCGAGATTCCCTATTCGCAATTCATCCAGGAAGTGGATTCCGGGCGGGTGAAATCGGTGACGATTTCAGGCGAGCGGATCACCGGCACCTATGGCGACAACGGTTCGGGCTTCCAGACCTATGCGCCGAAGGACAACAATCTCGTCCCGCGGCTTGAAGAGCGCAACATCACCATCAATGCCCGTCCCGAGAGCGAGTCGTCGGGATCGCTGACGAGCGCGATCCTGTCCTGGCTGCCGATGATCATCATTCTCGGCGTGTGGATCTTCTTCATGCGGCAGATGCAGTCCGGGTCCGGTCGCGCGATGGGCTTCGGCAAGTCCAAGGCGAAGCTGCTGACCGAAGCGCATGGCCGGGTGACCTTCGCCGACGTGGCGGGCGTGGACGAGGCTAAGGCGGACCTGGAGGAGATCGTGGAATTCCTGCGCGATCCGCAGAAGTTCCAGCGGCTCGGCGGGCGCATCCCCAAGGGCGTTCTGCTGGTCGGACCGCCCGGAACGGGCAAGACGCTGCTCGCCCGCTCCGTGGCAGGCGAGGCGAACGTTCCCTTCTTCACCATTTCGGGTTCGGACTTCGTTGAGATGTTCGTCGGCGTGGGCGCCAGCCGCGTGCGCGACATGTTCGAACAGGCCAAGAAGAATTCGCCCTGCATCATCTTCATCGACGAAATTGACGCGGTCGGCCGGCATCGCGGTGCCGGGCTCGGCGGCGGCAATGACGAGCGCGAGCAGACGCTGAACCAGTTGCTGGTCGAGATGGACGGCTTCGAGGCCAATGAATCGATCATCCTGATCGCGGCGACCAACCGTCCCGACGTGCTTGACCCGGCGCTGCTGCGTCCGGGCCGTTTCGACCGCCAGGTCGTTGTGCCCAATCCCGATCTGGTCGGGCGCGAGAAGATCCTCAAGGTGCATGTGCGCAACGTGCCGCTGGCACCCAATGTCGACCTGAAGACGATTGCGCGGGGCACGCCGGGCTTCTCCGGCGCGGACCTGATGAACCTCGTCAACGAGGCGGCGCTGATGGCGGCGCGGCGCAACAAGCGCCTTGTCACCATGCAGGAGTTCGAGGACGCCAAGGACAAGGTGATGATGGGCGCGGAGCGCCGGTCCACCGCCATGACCCAGGCCGAGAAGGAACTGACGGCCTATCACGAGGCCGGTCATGCCATCGTGGCCATGAACGTTCCGTCGTCGGACCCGGTGCACAAGGCGACGATCATCCCGCGCGGGCGCGCGCTCGGCATGGTGATGCAGTTGCCCGAGGGCGACCGCTATTCCATGAGCTACAAGTACATGATCTCGCGTCTGGCGATCATGATGGGCGGACGCGTGGCCGAAGAGCTGAAGTTCGGCAAGGAGAACATCACCTCCGGCGCGTCCTCCGACATCGAGCAGGCAACGAAACTGGCGCGTGCCATGGTCACGCAATGGGGCTTCTCCGACAAGCTCGGCCAGGTCGCCTATGGCGAGAACCAGCAGGAGGTCTTCCTTGGCCATTCGGTGGCCCAGCAGAAGAACATTTCCGAGGCCACCGCCCAGATCATCGATGGCGAAGTGCGCCGCCTGGTCGACGAGGCCTATGCCTCGGCAACCGAGATCCTGACGACGAGGAAGGAAGACTGGATCACGCTTGCGGAGGGGCTGCTCGAATACGAGACGCTGTCCGGCGAGGAGATCAAGCAGCTTCTGGCGGGTGGCAAGCCCTCGCGCGACATGGGCGACGACACGCCCCCCTCGCGCGGCTCCGCCGTGCCCAAGGCGGGCGGTTCGCGAAAGAAGAAGGGCGGCGACGAGCCCGAGGCCGGGCTGGAGCCGCAGCCGCAGGGCTGATCCTGCCGATACCGCGAAAACAGGACGGACCGCCGCGTTTCATGAACGCGGCGGTTTTTTCATGCATGGCGGCGCCGGCCGGGCGCGCGCTCGTTTGCATTTGCTTAACCACAGGGAAAGGCGTGGCTTTCGCGAAAGCATTTCGTAACAGGGCAAAACATAATTTGATGACGGAGTGTGTGTGATATATGGCAAAACAGCCGGGTTCAGGGGGTTACGGGACCAATCATGACTCGCAATTATTTCGGCACAGACGGCATTCGCGGCCGCGCCAACAGCAATCCCATGACACCGGATATCGCCATGAAGGTGGGCATGGCGGCAGGCCTTTCCTTCCATCGCGGCAATCACCGTCACCGGGTCGTCATCGGCAAGGATACCCGCATTTCCGGCTACATGCTCGAGAACGCGCTCGTGGCGGGCTTCTGCGCCGCCGGGATGGATGTCTTCCTGCTCGGGCCGATCCCGACACCGGCCGTGGCCATGCTGGTGCGCTCGCTCCGCGCCGACCTCGGCGTCATGCTGTCGGCCTCGCACAATCCCTATTACGACAACGGCATCAAGCTGTTCGGTCCGGACGGCTACAAGCTCTCCGACGAGATCGAGATGCGGATCGAAGCCATGCTGGACGTCGACCTGTCGATGCGGCTGGCCGACGGCGACAGCCTGGGCAAGGCCAAGCGCATCGACGGCGTTCACGACCGCTACATCGAATTCGCCAAGCGCACCCTGCCGCGCTCGCTTTCGCTTTCGGGCATGCGGGTGGTGGTCGATTGCGCCAATGGCGCGGCCTACAAGGTTGCGCCCGCCGCCCTGTGGGAACTGGGCGCGGAGGTCGTGACGATCAACAACGAGCCCAACGGCACCAACATCAACCATGAATGCGGCTCGACGCATCCCGAAGCGCTGATGCGCAAGGTTCACGAGGTGCGCGCCGATATCGGCATCGCGCTGGATGGCGACGCGGACCGCGTGCTCATGGTCAACGAGCGCGGCGAGGTGATCGACGGCGACCAGATCATGGCGCTGATCGCGGAAAGCTGGCTGGAAAGCGGCCGCCTGCGCGGCGGCGGCGTCGTGGCGACGGTCATGTCCAATCTCGGCATGGAACGGTTCCTGGCCGACAAGGGGCTGGAACTGCACCGCACCAAGGTCGGCGACCGCTATGTCGTTGAGCACATGCGCGCGCACGGGTTCAATGTCGGCGGCGAACAATCCGGCCACGTGGTCCTGTCGGATTTCACCACCACCGGCGACGGGCTGGTCTGCGCGTTGCAGGTGCTGGCCTGCATCAAGCGCGCCGAGAGGCCGGCCAGCGAGGTCTGCTCGAAGTTCGAGCCGGTGCCCCAGGTCCTCAAGAACGTGCGTTACGGCAGCGCCAAGCCGCTGGAGAATGCGCTGGTCCAGAAAGCCATCGATGCCGGGCGCGAAAACTGGGCAAGAGCGGGCGCCTGGTGATCCGGCCGTCCGGCACCGAGCCGCTGATCCGCGTCATGGCGGAAGGCGACAACCGCAGCCTGGTGGAGAGCGTCGTCGACGAGATCGCAGGCGTCATCGCGGAACTGCGCAGCGCCGCCTGAAACAGCGGCGCGGTACGCCCGCGCCGGAACATGCTTCCTGACAACGGGCCCGTCATGCATCGCGCATGGCGGGCCTTTTTCCTGCGTCTCGTACGGATGCCGTGCGGAACATGGTTAAGTTTCACGCTTAAGCGGCCCTTAACCTTTCCACCTCATTATCCTTAACCGGAATCCATGCCCGACCGGAACGCTTCTCGAGGCGGTCGGCGAGACAAGAGGTCATTTCCCATGTTGAAGCTTCGCTCTGGCGCCTTTCTTGCCGCGGTGGCGGGCCTGACGGCCGGTTCCGCCCAGGCAGCGGACCTGTATCAGCCCGAGGTGGTCCTGCCGCCCGCCGAACCCGCCTATGTCGAACCGGCGCCCGAAGTCGGCGTGAGCTGGTATATCCGCGGCGATGTCGGTTACAGCATCAACGACCTGCGCGGCGTCCATTTCATGCAGGGCACAGGCACGCCGGGTGTCACCGGTGCGCGCTTCACGACAGCGGTGCTCGACAATTCCTGGCTCGTAGGCGGGGGCGTCGGCGTCAACATTTCCCGGCACCTGCGCGCCGACCTGACATTCGATTACCTGACCGAGACCAAGTTCCGCGGTTCGACCACGGGTGACTGCTCCATCGGCGGAACGTATGGCAATCCTTGCACCTCTGCCGATTCAGCCAGCATGAGTGCCTTCGTCGTCCTCGCCAACGCCTATGTGGACATCGGCACCTGGCACGGGATCACTGCCTATGCCGGCGCCGGTATCGGTGGTGCGCATGTGAAATGGAGCCGCCTGGCCAACGTGATCGGCCCCGGCTATGACCAGTCGGGCACGACCTTCCACCGCGGTTCCACGACGACACGTTTCGCCTATGCACTGACCGCGGGCGCGTCCTACTGCCTGACCGACAGCCTCGAACTGGACGCAAGCTACCGCTATACCCGCGTTTCGGGCGGCTACATGTTCAACTACGCCAACAATGGCGGGCCGGGCTGGGATCGCGGCCTGAACTCGCATGCGGTGCGCGCCGGCCTGCGCTATTCCTTCGGTGGAGCAGGCGGTTCGCCGCGCTGCGCTCCGGCGCCGCAGGTCGTCGAGTATCAGCCCGAGCCGCTGCCGCCGGTCTACAAGTAACCGGCCAGACGGTTTCAATCATTGCAGCGCCCGGACCGCATGGTCCGGTCGCTTTGCTTTTGCGGGACGGACAACGCGCGCTGCGGTCCGGGTGACAATTCCGATCATGCTTAACCGCAACTTAACCATCATGGTTAATGCTGTCAGACAAGAAAACCGAAGCCGCCGGTTGGGGAGCGGCACGGAAAGCCGGAGTGTCCGTCATGAATATACGTTTCCTGCTTCAGCACACCGCGGCGCTCGCGCTTGCCACGGGCGTTTCAGCCGCCCAGGCGGCCGATTACGAGCCGACGATCATCCCGGCCGAAACGGTCGCCGTGGAGGAATACCAACCGGTGGAAATCGGATCGGGCTGGTATATCCGCGGCGATGTCGGCTATTCCATTTCGTCTTCGGGAAGCGTCTCGCCCTACCGGACCTTTGCGGGCGGCGTCTATGGAACGCATGCCTGGGACAGCGCGCGCATCGAGAGCGACTGGACCTTTTCGGCCGGCTTCGGCTACCACTTCAACGACTGGCTGCGGGCCGACCTGACCGGCGAGCGGTTCAAGGGCCGGTTCGACGGTACGACCAGCGATCCTTTCGCCTGCGGCAATCCGCTCGACCCGACAACCACCTGCGCCTCGCGCGACACGGCGGATTTCACCGCCTATTCGGTCATGGCCAATGCCTATGTCGATCTGGGCACCGTGGTCGGCATCACGCCTTATGTCGGGGCGGGCGCCGGCGTGACCTGGATGCGCTGGGGCAACCTGACCAATACCAGTTTCTGCGTGGACGGAACGGCTCTGTGCGGTGGCGCGGGCGCGACCACGACGACGCATACGGGCATGGATTCCACCCGGTTCACCTGGGCGCTGATGGCGGGCGCGAGCTACGACATCTCGCCGAATCTGAAGCTCGACCTCGGCTACCGCTATCGCAAGGTGGAGAGCGGCGCGATGTTCGAATTCGACGCGGCATCGCAGGGGGCCGGCGCGACCGGAGCCCAGGGCAGCGACAGGGGTCTTTCCAGCCACGCCATCAATATCGGCCTGCGTTACGAACTCTGGTAAGCCAGGCCGGCCGGAAAACAATCCTCGCAACGGCGGTCCTCACGGGCCGCCGTTTTCGCTTTGCGACACAATGGCGCATTCGCGACAGCAAATGGCGCGCTGCAACAATTCCGCTTGACTTGGCGGGGCCTGCGGGCGTAACGCCGTCAGCGGGCCACTCCTCCCCACCGAGGAGCGTGCTATCTGGAAGGATAGGATACAACATGACACAGTTCCCGAAGCCGGACATGCGTCCGGCCAATCCCAATTTCTCATCCGGTCCCTGCGCAAAACGTCCCGGCTGGTCGCTTGAAGCCCTGGCCGACGCGGCGCTTGGCCGTTCCCACCGCGCCAAGATCGGCAAGGCGAAACTCGCCGAGGCCATCGAACTGACGCGCGCGGTTCTCAATGTTCCGGCCGATTACCGCATCGGCATCGTTCCGGCTTCCGACACGGGTGCCGTCGAGATGGCGATGTGGTCGCTGCTCGGCGAACGCGGCGTGGACATGGTGGCCTGGGAAAGCTTCGGCGCCGGCTGGGTGACGGATGCCGTCAAGCAGCTCAAGCTGGAGGACGTGCGCAAGTTCGAGGCCGGTTATGGCGACCTGCCCGATCTCTCGGCCATCGACTTCGACCGCGATGTCGTCTTCACCTGGAACGGCACGACATCGGGTGTGCGCGTGCCGAACGGCGATTTCATTCCCGCTGACCGCAAGGGGCTGACCATCTGCGATGCCACCTCGGCGGCGTTCGCACAGGATCTCGCCTTCGACAAGCTCGATGTGGTGACGTTCTCCTGGCAGAAGGTGCTGGGCGGGGAGGCCGCGCACGGCATGCTGATCCTCAGCCCGCGCGCCGTTGCCCGGCTGGAAAGCTACCAGCCCAAATGGCCGCTGCCGAAGATCTTCCGCATGACCAAGGGCGGCAAGCTGATCGAGGGCATCTTCAAGGGCGAGACGATCAACACGCCGTCGATGCTGGCGGTGGAGGACTATCTCGACGCGCTGAAATGGGCGCAGTCCATCGGCGGGCTGCCGGCGCTGATCGCGCGGGCGGACGCCAATGCGAAGGTCATCAACGATTTCGCCGAAAAATCCGGCTGGCTCGCAAACCTTGCGAAGGATCCGGCAACGCGCTCCAACACCTCGGTCTGCCTGACGATCACCGATCCGGAGATCACCGCGCTCGACGCCGACGCGCAGGCGGCCTTCGCCAAGGCGCTTGTTTCGGCGCTGGACAAGGAAGGCGTGGCCCATGACATCGGCGCCTATCGCGATGCGCCGTCGGGCCTGCGCATCTGGGCCGGGGCAACTGTCGAGGCCTCCGACCTGGAAGCGCTGATGCCATGGCTCGAATGGGCCTTCCGGACCCAGAAAGCTGCACTGAAGGCTGCTGCCTGACCGGCCGATCCTGCCGGGCGGCGGTCCTGCCGCCCATCACTCCCCACACTTCCCAAGATCATTGCCCAATGGAGGACAAGTCCATGGCACCCCGCGTTCTCGTTTCCGACGCCCTTTCCGAAACCGCTGTCCAGATCTTCCGCGACCGCGGGATCGAGGTGGACTTCATGCCGAAGCTCGGCAAGGACAAGGAAAAGCTGCAGGAAATCATCGGCCAGTATGACGGTCTGGCGATCCGCTCGGCCACCAAGGTGACGGAAAAGCTGATCGAGGCGGCAACCCGGCTGAAGGTCGTCGGCCGCGCCGGTATCGGCGTCGACAATGTCGACATCCCGGCGGCCAGCCGCAAGGGCATCATCGTGATGAACACGCCCTTCGGCAATTCCATCACCACGGCCGAGCATGCCATCGCGCTGATGTTCGCGGTGGCCCGCCAGATACCCGAGGCCAATGCGTCCACCCATGCCGGCAAGTGGGAGAAGAACCGCTTCATGGGCGTGGAACTGACCGGCAAGGTGCTGGGCGTGATCGGCTGCGGCAATATCGGCTCCATCGTGGCGGCGCGCGGCATCGGGCTGAAGATGCATGTCATCGCCTTCGATCCGTTCCTGTCGCCGGAGAGGGCGGTGGAAATGGGCGTGGAAAAGGTGGAACTGGACGAGCTTTTCGCCCGTGCCGACTTCATCACGCTGCACACGCCGCTGACCGACAAGACGCGGGCCATCATCAACAAGGATTCGTTTGCGAAGATGAAGGACGGCGTGCGCATCATCAATTGCGCGCGCGGCGGCCTGATCGTGGAAGCCGATCTCGTCGAGGCGCTGAAGAGCGGCAAGGTGGCGGGTGCGGGCATCGACGTGTTCGAGGAAGAGCCTGCGACCGAGAACCCGCTGTTCAACATGGAAAACGTGGTCTGCACGCCGCATCTGGGCGCGTCCACCACGGAAGCGCAGGAAAACGTGGCGCTGCAGGTCGCCGAGCAGATGTCGGACTACCTCATCAACGGCGCTGTCTCGAACGCCATCAACATGCCGTCGATCTCTGCGGACGAGGCGCCGAAGCTGAAGCCCTTCGTCAAGCTGGCCGACGTGCTGGGCGCCTTTGTCGGCCAGGTGACGGACGAGCCGATCAAGTCGGTGGAAATCCTCTATGACGGCTCCACGGCTGCCATGAACACCAAGGCTCTGACATCTGCCGCTCTGGCGGGGCTGATCCGCTCGCAGGTGTCCGACGTCAACATGGTCTCGGCGCCGATCATGGTGAAGGAGCGCGGCATCACGCTTTCGGAAACCAAGCGCGACAAGTCCGGCGTGTTCGACGGCTATATCAAGCTGACGGTGAAGATGGCCGACAAGACGCGCGAAGTGGCCGGCACGGTGTTTTCGGACGGCAAGCCGCGCTTCATCCAGATCAAGGGCATCAACCTGGATGCCGAGATCGGCCGTTACATGATCTACACCACCAACAACGACGTGCCGGGCATCATCGGCCTGCTGGGCACGACCATGGGCAAGGCTTGCGTGAACATCGCCAACTTCTCGCTGGGCCGCAACCGGCCGGGCGGCGATGCCATCGCCCTGCTCTATGTGGACGAACCGGTCAAGGATGAGGTGCTGGAGGAACTGCGCGCCTCCAAGCTGATCCTGCAGGCCAAGCCGCTCGAATTCGACGTGTAAGCTGCGGCTTCAGGGCCGAGCGAAAGCAAGGCGGCTCCGCGAGGGGCCGCCTTTTCGCCGTCCATGGGGACATCCGTCCGGTTCAACCGGATTGACCGCATCCACGGGAAAATATGGAACCATAGGCGCCCATCCCTGTTCTTCATTACAGACCAAGGAAAATTGGAGAACGAGATGAAACTTCAGATTCTTGCCGCCCTTTGCATGACATCCGCGCTTGTCGCCGCACCGGCCCTGGCGCAGACGGGAGACCGGGGGCCGAACAGGGCAGAGCTGAGCTTCACGAGCCCTGACGAACAGGCCATGTATGAGGACAATCCCGGAATCGCCGAGTTCTTTACCGATGACACGATGCAGGAAATGAAATCGGAAGAGGACATGAAGACAGTCTATGACGCCATGGGCGACAGGGACCGTGACCAGATCAAGGCTGCCTGCGATCGCGTCAATGAAAAGCGCGGCTCCTATGGCACGATCACCCAGGGCATGTGTTCCCGCATCGGCGCCATGTGAGGCACTTCCGCAACCTGAAGCGAGGAGGGCGGATCGCCACCGGCGATCCGCCCTTTTTCACGAAGAACTGTAAAGTGCCCGCTTCACGATCCGCGCCGGCTCTCCCAAGCGCCTATCCCGCCGCCGCCTTCTTGCGGCCCGCCACCTCCGCCATGGCGATGCCGCCCATGACGAGCGCGAAGGCGAGCGCCTGGTAGCCGTGGAAGGCTTCGCCGAGCAGGAGAATGGAGAGCAGGGTTCCGAAGACCGGAACCATGTTGATGAACAGGCCGGCGCGGTTGGCGCCGATCAGTTCGTTGCCCTTGAGGTAGAGCGTCTGGCTGAGCAGCGAGGGAAAGATGCCGGTATAGAGCACCACGGCCATGCCCTGCAGGTCCGGCAGCAGGAGACGGTCCGAGGCCCATTCCCAGGCCACGTAGGGCAGGCTGGCCAGGAAGGCGGCGAAGCCCAATGTCATCATCCAGCTTTTCCAGTGCAGTTGCGGGCGGAAGCGCAGCATCACCGTATAGACCGCATAGGCCAGGCAGGCGGCCAGGTTCAGCGCATCGCCGACATTCAGGTCGAGCGTGGACAGGCGTGTCAGGTCGCCATTGGTGGCGACGATGGCGATGCCGGCGAGCGAGGCGAGCACGCCGGCAATTTGCAGCCAGGCGATGCCGACGCGGAACAGCGCGAAATTGATCAGGAAGATCAGGATCGGCATGGCCGCCTGCTCGATCGACATGTTGACGATGGAGGTGAAGGCGGCGGCGGTATAGATCGCCATGTTGAAGCCGGCGAAACCGACCGCGCCATAGGCAAACAGCGCCAGCCAGTGCCTGCGGATCACCGCCCAGTCGCGCACCAGTTCGCGCCGCGCGAACCAGCCCAGCAGCGCCAGCGCCACCACCCAGCGCAGCATGGTGAGCATGCCCGGCGACACGTGGCCGACACCGAAGCGCGCGGCGACATTGTTGCCGCCCCAGAACAGGGCCGCGCCGAGAAGGAGGATATAGGCCTGACGGGTCATGAGGCTGCCGGATGATGCTACAGGGACCCCGGCTTATCGCGCGCGATGGCCGGCGGCAAGGGCAGGCGCAAGCAAGGGGCCAGGCACCGGGTTTGCACGCACTGGCGATGGAAAACACGGAATTGGGGGTCGCAATCGGCCTTGTGCATCGGTATAGAAGCGCGGGTTTTCTCTTGAGATGTCGCCGGCGCGCCCGGCGCGGAAGGACAGGCACATGGCCAATGTGGTGGTCGTCGGCTCCCAGTGGGGCGATGAGGGCAAGGGCAAGATCGTCGACTGGCTGTCGGAGCGCGCCGACGTGGTGGTGCGTTTCCAGGGCGGGCACAATGCCGGTCACACGCTGGTCATCGACGGCGTCAGCTACAAGCTCTCGCTGCTTCCCTCGGGCGTTGTGCGCGGCAAGCTGTCGGTGGTCGGCAATGGCGTGGTGTTCGATCCGCATGCCTTCGTGAAGGAAGTGGCGCGGCTGAAGGAACAGGGCGTTCATGTGTCGCCGGAGATCCTGAAGATCGCGGAAAACACGCCGCTCATCCTGTCGGTCCATGGCGAACTGGACCGGCTGCGCGAGGAAAAGGCAGCCAAGGGCACCAAGATCGGCACGACCGGGCGCGGCATCGGACCGGCCTACGAGGACAAGGTGGGGCGGCGCGCCATCCGCGTGATGGACCTTGCCAATCCGGACACCCTGCCCGCCAAGATCGACCGGCTGCTTGCCCATCACAACCCGCTGCGCCGGGGGCTGGGCGTCGAGGAGGTCGATCCGGCGCGGCTGCTTGGCGAGCTGATGGACATTGCCGACGATGTGCTGCCCTACATGGACTCGGTCTGGCGGGTGCTGGACGACAAGCGCCGCGCGGGCGAGCGCATCCTGTTCGAGGGCGCGCAGGGCACGCTGCTCGACGTGGATCACGGCACCTATCCCTTCGTCACCTCGTCCAACGTGGTGGCTGGCCAGGCAGCAGCGGGCTCGGGCATGGGTCCGGGCGCCATCGACTACGTGCTTGGCATTACCAAGGCCTATACGACGCGAGTGGGCGAGGGGCCGTTCCCGACCGAACAGGACAACGAAGTGGGCCAGTTCCTCGGCGAGCGCGGCCATGAATTCGGCACGGTGACCGGGCGCAAGCGGCGCTGCGGCTGGTTCGATGCTGTTCTGGTGCGCCAGGCCATTGCCATCAACGGCATCAACGGCATTGCGCTGACCAAGCTGGACGTTCTCGACGGGCTTGACGAGATCAGGATCTGCACCGGCTACATGCTGGATGGCGAACTGATCGACTCCCTGCCCGCCAGCCAGGGCGCGCAGGCCCGCGTCGAGCCGGTCTACGAGACGCTGGAGGGCTGGAAGGACACGACGGCGGGTGCGCGCAGCTGGGCCGACCTGCCGGCGCAGGCTGTAAAATATGTCCGTCATGTCGAGGAACTGATCGGCGCTCCCGTGGCGCTGCTCTCCACCAGCCCGGAGCGCGAGGACACGATCCTCGTCACCGATCCGTTCCAGGATTGACGGCCGGACCAAACCAGCCGCCGGGCATGACCAGCGTGGCCGACTTTTAACCTGAATCAACAGGTTAAGGGAGGACTGGGGTGGTCCATGCTTCAATTTGGCCTTAAAAGCCTTTAACGTGACGCGCGTGCGCGGCTGCGGCCGTGCACATCCATGTGCTCTCAAGGACGGATGCGGCCCGCATGGCGGATATTGCGACGGTATTGAAGAAGACGATCGACGGTCTGCCGGCCAACTCGGCCGCCGTGCGCCAGAAAGTCTATGACAAGGCGCGCGTGACCATTCGCGCCAGGCTGGAAGCGCGCGATCCGAAGCCTTCGCAGGCCGCCATCGACAAGCAGATGGAGCAGGTGGAGAAGGTCATCGCCGCCGTGGAAAGCGACTACGCCTTCCGCGAGCAGATCGACTCCGTCTTCGCCGAGGCTCCGGGCGAAACGGCTGCAGCAGCCGCACCGGCGGTGCAGGAGGAACCCACTCCGGCACCGCTTCCACCTGCCCCTGACGAGCCCGCCCCCGCCGATACGATGGCGGAGGAACAGGAACCGGCGCCTGCCCCGTCACCGGCCGCTGCGCGTGAAACGCCGGGTGAGCCGGCCGCCGGGACGTGGCAAGCAGAATCCCCGGCCGCCGGGGAAGAACCAGTGCCGGGCGCCTCTTCCGCAGTTGAACCCGAAACCCGGGCTGCCCCGCCCTCATGGATGCAAAGCCGGAGTGGCGCGGATAAGGCCCCGCCAGCCGATGACGGAACGGCGACCGAGGGCCGCGTGGCAGAGCCGGACGACGAACAGCCGGAGCAGGCCCCGCCGTTCGAACCGGTGCAGCCGGAACAGGGGCAGGCCGAGCCCGCGCAGCCGGAGCGCATGGACTATTCCGACCCCGCGCATGAAACGCCTCCCTCCGGGGTGCCCGCGGCTGACGCGGGCAGCTTCGCACCGAAAGCCGATGCATCCGCGCGCGAGGACGAGGCCTTCGAAGCGCCCCTCCCGGGCCTGGCACGCGGCAAGGCGAAGAAAGGCGGGTTCAAGGGGCTGGCCATCGCCCTCGTGGTGCTGCTTCTGCTTGGCGCTGGCGGATATGCCGCCTGGCTGAACAAGGATCAGATCATGGCCGCGCTGGATCAGGGCGGCGATCCGCAAATGGCCGCGACGCAGCCGCCGGCTGCCGGTACCCCCGGCGCCGAACCGGATGCCGGGCAGGACGACGGAGCGGCGGAGGAAGCGCCCGAACCGCCAGCGCCAGCCGCGCCCGCCCGCACCGCGGAGTCGCCGGCAAAGTTCACGCAACGCCTGCAGCCGGACGGCACCGAGACCGATCCCGGCCCCGCCGGTGGCGGTACGTCGCTGGGCGAGGGGACCAGTGTGGCCCAGGTCACCGAACGGCCGGCCGAGCCCTCGGTCACGCCGCCCGAAGAAACAGCAACAGCCGGCGAGACGGCGCCGGAACAGGCGGCGGACGGTGGGCAGCCCGCCGTCGCGGTCGGCCAGAGGGCGATCTTCTACGAGGAGCGCACGGCGGTCGAACAGGGGACGGCCGACCAGGGCAACGTGGTCTGGAGCCAGGTGGAGGAATCGCCGGGCGGTGAGAGGCCGGCGGAACCTGCGATCCGGGCCGACGTGGCCTTTCCCGACCGCGACCTGAACCTGCGCATCACGATCCGCCGCAACGCGGACGAGACGCTGCCGGCCAGCCATATCATCGAACTGGTGTTCGTGACGCCCGACAATTTTCCAGGTGGCGTGATCGATGACGTGCTGCGCATCACCTTCAAGGACAACGAGCAATCTCCCGGTACGCCGCTGCTCGGCATTCCGGCCAAGATCGCCGACAACTTCTTCCTCATTGCGCTGACCGACGGGGACCAGGAAATCGCGGCGAACCTCGCGCTCATGCAAAGCCGCCCGTGGATCGACATTCCGGTCATCTACCGCACGGGCCGGCGCGCGCTCATCACGATGGAAAAGGGCCTGTCCGGCGATACCGTGTTCAAGGACGTGATCGGGACCTGGTCGGCAGCCGGCCAGACGAACGGCGGCTGACGGGCAAAGCGACCATGAAAAAACCCCGGTCCTGGCGAACCGGGGCGTTGAACCGGGTCAACCGCCCGGGCGCTCAGGTGGCGACCAGCGCCCGGTCCTGTTCCCGCGCGGCGGCCTTGACGGCATCCTGAACCTTCTCGAAGGCGCGTACCTCGATCTGGCGGACGCGTTCGCGCGAGATGCCGAATTCGCTCGACAGGTCCTCAAGCGTGATCGGATCTTCGGACAGGCGCCGGGCCTGGAAGATGCGGCGCTCGCGCTCGTTGAGAACGTCGAGGGCCTTGCCCAGCATGGCGCGGCGGTTTTCCAGCTCGTCCTGTTCGACGAGCATGGTTTCCTGGTCATCCTGTTCGTCGACCAGCCAGTCCTGCCATTCGCCGCTTTCGCCTTCCGTGGCGCGGATCGGCGCGTTGAGCGAGGCGTCGCCGGACAGGCGGCGGTTCATGGAGACCACTTCCTCCTCCGAGACATTGAGGCGGGTGGCGATCTCCCTGATCTGGTCCGGCTTGAGGTCGCCTTCCTCCAGTGCCTGGATCTTGCCCTTCACCTTGCGCAGGTTGAAGAACAGGCGCTTCTGGTTGGCGGTCGTACCCATCTTGACCAGCGACCAGGACCGCAGGATGTATTCCTGTATCGCGGCCTTGATCCACCACATGGCATAGGTGGCGAGGCGGAAACCGCGCTCGGGCTCGAACTTCTTGACGGCCTGCATCAGGCCGACATTGCCTTCCGAAATCACCTCGCCGATGGGCAGGCCATAGCCCCGGTAGCCCATGGCGATCTTGGCGACCAGACGCAAATGGCTGGTGACGAGCTTGTGGGCCGCATCGGTGTCGCCATACTCGTGATACCGCTTGGCGAGCATGTACTCTTCCTGCGGCTGGAGCATGGGAAAGCGGCGGATTTCCTCAAGATAACGTGACAGGCCACCTTCGCCCGAAACGACGCTCGGCAATGTCTGGGCCATTCTAGCACCCTCCGTAAAGCGTTCCCTTTTAGACCTCCCATTTGCGGGCAGGCCAAAGTGCGGCCCCCGCATTCCTGCGCGAGGCCGCCTTTCCGATTGCCAAACATATAGGAAGAAATGCGGCGATTTCACGGAATTTTTCCGCAGGCTACATGGCGTTCACCGCTTCGTGAAGGCCTGCGGGCCGGTCAGGCGTGCAGTCCCGGCAGCCGGAGCAGGGCTTCCCTGAGCGCCTGCATGTCGGCGGGCGGATCGGCCTCGAAGCGCATCAGCGCGCCGGTTTGCGGGTGGCGGAAAGCCAGCAGGCGGGCATGCAGGGCCTGGCGGGGAAAGGCCCTGACAACAGCGGCGATGTCTTCAGGCAGCCGGTTTGCCTTGGTGGAATAGGCAAGCCCGTATTCGCGGTCGCCGATGAGCGGATGGCCGATATGGGCCATGTGGACGCGGATCTGATGCGTCCGACCGGTTTCGAGCCGGCATTCCACCAGCGCCGCATCGGCCGTTGCGTCCGGCTTTTCGCCATACCGCTCCAGCGTGGTGAAATGCGTGACCGCATGACGGGCGTCGGGATGGGACTGGCGAACGACCGCGCGGCGGGTGCGATCCTTGACGGAGCGGCCAAGCGCTGCGTCGATGGTACCGGCCATGCGCGCCGGCAATCCCCAGACGATCGCCCAGTAGGCGCGTTCGAGATCGCCGGAGCGGCCATGGTCCGCGAAGGCTTCCGAAAGGGCGCGGTGGGCCATGTCGGTCTTCGCGACAACCATGACGCCCGACGTGTCCTTGTCGAGACGGTGGACGATGCCCGGACGGCGGACGCCGCCGACACCGGACAGGCTGTCGCCGCAATGGTGGATGAGGGCATTGACCAGCGTGCCGTCGGGATTGCCTGCGCCGGGATGCACCACGAGACCGGCAGGCTTGTTGATGACGACAAGCTCGCCGTCTTCGTAGAGAATGTCCAGCGCGATGGCCTGAGGCGCAGGCGCGGCCGGCTCCGGTTCGGGGATGAGAATCCGGATGGTCTCGCCGCCGGCAAGTTTCATCTTCGGTTCCGTGGCAGGCTTCCCGTCGGCTGTCACGGCGCCGGACTTCACAAGCGCCTGGATGCGCGCACGCGACAGGTCGGGCGCCAGCTCCGAAGCGAGCCACTGGTCGATACGGCTGCCCGCGGCATCCGGTCCGGCGGTCAGCACTTTCCTTGCGGCGCTGTTTTCGCTAACAGGACCGGAACCGTGATCCGAAATAGGCGGAGACTTGACGGACATGAATGCACCCAACCCGCGTGACGCCTTCGACGAGGAGCAGCCGCTCGATCCGGCGGTGGAAAAGGTCCGCCGCAAGATGGTGCGCTTCTTCGCCATCAATATCGGCATCCTGATGCTGGCCCTTATGGCCGTGCTGGCGGCGATTGTCTACAAGTCGACGCGCGAGACGGGCGAGGATGGCGCGGCGGTGAACGCCGCCGTCCCGGGCGAGGGGGCGGGCTTTTCCTCCGCACCCATCGTGATCGGCGCAGGCGAGCGGGTCGTGTCGCAATCGCTGGACGGCGGTCGTGTCTCGCTGCTGATCGAGGCGGCGGACGGGCGCCAGACGCTGCTGGTCGCCGATCTCGCCAGCGGCCGGGTGGTGGCGCGGATCCCCGTGGAGAAGACCCGCTGACAGGTCGCGGTCCGGGTCCCACGGAAATTCGCCAGCCCGGATGTTTCCGCTTGCGTGAAGGCCCCGGTGGGCCTATATCCGGGCTCTGCCGCGCTCCCATCGTCTAGCGGTCAGGACGCCGCCCTCTCACGGCGGAAACAGGGGTTCGATTCCCCTTGGGAGTGCCACTTCTTCCTGAATATTCAATTTTATCAAGGCTTTGGCGAGTTCATCTTCTAACCTTTGCGCCCGGGTTAGAAAGTTCTGTTCACTGTTTCCCCTGACTGGGACGCCGTTCGAGCGCCGCGAAAGCGCTCTGGCTGAGCTTGCTGCGATCGGCCGCCTGGGTATACCGCATGACCTCCGTGATGTGCTTGTGACCGGTGATCGCGATGATCTCATGGGCACTGCATCCTGCCTCGGCCAGCCTGCGACAGATCGCCTTGCGCAGCCCGTGCGCCGACAACCCGCGTTGGCCGGCTTCCAGGCCATCCCTTAGACCAGCCTCGGCAACACGGTCCCGCAACCAGTTCCCAAATCCCGCCGCGGAGAACGGTTTGCCCTGCTCCGTGACGAGAATTGTCAACTGATCGGCCGGCAAGTCATCAAGGATCGATTTCAGGTCTGGGTGAACCGGAATGTGCACCATCTCTCCCGTCTTTGACTGCCTGACGACAAACATCCCGTCGCGAATGTGCTGACGTCCAAGCTTCACGACGTCGCCGCGACGCAGCCCCGTATAGATCAACAGGTCGAAAGCCAACCGAGCGCGGGAGTCGGCCGGGTGGGCGGCATAGAACTGATCGATATGGTGCTCTTCCCATGTCTCGAAGCCGGTTGATCGGGTCTTCATTCGCTTGATGCCATTGGTAGGGTCGACGTCGATCCATTCGAGACGCAGGGCAAGGCCCATCAGGATCTTGAACATCTTGCGCAAGCCATTGGCCGCTTCCGGTGTGGAAGCCTTCTTCGCCATGATAGATTCGACGTGCTTGCGCTTGAGTTCTGCGACGCGGAAGGCGCCATAGTCGGTGCGCATGCGCTCAAGAATGCCGCGATAGGTTCTTTGCGTGATCGGCCGCAACTGGCAGAACTCGGCCGACGCGTAGTAGCGGTGAATCAAGGCTTCCATCGTCCCGTCGTTGAACCTGCCGGCACCGATCTTGGTCTCGACGCTGTCACGACGAGCGCGCCATTCCTCGAAAGCGGCGCTGTAGGCGTTCATGAACTCGGTCGAGTTTGGCAGTCCGGGAAGTGCAACCTGTTTCGCGCCCCTTCCCGGGGCGAAGTAGTGCCGGGGCCGTCCATGACGATCCATGTAGCTCTTGATGTATTTGAGCCGCTGGCCTTTCTTCATGAAAGAACCGAGTCCCAACCACCTGGAACGGATGAATCGCCGGATGTGTTGGCCTTCGAGCGGTCGATCGCCTGGTCGAGATCGCGCCTGTCCCACACTTTGCGACGGCCAAGCAGCACCGGTGCCGGCATCCGCTTCTTCGAGACAAGGCTGTCAAAGTAGGTGACAGAGACACCGACATAGCTTGCCGCTTCCTTGCGATCGAGCATGCGCCGATCACTTACGGCCAGTGCATGGATGAGTGATGCGGTGATAAACACGAGACTACTCCAGAGAGTTTTGCTCGCCTTGTTATAGCAAGTTGGCCGAGGGGATGCGGCCGGTCACGCAAAATTATCGACGCAGCGTCAACGCTACCGCTTCGTCACGATCCCCCATTCCCGCTGCTCTTGCGGCGAATACCAATAGATGTCGTCGGCGCGACGGCTCATGGCCTTGAACACGGCCAAGGGGCTCACGTGCATCAACTCGTGATACCTGGACAGGAAGTCGATCATGTCCTGCACCGACTGGATTTCCGCATAGGCGCTCTCAGCGTGGCTGAACTGGTGATTGCCGATCCGCCCGTCATGGGTGACCTTGCGCGACCAGCCACCGATGAAGGCCAGCATGCAGGCCGAGGCGCAGCGGGATCGTTCGCCGACATGCGTGTCGAGTTTTAGGTCGCGGATGGTGGCGCCCATCTTCATGCCCGCAAGCATGTTGCCGCCAGGGCTGTGAAACGTGACGCTGTGCGGTGTGTAGCCGGCAGCCCTGACCCTCGCCAGGAACGCGGTGAACTCGTCCGGTGTCGATGCCGTGATCTCGCCCACAGCGGCAACATAGATGTCGTTGCGCATGCAGAACCGCATCGGCGCGGTGTAGGAGAGGCCGGACGTGTCGGCGCATCGTGTGGCAGCCTCGGCACGGGTGCCGGGCCAAAGGACAAAGAGTGCAAGGGCCATGGCTGCCAGCCAGAAACCGCGCCACTTTGGCTCAAACATTCTGTTGCCCCTACTCGCAATGCGCCAACAAGCCCGGCAAGGCATGGCGTGCTTGTGACCTCACGCCTGACACAGGCACGCGCAAGCTATTCAGTCTGCGGCTCACGCTCAATCCTCAAATCTTCGGGCCCGTCGCGGTCGGGAGGCCGAGGGGAGAAGGGTGCCCGCCAATGCGTCCCATGGTTGCCGTGCGCTCTTGCCATATCGCCGTGCCCGGTTAAGTCTTGTCGCCCTGCACGGGGAATCGCCTGAGGGAACGGGATGAGCATAGAGAAGACGCTGTTTGCCGCCGCCGACAAGATGCGCGGGTCGATGGATGCGGGCGAATACAAGCACATCGCGCTCGGCCTGCTCTTCCTGCGCTATGTCTCGGTCTCCTTCCAGCGCCTGCATGACCGGCTGAGCACGGAGGACTATTCGGATCCGGAGGACCGCGACGACTACCTGGCGGAGAACGTCTTCTGGGTGCCGGAGAAGGCGCGCTGGTCGTTCATCGCGAAGAATGCCCGCGACCCCGGCATCGGCGTGATGATCGACGACGCGATGCGCGAGATCGAGGCGGAGAACCCGTCGCTGAGGGGCGCGCTGCCCAAGGTGTTCGGCAAGGAGAGCCTGGACAAGACCATGCTGACGGGCCTCATCGGCCTGTTCACCAATGACATCAGGCTGGACGGCACGCCGGCCGATTTCGACCTGATCGGCCGCATCTATGAATACTGCATCGGCGAGTTCGCCTCGTCGGAGGGCAAGCGCGGCGGCGAGTTCTACACCCCGAAGTCGGTGGTGAACACGCTGATCGAGATGATCGAGCCGACGAAGGGCCGCGTCTATGACCCCTGCTGCGGCACGGGCGGCTTCTTCGTGCAGTCGGAAAAGTTCATCGAGGCGCACAAGGGCCGCAAGAACGACATTGCCATCTATGGCCAGGAGCGCAACCACACCACCTTCGGCCTGGCGCGCATGAACCTCGCCATCCGCGGCATCTTCGCCGATATCCGCTGGAACTCCGAGGGCACGCTGGTCAAGGACGCCTTCCCGGACGAGCGCTTCGATTATGTGCTCGCCAATCCGCCGTTCAATATCTCCGACTGGTCGGGCGACATGCTGCGCGAGGATGCCCGC
This sequence comes from Phyllobacteriaceae bacterium, assembly GCA_002708825.1. GTDB lineage: Bacteria > Pseudomonadota > Alphaproteobacteria > Rhizobiales > Rhizobiaceae > Zhengella. The sequence continues at coordinate 8,536 of PAPF01000030.1, read as the reverse complement.
TGGCGGTTTGGCGCCCCGCCGGTGGCCAATGCCAACTTCGCCTGGATCCAGCATATCCATGCGCGCCTCGCCGCATCCGGCATTGGCGGCGTGGTCATGGCCAATGGCTCCATGTCGTCCATGTCGGGCGGGGAGGGCGACATCCGCCGCGCCATGGTGGAGGGCGACGCGGTGGATGCCATGGTGGCGCTGCCCGGCCAGTTGTTCTACGGCACGCAGATCCCCGCCTGCCTTTGGATCCTGGCGAAGGACAAGTCCAACGGCGTGGCGAAGGACGCGACGCTGCGCGACCGGCGCGGCGAGGTGCTGTTCATCGACGCGCGCAAGATGGGCGCGCTGGTGCCCGGCAGCCGCAAGCAGAAGGAATTGTCGGACGAAGAGATCGGCAAGATCGCGCGGGCCTATCACGCCTGGCGGGGCGAGCCCGACGCTGGCGCCTATGAGGACGAGCCGGGCTTCTGCAAGGCCGCCGGCAGGGAGGAGATCGCGAAGCACAATTACGTGCTCTCTCCAGGCCGCTATGTGGGCGCGGGCGCGGCGGAGGATGATGGCGAACCCTTCGAGGAGAAGTTTGACCGGCTGATGGGCGAACTCCGGCAGCAATTCGCCGAAGGCCGCCGGCTGGAGGCCGAGATCGAGGCACGGCTGGGGGGCTTGGGATGACAAAGCCGGTATTAGCCGACTTATTAGAATTTACTAGGGACGGAGAGTGGGGAAAGGCTGAAGCTGGCCCCGGTCTGGTGGAGATGGGTGTAATTCGTGGAACTGATTTCGACCGGGTGCGTCAAGGAGATCTTTCATCTGTCCCGGTCCGCTATATTCCAGAGAAAGCGGCGCATCGAAAAGTCCTCCAATCAGGCGATATCCTGATCGAAACAGCTGGTGGAACCAAGGATCAACCTACCGGGCGGACCGTCTATTTAAAGGCCGGAATAATTGAATCTAGCCCTCGTCCCTTGATTTGTGCCAGCTTCAGTAGGTTTCTTCGTCCCTGCAAAAATAAAATTGACACAGAATTTTTGTTTTGGTTTCTTCAATATTTGTGGAAAGAGAGACTAATTTATCACTATCACATCCAACATACTGGTGTCGCTAGGTTTCAATATACGTTGTTTGCATCCGAGCAAGAAATCCCTGATTTTTCTTTGCGGCAACAGCGCGAGATCGCGGCCATCCTCGGGGTGCTGGATGACAAGATCGAGTTGAACCGCAAGACGGCGGTGACGCTGGAGGCCATGGCCCGTGCGCTCTACCGGTCGTGGTTCGTGGATTTCGATCCTGTCCACGCGAAGGCGGAAGGCCGCGCGCCCGCTCACATGGACGCCGCCACCGCCGCCCTCTTCCCCGACCGCTTCGGCGACGACGGCCTGCCGGAGGGGTGGGAGGAAACAACGATTGGTAGCGTGGCAGAGATCGTTGGCGGCGCAACGCCGAAGACATCTGAGGCCAGCTTCTGGGACGGCGGGGAGCACCTGTGGGCAACTCCAAAGGACCTTTCGGTCTTGTCTCAACCTGTATTGTTCGAGACGTCACGCAAGATCACGGACGCGGGACTTGGAAAGATCAGTTCCGGCCTATCCCCGATCGGCAGTGTTCTTTTGTCGTCGAGGGCCCCCATAGGTTACCTCGCCATTGCCAAAGCGCCCGTTGCGGTCAATCAAGGTTTTATTGTAATCCGTGAAAGCAAATCAGTTTCCGCTATTGAGGCATATTTCTGGTGTATTGAGAATATGGACTTGATAGTCGCTAACGCAAATGGCTCGACGTTTCAGGAAATTTCAAAGAAAAACTTCCGGCCTCTGCCATATGTTCTTGCTTCCCAATCAGTGCGGGCCGCTTTTCGGCAATGTGCCGATGGACTTTTCGAACGTTTGACCATTGCATACGCAGAAAACCGAACCCTCGCCGCGCTGCGCGATGCGCTACTGCCCCGCCTGATGTCGGGCGAACTGCGGGTGGGCGAGGCGCGCGAGCAGGTGGAGGCGGTGGCATGAACGGCTTGTCGCTCACGAACCGGCGGTCGGTGATCCACAACGGCTCTTGCTGTCAACGGATGATCCACAAGCCGGGCCGGGCCGGAAGGGCGGTATGAGGGGTGTTTCATGTTCCGTGTTGACCGCAGCCAGAACCGTATCGCCCGCCTCGACAGGAGCCGCTTTGCCGACCTGAACCTGCGAGAGCGCGAGCACCTGCAGGAATGGCTCGCCAACCAGCCCGACGCACTGGGCGAGGACCTGCTCATCATCCAGAAAGAGTTCGACGGCTTCGCTGACACGCGCGAGCGCCTCGACCTTCTGGCGCTCGACACGGAGGGCCAGCTTGTCGTCATCGAGAACAAGCTGGACGATTCCGGCCGCGACGTTGCCTGGCAGGCGCTCAAATATGCCGCCTATGTCTCCAGCCTCACCCGGGCGCAGATCATCGACATCTACCAGCAATATCTCGACCGCCATTGCGGCGGCGGCAATGCCGTGCAGGCGATCTGCGACTTCCTGGAGGTGGAGTCGCTCGATGAAGTGGTGCTCAACCCCGGCCACGAGCAGCGGCTGATCTTCATTGCCGCGAACTTCCGCAAGGAGGTGACGTCCACCGTGCTCTGGCTGCGCGAGCACCGCATCGACGCGCGCTGCTACAAGGTGGTGCCCTATCTGTTCGGCGAGGAATTGTTCGTCGACATCCAGCCGGTCATCCCCACGCCGGAAGCCGCCGACTTCATGATCGGCATGGCCGAGAAGGAGACCGAGGCCAAGAGCGCGCAGGGCGCGATCCGCGAGACAAGCCGGATGCGCCTGGACTATTGGGCGCGCGCGCTGGACGGACTGCGGGCCGCCCATGTGGACCTCTACAACAACATCAGCCCCGGCAAGGACCATTGGCTGAGCGCCGGTTCGGGCCTGCGGTCCTGCCCCTATGCACTGATCCTCCTGAAGCGCGAGATCCGCGTGGAGTTCACCTTCGCCCGTGCCGAGGCGGAGGAGAACAAGTGGCTGTTCGACCGGCTCCACGAGCGCAAGGACGAGATCGAGGCCGCTTTCGGCCATGCGATCGAGTGGCTGCGCCTCGACAGCAAGAAGGCGTCGCGCATCCAGTATGCCTTTGCCTGCGACGGCTATGACCGGGACCGCTGGGACGAGTATGTCGCCTGGCATGTCGAACATATCCAGCGCTGGGAAAGGGCGCTCAAGGGGCCGCTGTCGGACCTGGCCGCGGCCTTGCGCCAGCGGGGCGGGGGTGAGGAATGGCATTCCTGAGCGAGGGAGACCTGGAAGACGCCTTCCTGGCCACGCTGGCCGAGCTTGGCCATGCCCGCATGTATGGCGTCCAGCACCTGCCGGAGGGCAGCGGGCGGCTGCGCGAAAGCTACCGGGAGGCCATCCTGGAGCCGGTCCTCGTCGACAGCCTCAGGCGAATCAATCCGGGCCTGCCGGACAGCGCCTTGCGCGCCGCCGCCTCGAAGATCACCGATTCCGTCTTCGCCACCGACCTTGTGCAGGAGAACCGCCGCATCCACCGCCTGCTCGTCGACGGCGTCAAGGTGACCTTCCTTGCCAATGGCGAGGAGGTCAATGCCGTTGTCCGGCTGGTGGACTGGGACGACCGGGCCAATGACTGGCGCGCGGTCAGCCAGTTCGACGTGGTCGGCATGTCGCCGCGCATTCCCGATGTCGTGGTCTTCCTCAATGGCATGCCGCTGGTGGTGGTGGAACTGAAGGGCACCGAGGGAAAGGACATCGAGGCGGCCTTCAACCAGATCGAGACCTACAAGGCGCAGGTGCCGGACCTGTTCCGCACCACGCTGCTGAACGTCATCAGCGACGGGCACAATGCGCGTTACGGCTCGTTGTCGGCCGGGCTGGACCGCTTCATGGCCTGGCGCACGGTGGATGGCGAGGACCTGGTGCCGCCGGGCACCTTCGCGCTCGACACGCTGACGCGCGGGCTCCTGAACCGGCAGACCCTGCTCGCCATGCTGCGCTGGTTCGTCGTCTTCGAGGATGACGAGCGCGGGCCGGTCAAGAAGATCGCCGGCTATCACCAGTTCCACGCCGTGCGCAAGGCCATGGGCGCCATCCGCGATGCCCGCGGCAATGACGGCAAGGGCGGCGTCATCTGGCATACGCAGGGCTCGGGCAAGTCGCTGCTGATGACCTTCCTTGCCGGCCGCGTGATGCATCATCCGGACCTGGAAAACCCCACCCTGCTGGTGCTCACCGACCGCAACGACCTCGACAACCAGCTTTTCGCGACCTTTGCCCGCTGCAAGGACGTGCTGGGCGAGGAGCCCGTGCAGGCCGAGAGCATCGGCGACCTCAAGGCCCTGCTCGACCGGCAGGTGGGCGGTGTCGTCTTCTCCACCATCCAGAAGTTCCGGCCCGATGCCGGCGGCGTCTTCCCGGAGATCACGGCGCGCTCCAACGTCATCGTCATGGTGGACGAGGCGCACCGCACCCAATATGGCTTCGACGCCAAGGTGGGCAAGGAGGGCGACGTGCGCTTCGGCCTTGCCTACCAGCTTCGCCGGGCGCTGCCCAATGCCGTCTACGTGGCCTTCACCGGCACGCCGGTGGAGCTCGTTGGGGCCAATACGCGCGGCGTCTTCGGCGACTACATCGACGTCTACGACATCGCCCAGGCGGTGCAGGATGGCGCCACGGTGCCGATCTACTATGAGGCGCGCGTCGCCAGGATCAACCTCGACGAGGACCTCGCCGAACAGCTCGACGAGGAGTTCGACGAGGCGACCGAGGGCATGGCCGACGACGAGGCCAACGCCATTGCCCGGAAGTGGTCGCAGGTGGAGGCGCTGGTCGGCGCGGACAAGCGCCTGGACACGGTCGTCGCCGACATCCTCGCGCATTTCGACGCCCGGCTGGAGGCCATGGACGGCAAGGCGATGATCGTCTGCATGAGCCGCAGGATCTGCGTTGAAGTCTATGACCGGATCGTTGCCGCCCGGCCGGACTGGCACGGAGACATGGACGACGAGGGCATGGTCAAGGTGGTCATGACCGGCAGCGCGGCCGATCCCGCCGCCATGCAGCCGCACATCCGCTCCAAGGCGCGCCAGGAGGTCATTCGCCAGCGCTACAAGAACCCGGACGATCCGTTGAAGCTGGTGATCGTGCGCGACATGTGGCTGACGGGCTTTGACGCGCCCTGCATGCACACGCTCTATGTCGACAAGCCGATGAAGGGCCACGGCCTGATGCAGGCCATCGCGCGGGTGAACCGGGTGTTCCGTGCCAAGCCGGCCGGCCTCGTTGTCGACTATATCGGCATTGCCGCGGACCTGAAGAACGCGCTGGCGCACTACTCGAAGTCCGACCAGGCCCAGACCGGCGTCGACGAGGCACAGGCCGTGGGGGCCTTCCTCGATGCGCTCGACGTGACCCGGCAGCATTTCCACGGCTTCGACTACCAGGCCGCGCTGCTGGGTGATGCCCGCGACCGGCTGCGCGTGCTGCCGGCGGCCATCGAGCATATCCTCGCGAAAGGCAGGGCCGACGACGGCGCCACGGTGAAGCGCTACCAGGACGCCGTGGCTGCGCTGGTCAAGGCATTCAAGCTCGCCTCCGGCAGTCAGCAGGCGACCGATCATGCCGTCGAGGTCGCCTTCTTCACGGCGGTGCGCACCGGCATCGACAAGCTGGACGCCAATCCGCGGGGCAGGACGGCCGGAGGGTCGGACTTTGCCATCCAGCAACTCGTCAACAACGCCGTTGCCTCGACCGAGGTCGTGGACATTCTCGAGGCCTGCGGCTTCGACAGGCCGGATATCAGCGTCCTGTCCGAGGAGTTCATGATCGAGCTCCAGACCATGAAACACAAGAACCTGGCCGTGGAGGCGCTCAAGAAGCTGCTGAACGGCGAGATCACCGCCCGCCCCAGGACCAACGTCGTCAAGAAAGAGGAATTTTCCGCCCGCCTGGAACAGGCCATCGCCCGCTATCACAACCGCAGCGTGGACGCGCTCCAGATCATCCAGGAGCTGATCGAGATCGCCAAGGACCTGCGCCGGCAGCCGGAAGACGGGCTCAGCGACGAGGAGCGTGCCTTCTATGACGCGCTGGCGCAGAACAACAGCGCCGTCGAGGTGATGACCAACGAGGCGCTGCAGGTCATCGCCACCGAGCTTGTGCAGACCGTGCGCAACAATGCCGGCACCGACTGGTGGCGCCGGGAGAACGTGCGGGCGAAGATGCGCATCGCGGTGAAGAAGATCCTGCAGCGGCACGGCTACCCGCCCGACATGACCGCGGACGCCGTGAAGACGGTGCTCAAGCAGGCGGAGGCGCTGGCGGCGGCGATGAGCTGATACGTGTTTGCGGTGTTGGGGCGTCTCGTCGTGACAGCGTAACCAAAAGCACCTGCGGAGATAGACTTTCCCCCCCTGACACGGAGACGACGATGTCACCATGCCAAAAGGGGAACGATGTCGCGCCTGCGTCAGACAGTGTTGAAGAGCGTAGCCGTGTCGAGGCGACCAGGCGGGATGCATTACCTGATCATAAGCTCCGAATCCCGAGCCCAAGGGCTCCATCCGGTTAGGCTCATTGCCGAAGCAATGAACCAGCATCGCGACTGGCTTAACTCCAACCTGGTCGCGACTCGCGGTCGTAGTTCTCACTACGTTGCCGCGATCTTTGATTGCGTCCTTTGAATTACGGCGACAACCGAGCCGGGCGTCCGGACTACTACGTCCGGGGAGCTTGCGGCTCGATCTTCCGCTCGGCTGCGGCTGCCTCATAGCGCCCCCGTGGTTTGAGGGCTCACCGTTTACTTGTAAGGCCGCTGTGGTTCGCATTCCCGGGTCGGGAAGAGGCACGTCGCCTGTTGACAAGACATCGACGTTCAGTTCGTTCGCTCGTTAGCCGGTAAGTCAGTAAGCTCGTTCGTCAGTTAGCCGGTTCGCTCGTTCGTTGCCCGAAGGCGCAGTCGTGGAGCCGCATGGCGTGGCGGGGATGCCCTTGCACGACAGATCATTATGATAAGCGATTACTGACTCTCGCTCAAGTGGTGGCCGAACATATTTCACCTCGCCAATCGATACGGGCGATGGAATATGCGCAACCATTTCGGATTTGCGACTGGCGTCTATCTGGCCAGGTGCGCGCGCCCATCTCATTCGGGCGCGGCAATGCGCTGGTTGACTCATAGAAGCTCGGTGGCGCGTTCCGTCATCTTTGCAGCCGTGGCACTGCTCGCGAGACGGAGCGCGCTGGTGAAGCGCTATGAGCGTTTAAGCAGCCACGGCATTCGTCGGCGGATGATCGATTGTCGTTGCGACCGTAGTCGTGCTGGTGCCGGAGGACCGCTCGGCGATCTTGAGAAATTCTTCCTTCACGACATCAAGGGCGGCCGGGTCAACATTCTTGAGCAAGACAGCGACGCTGGTGAACTTTGACCCGAGCAGAAGGCTGAGCTTCCGAGCCGCTTTCGCTGCCACTTCCCGATGCTTGTCGCGGTCAACAGCCGGTATGTTCGCAACGGGTGCGTCAAGGCTCTTGGTCGGCGTCTGCGAGGTGTCGCTGGCGACACCTCTCTTGCGGATGCCGAGGCCCTTTGCTGCCATGATCCGATCATCAATGCCGCTGGCCGATGGTGCCTTTCCGGAACGGACGTCACGGATAACGCTCTCGCGCACATGGTCTGGCGTGCTCTTCGCCGACAGCTTCCGGATCGAGGTAGGACCAATCGCATGTGCAACGTCCGGCATGGCGCTGAAAACTTGGGCGGCCCGCATGTAGGTCTGTGCCGTGCGATCCGTCATGTCGAATTCGGCCTTGAGCCAGTCCTTGAACTGGCCGTGCCTCAACTTGCTTTTGACCGCGATGAGATCGGCCCCGGTCGCGAGCATGTCGGCGACAAGGTTACGCTCCCGGCTGCGGATGCGCCCGACGATCTGGCGGATTGTGATGGCATCGGCTTCTGCAACACCGTCGTAGGTGTAGCGGGTGGCAGCGAGCGAGTTGGTTTTCTCCTTACGCTCGCGCTCGTTTTCGAGCGCCTCGATGGCATCAAGATCGGCTTCGCTGATTTCGGATGGGTCGTGTTGGAGCATCGTTGGTGTCCTTTGACTGACTTGGCGAAGCCCCCCTATAGCAATCTCGCAGGCGGGAATGCTCCCGGCGATCACGGAATATGCTCATGCTGTTAGCTAGCCCGTGCCATTGAAGGTCAACGTCGTTCGCGGGCGGGCCAATGATGCCGGCAAAAGGTTGACGGATCGGCGGAAACTCCGGCGTCGCTGAAATCCGTCAACACCAGGTAAACCTTGGTCAACCCTCCGGCGCGAGCGCTGACGCTCCACGATCCACGCCACCATAGCGGTGGATCCGACCCGGGATGCTCGCGGCGCCGGAACGCATCCCCATGGCACATGCGGGCTCACCTAGGACTTCGACTTGCCGACATGGCGGGTGACGGGGTGAACGGTGCGCCGGCGCTGGCGGCGGCGGAAGTTGGCATCGCCATGGGCACGGGGGCCGACGTGGCCGTGGAAAGCGCGGGCATCACGCTGCTGCGCGGCGACCTG
>PAPF01000029.1 GCA_002708825.1 Phyllobacteriaceae bacterium | reverse complement strand
TCGTAGCCGCGATGGGTGGCGAGGTCGAAGGCGACCGACAGGCCCTTCTGCCCGGCGGCGAGGTTCTTGCGGTAGAAGGCGTTGCTTTCTTCCGCCGTGGAGAAGCCGGCATATTGCCGGATGGTCCAGGGCTGGCCGGCATACATGGTTGAGCGTACGCCGCGCGTGAAGGGTGCAAAGCCGGGCAGTTCGCCGGCCGCACCTTGCGGCAGGTCATCGGCCGTGTAGAGCGGCTTCACCGTGATGCCCTCCGGCGTCTCCCAGTTCAGCGAGGACGGGTCCTTGCCCTTCAGGTCCTTCGTGGCGAGGTCGATCCAGTCTCGGGCGGTCTTGCTCACTTCTCGAACTCCATGATGATCTCGTCCACGGCCAGGCTGTCGCCGGCCTTGACGGGGATCTTCTTCACCACCGCCCGCTTCTCGGCGCGCAGCACGTTTTCCATCTTCATGGCTTCCACGATGGCCAGCGTCTGGCCTTCCTGCACTTCCTGGCCTTCCTCGACCGCGATGGAGACGATGAGGCCCGGCATGGGGCAAAGCAGCAGGTTGGAGGTATCGGGCGCGGCCTTCTCCGGCATCAGGCGGTTCAGTTCGGCGGCGCGCGGATTGAGCACCAGCACCCTGGCATCCAGCCCGCGCTGGCGCAGGCGGAAACCGCCCGGCGAACGCCCGGTCTTCACCGCATGGCGCTCGCCGGCGATGACGAGATCGGCAAGCTGGTCACCCGGGCGCCAGAGCGTGGTGACACTCATCGCCTTGCCGCCGTCCACGGTCACGGTGAAGGCATCGCCGTCCTGGGTGATGGCGAGGGGAAACTCCGTGCCCGCCACCACCGCGACGCGGCGGGTGCGCGCATCCTCGTTGGACTGGTTGAAGCGGGCGCCGGAAATGCCGGCGCGGCGTTCGTCGGAAATGCGCTGCAGCACGGCGGCGACAACGGCGAAGCGCTCCGCCGTGGCCGGATCGGGCGCGGCGTTTTCGAAGCCGTCGGGATATTCCTCGGCGATGAAGGCGGTGGACAGCCGGCCCTCGCGCCAGCGCGGATGCTGCATCAGGGCCGCGCAGAAGGGCAGGTTGTGGCCGATGCCCTCCACCTCGAAGCGGTCCAGCGCGTCGGCCATGGCGTCCACGGCCTTTTCGCGCGTCGGTGCCCAGGTGCACAGCTTGGCGATCATCGGGTCGTAGAACATGGAAATTTCCGAGCCTTCCGTGACGCCGGTGTCGTTACGCACGACATGGTCGCCGTGGCGGCCTTCCTGCGGCGGGCGGTAGCGCGTCAGCCGTCCGATGGAGGGCAGGAAGTTGCGATAGGGATCCTCGGCATAAAGCCGGCTCTCGATGGCCCAGCCGTTGATGGAGATGTCGGACTGCTTCAGTTCCAGCTTCTCGCCGGCGGCGATGCGGATCATCTGTTCCACCAGGTCGACGCCGGTGATGAGTTCGGTGACCGGGTGCTCCACCTGGAGGCGGGTGTTCATCTCCAGGAAGTAGAAGTTGCGGTCCTTGTCGACGATGAACTCCACGGTTCCGGCGGACTGGTAATCCACGGCCTCGGCCAGCGCCACGGACTGCTCGCCCATGGCCTTGCGGGTGGCTTCATCAAGGAAGGGCGAGGGGGCCTCCTCGACGACCTTCTGGTTGCGGCGCTGCACCGAGCATTCGCGCTCGTTCAGGTAGATGCAGTTGCCATGCGCGTCGGCCAGCACCTGGATCTCGATGTGGCGCGGCTCGACCACGAATTTCTCGATGAAGATGCGGTCGTCGCCGAAGGACGACGCGGCTTCCGACTTGGACCGGTCGAAGCCCTCGCGCGCCTCGGCATCGTTCCAGGCAATGCGCATGCCCTTGCCGCCGCCGCCCGCGGACGCCTTGATCATGACCGGGTAGCCGATCTCGCCGGCGATCTTGACCGCGTGGTCGGCATCGTCGATCAGGCCCATGTAGCCCGGCACGGTGCTGACGCCGGCTTCGGCGGCGATCTTCTTGGACGTGATCTTGTCGCCCATGGCCTCGATGGCCTTCACCTTCGGGCCGATGAAGACGATGCCTTCGCGTTCAAGCGCCTCGCAGAAGGACGCGCGTTCCGACAGGAAGCCGTAACCCGGATGCACGGCCTCCGCACCCGTCTGCTTGCAGGCGGCGATGATCCTGTCGGCCATCAGGTAGGACTGGGCGGCCGGCGGGGGGCCGATATGCACCGCCTCGTCGGCCATCTTGACGTGTTCGGCATCGCGGTCGGCGTCGGAATAGACGGCCACGGTGGCGATGCCCATCTTCTTGGCCGACTTGATGACGCGGCAGGCGATCTCGCCGCGATTGGCGATCAGGATTTTCTTGAACATCAGTTTCTCTCCCCTCGCGGGCTGCGGATCAGCGCGCCCGGAATTGTCATGTTGGTGCAAACCGGATTCATCACACCTCCAGCACGTCGGCGAAGGCTTCGGGCATGGTGCGGCGCGCCACGTCCTCGTTGATCCTGAGCAGGGCCTCGTAGGATTGCGGATCGAACGGCGTTTCGGCCGGCACGACCTCGCGGCCGAACAGCCAGGACAAGCGTCCCGCGTCGAGATTGCCGCGCTCGAACGGCTCCGCGCCGAAATGGTGCCAGAGGGCATGCAGGAAGGCGGTGTCGGCGAGCTTTTCCACCTCGGCGCGGTCCCGGTTGCGGGCGCGCTCGAAGATGCGCGCCACGCCCTTGGGGTTCGCCCGGCGGATGGTGAATTGCAGCCCGGTTCCCGGCAGGCCGGAGGGAAAGCCGCGATGCTTGGTCATGTCTGGCAGTCTGGGCATTTCGGTCCTCTCCTTCCCCCTCTCTTGCGATTTCTAATGTTTGGCCCTTGCATTCGCTTGGCCAAGCCATTGAAATCGCTTTCTCCCCCGCAAGGGGGGAGAGTGGCCCCTCACAGCGGAATGTTGTCGTGCTTCTTCTGCGGGCCCTCGACCTTCTTGGTCTTGAGCATCTCGAAGGCGCGCAACACGCGGCGGCGGGTGGAATGGGGCATGATGACCTCGTCGATGAAGCCGCGCTCGGCCGCCACGAAGGGATTGGCGAAGCGGTCTTCGTATTCCTTGGTGCGCGCGGCGATCTTCTCCGGGTCGCCCAGTTCGGAGCGGTAGAGGATCTCGGTCGCGCCCTTGGCGCCCATCACGGCGATTTGCGCCGTTGGCCAGGCATAGTTCACGTCGGCGCGGATGTGCTTGGAACTCATCACGTCATAGGCGCCGCCATAGGCCTTGCGGGTGATGACGGTGACCTTGGGCACGGTCGCCTCGGCATAGGCAAAGAGCAGCTTGGCGCCATGCTTGATGATGCCGCCATATTCCTGGCTGACGCCCGGCAGGAAGCCCGGCACGTCGACCAGGGTGAGGATGGGGATGTTGAAGGCGTCGCAGAAACGCACGAAGCGGCCGGCCTTCTTGGAGGAATCGATGTCGAGGCAGCCGGCCAGCACCATGGGCTGGTTGGCGACGACGCCGACGGTGGAGCCGTTCAGCCGGATGAAGCCGCACAGGATGTTCTTCGCATGGTCCTTCTGGATCTCGAAGAATTCGCCCTCGTCGGCGATCTTGGCGATCACCTCGTGCATGTCGTAGGGCTTGTTCGGATTGTCCGGTATGATGGTGTCGAGCGACATTTCCAGCCGGTCCGGGCTGTCGGCGGTCGGCAGGACGGGCGGCTTCTCGCGCGAGGACAGCGGCAGGAAATCGACCATGCGGCGGACTTCCAGCAGCGCCTCGACATCGTTCTCGAACGAGCCGTCGGCAACGGAGGACTTGCGGGTATGCGTCGATGCGCCGCCCAGTTCCTCGGCCGTGACGATCTCGTTGGTCACGGTCTTCACCACGTCCGGGCCGGTGACGAACATGTAGGATGTGTCCTTCACCATGTAGATGAAGTCGGTCATGGCCGGCGAGTAGACCGCGCCGCCGGCGCATGGCCCCATGATGACGGAAATCTGCGGCACCACGCCGGATGCCTGCACATTGCGCCAGAAGACCTCCGCATAGCCGCCGAGCGAGGCCACGCCTTCCTGGATGCGCGCGCCGCCGGAATCGTTGAGCCCGATCACGGGGCAGCCGTTCTGGACGGCGAGATCCATGATCTTGCAGATCTTCTCGGCGTGCGTCTCCGACAGCGAGCCGCCGAAGACGGTGAAATCCTGGGAAAAGACATAGACCGGGCGGCCGTTCACGGTGCCCCAGCCGGTGACAACGCCATCGCCCGAAATCTTCGTGCCGGCCATGCCGAAATCGGTGCAGCGATGGGTCTTGTACATGTCGTATTCCTCGAACGATCCCTCGTCGAGGAGGATGTCGAGGCGTTCGCGCGCGGTCAGCTTGCCCTTTGCATGCTGGGCGTCGATGCGCTTCTGGCCGCCGCCGAGGCGGGCCTGTTCGCGGTGCTTTTCAAGCTGTTCGAGGATGTCCTGCATCACGCGATTCCCTTGTTCTTCAGCCAGTTCCATGCGGCGGGGAAGACGGCGGCGGCAAGCGCGGCCTTGAGGATGTCACCGGGCACGAAAGGCCAGAGGCCGAAGGCAAGGACGGGCTTGTCCCAGCCGACGACGGCGCCGAGCCAGGCAAGGCCCGGCAGGTAGATGAGCGCACCGGCAACGAGCGCGGCGGCAAAGGCCGTCAGCGGGTTGCGGTCCCATCCCTTCATCGCCAGGTGACCGGCCACAAAGGCGGCGAGGAGATAGCCGGCGAGATAACCGCCGGTCGGTCCGGCCATGTAAGCCAGGCCAATGCCCTTTTCCGGGGTGCCCGCGAAGACCGGAAGCCCGGCCGCGCCCTGTGCGAGATAAAGCGCCACGGCTGCGAGGCCGAGACGGGGACCGAGCGCCAGGCCGAGGCCGATGACGACAAAGGTCTGCATGGTCATGGGCACGGGCCAGAACGGTACCTGGGCCTTTGCCGACAGGGTGAGCAGCAGCGAGCCCGCCAGCGCGATCAGGGCCGCGCGGCCAAGGCTCGTGTCATGCCCGCGATGAAGGGCGGAAAGCAGGGTCATGGCGATGAAAACTCCTCCGGATGGTCTGTTGCGGTTGCATACGACATCCGGAGGGGTTCCGGCAGGGTTGAAAAAGTGACAAAGTGAAGAATGTAAAATTGTGTTTTGCAGAAAGCGAAATTGCAAACAATGCGCGCACGCAAACTCTTCGCCGGCCGGAAAATCCGCGACATCCGCCTTCGCCAGGGGCTGACCCAGGCAGCCTTCGCCGGGCAGCTCGGCATATCCACCAGCTACCTGAACCAGATCGAGAACAACCAGCGCCATCTGACGGCCGCGGTGTTGCTGGCGCTGGCGGAAAACTTCGCCGTCGACATTGCCTCGCTGTCGGAAAACGATGGCGACCGGCTTCTGGCCGACATGGCGGAGGCATTGGCGGACCCGCTGTTTTCCGGCCAGCAGCCGACCGCGGCCGACCTGCAACTGGTCGTCCAGAACGCTCCGGGGCTGGCGCGGGCCTTTCTCTCCATGCACCAGGCGCTGCGCAGGGCAGGCGAGCAGCTTGCCGAACTCGACAACACGCTGGAGCGTTCCGGCGCGATGAGCGAGCCGACGCCCTATGACGAGGTGCGCGACTTCTTCCACTACATCGACAACTACGTGCACGATCTCGACCTTGCGGCGGAAGCGCTGGCCGAAGGCATGAGCGGCCAGACGCGCAACCGGGTGCGCCTGATGGCCGACCACATCGAGCGGCGCCACCGGGTGCGGGTCATGATGTCGGCCGATCCGGGGGGCGGGCCGGCGCCGCTCAGGCGATTCGATCCGTCAGCGCGGGTCTTGACGCTGAACGGGCGCGCCGACCCCGCGACAAACGCCTTCCAGATCGCCCACCAGATCGGCCTGCTGGAGCATGATGCGGCGATCCGCCAGATCATCGAACGGGCCGATTTCCGCTCCGCCGATGCGCGCGCCGTCTGCCGCATCGGCCTTGCGAACTACTTCGCCGGCGCGGCCATGCTGCCCTATGGCCAGTTCGCCGCCGCCGCACGCGAATTGCGCCACGACCTCGACCTCCTGGCCGACCGCTTCGGCGCATCCATCGAGCAGGTCGGCCACCGGCTCTCTACCTTGCAGAGGCCCGGCGCCAAGGGTGTGCCCTTCTTCTTTGCCCGCGTGGACCAGGCCGGCACGATCACCAAGCGTCATTCCGCCACGCGGCTGCAGTTCGCCCGCTTCGGTTCGGCCTGTCCGCTCTGGAACGTGCACCGGGCCTTCGAGACGCCGGGGCGGATCATCCGGCAACTGGCCGAGACGCCGGATGGCGCGCGCTATCTCTGCCTTGCCGTGGCGGTGTCGAAGCGGGCAGGCGGGTTCCGCGACCCGGTGCAGCGCTATGCCCTGGCGCTGGGCTGCGAGATCAGCCATGCCGGCGAACTGGTCTATGCCGACGATCTCGACACGGCGCGCGACGAAGCCTTCGAGCCGATCGGCATTTCCTGCCGCATCTGCGAACGGCGCAATTGCCACCAGCGAGCCGTCCCGCCGCTCAAGCGCAAGCTTTCCGTCGATCACAACCTGCGCAATGCCATTCCCTATGCCTTCGAGTGACGGCGCATGGGTGCAGTGCAAACTTGCCTGCTGACTTTACGGCGCTGTTGGAATAAGATAGAAATTAAATCGATTTAATATAGCCGGAACACCATGATCGAAAATCCCAGCCTGCTGCCGCAACCCGAACCACGGCCGGTGACCCCCGAGGCGCTCGCCAGCGAGATCATCGACAAGCTGACCTACGGGACCGGCAAGGACGCCAAGGCGGCGACCCGCCATGACTGGCTGACCGCGACGATCCTGGTCATCCGCGACCGCATCATCGACCACTGGATGGCCTCGACCCGGCGCGCCTATGCCGACAATGCCAAGCGCGTCTACTACCTGTCACTGGAATTCCTGATCGGCCGGCTGATGCGCGACGCGGTGACAAACCTGGAATTGCAGGGCGCGATGCGCCAGGCGCTGGCGCGGCTGGGTGCCGATTTCGACGTGCTGGCCGAACTGGAGCCGGACGCCGCACTCGGCAATGGCGGCCTTGGCCGCCTGGCGGCCTGTTTCATGGAATCCATGGCGAGCGTGGACATCCCGGCCTACGGCTACGGCATACGCTACCAGAACGGCCTGTTCCGGCAGGAGATTTCCGACGGCTGGCAGGTGGAACTGCCCGAGACCTGGCTGGAGCATGGCAATCCGTGGGAGTTCGAACGCCGCGAAAGCTCCTACGAGGTCGGCTTCGGCGGATCGGTGGAGCCGGTCGGCCAGCGCGCCGACGGCGAGATGGCCTATCGCTGGGCGCCCGCCGAGCGCGTGATCGCGACGGCCTATGACACGCCGGTGGTGGGCTGGAGAGCCAGGCGCGTCAACACGCTCAGGCTCTGGTCGGCCAAGCCGATCGACCCGATCCGGCTGGCCAAGTTCAATGCCGGCGACCATATCGGCGCGCTGGAGGAGAGCAACAAGGCGGAAGCGCTGACGCGCGTTCTCTATCCCGCCGACAGCCACATCGCAGGCCAGGAATTGCGCCTGCGCCAGGAGTTCTTCTTCTCTTCCGCCTCGCTGCAGGACATCCTGCGCCGCCATGTCCAGCAGCACGGAACCCTGCGCAATCTCGCCGATTTCGCCGCCATCCAGCTCAACGACACGCACCCGGCGATCGCTGTGGCCGAACTGATGCGCCTTCTCATCGACGAGCACGAATGGACGCTGGCGGATGCCTGGGACATGGCGCGGGCGGTGTTCTCCTACACAAACCACACGCTCTTGCCCGAGGCGCTGGAAAGCTGGCCGGTTCCGCTGATGGAGCGGATGCTGCCGCGCCACATGCAACTGGTCTATGCCGTCAATGCCATCGAACTGCGCCGGGCGCGAAAGATCGGGCTCGACGGTGAGACGATCTCGCGGCTCTCCATGATCGACGAGAATGGCGAACGGCGGGTGCGCATGGGCACGCTGGCCTTCATGGGATCGCACTCCATCAACGGCGTTTCGGCCCTTCACACGGACCTGATGAAGGAAACGGTCTTTGCCGACCTGCACAGGCTTTATCCCGACCGGATCAACAACAAGACCAACGGTATCACGCCGCGCCGCTGGCTGATGCAGTGCAATCCGGGCCTTTACGACCTGGCGCGCGAAGCATTGGGCGACGGCGTCATGGACGATGCACAGGCGCTGACCGGGCTTGCCGCGCTGGCAGGGGACGCGGCATTCCGGGAACGCTTCGCCGCGGTCAGGCGGGCCAACAAGGAGCGGCTGGCGCGCCTTGTGCGCGACAGGGCCGGCACGCGCATCGACCCTTCCGCCCTGTTCGACATCCAGATCAAGCGCATCCATGAATACAAGCGCCAGCTTCTCAACATCATCGAGGCGGTCGCGCTTTGGGACCAGATGCGGTCCCATCCGGAGCGCGACTGGGTGCCGCGCGTCAAGCTGTTCGGCGGCAAGGCGGCGCCGAGCTATCACAATGCAAAGACGATCATCAAGCTGGCCAACGACGTGGCACGGGTCATCAATCACGATCCGTCCATCGACGGTTTGCTGAAGGTCGTCTTCGTACCGAACTACAATGTTTCCACCGCCGAGATGATGGTGCCTGCGGCCGATCTTTCCGAACAGATCTCGACGGCGGGCATGGAAGCCTCGGGCACGGGCAACATGAAACTCTCGCTCAACGGCGCGCTGACCATCGGGACGCTCGACGGCGCCAACGTGGAAATCCGCGACCATGTGGGGGCGGACAACATCTTCATCTTCGGCCTGAGGGCAGAGGACGTGGCGCGCCGGCAGCGCGAAGGGCGCGATCCGGCGGACAATATCGCCGCATCGCCGGAACTCGGGCAGGCGCTTGCCGCCATCGAGGGCGGGCTGTTCTCGCCGGACGATCCCGACCGCTACCGCGACCTCATCGCCGGGCTGAGATCGCATGACTGGTTCATGGTGACCGACGACTTCGATGACTATTGCCGAGCACAGCGCGAGGTGGATAGGCTGTGGATGAGCCGGGACGAATGGAACGCGATGGCGATCCTGAACACGGCGCGGGTCGGATGGTTCTCTTCCGACCGGACGATCCGGCAATATGCCGGCGACATTTGGCAGGTGCCGACGTCATGAGGCGTCGCAGGCGACAGGAACGGCGGGGGACGGGGAGCGGATGACCGCAAGGCGCGAAACGGCCGGAACACGGAATGCCCCGCCATCCCTTTCCGAGGATGATATCCGCGCCATCGCACAGGCATCGCATCCCGATCCCTTTGCCGTACTCGGCCTGCATGACGGGCCGGACGGCTTCATCGCGCGGACCTTCGTTCCGGGCGCCGATTCGGTTGCCGCGCTGACGCTGGACGGCACGCCTGCCGGGACACTGGAGAACCGCGGCGAGGGGTTGTTCGAGGGGCCGGTCGCCATCGAAACGCGCCAGCCGCTGCGTTTTCGCGCGCAGGCGGGCGGCCAGGACTGGACCTTCGCCGACCCCTACACCTTCGGGCCGGTGCTCGGCCCCATGGACGACTACTATCACGCAGAGGGCGCGCATCTGCGCCTGTTCGACAGGCTGGGCGCCCATGTCATCGAGCACGAGGGCGCGCGCGGGGTGCACTTCGCCGTCTGGGCGCCCAATGCGCGCCGCGTCTCGCTGGTCGGGCATTTCAATCACTGGGACGGACGCCGCCACGTGATGCGCCACCGGCGCGATTCGGGCATTTGGGAAATCTTCATTCCGGACCTTGGCCGGGACGAGCCCTACAAGTTCGAAATCATCGGTGCTGACGGACGGCTGATGCCGCTCAAGGCCGATCCCTTTGCCTTCCGTTCCGAACTCAGGCCGGCCACGGCCTCCGTCACCACCGATCCGCCCGCGCATGAATGGGGCGACGCGGACCATCGCGCCTTCTGGGCCAAGGCCGATGCGCGGCGCCTGCCGGTCTCCATCTACGAGGTGCATGCCGGTTCCTGGCAGCGGCGCATGGACGGCTCGTTCCTTTCATGGGACGAACTGGCCGACCGGCTGATCCCCTATTGCGTGGAGATGGGCTTCACGCACATCGAATTCCTGCCGGTCTGCGAACACCCCTACGATCCCTCCTGGGGCTACCAGACCACCGGGCTCTATGCGCCGTCGGCGCGGTTCGGCGAACCGGAGGGCTTCGCGCGCTTCGTCGACGGGGCCCACCGGGCCGGGCTTGGCGTGCTGGTTGACTGGGTGCCGGCGCATTTCCCGACCGATGCGCACGGGCTTGCCCGGTTCGACGGCACGGCGCTCTACGAGCATGAGGATCCGCGCAAGGGTTTCCACCCCGACTGGAACACGGCGATCTACAATTTCGGCCGGACCGAGGTTGCCGCCTTCTTGACCAACAACGCGCTGTTCTGGGCCGAGCGCTACCACGTCGACGGGTTTCGCGTCGATGCGGTGGCCTCCATGCTGTACCTTGATTATTCGCGCAAGGAAGGCGAGTGGATCCCCAACGAGAAGGGCGGACGGGAAAACCTGGAAGCCGTGGCCTTCCTGCAGGGCATGAACAAGGCTGTCTACGGCGCCCATCCCGGCATCATGACGATCGCGGAGGAATCCACCTCATGGCCGAAAGTCTCGCAGCCGGTGCATGAGGGCGGGCTGGGCTTCGGCTTCAAGTGGAACATGGGCTTCATGCATGACACGCTGAACTATCTCCAGCGCGACCCCGTCCATCGCAAGCATCATCACAACGACCTGACCTTCGGCCTGCTCTATGCCTTTTCGGAGAATTTCGTGCTGCCGCTCAGCCATGACGAGGTGGTGCACGGCAAGGGATCGCTTCTCAGCAAGATGGCCGGTGACGACTGGCAGAAATTCGCTACGCTGCGCGCCTATTACGGCTTCATGTGGGGCTATCCCGGCAAGAAGCTGCTGTTCATGGGGCAGGAATTTGCCCAGCGCAACGAGTGGTCCGAGGCGCGCGGCCTCGACTGGGATCTCGTGGATCACCATGCCCATGACGGCGTGCGGCAACTGGTGCGCGACCTGAACAGGGCTTACCGCCAGTATCCGGCCCTGCACGCAAGGGATTGCGAGCCGGAAGGGTTCGAATGGCTAAAGGCCGATGACGCGGAAAACTCGGTCTATGCATGGCAGAGGAAGGCACCGGGCGAGACACCTGTCGTCGTGGTGTCAAACTTCACGCCGCAAATGCTGACCGGCTACGAACTGGCCATGCCGGCGGACGGCAAGTGGAAGGAAGTCCTGAACACGGACGCGGCCGTCTATGGCGGGTCAGGCGTGGGCAATCTGGGGGCTGTTGACGTGACGGGGGGCGTGGCGCGGCTGACACTGCCGCCACTGGCGACATTGCTGCTGGTGCAAGCCGGAGAGGACGCCTGAGCAGGGCGGGAGGAGGAGACCATGGTGGTTGAACGCAATGCGCCGCTGGCCAGAAACGCGATGGCCTATGTGCTGGCCGGCGGACGGGGAAGCCGCCTGCATGAACTCACCGACCGGCGCGCCAAGCCGGCGGTCTATTTCGGCGGCAAGACCCGGATCATCGACTTCGCGCTGTCAAACGCCATCAATTCCGGCATCCGGCGCATCGGCGTGGCAACGCAGTACAAGGCGCACTCGCTGATCCGCCACCTCCAGCGCGGCTGGAACTTCCTGCGGCCGGAGCGCAACGAAAGCTTCGACATCCTGCCCGCCAGCCAGCGTGTCTCGGAGACGCAATGGTATGAGGGCACCGCGGACGCGGTGTTCCAGAACGCCGACATCATCGAGGACTACGGCGTCGAATACATGGTGATCCTGGCCGGCGACCACATCTACAAGATGGACTACGAGATCATGCTGCAACAGCATGTCAGCCAGAATGCCGACGTCACCATCGGCTGCCTCGAAGTGCCGCGCATGGAGGCGACCGGGTTCGGCGTGATGCATGTCGACGAGAGCGACCGCATCGTCGATTTCGTGGAAAAGCCGGCCGACCCGCCCTCCATTCCCGGCAATCCGGACATGTCGCTGGCCTCGATGGGCATCTATGTCTTTTCGACCCGCTTCCTGATCGAGGAATTGAAGCGCGATGCCGCCGACCCGAATTCCAGCCGCGATTTCGGCAAGGACATCATTCCGCATATCGTGAAGAACGGGAAGGCGGTGGCGCACCGCTTCACGCAATCCTGCGTGCGCGCCTCGACGGAGAACGAGGCCTACTGGCGTGATGTCGGCACGATCGACGCCTATTGGCAGGCCAATATCGACCTCAACGACATCCTGCCCGAACTCGACCTGTTCGACCGCTCCTGGCCGATCTGGACCTATGCGGAGATCCGGCCGCCGGCCAAGTTCGTCCACAACGAGGAAGGGCGCGTCGGCCAGGCGATCTCGTCGCTGGTTTCCGGCGACTGCATCATCTCCGGATCGTCGATCCACCGCAGCCTGCTGTTCACGGGCACGCTGGCGCGTTCCTATTCCAGCCTGCACGAGGCGGTGGTGCTGCCCGAATGCGTGATCGGGCGCCATGCGCGGCTGTCGAAGGTGGTCATCGACCGTGGCGTCAAGATCCCCTCCGGACTGGTCGTGGGCGAGGATCCGGACCTTGATGCCAGCCGTTTCCGGCGCACGGCGAACGGCGTCTGCCTGATCACCCAATCCATGCTCGACAAGGCAGGTCTCGTCTACGAATGAACGTCCTTTCCGTCACGTCCGAAGTGTTCCCGCTGATCAAGACCGGGGGGCTTGCCGATGTCGCGGGCGCGCTGCCACCGGCGCTGGCCGCGCATGGCGTGCACGTGCGCACGTTGTTGCCGGCCTATCCTTCCGTCATGGCGCGGCTCGGAAAGGCGAAATGCCGTAAGGTGGCCACGTTCGATCACCTGTTCGGTGGCAAGGCGGCCCTGCTGGCCGTCAGGCATTCAGGGCTCGACCTTCTGCTTCTCGATGCGCCGCATCTCTTTCAACGCGACGGCGGACCCTATTCGGACATGGCGGGCAATGACCACGGCGACAACTGGAAGCGCTTCGCCGCCTTCGCCCGCGCGGCAGCGGCGGTGGCGCAGGGAGCGGTCGCCGGATACATGCCGGACCTTGTGCATGTGCATGACTGGCAGGCGGCCATGACGCCGGCCTATCTGAAGCATTCCGGCAAGCCCTGCCCGCCGAGCGTCATCACCGTGCACAACCTTGCCTTCCAGGGCCAGTTCGCGCCGTCGATCTTCGGCGAACTCGGCCTGCCCGAACAGGCGTGGTCGCTGGACGGGGTGGAATATTACGGCAGCGTGGGCTTCCTGAAGGCGGGCCTGCAGGCCGCCGACGCCATCACGACGGTCAGCCCGACCTATGCGCAGGAAATCCGCACGGCGGAATTCGGCATGGGGATGGAGGGGCTGATCAACGGACGGGCCGATGTCCTGCATGGCATTGTCAACGGGATCGACACGGCGGTCTGGAACCCGGAAACCGACGGTGCGCTCGCCAGGACGTTCTCGGCGCGCACGCTCAAGGCGCGTCAGGCGAACCGGCGCGCGCTCGAGCAGCGCTTCGGGCTGGACGAGGACAATGCGCCGCTGTTCTGCGTGATCTCGCGGCTGACCTGGCAAAAGGGCATGGACGTGCTGGCGGGCGTGCTGGACGGGCTGGTCGCCATGGGCGGCAAGCTGGCGGTGCTGGGCTCCGGCGACAAGGGGCTGGAAGGGCTGATGCTTGCCGCAGCGGCACGCCACAAGGGCCGCATCGGCGTGGTTGTGGGCTATGACGAACCGCTGTCGCACCTGGTGCAGGCCGGCGCCGACGCCATTCTCGTGCCATCGCGCTTCGAGCCTTGCGGGCTGACGCAGCTTTGCGGCCTGCGCTATGGCTGCATCCCGGTGGTGACCCGCACGGGCGGGCTTGCCGACACGGTGATCGACGCCAACCATGCAGCGCTCAATGCGGGCGTGGCGACGGGCGTGCAGTTCGCGCCGCTGTCGCACGACACGCTGACCGGGGCCCTGGCGCACACCATCGCCCTGCATGGCCAGCCGAAGGTCTGGGCGACCATGCAGAAAAGGGCCATGGCGGCGGATGTCTCCTGGGATGCCAGTGCCCTGCGTTACGCCGAACTCTTCGCTTCGCTCATCCACAAGGGACGCTCATGACCGTCACCATCGCCACCACGCTATTTTCCGACCAGCGGCCGGGAACGTCGGGCCTGCGCAAGAAGGTTCCGGTCTTCGCCCAGCCGAACTATGCCGAGAACTTCATCCAGTCCGTCTTCGACAGCCTCGAAGGTTTTGGCGGCCAGACACTCGTCATCGGCGGCGACGGGCGGTATTACAACGATGTCGTCATCCAGACCGCCATCCGCATGGCGGCGGCCAACGGTTTCGGTCGCGTGCTGGTGGGGCAGGGCGGGCTCCTGTCCACGCCGGCGGCCTCGCATGTCATCCGCAAGAACGGCGCGTTCGGCGGGCTGGTGCTGTCGGCAAGCCATAATCCGGGCGGACCGACCGAAGACTTCGGCATCAAGTACAACATCGCCAATGGCGGGCCGGCGCCCGAACGCATCACCGAGGCCGTGTTCGCGCGCTCCAGGGTCATCGACCGCTACCTGACGGTGGAGACGCCCGACATCGACCTTTCGGCGCCCGGCGTCCACGAAGTCGCCGGCATGACGGTGGAGGTCATCGACCCTGTGGTCGATTATGCCGCCCTGATGGAAAACCTGTTCGATTTCGATGCGATCCGCGACCTGTTCGCCTCCGGCTTCCGGATGGTGATGGATTCCATGAGCGCCATCACCGGTCCCTATGCGCGCGAGATCCTGGAAAAGCGGCTTGGCGCCCAGGCCGGCACGGTGCTCAATGCGACACCGCTGCCGGATTTCGGCGGGCATCATCCCGATCCCAACCTGGTTCATGCCCGCCACCTGTATGACATGGTCATGGGGCCTGACGGGCCGGATTTCGCTGCCGCGTCGGATGGCGATGGTGATCGCAACCTGATCCTCGGCAAGGGCATCTTCGTGACGCCATCGGATTCGCTGGCGCTGCTGGCGGCGAACGCCCATCTGGCACCCGGCTATGCAAAGGGAATCGCGGGCATTGCGCGCTCCATGCCCACCTCGGCGGCAGCCGACCGGGTGGCGGAGAAACTCGGCATCGAGATGCACGAGACGCCGACAGGCTGGAAGTTCTTCGGCAACCTGCTGGACGCGGGACGGGTGACGATCTGCGGCGAGGAAAGTGCCGGCACGGGTTCCGACCATGTGCGCGAGAAGGACGGGCTGTGGGCCATCCTGCTGTGGCTCAACATCCTTGCCGCGCGACGCGAACCGGTGAAGCAGATCGTGGAAAGCCACTGGGCGGAATACGGGCGCAACTTCTACACCCGCCACGACTACGAGGGCGTGGACAGTGACCGCGCGCAGGCCCTGATGGCGGAACTGGAAAGCCGGCTTGGCGGGCTTGGCGGGGAGGTCTTCGAGGGGATGACCGTGGAGCGGGCCGATTCCTTCTCCTATACCGATCCCGTCGACGGTTCGGTGGCGACCGGTCAAGGATTGCGGGTGTTCTTCGAGGGCGGGTCGCGCATCGTCTACCGGCTGTCTGGCACCGGAACGTCCGGCGCCACCATAAGGGTCTACATCGAACGCTACGAGCCGGACGCCGCACTGCACGATCAGGAGACGCAGGAGGCGCTGGCCGCGCTCATCGCGGCGGCCGACGCCATCGCCGGGATCGCGCGCCACACCGGACGGACCGCGCCCGACGTCATCACATGAGGGGCAGCCGGCTGACCGGCACCGGCGCGCATTTCGCCGTTCCGGCACCCGATGCGCGTGGCCTTTGGCTCTGCCTGTTCGATGAAGACCGGGAGAGCGCGCGCTTGCCCATGACGCGCGGCGAAGATGGCTGGTGGCGGCTGGACGTGGCGGGCGTGCGGGCAGGGCAGGCCTACGGCTTTCGCACCGACGGCCCGTGGCAACCGGAAGCCGGTCACTGGTTCGACCCGGAGCGGCTGCTGGTCGATCCGTGGGCAACCCGCATCGACCGGCCCTACCGGCATGACGCTCGGCTTGTCGGCAGCGCGCGCGGCGCGGGCGGGGATACGGCCGGGCTGATGCCGAAGGCCATCCTGGAACGGCCGCTCAGCGAAACCGCGCCACCGCCGGTTTCCTTCACGCCGGGCGGGCTGATCTACGAGGTGAATGTGCGGGGCTTCTCCATGCTCCACCCCGATGTGCCGGAGCGCGAGAGGGGAACGCTGGCGGCGCTGAAACATCCTGCCGTGATCGCGCACATGAAATCCGTCGGCGTTTCGGCGGTGGAACTGATGCCGGCGACGGCCTGGATCGACGAACGCCACCTGCCGGCGCTCGGCCTTGCCAATGCCTGGGGCTACAATCCCGTGACCTTCATGGCCCCTGACCCCCGCCTGGCGCCCGGGGGCATCGCCGATCTCAGGGCGGTCACGGACGCCTTGCGGGCGGAAGGCATTGGCGTCATTCTCGACCTGGTCTTCAATCATACCGGCGAAAGCGACGCGGCGGGGACCGTTCTCAGCCTGCGGGGGCTGATGGGCGCGCGCGCCTTCAGGCGCGACGGAACCGGACGGCTGGTCAACGACACGGGGACCGGCAACACGGTGGCCTGCGCCGATCCCGTGATCATGGACCTCATCCTCGATTCGCTTCGTCATTTCGCGCTGGCGGGCGGGGTGGATGGCTTCCGTTTCGACCTTGCGCCGGTTCTGGGACGAACGGGCGATGGCTTTTCGCCGGAAGCGCCCCTGCTACGCGCGATGCTGGACGATCCGGTCATAGGCTCGCGCGTGCTGATTGCGGAGCCGTGGGACATCGGACCCGGGGGCTATCAACTCGGTAACTTTCCCGCGCCGTTTCTGGAATGGAACGACCGCTACCGGGACGACATGCGCCGGTTCTGGCGCGGTGACGCTCACATGCTTGGCGCCTTCACCACGCGGCTTTCGGGCTCGCAGGACGTGTTCGTCGGCGAATCGGCGACACGCAGCGTCAGTTTCCTGGCGGCGCATGACGGCTTCACGCTGGCCGACCTGGTTTCACACGAACACAAGCACAACGAGGCGAACGGCGAGGGCAATCGCGACGGCCACGACCACAACATCTCATGGAACAACGGCGCGGAAGGCGAGACCGGTGACGCGCCGATTCTGGCTGCGCGGCGGCGCGACCTGAAGGCGCTTCTGTCCACGCTCTACCTGACGCGCGGCACGATCATGCTGACGGCGGGCGACGAATTCGGCCGCAGCCAGGGCGGCAACAACAATGCCTATGCGCAGGACAATGCCATCACCTGGATCGACTGGGCGGAACGTGACGCGGCGCTGCTCGCTCACGCGCAGGCGCTGGCGGCCGTGCGTTCGCGTTTTGGCGAGGCTTTCAGGCCCGAGTTCCTGACGGGCGAGGCGGGTGCGGGCGGATTGCCCGATGTGGAATGGCTGCGGCCCGATGGCGCGGCCATGACGCCGGGGGACTGGGAGGCCGAAGACGCGGGCCGGCTGACGGCGGTGCTGGCGACCGGGCGTGAAGAGGCTCCCCGGATGGCCATCGTCTTCAACAGGACTGAAGCGGATGCACTATTTCAGCTTCCGGTTGCGTTCGAAGATGCGGGTACGGATGGCGCAACCGTCACCGTGGCCGCGCGCAGCGTATCGGTCGGAATTCAGGAAAGGGAATCGGGAAAATGGGCTCTGGTAGCAGGGGGCGGGATTGAACCGCCGACCTCCGGGTTATGAATCCGGCGCTCTCACCAACTGAGCTACCCTGCCCCGATTTCGCGGCACCCTGCCGGCGTCCGCTGAAGTCGGGCGGATATAAGGTCGGCGGCGGCGCACTGTCAAGCAAGGTTTTCCCTTCCGCTTGCATGTTTTTTCGCGCCATGATGGAAAGCGTGAACGCCGATCCGGCGGGCGGGGTTGAGTTCGATGCGGCGCGCCGATATGACAACGCGACTCCGGCCATGCCATCGCATCCCGGATCGGTCCAGTAGAGCGACAGACGGAAGTTTCCAGGAATGGCGCCGCGCATAGCAGTACTCGGGTGCGGATATTGGGGCAGCAATCACATCCGTACCCTGAAAGGGCTCGGGGCGCTGCAGGCCGTGTCCGATGCCAACCCGGCCCGGGCCGAGGGATTCGCGGCCGAGAACGATGTCGAGGCCATTGCGCCGGACGATCTGTTCGGGCGTGAGGACATCGACGCGGTCGTCATGGCGCTGCCGCCGCAATTCCATGCCGAGATGGCCATCCGGGCGGTAGAATCGGGCAAGGATGTGCTCGTGGAAAAACCGATTGCCCTGTCGGTGCCGGATGCGGAACGGGCGGTCGCGGCCGCGCGGGCGCATGGACGCGTTTTCATGGTGGGCCATGTGCTGCGCTTCCATCCCGCCTTCGAGATGCTGAAATCGCTCATCGACGAGGGTGATCTGGGCGAGGTGAAATATATCCACTCGCACCGGCTGGGGCTTGGCAAGTTCCATACCGAAAACGATGCGCTGTGGGATCTGGCACCGCACGACCTGTCGATGATCCTCGCGGTCACCGGGGCCCCGCCGCTCGAAGTGCGTGGCGAGGGTGCCGCCGTTCTCGATCACCTGTCCGATTTCGCGCATGTGCACATGCGCTTTCCCGGCGGGGTGCGCAGCCACCTGTTCTCCTCGCGGCTCAACCCCTATCGCGAGCGGCGGCTGACCGTGGTGGGAACGCGGGCCATGGCCGTTTTCGACGACGTGGAGACCTGGGACCGCAAGCTCGCCATCTACCGCCACGCGGTGTGGCAGGATTCCGGTCAGTGGGCCTTCACCACGAACGAGCCGTCCTATCAGCCGGTGTCGGAAGGCATGCCGCTGACGCGAGAGCTGCAGAACTTCATCCACTGCATCGAAACCCGCGAGGAACCGCGTACCGGCGGCGACGAAGCCATTCTCGTCCTGCGGATCCTGACGGCGGCGACTGTCAGTCACGACTGACGGCGTTGGCCGTGGCAAACCGTCATGTCCGGCGGATGCGGCGGCTGCCTAAACCGCTTCCAGCTGGCGCAGCATGGCCTCGGCGGTTTCCTCCCGCTCGGAACGCGCGATGAATCCGCCGCCCCAGACGCGGGCCTCGCTGCCGGGGTCCGAATAGAGCACGCAGGCCTGGCCCGGCGCGACACCCGTCTCGCCGTCAAGGAGTTCGACGGTCGCCGTTCCGTCCTCGAGCCGCAACACGGCCGGCGCGGGCGGGCGGGTGGAGCGCACCTTGGCAAAGAGTTCCATGCCTTCTGCCGGCAAATCGGCCAGCGGGCCGTCGCCCAGCCAGTTCATGTCGCGCAGCCAGAGCTTGCGCGTTTCCAGCGCCTCGCGCGGGCCGACGATGACACGGGCGCGGGCGGGATCGATGTGAACGACATAGAGCGGTTCGCCCGCCGCCACGCCGATGCCGCGGCGCTGGCCGATGGTGAAGCGCAGGATGCCGTCATGCTGTCCGAGCACGCGGCCATCGATATGAACGATGTCACCGGGTACGGAGGCTTCCGGCTTCAGCTTCGCGATGATGTCGGCATACTTGCCCTGCGGGACGAAGCAGATGTCCTGGCTGTCCTGCTTGCCGGCGATGTCGAGGCCCATGCCCTCGGCCAGTTCGCGCACCTGCGGCTTGGACAGGCCGCCGAGCGGAAAGCGCAGGTAATCCACCTGCTCCTGCGTGGTGGCGAAGAGGAACCAGCTCT
Organism: Phyllobacteriaceae bacterium; assembly: GCA_002708825.1. Classification (GTDB taxonomy): domain Bacteria; phylum Pseudomonadota; class Alphaproteobacteria; order Rhizobiales; family Rhizobiaceae; genus Zhengella. The sequence continues at coordinate 175,154 of PAPF01000029.1, read as the reverse complement.
GGTCGCGGTCGGTATCGACCGGACGATACAGGGCGCGGTGGGCACCATTGGCGCGCGAGCGGATATAGTGGCCCGTTGCCAGTGCCTCGGCGCCAAGGTCGCGCGCCGTCTTCAGCAGGTCATCGAACTTGACCGTCTGGTTGCAGGCGATGCAGGGCACCGGCGTCTCGCCGGCCATGTAGCTTTCGGCGAAGGGATTGATGACGGCTTCCTGGAAGCGCTTCTCGTAGTCCAGCACGTAATGGGGAATGCCGAGGCGTTCACAGACGCGGCGGGCATCGTCGATGTCCTGACCGGCGCAACAGGAGCCGGGCCGGTGCGCTGCCGCGCCGTGGTCGTAAAGCTGCAATGTCACGCCGACGACGTCATAGCCTTCGCGTGCGAGGATGCCGGCGACGACCGAGGAGTCGACACCGCCGGACATGGCGACCACCACGCGGGTGTCCTCGGGGCGGCCGGGAAGATCAAGACTGTTCATGTGCATTTCCGCCGGTTTCAAGGGCCGGTTTCCATTGTCATGCCCCTATATAGGACACTCCGGTCCAAAGAGCGAGAGGCAAGCCGCCAGGCGGCCGGACCGCACCATCCGTAGAAGCCGAAACAGTGCATGAGCACGGCGTTAACCATGGTTACCCTGGCGTTACCGGGTGTTTAGGCGTTTCTTAAAAGGTGCGGCGCTAGTGTGTGCGGGTAAGGTCCTTGAGTTTGTGTAGAGAGTACAATGACCGATCTGGCGAGACCACGCGTGAAGTATGTCATCGGCCCGGACGGGAGTCCCCTGACGATTGCCGATCTGCCCCCGACCAACACGAGACGGTGGGTGATCCGTCGCAAGGCGGAAGTCGTCGCGGCTGTGCGCGGCGGTCTGCTGAGCCTCGAGGAGGCCTGCAGCCGCTACAGGCTCACCGTCGAGGAATTCCTTTCCTGGCAGGCGTCCATCGACGATCACGGCCTTGCCGGGCTGCGCACGACGCGCATCCAGCAATACCGGCACTGACCCGGAACACAGGCAGATTTGTGAAAAGGCCGGCTCCGAAGGGATGCCGGCCTTTCGCGCAGGCGGGTCAACGATCGGCCAGGCGTGCCGCCGCCGCCGTCAGGATCACCGACGCGGCGAAGAACCACAGGCCCGGCTTGGTGATCGCCGTGGCAAGGCCGGATGTCTTGGCGGCAAAGACGACCAGGGCCACCAGCACCACATCGAGCATGGACCAGCGCGAAAGGCCGTGAAGCCAGGACGGCGCACGTGTGCCCGGACCGTTGGCCGCCGCGATGTGCAGCAGCAACAACTTGGCCGATGGCGTGACGATGGAAAAGCCGGCGATGAGAACCGCCAGCGCAAGGTCGCCCTGCCGCCAGAGGCCGGTCACCATCTGCACCAGTGACGGTTCGTCGGAAAAGACCAGAAGGCGCTCGATCTCGACCAGGGGCATGGTCACGCCGAGCACGAAGCTGGCGGAAGCGGCGAACAGGCAGATGGCAAGGGCGGTGCGCATGAAACCGCTTTAGCCGAGCTTCCGCCGGATTGGAATGGCGCAGCCGGGCGCCGGAGCACTGACAGAATGAAAGCCGCGCCCGCGAACGCGGCCTTGACTGATTCGGGTGTCGCGGATGGTTCAGCCGATCATGGCACGCCGGCCGGCTGCCGGTTCGCGGCCGCGGACATCGCGGGTTTCGAGCATCTCGGCCTTGCCCAGTTCGGCCTCGGCCTCGGCCAGGGCGGCCTCCGCCGCATCGCGCTGGGCCTTCAGGTCGCCCTGGGAGGCCATCAGGTTCTCGCGGCGCTGGCGGGCGGCCTTGGCGAATGTCGGATAGGCGAAATGACTCTGGTCGGTGATGCCGGCCTTCTTCTCCTCGTGGCCGATCTGCACTTCCAGCTCAGCGGCCTTGCGGTCGAATTCCGCAATCATCATCTCCAGTTGCGCCAGCTGGCGCCGTTTCTCATTGACCTGAAAAAGCTTCAGCCGGACCAGGTTATCGCGTGATTTCATGACTCGATACTCCAAACAAAACCACCCGGCCCCCTCACTTCGGCCGGCACTGACACGCCCGCAGGCGAAAGGACCGCTCCGTGCGGCTGAAAGGCCAACCCGGATGATATCCCGGTAACCTTTCGTTTACGGGCGTCGTTAATCATAGGAACCGGAACTTAAGGCGCGGTAAAAAAAATCCGTGACCTTGGTTAAGACCGGCAAGTTTGAGTCATCTGAATCGCTTGGCAGCATATGTTAACGTTTTCGGATCGGCGAAAATTTCTGGAAAGTGTCATATTTGCAATGGTTTGTGACATGGAGTTGATGCGGGGAGTGGGTGCTTGCAAATCCGATTCGGATTTTGTTAACCATTTCATGCCAGCCTCCGGATCAGGCAAGGACTGTTCCGCTCGTCAATGGCGCCATTGCCTGAACCGGGTGCGGAAAAGGGGATCGAAATGCGCGTTCTGCTGATTGAAGACGATAGCGCCACAGCACAGAGCATCGAACTGATGCTCAAGTCTGAGAGCTTCAATGTCTACACGACTGATCTCGGGGAAGAGGGGGTCGACCTCGGGAAACTCTATGACTACGACATCATCCTTCTGGATCTGAACCTCCCGGACATGTCCGGATACGAGGTTCTGCGCACGCTCCGCCTGTCCAAGGTGAAGACGCCGATCCTGATCCTCTCCGGCATGGCCGGGATCGAGGACAAGGTTCGCGGCCTGGGTTTCGGTGCCGACGACTACATGACCAAGCCGTTCCACAAGGACGAACTGGTCGCCCGCATCCATGCCATCGTGCGCCGGTCCAAGGGTCACGCCCAGTCGGTCATCACCACGGGCGACCTGGTGGTCAACCTGGATGCCAAGACCGTGGAGGTCGGCGGCCAGCGGGTGCATCTGACCGGCAAGGAATACCAGATGCTCGAACTGCTCAGCCTGCGCAAGGGCACCACGCTGACCAAGGAGATGTTCCTGAACCATCTCTATGGCGGCATGGACGAGCCGGAACTGAAGATCATCGACGTGTTCATCTGCAAGCTGCGCAAGAAGCTGGACGCCGCATCCGGTGGACAGAACTATATCGAGACCGTATGGGGGCGCGGCTACGTCCTGCGCGAACCGGACGACATGCGCGAAAGCGCCTGACGCCGGCCCGTTCCCGAAAGCCGATATCCAGGCCCGTCTCTTCCGCGACCGGAAGGGGCGGGCTTTTTCGTTGACCGCTTGCGGTCCGGGCAAGTGAACCGCGGCGCCAAGCGGGATAGGGTTCGCGACACAGGCAACGCCCGGCGGGCCATGCTTCCGTTCCGATGGTTATGCGGCGATGGCGGCCGACCCGGTGTCAGGCGGCCCTTGATGCCTGGCGCGCCTGGACGGCCTTCTCGACCTGCTCGTGAAAACGCGTGGTCAGCGACTGCCGGTCGAACGGCTTCAGGAGGTATCCCGCGGCGCCCGCGCGCTTGGCGCGCATGATCGGCACGATGTCGAGTTCATGGACGAGCACGAGAATGATCGGCATGTGCGCCGGTTCGACCCAGCTTTTCAGCGTGGTGACGAACTCGGTCGGCGTGTAGTCGGGCAGCGTCCCGTCCAGGATGATGATTTCCGGCAGTTCGGAACGGCACAGCGCAATGCCCATCGCACCGCTTTCGGCTTCAAGGATCCGAAGCGTTTCGGACGACAGGATTCGCTTGGCAACCTTTCGGATGACTGCGGAATCATCGACGATCAGGCAACGCTTCATGGATGCGCCTCTCTGGGGCTTGCTTGTCTCTTCCTTTTTTCCCTGCCGTTTCCGAGGCTAGGGCAGATAGGTAAACAAGCACCAAATGAAGTACGCCAATTTCGACCGCATCGGAAGAAAAGATCAGGAGGCGGTCAGGACCACCTCCTCGCCGCTGGCGCGGATGTCGATGGACATGCGCGATTCGCGCGCCATCAGGAGCGTATAGTAGAATTGGACCGAATGGGCGTCGATCGGTTCCTCCGGCACGTTTCCGCCGTGGAGTTCAAGGAATTTCGGCGGAACGCGGATCATCTTGCCGGTGGATGTCAGCGTGAATTTCGGTTCGGTGTCCGTATTCTCAAGGCTTACGGTGATCTTGCCGCCGCGCGGAATGGTGGAGTTGGCCACCAGGATGAGGTTCAGCAGCAACTTGACCTTGTTCTTCGGCAGCAGCGCCCGCGCTCCGTTCCACTCAAGTTCCGGCTTCTCATTGGCGATGAAGGCGCTGGCGACGGCTTGCGCGTCGCCCGTGTCGATCTGCATCCCGGCCGACCCGGCAGCGCCGAAGGCGATGCGTGCGAACTGGAGACGGGCCGAGGCATTGCGCGCCGATGCCCTGATCAGGGCCATGGCGTCCTCGTCGGCGCCGCCCTCGTCGAGCAGTTCCAGCCCGTTGTTGATGGCGCCCACCGGTGAAATGATGTCGTGGCAGACCCGGCTGCACAGAAGCGCAGCGAGATCGGTTGCAGACAACGTGAAAATTTCGGCCATGCCCATACCCCTTCCCATTCGATGCACCGGCGCCGCCGCGCAGCGTGCGAATCAAAGCAGTTCCGCTGGCAAAGAGCGATACACAGCGACCCCGCCGCGGGCAAGGAAAGAGGGCCGGATCGCGTCTCCGCGCCATGCTCCGGCCATGTTTGGTTGCCAGTCTGCCGGTCGCTGGTATTAATCATGCGACAAGGGTTGCGGCGCTATGTTTCGCCGTGCCCCGGATGGCAGAAACGGCCGTTCAAAGAGCCGCACGCCATTCGACAGGAGACGGGTCAGGCAGTATGCGCTCCGCACGGAGACGTACGAGATGTGGGATTTCATGAAAACGACATTTGCCGTCCGGCTTGCCGCCGCATGCATGGCGATGCTTGCGTGCCTGGCCGTTGCGCCGCAATCCGCCCGGGCGGCCGATACATACGGGGCTCAGGAAATCGTCGATGCCGGCCACCGTTTCTTCGGATCGACGACCGGCGGTCTGGCAACGCTCGTGGAGCGGATCTTTTCCCAGTACGGCCTGCCGAACGGCTATGTGCTTGGCGAGGAGGGCTCGGGCGCGATCGTCGGCGGGCTGACATATGGCGAGGGGATGCTGTTCACCAAGAACGCGGGCGACCACAAGGTGTTCTGGCAAGGGCCTTCGATCGGCTGGGACTTCGGCGGCCAGGGCTCGCGCACGATGATGCTGGTCTACAACCTCGAACAGGTCGACCAGCTTTACCGCCGCTTCCTCGGCGTATCCGGATCGGCCTATGTGGTGGCCGGACTCGGCTTCCACGTGCTGAAGAACAACAACCAGCTGATCGTGCCGATCAAGACAGGTGTTGGCGCGCGGCTCGGCCTCAATGTGGGCTATCTGAAGATGACCCGCAATCCGACGTGGAACCCGTTCTGACGCGATTGGTGCGTCATGCCGCGCGGTCGCCGGGCCGCCCGGCCTTAACCCTGGAAACGATCGCTGGCATCCATTGTCCCTTTTCGAGTGGATTCGGGACCATGCTTCGTGGCAGTTTAGGTGCCGCTGCGACAGGACGTGCGCGGTTGTCTCGGGTGATCTGGCGGGTGTTACGTGATCGAGTCGGCGCTTTTCTTCATTCTCGGCTTCTTCTGCGCCGCATTCCTGGCGCTGATGGTGGCACCGGCCATATGGCGCAGGGCCGTCGTCCTCACGCGCCGGAAGATCGAGGCATCGGTTCCGCTCACGCTCAACGAGATCGAGGCGGACAAGGACCGGATGCGGGCCGAGTTCGCCATGTCGACGCGACGGCTCGAATTGAGCGTCAAGTCGCTCAAGGACAAGGCCGCCCTGCACCTGGCCGATATCGGCCGGTATCGCGACGAGATCCGCCGCCTTGGCAACGAGGCCGAGGAAAGGACCGCCCTCATCGGCGAACTGGAGGCCAAGGGCGCGGCATTGCGTACCGAGCTGGCGTCGCGCGAGGAGCAGCTTGAGGAAACGGAAGAGGCGCTGCGGGGCGTCGAGGCCCGGCTGGAGGCCAAGGCACTGGAATACGAACGCATGCGCGAACATGCCGAGGAGCTTTCGGTCACCTCGTCGGAGCGGCAGGTGGAACTGGTGGCCCGGGAAGCCGACGTGGAGCGGCTGTCCGGCGACGTCGAGGGACTGCGCGCGCAGCGCCGCGACCTGGAGGCAGCGGCCCGCGAAAGGGAACAGGAAGCAAGGACGGCGCGCCGCGAAATGGCGGAGATCGCGAAGCGGCTTGAACTGGCAGAGCGCAAGAACGAGCGCCTGATGTCGACGCTGGCGGATCTGGAGGAACGGCTGGATCGCCGCGAGAAGGATGTCGCGCGGCTGCGCGAAGACATGAGGGACGGGCGCAAGCGGATCGACACGGCGACTCTGGACGCCGTGAATGCGCAAGCCGAAAGGGCGGAGATGGCCGGCGACCTGGCAGGCATGAGCCTGCAGATGTCGGCACTGCTTCAGAACGGTACCGGCGCGGATGTCGAGAAGGCGGTCGGCCTGCTGGGCCAGGATCGCGAGCGGATGAGCCGGCAACTGGCGGAGGCGACCGCCATCAACGAGAAGCTCGATGCGCAGATCGCCGGGTTCAAGCGCGCCAAGAGCGACGACTGGCAGGAGCAGAAGCAGCAAAACGCCCTGCTGCGCGAGCAGATCAATGACCTGACGGCCGAAGTGGTCCGGCTGACGGCGGAAATGGAAGGCCCGGACTCGCCGATCCATGCCGCCCTGACGCGGCGCAGCAGCCTTGAGGAGGCCGGTGCCAGTCTTGGAGATTCCGGCGGGGTCGTCAGCCTCGCAGACCGCGTCCGGGTCCTGCAGAAATCGGCCGCCGCAAAGGCGGACTAACACGCCGCGCCGGCGAAATCAGGCGCCGGCGAGCGCATGGAAATGGCTGAGTGCGATGGCGCCGGCGGTTGCGACATTCAGGCTGTCGAAATCCTGACGCATCGGAATGCGAACGGTTTCCAGCCCGGCCATGAGGGCGGGGGGCAGGCCCTCGCCCTCCGTTCCCAGCAACAGCGCGATGCGGTCGTCAGCGGTCAAGTCCTGCAGACGGTTTGACCCGGAAGGGGAAAGCGCAAGCACACGGTATCCCGCCGACTGGAGGTCAGTGGTCATTTCCGCCGCCGTGCCGGCACGGGCGAAGGGCACCTTCAGCGCGGCGCCCACGGAGACACGGATGGCCTTGCGGTAAAGCGGATCGCAGCATTCGCGGTCGAGAAGCACCCCGGCGGCGCCGAACGCGGCCGCGTTGCGGAAGATGGCGCCCATGTTGTCATGGTTGGCGATCCCGGCGAGAGCAACGACCAGCGACGGGTCTCCTGACCGGGCGAGGATTTCACCGGGTGCGTCGCTGTCGCGCCGTTCGCCGAGCGCGAGGATGCCGCGGTGAACGGGGAAACCGGCTATGGCATCCATGACCGAGCGGTCCGTCACGTAGACCGGCATTGCGGGATCGGCGAGCGCGAGCGTCTCGGACATGCCCGGCAGGCGGTTTTCCAGGATGAGGGCGGAGCGGGCCCGAAAGCGCCGGGCCGAGAACAGGACATTGAGAACGACCTTGCCCTCGGCGATGAACAGACCCTCCCGTCCGGCCAGATCGCGCTCGCGGATGTCGCGATAGGCCGCGATGCGCGGATCGTCCGGCGTGTCGATTCGGATGGGCGTCATCGGCTGGTCTTTGGCTTCCAGCGTGCCAGGAGGGCCGAATTCGTGACCACCGAGACGGAGGAAAAGGCCATGGCCGCGCCCGCGAAGACGGGGGACAGGACGCCAAGGGCCGCCAGTGGTATCCCGATCACGTTGTAGATGAAGGCCCAGACCAGGTTCTGCGTGATCGTGCGCTTCGTCTTCGCGGCAATCTCGAGGGCGGCCGGCACCAGCGTCAGGTCAGGGCGCATGAGCGTGATGGCGGCAGCTTCGCGGGCCACATCCGTGCCGGACGACAAGGCGATGCCGAGCGTTGCGGCGGCGAGCGCCGGACCGTCGTTGAGGCCATCGCCGACGAAGGCCACGCCGCCGGTTCCGCTTTCCCTCATGGAACGAACCGCGTCCACCTTCTCTTCCGGCGCGAGGCTGGCCCGCACATGGCTTACGCCGATCCTTGCGGCAATCGCGTCCGCGGCGGCCGCGTTGTCTCCGGTCAGCATCACGGCGTCGAGACCTTTCGCCCGCAGCATGGCAACGGCCTGTGCGGCTTCCTCGCGCGGAAGGTCGGAAAAGGCGATGGCACCCGCCAACCGGCCATCCACGGCGACCGCAGCGGTCGTGCCCGGGGCAGCGAGCCGTTCAAGAAGCGCATCGGTCTGGGCGGCGTCAACGCCTTGCGCAGCCATGAGGCGGGCATTGCCGACGGCGACAAGGCGGCCGTCAACAGTTCCGGTCAGCCCCTGTCCGGGAACGGCCGCGACGCCGGATGCGGGCCGCAATGCAAGGTTGGCCGCCTTGGCCTTGTCGACGAGCGCTTCGGCCAGGGGATGTTCGCTGGAGGCCTCCAGCGACGCGGCCAGCATGAGCAATTCGGCGACGGCGATCCCGGTCCCGGCCGTATCGGCCGGATGAAGAGCGGAGACGCGCGGCTTGCCCAGGGTCAGGGTGCCGGTCTTGTCGAAAGCGATGGCCTCGATCCGGCCGGCGGTTTCCAGCGTCTCGATGTCACGGATCAGGATCCCGGCCTTCGCGGCCGCGCCCGTTCCGGCAGCCAACGCCGTGGGCGTGGCGAGGCCGAGCGCGCAGGGGCAGGCGATGACGAGAACGGAGACCGCCGCCACGAGACCGCTCTCGGCGCTTCCGCCGATCAGCCACCAGGCAAGAAAGGTAACGGTCGCGACAACCAGGATGACAGGCACGAAAATGGCGGAGATCCGGTCGACAAGCCGCTGGATGGGCGCGTTGCCGCGCTGGGCTTCCTCGACAAGCCTGGTCATGCGCGCAAGGCGGGTGTCGGCGCCGACCGCCGTGACCTCGATTTCGAGCACGCCGGAACCGTTCACCGTTCCGGTGATCACGGGATCGCCGGGGCGGCGCTCCACGGGCAGGCTTTCGCCCGTGACGAGCGATTCGTCTATAGCAGTCTCGCCGGTCAGCACGATGCCGTCGCAAGGGACCTGCCGGCCGGGGCGGACCAGAACGCGGTCTCCGGGAACGAGATCGCTTGCCGGTACCGTCTGCGCACCCTGTGGACCGATGCGTTCTGCACTGCGCGGCTGCAGGCGGCCGAGCGCCGAAAGGGCTGCCGATGCTCCCTGCCGGGCGCGTGCTTCGAGATATTTTCCGAGCATGACGAGCGTGAGCACGACCGCTGCGGCCTCGAAATAGAGATGACCGTGACCGTGGCCGGCGATCACCTGCCAAAGGGACCAGAAAAAGGCGACCGACGTGCCGATCGAGACAAGAACGGCCATGTTGGCGCCGCCGCCCCGCAAGGCGGAGAATGCCTCACCATAGAAGCGCGTGCCTGAGACCAGCATGACGCCCGCCGCGAGCACAGCCTGCAGCCAGGGCGCCATCATGGCCTCGCCCGTGCCCAGCATGGCCGGCGCCATGGCAATCACAAGCGGGATGGACAGGGCGGCCGAAACCAGTGTCCGCAGAAGCGTCTGGCGCTCCTCGGCGCGGCGCCGCGCGGCCTGCGCCTCGTCGGCCTCGCGCTGGCGGGCGGCATCGGATACGCGCAACTGCGCCCCGAAACCGGCCCTGCGGATGGCATCGGCCAGTCCCTGCGGGTCGGCTCCGGCGCCGAAGTCGATCGCCGCGCGTTCGAGCGCCAGGTTGACCTGCGCCCTTTCCACGCCGGGCAGACGGGCCAGCACCTTCTCGATCCGCGACGCGCAGGCCGCGCATGTCATGCCCGTGACGTCGAACTCGGCGTGATCCGGCTGGCTTGTCATGGTGTCAGGCGCCCGTGGCCAGGGCGGCGTCGAAACCGGCATCCTCGACCGCGCCGACAAGGGCATCCGGCGCCGCACCGTCATGGTCGATGCGGGCCTGGCCGGTTTCCAGGTCGATGTCCACGGACGAGACGAGGGGAAGGGCCGACAGGGCATTGGCGACCGACTTGACGCAGCCGCCGCAATGCATGCCTTCGATGATGAGTGTGGTCTGCATTTCGGGTCTCCTGATGTTCAGGAGACCCATATGTCGCTTCCAGTCACTGGAAGGTCAAGACCGGCCCGGCAAATAGACGGGCCGGTCCGGCGGCATGTCAGTGCGCCGCTTGAAGTCCGGTCCCGTGCCCGCGGGTATCGCTGCGCCGAGCATCGTCGAGCAGGCCCAGCACGCGCGGCGCAAGTCCGCAGGCAAGACGGTAGTAGATTGTCTGGCCATCGCGCCGCGTGGCCACCAGGCCTTGCGCCCGGAGCTTGGCCAGATGCTGGGAGAGCGCCGACTGGCTGAGATGGACGCGGTCCGCAAGAGCGCCGACGGAGAATTCCGTCCCGTTCAGCAGGCAGACGATTTCGATGCGCTTCGCGTTGGCAAGCACGGTGAGGTATGCCGCGTTTTCCTCGGCACGTTTCATGACAGTTTGTAGTGACATCGCCCCGGTACCACCCTTTGTAAAGGCAAGTTGAAATTTCAGAGCCCCGGGGGCAAGGGCTCCAGTTCGCACACACGTATTAGGAAACATGATCTGAGCGCTTCCGCAAGGGAAAAAACAGCAACATGTTTTGCGTTTCGCAACAGTCTTTACAAGTTGTTGAATTTACACCATTAAGTGTGTTACAGGGAAATGCAATCAAACCTGTTTTCTGAAACGGAAACACGAATCACCGGTTTTCGACCAGTGATGCAAGCCGGCCCGAAACCTGTCCTGGTGCGTCTGCCGGCATGTCGAAAGCCAGACGTACCGCCTGGCCCCGGATCGTCAGGTCGATACCGCCGGGATCGACGCCGGTCGCCGTCAGTCCCCGGTCCGGCAGGCCTGCGGCCCGCGCCGCGGCAAGCAGTCGCGGGCGGCCCTCGTCATGCAGCCATTCCAGAAGCCGTTGCTGCTCCGTCGTGAAACGCGCCGATGCCTTGCCGTCCGACAGCAGGTCCGCTGCCGCCAGACGCCAGGCACGGCCGAAACCGCCATTCAGGCTTGCTGCCTGCGGCAACAGGGCATGGAAGGAGAAATCGGTGAAGCCGGCATAGAGCGCAGCCTTCGGATTTGCGGCCAGATAGCGCATCCTGGCCTGGCGGCCTTCTTCCGCGTCCCTGTCCAGTTTCACTGCACGGCAGGCGATGGTCATGCGCGGATGGGCGAGCGGATCGCCCTTTCCGGGTTCGCCAACGAGGATCGAGCATCGGGGATCGGCGGCAAGACCGGCCGTGTGGCCGGCGAGCGTGGAAACGAGGAAGAGCGGCGTTCCGTCCACCGCCGTCGCCAATCCGACGCGGCTGACCATGGGCGTTCCGGTCTGCGGATCGAGCACGGCCAGCGCGCCATGACGCGCGGTCCTCAGCAACCGGCCGGCAAGATTGCGGGCCTCGTCGTCGGCAGGCCTTGCCGGGTCGCCACGTTTGTCCGTCATGTCAATTGTCCTGCCCGCCTGGCAATCATGTTACCTGCGGGCAGGACCATATCAGCACAGAGAGTAAACAGGCAGGGCGATCAGCGCGGCGCCATGCGGATGGCGCCGTCGAGACGGATCGTCTCGCCGTTCAACATCTGGTTCTCGACGATGTGAATGGCCAGCGCGGCGTATTCCGCCGGATCGCCGAGGCGGGGCGGGAAGGGGACCTGCTGGCCCAGCGAAATCTGCGCGTCTTCGGGAAGGCCCGCCATCATCGGCGTCTTGAAGAGACCCGGCGCGATGGTCATGACGCGGATGCCGGAGCGTGACAGGTCGCGGGCGATGGGAAGGGTCATGCCGACGACGCCGCCCTTGGATGCCGAATAGGAGACCTGGCCGATCTGGCCGTCAAAGGCCGCGACAGAGGCGGTGTTGATGATGACGCCACGCTCGCCGCCGTCCAGCGGGTCCATGTCCTGGCACTTCTCCGCCATCAGCCGGATCATGTTGAACGAGCCGACGAGGTTGACGTTGACGGTGCGCTGGAACACCTCGAGGTTGAGCGCGCCTTCCTTGCCGACGGTCTTGCCGACCGTGCCGATGCCGGCGCAATTGACCAGGATGCGCGGCCAGTCGCCGAGCTTTTCCCTGATCTCGGCCATGGCGGCGACGCCGCTTTCGGCGCTCGATACGTCACAACGGATGGCTGCGCCGCCAATGTCGGCGGCCACGGCTTCCGCGCCCTTCATGTTGACGTCGAGGCAAGCCACCTTCGCCCCGTTCGCGGCCAGCGCGCGGGCGGTCGCTTCGCCCAGTCCCGAACCACCGCCGGTCACCGCGGCCACAAGTCCCTTGATCTGCATGTTGTCTCCTCCAAAGGCGAGCAGAGATAGTTATGAAGTGTAATGATCGGGATTGTAGGACGGACGCGCGGGGCGTTGCAATGGCAAAGCCCCGGGCAGCGGGCTGATGCCACAGCTTGCTTGCCCGGAACATGCAGACGGGCGGCCAGGGCCGCCCGCCGCAGGTCATGGTGCAAGTCCGCTCAATGGGCGAACTTGCGGATCTCGCCCGATTTCAGGCGCGAAAGGTAGCTTTCCAGTTCGCGCTTGACGATGGGCATCAGCAGGTAGAGCGCAATCACGTTGACCACGGCCATGGCGAAGATCGCGGCATCGGAGAAGTCGATGACGGGACCGAGATTGGCAGAGGCGCCGATGATGACGAAGATGCAGAAGATCACCTTGAAGGCCAGTTCCTTGGTGCGGCCCTCGCCGAACAGGTAGGTCCATGCCTTCAGCCCGTAATAGGACCAGGAAATCATGGTGGAGAAGGCGAACAGGATGCCCGCCAGCGCAAGGACGTAGCCGAACCAGCCGAAGGCCGAGGAGAAGGCCGCCGAGGTGAGCGCCACGCCGGTATTGCCGTCGATGGTCTGGATGGCCGAGCCGCTCTCGTTGAGCAGGTAGAGACCCGTCTCGGCGTCGCTGACCAGCTGCCCGGTGATGATGATGACGAGCGCTGTCATGGTGCAGATGACGACCGTGTCGATGAAGGGTTCGAGCAGGGAGACGAAGCCCTCCGTGATCGGCTCCTTGGTGCGCACCGCCGAGTGGGCGATGGCCGCGGAACCGACGCCCGCCTCGTTGGAGAAGGCAGCGCGCTTGAAGCCCTGGATGAGGGCGCCGACCATGCCGCCGGCCACGCCGAGGCCGGTAAAGGCGCCTTCGAAGATCTGGCCGAAGGCCCAGCCGATCTTGTCGGCGTTCATCAGGATGATGACCACGGCGGCAGCCACATACATGATGCCCATGAAGGGAACCACCTTCTCGGTGACGCGGGCGATGGATTGCAGCCCGCCGACGATCACGGCGAAGACGATGCCGGCGAAGATGACGCCGGTGATCCAGCCGGGATAGTCGCCGATGACGTTGGACAGCTGCGCGTGGGCCTGGTTGGCCTGGAACATGTTGCCGCCGCCCAGCGCGCCGAGGATGCAGAAGATGGAGAACAGGACGGCGAGTGCCTTGCCGCCGGGCAGGCCGCGCTCGGCGAAGCCCTTGGTCATGTAGTACATCGGTCCGCCGGAGACGGTCCCGTTCGGGTACTCGTTGCGGTATTTGACGCCCAGCGTGCACTCGGTGAACTTGGACGCCATGCCCATGAGCCCGGCAAGGATCATCCAGAAGGTGGCGCCCGGTCCGCCTATGCCGATGGCAACGGCAACGCCGGCAATGTTGCCGAGCCCGACCGTGCCTGAAAGCGCCGTGGCGAGCGCCTGGAAGTGGGACACCTCGCCAGCGTCATTGGGGTCGGAATAGTCACCCCGCACCAGCGCGATGGAATGGGGAAACGCCCGGAACTGGATCAGCCCGAAATAGATGGTGAAGACCGTGGCGGCGACGACCAGCCAGGCGACGATCCAGGGGAAGGACGTTCCGGGCAGGGGGCTGAAGATGAAGTTCACGAACCAGCCGGTCGCGCTCGAGAACACCGCATTGATGGTGTCGTCGAGAGACTGCGCGTTTGCCGGAATCGTGGACATGGCGAGGGTGATGACGGCCGCGGCCGCCGCAGGAAAAATGCGTGTCATGTTCTGGTATCCGCTTCCTGTCAGGGAACGATGGTGCAGGGCACCGGCGCGCTTTGGGCGAGACTGCCGGCCACGGATCCGAAGATCCGCGAGGAAAGCTCGCTGTTGCCGCTGCGGCCGATGAATATCTGGCTTGCATCGCGGTCGCGGATGACGGCCGACAGGGTGTCGGCGACATGCCCGTAACGGATGACGCCATCGGTCTCGAGGCCAAGGCCACGCACCTCGGAGATGACCGGATCGAGGATGGCCTCCTGCGCCCTGGCCAGTTCCTCCTTGCGGCGCATGTGCCGCTCTTCCAGTTCCGTGGGTGTGAGGAACGAGTAGGGCGACCATTCAAGCACATGGGCGATGATGATCGTGGCGCCCTGTGCCCTGGCCTTGCCTATGGCGAAATCGAGTGCGCGCCTTGCTGGCGCGCTGCCGTCATAGCCGACGACGAAACGTTCAGACATGCTGACCTCCCTGGTTGAAAATCCGGCTCCTCCAAGCCGTGGAAGGATTGTGGCGGAAACAGAGGGTGAAAGGTTCCCTGATTTTCTTGCGTATCGGGAAAATTTCGGAAAAATGAATCATATCCAAGTATTATTCAGGAAAAATTTCCATGGATGAGTTTGATCAGAAGATACTTTCTTGCTTACAGGATGACGGACAGATGTCGATGGCGCGCCTCTCGGACGTCGTCGGCCTGTCGCTGTCGGCCTGCCACAGGCGGGTGCGCGCGATGGAAGCGAAGGGGATCATCGCCTATTACGCCGCGCGTCTGGACCGCCGGAAGGTGGGGCTGGAAATCCAGGTGTTCATCGAGGTCAAGCTGGTGAGCCAGCGCAAGGCCGACATCCACGCCTTCGAGGAGGCGATCAAGCGGATGCCTGAAATCCTGGAATGCCACCTGATCTCGGGCGAATCCGACTATCTGGTTCGCGTGGCGGCGCGCAACACGTCGGAATACGAGTCACTCTACCGAAACCGGTTGTCGGAAATACCGTCGGTCTCCCAGATGAAGACGCATCTGAGCCTGTCGACGGTCAAGGAGTTTCGCGGGTTCTACCTGGGGCGGTGAGCCGCGGCCGGTTGGCCCGTGTGTCCTGCGCTGTCGGATCGCTGGTAGCGGGCAATCGCCGCGACAATCGCGTCGGCATCCACCTCGCCGATGATCTTGCCGCGTTCGACGACGCCGAACGTGCCCTTGCGGCTGGCCGCCAGGTCGATGAGTTCGCGCAGGCCCGTTTCCGGCGTGACCGTGCCGGCGGCCGCCTGGCCGGTGCGGCTGACGCCGGGGCGCATGACGTCGCGGGCGCGCAGCACCGAGACCGGGTTCATGTGCGCGACGAAATCCGACACGTAGTCGTTGGCCGGTTGCAGCAGGATCTCCTGGGCGGTGCCGCACTGGATGATGCGCCCGCCCTCCATGATGGCGATGCGGCTGCCGATCTTCATGGCCTCATCGAGGTCATGGCTGACGAAGACGATGGTCTTTTTCAGGCGCTCCTGCAGGTCGAGCAGTTCGTCCTGGAGGCGGTTGCGGATCAGCGGATCGAGCGCGGAGAAGGGCTCGTCCATCAGCAGGATGGGCGCGCCCGTGGCAAAGGCGCGGGCCAGGCCGACGCGCTGCTGCATGCCGCCCGACAGTTCCTCCACCTTGCGATCGGCCCAGGCGGACAGGCCGACAAGATCGAGCTGTTCGCGCACCTTCGCGTCGCGTTCGGCCTTCGCCATGCCGGAAAGCTCAAGCCCGAGGCCGACATTGTCGGCGACGCTGCGCCAGGGCAGCAGGGCGAATTGCTGGAAGACCATGGAGACGTGGCTGGACCGGATCTCGCGCAGGCTCTTCTCGCCGGCGGCACCCACCTGGCGCGGTTCGCCGCCGCACCAGATCGTCACCTCGCCGCGGGTGATCGGGTTCAGCCGGTTGATGGCGCGCAGCAGGGTGGACTTGCCGGAACCCGACAGGCCCATCAGGACGAGGATCTCGCCCTCGGCAATGTCGAGCGAGCAGTCGTGAACGCCGAGCACCTGGCCGGTGCGCTCCTGGATATCGGCCCGGCTCATGCCCTCGTCGGCCAGCGCCATGGCGCTTTCCGGCTCGTCGCCGAACATGATGCAGACATTCTCGATGCGGATGGCGGGATGGTCTGTCATTTCTCACGCCCCGCGCGGAACATGCGGTCGAGCAGGATGGCGACGACGACGATAACGAAACCGGCCTCGAAGCCCAGCGCCGTGTTGACCGTGTTGAGCGCACGCACCACCGGCACGCCGAGGCCGTCGGCACCGACAAGGGCGGCGATGACGACCATGGACAGCGACAGCATGATGGTCTGGGTGAGGCCGGCCATGATCTGCGGCACGGCCCATGGCAGTTCGACCTTCCACAGCAACTGCCTGCGGGAGGCGCCGAAGGCGAGGCCCGCCTCCAGCAATTGCGGCGGCGTGGAGGACACGCCGAGATGGGTCAGGCGGATGGGTGCGGGCAAGACGAAGATCGCGGTCGCGATGAGGCCGGGAACCATGCCGATGCCGAAGAACACGATGGCCGGGATCAGGTAGACGAAGGTGGGCAGGGTCTGCATCAGGTCGAGAAGGGGGCGCAGGGCGGCATAGAGCCGGGGCCGGTGGGCGGCGGCAATGCCGATGGGGACGCCGACGCCCATGCACAGGATGCAGGACGAGATCACCAGCGTCAGCGTTTCCAGCGTCTCGTCCCAGTAGCCCTGGTTGATGATGAAGAGGAACCCCGCCGCGGTGAGTGCCGCGACCGCGAGCGAACGGCGCAGGGCAAAGGCAAGCGCGGTGAAAAGCAGGGTGACCAGGAGCGGATGGGGCCAGGACATCACGGCAAGCAGGCCGTCGATCAGGGTCTCCATGATGGTGGCCAGGCCATCGAAGAACCAGCCGAGATGGTCGGTCATCCAGTCGACGACCGCGCGCGCGGTCCGGCCGACCGGAATCTTGTTGTCCGTCAGGAATTCCATGCGATCCGTTGCCCAGGGACAGAAGGAACGGGCCCGGCGGTCTCACCGGGCCCGGTGCTCATCACAGGCCGAGGGCGGCCTTGACGGCTGCCTCCGCGTCGCCGCCATCCTTCGTGGTGACGCCGTCCAGCCAGCCCATGACCGTATCGGGATTGGCCTTCATCCAGTCCGTTGCGGCAACGGCCGGATCCTTGCCCTCGTCCAGGATGGCGCCCATGATCTGGTTTTCCATCGCCAGCGAGAACTTGAGGTTCTGAAGGAGCTTGCCGACATTCGGGCATTCGGCGACATAGCCGGCGCGGGTGTTGGTGTAGACCGTGGCGCCACCAAGGTCGGGGCCGAAGAAATCGTCGCCGCCGGTCAGGTAGGTGAGGTCGAAATTGGCGTTCATCGGATGGGGTTCCCAACCAAGGAAGACGATGGGTTCGTCGCGCTTGGAGGCGCGGCCCACCTGGGCCAGCATGCCCTGCTCGGAGGATTCCACCACTTCGAAGCCGGACAGGCCGAAGGCGTCCTTTTCGATCATGTCGAGGATCAGGCGGTTGCCGTCATTGCCGGGCTCGATGCCGTAGATCTTGCCGTCGAGCGCGTCCTTGTTCTTGGCGATGTCGGCGAAATCCGCGATGCCGAGATCGGCGCCGGCCTTGTTGGTGGCAAGCGTGTATTTCGCGCCTTCCAGGTTCTCGCGCACGGTGTCGACGCTGCCTTCCTCGCGATAGGCCTTGATATCGCCCTCCATGGTCGGCATCCAGTTGCCCAGGAAGACGTCGATGTCGTTGTTCTTCATGGATGCATAGGTCACCGGCACCGAGAGGACCTTGATATCGGTGCCGTAGCCCAGCGCCTTGAGCACTTCGGTCGTGGCGGCGGTGGTGGCGGTGATGTCGGTCCAGCCGACATCGGAGAAGCGCACCGTGGCGCAGCTTTCCGGTTCGGCCGCGAAAGCGGGGGTGGCAATGGCTGTTGCGGCGGCAAAGGCCGCGGCGAGGATCATTCGCATGAAGGCTCTCCCATTTCCTGTTCATTGATCGCGCGCACCCTTACAGATCAGGGCGCGCTCGGATAGGTTTTTTGCAAGTCCGCCACATTCGTGCGCGATTTGCAAGGCTTTGTTGAATGAGTGTTCAATAAAGAGACCGGAAAAGGACCGCCGCATGCCCAAGGTCGGCATGGAGCCCATACGCCGCAAGACGCTCATCGAGGCGGCCATCGCGGCCATCCACGACAAGGGATCGCTTGATGTCACGATCAGCCAGATCGCGCGTCATGCCGGGGTGAGCCAGGGGCTGGCGCATCACTATTTCGGGTCCAAGGAAGCGCTTTTGCTGGCGGCCATGCGCCATCTGCTGTCCGAGTACGGTGCGGCGGTGCGCCATGCGCTCGGCCAGGCCTCCGGCCCGCGGTCGCGGGTCTCGGCCATCATCGCTGCCTCGCTGGCGCCCGAGCAGTTCCGGCCCGAAACGGTATCGGCCTGGCTGGTCTTCTACGTGCATGCGCAGGGCTCGGATCCCGCGCGGCGGCTCCTCTCGGCCTATCACGGGCGGCTGCGTTCCAACCTGATCGACGCGTTGCGGCCGATCGCGGGCGCGAAGGCGGCGGCCATTGCCGAAGGCGTGTCGGCCCTGATCGACGGCTTCTACATCCGCGCGGCGCTGGGGGCGGTTCCGGACGTGGCCGGTTCGGCGCAGGCGATGGTGGAAGCCTATGTGGACTGCATGACGGCGGGGCAATAGACGGACGGGCACAGGACTCATGGCCAAGCTCTATTTTCACTATTCGGCGATGAATGCCGGGAAATCCACGCTGCTTTTGCAGGCGGCGCACAACTACCGCGAACGCGGCATGGAGGTCATGCTGTTCACAGCAAGGCTGGACGACCGCGCGGGCATCGGCCGGATCGCCTCGCGAATCGGGCTGGCCAAGGATGCCGAGCAGTTCTTCGCCGGCGAGGACCTGTTCGAGCGCGTGCGCCAGCGGATGGAGGACCACGGCCCGCTGCATTGCGTTTTCGTCGACGAGGCGCAATTCCTCGAACCCGGACAGGTCTGGCAGCTTGCACGGGTGGCCGACCGTCTGGGCGTGCCGGTCATGGCCTACGGGTTGCGCACCGACTTCCGTGGCGAACTCTTCCCCGGCTCACGCGAATTGCTGGCGATCGCCGACGACCTGCGCGAGGTGCGCACGATCTGCCGCTGCGGCCGGAAGGCCTCCATGGTCGTCCGCCTCGGGCCGGACGGCAAGGTCGTGCGCGAAGGCGCGCAGGTGGTGATCGGCGGCGAGGAGCGCTACGTTTCGCTTTGCCGCCGGCACTGGGAGGAGGAAATGGGCCGCTGGCAGGCCGAGGACCTGGTCGGCTTCGCAGGCCGGTAAAGGCGCATTCCGGAAGCATTTTCTGCAATTCTTGCGGGAATGTTCCCTCCATACTGCCAAAATGTCCCATGTCATTGCCGGGCGTTTTGTGTATGCTGCGCAGCGAAGGACGACCATCAATATCCTGCAAGGAGGACATCATGAAGTTTCGTACCGCGCTCGGCCTTTCCATTGTTGCCGCCATGTCGGCGCTGGCCGTGCCCGCCCATGCCGAGGGTGACGCCGCCGCCGGCAAGAAGGTGTTCAACAAGTGCCGCGCCTGCCACGATGCCACCGCCGAGAAGAACAAGGTCGGTCCGCATCTCGTCGGCATCATCGGCCGCACGGCCGGCACCGTGGACGGATTCAAGTATTCCGACAGCATGAAGGCCAAGGGCGAGGAAGGCCTCGTGTGGAACGAGGAAACCATCGCTGCCTACATGAAGGATCCGAAGGACTATGTTCCGAACAACAAGATGGCGTTTGCCGGCCTGAAGAAGGACGAGGACATCGCCAATCTCATCGCCTACCTGAAGGCACCGAACTGACCGGTTCCAAGGTCATGTGACATGCGTCACGGGCGGGGCAGTTTGCCCCGCCTTTTCTTTTGCGTTCCGGCATGGCCAGTCTTTCAATCGCAGGGGGCCATACCTATAGTCAGTTCAATCGTGGCACAGGCAGGCTTGAGGGGAACATCCATGGCCCAGCTTCAGAATTTCGACCAGGAAATCGAGCGGACACGCCAGCAGGTCGAAAGCATGCGCTCCAAGATCGAGCAGTCCGGCGTGATCCTGGAGAAGTTCGCCAAGGCGGACGCGAAGATCGGCGAGGCGGATTTCGACATCGAGAATGCGCGGATCCAGGACGTGATCCAGCAGCAGAAGACGATGGAGGCGAACATCGCCGATCTCATCATCGGCCTGGAAGACGCCACGAATGTCTTCGGCTCCGAATTCGAGAGCATGAAGAACTATACCGGCTGGGAGAAGTTCATCGGCATCTTCTCCAAGCAGAACATGCAGCGCATGCGCACAGAGCGTGTGCGCAACATGTCGCTGGCCGGCAACCTCCAGGAATTGCTGTCCAAGTCCGACACGATCGTCGGCATCCTGAAAAACCAGAAGCAGGTGCTCGACAGCCGCTATGCCAGTTCCGAGGCCAGCCTGAAGCAGGTGCTGGAGCGGCGCAAGGACGCCATGGCGCGGCTGGAGGAGACGCAGAAGCGCATCCTGGAACTCAACCCGATGCTGCTCGACGTGGAAAACCGCATCGCCGCATCGACCGACCAGAAGACGCGCACGGACCTGGAAAGCGAGCGCTCGCAACTGGCCACCGAATACAACGAAGCGCAGGCGAAGGAGCAGGAACTGCTGGCCGAGAGCCAGACGCTGGAACGCTACACCTCGATGTTCCAGACCTTTGTCGATTCGCTCAACAACCAGAAGGCCGCGCAGCAGACGCTGATCAACAAGCTGACCATCGATACCGAGCAGCGCATCGTGCTCTACAAGGCGCTGGAGGATTCCTTGAAGACGGCGGCGCAGCAGGATGTCGCCCACAAGATCAACACGCTTGGCAGCCAGGTCGACAACACGGCCGAGGAAACCATGGCCGGTATCGGCGCGGCGGCACAGAAGCACATCGGCGATCTTCTTGAAATGCACGAGAAGAACATGGTCGTGACCGCCGACATCCAGCGCCGCAAGAAACTGGCCGACGAGGATTTCGCGCGCCGCTTCGAGGAAGTGATGCGCAAGCACAACGCGGCCGACTACGTGAAGCAGGGCTGATCCGGCGAAGGTTGCCCAGGCCATGGCCGATTCCGCAGACACGCCGGCAGAACGCTATTTCACCGCCATCCGGTCCGCGCTTGCCGGGCTGGATACCTTCCTGCGCGACGATTCCTCGCCGCTCTACCGGCACGGCATCGTGGCGGAAGTGCTGGTGGAGTACCTGGCGCGGCTGGAAACCTCCTTTGCCTGCTGGCGCAACCGGCTGGGCTTTGCGGACCGTTTCCGCATCAGCCGGGCCGAAAGCGGCTATCCGGTGTTCCAGAACGTTCTGGAACTGGAAAACGACAAGGCGAAGGCGGCCGAACGGTTGGCCGCCATTCCGCAAGGCGACGAATTGCGCGCCGAGATGGCCGATTTCATCCTGCGCCACAAGGCCATGCCGACCGCCTTGCAGCAGGCCATGGCGGAACGCCTCTACCTTGAAAGCCTGAAGGACGGCCAGGTTTTCTCCCCGCTGGTGCTGCCGCGCACGGTGCGGGTATCGGTCAACCCGAAGGCGATGCGGCCCTATTACCTCGTCCACTGGGGCGCCTTCGACGGCACGGCCAACCTGCCGCTGGTCTACATGGCGGCGGTGGAGGACAGTTCGGACGCGATGGTGCGCGACCTGGTGGACCGCAAGGGCAAGCTGCGCAGGGATGTTCCCGTTCCACTGCCCGTCGAGGGCCTCCTGAACCCGGAACTGGCCCATGCCTTCGACGATTTCTGCGCCCGCAACTCCGCCTATTCGCTGTCGCCGGCGACAATCGCGACCAACATGGACAAGGATTTCCCGTCGCTCCACCCCAAGCAGCTTCGCCGCATCGTGCTCGGGCCGTTCTATTCGGCCGGGATCACGGAAAACAACTCGGTCGTCTCCGACGTGCTGTCCAGGGTGTTCAGGCCGGAAAACGCCTGGCTGCTGACCTGGACGGTCCAGGAGGTGCAATCGAAGGCGGAGGTGCCGGGCCAGCGCGGCTTCTGGTCCTCGACGCCGGCGCGCCAGGAATTCCTGATCGACACCGACGACCTGGAGGCCGCGCGCACCGGAGTCTCGGCCTATGAAAAGCATGCCCTGCTGCCGCACGAAGCCTACCAGGCGCTCTATGCGGCGGGCGAGGCGCGCAAGATCTTCGACGGCTATACCGTGCACACCATCGCCGGCGGGCAGGTGGTGAGCGATGTTTGAGCGCGCAACCTTGCGCGGATTTCGGGGACAATGCCCATGGATACCGGCCTGACGACGATCCACGAGGACGATATCGCGAAACACATGGCCACGGCGCAGAGCTTCGTCACGCGCATGGTGGTTATGGAGGACGGCGACGGACGTTCGCCGACAGCGCTGGCTGGCACGGGCCGGCGCTTCGTCTCCACCGTATCGACGGGTGCCGCGCGGCGCACCCGCGAGGTGGAACTGACGAAGACGATCCAGGCCATCGGCAAGGGCGACCAGCTTCTGTCGATCCCGGCGCACACGCTGCTGTTCCGGGCGCGGCGCGGGCTTGCCATCGCGCTCGCCGTCGGCGACGTGTTCGCGCAAGGCTCGGCGCTGGAGAGCCTGCAGGCGCAGAACCGGCGCGCGCCGCTGGAAGGCGCCGACGCGACCGAGTTCCGGCACCTGATGAACGCGCAGGCCTATGTCGCGGCCTTCGCCTTCGCCTCCTATCTTGCACAACTCATCGAAAGCACGGATGAACCGGCCAATGACGTGGAAGAACCGGATTTCCTGTTCGACACGGCGCAGGATGCGCTGAAAGCCATGATTTCCAGCCTCGACAAGGCGATTGCCGGCGCCGATGGCGACGCGGTGATGACGGCACGGGCCAAGGGGTTCGCGCGTGTCGCGCTGGAGGGGCTGATCGCGCGCAAGGGCCGTTTCACCGGACTTGGCGCCTTCGAGGACGTGCATCTGCGAATCGAGGCCGACGACTTCACGCTCAACGGCTTCGACGTCATGCCGGGGGCCAAGCGCAAGCCGCTGGTGATGACGTTCAAGAAGCCGAACGAGATCATCGGCAACCACATCGCCAAGTACCAGGCGATGCGGCTGGCCAAGATGCTGATGGCCTATGATTTCGAGCGGCAGATGAACCCGTTCGTGGACCTCGGCGGCTTCCTGTTTACCTTCATCGGCGACGGTGCACCGGGCACGGGCAAGACGATCCTGATCCAGATGACGGCAGGCCTGATCCACGGCTACTGCGAGGTGGCCGGCTATCCCTTCCATTACGAGAATTTCGGCGTCGACCAGATTTCCTCCTACCAGGGCAAGTCCGGCCAGAACTGCCGGGCCTTCATCGACAACGTGCTCAATCCGCGCGCCATCGGCTTCGGCACGATCGACGACATCGACCAGGTCGCGGCGCGCCGTTCCGACGACCGGGCGTCGGCGGGCCAGCACGAGATCACCGGCGTGCTCATGGGCGCCTTCGCCGGGGCGTCGACGGTGGTGCGCGGAAACTGCTCCTTCGGCATGTTCTCCAACTATCCGGAAAACGTGGACGATGCGCTGCGCCAGCGCGCGGGCGCCCGCTGGCTGGTGGACGGGCCGCAGACGCTGGAGGACTATGTCGACATCTTCGTGCTGCTGGCCGGCAAGAACCATGCGATCCCGCTGGGCGATCATGACCTGTTCGCCCACCAGCAGATCAAGGAGGCCGTAGCGGTTGCATACGAGGAACATTCCAAGCCGCAGGAAGAGGGATTGCGCAAGGTTCACGACCGGTTTCTCAACGACCATGGCGCGCCAAAGACCATGGCCGATGTCGGCGCATACCTGCACATGATCAAGCAGGCCGAACCGCGCTTCACCGGCCGGGCCATCAAGAACATCACCGACGCCATCAAGATGCGCGCCATGGACATCGACCTGCCGGACGACTGGTTCGAGGCGCCCGAAACCTTCATGCACAAGTCCTACGACGAGAAGAAGGCGATGATCGAGGAACTGCGCGGGCCGTTCGACATGGCCATGGTGATGCAGGAGATCAACCGCTACGCCGACAGCGAGTTCCGCTATTCCGACCGGGCCGACGACGCGGCGGTTTCGCGCATCGTGCGCGACCAGAAGCTGCGCGAGCGCGCCATCCGCGAGATCGAGGACATGAAGGCCCGCGGGGTGTGGGCCGGATCATGAAACGCCTGGTCGATTCGGAACTGATCTACGGACGGCTGCTGCCGGTCAGCGAGCCGCATCTGATCGCGCGCTACAACAAGGCGCTCAAGGCGTTCGGCCTGGCCGAGACGAAGCTCACCGCGTTCGACATCGACCGCACGGGCTTCTCGCCGCAGGTGGCCGAGGAACTGGGCGACTACGACTACCTCGATCCCAACGGCATCAACCGCCGCTTCATCATCCTGACGCCGGCGCAGCGCGACCTGCCGGTCGTCCACACGCGCTTTTCCAATACGTCGCAGCTCATGTTCGAGTTCATGCAGGCCAATGCCCGCGCCATCAACGCGCTGACCATCAAGGACGTGATCTTCGGCGAGATCGAGGATTCGGTCTCCTATGTCGACGATGTGGAGGACCTGCTGTCGATCAACCAGGTGCAGTTCCGCGTGCTGTCGGCCGAGGACGTTGTCGGCAAGGCGGCACAACTGCGCGAACTCGTCGACCGGCTCAAGACGGAGCCGGATGCCTGGCGCGACAATGCCATGCTGGAACAGATGGTGGATCTCGCCAGGGTCACCGGCGACATCCGCGAGAACGCACTGGTGCCGGACAAGGTGGTGTTCCGGCACAATACCTTCTGGACCAGCCATTTCGGCGGGCTCTACGTCTTCATCGACACGCACATGACGACGGTGATCGCCCGCCCCGATGCGCCCGGTTTCCGCCGCTCGCGGCCCTGGCAGGTTTCCTACCTGTCGCTGGACGACCACGAGCGGGTGTTCCGCTTCCTCGCAGAGACCGGCAGGCTGGACCTGCCGCGCGCCTCCTGGCTCGAGGAATCGGGTTATCTGGAGCATCGCGCGGAAATGAAGGTGCGCCAGCTCATGCACCAGCTGGAACCGGAAAAGGACCTGACGCAGGTCGACACGGTGTGGGTGCAAACGTGGATGCACCGCTATGCCGACCTCATCAACCACGAGGGGACCTATCCCTTCCTGATGTCGGCCAAACGCGCCGTCACCCAGACCGGACGGCTGGATGTCGGCCGCATCGAGCCGGACAAGCGGTTCCTCGTCGTGCGGGCCAAGCCGGACCATCCCGATGCCTGGCTGACGAACCGGCTGATCTCGGATTTCGTGCCGTTCGATTTCGTCTCGCGCTACGTGTTCAACAAGCAGGGTTTCTACGACGACTATTCCGGCTTCACGGATACATGGCGCGAGAACGTTGTTGAGACGCTGAAAAGCACTTATCTGAAAGACAAGGCGGGCTTCCGGCTGCGCCTCTACGGGCTCAAGGATTGAGGGGAGCGGCCATGATCGACCCGATCATCAATTTCTTCACGATGGTCTTCCAGTGGATCGGACGCGGCATCGGCATCGTCATCGGCTGGCTCCTGTGGCCGTTCCTCTGGCTCGGGCGCTGGTGGCTGCAGAAGGGCTGGATCATCAAGACGGTGGTGGGCGCCATCGTCGCCGGCATCGTCGCCTTCTATGCCTATTTCATCGTCCAGACACAGATCTGGACCAACTTCAATCCGGACTACGTCACCGCCTACGATTTCGGCCAGCGCACGACCCTGCCGGGCGATCCTGTGGAAGGCCAGGCGGGCGCCTGCGGCGTGTCTTCCATCGTGGAGGTGGCCGCCGACCTGACCGACTTCAACGTCAACCAGAATGCCTGGATCCCCTCCATGCTGGCCTCGAAGATGGGCCTGTTCGGCATGGACTGGAAATACACGCCCTTCTTCGACAACAAGGCGGCGTTCCAGCTCGGCATCAACGAAATCCTGCGCCGTACCTCGTTCGAACTCGTCGACCGGCTCGGCCGCGTGCGCGGCACGTCGCAGATCGACCAGAACCTCCAGGACGCGCGCCAGAACCTCAACTACAAGGAAGACCTCTGGTACGTGACCACGCAGGCGCCCTATTTCATCGCGCCGACGCCGGCCACCTACCGGACAGCGGTGCGCAACCTGCGGGCCTTCAACCAGCGCCTGGCAAGTTGCGACACGACGTTCGACCCGCGCGCGGACAACCTCCTGCGCTTCCTCGACACGATGACCAACGCCATCGGTTCGACCTCCGACATCCTGCGCGACCAGATCGAGGTGTCCGATGCCGGCTGGTTCGACACACGGGCCGACGACCGGTTCTGGTTTGCCTATGGCCAGCTTTACGCGCTGAACGGCATCATGGCCGCCGCGCAGAGCGATTTCCAGTCGATCGTCAACGAGCGCGGGCTGAGCCGGACGTGGGAAGAGGCCGACCAGCAATTGCGCTCCGCACTCGACATGCGCCCGTGGATCATCTCCAACGGCGCGGAATCGGCGTTCATCATGCCCTCTCACCTGGCCACGATGGGCTTCTACCTGCTGCGCGTGCGCGCCAACATGACGGAAATGCGCGACATCCTCGACCGCTGACGGGAAAGCCGCTCGTGTGCACCGTGTCGCGAACGGTGCACGGAGTGGCTGAAACGGGCAAGCGGGACCGTGCCTTTGCGTGGCTTGTTTGCGGCCTGTTCAATTCCTCAACCCCGTGGGAGGAGCGGCATGGCCGAATTCAAGTCCGACATCGAAATCGCGCGCGCGGCGTCCAAGAAGCCGATCCAGGAGATCGGCGCCAGGCTGGAAATCCCGTCCGATCACCTGCTTCCCTACGGCCATGACAAGGCCAAGGTCTCGGCCGATTTCATCGCCTCGCTCGGCGACCGCGAGAACGGCAAGCTGATCCTCGTGACGGCGATCAACCCGACGCCGGCGGGCGAAGGCAAGACCACGACCACGGTCGGCCTCGGCGACGGGCTGAACCGCATCGGCAAGAAGGCGGCGATCTGCATTCGCGAGGCCTCGCTCGGCCCATGCTTCGGCGTCAAGGGCGGCGCGGCGGGCGGCGGTTACGCGCAGGTCGTGCCGATGGAGGACATGAACCTCCATTTCACCGGCGATTTCCATGCCATCACGGCGGCGCACAACCTGCTCGCCGCCATGATCGACAATCACATCTACTGGGGCAACAAGCTGGAGATCGACACACGCCGTGTCGCGTGGCGGCGGGTGATGGACATGAACGACCGGGCGCTGCGCCAGATCGTCGGCCCGCTCGGCGGGGTCAGCAACGGCTATCCGCGCGAGACCGGCTTCGACATCACGGTTGCCTCGGAGGTCATGGCCATCCTGTGCCTGGCCTCCGACCTGAAGGACCTGGAACGGCGGCTTGGCGACATCATCGTCGCCTACCGTCGCGACCGCACGGCCATTCGCGCCCGCGACCTGAACGCGGACGGCGCCATGGCCGTCCTGCTCAAGGACGCCATGCAGCCCAATCTCGTGCAGACGCTGGAGAACAATCCGGCCTTCGTTCATGGCGGGCCGTTCGCCAACATCGCCCATGGCTGCAATTCGCTGGTGGCGACGAAGACCGCGCTGAAGCTGGCCGACTACGTGGTTACCGAGGCCGGTTTCGGCGCCGATCTCGGGGCCGAGAAGTTCTTCGACATCAAGTGCCGGAAGGGCGGCCTCGAGCCGGCCGCCGCGGTGATCGTGGCGACGATCCGCGCCATCAAGATGAATGGCGGCGTCAAGAAGGACGATCTCGCCGCGCAGAACCTTGCCGCCGTCCAGAAGGGCTGCGCCAATCTCGGCCGCCACGTGGAGAACGTGAAGCAGTTCGGCGTTCCGGCCGTGGTGGCGATCAACCATTTCGCCGGGGATACCGACGCGGAAATCCAGGCCGTGAAGGACTACGTCGCCTCGCTCGGCGCGGAAGCCATCGTGTGCCGCCACTGGGCGGAAGGTTCGGCGGGCATCGAGGACCTGGCGCACAAGGTGGTCGAACTGGCCGAATCGGGCCTGTCGCAATTCGCGCCGCTCTACAGCGACGAGATGGGGCTTTTCGACAAGATCGACACAATCGTGCGGCGCATCTATCGCGGTTCCGAAGCCATCGCCGACAAGGCGATCCGCGAACAGCTGAAGCGCTGGGAAGCCGACGGCTACGGCAACCTGCCGGTCTGCATGGCCAAGACACAGTATTCCTTTTCCACCGATCCCAACCTCCGCGGCGCGCCCACCGATCACGTGGTGCCGGTGCGCGAGGTGCGGCTTTCGGCGGGCGCCGGGTTCGTTGTCGCGATCTGCGGCGAGATCATGACCATGCCGGGCCTGCCGAAGGTCCCCTCGGCGGAAAACATCCGCTTCAACGAGGAGGGCTTCATCGAAGGCCTGTTCTGACCTTCGGGATTCGCATGTGACCCGACAAGGCCCGCCGTCTGCATGACGGCGGGCCTTCTTGCATTTGATCGCGGTTTGCCCCGTCCTGGACCTGCCTTGCCTGATACCTCCGGCCGATCCATCTTGGTTCAAGCAGAAGCTGAAGGACCGGAGAGGCAAGGCGCATGATCATGACCCGCTGGCAATGGATCCTGCACCAGATGAGCCGCCGGCTGTTTCTTCGCGCGGGCATCATTTCCGCTCTCTCGGTGGCAAGCGCGGTGCTGGCCATCCTGCTCAAGGACTACATTCCGGAAAACCTGGTGCTGACGCTGGGTGCCGGCGCCGTCGACAGCATCCTGACCATCATCGCCTCGTCGATGCTGGCGGTCACGACCTTCTCGCTGTCCACCGTCGTCCAGGCCTTCGCGACCGCCGCAACCACCGCGACACCACGGGCAACCGCGCTGCTCCAGGACGATACGGCGGTGCAGAACATGCTGTCGACCTTCGTCGGCGCGTTCATCTTCAGCCTTGCAGGGCTGATCCTGCTCAAGACTGGCATCTACGGCGAATCGGGCCGGGTGGTGCTGTTTCTCGTCACCATTCTCGTCGTCGTGCTGCTGGTGATGACGCTGCTGCGGTGGATCGATTTCCTGCTGTCCTTCGGCCGTCTGGACGAGGTGATCCGCCGCGTGGAGAAGGCGGCGAACGAGGCCATGTCGATGCGCCGCGAGCGCCCCTATCTGGGCGGCATCGGGCTGACCGATCCGGATACGGGCATTCCCGCCGGCGCCTGGCCCGTCGAGACCGACAGGATCGCCCATGTGCTGCATATCGACATGGAGGCCCTGCAGGACGCGGCGGGCGAGGAGCGCCGCATCTATCTTCTTGTCCTGCCGGGCAGTTACGTGCATCCGGGCCAGGCCCTGGCCCGTGTCTCCGGAACGCGCGATGACGAGCTGGCAAGGGCGGTGCGCAACGCAATCACGACGGGCCATGACCGCTCTTTCGCGCAGGATCCGCGTCTCGGCCTCATCGCCATGGGGGAAATAGCCTCGCGGGCCCTGTCGCCCGGCATCAATGACCCTGGCACGGCCATCCAGATCATCGGGCGGGTGGTCAACATCCTGTCAATCTGGGGCCGGCAGCACGAGGTCAAGGATGTGCTGTTCAACCGGGTCCATGTGCCGCCCATCAGCCTGGACGAGTTGTTCGACGATTTCTTCCTGCCGGTCGGACGGGACGGGGCAAGCGTGGCGGAAGTTCAGATGCATATCTTCCGGGCACTCGATGCGCTGCTTGCGATCGGACGCAACAACAACGACCCGCGTTATGTGGAAGCGGTGCGCCGCCATGCGAAAATCGCACTGGACCGGTGCGAGACCGTCCTCGAGGGGCACTACGAACTGGGACCTGTGCGCGCGAAGGCTGAACAACTGGAGCGCCGCCTCAACGCCTGAAAGGCGGAATGCCGCGGTCCGGACAGCGGCAAGGGCCTGCAACTTTTTGTTGAGGCGCAAGGTTGCAGGAACTTTACAATTGCAATCTATGGTGTATCAATAATCGCAGGACGCAACCAAGAGGCGTCACGAATCACAGGCTCCGGGTTCCCCTGCTTACCCCGGTCCTCCTGTGACCCGCTCCTGGCGGGAGCGGAAGCCCGGACCATCCGCCCGGTCCGGGCTTCCCATTTTCGTTGTCAATGACAATTCATGGTACCCGGCCCCGGTATGAGCCCGGCATCGCTCATGGCCGGTTCGCAAGCCCCAGGGCATTGATCAAGGGTTGCATGCCGTCACCATAGCGCCGCCACCGCCCCACCGACGCGGTGTGGACCGGCTGGCGCACCTGGTCGCGCGAAAGGGTCGAGACACGGCGCTCGGTTTTCCAGAATTCCAGGCAGCGCTCGTCCCAGTCGAGGCCGCAATGGGCGATCAGGGCGCGGGCCGTGGGCTCCGGATCGGCGACGAGTGTCTCGTAGTCCACATCAAGGATGCGATTGCCGAGAACCTGCCCGAAGTGGTCCATCACGCCGGCATAGGCGCGCCAGTAGGCACCGAGGGTTGCAAGATCGCGGGTATAGCCGTGCTGCATGGAAAGGCCGGAAAGGAAGCAGGAGATGCAGGTGTCGGCAGGATCACGGCGGCAATGGATGATGACGGCCTGCGGAAACAGGATGGCAATCAGGCCGAGTTCGAGGAAATTCTGCGGCATCTTGTCGGTCACGCGGGCTGCTTTCGCATCCATGGCCTTCAGCCGGCCCAGGTACCGGTTTGCCATGGCCGCCGCCGTTCCGGCATCGAGATGGCGCAGCACGTCCATCTGCGCCCCGAAGCTGTTGGCTTCAGGCACGGCATCGTTGACCAGAAGGCCCATGTCGGGCAGTTCGCCGGCGCCAAAGGCTTGCGGATGGCTGGCGATGATCTGCTCGACGAGGCTGGTGCCGGACCGCGGCATGCCGACGATGAAGACGGGGCGGCGGCTGTCCGATCCAAGTCTTGCCTTGTCCGCGATGAAGGCAGGCGTGAAGAGAGCCTTGCGCGCGGCGATCCTCTTTTCGAGTTCGTCCAGATCGAAGGGCGGCATGAGGGCACGCGCCGCGACCATGGCGACCAGGGCCGCTTCGTGGCGGCCACTCTGGTCCAGCGCCCGGGACAGGGCCGCGCCGGCGCGAAACCGGGTCTGCGGATCGGCGTCCGGGCTCGCGGCGAGCCTTTCCAACGCGGCGATTTCCCGTTCGCTTCCGGTGAATCGGTGGATGTGGCCGAAGGCGACAAGCAGGGCCGGATCATCCGGTGCCTTCGCCCGCGCCCTGGCCAGGACTTCCAGCGCCTCCTCCCGGCGGCCATTGTCCGCCAGAAGGCTGGCATGTTGCGCGATGAACGGGGTGAACCCCGGTTGCAGGCGAACAGCCTTTGCCATGTGTTGAAGGGCCTTGTCGCCCAGTCCGAGGACGACCAGCGTCTCGGCCAGCTTGGCATGGGCGCGGGCATCGGCGGGCGCCTTGCGCAAGGCCTTTTCAAGCCAGGCGCGGGCCTCGTCATGCAGGCGCGCGTTGAAATGAAGAAGACCCATCAGGAACAGGGCCTCGGCATTGGATGGCGTTTCGTCCAGGACCTGGCGGGCGATGCGTTCCGCCTCGAACGCCCGGCCAGCAAGGTTCAACTGATGCGCGCGGCGCAGCAGGTCCATCTGGGCCAGCGCCTTTTGTGCCTTGGCGCTCTTGGGGGCGGAAAGGGGAGGGCGCATGAGGGGCTCCGATGCGAGATCACGGCCATCCCTACAGGCAAGACAGGCGGGGCTCAAGCGGGCGCAAACGCGGGCGTTGCATCGCCGCGGAAAACACTCTAATGAGATTTCCCATGAACACGGGCATCGCTCTTTGCAAAGGTTGGTGGCGCGGCAGCTGAGGCGGCCCGCACGCGCATGCGTGTGTCATAGGATCAACGGCCGCGACGGAACCCTCCGGGCGGCCTTTTTCATATGCGCGAGGTCTCCCGGATCTCCGTCCGGCGGGACAACGGAGTGAAACGAGCATGACCCCCACGAAATTGCCCGGCGGCGCGGAGGCCTTCGTCACCGAAGGCGGCATCACCATCACCCGCACACGCCACTCCACGCCCTATGACGGCGCGATCGAAGCCTATGTCGAGGCGCTGGACAGCCGGCGCGGCGCACTGTTCTCCTCCAACTACGAATATCCGGGCCGCTATACGCGCTGGGATACGGCGATCATCGACCCGCCGCTGGTGATCTCGGCGCGCGGGCGGGCCATGGAGATCGAGGCGCTCAACAGCCGCGGCGTGGCGATGCTGCCGGCCATCGTGGCGGTTGTCTCCCGGCTCGACGGCGTGACCATGGGTCCGGTGACGGACCGGCTGGCGAAAGTGCAGGTCGCCGAGCCTGACCGCGTGTTCACCGAGGAAGAGCGCTCGCGCGTGCCGTCGGTGTTCACCGTGCTGCGCGCCATCGTGGCGCTGTTCAAGTCGCATGACGATCCCAATCTCGGCCTCTACGGGTCTTTTGGCTACGATCTCTGCTTCCAGTTCGACCCGGTGGCTTTCAAGCTGGAGCGCCCGGTCAGCCAGCGCGACCTGGTGCTCTACCTGCCCGACGAGATCCTCGTGGTGGACCACTATTCCGCCGAGGCCTGGAAGGACCGCTACGAGTTTGCCGGCGAGGGTTTCGACACGACCGGCATCGCGCGCGATTCCGCGGCCGAGCCGTTCCGGCCGAGCGACGTGCAGCCGCCGCGCGCCGACCATGAACCGGGCGAATATTCGCGCCTGGTGGAAAAGGCCAAGGAAAGCTTCAGGCGCGGCGACCTGTTCGAGGTGGTGCCGGGGCAGATGTTCTACGAGCGCTGCGAGAGCCGGCCGTCGGAAATCGCGCGCCGCCTGAAGGCGATCAACCCGTCGCCCTATTCCTTCTTCATCAACCTGGGACAGCGCGAGTATCTCATCGGCGCGTCGCCGGAAATGTTCGTGCGGGTAAGTGGACGGCGCATCGAGACCTGCCCGATCTCCGGCACGATCCGGCGCGGCGAGGACGCCATCGCGGACAGCGAGCAGATCCTCAAGCTGCTGAATTCCAAGAAGGACGAGGCGGAACTGACCATGTGCTCCGACGTCGACCGCAATGACAAGAGCCGCGTCTGCGAGCCGGGTTCGGTGCGCGTCATCGGGCGTCGCCAGATCGAGATGTATTCGCGTCTGATCCACACGGTGGACCATATCGAGGGCCGGTTGCGCGAGGACATGGACGCCTTCGACGGCTTCCTGTCGCACGCCTGGGCGGTGACGGTGACGGGCGCGCCAAAGCTGTGGGCCATGCGCTTCATCGAGAACCACGAAAAGAGCCCGCGCGCCTGGTATGGCGGCGCGGTGGGCATGGTGCATTTCAATGGCGACCTCAATACGGGGCTGACGCTGCGCACCATCCGAATCCTCGACGGCGTGGCGCAGGTGCGCGCCGGGGCGACGCTCCTCTACGATTCGGTGCCGGAGGAGGAAGAGGCCGAAACGGAACTGAAGGCATCCGCCATGCTGGCCGCCATCCGCGAGGCCAAGGCGGGCAATGCGGCGGCGGAACAGCGCCAGACAGCCCGGGTGGGCGAGGGCGTGAAGATCCTGCTCGTCGACCACGAGGACAGCTTCGTGCACACGCTGGCGAACTATTTCCGCCAGACCGGCGCGACCGTGACCACGGTGCGCTCGCCCGTGGCGGAGGAGGTGTTCGAGCGGGTCGATCCCGATCTCGTCGTGCTGTCGCCGGGGCCCGGCTCCCCGTCCGATTTCGACTGCAAGGCCACGATCGACAAGGCGCGGGCGCGCAAGCTGCCGCTGTTCGGCGTCTGCCTCGGCCTGCAGGCGCTGGCGGAAGCCTATGGCGGAGAACTCCGGCAGTTGCACGTGCCGATGCACGGCAAGCCGTCACGCATCCGCGTCTCGACGCAGGGCGTGATCTTCTCCGGCCTGCCGCGGGAGGTCACGGTCGGCCGTTACCATTCGATCTTTGCCGATCCGGTGCGCCTGCCGCGCGAATTCGCCGTGACGGCGGAGACCGATGACGGTATCGTCATGGCGATCGAACACGAACGGGAGCCCGTGGCGGCGGTGCAGTTTCACCCTGAATCGATCATGACGCTGGGCGGCGACGCCGGCATGCGGATGATCGAGAACGTGGTGGCCCACCTGCCGCGCCGGGCGAAGGAGAGGGCCGCATGAGACATCTGTTGACGATTGCCGCCGCACTTGCAGCCATGGCGCCGGGACTGACCGGCGCGCTGGCGCAGGAGGCCGATATCGCGCATGGCAAGGCGCTGGTGGAAACGAACTGCGCCCAGTGCCACGGTGTCGGCGAGACCGACGCCAGCCCGCATCCGGCCGCGCCGCCGTTCCGCGAACTGTCAGAGCGCTATCCCATCGATGCGCTGGAAGAGGCCTTCGCCGAGGGCATCGTGACGGGCCATGAGGACATGCCCGAATTCGAGGCCACGCCGCAGCAGATTGCCGACATCATCGCCTACCTGGCGTCGATCCAGCCGGAGTGAGGCGGCCGGCCTTTCTGTCCGACCGCCGTTCAGGGATCAATCCAGCCGGCCCATCAGGCGGTCGATGGGCGCGAGATCGTCGGTCATGACCTGGGCGCCGGTGCGTTCGACGAGCGCATCCACGACCCTTGGCGACAGGCGGCCGAATTCCATCAGGTCGGGCGGTGCGCCGGTGACGCGCGCCACCGGCGTTTCGCTGTTCCCTGCCAGCAGGATGAAGGTGGCGCGTGCGCCGGTTTCCGGCCGCACATTCTCGGCCCAGACCTCGACAACGGGGAAGACGGATTTGAGCGTGCGGACCATCGCGGCCAGCGCGCGCATGCGGTCGAGATGGTCGACGACGTTCATGACGTAGACGCCGTCACCGGTCAGCCGGTCGCGGACCAGTGAAAAGAACTCGCGCGTGACAAGGTGCGCGGGCACGGCGATGTCGGTGAAGGCGTCGCCGACGATCACGTCGAAGTTGCGGTTGGCGGATTGCAGCGCCAGGCGGGCATCGACATCCAGCACGCGCGCGCTGTCGGGATCGAACCAGAAATGATCGATGGCCGCGCGCGTGACTTCGGGATCGATCTCGGCGACGGTGATGTCGGCCGAGACGCCTTCGGCCGCCCAGGCGCGCGGGATGGTGAAGGAACCGCCGCCGATGAAGAACGCCGAAAAGGGCCGGCCCTCGAAGCGGGTGCGCGGCAGCGCATCCAGCAGCGCCCCGTGGGGCGTGACCATGCGTGCCGGCGTGTCGCGCACCGTGACGCCGTGGGCAAGATGATCGAGCACCATCAGTCGTGTCGGCTCGCCGGTATCGGCGGAGACATCCTCCACGCGAATGCAGAAATAGCGGCTCTCGGTCAGGCAGTGGCCCGGCAGGGCGAGCGATCCGGTGGCGGGAAGCAGGCAGGCGGCGAGGATGGCGGCTGTCAGCAGGCCGGACCTGCCGTCCAGGCGGCCGGCATAGGCGAAGAGAATCGCGGCAAGCACCGCATAGACGGCGGCGATGATGGTCAGCGTTGCCGTCGTGCCGAGCCATGAGATGAAGATGAACCCGGCGGCCAGCGTGCCGCCGATGGCGCCGAAGGCGCCTGCTGCGAACATGGCGCCGAGCGCCCGGCCCGAGCGCGATGGCGCCGTTTCCACCGCGACCTGGGTGAGGACAGGGGCGGGAATGCCGGCAAAGAATGAGGGAAGGAAGAAGGCGAGCGTCGTCAGGAGGATGATGGCGGCGAGCGGGTTGTCGAGCGCGGCGATCATGGGGCCGGCCAGCCAGCGCAGCAGGAAGACTGCAATGCCGGTGGTCAGCGCGGCACCGGCAAGGGCCCACGCCGTGGCCGCCAGGGCGCGCCGGGGCTGCCAGCCGGCGAAGATACCGCCGACCCAGTGACCTGCGGAAAAGCCGGCAAGCACGACGGCGATGATCGAGGTCCAGGTATAGAGCGACATGCCCAGCCAGGGCGCGAGCATGCGCCCGGCGACGATCTCGACAACGAGGCTTGCCGCGGAGACGACTGCCTGGACAAAGACCAGAACCCGGACGGGCGGCAGGGCAAGCGAGGCCGTGGCCTCTTCAGCGATAGACGTCATTCCCGTTTGTTTCCGTCAGGGGTTGATCCATGGATGGTATCGGTTCATTGCAGCGCAGCGCAAGCCGGTTTCGTCAGTGGACGATGCCTTGCGATTGGAGAAGCGCCATGCCTGACCAGGCCAGGACCGTCAGCCGCCTTGCCCTCGCGTCGATTGCCGTCGCCATCGGCGTCATGGGCCTGAAATTCCTCGCCTGGTGGCTGACCGGTTCGGTCGCGCTGTTTTCCGATGCGCTGGAAAGCATCGTCAACGTGATCGCGGCGACAGCGGCCTTCATGGCCGTTCGCTACGCCGCCCGGCCGGCCGATAGCGGTCACCCCTTCGGTCATTACAAGGCGGAGTATTTCTCGGCTGTCCTGGAGGGCGTGCTTATCGTGGTCGCGGCGCTGCTGATCCTCCACGAGGCGGCCAATGCGCTGCTTGAAGGCGTCGGTGAAATGACCTCGCCCGGTCCGGGCCTGGCCATCAACCTGGCGGCGGCGGTCATCAACGGCGTTTTCGCGAGCCTGCTGATCCGCAAGGGGCGCGAATACCGTTCGCCGGCCCTTGTCGCAGACGGCAAGCACATCATGGCCGATGTGGTCACTTCGGCAGGTGTCCTGGCGGGCCTCGTGCTGGCGCTTGCCACCGGCTGGCTCATCCTCGACCCGTTGCTGGCGATCCTCGTGGCGGGCAACATCCTGCGCGAAGGCTGGCACGTGATCTCCGAATCCGTCAACGGCCTGATGGACCGTGCCGTGGAGGGAGAGGAAGCGCGGCGCATCGAGGACGTGATCCGGTCCAATGCGGCAGGAGCCATCGAGGTGCACGACATCCGGACCCGGGCAGCGGGCCGGGCCACCTTCATCGAGTTTCACCTGATCGTGGACGCCGCCATGACGGTTGAGGAAAGCCATGCGATCTGCGACCGGATCGAGACCGGTCTTCATGCCGCCGTTCCCGGCGCGCGGGTGACCATTCACGTGGAGCCGGATCACAAGGCCAAGGATGAGGGCCTGCTGCTCACCTGAGCTTCCGGCAGGCGCGGACCGTCACGTCGTCCGGTCATCGATGAGCGGATCCGGCCTTGCAAGGCCGTTCAGGCTCTTCATGTCTGTCAGCCTGATCCTGGAGCCGTCGACCTCGACGCCATAGGGCTTGAGCGTATTGAACGCGCGCGAAAGATTCTCCGGCGTCATGCCGAGATGGGATGCCAGCGTGCGCTTGTCGTAGGGCAGATCGAAGGCTCCGGTGCCGCCCATTTCGCGGTCGAAGCGGATCAGCCGGTTGGCAAGCCGTTCAACCGACGAGCGCAGCTTCAGGTCCTTCTGTTCCTTGACCACCTCGCGGAAGCAGCCGGCCAGTTCGGTGACGATGGCGCGGGCAAAGGCCTCGTCGGCCTCGAATGCGGAGCGGACATTGGAGGCGGGGATCAGCAGCAGGCGGGATTTCTGGACAGTGCGGGCGGACATCAGGTTGACGGCGTCCTTCAGCACCGCGGCAAGGATGAAGGCGCCGACCGGCCAGACCATGCCCATCGTGGTCTCGCGCTGGCCAGTGCGGGCATACATCTCGACGCAGCCCTCGGTCAGGACATAGAGAAAATCGGCCGGATCGCCTTCGCGGATCAGGTCGAGCTGGGCCGGGAAGGTCTGCAAATAAGCTGCCTGCATCAGCGAGTCGAAGGCCGAATCCGACATGCTCTCAAACAGGCGAAGCGACCTGATCTCGGGAATATCGGAACTTCGCAACGTGCCTCTCCTTGATGTTAATCAAGTTATCGTTTGATTAGCTTCAGGCTGACATGGCCGGGTTTCCCGCGTCAATCCTGACTTGTTTTCATTCGTCGCGCGATGCATGCGCGCCGGTGGCTTGTTTCTGCCTGACGGCCATCCGCAGTTGACCTAGGTCAAGCACATCCCTCCTCCAGATCGACCATTCCCTATCCCGATGCAAGGGGGATGCCGCCGTCCGGCGGTTTCCGTTTCAACAAAGGGTCGGGGAAATTCGATGGAACTCCAGAACAAGGCCACCAGCCTTTGGGGAAATTTCTTCAAGGTAACGATGGTGCAGATACGCACGTTCCACATGACGTGGTTCGCGTTCTTCCTGTGCTTCTTTGCATGGTTCGGCATCGCGCCGCTGATGAAGGTCGTGCGCGACGAACTCGCGCTGACCAAGGAGCAGGTCGGCTGGACGATCATCGCCTCGGTGGCGATGACCATCTTCGCGCGCCTGCTCATCGGCTGGCTTTGTGACCGCATCGGTCCGAGGCTGACCTATACCGGCCTGCTGACGCTCGGCGCGCTGCCGGTCATGGGCATCGGTCTTGCCGACGATTTCCAAACCTTCCTCATCTTCCGTCTGATGATCGGCGCGATCGGCGCGTCCTTCGTCATCACCCAGTACCATACCTCTGTGATGTTCGCGCCCAACGTGGTCGGCCAGGCCAATGCCACGTCGGCAGGCTGGGGCAACCTGGGCGGCGGCGTCACCCAGTTCGTCATGCCGCTGATCTTCTCCGTCTTCGTGGTCGGCTTCGGGTTCTCCGAAGCGCTCGGCTGGCGGCTTTCGATGGTTGTCGTCGGCGCGGCGATCTTCGTGACCGGCATCGCCTATTACTTCTGGACCCAGGACGCGCCTGACGGAAACTTCGCCGACCTGCGCGCCCGCGGCATGATGCCGGAGAAGAAAACCGTCAACGGCAACTATCTCAAGGCGCTCGGCGACAGCCGCGTGTGGATGCTCTTCATCATCTACGGCGCCTGCTTCGGCATCGAACTGACGGTCAACAACACCGCCGCGCTCTACTTCGCCGACTATTTCGATCTCGGTCTCGTCGAAGCCGGTCTCGTTGCGGCGTCCTTCGGCCTGATGAACATCTTCGCGCGCACGCTCGGCGGCATCTTCGGTGACAATTACGGCGCGCTGTGGGGCCTGCGCGGACGCGCTTTCTGGCTGTTCATCTGCCTGTTCTGCGAAGGCCTTGCGCTGATGCTCTTCTCGCGGATGAGCGTGCTCTACCTGGCGCTGCCGTCGCTGATCGTCTTCTCGCTCTTCACGCAGATGGCCGAAGGCGCGACCTATTCCGTCGTTCCCTTCATCAACAAGAAGGCGCTTGGTGCGGTGGCCGGTGTCGTGGGCGCGGGCGGTAATGCCGGCGCGGTGACGGCCGGCTTCCTCTTCAAGGGCGCGATCGAGTGGCCGGATGCCTTCCTGATCATGGGCATGGTCGTCACTGCCGCGTCGTTCCTGGCCTTCTTCGTCCGGTTCAGCCCCGAACAGGAAGCCGAGGAAAAGGCAAATTTCGTGGCCGCGAACATCGAGACGCTGCGTGCACGGGCCGACAAGGCCATGAAGGACTTCGAAAGCGGCCTGGCGCTGATCGAGCAGCATAAGGCGAAGAAGTCCGCGCCGGCCGAATGAACCCGATCCGGCGGGCCCGGACGGCCCGCCATACCCCATTCCTGAGCCATCAAGGGAGGTTCCCATGGCAAATCCAGCTTCCGCCGCAGCCCGCGGCCCCGTCCTGCAAGACTGGCGTCCCGAAGACGCCTCGTTCTGGGACAATTCCGGCCGCGCCATCGCGACCCGCAACCTCTGGATCTCGATCCCCGCACTTCTGCTGGCCTTCTCGGTCTGGATGGTGTGGTCGGTCGTCGTCGCCCGCATGCCGGCCATAGGCTTTGACTTCACCGTCGACCAGCGCTTCTGGCTGGCCGCGCTGCCGGGCCTTTCCGGCGCCACGCTGCGCATCTTCTACTCCTTCATGGTGCCGATCTTCGGCGGACGGCGCTGGACGGCGATTTCCACCGCCTCGCTGCTGCTCCCCGCACTCGGCATCGGCTTTGCCATCCAGAACCCCGAGACGTCCTACACGACCTTCCTGGTGCTGGCGCTGCTGTGCGGTTTCGGCGGCGGCAACTTCGCCTCCTCCATGGCCAACATCGCCTATTTCTACCCCAAGAAGACCAAGGGCAACGCCCTGGCGCTGAATGCGGGCCTCGGCAATCTGGGCGTCTCGGTCATGCAGTTCACCGTGCCGCTGGTCATCACCATGGGCGTGTTCGGCTCCATCGGCGGCGAGGCGCAGGTGCTGGAGGACGGCTCGAAGCTGTGGCTGCAGAATGCCGGCTTCATCTGGGTGCCCTTCATCGCGGTTGCCGCCATCGCCGCCTGGTTCGGCATGAACGACATTGCCGACGCCAAGGCCTCGCTCGCTGACCAGCTTTCGATCCTCAAGCGCTTCCACAACTGG
Source organism: Phyllobacteriaceae bacterium (assembly GCA_002708825.1). Classification (GTDB taxonomy): domain Bacteria; phylum Pseudomonadota; class Alphaproteobacteria; order Rhizobiales; family Rhizobiaceae; genus Zhengella. Next base: position 134,805 of record PAPF01000029.1, on the reverse strand, counting down.
ATCATGTGCATCCTCTACACCGGCACGTTCGGCTCGTTCATCGGCTATTCGGCGGGCTTTCCGCTGCTGATGAAGACGCAGTTCCCCGAGGTCAACGCACTGTCCTACGCCTTCCTCGGACCGCTTGTCGGCGCCCTGTCGCGCGCCGCGACCGGCTGGGTTTCCGACAAGTTCGGCGGCGGCCGCGTCACCTTCTGGGTGTTCCTCGGCATGATCATCGCCGTGTGGGGCGTCATCCAGTTCCTGCCTTCTGACGGCCAGGGCGGCAATTTCTGGGGCTTCTTCGCCTGCTTCATGGCCCTGTTCTTCCTGACGGGCGTGGGCAATGCCTCGACGTTCCAGATGATCCCGTCGATCATGCGCAAGGAAATCCCGCGCATCCTGGGCGCCAACAATGCCGACACGCTGAAGGTCGCCGAGCGCGAAAGCGCCGCCATCATCGCCTTCACATCGGCGATTGCCGCCTATGGCGCCTTCTTCATCCCCAAGGCCTACGGCACCTCGATCGCCATGACGGGCGCTCCCGACGGCGCGCTCTGGGGCTTCCTCTGGTTCTACGTGGTCTGCCTCGCGATCACCTGGTTCTTCTATTCGCGCAAGGGCGCCCCGGTTTCCTGCTGAAACCCCGAGAAAGGTTTCCCGACATGTCACATATCCTCAACCGCCTGAACTTCCTGGCGAAAACCAATACCGGAACGTTCTCCGGCGGCCATGGCGTCACCACGAACGAGAACCGGGACTGGGAAGACGCCTACCGCAAGCGCTGGCAGCACGACAAGATCGTGCGCTCCACGCACGGCGCCAACTGCACCGGCTCGTGCTCCTGGAAGATCTACGTCAAGGGCGGGATCGTCACCTGGGAGACGCAGCAGACGGACTATCCGCGCACGCGGCCCGACCTGCCGAACCACGAGCCGCGCGGCTGCTCGCGCGGGGCGAGCTACTCCTGGTACATGTATTCCGCGAACCGGGTGAAATATCCGCTGATCCGCTCGCGGCTGCTGAAGCTGTGGCGCAAGGAGCGGGCGGTGAAGTCGCCGGTCGGTGCCTGGGAAGCGATCCAGACGGACCCGGCCAAGCGGTCGGCCTATACGTCCATCCGCGGCCATGGCGGCTTCGTGCGTGCATCCTGGGACGAGGTCAACGAGATCATCGCGGCCGCCAATGCCTGGACGGCCAAGACCTACGGGCCCGACCGCGTGATCGGTTTCTCGCCGATCCCGGCCATGTCCATGGTCTCCTACGCGGCCGGCTCGCGCTACCTGTCGCTGCTGGGCGGCACCTGCATGTCCTTCTACGACTGGTATTGCGACCTGCCGCCGGCCTCGCCGATGACCTGGGGCGAGCAGACCGACGTGCCGGAATCGGCTGACTGGTACAATTCCGGCTTCCTCATCCTGTGGGGCTCCAACGTCCCGCAGACGCGCACGCCGGACGCGCATTTCTACACCGAGGTGCGCTACAAGGGCGCCAAGTCGGTCGTCGTCTCGCCGGACTATTCGGAGGCCGCCAAGTTCTCCGACATCTGGCTGCATCCCAAGCAGGGCACGGATGCCGCGCTCGCCATGGCGCTCGGCCATGTGGTGCTGCGCGAGTTCCACCTCGACCGCCAGGCGGAGTATTTCGAGGACTACTGCCGCCGGTACACCGACATGCCGATGCTCGTGAAGCTGGTGAAAAAGAACGGGCATTTCGTGCCCGACCGGCTGCTGCGCGCCTCCGACTTCAAGGGCGGGCTCGGCGAGACCAACAACCCGGAATGGAAGACCGTCGCCATTGACGGCAAGACCAAGAAGCCGGTCGTTCCGGCCGGTTCTGTCGGCTTCCGCTGGGGCGAGCAGGGCAAGTGGAACCTTGAGACCAAGGACGGCAAGGGCCGCGATGTCGAACTGGACATGAGCTTCGTGCTCGACAGCGACCATGACGAAGTGGCCAGCGTTGCCTTCCCCTATTTCGGCAATCGCGAGCACGACCATTTCCAGGGAACCGACCACCAGAGCGTGCTGCTGCGCTCGGTGCCGGCCAGGAAGCTGAAGCTGGCCGAAGGCGACACGCTGGTTGCAACCGTGTTCGACCTGTTCGTGGCCAATTACGGCCTGGATCGCGGCTTCAACGACGCGACCTGCGCCACGTCCTATGACGACAACGTGCCCTACACACCGGCCTGGGCGGAGAAGATCACCGGCGTGCCGCGCGATCACATCATCACGGTGGCCCGCGAATTCGCGCTCAACGCGGAGAAGACCAGGGGCCGTTCCATGGTCATCCTGGGCGCCGGCCTGAACCACTGGTACCACATGGACATGAACTACCGGGGGATCATCAATCTCCTGGTCATGTGCGGGTGCATCGGCCAGTCCGGGGGCGGCTGGAGCCACTATGTGGGCCAGGAAAAGCTGCGTCCGCAAACCGGCTGGCTGCCGCTGGCCTTCGGGCTGGACTGGGGCCGTCCGCCGCGCCAGATGAACTCCACCTCGTTCTTCTACGCCCATACCGACCAGTGGCGCTACGAGACGCTGACGGTGGACGAGATCCTGTCGCCGACGGCGCCGGAAGGCCCGTGGGACGGAACGCTGATCGACTACAACATCCGCGCCGAGCGGATGGGCTGGCTGCCGTCGGCGCCGCAGCTCAAGACCAATCCGCTGGCGGTCGCGAAGGCGGCGGCGGATGCCGGGTTGGAGGCGAAGGACTACGTGGCGCAGCAGCTCAAGGCGGGCGACCTGGAAATGTCCTGCGAGGACCCGGACGATCCGGCCAACTGGCCGCGCAACATGTTCGTCTGGCGCTCCAACCTGCTGGGTTCGTCGGGCAAGGGGCACGAGTATTTCCTCAAGCACCTGCTCGGCACGAAGAACGGCCTGATGGGCAAGGATCTCGGCGAGGAAGGCCGCCAGCGCGCCCGCGAGGCGAAGTGGCACGACGAGGCCCCGGAAGGAAAGCTGGACCTGCTGGTCACGCTCGACTTCCGCATGTCGACGACCTGCGTCTATTCCGACATCGTCCTGCCCACGGCCACCTGGTACGAGAAGAACGATCTCAACACCTCCGACATGCATCCCTTCATCCATCCGCTGTCGAGCGCTGCGGATCCGGCCTGGGAAGCGCGCAGCGACTGGGACATCTTCAAGGGCATTGCACGCAAGTTCTCCGACGTGGCCCCCGAAATCCTGGGCGTGGAGAAGGACGTGGTGCTCGTTCCCATCCTGCACGACACGCCGGGTGAACTGGCCCAGCCCTTCGACGTGAAGGACTGGAAGAAGGGCGACGTGGAGCCGCTGCCGGGCAAGACCATGCCTGCGGTTGCCGTGGTGGAGCGGGATTATCCCAATCTCTACAAGCGGTTCACCGCGCTCGGCCCGCTCATGGACAAGCTCGGCAATGGCGGCAAGGGCATTTCCTGGAACACCGAGCACGAGGTCGAGGCACTGGGCAAGCTGAACGGCGTTGTCACAGAGGAGGGGCCGACCAAGGGCCGTCCGCGCATCGAGACCGACATCGATGCCACGGAAGTGATCCTGATGCTGGCGCCGGAGACCAATGGCGAAGTGGCGGTGAAGGCCTGGGAAGCGCTGTCGAAGAATACCGGGCGCGACCACACCCACCTGGCCCTGCCGAAGGAAGACGAGAAGATCCGCTTCCGCGACGTCGTCGCCCAGCCGCGCAAGATCATCTCCTCGCCGACCTGGTCGGGCCTGGAATCGGAGAAGGTCTGCTACAATGCCGGCTATACCAACGTCCACGAGCTGATCCCGTGGCGCACCATCACCGGGCGCCAGCAACTCTACCAGGACCACCTTTGGATGCGCGCCTTCGGCGAGGCGTTCTGCGTCTACCGTCCTCCCATCGACACCAAGACCATCACCCCGGTGATCGAGGAAAAGACGGCGGGCCGGAAGTCCGTGGTGCTGAACTTCATCACCCCGCACCAGAAGTGGGGCATCCACTCCACCTATTCCGACAACCTGATGATGCTCACGCTCAACCGTGGCGGGCCGGTGGTCTGGATTTCGGAAGAGGATGCGAAGACCGCGGGTCTGGTCGACAATGACTGGGTCGAGGTATTCAACTCCAACGGGGCCATCGTGGCGCGTGCCGTCGTCTCCCAGCGCATGAAGCAGGGAACGGTCTACATGTACCACGCCCAGGAAAAGATCGTGAACACGCCGGGATCGCAGCTTACCCAGCAGCGTGGCGGCATCCACAACTCGGTCACGCGGGCGATCACCAAGCCCACCCACATGATCGGCGGCTATGCCCACCAGGCCTACGGCTTCAACTACTACGGCACCGTCGGGTCGAACCGCGACGAGTTCGTCGTGGTGCACAAGCTCGACAAGGTCGACTGGATGGAAGATCCGCTCGGCGAAACCGTCACATCCAAGGAGGCGGCAGAATGAAGATCCGCGCCCAAATCGGCATGGTGCTGAACCTCGACAAGTGCATCGGGTGCCACACCTGTTCCGTTACCTGCAAGAACGTCTGGACGAACCGCGAGGGCGTGGAATACGCCTGGTTCAACAATGTCGAGACCAAGCCCGGCATCGGCTATCCGAAGGACTGGGAAAACCAGAAGCGCTGGAACGGCGGCTGGCGGCGCAAGGCCAACGGCAAGATCGAGCCGAAAGGCGGCGCCAAGTGGCGCATCCTGGCCAAGCTCTTCGCCAATCCGGACCTGCCCGAGATCGACGACTATTACGAGCCGTTCGACTTCGACTACGACCACCTTCAGACGGCCCGCGAGAGCAAGGCCTTCCCGACGGCGCGTCCGCGCTCGCAGATTTCCGGCGAGCGCATGGAAAAGATCGAGTGGGGGCCGAACTGGGAGGAAATTCTCGGCGGCGAGTTCTCCAAGCGGTCCCAGGACTACAACTTCGAAGGCGTCGAGAAGCAGATCTACGGCGAATTCGAGAACACGTTCATGATGTATCTGCCGCGCCTGTGCGAGCACTGCCTCAATCCGACGTGCGTCGCCTCCTGCCCGTCCGGCGCCATCTACAAGCGCGAGGACGACGGCATCGTCCTGATCGACCAGGACAAGTGCCGCGGCTGGCGCATGTGCGTCTCGGGCTGCCCCTACAAGAAGATCTACTACAACTGGTCTTCGGGCAAATCCGAGAAGTGCGTGTTCTGCTATCCGCGCATCGAGGCCGGCCATCCGACGGTCTGCTCGGAAACCTGCGTCGGACGCATCCGCTACCTCGGCGTCGTGCTCTATGACGCCGACCGCATCGAGGAAGCAGCCTCGGCGGCCGACGAGAAGGAACTCTACGAGGAGCAACTGAAGATCTTCCTGGATCCCAACGATCCGGCCGTCATCGAGCAGGCGCGCAAGGACGGCATTCCCGAGGCGTGGCTGGAATCGGCGCGCCGGTCGCCGGTCTGGAAGATGGCCATGGAATGGAAGGTGGCCTTCCCGCTGCACCCGGAATACCGGACCCTGCCAATGGTCTGGTACATTCCGCCGCTTTCACCCCTCACGTCTGCGGCGGAGGCCGGAAAGATCGGACTGGACGGCGACATGCCGGACGTCCGGTCTCTCCGGATCCCGGTCCGTTACCTCGCCAACCTGCTGACGGGCGGCAAGGAAGCACCTGTGGTCTCGGCGCTGGAACGGATGCTGGCCATGCGCGCCTACATGCGGGCCAAGTCCATCGACGGCGTCACCGACGAGGCGATCGCGGCGAAGGTCGGCATGACCGGCACCATGATCGAGGACATGTACAAGATCATGGCCATCGCCAACTACGAGGACCGGTTCGTCATTCCGACCTCGCATCGCGAGATCTCCGAGGATGCCTATGACGTGCGCGGATCCTGCGGATTCACCTTCGGGAATGGCTGTTCGGGCGGCGGCGAAAGCGACCTGTTCGGCGCCAAGCGCACCCGCACCGTGCAGACACCGGTCAACAAGCTGACGGAGGGCGTGTGATGAACACGACACTCAAGATCCTCTCCATCCTGCTCGCCTATCCCGACGAGACGATGCACAGGGCCCTGCCGGAGATCCGGCAGGCCATCGCCGGCCTCGACGGCGCCGGCCCGGCGCAGCGCAAGCTCCTGGACGTGCTGGCAAGCGACATCGAGGCCCTCGACCTGTTCGAGGCGCAGGAACGCTACGTCTACCTGTTCGACCGCACCCGCACGCTGTCGCTGCACCTGTTCGAGCACGTTCACGGCGAAAGCCGCGACCGCGGGCAGGCCATGGTCGACCTGATGGCCATGTACGAGGCCGACGGGCTGGAAATCGATGCAAAGGAATTGCCCGACTACCTGCCGCTGTTCCTGGAATACCTGTCGATCAAGCCGGCGCCGGAAGCCGCCGACCTCCTTTCGCAGGTGGCCCACATCGTCGCCGCCCTGCGCGAGCGCCTGAAGAAGCGCGGCTCGGTCTATGCCAACGCCTTCGCCGTGCTGGAGGACCTCGCCTCGGGAAAGCCTGATGCCGGGCTGGTCGGCGAACTGATGGAGACGCCGGACGACGATCCGGCCGACCTCGAGGCGCTCGACCGGGTCTGGGAAGAGGAGGCGGTGACATTCGGCGGCAATGCCGGGGAAAACGCCTGCGGACCCGACCGCCTGCAGCGCCAGATGCGCGCCCACACCCGCAAGCCGGACGCCGCGCCGGCCAACCCTTTCTGAGCGGAGGCCAGGATGTCCGGCTTTTTCAATACGCTTCTCTTTGGGATCTATCCCTATGTCGCGCTGGTGGTGCTGATCCTCGGCTCGATCCTGCGCTATGACCGCGACCAGTATAGCTGGCGGTCCGGCTCGTCGCAGCTTCTGCGCCGCAAGCAGCTTGTCTGGGGCTCGGTGCTGTTTCATGTCGGCGTGATCGTCATCTTCTTCGGCCATCTCATCGGCCTGCTGACGCCCATCGCCATCTTCGATGCGCTCGGCATCAGCCACGGCGCCAAGCAGGTGCTGGCCATTGTGGCGGGCGGCATTGCCGGTGTCATGGCGATCATCGGCGCGAGCCTGCTCGTTCACCGGCGCCTTTTCGATCCGCGCGTGCGGGCCAATTCCAGCACCAGCGACACGCTGATCATCATCCTGCTCTGGGTGCAGCTTGCGCTCGGCCTGGCGACCATCCCGATCTCGATGCAGCATCTGGACGGCGAGGAAATGGTGCGCTTCATGTCCTGGGCGCAGGGCATCTTCACCTTCCAGGGCGACGCGGCCTCGCATGTCGCGCATGTGTCGATCATCTTCAAGGCGCACCTTGTACTGGGGCTGACGATCCTGCTTCTCTTCCCCTTCACCCGCCTGGTGCACATGCTGTCGGTTCCGCTGCGCTACTTCTGGCGGCCCGGCTACCAGGTGGTGCGCGAACGCAACCGCCGCGCCGCGCCCGTGCGGCTTCCGGCCGGGGAGTGAGCATCATGGCAACGATCTACCGCAATCCGAGCCTTGCCGGCGGTGCGCCCGTCGGCCCGTCCCCGGACGGACAGGGCTACACCACCTACCAGGAACCCGACACGCGCGTTCCGCCCAAACCGTTGCCGGTGATGAAGGCGATCACCGTCGATGGCGTGGCAATCCCCGAGGAGGCCATTCTCCAGGAGGCGCAGAACCATCCGGCGGACAATCCGGGCGAGGCGCTGCGCGCGTCCGCCCATGCGCTTGTCGTGCGCCAGCTTCTCGTCAACGAGGCGCGCCGGCTGGACATGCTGTGCGACCTGCAGACCACCGAAAACGGCCAGACCGAGACCTTCGAGGATGCGGCCATCCGTGCGCTGACCGAGCGTGAAGTCACGGTCCCCGCAGCAAACGAGGATGAGTGCAGGCGCTTCTACGAGACCAATCGTGACCGTTTCACCAGTGCGCCGCTCTACGAGGCGCGGCACATTCTCGTCGCGGCTCCAGAAAGCGATGCCCAGCGGCGTGAGAAGGCACGGCTGGAAGCGCAGGACCTCTGCAACACACTGCAGCGGGATCCGGGCCGTTTTGCCAGGCTGGCGGAGGCGGCCTCGGCCTGCCCGTCGGCGGCGCAGGGCGGCAATCTGGGCCAGCTTTCGCCCGGTTCCACGGTGCCCGAATTCGAATCCGCGCTGGCGCAGATGATGCCCGGAGAGATTACCCGCTCGCCGGTTGCCACGCGGTTCGGTTTTCATGTCATCGCGCTCGACCGGGCGGTGGAAGCCCGGCAGCTGCCCTTCGAGGCGGTGCGTCAGCGCATCGCGGACTGGCTGGAGGCGCAGGCCTTCTCGCGCGCGGTGGCGCAATATGTCTCGATCCTGGCGGGCCGGGCGAAGATCACCGGCATCGACATGGGCGGGGCTAGTTCGCCGCTGGTGCAGTAACCGAGGCAAGGCGGAGCGCGCGCCATGATCACCGACCTGCTGGATCACAACAGGCAATGGGCCGAGGGCCGCAAGCGCGAGGATCCCGGCTATTTCGACCGCCTGTCGAAGCTCCAGACGCCAGAATACCTGTGGATCGGCTGTTCCGACAGCCGCGTTCCGGCCAATGTCATCACGGGGCTCGAACCGGGCGAGGTCTTCGTTCACCGCAACGTGGCCAACCTTGTCCATCGCGGCGACCTGAACCTGCTCTCGGTGCTGGAATTCGCCGTGGAAAGCCTGGAGGTCAAGCACATCATCGTTTGCGGCCATTACGGCTGCGGCGGCGTGCGGGCGGCCATGGACGGCCACCGCCATGGCATCATCGACCACTGGCTGCAGCCGATCCGCGATGTGGCGGATCGTCACGATGGCGAATTGTCGGATTGCTGCGGCGGCGACGAGCGTCTCAACAGGTTGTGCGAATTGTCCATTCGCGAGCAGGTGGACAGCCTGGCGCGCACGCCGATCATCCAGTCTGCCTGGGCGCGGGGGCGCAGGCTGGCCATTCACGGCTGGGTCTACGGCCTGCATGACGGTCTGCTGCGCGATCTTGGCTGCGACCGTGCCCGTGCCGGGGGCGGTACAAGCTGCGCCGACGGCGGCTGCGCCGGCGGCCATTCCCATGGCTTTTGAAAGGAACAGGACCGTGAAGACGAATGCGCCGGGTCACGCGAGACTGACCGACACGTTCGGCCGCGCCATCACTTATCTGCGGCTTTCGGTGACGGACCGCTGCGACCTGCGCTGCACCTATTGCATGTCGGAACACATGACCTTCCTGCCGCGCAAGGACGTGCTGAGCCTGGAAGAGACCTACCGGGTGGCCGAAACCTTCATGCGGCTGGGCATCCGCAAGCTGCGCCTGACCGGCGGCGAGCCTCTTGTCCGCAAGAACATCATGACGCTTTTCGCCCAGTTGAAACCGCACCTGGAGGCGGGCGATCTCGACGAGGTGACGCTGACCACGAACGGAACGCTGCTGGCCCGCCACGCCGCGTCGCTCAAGGAAAACGGCGTGCGGCGCGTCAATGTCTCGCTGGATACACTTGACGCGGAGCGATACCGGGCGGTGACCCGCTGGGGCGACGTCGCCAAGGTGCTGGCCGGCATCGATGCGGCGCTCGGCGAAGGGTTGTCGGTCAAGCTCAACGCGGTGGTGCAGAAGGGGCAGTTCGAGCGCGATGCGGCGGACCTCATAGCCTATGCCCATGGCCGGGGAATGGATCTCACCTTCATCGAAGCCATGCCGCTGGGCGGCGCACTCGATGGCTATGGCGAAAACCACCTTCCGCTCAGCGAGGCGGAAGCCTGGCTGAAGGCGCGCTATACGCTGGAGCCGGTGGCGAAAGCGACCGGCGGGCCGGCGCGCTACATGCGCGTTCGGGAAACCGGCGGGCTGATCGGCTTCATCGCGCCGCTGTCGTGCAATTTCTGTGCTGCCTGCAACCGGATGCGGGTGAGCTGCACCGGACAACTCTTCCCCTGCATGGGCGACGACGGCGCGGTGGACCTGCGCGCCGCGCTGCGGTCCGGCGAGGGTCCGGAACAGCTGGAACAGGCCATTCTGGGCGCCGTCGCCGCCAAGCCCTGGGGCCATGGTTTCGGCTATGACGGCACGGTTTCAGGCGGGCTTTCGCGGCCCATGTCCCATCTTGGAGGATGAACCCATGCGCATTGTCGCCCTCGTGATTTCCGACCGCGCCAGCCGCGGCGAGTATGAAGACAAGGGCGGGCCGGCCATCGAAGCCTGGCTCAAGGCAGCCATCACCTCGCCTTTCGACTTCGAGATCAGGATCATTCCGGATGGACGCGAGACCGTCGCCTCGGCGTTGCTGGAGCTTTGCAGCACGGAGCGTGCGGATCTCGTGCTGACCACGGGTGGCACCGGCCCATCACCGCGCGACGAGACGCCTGAAGCCATGGCGGACGTCATCGAAAAGGAATTGCCGGGCTTTGGCGAACTGATGCGCAAGAAGAGCCTGGAGGAGGTGCCGACCGCCATTCTCTCTCGCCAGACAGCGGGTGTGCGCGGCTCCACGCTGATCGTCAACCTGCCGGGCAAGCCTGCTTCCATCCGCACCTGCCTCGACGCCGTCTTTCCGGCCATTCCCTATTGCCTCGACCTGATCGGGGCCGGACGGATCGAGACCGACCCGGAGGTGGTCGCAGCCTTCCGGCCCGGACAATGACCCCCATGGCGGTCCGGTCCGGGCAGGGCCGGTCCGCCGCCTTGCATACCCAGGAAAGGACAGACCGAATGGACATTCCACGCCAAGCCGTTGCACCGCGCACAAGCGGCACGTTCTCGGGCCTTGCGAGTGCCATGGCGGGCCGCGTGCTGGACCCGATGCTGTTGCGCACCGTGCGCCGGCTGGCGGTGAAGCACCGCTCCATCTTCGACCGGCTCGGGCCGCATGTGCGTTCCGTCTACATCATCGACCCCGTCGAATTTCCGTTCGCCTTGGTTCTGCGTCCCGATCCGGCAGCGCCTTCCTTCCGGACCGTGCCGCGAGACGCCCTGCCGGTCCATGACGCGCTCATCCGGGGCCGTTTCCGCACCCTGTTCGACCTCGTTGACGCGGGTGCGGATGGCGACGCGTCGTTCTTCTCGCGCGACCTGGAAATCCTGGGCAACACGGATGCGGTGGTAACGCTGCGCAATGCGCTGGACGACGTGGACGGCTCCATTGCCGCCGATACGGCTGACCTGTTCGGCCTGCCGGGGCGCATGGCGCTGGCCTTCCTGCGGCGCGGCCATGGCGCCGCGGCAACGGGGAGGGCGGCATGACCGTGCGTCCCGAACTCATCTGCCCGGCCGGAACGCCGGCCGCCCTTCGCACCGCCGTCGATGCCGGTGCCGACGCGGTCTATTGCGGCTTCCGCAATGCCACCAATGCCCGCAACTTTCCCGGCCTGAACTTCACGACCGAAGAACTGGGTTCGTCCATCGCCTACGCACACGAGCGAGGCGCCAAGGTGCTGCTGACGCTCAACACCTATCCGCCCGCCGGCAAGGTTGACCTGTGGCGCGAGGCCGCCGACACGGCGGTGGCGCTCGGCATAGACGCGCTGATCGTGGCCGACATGGGCGTGGCGCGGTATGTGGCCGAGCGGCATCCGGGTGTGCGGCTGCATCTCTCGGTGCAGGCCGCGGCGTCCAGCCCGGAGGCGATCGCCTATTATTGCGAGCATTTCGGCGTCAAGCGCGTGGTGCTGCCGCGTATCCTCACCGTTGCCGAGATCAGGCCCATCGCGGCCGCGATCCCCTGCGAGATCGAGACCTTCATCTTCGGCAATCACGGGCTGATGGTGGAAGGGCGCTGCAGCCTGACGAACTACGTCACCGGACAGTCCACGAACCTGGATGGCGTCTGTTCGCCGGCCAGCGAGGTGGAGTATCGCAAGGAGCCGGACGGCGCGGTGTCGAGCTGCCTCTCGGGCAGCGTGATCGACCGTTTCGGCGCCAACGAGATGGCCGGATACCCGACCATCTGCAAGGGCCGCTACCGCGCGCCGCACCGGCCTGACGGCTATTATGCGTTCGAGGAACCGGTGAGCCTCAATCTCGCGCGCATGCTGCCCGATCTCATCCATGCCGGCGTGCATGCCTTCAAGATCGAGGGGCGGCAGCGCTCCAAGAGCTATGTGCGCAGCGTCGTGTCGGCCTTCCGCACGGCAATCGACGACGTGATGGCCGGCCGGCCCGCCAATATCGCCGACCTGGTCGCCCTGACGGAGGGCCAGAAGCAGACGCAGGGCGCATTCGAAACCAAGAAGTGGAGGTGACGCCATGGCGGCGGAACTGACGATCGGGCCCATTGCCTATCACTGGCCGGCGGAAAGGAAGCGCGACTTCTATGCCCGCATCGCCGACGAGGCGCCCGTGGGCACCGTCTATCTGGGCGAGGTGATCTGCTCGAAGCGCTCGCCCTTCTTCGAAGCCGAGATGCCGGACGTGATCGAACGGTTGCAGCGCGGCGGCAAGCGCGTGGTGCTGTCCACGCTGGCCGAGGTGATCCTGCCGCGCGAACGGCAGGCAACGGTGCAGCTTTGCGCGCAGGACGATTTCGAGGTCGAGATCAACAATGTCAGCGGGCTGGCCGCGCGCGGCAACCGGGCGCACCGGATCGGCCCGTTTCTCAACGCCACCAACGAAGCCACCATCGGCTGGATGGCCGGGCAGGGGGCGACGCATGTCTGCCTGCCGCATGAACTGCCGCGCACGTCGCTGGAAGCGGCGGCGCATGCGGCGCAGGCGCTCGGCGTTTCGACCGAGGTGCAGGTGTTCGGGCGCGCGCCGCTTGCCGTGTCCGCGCGCTGCTACCATGCCCGCGCGCATGGGCGCCACAAGGACAATTGCCAGTTCGTCTGCGAGGACGATGCGGACGGCATGCCGCTGGTGACGGCGGCGGGCGAGGCCTTCCTGCGGATCAACGGCATCCAGACGCAGTCGGAAAGCTATGTCTGCCTGGCGGCGGAAGTGCCCGCGATCCTGGCCATGGGCATCACCTCGCTCAGGCTCATGCCGCAGGATGTGGACATGGTGGCCGTCGCGTCGATTTTCCGCGACCTGGCGGACGGCAAGCGGGACGCGGGCGACGCGTCGGAACGCCTGCATGCTCTGTGCGGGGATGTGCGGTTTTCCAACGGCTTCTTTCACAAGGTGCCGGGCCGGCATCATGTGCCGGTGCATGCCGGCGGGGTGACGATCCAGTGACGGCGCCCGGGAGCCCCGGCGCGATGTCGCGCGACGACCTGGCCAACCGGCTGACGGCGGTTCTCTCCGGCGTGGAGCTCGACTGCGCCTGCCGGGAACGGCTCATCGAGGCCCTGTCCTCGTTCAGTGCCATGGAGCGTATGCGCCACCGCCGCGCCCGTCTCAACGACGCGCGCAACCAGGTGGCCGGCATCCTCTCCCTGCTCGACCTGCTCGGCGAACTGGACAGCGTCGGCTTCCAGGAAAGCGATCGCTCGGTATTCGAGGAGATCGCGCACCTGTTCGAGGATGTGGCCGAGGCCGCACGGCGCGGCGCGGCCGACATGCGCGAGCTTGCAGCCGGCGACGGGCCGGAGGGGTAGGTTTCAGGCCGGTCCCGTCTCCATCCGCGCCAATTGGCCGAGAATGTCGCGATAGGTGTCGACGCCTTGCGCGCCGGTGACGAGATGGCGGCCCAGGAAGATGACCGAGGGCACGCCCGATATGCCGCGGGCGCGCCAGAATTCCATCGCCGCGCGCAATTCGTCGACATAGGCGTTCGATTCGAGCATGGCGCGGGCCTCATCTGCGTCGAGGCCGGCGGATTGCGCAACATCCACCAGCACCTCGCGGTCCGACACGTTTCGGTTGTCGGTGAAATTGGCGTTCAGCAGTGCCAGCTTGGTCTCGTGCTGGCGGCCTTGCAGTTCCGCCCAGCCGATCAGCCGATGGGCATCGAACGTGTTCCAGGTCCGCGTGTCGTCACTGAAATCGAAGCTGAATCCGACTTCGGCGCCAAGCGCGGTGATCCTGTCGCGCGCCGCCTTTGACTGCTCCGGCGTCGTTCCGTATTTCGCCGCCAGGTGATCGCGCAGGTTCTCGCCTTCCGGTCCGACATTCGGATTGAGCTGGAAGGGATGCCAGTGGACCTCGAGCCGCGTGCCGGCCTGGCGTGCCGCCTCGGCAAGCTGGTAGTAGCCGACCGCGCACCACGGACAGACGACGTCCGAAACGATATCGACGCGCATGGAAGCCTCCTCCTTTTGCCGGGCCTTTCGTCAGCGGAACATAGGGCATGTGGTGCGCGCGGGAAACACCCCGCCACCCGAGCCGCTTGACCGGAAGGCGGGCTTGGCCTTATATGCCCGCCATGACCATCCGTTCGGCCCAGCACATGATTCATGCCCGCGCGTACCGCGCCACGGGCCTGCTCGGCTTTCTGCTTCTTAGCGGCGTCCGCCAGGTCCGCTGAGGAGCGCCTGGCGGCCGGATTGCCGCCCAGGCCCTGCTCCTCTCCGTTTACATCCTGAGAAAAATCGCCCAGAAAGCGCGCATCGACAGCCTGTGACGCGTCCGTGGCGCCGGAAAGAGAAGTTTGAGATGAACGAGATGACTCCCCCGTCCACTCCGCGTGGCATGGCGGACGCCGCCGAGAAGTACCAGCCCTATCCGCAAGTGAACCTGACCGACCGCACCTGGCCCTCCAGGCGGATCGAAAAGGCGCCGATCTGGTGCTCGGTCGACCTGCGCGACGGCAACCAGGCGCTGATCGACCCCATGGGCCATGACCGCAAGGCGCGCATGTTCCAGTTGCTCATCGACATGGGCTTCAAGGAAATCGAGATCGGCTTTCCCTCCGCATCGCAGACGGATTTCGACTTCGCGCGCTGGTGCGTGGAAGAGGGCAACGTGCCCGATGACGTGTCGCTGCAGGTGCTTGTGCAGTGCCGGCCGGAACTCATCACGCGCACCTTCGAGGCGCTGGAAGGGGCGAACCGGCCGATCATCCACTTCTACAATTCGACATCGGAACTGCAGCGCCGCGTGGTCTTCGGCAAGGACGTGGCCGGCATCAAGCAGATCGCCGTCGACGCGGCGAAGATGATCACCGACATGGCGGCCAAGGCCGGCGGCGGCTACCGGTTCGAATATTCGCCCGAAAGCTTCACCGGCACCGAACTGGACGTGGCGCTAGAGATCTGCAACGCCGTCACCGAGATCGTGAAGCCGACGCCGGACAACAAGCTGATCATCAACCTGCCGGCAACGGTGGAGATGGCGACGCCGAACATCTATGCCGACCAGATCGAGTGGATGAGCCGCAATCTCGACAACCGCGAGAACATCATCCTGTCGCTGCATCCCCACAACGACCGGGGCACCGGCATCGCCGCCACCGAACTGGGCCTGATGGCCGGCGCCGACCGCGTCGAAGGCACGCTGTTCGGCAATGGCGAGCGCACCGGCAATGTCGACATCGTGACGCTGGCGCTCAACATGTATACGCAGGGCGTCGACCCGCAACTGGATTGCCGCGACATCAACCGGATGAAGGATGTCTACGAGTATTCCAACCAGTTGCGTATCCCGGAGCGCCATCCCTACGTGGGCGAACTGGTTTACACGGCCTTTTCGGGCTCGCACCAGGACGCGATCAACAAGGGCATGAAGGCCATCAAGCAGGCCAACAAGCCGCTTTGGGAAGTGCCTTACCTGCCGATCGATCCGCAGGACGTCGGCCGCAGCTACGAGGCGATCATCCGCATCAACTCGCAGTCGGGCAAGGGCGGCATCGCCTATATCCTGCAGGCCGATTACGGGCTCAATCTGCCGCGCAACCTGCAGGTGGAGTTCCGCGAGGACATCCAGGACATCACCGACCGCGAAGGCCGGGAACTGCCGTCCAAGCGCATCCACGAGCGGTTCATCGAGCGCTACGTGGACCAGCCGGGCGCGCGGCTGAAATTCGTCGATCACCACACCTATCCCGACACGGCGGAAAAGGGCGTGCGCATCCTGGAGGCGACAATCCTCGACAATGGCAAGGAGATCACCATTTCCGGGCGAGGAACAGGGCCGATCGACGGGTTCGTCGATGCGCTCTCCAAGCATCTGGGCGTGGCGATGAGCGTGGTCGATTATTCCGAGCACTCGCTGCATTCGGGTTCGAACGCGTCGGCCATCTGCTACATGGAAATGGAGCATCCCGGCGGCAAGCTGTTCGGCGTCGGCATCAACACCAACATCGTCACCGCCTCGCTGAACGCCATCGTTTCGGCCGCCAACAGGATTGTCGGCGGGAATTGACGATTTGCCATACCGCCCGCCGGTTCGCGCCGGCGGGCGATATCGCTGAGGGGAGAGGGAAATGAGCGAAAGCCTGTTTTGCGCACGGCGCGGCGAGGGCGGCGAACCGCTGGTGCTGCTGCACGGCTTTGGCGCCTCGCACCATGTGTGGGAGCCTGTGGCCGCTGCGCTGTCGCGCGACCGTCTCGTGCTTACACCCGACCTGCCGGGGCATGGCCGCTCGCTTGCCTATCCCGGCGCAGGTCCGGTCAAGGTCGCGGTGCAGGCGGTGCTGGCGCACATGGAAGGCGAAGGCATCGGCCGGTTTCACCTGGCCGGGCATTCCATGGGCGGGGCCGTCGCATCTTTGATGGCGCTCGCCGCACCGGACAGGATCGCCTCGCTGACGCTGCTGTCGCCGGGCGGGTTCGGGCCGGAGATCAATATCCGCCTGCTCACGCGCTACGCGCAGGCCATGGAACGCGACGAACTGCTCCCGTGCCTGGAGGAAATGGTCGGCTACCGTCACCCGGTCAACGCGCATTCGCTCGACATGCTTGCGGGCCTTCGTGCCAGCGAAGGCCAGCGCGAGATGCTCCTGGACGTGGCGTCGCGGATGACGCGCGACGGGGTGCAGGGCGTCATCCCGCGCGAGCAACTGGCGGGCCTGCCGATGCCCGTCAAGGTGATCTGGGGCACGGAGGACAGGGTATTGCCGGCCAGCCAGGCACGCGACCTGCCGCCGCTCTTCGCCCTGCACCTGTTTGGTGCCACGGGCCACATGCTGATCGACGAGCAGACCGAGGCGATCATCCGGCTGATCGGGGAAAACGCGCGCCAGGGATAGAGGCGGCCGCGCCAATCGGCATTGCAAAACGCCGGGTGAGGCGTGGCGGACCTTCTTCTTTTTGCCGTGCTTTTCCGTCAAGCTCCTGTTAACTATTTGGCTTGGCGAAAGCGCAGGGCGCGACATGGCAGACAAACAGACCGGCGGAATGCCGCAAACCGAAACCGGCAACAGCTTGCGCAAGCTGTCGGACGTCATCCGGATCGTGAAGAACGACACGGCTGACCGGGACGATGTCGTCGTGGAACTGCGCGAGGCCCAGACCATGCGGCTGGAGCTTCTCGTGCAGGAGTTGCAACCCCTGCTCGACGACATTCCGGCCGAAGACGACCAGTTCGACCTGGCGCTGTCCTCCGGGCTGCAACCCCGCTTCTGGATCGACGCGACGGCCCATGTCACCATGGGGCGCGACAAGCGCACCTACCGCTTCCTCAAGGATACGCGGCTCGGGCGGGTCGTCCTGGCAGAAAATCCGGACGTGACGGTCATTGCCGATCACGTGGCGCGCTATATCGGTGAGCGGATCGTCGAACGGCAGCGCATGGTGGCGGGCGACGTCACCCCGGTCCGCGCCCTGGAGACCGCAGGCGAGCAGGGCGCCGTCCGCAACAAGGAGAGCGGCGGGGTTTTCGAGGGCCTGATGATCTTCCTGCTGGGCGCGCTCGCCGGAGGCGGCACCGTCATCGCCTTGCTTTGGGACCGGCTCGGGGCGATGGGCCTGGATTTCTGGAACCGGGGCGGCTGAAACAGCCGGTCATTCCTCCAGCAGGCGGTGCTCCACCTCGGCGACGCCGAGCGTATGGCTGGTCAGGGCGCGCCGGCGCATCAGCGTCTTCCATGCGCCGGGTTCACCCTCGATATCGAACAGGGAATAGCCGGCGGCGGGCTTGTGGCCGTTGAGTCCCTGACCGCCGGCCGGAACGCCCGCCACGGGGATGGAGCGATCTTCGCCGCGAATGTGACCCAGGGTCGGCAGATGTGTATGACCGTGCAGGACGAGTTCCGCGCCGGCCTTGAGCACGGTCTTCTGGAAACGGCGAATGCCGTAGAGGCGCTTGTAGGGCGAGGCCGCGCCGCGGAGCGGCGGGTGGTGGATCATGATGATCCGGTAGAGGCCTCGCGCGCCGGTATCCTCCAGTATCGCGGCAAGCTTGCGCGCCTGCTTGCCACTGAACTCGCCGCTGGCAAGGAAGGGCGCGGTGGCGACGGCGGAGGACACGCCGATCAGGGCGACCGGGCCGCGAACGCGCAGGTAGGGAAAGGATTTGCGCGTGGCCCTGGCATTGGCGCCGTCCCCCGTCATCCAGGGGCTCCATGCGCGGCATGCCTTGTCGAGCGCACCCGGCACATAGGCGTCGTGATTTCCCGGCACCACCGATGCGTCCGCCGGAGGGGCGAAGGCCTCCAGCCAGATGCGCGCTGCCTCGATCTCGGCGTCCAGCGCGAGGTTGACGAGATCGCCTGTCAGGGCAATGTGGTCGGGCTTGAAGTCGAGAATGTCGGCGCATATGCGCGTCAGGACGTCATCGCCCAGGTTGCGGCTGCGGTTTCGGTGCCAGTTGACGTAACCGGTAATGCGCTTGGATACGAGATCGCGATAACGGACGGGCGGCAAGGGGCCGAGATGGACATCGGAAAGGTGAGCGAGGCGGAACATGGGTCTTTTCATAGGCGAAAGCCCGGCGCCTTTCCAGCATTGCCGGAGTCGGCATGATGCCTGAGCGGGAAGGCAAGACGCTCTGGCGCATCCGGTTGTTCCATATCTTCTTCCTGTTGGCCCGGCCGATGACACTCGGCGTGCGCGCCATCGTGCATGACAGGGCACGCAATGCTGTCTTTCTTGTCCGGCACACCTATGTTCCGGGCTGGCAATTGCCGGGCGGCGGGGTCGAACCCGGCGAAAGCGCCGACGATGCGCTTGCGCGCGAATTGCGGGAAGAGGGCAATCTGACCCTGACCGGTCCGGCGCGCCTGGTGTCGTTCCATTTCAACCGGCGCGCCAGCCGGCGCGACCACGTGGCGCTTTATCTCGTCGAGGCATTCGACCAGACCGGGCCGCGCGTGGCTGACCGCGAAATCGCCGAAGCAGGCTTCTTTCCGCTCGACGCCCTGCCGGAGGAAACCACGCGCGCCACCCGCGCACGCCTGGCGGAGGTGTTCGGCGACGCGGTCAGATCGCCATTCTGGTAGGCCCGCGCCGGCTGAACCTGTCGCGGTCGTGCGGGGCATCCCAATCGAGTTCCGGACCCTTGGGCACGATGCGGCTCGGATTGATCGTTTCGTGCGACCCGTAATAGTGGTTCTTGATGTGGCGCAGATCGACCGTTCCGGCGATGCCCGGCACCTGGTAGAGATCGCGCAGGTAGTTCGACAGGTTCGGGTAATCGGCGATGCGGCGCAGGTTGCACTTGAAGTGGCCGACATAGACCGGGTCGAACCGTATCAGCGTCGTGAACAGCCGCCAGTCGGCTTCCGTCATCGTATCGCCGGCCAGGTAACGGCTGCGCGAAAGCCGGTCTTCCAGTTCATCGAGGGTCTTGAACAGGGCGTCGAAGGCTTCCCCGTAGGCCTCCTTCGAGGTCGCGAAGCCTGCCTTGTAGACGCCATTGTTCACGTTCTCGTAGACCTTTGCGTTGATGGCGTCGATCTCTTCGCGCAGGCTGGACGGGTAGAGGTCCAGCGATGCGTTTCCCCATTCATCGAAGGCCGTGTTCAGCATGCGGATGATCTCGGCGGACTCGTTGGAGACGATGCATTCGCGCTGGCGATCCCAAAGGACGGGAACGGTGACGCGGCCCGAATAGTCCGGCCGGTTCTTCGTATAGACCTGATGGAGGAAATCGAAACCGTGCAGCGTGTCGCCGGTGGCGCCGTCGTCCGCGCGGAATTCCCAGCCGTTCTCCGCCATCAGCCAATGGACGACGTCCACCGAGATGATGTCTTCGAGCCCCTTGAGCCTGCGAACGATCAGTGTGCGATGGGCCCATGGACAGGCAAGCGACACGTATAGATGATATCGGCCCGGTTCCGCCTTGAAGCCGCCTTCGCCGGAGGGGCCGGGGGAACCGTCGCGGGTCACCCAGTTGCGCAACTGCGATTCCTGCCGTTCAAAGCGCCCGCCGGTCAATTCCGTATCATACCATTTGTCCTGCCACTGGCCATCGATCAGCATTCCCATGGTCCGGCTCCTTTCTGTCCTTTCATCACCACTTGGGGCGTTGCGGCCGCCATGGAAAGCCCCCGTCTCCTGAACAGACCGTCAGTGGCTGGCGAAACAGGCGCTGGACATCCCTGCCGTGATCGGATAGCGGGAGACGATGCGACGCGCCGAGGGGAAAATCCGTGTCCCATTGCATCATCCGACGACGAGCCCGCGCCTGATTTCCAGGCAGCCCAAACGCGCATGCGCGATACCGCCCATGCGAACGCTCGACGACCGGATGACCGACATGAACACGACCGACATCGCCTATCTGCCGGAAGATCCGGCCCACGACGACGCCATCGAATCCATCAATGAGGAAGCCTTCGGGCCGGGCCGCTTCGCCCGAGCGGCACAGGCCATCCGCGAGGGCGGGCCGCATGATCCGCGCCTGTCGTTCGTTGCCGTCCAGGATGGCGAGATCATCGGCTCGGTCCGCATGACGCCGATCCGGGCCGGCGCGGGATGCGGCCATCTGCTGGGGCCGCTGGCCGTCAAGCCGGCGTGGAAAAGCAAGGGCGTTGGCCGCAAGCTGGTGGCGCTGGCGCTGGAGGCCGCGCGGGGCGAAGGCTCCGGCGTGGTCGTGCTTGTCGGCGACGAACCCTATTACGGACCGCTCGGTTTCCGTCATCTGCCATACGGGCAGGTGACCATGCCGCGCCCGGTCGACCCCAGGCGCCTGCTGGCCTGTGAACTGGCCGACGGCGCGGCCGGCAGGCTGTCAGGCCTGCTGACGCATGCGGACCAGGCGCGGTCGCCGGCGCGGCGCTGACGGGGTCCGCCGCGCCTGCCGTGCGGTGATCCGCGGGGATCAGCTTTCATCCGTACCGATCTTGTCCCAGGTGCTTGTCTCGAAATCGGATGCGTCATGGCGTTCGCGAAGCTGCTCCTCGGGTTTACCGAAAGCGCGGTTGACCATGCGTCCGCGTTTCACCGCCGGCCGATCAAAGATCTCCTTCTGCCAGCGGATCACGTTCTCGTAGGTATGGGCTTCGATGAAGGTGGCGGAATCGTCATAGATCAGGCCGGCGACAAGATTGCCGTACCAGGGCCAGATGGCCATGTCGGCGATGGAGTATTCGTCGCCCGCCATGTAGCGGTTTTCGGCCAGGTGGCGGTCCAGCACGTCAAGCTGGCGCTTTATTTCCATGGTGAAGCGGTCGATGGCATATTCGATCTTGAAGGGCGCATAGGCATAGAAATGGCCGAAGCCTCCGCCCAGATAAGGCGCCGCGCCCATCTGCCAGAACAGCCAGTTGAGCGCCTCGGTGCGCGCGGCGTGACCGGCGGGCAGGAAAGCGCCGAACTTCTCTGCCAAGTAGAGCAGGATGGAACCGGATTCGAAGACGCGGACAGGCTTTTCGCCGGACCGGTCGACCAGGGCGGGGATCTTCGAATTCGGATTGGCGGCGACAAAGCCGCTGGAAAACTGGTCGCCCTCGTTGATGCGGATCAGCCAGGCATCGTATTCGGCGCCCTTGTGGCCCGCCGCGAGCAGTTCCTCCAGCATGACGGTCACCTTGACGCCGTTCGGCGTCGCCAGCGAGTAAAGCTGCAGGGGATGTTTGCCGACAGGCAGGTCCTTGTCATGGGTGGCCCCTGCGACCGGGCGGTTGATACTGGCGAAACGGCCGCCGTTCTCCTTGTTCCACGTCCATACCTTCGGCGGCGTGTAGCCTTCCGGCTGGTTCATTTTTCTCTCCTGGATTCGATCCTCTCACGGGCAAAGATAGCCCCTCGGCAGACAAAGGGAAGGCTGCTTAAATTCAGAGAATCCTAGATTAGTAAAATACACTGAAAAATCCTGTGTCCGTTTGAACGCGGCTTCAATCCCATGCGGTTAGAAGGGCGATGTGGCGGGTCACGGCAAGGCGTGACAGCATCATGCGTCCGCCACGGGCCGGCATGGACCGGAATGTCCCAGTGCACTCGACAATGCGGACCGAAGCCGCCCGCAAGCCCATGGCATCAACGCCTGGCGGCTGTCCGTACTCCAGGATTTACCAATGAAGATGATTGCCGCAGCATTCATGCTGCACCTCGCCATGACCGGGTTTGCCTTTGCCGGCAGTGCCGCCGAAGGCGGCGAGACTGTCCTGTTGACCGTGACAGGCGCAGTGGAGGGCGCTGCCGTGGCGTTCGACAGGAGCGAATTGCGCGCGCTTGACCAGCGTCAGGCGACCATGGAGACGCCATGGACCGACGGACAGGTCACGTTCGACGGGCCACTGCTCAGCGCGGTCCTGAAAGCGGCCGGGGCAAACGGAAAGACCGTCGTCATCAAGGCACTCAATGACTACTCCGCCGAAATCCCGATGGAGGACGTCACAGGCTTCGCCACGATGCTGGCCATGTCCATGAATGGCAAGGACATGTCCGTGCGTGAGAAGGGCCCGCTCTTCCTCGTCTACCCGTTCGACACCAATCCCGAACTCTACAACGAGAAGTATTTCTCCCGCTCTGTCTGGCAGATCCACGAGATCGAGGTCCGGGAGTGAACGCTTCGCTCGAAAGAAGCAAGTGGCTTGTCAAGCATACCGGCTCGGCAAGCCGCTACCTGCTGGCCGTCACCATCATCCTGATGGTGACGCTGGCGGGCCTGTTCTTTCATATTTCCACGCAACAGGACGAAATGCAGGCCAGCATCCGCGAGGACGCGCTATGGGCCGTCTACCAGGTCGACCGTGAAGCCATGCGCCTGATCGACAGCTTCGATGCCGGCGTGGCGGCTGACGGCTCACGCGCTGCCTCTGACGAAGGCATGGCTCTTCGCTACGACATTCTCCATTCGAGGCTTGGCGTCCTGCTGAAATCCTCCTACGGGGAATATTTCGAAGACAATCCGGTCATCCGGCAGATGCGCCAGCGTGCCGGCAGCCTGATCGTCTCGCTGGAGCCGGTGGTTGCCGCCATTGCGGCGGGCAAGGCGCTCGACCGGCAGGCGGCAGGGCAGGGCAAGGCGAAGCTGGAGGATCTGCGAAAGACCACCGGAACGTTGCTGGTGCGCACCAATGCGGCCGTTTCCGCCTCGCGGGCGGAAGCCCGCGAAGAGATGATGCGCCTGCAGGGCTTCGCCGGCGTCCTGGCGTCCGTACTGCTCATCGTGGTCGGATTGCTGATCGTCAACCTGATCCGCCAATTGCGGCTGGTGCGCAGTGCCGGCGAGCATATCGAGACGATTGCCTCGGAAATGCAGGAGGCGTTTCGTGCCGCCGAGGCCGGAAACCGGGCAAAATCGGAGTTCATGGCGACAATGGGCCACGAGATCCGCACGCCGCTGAACGCGATCCTGGGCATGGCCGAACTGCTCCACGAAGCGGACCTGAACGAGGAGCAGGCGCAGTCGGTGCAAGTGATCCGTTCGTCCGGCGAGACCCTGCTCGAAAGCATCAACGAGATCCTCGACTTCGCCAAGATGGAGCATGGCAAGCAGGAATTCGAACGGATTGCGTTCCGGCTGGAGGATTTCGTCAATGACGTCCCGAAGGTCATGGAAGGCCGCGCACGCGAACAGAACGACACGATCACGATCGATTTCGGGGCGGACATGGACGGAAAGGTGTATGTCAGCGACCCCTACAAGCTTCGCCGTGTCCTGCTCAATCTTGTCAGCAATGCGGTCAAGTTCACGCGCAACGGGCAGGTCCTGATCCGTATTCGCGATGTATCGCAGGATGGCGTCTGCCGCCTGCGCTTCGAGGTGGCCGACTCCGGCATCGGCATTCCCGAGGAGGCGCGCCGCAAGCTCTTCCAGCCGTTCCAGCAGGTCGACGGATCCATCGGCCGCCGCTATGGCGGAACGGGTCTGGGACTGGCCATCTGCAAGGGCATCGTGGAAGGACTTGGCGGCGAGATCGGTCTCGACAGCGTGCCGGGACAGGGGTCGACCTTCTGGTTCGAGGTGCCGGTCGGCCTGTCGGCCAGCGACCACGCCATGCCGCAGCGCCCCGCGACCGGCGACACACCGCTGCCGGCGTTGTCGATCCTGCTCGTCGAGGACAACAAGGTGAACCAGGCCGTGGCCTGCCGCTTCCTGGAGAAACTCGGCCAGCATGTCGATATCGCCGAGGATGGCGAGGCGGGCGTTCGCATGGCCGATGAGCGCCGTTACGACATCATCCTGATGGACATGCAGATGCCGGGCATGGACGGCGTCACCGCCACGATGGAAATCCGCAAGGCATCCCGTTTCAATGCACGCACGTGGATCGTGGCCATGACCGCGAATGCGTCCGACCAGGACCGCGAGCGCTGCTTCAAGGCCGGCATGAATGCTTTCGCGACCAAGCCCGTGTCGTTTGGCCGGCTGCGCTCGGTGCTTGCGGAGGCGCCGTTGTCGCAAGACCGTGAGATGTCCAAGCCTGCCGTCCCCGTCACGAACATGAAAGGCGATGCCATGCCCGGCGTGGTCAATGTTGAAGCTGTCGACACAGCCATTGTCGACGAACTCATCGATGCCATTGGCAATGACGGCTACCAGGACCTGGTCGGGGATTTCGTCGAGGATTGCGGCATCATCCTGCGCGATATCGAGGCTGCCATGGGATCGGGAGACCGCGAAACGGCGGACCGGGCCCTGCATACGCTGAAGGGTGCGGCCTCCACACTCGGCTTCACCGGATTGGCGCAATTCGCCCAGGAGCAGCGAAAATCCGGACTGGAAACCAATACCATCCAACAGATCGCCGGGCGCGTCGACGCGCTCAGGATCGCCATCCAAGCGCAAAGGTGAACAGAGAAATGAAGACCCGAATCCTGATCGTCGATGACAGCCGTACCACCCTCGGACTGATGGAGAAACTCGTCGGCAAGATCGAGGGCTGCGAAGCGGTGGTGTATGACGACTCCGTTGCCCTCGCCGACGCCATCGACTCCGAAGAGTTCGACATCGCCGTGATCGATTTCATGATGCCCGGCATCAACGGGATCGACCTGGCCGAGCGCCTGCTCAGCCATCATCGCCATGCCCACAAGCCGGTTGTCATGATCACGGCGGACCGCGATGCCCATGTGAGGATGGAGGCCATCAAGACCGGGGTCATCGACTTCCTCAACAAGCCCATCGAGCCGATCGAGTTCCGCGCTCGGATGCGGAACCTCGTGCGTCTGCGCAGTGCCCAGCGCAAGCTGGAGGACCGTGCCGGCTGGCTGCGCGAGGAGGTTTCGCAGGCCACCGGCATGATCCGCCAACGCGAGGAGGAGATCATCCAGCGCCTTTCCATGGCGGCCGGGTACAAGGACAACGAAACGTCGGCGCACATGGTCCGCATGGCGCGCATCGCCGAACGGCTGGCCCGCCAACTCGGCCATGGGGAGGATTTCTGCCGCGACATGAGGCTGGCCGCCGTGATGCATGACATTGGCAAGGTGGGTATCCGCGAAGCCGTGATCGACAAGCCGGGTCCGCTTTCGGACAACGAACGCGCGCACATGCAGACCCATACGACGATCGGCTCGCAGATCCTGTCCGGGTCGTCGTCGGAACTGCTGAATCTCGCCGAGGAAATCGCGCACGGGCATCACGAGCGCTGGGACGGCAACGGATATCCGCGCCGCCTTTCAGGCAGGGACATTCCCGAATCGGCACGGATCGCGGCCGTGGCCGATGTCTTCGATGCGCTGACCGCCAAGCGGATGTACAAGGAGGCATGGTCGATCGAGAAGACCGTGCGTTACATCCGCAGCGAATCCGGCAAGCGGTTCGATCCGGATTGCGTCGCGGCGATGGAGGCCTGCATTCACGATCTGGAACTGATCATCAGCGAAATGCCGGACGAACAGGTGGTGGTGCCCATGCGCAGGCGGAAGGTGGCCTGAGGCACCGGGCCTGGCTGAACCGGGAGGCAGTGCCGGGTGCTAACGGCCTTCGCGCCACCACATGGAGCCGAGCGCGAGCAGCAGTAGCCCGAGGCCGAGGAAGCCGGCGAAGAGCGGCGTGCGGTTGAGCGAGCGCAAGACGCTGTCGCCCGACGACCGCAGGCCCAGCCAGTCGCGTCCGGAGGCCGGCGCATCGGGGCGCACCGGGACGATGCCGGGAAGACGATCGCCGGCCAGACGGCGCACGGCGCCACCACTGGCCCTGGCGATGGGATCGAGCTTTGCTGTCGTCGAGACCGTCTCGGCGAATTCCGGCGCATTGACCGGGCCGACATGGGCGAGCGCGAACAGGTCGTCATTGGCCACCTGGTAGAGGCCGATCTCCTCGCCTTCCAGCGTGCCGGTGAAAATGCCGGGCGACTCGGCCGACAGCGGCACCTCGGCCGTCTTGCCGGATGGGAGGATGACGGTTGCCGAGCCTGCCTCTTCGGCCATGGTCTGGCGACGCACTTCCAGCAGCATGCCGCGGCCTTCGGCCGTCAGGCGCTCTTCCTCCAGTTCCGGTTCGCGCATCAGCCAGTGCGCGATGCGCCGGTAGAGCGCCACGTGCGGGCCGCCGCCCTCGAAGCCGCGCGCCCACAGCCAGCCCTGATCGGAGAGAAGCTGCGCCACGCGGCCCTCTCCATGGCGGTTGAGGATCAGCAACGGGCGTTCACCGACGCCGCGCATTACCACCTCTCCCTCCGGCCGGTCGACGGCGACCTGGCGGAACCAGCGGCTCCATTGCGGCGGTTCGCTGCCCGAGCCTTCCAGGCCCCGGGTGACGGGATGGCGCTGGCCTGTGTCGGTCAGGCGCGGATGAAAGGCCTGGTCGATCACCTGTCCGGTCGGCATGGCGGGCAGGGCGGGCAGCAGCGGTGTGCGGGCGATGGACTGGTCGCCAGCATATTCCGGACCTGCGGCGACCAGCAGCGCGCCGCCATTGCTCACATATTGCGCGATGTAGTCGTAATAGAGCACCGGCAGCACGTCGCGGTGCTGGTAGCGGTCCAGGATGATGAGGTCGAAATCGTCGATCTTCTCCACGAAGAGTTCGCGGGTCGGAAAGGCGATCAGGGAAAGCTCGTTGATCGGCGTGCCATCCTGCTTTTCCGGCGGCCGTAGGATCGTGAAGTGGACGAGATCGACCGAGGCGTCCGACTTGAGAAGGTTGCGCCAGGTGCGCTCGCCCGCATGCGGTTCGCCCGAGACGAGCAGGACACGCAGGTTCTCGCGGATGCCGTCGATCACCGCCACGGCGCGATTGTTGGCCGGCGTCACCTCGCCATCGGCGCGCGGGATGGACAGTTCTACGATGTTGCGGCCGCCATTGGGGACAACGATCTCCAGCGGCATGGTTTGCCCCGCCACCGCCTGTTCGGTGGAGACGAGTTCGCCGTTGATCCGCACCTCGACGGAAACCGCGCCGCCGCTGCCATCGCCCGTGCCGGTAACCTCGTAGGTCATTTCCAGCGGCTTGCCTGCAATGCCGAAACGCGGCGCCTCGACAAAGCGGATGCGGCGGTCGAATTCGTCGGCCTCGCCGGTGACCAGGCCATGGACGGGCGCGTTGAAACCGAGCGCCTGCAGGCTTTCCGGCACGTCATGGACCTGCCCGTCGGTGATCAGGATGCCGCCGGCCACGCGCGAGGGCGGGACGTCGGACAGAAGGCCGGACAAGGCGCCGAACAGGCGGGTCTCGACGCGTTCGTCGGCGCGGTCGCCACGTCCGGCCTCGGCAACCCGCAGTTCGAATTCGGGGAAGCGGGCCAGGCGGGCCTTCAGCGCGTCGAGCGCGGCGTCCGCCTCGGCATTGCGGTTGCCGATGTCCTGGCTCTGGCTGCGGTCGACAATGACCCCGACCACGCTCTTGACCGGATCGCGTTCCTCTTCCAGCAACACCGGATTGGCGAGTGCAAGAACAAGCGCCGCCATGGCGGTGGCCCGGATCCAGGCGCCACGCTGGCCGAGCGCGATGCCGGCCAGCGCCAGCAATGCCAGCACGGCGGCGGCACCGGCGAGCCAGGGCCAGGCGAGGAGCGGATCGAAGGACAGGGAAACCTGGTTCATCTGCGCCGCCTCATTGTCCGAGCCGTTCCAGCAGCGCCGGGATGTGAACCTGGTCCGCCTTGTAGTTGCCTGTCAGCATGTACATCATGATGTTCACGCCGGCGCGGAAAGCGTAGACGCGCTGCAGCGGGTTGTTGGGCACGGTGGGCAGGAGGAAATCGCCATTGGCGTCGATGGCCCAGGCGCCGGCGAAATCGTTGCCGGTGATCATGACGGGCGAGACGCCGTCTCCTGTTCGCACGGGCCGGTCCTCGCCGCTGTCGGCATTGAGCGAGGCCTCGACCCAGAGCGGAGAGGCGGAATAGCGGCCGGGAAAGCCTGCAAGGATGTAGAAAGACTTGGTGAGCACGTGATCGGGCGGCACGGGCTCCAGTGCCGGCACGTTCATCGACGCGAGGATCTCGCGCAGGCGCTGGGTGGCCGGCGATGCCGCGTTCGCGCCGAACCCGGCCGAATAGGCATCGCGGGTATCGAAAAGCACGGTCCCGCCCTGTTGCATGTAGGCGTCGATCCGTGCCAGCGCGCCCGGCGGCGGCACCGGCACACTGGCGTCCACCGGCCAGTAGATGATGGGGTAGAAGGCCAGTTCGTCCGTTGCAATGTCCAGGCCCACGGGTTCGCCGGGTTCCAGCGCGGTCTTGCGGATAAGGAAATCCGACAGGCCGCGCAGGCCGGCGCGCGAAACCGCGTCGATGCTGCCATTGCCGGTGACGACATAGGCCAGCCGCGTCTGTTCGATGGCGGCGATGGCCTCGGCATCGCCGGGCTTCTGGTCGCTGGCCTCCTGCGAAAGGGCATCAGGCGCGAGGGCGGACATCATCATTGCCGTGGCGAATGCCAGCACAAGGCCGGCCGCGGCACTGGCGCGGCGCGGACGGCGTGCCATGAGGCCGGAGAGCCAGAAGACGATGAGCGTGTCGAGGGCCAGCAAGGCCGCGGCGGCGGCCAGCAGCGGGCCCTTCAGGGACGCCGATTCGTCGGCGCCATAACCGATGCCGGTCACCGGCGCATTGAATTGCGGGCGGGTGATCGGTTCCAGCGTGGCGTCTTCGGGCAGAAGGTTGTGCGCCACCACGCCATCCTCGGTGCCATAGAGGCCGGGCGGATGCTCCAGGGTGACGGGCGGCAGGCCGGCGGAAAGGTCCAGCGGGCGGGCGTCGGGCGATGGCGGGACCAGCGCACCGTTGGCGCCGATCATGCGCCATGGTGCCAGCGTCGCGGCCACCTGTCCGCCGGAGGCCAGGGCAAGCGTCCCCTGGTTGCGCGAGAACTGCACGATGCGCCGGAGCATTTCCACGAAGGTGCCGGAAATCGGCAGATTCGACCACGTCGCCTCGGGCGTCACATGGAACAGCACGATCGTTCCGTCGCCGCGCGGACCGCCGGTGACCAGCGGCGTGCCGTCGGCAAGCGCGGCCCATGTGCGCTCGACAATGCCCGGTTCCGGTTCGGCTAGGACCTGGCGCGATACCGAGACCTCGCGCGGCGGCGTGAGGCCGGCAAAGCCGCCGGTCGCCGGGAATTCCGCGACCGGCTGGGGTTCCGTCCAGGACAGCGATCCGCCAAGCGCGCGTTCGCCCGAGCGCAGGCGGACCGGCAGGAGATCGTCGAATTCCGGCGTACCTGCAAGGCGGGGACCGGCAAAGCGCACCAGCGTCCCTCCGCCTTCGACCCATGCCGACAACGCCTGGCGCGCCGCATCGGGAATGACGCCGATATCCGACATCACGATCACGGCGGGCTTCTGGTCGAGGATTTCCGGTATGGCCGCGTTCAGGTCGTTTGTCTGCGGCTCGACGAGATCGGCGAAGGGGGTCAGGGCACGGCGGATGTAGTAGAGGGGAGACAGCAGCGGCTGGGCCCGGTCGGCCTCCGATGCCGAGATCAGCGCCACGCGCCGGCGGCGTGCATTGTCGTCCAGGACGCGGGTCGCCGCCGCCTGTCCGGCGCCCTCGACCACGATGGCGGCATAATCGTTGCGCAATTCGAAGGGCGCTTCGAAACTGGCCTGCGCAGTTGTATCTCCGGGCCGGAAGGCGGCCTGCGCCTCGCCGATGCGCCGGCCCTTGTCGTCCAGTGCATAAAGCGTGGCGAGCGCCGGGCCCGTTTCATCGGAGGGACGGATGACCGCCACGTCCAGGGCCGTGGCGCCGTTGCCGGTCGCGGCAATGCCTCTGATGGCGCCTGACCGTTCATCGGCCCAGATGACGGTTTCCGGCGCGATTCCCTGTATCTGGGCAAAGGCCGCATCGTCGCCGCCGGTTTGCAGGCCATCGGTCAGCAAGGCCAGTGTCACGCCCGTCTGGTCGTCCAGCGTCTCGGAGATGCGCGCGAAGGCCGTGACCCGGTCGACAGGAACCGGGCGCGGCTCAGCGGCGGCCAGCCGGTCGCGCGCGGCGGCCGGATCGAAGGGGCCGATGGCGGTGTTCGCCTTCTCGGCGGTCAGGGCGAGGATGACGGGCATGCCGGCCTCGGCAGCGTCGTCGATGAGCGTCGCGGCGGTCTCGCGCCGGCGTTCCCAGTCGGGCGCGGCAGCCCAGCCATTGTCGACGACGAGCACCAGCGGACCGTTGCCGGCGACGACGGCCTCGCGCGGATTGAAGACGGGACCGGCCAGCGCGAAGATGACCAGCGCGGCCATCAGCAGGCGCAGGAGCGTCAGCCACCAGGGGCTTTTCTGCGGCGTTTCCTCGGTCTTGAGCACGCGCGCCAGGATGCGCAGCGGCGGGAACACCTCCTCGCGCGGATGCGGCGGAGTGAGGCGCAGGAGCCACCAGATGACGGGCAGGGCCAGGAGGCCGAACAGGATGGCCGGGCTGGCGAAGGTCAGGGGCAGGCCGGCGATCATCGGCCCGCTCCGGCAAGCGCCTGCGGCTCGCTCATGGCCATGTGCACGGCGACAAGCGCGCCGGAGGCAAGCTGGTCGGTGTGGTTCACCGTATAGCTCCAGCCGAGGCGGCGCGCCCATGCGGCCATGTCGTCCCGCCGGGCCCGGTAGAGGGCCGCGTAGTCCTCGCGGAATGCCTCGGCGCGCCCGGCGCGCAGCTTCTCTCCGGTCTCGGGATCGCGGAATTCGGTGCGTCCGGCATAGGGGAACTGCTCCTCGGCCGGATCGCAGACTTCGATCAGGTGGGCGCGCACGCCGCGGCCTGCGAGCGGTTCGAGCCAGGCGCGCATGTCCTCGACCGGATCGAGAAAGTCGGAGACGATGACGATGTCGGAAAAGCGGCGGATCATGGTGAAATCCGGCTTGCCCGGCAGGTCGTGCGCATGGATCAGTCGTTCGGCCAGGCGTTCGGCGGCATTGCGCGCGGTGATCGGGTCGGTGAGACCGGGCCAGCCGATTCGCTCGCCGGAACGCGCCAGGAGTTCAGCCAGCGCCAGCGCCAGCACCAGCGCGCGGCTTTCCTTCGACACGGGCGCCAGCGACGACTTGAACAGCATGGAGGGCGAGGGGTCGGACCACAGCCAGACGGTATGGGCGGCCTCCCACTCGTTGTCGCGGACATAGGTATGGTCGTCGCGCGCCGAGCGGCGCCAGTCGATGCGCGACATCGCCTCGCCTTCGACATAGGGCCGGTATTGCCAGAAGTTCTCGCCGATACCGCGCTTGCGCCGTCCATGCCAGCCGGAAATGACGGTGGATACGATGCGGCGCGCCTCGACCAGGAGGTCCGGCACGAGGGAGGCGCGAAGGCGGGCGCGCGCCAGCGCATCGCGCGCTGCGACCGGTTCGGCGATCGCGCCCAGCGGCGCCATCAGTCGATCTCTTCGGCCAGGCGGGCGATGACCGTGCGCACGTTCATGCCTTCCGCGCGGGCCGCGAAGGTGAGCGCCATGCGGTGCTGCAGGACAGGCTCGGCGAGCGCAACGACATCGTCGACCGACGGTGCCAGGCGGCCATCGTAGAGGGCACGGGCACGGGCGCAAAGGGTCAGCGCCTGGCTGGCGCGCGGGCCGGGGCCCCAGGCGACATGACGGTCGGTTTCCGCATTGCCATTTCCCGGACGGGCGGAGCGGACCAGCTTCAGGATGGCCTCGACCACGCTTTCGGGCACCGGCATGCGGCGGACAAGCTGCTGGATTTGCAGCAGGCGGTCGGCGGACATGACATTGCGCGCCTTCGCGTCTCCGGTGCCAGTGGTTTCCAGCAGGATGCGGCGCTCTGCCTCCAGTTCCGGGTAAAGGATGTCGATCTGCATCAGGAAGCGGTCAAGCTGGGCTTCGGGAAGCGGATAGGTGCCTTCCTGTTCGAGCGGGTTCTGGGTGGCAAGGACATGGAACGGCGAGGGCAGGTCATGGCGGTGGCCGGCGACCGTGACGTGGTATTCCTGCATGGATTGGAGCAGGGCCGACTGGGTGCGCGGCGATGCGCGGTTGATCTCGTCGGCCATGAGAAGCTGGGCGAAGACCGGTCCGGGGATGAAGCGGAAAGAGCGGCGCCGGTTCTCGTCCTCTTCCATCACTTCCGATCCCAGGATGTCGGACGGCATGAGGTCCGGGGTGAACTGGATGCGGCGGGCATCGAGACCGAGCACCGAGCCGAGCGTGTCGACCAGCTTGGTCTTGGCGAGGCCCGGCACGCCCACCAGCAGCGCATGGCCCCCGGCCAGCAGCGCCACGATGGCGCGCTCCACCACGCTTTCCTGTCCGAAGATGACCTCGCCCACCGCCTCTCGCGCCTTCGCGATGTCGGCCAGGGCCGCTTCGGCCTCGGCGACCATCTGCTCTTCGCTCAACGGCTTGTCAGGGGGCATCAGGCTCATCATGGACTTCCTTTTCCTGGCCGAATCCGAGACGCTTGACCAACAGGATGATTGCGTCTTCGCTCAAATTAAACCAGCCAACAGGGCTGACAAGCGCAATAACGGTGACTATTTCGTGACCATGACGAACAAAACCGACCCCGCCGGGACGCCGCCAGGCGGCCTTTCCGCAGCCCGCGAGAGCGCCGGGCTTGAAGCCCTGATCAGCCGCGCCGTGGGCAAGGACCGGGGCTTGCCGCCGGTGGAACGCTGGAACCCGGAGCATTGCGGCGCCATCGACATGGAAATCCGCCGCGACGGGACATGGTTCTACATGGGCACGCCCATCGGCCGGGAAGCCTTGGTGCGGCTCTTCTCCACCGTCCTGCGCAAGGACGACGACGGCGAGACCTATCTCGTCACGCCTGTGGAAAAGGTGCTCATCCGCGTGGAGGACGCGCCCTTCGTGGCTGTCGAGGCGGTGGCGAGCGGGAGCGGGGAGGAGCAGGTGGTGACATTCCGCACCAATGTCGGCGACCTGGTGGAGGCGGGGGCGGACCATCCGCTGCGCTTCGTCGACGAGG
Organism: Phyllobacteriaceae bacterium; assembly: GCA_002708825.1. Taxonomy (GTDB): domain Bacteria; phylum Pseudomonadota; class Alphaproteobacteria; order Rhizobiales; family Rhizobiaceae; genus Zhengella. The sequence goes on along the minus strand of PAPF01000029.1, from coordinate 101,394 downwards.
ATGGTACGGGCGGATTGAAGCCCTATGTGCATGTCCGCGGACGGCTGGAGGCGCTGGTCTCGCGCGCGGTGATGTATGATCTCGTCGCCCTGGGCGAGACGGTCACCATCGACGGAACCGAGATGTTCGCGCTGCGCTCCAACGGCGCCGTTTTCCCGATGATGACGATGGAGCGGCTGGAGGCCCTGTCGCAATGACCGTGAGCGATATGGCGGCCGGCTTCACGGTCGCGGACCTGCGCGCGCGGCTGTCCCATGAAGACGGACCGTTCGGCACCGACGATCACGGCGACCACCATCTCAATCCGGCACTGCGCCACCTCATCGTCAAGCCGCAATTGCGCGATGCCGCGGTGCTCGTTCCGCTGGTCGAGCGCGCCGGCGGGCCGAACGTCATCCTGACCCAGCGAACCGAGACCCTGCGCAGCCATTCCGGCCAGGTGGCCTTTCCGGGCGGGCGCATCGACCCGGAGGACGCCACGCCGGAGGCCGCGGCGCTGCGCGAGACGCATGAGGAAATAGGCATCGCACCGGACAGGGTGGAGGTGTTCGGGCGGATGCCGGACTACCTGACGGGAAGCGGTTACCGGATCGCGCCCATTTTCGGGCTCGTGGACCCCGACGCCAAAGTCGCTGCCAATCCGGAGGAAGTGGCGGCCATTTTCGAGGTGCCGCTGGCATTCCTGATGAACCCTGCGAACCACGTTCGCAAGAGCCGCGTCTGGGAAGGCCAGGAGCGCTTCTTCTGGACGATGCCGCATGGAGACCGCTACATCTGGGGCGTCACCGCCGGGATCATCCGGACCATCTATGAAAGGCTTTATGCGTGAACGGCACCGTTTCCCTGGCCGGCAGGGCCGGCTGGCTCGATGAGCCGGGCCTGCAAGCGCTCCTGTCCGCCCTGTCCGAGGGCGGTGAGGAAGCCCGCATCGCCGGTGGCGCGGTGCGCAACACGCTGCTTGGCCAGGCGGTCAGCGACATCGACATCGCCACGACGACCTTGCCGGACGAAACGATCGTGCGGGCGCAAGCCGCCGGGTTCAAGGCGGTGCCGACGGGCTATGAGCACGGCACGATCACCGTGATCGCCAACGGTATCCCGCACGAAGTGACGACGTTGCGCAGCGACGTCGAGACTCATGGCCGCCATGCGACCGTCCGGTTCGGACGGGACTGGAAGACGGATGCGGAACGCCGCGATTTCACCATCAACGCGCTCTACGCGAAGGCGGACGGCGAGGTGGTCGACCATGTGGGCGGGCTTGCGGACCTGGAAACACGCACCTTGCGCTTCATCGGCGACGCGGAAACACGTATCCGCGAGGATTATCTGCGCATCCTGCGTTTCTTCCGCTTTTTCGCCTGGTACGGGCATGGCCGGCCGGATGCGGAGGGTCTGAAAGCCTGCGCGCGGCTCAAGGGCGGCATGGACCGGTTGTCGGCCGAACGCGTCTGGGCGGAAATGAAGAAGCTGCTCAGCGCACCCGACCCCTCGCGCGCGCTGCTGTGGATGCGCCAGACCGGTGTTCTGACCGCCATCCTGCCGGAGAGCGAGAAATGGGGCATTGACGGCATTCACGGCCTGCTGGCCGCGGAAGGCCATGCCGGGCTGCCTGCCGACGCGATGCTGCGCCTGGAAACCATGCTGCCTCCGGACAGCGCCCGCATGGAGGGACTGGCAGAACGCCTGCGCCTGTCGGGCGACGAGCGCAAGCGCCTGCGCGAATGGTCTTTCGCCGAGACGCCCCCGGAAGATGTGTCAGACGGCGGTCTCGCCAGGCTGCTCTATCGCGGCCCCGAACAGGGCGTGCGCGACCGCATCGCGCTGGCCCTGGCTTCGGCCAGTTCCCCGGCAACGGTTTCGGACAGGCAGATGCGGGCGCACGCCCTGCGCCTTCATCAATGGAAACAGGCGCTGGCATTCCAGCGCCCCGTGATGCCGGTTCGCGGAAAGGATCTCGGGGATGCCGGGATCCCGGCCGGACCAGCCATGGGGCGTCTTCTCGCCACGCTCGAGGACGCCTGGGTGTCGTCGGGTTTTGCACTCACGAGGGACGATCTGCTCGCCCTTGCGCGGGAGAAAACGGGCGCCAGCGAGCCGCGAGACTAGCCGGCCCGGACGTGCCGGGCCGGAAAGAACGGATTTCCGTCAGGCAGCCTCGCCGCCGCGGGTGATCTTGGACCGGATCGCATCCAGCATGCTTTCGCGGATGATGGTTTCGCCATGGGTGGTGCGCAGATGCTCCACCGCGCGGCGGATCACCTCAGCCTCGTCCTCATGGCGGGTATGCCAGTCACAGCCCGGAACGAGCGATCCACAATGGAATTCCTTCATGGCTTTTCCTCCTGTGCTGTTAGCCAGAGCATTTCATTATAGGGCGAAAAGCGGCCGCTGTTGTGACAGCCGTCAATGACCGACCGCCTTTTCGCATGTAGGGCGCTCACGGCCACTTCACCACCGGGGGCATGGACGACAGGATGGAATCGATGTTGCCGCCGGTCTTCAGGCCGAAGATGGTGCCGCGATCGTAGAGCAGGTTGAATTCCACGTAGCGCCCGCGCCGCACGAGTTGTTCCTCGCGGTCGGCATCGGTCCAGGCGGCCGCGAAATTCTGGCGCACGATATGGGTATAGGCGACGAGGAAGGTCCGGCCGACATCCTGGGTGAATGCGAAATCGGCGTCCCATCCCCCCTTTTCGTCCGGTGAATGCAGCCAGTCGTAGAATATGCCGCCGATGCCGCGCGGTTCGTTGCGGTGCGGCAGGAAGAAATATTCGTCGCACCAGGCCTTGTAGCGTTCGTGGTCGGCGACGCCGGCGTGCTTGTCGCAGACGAATTTCATCGCCTTGTGGAAGGTGAGGGCGTCGGGGTCGTCCTGGGTGCGGCGCCGGTCGAGCACCGGCGTCAGGTCCGCGCCGCCGCCGAACCACTGGCGTGTCGTCACCACCATGCGGGTGTTCATGTGCACGGCGGGGACGTTGGGGTTGACCGGGTGGCAGATCAGCGAAATGCCGGACGCCCAGAAGCGCGGATCCTCGTTGGCGCCGGGGATCTGGTTGCGGAATTCCGGCGAGAACTCGCCATGGACGGTCGAGGTATGGACGCCGACCTTCTCGAACAGGCGGCCATGCATCATGGACATGACACCACCGCCACCGCGGCCCTCGTCGCGTTGCCATTCGCGGCGTTCGAAGCGGCCGGGTTCGCCACCGCCATGCGGTTCGGGCACCTCGTCCTCCAGTGCCTCGAAACCGGCGCAGATACGGTCGCGCAGTTCCTCGAACCAGGCCCTGGCCAGCGTCTTCTTCTCCTCGATGCCATCCGGCAGGCCGGCGGGAATGTCGGGCCGTTCCATCTTGCCTCCTCAATCTGCAATTGCCGCGACGGCCAGAAAAAGACTCGCCAGGCGCGGTATCCGTCCCTAATATTTTTCACGAATAGAGGCTCCGGGAGTGTTTGTCATGCGTGTTCCCACCCGTCCTCCGCTGGACGGCCTGAAGCGGCGCCTCGACGAGAGCCGCGCCAGGGGCGAGCGCATGCCGCGCGACGGCTTCGTGCGCGAAACCTTCCGGTTGCCGCGCCCGCAGGCGCGCGAGAAGGCGCGCGAATTCCTCGCCCGTTATCCGCGCCAGGCCTACTGGACGGAGATCGAAAGCTGGAGCGAATGGCCGGGCGACGTGATCGAGTTCACAATGCGCCGGCTGAAAAGCGCCGACTGATCAGCGCAACTGGCGGATCGCCTCGCCTGCCGCCATCGCGGCCGAGACGGCGAGGTTGAGGCTGCGCCGGCCCTCAATCATGGGAATGAGAAGGCGGGCATCGGCCGCCTGGTGGACGAAGTCCGGCGCACCGGCGCTTTCCCGGCCGAAAAGCAGGATGTCGCCCGGACGGAACGCGAAGGCGGTGTAAGGCAGCGCGCCCTGCGTCGTGAAGAGTGCGAGCCGCCGGCCCTCTTGCCTCCGCCAGGCGTCGAAGGCGGTCCAGTCGTCATGCCGTCTCACCGCGGCAAGTTCGACGTAATCCATGCCGGAGCGCTTGAGCGCGCGGTCGGAAAAGTCGAAGCCGGCCGGTGCGATGATGTCGACGCCCAAGCCGAGGCAGGCGGCGGTTCGGATGATGGTGCCGGTATTGCCGGGAATGTCCGGCTGGAAAAGGGCGATGCGCAGCTCTTGGCTCATGGCGCGATCACGTAGCGTGTCAGCAGACGCTTGCCAAGCGACATGACAGCGCCACCTTGCGGGCCTATAAGTGCCGGCTGCGGCGCGGCCGCAGCCAGAACGCCAGGAGAGACCGCGCGCATGGTCGCTGCATTGTTCAGATGGTTCGAGGCACGGATCGATCCGTTCCCGGAGCAGGTGCCGGAACAGCCTCCGGCGGCCCTGTGGCCGTTCGTCTGGCATTTCTCGCGCCTGATCTGGCCCTGGCTGGTGCTCATCGCCTTCTTTTCCTCGCTGATCGCGGTATTCGAGGTCACGCTCTTCGCCTTTCTCGGCAATGTCGTGGACTGGCTGGCGGCTGCCGACCGGGAGAGTTTCCTGGAGACCGAGTTCTGGCAACTGGTCTGGATGGGGGCGGTGATCCTCGTCATCCTGCCGGCGCTGACGCTCATCGATTCGCTGATCCTGCACCAGACGGTGATCGGCAATTTCCCGATGATCATCCGCTGGCTCGGCCATCGCTACCTGCTGCGCCAGTCGATGGCGTTCTACCAGGACGAATTCGCCGGCCGCGTCGCCACGAAACTGCTGCAGGCCGCGCTCGGCGTGCGCGATACGCTGATGAAGGCGGTCAACGTGTTCGTCTATGTCGGGGTCTATGTCTTCGGCACGCTGGCGCTGATTGCCAGCTTCGACGTGGCACTTATGGTGCCGTTTCTCGTCTGGCTCATCGGCTACGGCCTGACGCTCCGCCATTTCCTGCCCAGGATGCGCGACATATCCGAGACGCAGGCCGATGCGCGTTCAGCCATGACGGGGCGCATCGTGGACAGCTACACCAACATCATGACGGTGAAGCTGTTTTCCCATGCCCGCGCCGAGGAAGCCTATGCGCGCCAGTCGATGCGCGATTTCCTGACGACCGTGCACCCGCAGATGCGTCTTGTCACCAAGCTGGAAGTGATGCTGGCGCTTCTCAACAACGGCCTGCTGTTCGCCGTCGGCGCGGTCGGCATCTGGCTGTGGCTCGGCTCCGGGGTCACGGCAGGGGCGGTGGCCATCGGGCTGGGGCTGGTGCTGCGGCTCAACGGCATGAGCCACTGGATCATGTGGGAACTGTCGGGCCTGTTCGAGAATATCGGCATGGCCATTGACGGCATGCAGACGCTGTCACGACCTCATTCGGTCACTGACCGTTCCGGCGCACGGGCGCTGAGCGTCGACGAGGGCCATGTCCGTTTCGAGGACGTGACGTTCCACTACGGCAAGGGCAAGGGCGTCATCGAGCGGCTGAACCTCGAGGTGAGGCCAGGCGAGAAGATCGGCGTGGTCGGCCGCTCGGGGGCGGGCAAGTCCACGCTGGTCAACCTGCTGCTGCGCTTCCATGACGTGGAGGGCGGGCGCATCCTGATCGACGGCCAGGAAATCGCGGACGTGACGCAGGAGAGCCTGCGGGCCGCCATCGGCATGGTGACGCAGGATACCTCGCTGCTCCACCGCTCGGTGCGCGACAACATCCTCTACGGCCGGCCGGATGCTCCGGACACGGCGATGGAGGAAGCGGCGCGGCGTGCGGAAGCCCATGACTTCATTTGCGGACTAGCGGATGCGAAGGGCCGGACCGGCTACGATGCCCATGTCGGCGAGCGCGGGGTGAAGCTGTCCGGCGGCCAGCGCCAGCGCATCGCCATTGCCCGCGTCATGCTCAAGGATGCGCCGATCCTGATCCTCGACGAGGCGACCTCCGCGCTCGATTCGGAAGCGGAAGCCGCCATCCAGGACAATCTCTACCGGTTGATGGAGGGCAAGACGGTGATCGCCATCGCCCACCGGCTGTCCACCATCGCGGCGATGGACCGGCTTGTGGTGATGGACGAGGGCGCCATCGTCGAAACCGGCACGCATGACGAACTGGTGGCCGCCGGCGGGCTTTACGCCCAGCTCTGGGCGCGCCAGTCCGGCGGTTTCCTCATCGACGAGGGCGAGACAGAAACGGAAGCGGCGGAATGAGCGAGCGTCGCAATCCTGTCGGCTGGCTGCTCCACCGCGCGGAGCGGATCATCAATCCGTTCGGCGACACGGACCGGGATGTCCTGCCGCGGCAGGCGATGGACTTCATCCGCCATTTCGCCGTCCAGGCAAAGGGACCGTTCATCGCGGCCTTCGTTGCCGGCGGCCTGACCGGTCTGGTCGAGGCCGGCCTCTACTGGGCGCTCGGCTGGCTGATCGACATTCTCGACGGCGCGGAGCCTGCAACCCTGATCAGCGACCACTGGCCGCAACTACTCGGCCTCCTGGCGCTGGTGCTGCTGGGACGCACCGCGGTGCTGATCGCCGGCACGATCGTCGAGCAGGTGGTCATCGCGCCGGGGTTCTACACGCGGGTGCGCTGGCAGGCGTTCCGGCGCGTGATCGAGCAGCCTTACGGCTTCTACCAGAACGATTTCGCCGGCCGGATCGCGACCAAGGTGATGCAGGCGGGACAATCGGTCAGCGACTTCATGACCGGCATCCTTCAGACCTTCTGGAACTTCGTCGTCTTCATCATCCTCACCTTCACCATCCTGACCACGCTCGATCCGGTCATGGGACTGGCGGTCGCGGTCTGGCTCGCCGGATATGTTGCGATCGGCTGGAAGCTGATGCCGAAGGTGCGGGCGCGCAGCAAGAAGGTGGCCGACATGCGCTCGGTCTCCAACGGACGCATGGTCGACGCCTTCACCAACATCATGGCTGTCAAGCTGTTCGACAGCGGGCGGCGCGAACACGCCTATGTGCGCGAGGCGATGGAGGACCAGCTTGAAGCCTCGCGCGCGCAGGTCCGCGCCATCACCGCCGTTCGGGCCTCGGTCGTCGCGCTCAGCGGGCTGATGATGGGCGTGACAGGCTGGCTGGCCGTATCCGGCTGGATGGAGGGCGCGCTGACCACCGGCGCCGTGGCGACGGCGGTGGGGCTGACGTTCCGGCTTGCCCACATGTCGGGCTGGCTGATGTTTGCCATGAACGGGCTGGTGCGCGATTTCGCGACGGTTCAGGATTCCGCGGCCACCATCTCGGTCGCGCCGGCCATCACGGACCGCCCGCAGGCCAGGGTCATGGAACGGGCCAAAGGCCATGTTCGCTTCGAGGACGTGACTTTCCATTATGGCAAGGGCGAAGGCGTGATCGAGGGGCTCAACCTGGAAATCCGGCCTGGCGAGAAGGTGGCGCTGGTCGGTCCGTCAGGGGCGGGCAAGACGACGATCGTGCATCTTCTGCTGCGGCTGTTCGATGTCGAGGGCGGGCGCATCACGCTGGACGGCGTCGATGTGCGCGACCTGACACAGGCTTCGCTGCGCGCGCAGTTCGGCGTGGTGGCGCAGGAACCGATGCTCATGCACCGATCGATCAGCGACAACATCGCCTATGGCCGGCCCGGCGCATCCCAGGCGGAAATCGAGGCGGCTGCACGGCGCGCGGCGGCACATGACTTCATCCAGACCGTCAGCGACATGAAGGGACGCAAGGGCTATGAGGCGCATGTGGGCGAGCGCGGCGTGAAGCTGTCCGGCGGCCAGCGCCAGCGGATTGCCATTGCCCGCATGATGCTCAAGGACGCGCCGGTGCTGATCCTCGACGAGGCGACATCCGCGCTGGATTCGGAGATCGAGGCGGCGATCCAGGACAAGCTGGCCGACCTTATGGAGGGCAAGACGGTGATCGCCATTGCCCACCGGCTTTCCACCATCGCCGCCATGGACCGGCTGATCGTGGTGGACAAGGGCGCCATCGTCGAGACGGGCACGCATGACGAACTGGTTGACGCGGGCGGTCTCTATGCCCGGCTGTGGGCCCGCCAGTCCGGCGGTTTCCTGGCGGAGCGCGTCCAACGCAGCGAGGCGGCGGAATAGCCAATGGAGCGCGCCGCATGACATTCCAGCCTCTCGACGCGGAAGGCGCGCGCGGCCATTTCGTCTATTCGCTCCTGCAGGAGGTCTGCGCCGAACGGGGCTGCACGCTTCATGGCGACAGGCGCTACGGCTATTCCGGCGCCATCGAATATCCGGACGGACGGCGTGCGTTCTTCATGGGCACCGCCTTCGACATCAACGGGCAGGGCGCCAGCCAGCTTGCCCGCGACAAGGCCTACAGCGCGCAATTGCTGGCGGGAAGCGGGCTGTCCACGCCGGAAGGCGTGCTGCTGTTCAGCCCGCGCTACCGGGCCGAACTGGCGCTGAAAAGCAAATCGCTGGCAGCGGGGCTGGCCTTTGCCGAGCCGGCGCTCGCCTTCGCGAACCGTCACGGCTTTCCGCTGTTTCTCAAGCCCAACGAGGGTACGGCCGGCAAGGGTGTGATGAAGGTGACGTCGGTGGAGCGCCTGTTCGAGGGTATCCGCGACATTTTCGAGACGGCAGACAAGGCGCTGCTCCAGGTTCCGGCGACGGGCCGCGACTACCGTCTCGTGGTGCTCGACGGAAAGGTCATGGCTGCCTATGAACGTGCGCCTTTCACGGTGACGGGAGACGGGCTTTCCTCTGTGGCCGATCTCGTCGCGCAGGCACTGGATGCCTTTCGCCGCGAGGACCGGCCGGCGGGGCTTGCCCCCGACGATCCGCGCATCGCGGCCGAACTGGCGGCGCAGGGGCTGGAGCCGGCTTCGGTGCCGGCGGCAGGGCAGCGCGTCGTGCTGATGCCCAACGCCAACCTGTCCACCGGCGGGCGGTCCGCCGACATGACGGGCCTTGTCCATCCGGATTTCCTCTCGATTGCCGCGCGGGCGGCGCATGCCTGCGGGCTGGTCTTCGCGGGGGTGGACATCATGACGGCGGATATCGCCGCGTCTGCCCGGGACTATCACGTCATCGAGGTGAACTCCGCGCCGGGCCTGCGCAATTACGCAGCCTTGTCGCCGCAGGCACGGGGCAGGGTGAAGGCTGTCTACGGCGCGCTCGTCGACAGGATGGCAGCCGGCCGGTAGCGCGGGGCCCGCCTGCGTGCGGCAGGCGTCTTGGCACCAAACGCGGCTGCGTCTAAAAGCATGGTCCGGCTCAACGGCTTGGCGGGCACATGGTCTTCAGTTCCAACCTGTTCCTTTATCTCTTCCTGCCCCTGTTCCTGGCCGGATACTGGCTTGCGCGCGGCACGGAGGCGAAGAATGCGGTCCTGCTGACGGCGAGCCTGATCTTCTATGCCTATGGCGAGCCCGTCTTCGTCGCGGTGCTGCTGATCAGCGTCGCGGTCAACTGGCAGGCGGGCCTGGCCATCGCCAAGGGCGTGAAGGGCGCGCTCGCGGCAGGCGTGGCCTGGAACCTGGCGGTCCTCGGCATCGCGAAATACGCGGATTTCGCGGTCGAGACCGTCAATGCGGTGACGGGCGGGGGCATTCCCGCGCCCGGCGTCGAATTGCCGCTCGGCGTTTCCTTCTTTTCCTTCCAGGCGATCTCCTACCTTGTCGACATCAAGCGCGGCGCGGCACCGGCAGAGCGGCGGGCGAGCCATGTGGCGCTCTACATCACCATGTTCCCGCAGCTCGTCGCCGGCCCCATCGTGCGCTACGCGACCGTGGCGCGGCAGATCTCGCACCGCCGTCACAGCCTGTGGCGCAGTGTCATCGGCGTGCGGGTCTTCATCATCGGGCTGGCGCAGAAGGTGATGATCGCCAACGAGGTCGGCCGCGTCGCCGACGTTGCCTTCGCCAACGGGACGGCGCTCGATGCCGGGGAGGCCTGGGTGGGCATCGTCTCCTACAGCCTGCAGATCTACTATGACTTCTCCGGCTACAGCCTGATGGCCATCGGTCTGGGCCTCGTGCTCGGCTTCGGCTTTCCGCGCAATTTCCGGCTGCCCTACACCGCACGCTCCGTGACAGGGTTCTGGCGGCGCTGGCACATGTCGCTGTCGCGCTGGTTCCGCGACTATCTCTACATTCCGCTGGGTGGCAATCGCGCCGGGCCGGCCCGCACCTACGCCAACCTGATGATCGTGTTTCTGCTGTGCGGCCTGTGGCACGGGGCCAGCTGGACCTTCGTCATCTGGGGCCTGCACCATGGTGTCTTCCTGGTGGTGGAGCGGGCGTGGCTGGGGCGCTGGCTGCCCCGGATGCCGGCGCTGGCCAGCCAGGCCTATTGCCTGCTTGCCGTGTTGACATCCTGGGTCTGGTTCAGGGCGGACAGCCTGGCCGAAGCACTGGCCTATTTCCGCGCCATGGCCGGGTTTTCCGGCAATGGCGTGATGGACGAAGCCTTCGGGCAGGCGTTCGGACCCGTCTGGTATTTCGCGCTGGCTGCCGGAACCATTCTGGCGCTGACGCCGCAGCGGGTGTGGAACGGCGTCTTCGGCATGGCCGGTGACGGGGCTGCACGTGTGCTGCCCATGAGCGCATTGCAAAACCGGCTGGTCATGCGCAACTGGATTTCCCTTGGCCTGTTTGCCGTTTCGCTCACGCTTCTGGCGGACGCCCGCTACAATCCGTTCCTCTATTTCCGGTTCTGACGCGATGTGGACGAGCAGCACAGCCTTCCGGTATTTCCTCCTCGGCGGCTATCTCCTTGTCGTGGCCCTCGTGCTTGCGATCCCGTCCGCGCCACTGATCGCCCGTCTGCCCGATTTCGCAGCCTGCCAGATGCGGATGCGGGTCTGCCCGTGGCAGGACACCGACTGGCGGCGCAGCCTGGAGGGCTTCGCGGACTCGGCCTTCGGCCTGGCGGGCGACATGAAGGATGCCGCCGCCTTCCTGCGCGACGGCGGGCGGGGCGGGGCGGTTGTCGAGGGCGTCGACGGCTGGGGATTCTACAATTCCGGCAGCTTGCGAAACCGCCATCGCGGCCGGTTCGCCGATGTGGCGGGCGCGGAATACTGGACCGGAATTGCCAATGAACTGCATGAACGGCAGGTGCGTGCCGGGAGACGTTTCGTCTTCATGCTGGCGCCGGACAAGCACTCGATCTATCCGGAATTCCTGCCTGCAGGGTATCTTCCGGACAGGCGGGGTCCGGATACCGCCGCGCTGGTCCAAGCCGGCCTGGCCGAGCGCGGCATCGCCTATATCGACAGCAAGGCGATCCTTGACGCTGCCAAGGGAACGGGTCCGCTCTACTGGAAACGCGACACGCACTGGAATCAGCTGGGCGCGCTGTTCATCTTCAACCGCCTGGTGGAAATACTCGGCGTGGAGCCGGTCCATGGCACGGTGGGCGGGGTCTATGCCGGAACGAAGTCCATTGACCGCGAAGGCGACTTTGCGACGATCAACGGCGAGGGCGTTTCCAGGGGTGAACAGATGCCCGTGTTCAGGCAGCCCCTGTTCTCGATGCAGGGGATCACCACGGAAGCGTTGACGCAAGCCGATGGCAATTCCGTGGCCGGCATGGCCCCCTACCTGATAGCGGAAGGCGCGGTGGCCGATCCGGCGTCGAAGCTGAGCATTGCAGTGATCGGCGACTCCTTCACCTTCGGCCTGTTCAGGCCGCTCTTTGCGCAGCATTTCGCATCCGTGCTATGGTTGCACCACCAGCAAGGCGGGTTCGACCGTGCCATGATCGAGCGTTTCGACCCGGATGTCATCGTCCTTCAGGTCGTGGAACGCGTTGTTGAATGACCAGTTTTCCCAAGTCATCGACGAGGATCGGGCAGGGAGCGGGCGACGATCCGCTAGCCGCCGCCTTCCAGTACGAGGCGGCGGCGGACATGGCCGTGTCGCTCGGCATGGCCGGCCGGCGGGTCGAGGCCGCGCTTGCCGCGCTCAGGCGGACCGCGCGCGACGATCCTTCGAGGCCGGATCGGCTGAAGGACGCGGCACGCGCGGTGCATGCCTATTTCATCCAGCGTGAACTCATCGGATTGCGCCGCCACGATGCGCTGATCCGCGAAATGGGCATCCCCCGGGAAGTGCTCGTGCGGCTCGGCGCCTGCTGAAGCCGCGCCTTTGAAAGCTTCTCGTGAAATCCCGCGACAAATAGCCGTTCTACCTTTCTCCAGTCTGGACAAGGGCTGGCATCGTCAATAGAAGCATTCGCCAAATGCAGAGGGATTCCGTCTGGCCGCTCCGTCATTCCCGGCTCGGGCATGGCAAGCCAAAGCGGGGGCAGCCGGCATTGTTCAGGTACAAGGAACAGACCTATGAGCGCAAACGAAGTTTCCGAGCACAATCGCCGGGATTTTCTGTACATCGCGACCGGGATGACGGGCGTGGTCGGGACGGCCTTCGCCGTGTGGCCGTTCATCGACCAGATGCGTCCCGACGCCTCCACCCTGGCGCTCGCCTCGATCGAGGTCGACGTTTCCGCGCTTGAGCCGGGCATGTCGCTGACGGCGAAATGGCGCGGCAAGCCGATCTTCATCCGCAACCGCACGGAAAAGGAGATCGAGGAAGCCAATGCGACGCCGCTGGCCGATCTCAAGGACCCGGTCGCGCGCAATGCGAACCTTGCCGGCGATGCCGAAGCCACCGACGTGGCGCGCTCGGCGGGCGAGGGCAAGGAAAACTGGATCGTCATGATCGGCTCGTGCACCCACCTGGGTTGCGTGCCGCTCGGCCAGGCGGGCGATTTCGGCGGCTGGTTCTGCCCCTGCCACGGCTCGCACTATGACACGGCCGGCCGGATCCGTTCGGGCCCGGCTCCGGAGAACCTGCATATTCCCGAGTATGCTTTCATCTCCGATACGACGATCCGCATCGGGTAAGGGACAGGGACACAAGACCAATGAGCGGACATTCCAGCTACACACCGAAAACCGGCATCGAGAAGTGGATCGATGCGCGCATGCCGCTGCCCCGGCTCGCCTATGATTCCTTCGTGGCGTTCCCGGTACCGCGCAACCTGAACTATGCCTACACATTCGGCGGCATCCTGGCGATCATGCTGGTCGTGCAGATCCTGACCGGTGTGGTGCTGGCAATGCACTACGCGGCCGACACGCGGATCGCGTTCGACTCGGTCGAGAAGATCATGCGTGACGTGAATTCCGGCTGGCTGCTGCGCTACATGCACGCCAACGGCGCGTCCTTCTTCTTCATCGCCGTCTATATCCACATTTTCCGCGGCCTCTACTACGGTTCCTACAAGGCGCCGCGCGAGCTGCTCTGGATTCTCGGCGTGCTTATCTTCTTCCTGATGATGGCGACGGCCTTCATGGGTTACGTCCTGCCCTGGGGCCAGATGTCCTTCTGGGGCGCCACCGTCATCACCGGCTTCTTCACCGCCTTCCCGGTGGTCGGCGAGCCGATCCAGCAGTTCCTGCTCGGCGGCTTCGCGGTGGACAATCCGACGCTCAACCGCTTCTTCTCGCTGCACTACCTGCTGCCCTTCATGCTGGTCGGCGTGGTGATCCTGCATGTCTGGGCCCTGCACGTGACCGGGCAGACCAACCCGACCGGGATCGAGGTGAAGCACAAGACGGACACGGTGCCGTTCACGCCCTATGCGACGATCAAGGACGCGTTCGCGATGGTCGCCTTCTTGGCCGTGTTCGCCTATTTCGTGTTCTACATGCCGAACTTCCTCGGCCATCCGGACAACTACATCCCGGCCAACTCGCTGGTGACGCCGGCTCACATCGTGCCCGAATGGTACTTCCTGCCGTTCTACGCGATCCTGCGTGCCATCACCTTCAACATCGGCCCGATCGACTCCAAGCTCGGCGGCGTGCTTGCCATGTTCGGCTCGATCGCGGTGCTCTTCGTCCTGCCCTGGCTGGATACCTCGAAGGTGCGCTCGGCCGTCTACCGGCCGTGGTACAAGCTGTTCTTCTGGCTCTTCGTCATCTGCACGATCTTCCTTGGCTGGCTCGGCTCGCGCCCGGCGGAAGGAGCCTACGTCACCATGGCGCAGATCGGCACGCTCTACTACTTCGCGTTCTTCCTGATCATCATGCCGGTGCTCGGCCTGATCGAGACGCCGAAGCGGCTGCCGAATTCCATTACCGAAGCGGTGCTGGAGAAGAACAAGGGCGGCGCGCATGCGCAGCCTGCCGGCGCAACCGCGGCACCGGAAACCAAGGGCTGAGACGCAAGGCTTGAAAAGGACTGAATGATGAAAACGATCCTCAAGGGTTTCGCGGCTCTCGGACTGGGCCTTGCGCTCGTCACCGGCGCAAGTGCCGCCGGTTACCCCCTCAAGAAACCCGAATACCAGGAATGGAGCTTTGCCGGCCCGTTCGGTCATTATGACAAGGGGCAGTTGCAACGCGGCCTGAAGGTCTACAAGGAAGTCTGCGCTGCCTGCCATGGTCTCAAGCGCGTCGCGTTCCGCAACCTGGCGGACCTCGGCTACTCGGAGGAGCAGGTCAAGGCCTTCGCCGCCGAATATGAGGTCGAGGACGGACCCAACAACGATGGCGAGATGTTCACCCGTCCCGCCATCCCGTCCGACTACTTCCCGTCGCCGTTCCCCAATGACCAGGCTGCGGCAGCGGCGAACAACGGCGCCGCGCCGCCGGACTTCTCGCTGCTGGCCAAGGCACGGGCCGTTGAGCGCGGCTTCCCGAACTTCGTGTTCGATGTCTTCACGATGTACCAGGAGCAGGGTCCCGATTACATCCATGCGCTGCTGACCGGCTATGACGAACAGCCGCCGGAAGGCATGGAGATCACGGAAGGCACCTACTACAATCCGTACTTCATCGCCGGGCAGTCGCTGGCCATGGCGAAGCCCATCGATGACGGCTACGTGACCTATGACGACGGCTCCCCGGAGACGCTGGACCAGTATTCCAAGGACATCGCGGCCTTCATGATGTGGGCGGCGGAGCCGAAGCTTGAAGATCGCAAGAAGACCGGCTTCCGCGTCGTTGTCTTCCTGCTCGTCTTCGGCGGCCTGCTTTACCTGACGAAGCGCAAGGTCTGGTCGAGCGTCGGACACTGATTTCCCTGTGTCCGTGACCGGAAAAGTTGATGGGGCGCCCCTGTGGCGCCCTTTTCTTTTCTCCGCCGCCGGTTAAGAAAAGGCGGTAGCCGCTCACGTCCATCCACGGATCATGCAACCAAGGGGCATTCATGAACCGCACGCTCGCCGAGACGCTCCGCGCGTCCATTCGCGCCATCCACGACTATCCCAAGCCCGGGATCATCTTCCGCGACATCACCACGCTGCTCGGTGATGCGCGGGCCTTTCGCAGGGCTGTCGATGAACTGGTCCATCCGTGGGCGGGGTCCAAGATCGACCACGTGGCCGGCATCGAGGCGCGCGGGTTCATTCTCGGCGGTGCCATGGCCCACCAGCTGTCATCCGGCTTCGTGCCGATCCGCAAGAAGGGCAAGCTGCCGCACGAGACCGTTTCGATCGCCTACAGCCTGGAATACGGCGTGGACGAAATGGAGATGCACAAGGACGCGGTGCAGCCCGGCCAGAAGGTTATCCTTGTCGACGATCTCATCGCGACCGGCGGCACGGCCGAGGGTGCGGTCAAGCTACTCCAGCAGATGGGCGCCGATGTCGTCTCGGCGTGCTTTGTCATCGACCTGCCGGAGATCGGCGGGCGCAGCAAGCTGGAAGCGCTCGGCGTGACCGTCCGCACGCTGGTCGAGTTCGAGGGCCACTGACTAGCACTGGGCATAAGGGACGGGCTGCCTGAAGCATGGCGAGCGTTTAGCCTGCCTCCGCGGCCTCACAGGGGTTGCTGCTCAAGCCGCCCCGTCGCGCAGCATCTGGGCGCTGTCGAACTCCATTACCTTCTTCCCGCCGGCGTTGAAGGCCTCGCAGTGCTTTGCGGCCAGGAACCAGCCGGGGCGCTTGTCCAGCGGCTTCAGGTTCAGGAAACAGCGCGTGAACGAGACCGTGTCGCCCGCAAAGACCGGCGCGGTCCAGCGGACATTCTTCAGGCCGAGCGCCGGTCCGAATTCGACCGGGGTCTCGCCTGCCGCGCGCAAGCGTTCCGCCATGGCCTTGTCGGCCGCCACGTTGCGGCTCATCCAGATTGCGGCTGTATGCCAGCCGGAGGCGCAAAGGCGGCCGAAATGGGTCTTGGCGGCCTCCTCCTCGCTGAGATGGAAGCGCTGGGGATCGTAACGCGAGGCAAAGGCGACGATCTCGTCCGGCGTGAAGGTGTGCGTCCCAAGCTGATGGATGGTGCCGAGGGCCAGTTTCTCCCCGAGTGTCATTCGACGCTCCCTCCAGGATCGCGCAGGCCCATGATGCCGGCATTTTCCATTTCGCAGACCAGTTCGCCGCGCTGGTTGCGGAATTCGCCCCTGATCTGAACGAATCCCAGCCCCGGCCGGGAGGCCGACGGGCGCTTGGACAGGACGATGCACTTGCCTGTCAGTGTGTCGCCGGCAAAGACGGGGCGTTTCCAGTTGACGTAGTCGACGCCCGGCGCACCCTGCGATGTCGACTTCAGGATGAAGTGGTCGCACATGAGGCGCATGGCAATCGAGACGGTATGCCAGCCCGAGGCCGTCAGCGCGCCGAAGAGACCCGCAGCGGCGGCCTCATCGTCCAGGTGCATCGGCTGGGGGTCGTAGCGGCTGGCGAAATCACGGATTTCGTCGGCTGAAACGGCATAGGTGCCCAGTTCGATTTCCATGCCGGGCCGGAAATCCTCGTAGGCCAGAATCGTGTCGGTCATGCATGCGGTCCGAAATAAGATGGACGGGCACAATAGCCGTGCGATAGCATCGCGCAAGCCCCCTGACGCCAGCATGGACCGGATGCATGGAAGCCGCCGCCGACACGCTTGACGACACGGTTCGAGCCAGCCTCGACCGGTTGCCGGTTTCCAGGGCCGGGCCCGGCACTGTCCTGTTCCGCCCGGGCGATGAGGCGGGCGGATTCATCCTCGTTCACGAAGGCCGCGTCGGCGTCTATCTGACAGGGCGCTCGGGCCGCGAAATCCTGCTCTACACGGTCGAGCGCGGGCAGACATGCATACAGACGACGCTCGGTCTTCTCGGCGGCGAAGCCTACACGGGCGAGGGCATCGCGGAGGCGGAGGTCTCCTTTTCCGTGCTCCCGCGCGGCGAGTTCCTGGCGCTGATGGACCAGTCGGCAGGCTTCCGGGCCTTCGTGTTCCGCTCCTTCGCCGGGCGGTTGAACGATGTCACGCGATTGCTGGAGCAGGTCGCCTTCGTGAAAGTGGAGCAAAGGCTGGCGCGGGTGCTCCTTGAACGGGCGGATCCACAGAATGCCGTGCACCTGACACACCAGGGGCTTGCCACGGCCATCGGTTCCGCGCGCGAGGTGGTTTCCCGCAGGCTCGAGGCCCTGCGTGCGCGCGGCCTGGTGGAACTGGACCGCGGCGTGATCCGGCTTTGCAACGTCTCCGGCCTTGAGGCCCTGGCCGTGCAGGAATGAGGGCGGCTTTCGCCCTCGGTGACCTTGTCACAGAGAATACGGATTGAAACTGCCATTATCTCAAAGCAGCCGGAAAGTCCCGGGGCAAGCCGGGGGCTGTTCGCAGAGGTCACAAGGGAGTTTGCAATGTTCAAGAACAACATGGGCACGGCTGACCGTGCCATCAGGGCCATTGCCGGCATCGTCCTGCTGGCGCTTTATTTCTTGGGCACGGTGTCGGGCGCCTGGGGATGGGTCGCGTTGATCGTGGGCGTCGTTCTGCTCGCAACGGCGGCACTTGGCTGGTGCCCGCCCTATTCGCTGCTCGGCATCAATACCTGCGGTGTGAAAAAGGCCTGAGCGGGAAGCGATCCCGAATGGGGCCAGGTCCGGCGTTGCGCGTATCTTCATGCGCTTTCACCGAGACGGCCGCGCCTGGCGGGCGCGGTCAACGCAGTTGGGTTCGCCTTCAGTGTCCGCCGGTAATGCCGCTCAAGACCTGAAAGAGTGCCAGGCCGGCGCTGATGGCCGCGCCTGCCAGTCCCCACCAGCGCCATGGCAAAAGGCCGGTTTCCGGTTGCCGCGATGCGATGAAAAAGAGGGACAGGTTGACCAGGGTAAAGACGACGAGCGTCACTAGGCTTGTCGCTTCCGCCAGCCGCACCAGCGGGAACAGGAGCGCCAGCAGGATGATGACGGCTGCAACTGCCCAGGTTGCCCGCGCTGGTGTGCGGTGAACCGGGTCTACGGCAGCAAACCAGCGCGGCAACAAGCCTTCGTTCGCCATGCCATAGAGAACGCGTGCGGCCATCACGATCTGCACAAGGATGCCGTTGACCATGGCGATCGCCGCGATGGCGGCGATGGGCTGGCCGGACCACCCGGTGACCGTTTCAAAGAGGACGGCGACCGGCGCGCCGGAACCGGTGATCGCGGCGCGGTCCGGCGCCATCACGGCAATGGCGGACAAGGCCACATAGATGACCATGGTGATTGCCAGTGTCACAAGGATGGCACGCGGGGCGGTGCGCTCGGGGTCGCGCGTTTCTTCCGCCATGTTCTCGATGTCCTCGAAGCCGATGAAGGCGAAAAAGGCTATGACCGCGCCCGACAGGACCGGCGCCATGACCGCCAGATCGGCCACCGGCGTAAAGGCGCTGAGCATAACATCCGCATTGGCCAGCAAAGGCATGCCAGACAGGATGATGAAAACGAGCGTGCCGACTTCCAGTAAGGTGATGACGGCCGCGAAGATGACGCTTTCGCGCACGCCCCACCAGGCGACGAACGCCAGCAGGAGCACCACGCCGGCTGTCAGAAGCGGGGCGGGAAGGGCAATCAGCGCCTGGACATAGCCAGCGAAGGCGAGCGCGATGACGGCGCTTGAGACGATCCCCGTTATCACCACGCCAAGCCCTGCAAGACGCCCGGCGATCGTGCCCAGACCGCGGTTGACAAAGACGGCTTCGCCGCCGGCGCGGGGAAAGACGCGCACGAGGAGCGCGTAGGAGAAGCCCGTCGCACCGGCAATCAACCCCGCCAGGAGGAACGCCAGCGGTGCCTTGTCTCCCGCCAGCGACAGGATTTCGCCAATGAGGGCGAAGATACCGGCGCCAACCGTTACGCCGACGCCGTAAAAAACCAGCAGGGGAAGGGTCAGCGTCCGGCGCAGGGCCGGTTTCTCTGATGCATTCATGTGTGCCAGTATCACCACGGCGAGCATGAAGTCCTTGACGTGAATCATGGCTCGCAGACGGGCCGGGAAGCAAAGGGCGCGCGGGGATGGATGGTTTGTTCGAGGTGATCGCTGTTGCCGACCTGGCGGCCCTCAGTGCCTTCGTTGCCGCATGGCTGGCCTTCGAACTGGCCGTCGATCACACGCCGCTCAGGCACCGCTCGCTGTCAGGCCTGATGGCGCATGGCAGGCGCGAATGGATGCTCGTGATGGCCGAGCGCGACATGCGGATGGTCGATACGGCCGTGTTGGGCGGATTGCAGCAGGGCGCGGCCTATTTCGGCACCGTTGCCATGCTTGCCATCGGCGGGTGCTTTGCCGCCATGGGCGCGACCGAGCAGGCGCTGCGCCTCTTCGAGGACCTGCCGCTGGTCGGGGCGATCAGCCGGTCGCTGTTCGAGCTGAAACTCGTCGGCCTGACGCTGATCTATGTCTATGCCTTCTTCAAGTTCGGCTGGTCCTACCGTCTGTTCAACTATTGCTCGATCCTTGTCGGCGGCGTGCAGCAGCCGGACCAGGCCGACAGTGCCACACGGCGGCGCCAGGCGCTGAGAGCCGGCGAGATGAACGTGCTGGCCAGCCGGCATTTCACGGCCGGCCAGCGGGCGCTGTTCATGGCGCTCGCCTATCTGGGCTGGTTCGCCGGTCCGCTCGCCCTCCTGGCGTCGACGGTCTTCGTGATCGCGGTCCTTGTGCGCCGGCAGTTCTTCTCCAATGCGCGGCGCGTGCTGCTCGATGAGCGCTGAACCCTGCCTGCGGCAAGCGCTCAGGTGTTGAAGCGGAAATGCATGATGTCGCCGTCCTGGACGACGTATTCCTTGCCTTCGTCGCGGGCCTTGCCGGCTTCCTTGGCAGCCTGCTCGCCGCCAAGGCCGACGAAATCCGGATAGGCGATGGTGTTGGCGCGGATGAAGCCCCGCTCGAAATCCGTGTGGATCACCCCGGCGGCGGCCGGCGCCTTGGTGCCCCGCTCGACGGTCCAGGCGCGGGCCTCTTTCGGGCCGACCGTGAAATAGGTGATCAGGTGCAAGAGGTCGTAACCGGCGCGGATCAGCCGGTCGAGGCCCGGCTCTTCCAGTCCCATGGCTTCCAGATATTCCCTGGCTTCCGCGTCCGGGAGCTGGGCCACCTCGGCCTCGATGGCCGCTGAAATCACCACCACGGATGCGCCCTGGGCAGCGGCCATGTCCTCGACCGCCTTCGTGTGGGCATTGCCGGTCGCGGCTTCCTCCTCGGAGACATTGCAGACATAGAGGACCGGATGCGAGGTGAGCAGGTTCAGCCCCTCCAGCACCTTCATTTCCTCCGCGTCGAGGTCTCCGCGCAGAAGGCGGACGGGCTTGCCGTCCTGAAGCAGCGCCAGCGCCTTCTCCATGACGGGCAGGACCGCCAGCGATTCCTTGTCCTTGGCCTGGGCGCGCTTGCGGATGTTGACGATGCGCCGTTCCAGGCTGTCCAGGTCGGCCAGCATGAGTTCGGTTTCCACTGTCTCGGCGTCAGCGACAGGATCGATGCGGCCCTCGACATGGGTGATGTCGTCATCCTCGAAGCAACGCAGGACGTGCACGATGGCATCGACCTCGCGGATGTTGGCGAGGAACTGGTTGCCGAGACCCTCGCCCTTGGACGCGCCGCGCACGAGGCCGGCAATGTCCACGAACGCGATGCGGGTGGGGATGATCTCCTTGGAGCCGGCGATCTTCGCGATCTCGTAGAGACGCGGGTCCGGCACGGCCACCTCGCCGGTGTTCGGCTCGATCGTGCAAAAGGGATAGTTCGCCGCCTGTGCGGCGGCCGTCCTGGTCAGCGCGTTGAAAAGGGTGGACTTGCCCACATTGGGAAGCCCGACGATGCCGCATTTGAAGCCCATGGGGAAAGCCTGCCGGATGGTGTCTGATTTTGCGAAAGGCTATGGGCGACAGGGGCGCAAAGGTCAAGGGTTGGCGCGAATGGCGCGCTCACTCCTTGCCGAGGAGCTTTTTCAGCATTTCGGCCATGGGGCCGGATTGGGGCACCTTGACCTGCGGCTTGCGGCTTCGCGCCTGATGGATATGGCTCTTGCCCTTCGGGGCCGGTCCGGCAGACGCAGATGCCTTTTGCGGGGCGGCAGGCTCGTCCTGGCTGCCGGCTTTGGCCGGCCGGGTCAGCACGGAAACACGGTTCATGAAGCCCGCATCGTCGCCCTGCGCCAGCAGGGGCGCGGCGTCGGCAATGGCATCCAACAGCGGGTCCAGCCATTCGCTGTCTGCCTTGGCGAAATCGCCGAGCACCCAGTTGTGGACGAGGTTCTTGTCGCCGGGATGGCCGATGCCGATGCGCACGCGGCGGTAATCCTTGCCGCAATGGGCGTCCATGGACTTGATGCCGTTGTGGCCGCCGGTCCCGCCGCCGGTCTTCACGCGGACCTTGCCCGGTGCAAGGTCGAGTTCGTCATAGAGGACCGTCACGTCCGCCGGTGTCAGCTTGTAGAAGCGCATCGCCTCGCCGACGGCCTGGCCCGACAGGTTCATGAAGGTCTGCGGCTTCATCAGCAGCACCTTCTGGCCGCCGAGCATGCCCTCGCAGATGTCGGCCTTGAACTTCTTCGTCCAGGGCGAAAACGAATGGCGGCGGGCAATCGCGTCCGCCGCCATGAAGCCGGCATTGTGCCGGTTGTTCGCGTATTTCGAGCCCGGGTTTCCAAGACCTGCAAGGATGAGCATGGTCCGGCCTCCCGGGCTGGACCGGGCCGTTCAGGCCCGGCTTATTCCTCTTCGCCGGCTTCCTCTTCGCCCTCTTCATCCGCGGCAGCTTCCTCGGACTTGAGGCCGGCCGGTGCGGCGATGGTGGCGATGGTGAAGTCACGGTCGGTGATGGTCGGCGTAACGCCCTTCGGCAGGGTGACTGCCGAAATGTGCACGGAATCGCCGATGTCGAGGCCGGTCAGGTCAATTTCCAGGGCTTCGGGGATCGCATTGGCCGGGCATTCGACCTCGACTTCGTGACGCACGACGTTCAGCACGCCGCCACGGCGGATGCCGGGGGCGTCCTCGTCGTTGAGGAAGTGGACCGGGATTTCCACCGTCACCATCGTGTTGCGCGACACGCGCAGGAAGTCGACATGCATGGTGAAGCCACGCACCGGATCCATCTGGTAGTCCTTGGGCAGGACCTGGATCTTCTCGCCGTCGACATCGATCGTGGCGATGGTGGTCATGAACCCGCCGGCGTGGATCTTCAGGTGCACTTCCTTGTAGGGAAGGGCGATGGAAAGGGGAGACTTCTTGTCGCCGTAGATGACGGCGGGAATCTGGCCGTTGCGCCGCAATGCTCGGGAGGACCCCTTACCTGCCCGATCGCGCTTGACGGCCGTGAGCTCGTAGGTTTCGTGGCTCATGGCTTGTCCTTTTCATGTTTCTGGAGCGCCTTTCCCCGGTGAGCCGGAGCGAGACGTGCCGCGATGACCCATGAAAGGCCGTGTTTCCGTTTCAGGCGGAAAGAGCATCGGCCAGGCATGGGCGGGAGCCGCGGCGTCCGCGTTGCCTCCAAGGGTGTCTGCGCGGACCGGGCGCTCTTAGCCGAACGGTCCCGCAAAAGCAAGTCTCCGCTTTAACCGGGAACATCAGGGCAAGGCTTGCCGTTGTCGGATTGAATGCGTGTGACGCGTCCGATCGTCGCGATTGCGCGTCTTTCAATGAGTTCACAGCAACGAAAGGTGTTCACGATGATGAAGATGCTTTGCTCCGCCGCCGCCATTGCGCTGCTCTATGCCGCGCCGGCCGCCGCCCAGTCCGATCCGGACTATGCACCCAAGCTCGACACCGCCAATGCCAAGGTTGAAGGCAACCGCATCACGGGTGTCGGCGTCGAGATCAATCGCACCGGCTATGTGGTGGTGCATGACGACGGCGCAGGCGCGCCGCCCAACTCCATCGGCCATGTCAAGGTCGATCCGGGCGAAACGGAGGCACTGTCCATTGACCTGACGGCGGAAGTTGGCGCCAATCCGGTCGTGATGCTGCACTATGAGACGAACGACAACCTGACCTATGATTTCGGTCCGGGTTCCACGGATGTCGATACGCCGGTCATGGTGGGCGACAGCCCGGTCGTGGCGCCTGTCGGCGGCATGTAAGCCAAGCGTAGTCACGCGAGGCGAGAGGGCGGTCCCCAGCGGGCCGCCCTTTTTCGTGTGTCATGCAGCCTTCGGTTGGCGCGGCGCCGCCGGGTCAGTCGAACAGCGACGACACCGATTGTTCCGAGGCGGTGCGGGATATGGCCTCGCCCATCAGGTCGGCGATGGAAATGACGCGGATGTTGGGTGCGGCCTCGACGGCCGCCGTCGGCTGGATGGAATCGGTGATCACCAGTTCCTTGAGCTTGGACGCGGTGATGCGGTTCACCGCGCCGCCCGACAGGACGCCGTGCGTGATGTAGGCCGTCACGGAGGCCGCGCCCTTGCCGAGCAGGGCGTCGGCGGCATTGCAGAGCGTTCCGCCGGAATCGATGATGTCGTCGATGAGGATGCAATCCTTGCCGCCGACATCGCCGATGACGTTCATGACTTCGGATTCGCCCGGTCGTTCGCGGCGCTTGTCGACGATGGCCAGAAGGGCGTCGAGCCGCTTGCCGAGCGCGCGGGCGCGGACCACGCCGCCGACATCGGGGGAAACCACCATCAGGTTGGATAGGTCGTAGTGGGCCTTCACGTCGCGAGCCAGGACGGGCACGGCGTAGAGGTTGTCCGTGGGAATGTCGAAGAAGCCCTGGATCTGGCCGGCGTGGAGGTCGAGCGTCAGGACGCGGTTCGCTCCGGCCTCGGTGATCAGGTTGGCGACGAGCTTGGCGGAAATGGGCGTGCGGGCGGCCGGCTTGCGGTCCTGCCGGGCATAGCCGAAATAGGGGATGACGGCCGTGATGCGCCGCGCGGAGGAACGCCGCAGCGCGTCGATCATGATGAGGAGTTCCATCAGGTGATCGTTGGCCGGATAGGATGTCGACTGGAGCACGAAAACGTCCTCGCCGCGGACATTCTCGTTGATCTCGACGAAAATCTCCTGATCCGCGAAGCGGCGCACGGAGGCCTTGCCCAGCGGAATGTTGAGATATCGTGCCACGGCTTCGGCAAGCACGCGGTTTGAGTTGCCGGCGAACAATTTCATGGCGGGCCCCTGGGACGATCGGCGATGACCGGCCTTTTAGCCACGTCACGCTGCAATGCAAGGCTTGTGCCGTGGATTCACGTGGGCAAAGCTAAAAAACCTTGATGGCCGGCGCCAGTCCGGTTCCGGGAAGGCGCATCACACCGGGTGTGCGACCAGCCAGGCGGTGAGTTCGCCCATCATGCGATCACCGATGCGCTCCATGACTTCGGCGGGCACGGCATTCCACGGGGCGGCGGGGTCCGGTTCGCCTTGAACCGTTTCCTGTCCCTGGATGCGGTGCATGCGGTCGCCAGCGCCATCGAGAATGTCCCAGACATAGATGACGGTCGTCTGTCCGGCATCCGCGAGCGCCGAGAAATAGCCCTTGACCAGATGGGTCTGGCCCGGATCCCCGGCGGCAACGATCACCATGCCTGCTTCCCTGGCCCTCAGCGAGATGCGGCGCGACATGGGCGTGACCGCCTCGACGGTGGAGCCGACGATCGGTGCGAAGCGGACCCGGGCATTGCCCAGGCCGGACTGGCCCGGCGTTGCGGAAGAGACCCGGGGCGGCGCCAATGCCGGAACACCGCCCGCAGGCTGGCTTTCAGGCGTCAGCGTCTCCTGTGCCGAGCAGGCAGCCAGCACAAGGGCGCAGATGCATATGGCGGCGATCCGGCGCATCGTCTCCATGGCTGCCCCCTTCCGATTCGCACTTCATACCCGTTCTTGTTGCATTACTGTCAGCGCACGATCAAGTCCGGGGTGTGGCGCGAGAGCCGTTCGGGCGCGGCGGCGGTGGTCAGATAGGTGCGCCCGAGGCACATGGCCGTGCCTGTTTCGGAATCCATGATGATCATGTGGGCGAACAGGGTCTGGTCCGGCGCGACCGGTTCGGGATTTCCGGCATAGAACATCTGGCGCTCCATCCAGGAGGGCGTGTAGCGCGCGCCGAGCGAATAACCGCAGGCATTGAGCCGGTGCTTGGTCAGGCCGTGGGCCTCCATGGCGCGGGCGTGGGCATCGAAGACGTCGCCGAATGTGTTGCCCGGAACCATGGCATTTTCCACGGCGGTCAGCGCCGCTTGCGCCGCCTCGAACAGTTCGCGGTGCCGTTTGGAGACCTTGCCGGTGAGGACGGTTTCCATCATGGCGGCGTGGTAGCGGTTGTAGACGCCGGCCCATTCAAGCGTCAGCTGGTCGTTGGCGGTCAGCTTTCGCCGGCCCGACTTGTAACGGCACAGGAGCGCGTCCTGGCCGGAGCCGATGATGAATTCGTTGGCCGGATAGTCGCCGCCGCCCTCGAAGACGGCGCCCTGCATGGCCGCGAGGATCCTGCCTTCGTCGGCGCCGCGCCTGACGAGTTTCAGGCCGGCGTCGAGCGCATCGTCGCCGAGGGCGGCAGCCTTGCGCACCTTTTCGATTTCCGCCGGGCTCTTGATCAGGCGCAGGCCGGAAACGAGCCCGGACGCATCGACAATGCTGCCGAATGTCTGCAACTGCTCGTCGAGCAACCGGCCGCTATGGGCAGTGAGGCCATGCGTGTCATACTCCACGCCGATGCGGCAGCCGAGCAGGTCCATGTCGTTGAGCAGGTCGCGCAGGTTGACGGCCGGGTTGGCGCCGGCGCGGTCGGTCCAGATCACAATGTTCTCGATGTTGGACGTGTGACGGGCCTGGCGCAGATCGGCCGAGCGCGTGAGCAGGACCATCTCGCCATCGGCCTTCACCACCAGGCACTGGAAGAAGCAGAAGCCGAAGGTGTCATAGCCCGTCAGCCAGTACATGCTTTCCTGCGCGAAGAGCAGGACGGCGTCCAGCTTCTGGTCTGCCATGGCCACGGCCAGCCGGTCTCGGCGGGAGGCAAATTCCGCCTCGTCGAAATGCAATGCCATTATGCTTTTCCTTCCAGGACGATGGCCGACATCTGCCGGCCGTAATCGGGTTCGCCACGATGGGTCTTGCGGCGGTAGGAATAGAAGTCGTGCTCGCCGGCATAGGTGCAATGGCCGGTCATGGACGCCTGGACGCCCGCGCGCAGCAGGCGGTCCACCGTGTAGCCCTGCAGGTCGAACATGGCATGGCCGTCGCGCGGCGAGGGCGCGAACCAGCGGTCGCAGTCGGGATCGGTCGCGGCAAAGCGTTCGACGAATTCCGGGCCCACCTCATAGGCCTCGCGGCTGATGGACGGGCCAAGCACCGCAAGGATGCGTTCGCGCCGGGCGCCGATCGCCTCCATGGCAGACACCGTGTTTTCCAGGACGCCGGCCAGCGCACCCTTCCAGCCGGCATGGGCCGCGCCGACAACGCCCGCCTGAGGGTCGGCGAAAAGGACGGGGCCGCAATCGGCCGTGACCACGGCTATGGCGAGGCCGGGCGTGGCCGTGACAATTCCGTCGGCACGTGGACGCTCGCCCGTGAACGGCCCTTCAACCGTCACGACATCGGGCGAATGAACCTGGAAGGGCGAGACAAGCATTTCAGTGCCGACGCCAAGGCTGGCGGCAACCCGGCTGCGGTTTTCATGAACGGCGGACCGTTCGTCACCGGAGCCGAGGCCGACATTGAGGCCGGCATAGATGCCGCGCGATACGCCGCCCGCCCGCGTGAAGAAGCCGTGGCGGATGCCCTGGTTCGCAGCCTCGCGCAGGGGCGCGGCGGTTACCGGCGCCGGATTCGCTGCCATCGTCATGGAATTCCTGCTTGCCGCTTCGTTGACGGCGATGTTGGGGCAGGCGCGGTGCCGGTGTCAATGCGGCGATGACGCCGGGCAGCCTGACGCGAGGGCATGGCCTTGCCGAAGGGGAAGGGCGGAGAGCGGCATGGCTTGCGGCAGGCCCTTTCCCTGGAGGCAGGGGCTTCCTATCTTGCAGGCATGACATTGGCCTTCGACAACAGCTATGCGCGGCTTCCGGCCCGCTTCTTCGCCAGGCTCGATCCGGAGCCTGTGGGTGCTCCGCAACTCGTCGCGCTCAATCGCGGGCTGGCGGACAGTCTCGGGCTCGACCCGGACCTGCTGGCCTCGGCCGAAGGGGTGGCGTTTCTCGCCGGCAACGCCGTGCCTGAAGGCGCGCTGCCCATCGCGCAGGCCTATGCCGGCCACCAGTTCGGCGGTTTCGTGCCGCAACTGGGCGACGGCCGCGCCATCCTGCTCGGCGAGGTGATCGGTCGAGACGGCAGGCGCCGCGACATCCAGCTCAAGGGTTCCGGGCGCACGCCCTTCTCGCGCGGCGGCGACGGACGGGCCTGGCTCGGGCCGGTGCTGCGCGAATACATCGTGTCGGAGGCGATGCACGCGCTCGGCATTCCGACGACGCGGGCGCTCGCCGCCGTGACGACCGGCGAGCCGGTCATCCGCGAGACCGTGCTGCCGGGTGCGGTGCTCACGCGCGTTGCGTCCAGCCATATCCGGGTCGGTACCTTCCAGTATTTCGCCGTGCGCCAGGATGGCGAGGCCCTGCGGCTCCTTGTCGACCATGCGCTGGAACGTCACTATCCCGACCTGATGGAAGCGGAAAACCGGCCGCTTGCCTTGCTGGAGGCCGTCTGCGCGGCGCAGGCGCGGCTGATCGCGGAGTGGATGCGCGTCGGCTTCATCCACGGCGTGATGAACACCGACAACATGCTTGTCTGTGGCGAGACCATCGACTACGGCCCATGCGCCTTCATGGATGCCTATCATCCGCGCACGGTCTATTCCTCCATCGACCGGCAGGGCCGCTATTCCTTCATCAACCAGCCGGGCATCGCGCAATGGAACCTGGCGCAGCTTGCCTCGGCGTTGCTGCCTCTCATCGCAACGGATTCGGAGAAGGCGGTGGAGAAGGCGCAAGGCGTGATCGACGGCTTTGCCGACGTGTTCAACACCGCCATGACCGGCGTGCTCCAGGCCAAGCTCGGGCTGGAGCGGCGCGAAGATGGCGATGACACGCTCGCGCAGGATCTTCTTGCCGCCATGGCGGAGAACCAGGCCGACCACACGAACCTGTTTCGCGCCTTGTCCAAGCTTCCGGCGGAGGGCGGAAAGGAGACGGACGAGACGGCGCGGGCACTGTTCGTCGATCCGACCGCTTTCGACACCTGGGCGGAACGCTGGCGCGCGCGGCTTGCGCGTGAGGAACGCGACGATGCCGGGCGGCAGGCCGCGATGAAACGCGTGAACCCGGCTTTCATTCCCCGCAACCATCGCATCGAGGCGGTCATAGCGGCTGCGCTTGAGGGCGATTTCGGCCCGTTCCGCGCGCTCAACGCGGTTCTTCAGACTCCCTATGAAGACCAAGCCGGAAACGCGGACTATGCATTGCCGCCCGCAGCGCATGAAGTCGTGCAGGCGACCTTCTGCGGGACCTGAGCGGCCGGCGGCCATTGACAGCCGTCAACGCGCCATCCTGCGTCCCATGTAGCCTGTCTCTCCCTGACAAGAGGAGGAACCGGCATGCGCACTCTGCTTTTCTCTTTACTCGGGCTCGGCCTCATGGCCGGATCAGCCGGAGCAGCCGAAACCACATTCGGCATTACGGATACCGAATACCTGTTGTCCTGTGCATCGTGCCACGGCGCGGAAGGCAAGGGTGACGGCCCGATGGCGCAATACATGAAGATCGCGCCCTCGGACCTGACGCAGATTTCCAAGAAGAATGGCGGCGATTTTCCCTTCATCCGGGTGATGGAGGTGATCGACGGGCGTGGCGAGGTGGCCGGACATGGCACCCGCGACATGCCTGTCTGGGGCGACCGTTTTACCGCGGCATCCGATCAGGACGGCTTCCGGCGGGATCTCGCGGTGCGCCTGCGCATCCTGGAACTGATGTTCTTCGTGCAGTCGATCCAGCAGAAATAAGCGCCGCGTCGCAGGGCCTGCTCAGGCCGGAAGCTTGACGATGGCACGCAGCCCGCCGAGCGGGCTGTCTTCCAGCGTGATGTCGCCGCCATGGCTGCGGGCAATGTCGCGTGCGATGGACAGGCCAAGGCCGGTGCCGCTCTCATCCTGGTTGCGTGCCTCGTCCAGGCGGAAGAAGGGTTTGAACACGTCCTCCCGGCGGTTCTCGGGAATGCCGGTGCCGTTGTCGTCGACCATGACGGTCAGCGTGCGCGCGGCATGGATGGCCGTTACCTCGACCTGCCCGGCATGGCGAAGGGCGTTGGTGGCCAGATTGGTCACCAGCCGGGTAAAGGCGGTGGGCTTGACGATGATGACGGGATTGCCCTTGACGGCGGTCGCAAGCTTGCGCTTGCGCAGGCGCGCATCCTCTTCCAGCTTGGCGAAGAACGGCACGAGATCGAATTCGCAGGCGTCTTCCGCCGTATCGCCCCTGGCGAAGGCCATGTAGCCCTCCAGCATGGAGCGCATGTCCTCCACGTCCTGTTCCATGGCGCTCATGTCCATCCTGCGTGATGCGATGGCCAGTTGAAGCTTGAAACGGGTCAGGATGGTGCGCAGGTCGTGGCTGACGCCATTGAGCATGGCGGTGCGCTGCTCGATCTGGCGCTCGATCCGCTCGCGCATGAGGATGAAGGCGAGGCCGGCCCGGCGCACCTCGTCGGCGCCGCGCGGCTGGAAATTGGCCGGCATGGGCCGTCCCTTGCCGAAACTCTCGGCCGCTTCGGCCAGTTGCTGGATCGGACGGATCTGGTTGCGCAGGAAAAGGATGGCGATGAAGAGCAGGACGAGCGAGGTGCCGACCATCCACAGCAGGAAGATGTGCGTGTTGGAGGCATAGGCCTGGCTGCGCCGGGCGAAGACGCGCAACACCTGGTCCTCTAGCTGGATGCGGATTTCCACCACGTTGGAATTGCCGACCGTGTCGATCCAGAACGGCCGGTTGATGCGGCGCGTGATCTCCTCGGAGAGGATCGTGTCGAGGATCGAGAAGAAGGGCTTGGGACCCGGCGCGGGAAGCGGATCGGCCGGCAGGAGATCGGCCTTCAGTTGCAGTCGTTCCTGGGCGATGCGGATCGCCTCGGCGTGGCCTTCCTCCGGCCAGGTCTCGATCATGTCGATGATGGCTGCGATGTCGCGCGTGACAGCCTGGGAGAGGCGTTGCGTCACCGTCTGCCAGTGGCGCTCCATGAAGACGAAGGCGATGACCGATTGCAGCAGGATCATCGGCGCGATGACGATGATGAGCGAGCGGGCATAGAGGCGCTTGGGCATGCGGCGCGAGACCTGGCGCCAGAAATGGCGCCACCGCTCACGCACCGCGTCCAGACCGGCAAGCCGGCCGGCCGGCGCCGCTCCCTTTCCTGCGGTCTCCTCGCTCATGGCTTGAAAGGCATGTGCCCGTTCCCTGTTCCGGCCCCTTTTGCAAGGGATAGCACAGCGGAACCGGTCTGCGGCAGACCCCTGGCCATCAATCCACCGAGAGACGGTAGCCCAGGCCGCGCACCGTCTGCAGCCAGACGGGGTTGGCGGGATCCTTCTCGATCTTGCGCCGCAGGCGGTTGATCTGCACGTCCACGGTCCGCTCGCCGACATCCGCGCTGTTGCCGGTCAGTTCGTGGCGGGCGATGGTCTCTCCTGGGCGTTCGGCGAAAAGGCAGAGAATCTCCTGCTCGCGATCGGTCAGGCGGATGCTCTCGCTGCCCTTCTTCAACTCGCGCCGCGCAATGGAGAAGGCATAGGGGCCGAAGACGATTATCTCCGGCTTGAGCTGCGGCGGCGGCGCGCCGCGTCGCAGGATGTTGTTGATGCGAAGGACAAGCTCGCGCGGTTCGAAAGGCTTTGCCAGGTAGTCGTCGGCGCCGGCCTCCAGCCCCTTGATGCGGTTTCCCGTTTCCGACAGCGCGGTCAGCATGAGGATGGGCACGTCCTTCGTGGCGCGAAGCGCGCGGGTCAGGTCGACGCCGTTCTCGCCAGGCATCATCACATCGACGACCAGGAGGTCGAAGTCGAGACCTTCCAGCTTGCGCCGTGCCTCCGCCGCGGTCGCGGCCGTGGTGATGCGCATGCCCTCATCGGACAGGAACTGTTCCAGCAGCGAACGGATACGGGTGTCGTCATCGACAACGAGCAGGTGGGGGGCGTCATCGGCCAGCGGGCCGTTCATGCCTTCATCGGTTCGGCTCATCGGCATTCTCCCTCGCCAGCCGGCAGAAGGGGCCGGCGGTGTCATCTTGCCTTGGGAAGGCGATCATACTGCGGGCGCAGTTCCTTCTCCACCATGGCACGCAAGAACTCCTCGACGGCGGCGCGGTTCTGCGGGCCTGCCTCTTCCAGTGCCTTGGAGATGCGGCGGGACTGTGGCCGCGCCAGCGCCAGGGCCAGGGCCCTGCCCTTGGCTGTCGGGTAGAGCTCACGCTGGCGGCGGTCCTTCGGGCCGGGCACCTGGACGATGTGCCCGGTCTCGATAAGCTGCTTGAGCACGCGGGCAAGGCTCTGCTTGGTGATCTTCAGCACGTCCAGCAACTCGGCCACGGTGAGGCCGGGCATGCGGTTGACGAAGTGGACGACGCGGTGATGCGCCCGCCCGAAACCCTGCCGGCCGAGGATCGCGTCCGGATCGGAGGTGAAGTCGCGATAGGCAAAGAACAGCAGCTCGATCAGGTCGAAATCGATTCCTTCCTGGGCGCCGCCGAGCGGCGAACGGACAGGATCCTCATGGTCTTCGCCGGCCGGAGCGGGCTGTGATCGTGAAATTATGTCAGTCATGTTGACTTAAATTACGCCCGATGATAATTTTTGGCAAGGTTTTCGCCACACCGTGCACGATCAGGCAAACCGGACGGGTTTCCCGGGAATATTCTTCCGGCAATTCCCGATGTTCCGATGCTCCTGCCCGGCGTTCGCGTCTTTGTCACCATGTCATCCGGGAGGGTACAGACGATGGCTTCGGTTCCGTTCGATCAGCTTGAAGGTCACATCTGGATGAACGGCGAATTCGTTCGCTGGGCGGATGCCAAGATCCACGTGCTGACCCATGGCCTGCATTATGCGAGTGCCGTGTTCGAGGGCGAGCGCGCCTATGGCGGCGAGATCTTCAAGCTGACCGAGCACACGGAACGGCTGCACGAGTCCGGCCGCATCCTCGGTTTCACCATTCCCTGGTCGGTCGAGGAAATCGACGAGGCCTGCCGGCAACTGCTCGCCATGCAGGGGTTCCAGGATGCCTATGTACGCCCCATCGCCTGGCGTGGCTCGGAAATGATGGGCGTGTCGGCGCAGTCGAACCGGATCAACCTGGCCATCGCGATCTGGCAGTGGCCGAGCTACTTCAACCCGGAGCAGCGGCTTAAGGGCATCCGGCTGGATCTCGCCGAATACCGCCGCCCTGACCCGCGCACAGCGCCATCGAAGTCCAAGGCGGCCGGCCTTTACATGATCTGCACCCTTTCCAAGCATGCCGCGGAAGCCAAGGGCTATGCCGATGCGCTCATGCTGGACTGGCGCGGACAGGTGGCGGAAGCGACCGGCGCCAATGTCTTCTTCGTCAAGGACGGAGTGATCCACACGCCCACGCCGGACTGCTTCCTGGACGGCATCACCCGGCGCACCGTCATCGGCCTTGCCAAGGCGCGCGGATACGAGGTGGTGGAGCGCGTGATCATGCCGGAGGAGATGGAGGGCTTCGAACAGTGCTTCCTGACCGGCACGGCGGCGGAAGTGACGCCTGTCTCCGAAATCGGCCCCTACCGGTTCGAGCCCGGCGAGATCACCCGGACGCTGGTCGACGATTACATGGCGGAAGTGCAGCCCAAGCGCATGGCTGCCGAGTAAGCAACCACTCTCAGCGGGATCGGGCGGCCGGCTTGGCCGCCCGTTTTCTTTTGTGCGGAAGGCTGCGCCTTTACCTCGCGGCATCATCCGGATAAGCGATGGACCGGCGACAAGGAGACCGATCCATGGGTGAACTGAACACGGGCATCATTCCCGTTACCGGCTTCCAGCAGAATTGCACGATCCTCTTCGACAGCGAGACCAAGGAAGGCGTCGTTGTCGATCCCGGCGGCGATGTCGACCGGATCATTGAGACCATTCGCGGCAACGGCCTTGACATCAAGGCCATCTGGCTGACGCACGGCCATATCGACCATGCCGGCGGTGCGATGGACCTGAAGGATTCGCTTGGCGTCGACATCATCGGATCGCACAAGGCGGACGAACCGCTGCTGCAAGGGCTGGAACAGCAGGCGCAGATGTTCGGCATGGGCGGGGCAGTGCGCAACGTGATGCCCGACCGCTGGCTCGAGGACGGCGACAGCGTGTCCTTCGGCGACCATGTGTTCCAGGTGCTCCACTGTCCCGGTCACGCACCCGGCCATGTGGTCTTCTTCAACGAGAAGGCCCGCTTCGCCCATGTCGGCGACGTGCTGTTCCGCGGGTCGATCGGACGCACCGACCTTCCGGGCGGCGACCATGAGAAACTGATCCGGTCGATCAAGGAAAAACTGTTCCCGCTCGGCGACGACGTGGGGTTCCTGTGCGGGCACGGGCCGGGCGGACGCTTCGGCGAGGAACGGCGGACCAATCCCTTCCTGACGTGAAAACCCCGGCACGAGGCCGGGGCAGGGGCAGGGGCAGGGAAAATTTATCCGGGCTGCAGGACCTTACGGTGCCACACAGAAATGGCGCTTGCCGTCATACCCCATGAAGGTGCCGGAGTCGGGATCGAAGGAGCGGTAACGGTTCTCGCAATAGCGATACCATTCGCGGCTCCAGGGTTCCGCACCACCGGCCTGACGCGGGGCATAGACGACGTCGGGATTGCGGGCAGGGGCGGGCGGATAATAACCGGGATCGCGCGCCGGAGCGAAATCATCGTAGCGGTCCTCATAGGGGACGGCACGGCTTCGCGCGTAGCTGTCGGCGATGATGGCGCCGATGGCAAGGCCGGCAATGCCGGCGACGATGGCGGCATCGCGGTTGCGATGGCTGCGGCGGACGACGCGGTCGGGACGGTGGCGGCGGTCATGCCGGCGTATCTCGCCGTGACGTTCGTGGCGTTCCACGCCACGCCCGAGGTCGCGGGCGTCCGCGGACAGCGGAACAAGGCCGGATGCGGTGACGGCCATGGCAAGCAGGGCATTGCGGGCGAACTTGATCATCAGCGTCTCTCCTCAAGGCTAGGTATCGCGGCCTGTTGGATCGCATCTTCGCCGCTTCTGCCTGAACGCAGCCTGAACGGTGCATAAAAAAACGCGGCGCCGGGACGCCGCGTCGGTCATTGCGTGCAGGAAACCGCGCCTTATTCGGCGACCAGGTTCACTGCCTTCGGGCCCTTGCCGCGCTTGTCGGGCTCGACGTCGAAGGAAACCTTCTGGCCTTCGCCGAGCGACTGCATGCCGGAGGCCTGCACGGCGGAAATGTGAACGAACACGTCCTTCGCGCCGTCGTCCGGCGTGATGAACCCGTATCCCTTCTCGGTGTTGAAGAATTTGACCGTGCCGGTCTGGCTCATGACTTGGTCCTTTCCGAAGTCCTGGTAGTTGAACCGCCTTTCTGGCGGCTCCGCCCCCACGGGCGGATATGCGTCAGAGTCCTACAGTGTCGGGGAAGGTTTGGTCTCAAGCCACTGCCATTCTCCGGACCGAAGTTGCCCGAACGGGCGGACTATCGCACGGTTTCGTGACAACGGCAAGACAATGTTGGTGTATTTCTGTTCAGTTCTTGTCCGCTCCAAGAATTGCACAGAATTTAATCATTCTGTCCAGAAGTCGGGGGTCATGATGAGGATGCCGCCGATGATTTCGAGACGGCCGAGGATCATTTCCAGTGACAGGAGCCATTTGACCATGTCGGGCAGGCTGGAGAAGTTGCCAGCCGGCCCGATGACCGGCCCGATACCGGGTCCGACATTGGCCAGGGCCGTCACGGATGCCGAGAGCGCGGTCTCGAAATCCAGCCCGAATGCAGCATAAACCAGGCCGAAAAGCGCGGCCGTCGCGGCATAGAGAATCGAAAAGATGAGCAGGCTGTCTATGGTCGACGGACGGACGATCTCGCCCTCGAAATAGGCCGGCGATATCCGGTTCGGGCGGACCGCCATGCGTAGACGGGAGCGGATGAAGCTCAACAGGATGATGATGCGGAAGATCTTGAACCCGCCGGCTGTCGAGCCGTTGCAGCCGCCGATAAAAGTAATGAGAAAGAAGAAAGAGAGTGAAAAACTACCCCACAGCAGGTAATCCTGGGTGGCATACCCCGTTGTCGACATCACGGAAACAACATTGAAGGCCGCATGGGTGAATTGGGTGAAGTCGCCCTGGCCGCTGTTGGCCCTCGTGACGGCAAAGATGACCAGTGTCAAAACGGCGGCTAGCGCGAAGAACCATGTCACCTGCTGGAGTTCCAGTTTCCGGCGACCCTCGGTTAGATTGATGAGAAACAGGAAGGGAAGGCTTGACAGTGCCATGAAGGCAATGGCGATCCAGTTGATGGCCAGGTTGTCGAAGCCGCCCATCGAGGCGTCGGTGGTGGAAAAGCCCCCGGTCGATACGGTGGTGAAGGCGTGGTTGACCGCCTCGAAGGGCGTCATTCCGGCCATGAAGTAGAGGCTCGCGCAGGCAATCGTGAGGAACCCGTAGAGGGTGAGCAGGCGACGCACGAAATGCTCCACCCGGCCATAGGGTTTGACGTGCTTTTCCGAGGATTCGATGGAGAAGAGTTGCTGGCCGCCGATCCGCATGGCCGGCAAGAGCCAGATGCCGATGACCACGATCCCGAGACCGCCGATCCATTGCGTGAGTGAACGCCAGAGCAATATGCCCGGCGGCAATTCATCAAGGCCGGTGAGGACGGTCGAGCCGGTCGTGGTCAAGCCCGACGCCGCCTCGAAGAAGGCGTCCGTGTAGGAGATGGCAAGCCCCGAGGCCCAGAGCGGAACGGCACAGGCGGCGGAGAAGGCGAACCAGGCCAGGTTGACGAGGAGAAAGGTCTCCTTGGGCCGCAACTCCGTGCGGGGGCCGGACAGGGCTGCCTCGACCATGGCGCCGGCCCCGCCGATGCACAGGGCGGAAAGGGCGAACACCTTCCAGTCCGGATTGCCGGCAATCAGGTCCGCGAAGGCTGGAACGAGCATCGCAGCGGCGATGATGACGAGATACCTGCCAATAGGCAGAACGACAGCCCGGAAATCCATCAGGTCCTGATCCGGTTGAACGCGCCGGCAATAGCACGGCGGTCCCGCAGCGGCAAGTTTGTCAGCATTCTGTCATCCGCATCCCGGTTAAAGCCGCTTCGCGGCGGACAGTGACAGGAAACAGCGGCGGCGCATTGGCCGCACGGAGAAACAAGCGATGGCAAGGCCGGTTCTCAATGCGCGGACGATGGCATTCCTCCTGGCCTTTCATGTCACCGCACTCTTGAACATTTCCGCCTGGCGGATCGCGACGGATGTCTTCAATGCGACGCCGGGCGATGCATGGCGGCTGATGGCCGGCCTCTTCCTTGTCCATGGCGCGCTGTTCCTGTCGCTGACCTTTCCCGGGCTATTCAAGCCTGCCGCCGCGCTGCTGGTGATCGGTGCGGCCGTGGCATCGCATTTCATGGACGGTTACGGGACCGTCATCGACAAGGACATGATCGTCAATGCGGTGACGACGACGCGCACGGAAGCCAAGCACCTGCTCACGCCAGATCTCGCCTGGCATGTCCTGCTATACGGATTCGTCCCCGCCGGTCTTCTTTTCCTGGTGCGGCGTGAAGAAACCCGGTTCTGGCGCGATGTCGCGATCAATGTTCCGCTGATCCTGGCCATGCTCGCCATGGCCGGCGGGCTGATCTTCTCCGACTATGCGGCCTTCGCGTCGGCGTTCCGCGAACGCAAGGACCTTGTCTTCTCGCTGAACCCGATCGGTCCGGGCTACGCCATCGTGAAATATGCGAAACAAAGCCTGGGCAAGGGCGAGATCAAGGTCCAGCCCATCGGGCTGGATGCCCGCGCCGGACCCTATCTCTCGAGGGCCGAAAAGCCGGTCTTTCTCGTTCTCGTTGTCGGGGAGACCCTTCGGGCGCAGGATTTCGGGCTTGACGGATACGAACGGCAGACAACGCCGGAACTGGCAAAGATCGATCCGCTCTACTTCCCGGGCACGACGAGTTGCGGAACGGCAACGGCGGTCTCGATGCCCTGCATGTTTTCCATGTATGGCCGCGACGGCTATTCGGACATGCGCGGGCTGGATCACGAAAACCTGCTCGACGTCCTGCACCGCGCCGGTTTCGATGTGGAATGGTGGGATAACAATACCGGCCACAAGGACATCGCCGCCCGCCTGCCGAGCCGGCTGCTCACCCATTCCGCCGATCCCGCCCATTGCGATGACGATGAATGCAATGACGGCATCTTCCTTGAGCGACTGCAAGACCGGATGGCCACGGCACAGCGTGACACCGTGATTGTCCTGCACCTGATCGGCAGCCACGGACCAGCCTATTTCAAACGCTATCCGGAGGCTTTCGAAACCTTCCGGCCGGCCTGCCACTCGGCGCAGTTCTCCGATTGCACCGTGGAGGAAATCCGCAACGCCTATGACAACAGCGTCCTCTATACCGATCACATCCTGGCGCAAATCATCGGCATGGAGCAGCTACAGGCGGGCCGTCTCGCCACCGGTCTCGTCTTTGCCTCCGATCATGGCGAATCGCTTGGCGAGAACGGGCTCTTCCTACATGGTGCGCCCTATTTCATCGCGCCGGAAACACAGACTCGTGTACCCTTCCTGGCCTGGTTCTCGCCGTCCTTCCGAAGCGAGCTGGGCCTTTCGGCCGATTGCCTGCGCGGCAAGGCGGGCGTTCCCGCCAGCCACGACAATTTCTTCCACTCCGTGCTCGGCGCGGTGGATGTCCAGAGCGATGTCCGGGATGCGAGGCTGGACCTTTTCGGAACCTGCCGGGAAAGCAAGCCGCCGGTCCGTCCGTTCGCGGCGGGGCTTTCTGCGGCGCCGCGCGCCCACTGAATCTCAGAAGAGCGCGCCGCCGTCCGGAACCGGCTTGCCGATCGCGGCCAGCACGACCTCGCCATCGGCGTCGGGAAAACCGAGGGTGAGAACCTCGGACATGAACTTGCCGATCTGGCGCGGCGGGAAATTGACCACCGCCATGACCTGCCGGCCCACCAGGTCCTCCGGTGTGTAGTGGCGGGTGATCTGGGCGGAGCTTTTCTTCACGCCGATCTCGGGGCCGAAATCGATCTTCAGCTTGAAGGCCGGCTTGCGTGCCTCGGGGAAGGGCTCGGCCTCGATGATCGTGCCGGCGCGCACGTCCACCTTCTCGAAATCGGCCCAGCTGATTTCCGGCTTGCGCGGGGCCATGACCTCAAGCCGTCCCGCAAGTTTCGAAGTTCACGCCCTGCATGGCCTGTTCGGCCGTCTGGCCCGCCCAGATGACGAACTGGAAACACTGGAAATAGGCTTCGCAGGATTCCAGCGCCGAATTGAGCATGGTCTGGATCTGCAGTGCGGTCGGCTCCAGGCCGCCGGGGAGGATGAGGGTATGGCGGAACATGATGGCGCCCTCGCGCTGCCAAAGGTCGAAATGACCGAAGAGAAGCTGCTCGTTGATCAGGGAAAGCAGGCGCATCACCTCGTAGGCACGCTTTTCCGGCACCTTCAGGTCGAAGGCGCAGGCGGTGTGCAGCGCCTCAAAATCCTCCATCCATGAAAAAGACACGTGGTAATCGGTCCAGTTTCCGGCCACGGAGACCGAAAGCTCATCGTCGGCGGAGCGCTCGAAGGCCCAGTCGTAATGCAGGGCGACCTGTTCGATCACGTCCACCGGGTGGGCCGTGCGTGCGTCGTCCATGTCCATGTCGATCAGGCTCA
Source organism: Phyllobacteriaceae bacterium (assembly GCA_002708825.1). Classification (GTDB taxonomy): domain Bacteria; phylum Pseudomonadota; class Alphaproteobacteria; order Rhizobiales; family Rhizobiaceae; genus Zhengella. Next base: position 62,375 of record PAPF01000029.1, on the reverse strand, counting down.
TTGCTTTCCTTTCCGGCACGGCGGCAGTGTCCTGCCACCCGGGTTGGCTGGTTCGAACGCATACGCTGGTGACACGCGCCCCTCAGGCCTTGCGACGCATGCGGCCGCTGCCTTTGCGCCATGACCCGCGGTTCCGAATCATGACGTAGATTCAGTGTATTGAACCGGAGTCGCGTGACCAGTCCCTTTTGGCGCGGGAACGCGAAGAGATGTGGATGGCGGTTGAATCGGAATGTATGCCGGACGGGCCAAATGACTCCGTGCAAAGGATTTTTCCGAAGCGCGGGGCTGTGAACAACCGGCCGAAAAAAATTATGGAAAAGTCTATTTGCCGGCCTTGGCCGATTCCATATCCGCCAAGCGGGCCTCGAGCTTGTCGAGACGCTCCGACAGGGCGCGGTTCTCGGCTCGCGCCTTGACGGCCATGTCGCGCATGGCCTCGAAGTCCTCGCGGGAGACAAGATCCATGGAGGCGACGAGACGCTCGGCCTGGGCGCGCATCGCCGTTTCCATCTCGCGGCGCACACCCTGCGCGGCGCCCGCGGCATCCGTCATCAGCTTGGCAAACTCGTCGAGGATGCGGTTCGGTCCGGCGCCTGTTGTCATGGGACAGCCCTTTCTCGTCTCACACAGGTTCACGTAAGGCCACTGCGCCGCGAATGCAAGCGGTGGCGGGGCTGGCGGGTGCGCCTTGACCTGCGCCGGACGACATTGCAAACGTGGCGCGCACCGCTGGCCCATCCGGAGACAGGCGCCTTGACCGACATCCTTACCCTGCCGCTCAGCCTGCTGCCCTATCCGCAGATCGACCCGGTGATCTTTTCCATCGGGCCCTTCGCGGTGCGCTGGTACGGGCTCGGCTACGTGGTGGGCATCCTGTTCGGCTGGTGGTATTCGCGCCGGCTGGTGATGACGCCGCGCCTGTGGGCCCATGGCAAGGCGCCGATGACGCCGGTGGACATCGACGACCTGGTCGCCTGGGCGGCCATCGGCATCGTGGCGGGCGGGCGCATCGGCTACATCCTGTTCTATGACCTCGCGCGTTATCTCGCCAATCCGCTCGACATGCTGGCCGTGTGGGAAGGCGGCATGTCGTTCCATGGCGGGCTGATCGGCACGACGCTGGCCATGATCCTGTTCGCGCGCCGCCGCGGCATCGCCACCTGGAGCCTGTTCGACGTGGTGGCGGCGGGCGTGCCGCCGGCCATCGGGCTGGTGCGCGTGGCCAACTTCATCAACGCCGAACTGTGGGGCCGGCCGAGCGATGCCCCGGTGGCGATGATCTTCCCGACCGACCCGCTGCAGGTGCCGCGCCATCCCAGCCAGCTTTACGAGGCGGCGCTGGAGGGGCTTCTCCTGTTCACCATACTGGCAATCCTCGTCTGGGGGGCAAGGATGCTTGGCCGGCCGCGCTTCATTTCCGGCGCCTTCGTGGCCGGCTACGGGCTGGCGCGCATCGTGGTGGAATTCTTTCGCGAGCCGGACGCGCAACTGGGCTTCCTGCTCGGCACGGACTGGATGACCATGGGCATGGTGCTGTCGCTGCCCATGGTGCTGGCCGGCGCCTGGGCCATGGCGACGGCGCGCAAGCCGGACGCGCCCGCGTGACGGCGCTGAAAGACAGGCTCATGGCCCGCATCGCGCTGACCGGGCCGATGAGCGTGGCAGACTACTTCGCCGCCTGCCTGTTCGATCCGGCCCATGGCTACTATACCACGCGCGATCCCTTCGGTGCGCAGGGCGATTTCACCACCGCGCCGGAAATCAGCCAGATGTTCGGCGAATTGCTGGCCGTCTGGGCCTTCCGCAACTGGCAGGCGGCGGGCAGCCCGTCGCCCTTCGTCTTCGCCGAGATCGGGCCGGGACGCGGCACGATGATGGCCGACATGCTGCGCGTGCTGGGCCGTCTCGACGGCGGGGCGATCCTGCGCGCGGCACGGGTGCACCTCGTCGAGGCCAGCCCGCGCCTGGCCGCCATCCAGCGCGAGCGGCTGGCAGGCGCCCCGGCGGCCCCGGCCTGGGTGGACCGGGGGGAGGCGCTGCCCGCCCTGCCGCTCATCATCATCGGCAACGAGCTGTTCGATGCCGTGCCAGTGCGCCAGTTCGTCAAGGCCGGCGGCGCCTGGCGCGAGCGCATGGTGGGCGCGGTGGAGGGCGATCTCGCCTTCCTGGCGGGCGCGCTGCCGGCCGACCCGGCGCTGCTGCCGCCCGATGCAGCCCATGCCCCGGAAGGCGCCATCGCGGAAGTGGCGCCGCAGCGCGCCGCGCTGATGGAGGTGATCGCCGGACGCATCGCCACCCAAGGCGGGGCCGGGCTGTTCCCCGACTACGGTTATGAAAACCCGGCCTGCGGCGACACGCTGCAGGCGGTGAAGCGCCACCGCCCGGACCCGGTGCTGGCACATCCCGGCGCGGCGGACCTGACCGCGCATGTGGATTTCGCCGCGCTGGCGCGCGCGGCCGCCTCTGCGGGGCTTGCGGCGCGGATCGCCGGCCAGGGCGATTTCCTGCTGGCGCTGGGCCTGCTGGAACGCGCCGGCGCGCTGGGCGCGGGCAAGCCGGCGGCGGAGCAGGAGCGCATCCGCGACGCGGTGGAGCGGCTGGCCGGATCGGAGCAGATGGGCCGCCTGTTCAGTGTGCTGGCGGTCGGCCCGGCGCAGTCGCTCTGGATGCCCTGAACGGACACGGCTTTTTTCAGCATCCATTGACATATGGCAATGCGGCTTTCGCGGGCGCTTCCATTCTGGGGCCGAACCGGCGATCATGCCGGAGACGATGGAGAAAAGGTCATGAGGAAACTGCTTGTCGCCGCCGCGCTCGCCATTTCGGCAGCCGCCATTCCCACCGCCGCCTCGGCCCAGAGTTGCTATGACCTGTGGTACGAGCGCAACCTGATCTATGCCGAGAACGGCTATTGCTTCCAGACCCGGATGGCGCGCCGCGTCTTCCGCAATTACGACTGCTGGACCACCAATCCGCGCCTGTCGCGCTGGGAGCAGCGCCGGGTGGCCGAGATCCAGCGCGAGGAGCGCCGCCGCGGCTGCCGCGTCAACCGCTGAGGCTCGCCCGGAGCCGTACTCCGAAGCCTGACCCGAAGCCTGATCCTTGGGCGTGGGCCGCCGGCGCCACGCCCGCCTTCGCGTCTGGCCTTTGAAGAACGCTCGCCCGCATGAAGGGCGAGGCAGGAATGACAGGCGGTCACCGTTTCGCGTGTCTGTTCTGTTTTCATGCGATCCGGGGACCGCCTGCCGCATGTCTTGTCGCCGCCGCTCCGCCTTCCGTCCTTCCAGGCCCGTCAGGGCCCGTGAACGGGGGCTTCGTGCCCATCTGCCGGGCCGGAAAAGACCGGCGCCGGCGGGCCGCCCGCGCTAGGGCGTTGGCCAAAGGCCCATTGCAGACCACGCGGAGGACGCAACCGCACGCCTCCGCCGCCAACCATGCCTGCCCTCCGCGTTTCCCGGTTCATGACCCGCGTTCCCGTTGAAGGCAGCGCAGGAAGGGTAGCCGAGGGGCGAGGGGGTGTGGATAGAGGGGGATTTGTGAGGCGCTCGCCATGAGACGCTGCACCAATCTCTCCCCTTGCGGGAGAGAAAGCAAATTACTGGTGTTAGCGAAGCTAACCCTTGGAATTTGAAAGAGAGGGGGTCTGGCCATCTGTCCGACTGGCCGCAGTGTCAGTTCTCCGCTCCTTGAACAGGAAATCCTTCAGCGACAACGCCTGAACCCGTTCCCCCTCTCTTGCCGTTTCCGATGACTTGCCCGGCTTCGCCAGCCAAGCCATGGAAAAGGCTTTTGTGTGTAAGAATATATCGTAATGATTTTTAATGAATATCAATTAAAACTGAACCTTACGTCGTCTCGAAGAGAATCTATAACATCATTAACGTCTTGTGGCTCAAGAGCCCAGCGATATGCGGGATGAATCTCCCATTTATATCCAAAGTCAGCAATTTCATGTGCGAGAAAACGACTTTCATCAAAGTGCAATCGTTCTATATGATCATTTTTTTCAATTCTAGCAGTAATAAAATCTATCTTATACAGGAACTGATGTATTGCCTTCGATGTCGCGGGTTTTCCATTTCTAAAAACAAAAGTTCTTTGCCTTAATGCATTTGTTATTTTTTTTGAAAGCTCATCGTTTGTGAAAAGAAATGAGGTACTTGCTTTCCGCTCCTTTTTGAGCGGGCGCATCGACATAAGTAAATCCTCAACATTTTCTAGTTCTGAACGAAACTCATTAATAACATCCTGAAGCCTCTCATTAGAATAACTAAAAAATGTTTCTTCGAGATTTGAAGCAGATATTATATTAGATTTTTTTGCTTTAAGCGCTGAAGATCTTAGCAATTTTACCAGATCTCTTGGTCGTTTTCTTGTAAGAGAAAGTAAAATATTATGTATTGGTCGATTTGACCAATGACCTCTTCCTACATCAAACTTTTCTGTAATAACTTTACTAAGTATATTTTTATCAATATCCGATTGACTCATTCCAACAATGTATTCTTGTGAATAATCTAGTCTAAAAAAAGTGGAAACACGCTTCGCTATAACAGACAAAATTTCATGATTTGTCCATTTAAGCCAGACTACATTGCCTTCAATCTTGTCAGTAGATTCATCTGATGTTCGCACCAAATAGTAGACATCTGCTCTTAAGCCAATACGAAAAAAAAGCCGATTTTGAGCACCAGATATATCACGAATTGCATTTATTAATGCAGAAATATTCAGAATATCAATTTTTGAAGCGGACCATCCTCTGTCGATGTCGTCTATAAATATGTGAATTCTCGATCCCTTCGCTAAATGCTCTACGACTGAGCTTTTGATAGCTTTCCCAAGCGCATTCTTATTGTTGTTGACAAAATCACTTATTGCATCTGAAATACCTCCAAAATCGAATTGACCGCTATTTGAAATTTTTCCTAAAAAACTTCTTGAATTTTCGGAAAAAATTTTGTTTGAAATTACAGTTACAATTCCTTTTTTCCAGTGCTCAATAAGTGAATTAAAGTTAACATCCCGAGGTGCTGTTTCGATTACTGAGATGATGTCGTCTGGCCTTAAAAATATTGATACTTCTGACTTATCGATCTTATCAAGATGCGCCCTTTTAAGGATAGCGCTTTTCCCAACCCCCTTGTGTCCGACTAAAATTCGAAAACTCGTATTGGAAAGGATCCTCTCATAGGCATCATTAGAAAAAAAATACTGTCGAAAACGGTCTTCATCCTCGTTCTCAGCGTCATCTTTTCCAAAAATCAAATCAATATTTTCTTCAGTGAAAAGCATGTTCACCCTCATTCTTGGACACTGTTTAGTTCAGACTTCTGAGTGTTATCTTACAAGCGTCGGCTAAGAATGCCCCCCCCCCCCCTCACTCCACCAGCGCCCTTATCAGCCCTTCCACATTGCCGCCGCTGCCCATCTCGTCGCGGTCGAAGGCGCGGGAGCGGGCCTGGTGGCGGGCATAGGCCGCCTTAACCTTCTGCAGGATCAGCGGGCGGATTTTCGTGCAGCCGGGGTCGTTTTCCGTGCGCGTGCCCACCGTGTCGCTGACGATGGCGCGCACAAGGTCGTGGATCATGGCCGCGTGGACGGCCTCATGCGCCCTGATGCCGTCGATGAAGGCCTGCCAGCGGCGGGCGAGCGCGCCGGTCAGGGGCGTCTCGGGCCTTGGCAACGTGGTGGTGATGGTGAGGAAGGGCAGGGCGCCGCGCAGCGTGCAGGCGCTGCCCTCCGGGTGGTAGTCGCGGCGCCATTTCAGGTCGAAACTGGTATGCGCGATGGCGCTGGCGCCGGGGCCGAGGCGCGGGCCGTTTTCGCCGATGGAGCGGTAGAGCGCCAGCCCGGTTGCGCCCGTCACCGGATAGGTGGCGACGCGCTCCGTGGCCTTCCATTCGCCGGCCTGGGCCGGAAGGGCCATGAGCAGGAGGGCGAGGGCGGCCTTCCTCACCGTCCGGGCCGGCCCGTCTTGCCGGGGCGGCGCTTGCGGCGCTTCTCCTCGCCCGCATCCTCGTAGGAGCCGGCGCCGATCCGCTCGCGCTTCACCGGCTTGACGGAGCCGGTTTCGTGCTCCGGATCTTGCGCTTCGCTTCGCCCGACGTGCGATCCGGAGAGCGGTTTTTCCGTGCGGCCCACGGTCATCTCGTCCAGCGTGGGCTTGCGGAACAGGCCGGCGTCCTTCGGCGGCGTGCGATTTCCGGTCGCGGCGCGCTTGCGGCTCTCGCGGGTGTTCTCGATGCCTGCGTCGCGGGCCATCGGGTCGTCCATCATCTCCAGTTCGGTGGCCTTCAGCCGCTTGATCTCGTCGCGCAGGCGGGCGGCGGCCTCGAAGTCCAGGTCGGCGGCGGCGTCGCGCATCTGCTTCTCCAGCGCCTCGATATGGGCCTGAAGGTTGTTGCCCATGAGCGCGCCCTCGCTTTTCGCGTGGCCGCCCGGCCCGGAAATGGAGGCGCGCACGTGGTCGGCCTCGTAGACGCTGTCGAGGATGTCGGCGATGCGCGACTTGACGCTTTCCGGCGTGATGCCGTGCTCGGCGTTCCAGGCAAGCTGCTTCTCTCGGCGGCGGCTGGTCTCGTCCATGGCGCGCTGCATGGAGCCGGTCACCTTGTCGGCATAGAGGATGACCTTGCCGTCGACATTGCGCGCGGCGCGGCCGATGGTCTGGATCAGCGAGGTCTCGGAGCGCAGGAAGCCCTCCTTGTCGGCATCGAGGATGGCCACGAAGCCGCATTCGGGAATGTCGAGGCCCTCGCGCAGCAGGTTGATGCCGACCAGCACGTCGAAGGCGCCGAGGCGCAGGTCGCGGATGATCTCGATGCGCTCCAGCGTGTCGATGTCGGAATGCATGTAGCGCACGCGCACGCCCTGTTCGTGCAGGTATTCGGTCAGGTCCTCGGCCATGCGCTTGGTCAGCACCGTGCACAGGGTGCGGTAGCCGGCCGCCGCCGTGGCGCGGATCTCGCCCAGCACGTCGTCCACCTGGCTGCGGGCCGGGCGCACCTCCACCGGCGGGTCGATCAGGCCGGTCGGGCGGATGACCTGCTCGGCGAAGACGCCGCCGGCCTCCTCCATCTCCCAGCCGCCGGGCGTGGCCGAGACCGCCACCGTGGCCGGGCGCATGGCGTCCCATTCCTCGAAGCGCAGCGGGCGGTTGTCCATGCAGGAGGGCAGGCGGAAGCCGTATTCGGCCAGCGTCGCCTTGCGGCGGAAGTCGCCCCGGTACATGCCGCCGATCTGCGGCACGGTGACGTGGCTCTCGTCGATGAACAGGATGGCGTTGTCGGGGATGTATTCGAACAGCGTGGGCGGCGGCTCGCCCGGCGCGCGGCCGGTGAGGTAGCGCGAATAGTTCTCGATGCCCTGGCAGGAGCCGGTCGCCTCCAGCATCTCGATGTCGAAGCGCGTGCGCTGCTCCAGCCGCTGGGCCTCCAGCAGGCGGCCGGCCTTCTCCAGTTCCGCCAGCCGCCATTTCAGCTCTTCCTTGATGGCCTTGACGGCCTGGTTGAGCGTCGGCTTGGGCGTCACGTAGTGCGAGTTGGCGTAGATCTTCACCGTCTTCAGGTCGCCGGTCTTCTGGCCGGTCAGCGGGTCGAACTCGGTGATGGAGTCGATCTCGTCGCCGAACAGCGAGATGCGCCAGGCCTGGTCCTCCAGGTGGGCGGGGAAGATCTCGATGGTGTCGCCGCGCACCCGGAAGGAGCCGCGCACGAAGTTGATGTCCTGGCGCTTGTATTGCTGGGCGACGAGGTCGGCGAGCAGTTCGCGCTGGTCGATGCGGTCGCCCACCGACATCTGGAAGGCCATGGCGGTGTAGGTTTCCACCGAGCCGATACCGTAGATGCAGGAGACCGACGCCACGATGATGACGTCGTCGCGCTCCAGCAGCGCGCGCGTGGCGGCGTGGCGCATGCGGTCGATCTGCTCGTTGATCGAGGATTCCTTCTCGATATAGGTGTCGGAGCGCGGCACATAGGCTTCCGGCTGGTAGTAATCGTAATAGGAGACGAAATACTCCACCGCGTTGTCGGGGAAGAACTTCCTGAACTCGCCGTAAAGCTGGGCGGCCAGCGTCTTGTTGGGCGCAAGGATGACCGCCGGGCGCTGCGTCTCCTCGATCACCTTGGCCATGGTGAAGGTCTTGCCCGACCCGGTGACGCCCAGCAGGACTTGCGTCCTGCTTGGTTCAAACTGTTGTTCCGCCGGGCCATCCGGCCCGCCGTCCGTTCGCGGGCTGGCGCTCGCTTCACTCGCTTGCCCTGCCACGGAGGGAGAGCCGCCCAGGCCCTGGACAAGGTCGGCGATGGCGGTCGGCTGGTCGCCGGAGGGGGCGAAGTCGGTGACCATGCGCAGCGGAATCCCGCCCTCGGATTTCTCCGGGCGGGCGGGACGGTGCGGCACCCAGGCCTTTTCGCGCAGGTTCGGGTCGCCGGTCTCGATGAGCCGCGACAGCGCCTCAACCGTGGCGGTCACGCCCGCGGCGGACAGGCCCGTGGCTTCCTCAAGGCTGACATCGACGCCGGCGACGGGATTCAGCCCGGCCGCCGCGCGCGCCTTCGGGTCGTTGGTGCCGCCGATCAGCGTGCCGCCGCCGGTGCGCTTCTCGGTGGTCTTGCGGCCCTTCGGCGCGGCATCCGCCGGGGCCTTGGCGCCCTTGCCGGCCGCCTTCACCCGGTGCGTGCCGGCCTTCGAACGGATCTCGCGCATCTCCTCCTTGCGGGCCTGCTTCGCCTCGCGGAGCGCCGCTTCCTCGGCTTCCTTTTCAATCTGGCTTATGTCAGTGGCGGAAATCTTGCGCGGCGCTCCGCCTTGCTCCGCTTCACGTGCGATTTCCGCTGCCCAGCCGGCAATATCGCCGGTCAGCGGCGCACCCTCGAAGGGCGCCTGCGGGGCTTCACCAAACCCGGAGGGCTTGCCTGTCTTTTTCGATGATCCGGCCATGGCGGCAATATGGGCAGAGTCCCGCCGAAAGGGAAGGGGCGGGAGGGGAGGCGCGAAGGGGATGCTGACAGGAGGGTGGCGGGAGGGACTATCCCTTGAAGCAGTTTTCGCGATGCCAGTTCAAGTAGAGGGGGTGAGGCTGAAGCCGGTCGTCGGCAGGCACGAGCGCCTTCATGTCCGGCCTGAGCAGGTGCCCGACATCGTGGTTCAGATGCCGGGAAGTCAGAATGGTGAAATCATCGGAGAGAGACAATAGTCCGCGATCGAACATCCAGTGGACGGTACCCGACAATGCAATCCCATTGCGGACCCAGTCATTCCCGCCATGTTCGACCGGGCGTATGTGAGCCGCCTCCACTTCCGGTCTGCCCTTTCCATTGATGAGACGAAGCCCGGTAAATGCGCAGGTGCGGTCATATGCCTGCCTGACGTGATGCTTGAACTTCCGGTCCCGCCATTTCCGTGTAACCAATTGCTCGATTACAGGGCGATTGGCTGGCGCACCAATGATTTCGGGCTGATTCGCGCCATAGTCGAAAAAGCCCGGTGTTGAGGGTTGATCGTAAAGTGGTTTCTCGACCTCCGACTGATCGTATCGGTCCGGCCATTCCGGCTCTTCGGAAAGTCCAGCTTTGATGATCCGTGCAAATTCATCCTCGCCGATCAGCCGGACGGCGTTGATTGCCACGCCTCCGTTGATCGAACCGTCCGGCAAGACGAGCTTTTTCTCAAACCCGCCATCCTCACGGTAGTAAACGTGTCTATCAAAATCGATGTAGTCTTCGAGATGGGCATAGAAATGTCCGGCTCGTGATGTGTCAGTGGAGATCGAATTCACGCGTGCGCAGCCAGTGTAGTGATTGTCCCCTTTGCGCTCACCCTTCTCGTAATAGACGATCAAGTCGCCAACGGTCTCTTCGACGCGCCCGAGATAGTTCTTTGGGAAATGATATCGCTCGCCTGTCACATCGTCATACGGACTGTCCGGCTTGTGGACAAACACACCTTTCATGCCGGCAAACTCGAAAGTAAATGCTTCATTCGGATTCTCAACAAGGGCTTTCCAGCTCTACTCTTGCCGTAGAGTGCGCAGCGCGCGCAAGACCGTCGGATGCCGTCAGAATATGAAATCGCCCATATCGATGCCAAGGCCCGTGCCCAGCAGTTCGATACGGAAATCCGCGATCCGGTCACCGTTCACATCCCCTTCAATGAATGTGAGGCCCGCGGATTCCCATGACCGCAACTGGCCGGCCACGCCCGTGAACGAACCATCGACATAGGTGAAGGCCTGATCGCCCGCCGTTGCCGTATCCGCGTCGATCGCGGACAGGTCAAACCGGTCCACACCGTTCTGGAAATCCTGAATCCTGTCCCTGCCCGCAAACAGGAGTGTCGAGTCGCCCAGGTCCGTATAGACGATCACGTCGCTGCCATTGCCGCTGTAGATGACGTCCCGCCCGGTTCCCCCCTCAAGGCGGTCTCCGCCGTTGTAGCCAAGGAACACGTCGTTTCCCGCGCCGCCCTGGAACTGGTTGTCGGCATTGTTACCAATCAGCCGGTCGTTGTAGGCAGAGCCTATCACGCCTGAAAAACCGTCGATGCGGTCGCCGGTTGCATGGCCGCCGCTGGCCGTCTCCGTGGCCAGTGAAATGGTGACAGCCGCATTCGAGCCGGTGTAATCGAGAATGTCCATACCGCCGCTGCTGCCGTACTGCGAGTAACCATAGAGCCTGTCGGCACCCGCGCCGCCAGAAATGGTGTCATTCCCCGTGCCACCATAAATCGTATCGGCGCCATCGCCGCCATACAGGATGTCATCCCCGCCGCCGCTACTGATGGTGTTGTTGCTGGCGTTTCCAATGACGATGTCATTTCCGGGAGTGGTATAGATGATTTCAAACCCCACCAGGTCCACGTCCTGGGAAAAGCCCCCATAGCGGTAGTTGATGGTGCCCGCGTCCAGGTCCGCGATTACCGCATTGTTCTGGGCCGAACCGGTGAAGCGGAATGTATCGACACCATCGCCGCCATCGAAATCATCCTCCGCGTTGATGCCCTCTTCGACCCAGAAGGTATCGTCGTCGCGACCGCCATACATGTCTTCATGATCGATCGCGCCGTAAGAACGAAATGTGTCGTTGCTCGCGCCGCCATCCAGATAGCCGCCATCGGCTCCCGCACGCAGATAATCATAGCCAAATCCACCATAGAGATAGTCGTAACCCGCGCCGCCATAGAGCCCGTCCTGGCCTATGCCAGCGTAAAAATGGTCTGCACTGTCGCTGCCAAAGAATTCCTCGGCGCCATCGCCGCCATATATGTATTCAATCCCGGAAATATCGGCCGACCCTGTATAGGAAAACATGGGGGTAATCGTTTCAGTTCCAAGATTGATCACGTAGTTCACGCGTCCGTAGAAATAGACGCTGTCAACACAGTCACCACCATAGATCGAATCGTTGTCGTTCACGCCGTCAACGACGTTGAACGTGTCGTTTCCGGCGTCACCATGGCCGTTCTCGTCGTCGATATCGCCGTAGAAGAAAATCGTGTCGCCATCGGCGCCGCCATACATCAGGGCACCGTCATCGCCGGCATACATTTCATCGGAACCGCCGACCCCATAGAAGGTGTCGTAGCCGCCGCCGCCATAAAAGATGTCCGCAGAGGCGGTTCCCTCGAAAGAATCGGGATCTGGTCCACCGAAATAGCCGGGCATTTCATCCGCTCCGTTTTCTTTTTAAAAACAGCATTTCATAAAAAGCTGAAATCAGGAAGCCGGCAACCCTCGAACCTTGTCCGGCCCGGTTCCGGGCCATATCTTCCATCGCGGCCCAAAGCAGGAGGTTTCATTCCATGACTGACAAGACCGAGACCGCCATTCTCGCGGGCGGGTGCTTCTGGGGCATGCAGGATCTCATCCGCAAGCTTCCGGGCGTGCTGTCCACGCGCGTCGGCTATACCGGCGGCGATGTGCCCAATGCCACCTATCGCAACCATGGCGACCATGCCGAGGGCATCGAGATCGTCTTCGATCCGGCGCGGATCAGCTATCGCGACCTGCTGGAATTTTTCTTCCAGATCCACGATCCCACGACGCTCAACCGGCAGGGCAACGATATCGGCCGGTCCTACCGGTCCGCGATCTATTTCCTGTCGCCCGAGCAGGAGGTGGTTGCGCGCGACACCATCGCCGATGTCGAGACCTCCGGCCTCTGGCCGGGCAAGGTGGTGACCGAGGTGGAGCCGGCCGGCGATTTCTGGGAGGCGGAACCGGAGCACCAGGATTATCTGGAGCGCTATCCCAACGGCTATACCTGCCACTTCCCGCGGCCGGGCTGGGTGCTGCCCAGGCGCGCGGCCGGCTGATCGCCGCCGGCCCGGCAAACAAACCCCGGCAGCCAATGGCTGCCGGGGCTCGCATCCGGATCACGCGCCACATTGATGGGGTTTCCGTGACGCGGTCTCCGGGTCCTGTTCATGGTCCGGGTCCCGGCCCTTCGCCCGCGGAAGCGGGCTCAACGTGCGACGCCTTGGTTTCCGTTGCTCCGGATCTTGCGCTTCGCCCGCGAGAGCGGGCTCAACGTGCGACGCCGTGTTTCCCAGTGCTCCGGGTCTTGCGCTTCGCCCGTGGAAGCGGGCTCAACGTGCGACACCGGAGAAAGAGATCAAGGTTGATCAGCCGGCCGTGGCGGCGGTGAATTCCTCTTCGGAAAGCGCGCCGGAACCGTCGGCGTCGGCGCCTGCGAATTCCTCGTCCGTCCAGGTGTAGCCGGCCGCCGTGGCTTCCTCCATGGTCACCATGCCGTCGCCGTTGGCGTCTGTCGTTGCAAAGTCTGCGTCCTGTGCATGGAGCGGCGCGAAGGCGAAGGTGGACAGGCCCAGGGCCAGGATGAGCTTCTTCATGGAATGACTCCTTGTTCCTCCCGTTTTCGGGTTCATGCTGTTCGTGCCGGCCGGGAGAACCGCCGCGAACGGCTCTCAATCGGCCTGCCGAATGCGGCGGATTGACGGCCCGGATTTCACTTCGACGCAGCCTCCCGACATATGAATTGTTTTAATATTACAGATATTTACGGTTCTTGATGGAACCTTTCCGGCGGGCCGCCCGAAGCGTTCCGGATGGCTTCGAACGGCCGGGCTGATCCTGGTCAATCACATCGGGTCTTCATGCTGGCTTGGTATGAGCGCGGGGCGGACACCGGCAACAGACACGGAGACACGACATGACCATCCGTCATCCTTCCGGATTGCGCATTCTCATGACAGGTGCTGCACGGGGCATCGGCGCGGCCACGGCCCGGCTCATGGCCGCGGACGGGGCGAAAGTGATGCTGGCCGACGTGCTCGACGGCGAAGGCGAGGCGCTGGCCGCCGAACTGGGCGGCAATGCCATCTACCGTCATCTCGACGTTACAAGCGCCGATGACTGGCAGGCTGCCGTGGCGGCGGCGGAAGAGGCCTTCGGCGGCCTCGACGCCTTGTTCAACAATGCCGGGGTGGTGTCCTTCGCCGGCATCAACGATTGCACGCCGGAGGAGTTCCGGCGGGTGACCGACATCAACCTTCATGGCGTCTTCCTCGGGATACGGGCCTCGGCGCCCGCGCTGAAGCGCGCCGGTGGCGGGGTGATCGTCAACACCTCCTCGACGGCCGGTCTGCAGGGCTATGGCGGGCTGGCCGCCTATGTCGCCAGCAAGTGGGGCGTGCGCGGGCTCACCAAGGCCGCAGCGCTGGATCTGGCGCCCGACGGCATCCGGGTCGTCTCGGTGCATCCGGGTCCCATCCGCACGCCGATGACCGACGGCATGGGCGACGAGGTGGCGGCCGCGCAACCGATCCCCCGTTTCGGTGAAGCCGACGAGGTGGCCCGCATGGTCCGCTTCCTGATGTGCGAGGCGACCTACTCGACAGGCAGCGAATTCACCGTCGACGGCGGTGCCGTCACGGGCCAGGTGCTGCCCTTGGCGCAGGACTGACGCGTCCGTCCGGCTGCGTGCATTTGCACCAAAGTACACCTGCCGGATTGATCCCGGTCAACCCGGCAGGCCGTGCGCGGGCGCAGCATGCCGCCGGTCCTGACGAGGGGCCGGCCCGGGGCCCGGGCCGAGATTCACGATCCCGAAAGGGAGGGGAAAACGATGCACATGATGAAACATCACCTGGTGGCCGCACTGGCTGCCCTGTCCGGCCTTGCCGCCGTGCAACCGGCCTTTGCCGAGGACGCCATGATCGCCGCCGGCAAGCTGTTCTTCGGGCAGCGCTGCCAGGTCTGCCACAACCCGGCCGCCGCCGGGGGCAAGACCTACGGCCCGCCGCTGGCCGGCGTGGTCGGCCGCAAGGCCGGCAGCCTGGACGGCTTCGCCTATTCCGACGCCTTGAAGAATTCCGGCATCGTCTGGACCGACGCCTCGCTGAAAGCCTGGATGGAGGACAATGACGGCATGCTGCCGGGCACGCGCATGCGCCATGTGGGCGTGGAGGACAAGGCCGAGCAGGAGATGATCGTCGCCTACCTGAAATCGCTGGCCAACTGAGTCCGGCCGACAACTCCGGCGCGGGCGTCCTTCGAGGGGAGGGGCGCCCACGACAGCCGGGCGGCGCACTTTCAGGGTGCGCCGCTTTTTTCGTTGCGTGCAACGGACTTGCCGGTGGCGGCTGTTGACCGGATGGGCGGACTTGCCTAACCGGGAAGCGAAGCAAGGCGAAACGGGACGGATGCCATGACGGAGACGATCGCGCCGAAGGGCGAGCTGACACTGCGCACGCTGGCCATGCCGGCCGATGCCAATGCCGCGGGCGACATCTTCGGCGGCTGGGTCATGGCGCAGATGGACCTTGCCTGCGGGATTCGCGCCGCCGAACGGGCGCGCGGCCGTGTCGTCACGGCGGCTGTCAAGGAAATGTCCTTCGCCAAGCCGATGAAGGTGGGCGACACGCTGGCCATCCACATCGACATCGTGAAGGTGGGCCGCACCTCCATGGTCCTGGCGGTGGAAGCCTGGGCGCAGCGTTATCTCTCCGACATCATGGAACGCGTCACCCACGCCGATTTCATCATGGTGGCGCTGGATGCGGAGGGGCGCCCGACGCCCATCCCGCCGGAAGGATAGGCCGGAGCCGGGTCGTCAGGGCCGGTTTCCGGCGCGGCGGCGGCGATGGCTTCGCTGCCAGGCCAGGAACAGGCGGTATCCTGCCCCGGCCATCTGGCGCAGTCCGGGAACCCGGAACAGGAAGGCGGCGTGGCGCAGGAAGGGCAATTCGCGCCAGATCCGCGCGAAGGCATCGACACCGACATGCCAGCGGCCCTGCGTGTCGCGAACGTGAAAGCGGTTCAGCAGATCGTCGCGCGTCTTCCCGGCTGGCAGCGCGTGGTCAGGCAGGGCCGTGATGTCATGCCAGGCGATGGCGCCAACCCGGTCCATGCGGCCATACCAGCCCACTTCCATGCGGCAGACCGGGCATTGCCCGTCATACCAGACCTCGACCGGTGCCATGTCCCGCCCTCGTCACATCCGGGCAGGAACTGCCCTATTTGCACACGCGGTAGCCGGACGACCGTTCCATGACGTCGAAATGGAAATGATCCCTGTGGGCGCGATCGTATCCGGGTCCCAGCACGGTGGAAAAATAGGGGCAGGCATCCTCGCGGACAGAGGCCAGCAGGCTTTTTTCGCGGAAGGAGAAGAAGCCGGGCTTGCGCACATCGACCTTGCGGCCGCTGTTGAGCGTGATGTCCATGATGTCGATGGCGTCGCCGGTGGCATGGGCCGACAGTTTGCCCTCTCCACGAATGCGCCGGCAGGAATAGGAGGAACCCTGGCGGATGGTGTCGACGCCGGACAGGTAGCGCAGGCGCGCCGCCGGCACCAGTTCCTCGTCCGTCCACTTCGCCACGGCCTCGGCCATGGCACAGGTCACGGTCGCCGCCGGTTGCAGTTTCACGCCATGGGGCAGGCGGGTGACCTCCACCGGCCATGCGATGCCGCAGCCACCACCCTCGCTGATGCGGGGGACGTCGCGGAATTCCACGTCGAGGCGCCTGAGGCGCTTGCGGCAGGCCGTTTCGGCGGCCGGCATGACTTGCGACGGCTCGGCGAACAGGTCCGGGCTCATCATGCCGCCGAACAGCGAGGCGGTGCGGGTCTGACGGTCGACGCCGGCGGACGGACGCAGCGTGTCGTCGTCGCCGAAACAGCCGCTGAGCGCCAATCCCGTGATGGCGAGCGCCAGGGCGCGGGCAACCCGGTACTTCAAGCCTGTCATGTCCTGCTCCGCGGTCGTGAAAGCAGGAACGCTAATATGGCGGCGGTAAAGGAAGCCTTGCCCCCGGCGTTAACGTCCAAGGCCATTGCGTGGCATGTCAGGCCGGCTTGCGGCGTTTGATCGCCGGGACGATCTCGACGGCGAGCATGGCGGCCAGCATGAGCGCGCAGCCGGCATAGCCCTGGAACCCAAGCCGCTCACCAAGCAGGAGCGCGCCGAGGATGGCGGCGAACACGGCTTCCGAGGACAGGAAGATCGCGGCCTGCGGCGCGGTCGTGTGGCGCTGCGCCACTGCCTGGATGGTGAAGGCAATGCCGCCGGCGAAGACACCGGCATAAAGGATTTCCGGCGCGGCAAGACCGATTGCCGCCATGTCCCACGGCTCCATGGCGATGGCGAAGGCCAGGCCGAGCACGGCGCTGAGCGCGAACTGCGTGACGGCGAGCGCGACCGGGCGGCCCGACGAGGCAGCGTAGCGGCCTGTCAGCGTGACCTGCATGGCCCAGAACAGCGCGCACAGGACCGTCAGCCAGTCGCCCGGCGTCAGGCTCTCCAGCCGGCCGCCGGACAGGTACCAGATGCCGGTCATGGCGAGCGCGGCGGCCGGCCAGATCACCGGATGTGGCCATTGGCGGAACAGGGCGATGGCGAGGAAGGGCGTGAAGACGACATAAAGCCCGGTGAGGAAGCCCGCATTGGTCACCGAGGTTGTCTGCAGGCCCAGTTGCTGCGCGCCCATGCCTGCGAAGAAGAAAAGGCCGGTCAGCATGAATGCACGCCAATCCGCCGGGGTCAGCGGCGTTTCCGAGCGGCGGGCCTCGCGCAGTGCAAGCGGCAGCATGGCCAGCGTGGCGAGGACAAAGCGAAGGCCGATGAACAGCCACGGACCGATATTCTCCATGGCGGTCGACTGGGCGACAAAGCCCATGCCCCAGATGGCACCGGAGGTGAGGAGAAGCAGGTTCGCGCGAATGCGGGTCATGGCTCGGGATTCCGGACAGGCGGTTGCCGCTCCCGTCTCCCCTGGCGCAAGCGCCCGGTCAATCAAAATCCGTCAATGATTGCCATCGAAAAGGCTGAAAGGTTCATGTCAGCCGGGTGGCAGGATAGCGCGCAGAAAGGCCTTGTTTGCACCGAAATCGGCCCGGCCGAGCTGGGCGCGGGCATAGGCACGAAGGCCGGTCCTGCCATTGGCCAGTTCGACCGCCTCGATGTCGACGGTATCGGGAAAGCGCATGAGCGGCGAGCGGACGACGAAACGGGCATAGCCGGGATCGCGGCCGTCATCGACGCGCTCGAATGGCCGGCTGCCTTGCGCCACCCGCCGGATGATGGCGGCGACAAGGGCCGCTGGCGTTTCGCTGCTTTCGCCGACCTCGATATCGGGCTCGCTGCCGCAAAGGCCCGGCGTGCAGGCAAGCGCGTCATTGGGCGTGCGGCTGCGCGGGGCGTTGTCGAAATCGTAGCGTCCGAGATCGGCGGGTCCGGCAATGCGTGCCCAGAAGGCGTGCCGGTCGAAGGCGAATACCAGGACGACGGCGACGAGAATGGCGAGGACGATGTAGATGACGGTCATGACCACTCTCATGCCTGCGATCAAGCCTATCTGGCAATGCGGATCATCTGGCCCGGGTCCTCGTCGGTGATGAGCCAGATGGAACCATCGGACGCCACCTCGATATCACGGATACGCCCGAATGCGCCTTCGAACATGCGCTCCTCGGGGCCGATTTCCCCGTTCGCACCGCGCTCGACCCTGGAAACGAGCTGGAACTTCAGCGCACCGGCCAGGAAATCGCCCTGCCATTCGGAAAACATGTTGCCGTCATAGACGGTCAGGCCCGACGGCGCGATGGAGGGATCCCAGTAGAATTCAGGCTGTTCGTATCCGGGAGCCTCGGTGCCGACGCCGATCTTCGCGCCGGAATAGTGCTCGCCGTAGGAAATGACCGGCCAGCCATAGTTGCGGCCGCGCTGCGGGTTGTTCAACTCGTCGCCGCCGCGCGCGCCATGTTCGGTGATCCAGAGCGAATCCGTGACGGGGTCCCAGGTTGCGCCCTGCGGATTGCGATGACCCTTGGACCAGAGTTCCGGCTGCGTGCCGTCCTTCTCCGTCCATGGATTGTCACGGGGAACCGAGCCGTCCGGATTGATGCGAAGCACTGCGCCGGCATGGTCGTTCATGTCCTGTGCGCGTTCGTCATCGCCGCGGTCGCCGATGGTGAAGAAGATCGTGCCGTCGGGCGCGGGCACGATGCGCGAGCCGAAATGGCGGCCGGAGCGGGGCTTCTGCGCCATGGAGAAGATTACCCGGACATCCTCCAGCCGTGCAGAACCACCGTCACGCACCAGCCGCGCCCGGGCGATGGCCGTGCCCTGTCCGCCGCGTCCCGGTTCGGAGAAGGACAGGAAAATGATGCCGGTCTCGGCGAAATCGTTGGCAATCGCCACGTCGAGCAGGCCACCCTGGCCGGTATCGGCGACCTCCGGCACACCGCTCATGGGAGCGGAGAGTGCGCCATCGGCGAAAAGGCGCAGGCGTCCTTCCCGCTCCGTCACAAGGACGGATCCGTCAGGCAGGAAGGCCATGCCCCAGGGATGGGACAGGTCGTCGGTCATGACGGTGGCTGTCACCGGACCGGCGGATGTCTCGTGCGTCGTCGTCTGCGCGAAAGCGGTTGCAGCGGCCAGAAGGCCGGCAGCGGCGAGGGCGATTGTGGATGTCTTGTTTCTCATGGCCTGAAACTTAGGCGATACGCGCGCGTGGGCAAGTTGGCCTGCCGGCCGTTCACATGAAGGTGATGGCGCAATGGTCGCGCGCGCAGCCGGTCTGTCGCAACGCGTGCAAGACGTGTATCCTTTCGCGGACGCCATACGGAGAATCAGGCATGCAGGGGGTCAACGACAACCCGCTCATCCCCGTCGCGCCGGAAGAAGCCCGCGCGGCCTTTGCCATCTCCCATGCGGCATTCCTGCTGCCGGCGCTTGGCGTCGCCTGCCTCTTTCTGGGCACCTGGTTCGCATTCTGGCTTGCCGGGCAGGGTTCCGTGCCGCTCGCCCGCCTTGCGCTGCTCGGCGGTTGCCTGGCCAGCCCGGTGCTGGCCGCGCATGGCCTGCTTGCCGCGGCCGCGCAGCGCGTGCAGCTTCTTTCCCATGCCATCGTGATCGAACAGGGTGTGACCGCGCCGCAGCGTGAAACGCTGAGCTACGACTTCATCACCGGCATGGCGCTTCGCGGAAGCCTGAACGGACGGCTGACCGGCAGCGGAAGCCTGGTGCTCGAACTTGCCGATGGCGGGCATGTCGCCGTTTCGGGGCTGAAGGACGCGGCCCGGGCGAAACGGGCGATCGCGGCCATGGCGCGCCACCGCCAGAGGGGACTGCGCCAACGGCCTGCCCGCCAGGGGCTGCAAGCGGCCGCTGCGGGCGCGGCCTGACATTTTTCGCGTGAAAATGCCCAAATCGGTGTTATATTTGATTTTCAGTCTGAACGGTTCGCCGGATCATACCGGTGACCGTTTTCTTTTTGCCCGTTCGCGAGGGGAGCGGGCAAGTTCCGCACAGTGACAACCCGGCAGCCGGGCCCCGCCCGGAAGCCGAAGTACAGGTGAGACCATGAACAAGGTACCGATGACGCAACGAGGCTTCGAGGCGCTGAAGGAGGAACTGCGCTGGCGCCAGCAGGAAGAACGCCCGCGCATCATTGACGCCATCGCCGAAGCGCGCGCGCACGGGGACCTTTCGGAAAACGCCGAATATCACGCCGCCAAGGAAGCCCAGAGCCTGAACGAGGGCCGGGTCGGCGAACTGGAGGACCTGGTGGCCCGCGCCGAGGTGATCGACGTGGCCAAGCTGGGCGGAAGCACGATCAAGTTCGGCGCCACGGTGCTGCTCGTCGACGAGGATACCGAGGAAGAGAAGACCTACCAGATCGTCGGCGACCAGGAAGCCGATGTGAAGGAGGGCCGGATTTCCATTTCTTCCCCCATCGCCCGCGCGCTGATCGGCAAGGAAGCCGGCGACACCATTGAGGTGAACGCACCGGGCGGGGCCAAGGGTTACGAGATCCTCGAGGTCAGATACGTCTGACACGGCAGGGCGGACGCGGATCATGCAGATCAGGGACGTCGAGGTCATCGCACCGCATTTCAAGCGGCGGCTGTCCGGCGTCACGTCGACTGTGATCCAGCTCGTGCCGGAGCAGGCGCGCTCCGGGCTGTCGATCGTCACGCTGGGGCCCGGCCTGCCGGACGGCATGCCGTCCATGGCGTGGTGGCAGCTTCCGGCCCTTTGGCGGCGACCGGCGCGGCAGCGCTGGCGCGTCTGGCACGCGCGGCGCAATGTCGAGATGATCGCAGGCATCTTGCTGCGCGACGTGTTGCGAATGCCGCTGAAACTCCTGTTCACATCGGCGGCGCAGCGCCACCACAAGCCCTTCACCAAATGGCTGATCCGGCGCATGGACGCCGTGGTGGCAACGAGCGCGCGCTCGGGTTCCTATCTCGACGTGCCCCACACCGTGAACATGCACGGCATCGACCTGGAGCGGTTCCATCCGCCCCGCGACGCATCCGACGCCTTTGCCGCGTCCGGGCTGCCGGGCGAGCGGGCGGTCGGCTGTTTCGGCCGGGTGCGCGAGCAGAAGGGCACCGACCTTTTCGTGGATGCGATGATCGCGCTTCTGCCGGACCATCCCGGCTGGACGGCGGTCATCACCGGGCGGGTAACGCCCGAGCACAGGGCTTTCGCCGACCGGCTGCAGGCGCGCATCGATGCGGCGGGCCTCAACGATCGCATCCGGTTCCTGGGCGAGGTGGACGACATCCGGCCCTGGTACCGGCGGGTGAGCCTCTATGTCGCGCCGTCGCGCAACGAGGGCTTCGGCCTGACGCCGCTGGAGGCGATGGCCTCGCGCACGGCGGTGGTGGCAAGCGATGCCGGGGCCTATGCCGAGATGATCGTGCAGGGCAAGACGGGCGCGGTGGTACCGGCCGGCGACGGCGATGCGCTGCGCGAGGCGATCCGGCCCTATCTGGCGGATCCTGCAATGGCGGACGCCCATGGCGCTGCGGCGCTGGACCATGTACGGGCGCATTTCGCGCTGGCCCGCGAGGCGCAAGGCTTGCAGGCCGTCTATGAGCGGCTGTGGGCCGGGGAGAGCACGCGATGACCGCGCCCGGCGCGCCGCGCACCACCATCGTTTCGGTCGCCTGGAACAGCGCGGACGTGCTGCCTGCCATGCTGGCCTCGATCCCGCAGGGCGTGCCGGTCGTCGTGGTCGACAATGCCGGCACGGATGCCAGCGGCGAGATCGCGCGCGCTGCCGGCGCCCATGTGGTGCGGCTGGAGGAAAACCTCGGCTTCGGGCGCGGCTGCAATGCCGGCGCGGCGCTGGCGGGGACCGAGTTCCTGCTTTTCCTCAATCCGGACGCGGCGCTGGAACCGGGCGCCCTGGCGGCGCTGGAAGCGGCGGCGGATGCGCATCCCGACGCCAGCGGCTTCAACCCGCGCATTCGCGACCGCAACGGCCAGGCCTATTTCAAGCGCGGTTCGATCCTGCTTGCCCGGCGTGAAAGGCTGGCGCGGGGATGGCCGGAGGAAAGCGGGCCGGTGCCGGTCCTCTCGGGGGCTGCCTTCTTCTGCCGGCGCGCGCAGTTCGAGGCGGAAGGCGGGTTCGACCCGGCAATCTTCCTCTATCACGAGGATGACGACCTTTCGCTGCGCCTCAAGCAGCGCTTCGGCCCGCTGCGCTTCGTGCGCGAGGCCGAGATCGTTCACCTGGAGGGGCGCGGTTCGCCGCGCAATCCGGAAACGGCGCGCATCAAGTCCTATCACATGGCGCGTTCGCGGGTTTACACCATGCGCAAGCATGGCCGGCCGTTTCCTGTCCTGGGCAGTCTCGCCGGGGCGATCCTGAAGCTGCTCTCGCCGGCCAACCTGGTCTCTGCCCGCAAGCGGGCGCAGGCCCTGGCCTATGTGAAGGGCGTTGTCAGCCGGGTTGGCGAGCGGTCCGAAGGGTAGGCGGTTTCCGCCAGTCCAGGACCTGGCCAGGCGCCGCTTCGCGGTTCCGCCAACGTCAATCCGGGCCGCGCCGCTATTGCGATTGCCCTGACGAATTGCTTGCCGAACAAAATCCGGGTTGACGATCCATCCCCGAATGAGGCACCTGACCAATATTGAAAAGTATTGGTACGGGATCATCGCTTGATACCTGCGTACTATATTAATTTAGAAAAATCAAAAGAAAGAAGAAAATACATAGAGTCTCTATCAATAGAAAATAATTTAGAAATGTATCGAATAAATGCCTGCAATGGTCAGGCGATGGATGAGGAACAGGTCCGGCGCGTCTATTGCCCGCAGGAAGGCGAAAGGCCACTCACCCGCTCCGAGGTCGCCTGTTTCCTGAGCCATCGGGAGGCCTGGAAAAGGATCGCCGCGCTTGAAAGCGGCCACGGCGCGGTGTTCGAGGACGATGTGCATTTCTCCCGCAGCCTGGCAAGGTTGCTGACCGATGCGTCCTGGCTGACCGGCGACATGCATGTGGTGAAACTCGAAAAGGCGGCACGGCGGCACATCGAACTGGGCGCAACGGGGGCCATGGTTGGTGATGTGCGGATCCGGCGGTTGTATTCGCTGCACATCGGCTGCGGTGGTTACATCCTGTCGCGCGACTGCGCGGCGGCGCTGCTGGAACGGACGGAGACCTTCTCGCAACCGGTCGATCACGCGATCTTCGACCCCGCGACGACGGTGATACCCGATTTCATGCTGTGGCAGGCGGCGCCGGCGGTGTGCATACAGCAACAATTTTCGTCGGAGCTTTTCCTGCCGGAGGCGGCGGAACGGTCATCGCTGGAAGCAGGGCGGGTCGAGAGCAAGTTAGTCTTGCGAGCGCGAAGGCATCCGGTTCGTCACTTTCTGGGAAAAGCCTGGACCGAATTGAAGCGGCCATTTGCGCGCGCGGCCCACTACCTGTGGAAGAAGATCACCTGTCCGGTGGCAGGCCGCTCCTGGGTCAAGCTGAAATACAACCCGTGACGTCATCAAGCCAAGACGGGCTCGGTAAAGAGAAAGAAGCCTTACATGCGTGGAGTGATCATCCTGTCGGAAGGCCGGTCGGGGACCACATGGCTGGCCTCGCTTGCCAACAGTACCGGACTGTTGGGCCGGTCTGACGAATGGGTTGACGAACAGCATCTCGGGATAAAGGCGAGGCACGTTTCCGCCGATACCTTCATTTCGGCCATTCTGGAAAAATCAGCCACAGACAATGATTTCTTCGCAATCAAGATGTTCCCGCGGCATCTGCACTGGTTCCAGTTGGCCTATGGTTTCGACATCATCGGGCGTCTACGGAAAGAGCATGACCTGTTTTTCGTGGTGGTGACGCGAAACGACCGGATCAAGCAGGCGGTTTCCTTCGCCCGCGCCCTCCAGAACAATGCCTGGACATCGTTGGGAAAAACAGGGCAGGAGGCAGTGTATGACTTCGATCTGATATGCCGGTGTTATTTCGGAATCGGCCGATCCTATGATTTCTGGCGAAGCTACGTCGCCTTGCGCGGCTTGCCTCACAAGCACTTTGTTTATGAAGACATGCTTCCCGACCCAAGCCCCTATGTGTATGCCATCGCGGAACATGCGGGCGTCGACAGCATAACCTTCGAAGTCTCTCCCTTGAAGATCCAGCGTGATGCCAAGACCGACGAATGGTGCGAACGGTTCCGGCAGGATGCGGAGAGCCGTGATTTCCTCGAACACGCGGCGGCATCCGTTTACCCGACGCGGAAAATGTCGAATTTCTTCCGCTTCCTGCGCGGCAAATCGCTCAAGCCGGCCTCCTATACCATCAGGTAGGCGTTCCGGGCGGGCTTCGCCTGCCTGCTGTCAAATAAGGATTCAATAATCTAACAAAACAAAATATACGTCTGGCAAGGCTCCAGAGGGTTCCGTGCCATGCGCGTTTGCGCGGTGCGGGGCGCGTTGCGGTGGCAGGCGATGAACAGAAACAGCTTTCGCGATTTTTTCCGTAACCGGCGGGTGAAGCGCCATGTCGCGCGGCATGGCGATGTCTATGACTTCCGCGGCGTCGGTGTGTCCGTGCCGCTTTCGGCCGGCCTTGGCGCAGCCAGTGCGCTGTTGCGCGGCAAGTATGAACGCGCCGAAGCCGCGCTGATCGAGCGGCACCTTCCCGGTGACCGTCCGGTCATCGAACTGGGCGGCTCGCTTGGGGTCGTCTCGGCGCTGATCCGCTCGCGGCTGTCGCCGGGGGTTCGCCATGTCGTGGTCGAGGCCAACCCGGACATTCTGGAAACCTGCGCGGCGAATGCGCGGCGCGGCGCTGCGGCGGGCGAGACCGAGATCGTCCACGCGGCCTATTTCCCCGGCGGCGGAAGCGTTCGTTTCCTGCTCGGTGCCGAAGTGCATGCCAATGCGCTCGATGATGGCGGCGGCGGCGGGCGCAGCATCACCGTTCCCGCCGTTTCCCTGACCGATTTGAGGGCACGGATCGGCGATAGCGAGGGCTTTACCCTTGTCAGCGACATCGAGGGCGGCGAGGCGGCGCTTTTCCTGGAGGAAGAGGCGATGCTCGACCATGTGGGCATGATCATCGCCGAACTCCATCCTCACGCCTATGGCGCGCAGGGGACCACCACCGCTGCCTTGCTGGAGATCGCCCGGGCGCATGGCCTGGTCGAAATCGACCGGATGGACGACACGGTGGTCCTGGCCAGAAAACCGAACTGATGCTCCTGTCGCTGGAAAAGAAGTTCCTCTTCATCCACATCCCGAAGACCGCGGGCACGTCGATCCGGCGCGTCCTGGCGCCCTGGTGCGTGAAGCCCGCGCACAACCAGTACCGGCGGCTGTTGTCCCATCTTCCGGTGCCCGAGGACCCCGAAAAGGCCTGGTTGCGCATTCATGACACGGCGCGCTGGGCGCGGTTGAAGCTGCCGCGCGACGTATTCGACAACAGCCTCAAATTCGCAGTGGTGCGCAATCCGTATGACTACGCCGTGTCCTATTACGAATTCCAGCGCGGCAATCCGGCCAGTTCGCGCCATGCCAAGGCGCAAGGCGAGGACTTCCCCGCCTTCCTGGAGCGGATGGAACGCAAGAACCGGATCAAGGGCATCCGGCAGTCGGAATGGGTGACGGACCGGTCGGGCCGCATCATCGTCGACCGCATCCTGCATTTCGAGCGCCTCGACACGGAATTCCCGGCGCTGCTGCAAGACCTCGGCATCGCGGATGCGGGCGGGCTTCCGCGTGTCAACACCACGCAGCGCGAGGATTACCGGTCCTATTACGACAGGGCGACGCGGCAGCTGGCAACGGAGCTTTTCCTGCGCGATCTTGCGCTATTCGGCTACGACCCGCTGTAAGGAATGCGCTCAGGGCCGGCCTTTCAGCCGGTAGAGCGAGTTCTGGCGCGTGCGCTCGACCAGTTCATAGCCGCAGCGCGCGAAGGCGGCCGCGCAACCGGGATAGTCATCGCCGGTTCCCGCCGTCTCGATGACGACGCGCGACGGCCAGCGGCTTTCCGGCTCGGTGTCGAAGAAGGGGACGAGCGCCTTGTCCTCGTGGCCCTCGATGTCGATCTTCAGGCCGTGAATGCGCGCGATGCCGGCATCATCCAGGATGGAGGAGAGGCGGCGCACGGGGATGCCGCCGGCATCGTCCTCCTGGATCGAGACGATGGCGATGTCGTCCTTGCGGCGGCGCAGGCGCGCATGGGTCTCATGGTCGCTCACGCCCTCGGCAAAGACCGAAACGTTCGCCAGGCCGGAAGCCCCGGCATTGAAGGCAAGGTTCGCGCAGACCGCCTCATTGGCGTCGATCGCCACGACCTTGCCGGCGGGACCCGTGAAGCGGGCCAGCGGCAGGCTGTAGAGCCCGATATTGGCACCGATATCGACGAAATGATCGCCGGGTTCCGCACCTTCCATGAGGAAGTCGATGTCGCGCCGGTTGTAGGCGGGATGGAGCAGGACACCGTATTCGATGAGGTTTCCGCCGCCGGTCAGGCGGAAGGCGCAATCGCGGAACATCACGTCGAGCGGACGGCCTGCACCGCCCTGGATCAGGCGGAACATGGTGCGCCGGAAGGTACCGCGATGCAGGATGCTGGCGCGGGCAGCGGCGATGAGGGCGCGTTGCAGGGCATTCGGCGCATAGGCGCCGAAGGGTGCGCCGCCACCGGAGCCTGGCCCGGCTGCCGTTTCATAATCCGTCCAGCCGGTGCCCATCGCCTGTCATTTCCTTCGCCGCTGAAAGGGGCTGACTGGCTTCAAAGGCCGGGAATGTCAATATTGACCAGGCCCTCGTCCTTGACCTGGCGGATGGTCAGGGCCGTGCGCACCGTGTCGACATTGGGCGCAGCGGTCAGGGTCTCGATGACGAAGTCCTGGAATTCCGTCAGGCCGGGCGCGACGCAATGAAGCAGGAAATCGGTTTCTCCCGACATGGTCCAGGCGCGGCGCACCATGGGCCAGTCCCTGGCCCTGGCAGCGAATTCGCGGATGCCGGCCTCGGTCTGGTGCTGCAGGCCGACGAGGCAGAAGGCGACCACCTGCTGGCCCAGTGCCTTCGCATCGAGCAGGGCGCGGTAGCTCTTGATGACGCCGCTTTCCTCCAGCCGCTTGACGCGCCTGAGGCAGGGCGGCGCCGATATGCCCACCCGGCGGGCCAGTTCGACATTGGTGATGCGCCCTTCGTCCTGAAGGATTTTCAGGATCTTCCAGTCCGTGTGGTCGAGGTCGGCCGTGGTGGTCATGGGCGGGGCATGCCTGATGGTTCGAAGCGCTGCGCCCATTCCTAGGATAAAACCGGCCTCCCGCCAACTCCCGGCGCAAGGCGCCGCCAATTGACGCGGCAGGGTGCAAAACCGGTGAGCGGAGGCCGGCCGGGACTTGAAAGCGGATGCCGCGAACCCTTAGATGACGCTCAAACGTCGTATGGGTGAATATCAGGGCGGCCGGGGCCGCTCCAGGAAGGGGGTCGTCATGGCCGCGCGTCATGCTCATGTTCTCGTCATCGGATCGGGGCCGGCCGGCTATACCGCCGCCATCTATGCCGCCCGCGCGCTTCTCAAGCCGGTGCTCATCGCCGGCATGGAGCAGGGCGGCCAGTTGATGATCACCACGGACGTGGAAAACTATCCGGGCTTTGCCGATCCGGTCATGGGGCCGGACCTGATGGCGGCGATGCTCAAGCAGGCCGAGAATGTCGGCGCGGAAATCGTCAACGATCTCGTCACCGAGGTCGACGTGGACAGCCGTCCGTTCCGGCTCAAGACCGATTCGGGCCAGGACTGGACCGCCGACGCGCTGATCATCGCCACGGGCGCCCAGGCCAAGTGGCTGGGCATGGAGAGCGAGGAGGCCTTCAAGGGCTTCGGCGTTTCCGCCTGCGCCACCTGCGACGGCTTCTTCTATCGCGGACGTGACGTGCTCGTCGTGGGCGGCGGCAACTCCGCCGTGGAGGAGGCGCTCTACCTGTCGCACATCGCCAACCACGTGACCGTGGTGCACCGGCGCGACGAGTTCAGGGCCGAGCGTATCCTGCAGGAACGCCTTTTCGCCAAGGAGAACGTGACTGTTCTCTGGGACACGGTGATCGACGAGATCGTCGGCGAGAAGCCCAAGCCGCCCATGCCGCCCTCGGTGACCGGCGTTCGGCTGAAGAACATCAAGACCGGGGCGGTGACGGAAATGCCGGTCCATGGCGTGTTCGTCGCCATCGGCCACGCGCCGGCGGTCTCCCTGTTCGAAGGCAAGCTGAAGCAGAAGCCGAACGGCTATCTGTGGACGGAAGCCGATTCCACGCGCACCAGCGTCGAGGGTGTGTTCGCCGCCGGCGACGTGACGGACGATGTCTTCCGCCAGGCCGTCACGGCCGCGGGACTGGGCTGCATGGCCGCGCTGGAGGCGGAGCGCTGGCTGGCGACGCAGGACGTGGCGCTGGAAGCCGCCGAATAGGGCGGAAAACGAAACGGCCGTTCATTTCGTGACGCGTTTCACTTGCGTGTCGTGAATTTCATGGAAAAGATGCAGCGCCGGGTCATGATACGCGGCGTGGAGGGGCGTCATGCCTGTGGACTGGGACAAGCTGAGGGTTTTCCATGCCGCCGCGCAGGCCGGCTCGTTCACCCATGCCGCCGATACACTGAACCTGTCCCAGTCGGCGATCTCGCGCCAGGTCAGCGCGCTCGAGCAGGATCTCGGCGTTCCGCTCTTCAACCGCCATGCGCGCGGGCTTGTGCTGACCGAGCAGGGCGAACTGCTGTTCGCCACAGCGCAGGACGTGATGCTCAAGCTCGACAGCGTGCGCAACCGCCTGACCGAAACCACCGACCGGCCCTCGGGCCTGTTGCGCGTGACGACGACGGTGGGCCTCGGCACCGGCTGGCTGTCCAACCGCGTCGACGAGTTCCTTGAGCTTTATCCCGACATTCGCCTCCAGCTCATCTTTTCCAACGAGGAACTGGACCTTACGATGCGCGAGGCGGACTGCGCCATCCGCTTGCGCGCGCCCTCGCAGCCGGACCTGATCCAGCGCAAGCTGTTTACCGTCCACTTCCACCTCTGGGCCTCGCCCGACTATGTGAACCGCCACGGAAAGCCGCAATCGCTGCCGGAACTGCACAAGCACAGGCTGATCACCTTCGGCGAACCGGTGATCCCCTATCTGAAGAACCTCAACTGGCTGGAAACGCTGTCCGGGCCCGATGGCCAGCCGCTGCAAGCGGTGCTGCAGATGAACGACCTGCACTCCATCAAGCGGGCCGTGCAGCGCGGGGTGGGGATCGCCATGCTGCCCGACTACATCGTCAGCAAGGACAGCGGGCTGGTTCAATTGCTGCCGCAGACGGAAGTGCCCTCCTTCGAGACCTATTTCTGTTATCCGGAAGCGATGAAGAACCAGGCCAAGCTGAATGTCTTCCGCGACTTCATGCTGTCCAAGGCCCGGAAGTGGAACTTCTGAGACGTTTGTGAGCCGTGCCATGGCCGGCTGCATGGAGGGCACATCGCGCCCATGGCCGGGCCCGCCGGTTCGCGATCGCTGCCCTTTCGCGGTTGTTCACAGAATATTCGGTGCGAAAAAGAAATGTGCGGATGCCTTTTTGTTCGGCGCCGAAGCCCGTCCTGGCACCGCAAGTGGTTGAAAAATTATGCATCGCCTGCAAAGCTATGCATCAAATGCATATGTGCAATGCACAATGGCATATTGTCATTTCCCGGCCCAGGGCTCATATCCAGATCATCTCAGAGACGCATTCCTCCTCCCATTGGCGTCTCCGAGTGTTCCCCTCTGGAGGTTTGTCACAAGTGACAGCTCCATTTATTGGCCGGATATCAATCCGGCCATTTTTTTTGCCTTTTTCGCCTGGTTCGAATTCGCCAGAGCGCGCACGGAAAATCCGGCGCAGCGGTCTGCGCCGGATTTGCGTTGTGCGCCCTGCGATGCTGGCTCAGGCGGCAGCGGCCCGGTCGCGGATGGTGGCAAGCGCCTCGTCGGCGGCGCGGCCGGTCAGTTCGGCCATGTGGTCGAATTCCGCCTCGTAGGACGCGACGCCCGCGGTCAGCGAGCGCAGTTCGATGATCAGGCCGGTGAGACCGGCCTGCGGCATCATCGCTTCCACCACGTCCCAGCCTTCCCAGCCGGGCCTGCCGTCATAGCCGAGAATCTGTCCGCGGCGCTGGGGAATGATCGCGGTTATCTTTGCCGTGGCTTCGGAAGGCGTGAAGACGCGCACCTTCATCACCGGTTCGAGCAGAACGGGTGAAGCCTTGGGCATGGCTTCGCGCATGGCGAGCTTGGCGGCCATCTGGAAGGCCATGTCGGAGGAATCGACCGAGTGGTAGGACCCGTCCGACAGGTTGACCGCGATATCGACCACCGGCAGTCCGAGCGGACCGCTTGAGAGATAGTCGCGCACACCGGATTCCACCGACGGGATATACTGTTTCGGCACCACGCCGCCAGTGATCGTGTCGGTGAACTCGAAGCCGGAACCGCGCGGCAGCGGCCTGATCTCCAGCACCACGTCGCCGAACTGGCCGTGACCGCCGGACTGCTTCTTGTGGCGGCCGCGTTCCTGCACCGGCTTGCGGATCGTTTCCAGATAGGGAACCGGCGGTTCGCCCACCTCGACGGATGCCTGGTACTTCCCGGAAAGACGCTCCAGCGTGACGCGAAGATGCATCTCGCCCTGGCCGCCAAGGATGGTCTCGCCCGTGCCCGGGCTCTGTTCGATCCGCAGCGCCGGGTCTTCCTCGGCGAGCTTGGCGAGCGCGGCCGACAGCTTCACGTCGTCCTTGTGGTCGCGCGCCTTGATGGCGACGGCGTGGACCGGTTGCGGCCCGGACGCATGGGCCAACCCGCCGGGAGCCTGCTTGCCATGGGACAGCGTGGTCCCGGTGGGCACGCCATCCAGCTTGCCGAGCGCCACGGTCTCGCCGGCTTGCGCGGACGAGACCTTGCCCTGGTTCTTGCCGAGCATGCGATACATGCCGGACACCCGTGCCTCCGCCCCGTTGCTGGCCATGACCTCGGTGCTGTCGGTTATCGTTCCGCGCAGGACTCGTGCCACCGACAGCTTGCCGCCATGGGGTGTATGGATCGTCTTCATCACGTGGGCCAGCGGCGGGCCGTCGCCATCGATGCCAAGGCGTTCGAGCGTGTCGGAAATGTCGGGCGCATCGTGGCGCAGGGCCTTGAGCAGGCGGTGGACGCCGTTGCCATGCGCCGCCGAACCGATCAGCACCGGCACGACGTGGCCGGCGCGCAGATCGGCGGTCAGGTCGTCGAAGACCTCGTCGCGCGGCGGCTCGATCTCTTCCAGCAATTGTTCCATGAGGGCGTCGTCATGGTCGGCCAGTGTCTCCAGCATGGTGAAGCGGGCGTCGATCTCGCGCGACTTTTCCTCGGTGGGGATGTCGGTCTGTTCGCTCATGGCGTGTTCGCGCCAGACATAGGCGCGCTCCAGCGCCAGGTCGATGGCGCCGATGGCGATGTTGTTCTTCCAGATCGGGATCTGGCGCAACAGGAGCGGTTTCGACGATGCGGGCTGGAGCAGCGCCACCGTGTCGCGAACGCGCGTGTTGGCGGTGTCGATCTTGTTGAGAAAGAGGATGCGGGGAATGGCGAGTTCGTCGAGCCGCTTGAGCACGAGCTGCAGGGCAGGGATCTTCTTCTCGTCGGCCTCGGCCACCACGATGGCGGCATCGCAGCCGGCCAGCACGGCCTCGGCCTCATGCGCGAATTCGATGGAGCCGGGGCAGTCGATGAAGGTGAAGTCCTCGTCCATGAAGGTCGTCGTGGCGGGGACTGCCTCCACGCTCATGGCATGGGCCTGGGCCTCCGGCGAGTGGTCGGAAACGGTATGGCCCGATCCGGTCTCGGCGGCGCGCTGAATGGCGCCGGTCCGCTCCAGAATGGATTCCAGAAAGGTTGTCTTTCCGCTTGCGAAGGGACCGCAAATGGCAATGCATTTCGGTCCCTTGCGTCTGCTTCCGGCGCGTTCACCCATGGCACAATCCTCCTTTTTCACGCGTTGGACGCGAGCGGAGGACCGGCTTTTCACGCGGCGATTTCGGGAAGGGCGAGTGCCGCAAGGCACCTCCGCTTCACTCCCGGAACCTCAAGTCCGGCCGCCGCTCAGTCAGCCGGTGGACCCGGCATGAATGCATCGTTTCACCAAAGGTTTGCGGGCGCAAGAGAGAAGTCCGGCTGCGGCCGCACAGCAAGGGACTGCATGGATCGCTTCAACCACTTCGTGTCAAAGGTTCAAAAACACTTTAAAGTATATATATCTGCAGAATAAACCCGCATGGGTTGCATTTTCAGAATGCCACTTGCCGCATGAACCTGCCATGACGGTTGAACATCCGCAGCGGTCTTCCGTTTGGAAACCGGGGCGGCGGGTTCCTTGAGCCGACGGTTCAACTTCCGCGTTATTCGGCGTTAAAAACAATCATTTGTTGTGCAAAATCAAGACAACGATTCAAGGTTGTCTGCGCTGCATGGCGGCTGCGGGCCGGATGACGCATCGTGCCGGGGAACCGGGTTGCGGGGCTCATGAAATGCTTCGTGCTCCATGGGCCAGGTATCTGGTGCGCCAAGGAAAACCCTGAAAGCAGGAACGCCGCCCGATGGGCGGCGCCTGAAGCATGGTTTCCGAAAAGAACCGGATCAGCGGCAGTTGCCGCAGAAGCGCTGGATGCGCTTGCAGCTTTCCTCCAGCAGGGCTTCCGATGTGGCGTAGGAAATGCGGAAGTTCGGGCCGAGGCCGAAGGGTTCGCCATGGACCACGGCCACGCCCTCGGTCTCCAGGAGTTCGGTGACGAAATCCTGGTCGTTGGCAATCACCTTGCCCGACGGCGCGGTCTTGCCGATGAGCGCGGCGCAGGAGGGATAGACATAGAAGGCGCCTTCCGGCGTCGGGCAATTGAGGCCGTCAGCCTGGTTGAGCATGGAAACGACGAGGTCGCGCCTGTTCTGGAAGATCGTCTTGTTGGTCTGGATGAAATCCTGCGGACCGTTCAGCGCCTCGACCGATGCCCACTGGGCGATGGAGCAGGCGCCGGAGGTCTGCTGGCTCTGGATCATGTCCATGGCCTTGATCAGTTCCATCGGGCCGGCG
Source organism: Phyllobacteriaceae bacterium (assembly GCA_002708825.1). Classification (GTDB taxonomy): domain Bacteria; phylum Pseudomonadota; class Alphaproteobacteria; order Rhizobiales; family Rhizobiaceae; genus Zhengella. The sequence continues at coordinate 29,506 of PAPF01000029.1, read as the reverse complement.
GCATATCCGATGCGCCAGCCTGTCATGGCATAGGCCTTGGAGACGCCGTTCATGGTGAGCGTCCGGTCTTTCAGGCCGGGTTCCACCTCGGCAGGCGTGCAGAAGGTGAAGTCGCCATAGACCAGGTGCTCGTACATGTCGTCGGTCAATATCCAGACATGGGGATGGCGCATCAGCACGTCGGTCAGCGCCTTCAGTTCGGCATGGGTGTAGGCGGCGCCGGACGGGTTGGACGGCGAGTTGAAGATCAGCCACTTGGACTTCGGCGTGATGGCGGCTTCCAGCGCCTCCGGCGTCAGCTTGAACTCCCGTTCCAGCGTGGTGGCGGCGGGGACCGGTGTGCCGCCGCACAGCAGCACCATTTCGGGATAGGAAACCCAGTAGGGCGCCGGAATGATCACCTCGTCGCCGGGGTTGAGCGTGGCCATGAAGGCGTTGAAGAGGATCTGCTTGCCGCCGGTGCCGACGATGGTCTGGGTCCAGTCGTAGTCGAGACCGTTCTCGCGCTTGAACTTGGCGGCAATCGCCTGGCGCAGTTCCGGAATGCCGGCGACCGGGGTGTACTTGGTCTCGCCGCGCCGGATGGCCTCGATGGCGGCATTCTTGATGTTGTCGGGCGTGTCGAAATCGGGTTCGCCGGCGCCCAGCGAGATCACGTCGCGGCCCTTGGCTTTCAGTTCGCGGGCCTTCTGCGCGACCGCGATGGTCGCGGAGGGCTTCACGCGGGAAAGGGCGTCGGCAAGAAAGGCCATGGCAGGGCTCCAGTGATTGTGGCTCCAGGAAAACGCGCTCGTCGGCGCGGCCTGCTCATAGCGTCATGGGCGGCGCACTTCAAGGCTTGGCGGCAAGCCGCTGCGCTTTGGCGGCCTGCAGACACTCGTGTTAACCGCCCGTGAAAGCCTGAATGCTACCCTGTCCGGCAGGGTCGCGCCATGCGGGCGCACCGGAAACCGCCGAACGAGAGGCGCACGGCGAAAGCGCAATGACACGAAGCGTTGGCCTGGCCCATGTGATCCGCAAGGACGACGACACCTCGGAAGGGGTGTGGGGGCCATTCGTGATCCGCTCGGCGTTCCAGCCGGTCTTCCGCTTTGCCGGCGGCAAGCTGGAGGTTGCAGCCTTCGAAGGCCTGGCGCGACCGTTTCGCGACGGCGAGCCTGTACCGCCGGGCGCGTTCTTCGGTTCCATACCCGAAGAGGACCGTCTCGAGGTTGAAACGCTGACGCGCAGCCTGCACCTGCTCAACGGAGGCCGCTTCCTCGATCCGCGCACCTCGCTTTTCGTCAATTTCGATCCGTCGGTCTATTGCGACCGCGCCACGGCAGACCGGGCGCTCAGGGAAATGCGCCTGACATTGCATGAGTCCGGCGTCGAGCCATCGCGTATCGTGGCCGAAGTCACCGAACAGAAGGCTGCCTCGCACGGCGCGCTGAGCCAGTTCGTGGGTGCGCTTCGGGACCATGGCTTCCGCATCGCCGTGGACGATTACGGCGCTGACCATTCCGACATGGCCCGCATCCGGGACCTGCGGCCCGACATCGTGAAGTTCGACGCGGCATGGATCACGCGGCTGATGGACAGCGATCCCGGCTTCGAACTGCTCAAGACCATGGTGCAGACCTTCAACGGCTGGGGCATCGCCACCCTTTTCGAGGGCATCGAGGAGCATTGGCAACTCGACCTGGCGGAGAACAGCAAGGTGCGCATGGTGCAGGGTTTCGTGCTGGCCCGGCCGCAAATCGCACCGACCGGGTTTGCCGTCTTTTCAGGGGCGCGGACCGGGGCCGGCCAGGTTGCTGCGCCGGACGATCATGGGGCCGCGCCGGCGGACGTCTTTCAAGATCCTCCGGATCGGGCTAACGTAAGGACGCTGTCTGCGGCCGATCACGGGACGACCAGAGCAGTGCAGGCGGCGCCATTCCGGCCGGTTCGCACGTTCGGCCGAAAGATCCGGAATGGATGACAGGAAGCCCATGGCAGGAGGCAGGCTGTCTTGACGCAAGCAAGCGAACCCGGAGGGGCCCCGCCAAGGGGTGAACTCATCCGTGACGAAACGGGCCGCGCACGTCTGAAATTCGGCGACGTCCATTTCGAGACGGTCTTCCAGCCCTTCTTTCGTGTTGCCGGCGACAAGCTGCGCCCGGACTTCGCCACGGCCCGGATCCGGCCGCAGGGCGAAGCCACGCCCGCCGGTGTGCTTGCGCGTCTCGCCGAAGGACCCGGCCTGTCGCAGGCGGCGGGTCTGGCGCGCTGCAACCTGGCCTTCCTCGATCCCGAGACGCTGTGCTTCTGCGAGGATCACCAGGGCTCGGCCAGCATGGCACAGGCAGCACTCGATCTTCTGCTTGGCGCAGCCCGTGATGCCTTCATGATGGCGGACCAGCTTGTCTGGCGGCTTCCGCTTTCCATTGCCGGCGAGGCGGCCGCGACGATTGCGGCTGCGCGTGAGAGCGGCATCCGCATATCGTTGAGGATGAGCAGCGGCGACGATCCGGGCCTTTCGGTTGCCAAGGCGGCGGAATGCCGTGCCGACATGCTGCATCTGGGTGTCGAGTGGTCAGGTGCCTGGCTGGAAAACGTGCCCGAAGCCCGGACGCTGCTGCGAAGCCTCGTGGAGCGGATGCGCCAGGCCGGCTGCGGCGTTTCGATGACGGGCATCAGCACGGCGGCACAGCTCGACGTGGCACTTGACGCAGGAGTCACCTGGCTTCAGGGCGGATATCTTGCGCCGGCTGTCCCGGCGGGGCGGGCCACCGGCTGGCAGGATCTCAGCGCGACGGCGCTGAGGCGGCCGGGCGCGAACATCACGGTGCTCAAGCAGCGCCAGACGCCGCGCCATCAGCAATATTGATCGGTCCCACAGCATTGCTGACTGGTCGGCCGGGTCCGGCTGGCGCATGATCCCTTGCCGTTTGAACAGGATAGGCCACCCGCATGATCACGCTTTATTCCATGCCCAGTTCGGGCAACAGCTACAAGGTGCGCCTGCTGCTGGCCAAGCTCGGCATCCCGTTCCGGCATGTGCCGGCCGAATACGGCTCCGGCGTCACCACGGGCGCGGCCTTCCGCGCGCTCAACCCGCATGGCCGGGTTCCGCTCGTGCAGTTCGAGGACGGCCGCGTGCTGTCGGAGTCCAATGCGATCCTGCTGTATTTTGCCGAAGGCACGCGCTTCCTGCCCGATGACAGGTTCACGCGGGCGAAGGTTCACCAGTGGATGTTCTGGGAGCAGAATTCGCATGAAGCCACCATCGCCGTGCGCGCCGCGATCCTGTGCTACGACCATCGCGCCGGCGAGCGGCGTGCCGACGTGCTCGATCCGCTGCTGGATGCCGGACACCGGAACCTGAATGTGATGGACATCCAGTTGCGCAAGACGCCGTTCCTGGCGGGCGACGGCATCACCGCCGCGGACCTTTGTCTCTACGCCTACACGCACAGCGCCGGGACGCGCGGCGGCTTCGACCTGGCGCGTTTCGCGGCCGTTTCGGACTGGCTGAAGCGCGTTGAAGCCGACGCGCCGCATGTGCCTCTCGACTGGCTGGGCGACAATCCGGCGTGATTCTTTTCGATCCGGCCGGCATGGATGCCTTGCCTTTGCCATTTCCGGTGCCATCCTGAACAGGACGGGACAGTTCATCGACCAGGTGCAAAGGAGCCACCCGTGATGCAGCGCATGATACTTGCCCTGACGGCAGGCCTGATCGCCGTCGCGCCCGCCCATGCCATCAACCGCTACAATATCGACCGCCTCTCCTGCGGCGAGGTGCAGGACATCATCGCGGCGGAAGGTGCCGCCATCCTGCGCTACACGTCCATGTCCGGTTCGGGCATGACCCTTTATAACCGGTTCGTGCGGCATGGCGGCCTGTGCCCGGCGGGGCAGGTGACGAAAACCGAGTTCATCCCGACCGCCGACACGCCCGAATGCCCGGTCAAGGCCTGCCGCGATCCGGTCTGGCTGAGGGACGATTGAGGGAGCAACCCGGTTCTTCGGTCAGATTCCGGTGACGAGAAGATCGATGGCCGCGACGATTTGGTCGCGCTGGCTGGTGACGGCGCCTGCACGGTCAATCAGGGTTGAATCGTAGCGCGTCAGAACGTCCTGTATTCCGCCAGCGGCAATCCGTTTTCTTCAACCCAGGCATTGTGCTGACGGATTGCCTCGGCGTTCTCTTCCTTCCAGCGGCGTTCCTTCTCCGCCTTCACCGCTTCTGCGATGCCGTGTTCGGCCATTTCCGACAGGTTGATGCCGAACGCCCTGGCCTCCTCCACCAGATGGGCGTTGATGGAGAGGTTGGCGGCGGTCTTGCGGGAAGGGCGTTCGTGTCTCATGCGCATAAATCATGCGCATGAGGGGTTTGCGTCAAACGCAGGATGCCGCCTTTCAGTCGAAATAGGCCTGCAGCGGGCGGACCTCCAGATTGCCGGCCTTCAGCGCCAGGATCGCGTGGCTGACGGCCTCCGCACCGGCAAGCGTGGTGTAGTAGGGCACCTTCTGCATCAGCGTGGCGCGGCGCAGTGACTTGGAGTCCGAGACCGCCTTCTGGCTGTCGGTCGTGTTGAACACGATCTGGACCTGGCGGTTGCGGATGGCGTCCTCGACATGGGGGCGGCCTTCGAGCACCTTGTTGATCTTCTCGGCCGCGACGCCGTGCTCGGCGAGGAAACGCTGGGTGCCGCCGGTCGCCAGCACGCGGAAACCGGCATCGGCCAGCCGCTTGACCGAGGGCAGCACGGCGGCCTTGTCCTCGTCGCGCACCGAGACGAAGAGCGTGCCGGAGCGCGGCAGGTCGACGCCCGCGCCAAGCTGGCTCTTGGCGAAGGCCAGGTGATAGTCGCGGTCCAGGCCCATGACCTCGCCGGTCGAGCGCATTTCAGGGCCGAGCAGCGTATCGACGCCGGGGAAGCGGGCAAACGGGAAGACCGCTTCCTTGACCGCGATATGGCCGAGCGCATTGACGTCGGGCTTGTCGCCGTAGTGGGCAAAGGCGGTGTCGAGCGCCTCGCCGGCCATGATGCGCGCGGCGATCTTTGCGATGGGCCGGCCAATCGTCTTGGCGACGAAGGGCACGGTGCGCGAGGCGCGCGGGTTGACCTCCAGGATGTAGACCGTGCCGTCCTTGATGGCGAACTGCACGTTCATCAGCCCGCCGACCTTGAGGGCGCGGGCCAGAGCAACCGTCTGCTCCTCCAGCTCTGCGACCATCGCCTTGCCGAGCGAATGGACCGGCAGCGAGCAGGCGCTGTCGCCGGAATGGATACCGGCTTCCTCGATATGCTCCATGATGCCGGACACATAGGTGTCCTTGCCGTCGCACAGGCAGTCGACATCCACCTCGATGGCGCCGGCCAGGTAGGTGTCGAAGAGCAGCGGATTGCGCCCGAGCAGCGTGTTGATCTGCCCGGTCTTGTCGTTGGGGTAACGCGCCTTGATGTCCTCAGGCACCAGTTCGGGCACCGTGCCGAGCAGGTAATTGGACAGCATGGCGTCGTCGTGGATGATCTGCATGGCGCGGCCGCCCAGCACGTAGGACGGGCGCACGACCAGGGGGAAGCCCAGTTCGCCGGCGACAAGGCGTGCCTGCTCCACCGAGTAGGCAATGCCGTTCTTCGGCTGGGTCAGGTTCAGCTTCATCAGGAGCTTCTGGAAGCGGTCGCGATCCTCCGCCAGGTCGATGGCATCGGGCGATGTGCCGAGGATCGGGATGCCGGCGCGCTCAAGCGCATCGGCGAGCTTCAGCGGGGTCTGGCCGCCGAACTGGACGATGACGCCGTGCAGCTTGCCCCTTGCCTGTTCCACGCGCAGGATTTCCAGCACGTCCTCGGCGGTCAGCGGCTCGAAGTAGAGGCGGTCGGAGGGGTCGTAATCCGTCGAGACGGTCTCCGGATTGCAGTTGATCATGATGGATTCGTAGCCGGCATCGGCCAGCGCGAAGGCCGCATGGCAGCAGCAATAGTCGAATTCGATGCCCTGGCCGATCCTGTTCGGGCCGCCGCCGAGAATGACGACCTTCTGGCGGTCGGAGACCTGCGCCTCGTCGGCCAGCGCGCCGGCGAAGGGGGTCTCGTAGGTGGAGTACATGTAGGCCGTCGGCGAGGCGAACTCGGCGGCGCAGGTGTCGATGCGCTTGAAGACCGGATGCACGTCGAGGCGTTCGCGCAGGGCCTTGACGTCGTCCTCGTCCCTGGCCGTCAGCGATGCGAGGCGCGAGTCGGAGAAGCCCATGGATTTCAGCATGCGCAGGTTCTGCGCATCCTCCGGCAGGCCGTGCTCGCGAATGCGCGCCTCGGTGTCGACGATCGCCTTGAGCTGTTCCAGGAACCACATGTCGATGCGGCACATCTCGTGAATGTCGGCAAGCGACGTGCCGAGCCGCATGGCCTGGGCGACCATGCGCAGCCGGTCCGGCGTCGGCGTGCCGATGGCGGCGCGGATCGCGTTGCGGTCGTCCTCGCCGCCCAGACCCGGAATCTCGATCTCGTCGAGACCGGTCAGGCCGGTTTCGAGGCCGCGCAGGGCCTTCTGGAGCGATTCGGCGAAGGTGCGGCCGATGGCCATGACCTCGCCGACCGACTTCATCGCGGTCGTCAGGACCGGCGAGGCGCCGGGGAACTTCTCGAAGGCGAAGCGCGGGATCTTGGTGACGACATAGTCGATGGACGGCTCGAACGAGGCGGGCGTGGCGCCGCCGGTGATGTCGTTTTCCAGTTCGTCCAGCGTGTAGCCCACGGCAAGGCGCGCGGCGACCTTGGCGATGGGGAAGCCGGTGGCCTTGGAGGCCAGCGCGGAAGAGCGCGAGACGCGCGGGTTCATCTCGATGACGACGAGGCGGCCATTGGCCGGGTTGACCGCGAACTGAACGTTGGAGCCGCCGGTCTCGACGCCGATCTCGCGCAGCACCGCGATGGAGGCGTTGCGCATGATCTGGTATTCCTTGTCGGTCAGCGTCAGCGCCGGGGCGACGGTGATGGAATCGCCGGTATGCACGCCCATCGGGTCGATGTTCTCGATGGAGCAGATGATGATGCAGTTGTCCGCCTTGTCGCGGACCACTTCCATCTCGTATTCCTTCCAGCCCAGCACGCTTTCCTCGATGAGCACCTCGGTCGTCGGCGAGGCATCGAGGCCGGACTGGACGATCTGGAAGAACTCCTCCTCGTTGTAGGCGATGCCGCCCCCGGTGCCGCCCAGGGTGAAGGACGGGCGGATGATGGCCGGCAGGCCGACATGGTCGATCGCCGTGGCGGCGACGGCCATGGCGTGGCGCATGTAGCGCTGCTTGCGGTCGCCCTCGCCGAGGTTCCATTCGGTTTCCAGGTCGTCGAGGGCCTTGTCGAGGGCATCGCCGGAAAAGGCCGCCTTGAGTTCGGCGCGGCGCGCCTCGTGCGCCTTGCGGTCGGCATCCTTCACGTCGGTGGCATTGGCCAGCATGGATTTCGGCGTTTCAAGGCCGATCTTCGCCATGGCCTCGCGGAAGAGCGCACGGTCCTCGGCCTTGTCGATGGCCTCGGCATTGGCGCCGATCATCTCCACGCCGTAGCGCTCCAGGATGCCCATGCGGCGCAGCGACAGCGCGGCGTTGAGCGCGGTCTGGCCGCCCATGGTGGGCAGCAGGGCATCCGGGCGTTCCTTGGCTATGATCTTGGCGACGACCTCCGGCGTGATCGGCTCGATATAGGTGGCGTCGGCCAGTTCCGGGTCGGTCATGATGGTGGCCGGATTGGAATTGACCAGGATGATGCGGTAGCCCTCCGCCTTCAGCGCCTTGCAGGCCTGGGTGCCGGAATAGTCGAATTCGCAGGCCTGGCCGATGATGATGGGGCCGGCTCCGATGACGAGGATCGACTTGATGTCTGTACGCTTGGGCATGGGTGTCTTCCGGCTCTCGTTCGCGCGCAAAGGCCGGCGCGGAAAACCGGCCGGCGGCTGGACTCGTTCTCTCAAGGCTAGGTGGGCCTTATAGGGGAGAGGTTCCCCCGTGGGAACCCCGGAAATGGCGCTTGCAACAGGGAAAATCGACAGGAGCGGCCAGGCGCATGCGGCCTATTCCATCCAGGCCTTCACCCCGGCCAGGTGAGCCCGGCTGACCGGCACCCTTTCGCCATCCGTCATGCGCAGGAACGAGCGGCCGTTCTTGCCCGGTTCACGCTCGAGCGCCACCACGCCGTCGCGGGCAACCCAGTGGGACCGGTGAACCTGGAATCCGTCGGCTGGCGCGGTCTCGCGAATGGCGTCGGCAAGGCGCATGAGCAGCATTCCGCTGCCACGGGCGGTCACGGCAAGGACGTAGTGATCCTGCACTTCCAGCCGGACAAGCGCGCCACGCTTTTCCGGCGGCAGCCTGTCGAGCAGGGCGGCACGCGGCGGCGGGGCCGGCGCCGCCGTCTCCTTCGCCTCTTCCGGAGCGGCGGGACCCTCCGGGCGGTCAGGGACAGGCCGGGGAGCGGACGGCGCGTCCTCCTGGCGGCTTCCGTCCAGCGCCAGCCATGACAGAAGGCACATGACCAGGGCGATCGGCAGCGCCGTCAGGACACCGGCGACATATTCGGTGAGTGACAGGGGAGAGCCGCGAAAGGCGGCGTTAACAACCAGCAGCACCAGCCCCATGGGCAGGGCCGAAAGCGCCGCGCCGACCAGCATGCGCGGCAGGGCATGGGCAAGCCGGCTTTCCAGGAGGGCATCGAAAAACGCAACGAAGACGAGCGCGATCGACCAGGTCAGCGCCTGCACGATCAGCCAGTAGCCGAGGCGGGCGGGCAGGGCGAGGGCATCCAGTGTGCCGAACGGGCCTGTGGCGGTGAACAGGACGACGGCCGCGGCAAAGACGAGCCAGAGGCGCGAACTCGACAGGATCGTCTGCAATTCGCGAAGCGTGGATCGCAGAATGGGTTGGTTCACGAAGTTCTCCGGCCGGTCCGCGCATGCCTCGTTGCGGTGGAGTGACGACCATGGCGTCTTGACGGCGAAAGTTCAACGGGCAATTGACCTGCGACCGGAGATACCACCATGACCCTCGACCCGATCCTGAACGCACCGCTGGCGATACAGATCCATGTCTTCACCGTCGTCCCGGCCGCCATCCTCGGCGGCTGGATGCTCTACGGCCCCAAGGGCACGCGGATGCACAAACTGCTTGGCCGGGTCTGGCTGGCGCTGATGGTCGTCACCTCGCTCTCGTCCTTCTTCATCCACACGATTCGCATCGTCGGTCCTTTCTCGCCGATCCATCTGCTTTCGATCCTGACGCTGGTCACGTGCGTGCTCGCCGTCTGGTCGGCGCGCACAAAGCGGCTGTCGTTTCACCGCAAGGCCGTGATGGGCATGTACTGGAGCGGGATCGGCATTGCCGGCGCGTTCACCTTCGTGCCGGGCCGCATCATGAACGAGGTGATGTTCGGAGGCGCGCAGGCATCATGGCTGCTGGTCATTGCCCTCGGCGCGCTTTGCGCGGCGGTCGTCGTGCATGTGGCGCGCGGCGGGCGATTCGGCTGGTTGCCGCGGCGCAAGACGAAACCGGTCACCGGCTGATGTGCCACCCGTCAATGGCATTCAATGCGGATGCGGACGCAGTTGAACCGTGCGGGGCTTTGCGGCATTAAGGAACGGCGAAAACACGATGGAGCCAGACCATGCGCTGGAAAGGCCGCAGGCAATCGGACAATGTCGAGGACCTTCGCGGCCGTGGCGGCGGCGCGGGCGGCGGCATCGGACGCGGCGGCGGGCGCATCCGCATTCCCATGGGCGGCACGCGCATGGGCGGCGCGCGTGGCGGGGGCATCTCCGGCATCGTCATCCTCGTGGTCCTGTTCTTCGCGCTGAGGGCATGCGGCATCGACCCCTTGCAGATGCTGGATGGCGGTCCGGGACAGGTCGCCGGCCCGCAGACCCAGACCACGCGTGACGCAGGCCCGCCCAGCGACGAGGCGGGCCGCTTCGTGTCGATCGTGCTGGCCGAAACCGAAGACACGTGGAACGGCATTTTCCAGGCGGAAGGGCGCCGCTACGTGGAGCCGACGCTTGTGCTTTTCTCGGGCCAGGTGCGCTCGGCCTGCGGCTTTGCTTCCGCCGCGTCCGGACCGTTCTATTGCCCGACCGACAGCAAGGTCTATCTCGACACGTCCTTCTTCGACCAGCTTGCGCGCCGCTTCCAGGCGTCCGGCGACTTCGCCCAGGCCTATGTGATCGCGCACGAAGTGGGTCATCACGTGCAGAACCTGATCGGGGTGCTGCCCCGCTTCAACCAGATGCGCCAGTCCATGAGCCAGGCCGAAGCGAACCGCATGTCGGTGCGCGTCGAATTGCAGGCCGACTGCTTTGCCGGAATCTGGGCGCATTACACCGCGCAGAAAGGGTTGCTTGAAAAGGGCGACATCGAGGAAGCGCTGAACGCGGCGCACCAGATCGGCGACGACACGCTGCAAAAGCGGACACAGGGCTACGTCGTGCCCGACAGCTTCAACCATGGCACGTCGAAACAGCGGGCGACCTGGTTCGCGCGTGGCCTGCAGAGCGGCAAGCTGGCTGCCTGCGACACCTTCAACGACCCGGTCTGAATGGCCGCGTGTGGTATTTCGTAAATAACTAATTATTGCACAAATTAAATATTGGCGGATGATCTTGCCGCCGTTTCAATACCTTCCCTGTAGTCTCTCATCCGGACGATCCCTGTTTGCCCATGCCCTGTGCATGGGAAACGGTCGATGCTCATGAGGAGCGCCTGCACCTTTCGCGTTTGCCTGGCAGCAGGTGGAGACGCGTTCGGACAGGTGGTCCATGTCGGAAGTGAATGCCTGCAACCGGGTTCCCGATCCCCGGACGTGAGATGAAGTGTGGTTCCCATGGCGTTACTGAAAACATTCTTGCGCTCAAGAGACGGAAATGTCGCGCTGCTGTCTGCCGCAGCGGCTGTTCCGGTGGTGCTGGCGCTCGCGGTTTCGGTCGATTATTCCCAGATCGGCAATCGCGCCAACACGCTCCAGCAGGCTGTCGACAGTGCGGCCCTGGCGATCGCCAGGGAGGGCAAGAAGCTCTCCCTTGAAGGCGCCCATGCGATTGCGCGCCAGTTCATCAACGGCAACACCGGCAGCGATGCAATGGAGCTTTCGGTCATTCGCAACGACTATTCAGTGCGGGTGGCGGCGACCATCGAACCCGAGCTTGTGTTCGGCGACCTTCTCGGCACCCGTACATGGCGGGTGGGACGCGAAGCGGTGGCCGAATATGCGCCGGCGCGCTACGAGATCGCCTTCGCGCTGGACCAGACCGGCTCGATGGAAGGTGCCAAGCTGGCCGCCATGAAGAACGCGGTGAATTCGCTGGTCGAAGCCATGTCCGCGCAGGTGTCGGTGAAATCGAACCTGAACTTCGCCGTCGTTCCCTATGCGGCCTTCGTCAATGTGGGGCCGCAGCATGCGCCGCAATTCGACGAGAAGGGGAGGATCGTCAAGGGCACGGGCGCCGACTGGCTGGACACGCGCGGCAAGGTCAAGATCGACCAGCTCGAGTTTCCCGAAGGGCTCTCGCGTTTCCAGGTCTATCACGCGCTGGGCGTCGCGTGGCCCGGTTGCGTGGAGACGCGCGATCCGACCAAGAAGGGGGCGCATGATGTCATGGACACCGAGGCGACGTCCAAGGCTACCGAAACGCTGTTCGTGCCGACATTCGCCATCGACGAGCCGGACGACACCTGGCCCGGCGGATGGCCGCGCTATCCCAACAACTACATCGTTTCCGATGTCAGCGTGCTGGACAAGACACCCAAGGGCATCGACCTGAAGCTGGCGAAATACGGCCTGCGCAAGGTGAATGGGGTCATCGAGCGCGATCCGGCGCTTTCCGTGACCATGGATAACTCGCCGTCGATCTTCTACGCCAACGAGAAGGATCCGAAGGGTCCGGCTTATGGCTGCGAGGTGGAGCCGCTGCTGCCGCTCACCAGTTCCGTCGCCGATGTGAAGGCGAAGGTGAACGCGATCAAGGCGAACGGTTCGACCAACATCACCGAAGGCGTGATGTGGGGCTGGCGGCTGCTGTCGAACCGGGCTCCCTTCGAAGAGGGCAGCAAGACCGGTGCGCGCAAGATCCTGATCCTCCTGACCGACGGCGCCAATTCCTATGGCGTTCTGAACAACGACCTGCGCTCCGGTTATGGCAGCGTGGGTTACGTGGCCGACGAACGGCTGGTCAGGGTCTCGGGTACGAGCGACGAGGTGACCGAAAAGATGAACGAAAAGACGCTGGCGGCCTGCACCAATGCCAAGGCCGACGGTGTGGAGATCTACACGATCCGGCTGGAGGTCGACGACACCGACACGGGCACGCTGCTGCAGGCCTGCGCCTCGGGCGCCGACCACTATTTCGACAGCCCCTCGGCGGACGATCTCAAGCCGGTCTTCGAGGAGATCCGCGACCGGCTGACCGTGGTGCGGCTGGCAAGCTGAGACAAGGGCAGGGGAAAGCGAAACGGGCGGTGCCGCGCGGCGCCGCCCGTTCCGGTGTCCGTAGGCCGGAGCCGGATCAGCGTTCGGCCAGCGCCGGTTCGCCCTTGCGGGCGCGGATCAAGTTGGCGAAGCGCTGGAACAGGTAGTGGCTGTCCTGCGGGCCCGGCGAGGCTTCCGGATGATGCTGCACCGAAAACACCGGCTTGCCGGTCAGCATGAGGCCGCAATTGGAGCCGTCAAACAGCGAGACATGGGTCTCCTGGACGCCGTCCGGCAGGCTGTCGCTGTCGACCGCGAAGCCGTGGTTCATCGACACGATCTCCACCTTGCCGGTGGTATGGTCCTTGACGGGGTGGTTCGCGCCGTGATGGCCCTGGTGCATCTTGGAGGTCTTCGCGCCAAGCGCCAGGGCGAGCATCTGGTGGCCAAGGCAGATGCCGAACAGCGGGATATCCGTCTTGAGCAGTTCGCGGATCATCGGCACGGCATAGTCGCCGGTGGCGGCCGGATCGCCGGGACCGTTGGACAGGAAGATGCCATCGGGATCGAGCGCCAGGATATCGGCGGCGGACGTGCGTGCGGGCACGATGGTGACCTTCGCGCCGAGGCCGGCGAGCAGGCGAAGGATGTTGCGCTTGACGCCGGAGTCCACGGCGACGATGTGCATCCGGCCTTCCAGGCTCTCGCCGAAACCCTCGTCCCAGACCCAGGGCGTCTCGGTCCACGGGGCGGACTGGCCGGAGGTCACGTCCGTAGCCAGGTCGAGGCCGAGCAGGCCGTGCCACGCCTTGGCCGCCGTCTTCAGCGCCTCGATGTCGAATCGGCCCTGCGGATCATGGGCGATGACGGCATTGGGCATGCCCTTCTCGCGGATGAGCGTGGTCAGGGCGCGCGTGTCGACCCCGGCCATGGCGATCATGCCGCGCTTCTTGAGCCATGCGTCAAGATGGGTGGCGGCGCGGTAGTTGGACGGGTTGGTCACGTCGGCCTTGAACACGGCGCCCACCGCGCCGTGGCGGGCGGCAGGCGTCAGGTCCTCGATGTCCTCGTCATTGGCGCCGACATTGCCGATATGCGGGAAGGTGAAGGTCACGATCTGTCCGGCATAGGAGGGATCGGTCAGGATTTCCTCGTAACCGGTCAGGGCGGTGTTGAAGCAGACCTCGGCCTGCACCGAGCCCGTCGCGCCGAGGCCGCGGCCTTCGATGACGGTGCCGTCGGCCAGCACGAGGAGGGCGGTCGGACGCGTTGCGGTCCAGGGCGGGGTGGATGCGGTCATGGCTGAACTCCGTCGTCATGCGCCGGCGGGCAAACTTGCGGGGACATGGGTGTTTCGGCTGCGGTCCCATACACCTTGAAAGGCAAAAGGACCAGCGCCATATGTGACCGGCACGACAAAAGTGGCCCGGAATCGGCGGAAGACAACCGCCCGGGACGAGGCCGCCGCCGGCACGATTGCCGGCAGGCAGGGTGCGCCGCCCACCGGCTTATATTCGGGAATTCGAAAAAAAGACCGTCAAGTCAGTGGCTTGCGTCTTCCCGAAACGATTTGCATCCGGGGCCGCCGGGCGGTAAATTCGCAGCGCTTTACAGGAGGCACTCCATCATGCGCGAAGACATTGCCGCGGCGCTCAAATCGGCGCTCAAGGCACAGGACAAACGCCGCGTCTGCACGCTCAGGCTCATCCAGGCGGCCGTGACCGACCGCGACATCGCCAATCGCGGTGCGGGCAAGGACCCGGTCACGGATGAGGATATCCTGCAGATCCTGGCGAAAATGGTGAAGCAGCGCGAGGAATCGGCAAAGGCGTTCGAGGATGGCGCGCGCCTGGACATGGCCGAGCAGGAGCGCGAGGAAATCGCCATCATCCGCGAGTTCATGCCACGCCAGCTTTGCGAGGACGACACGCGGGCAGCCGTGCGCCAGGTCATCGACGACATCGGCGCGGAAGGCCTGCGCGACATGGGCCGGTGCATGGCCGCGCTCAAGGAGCGCTATCCCGGCCAGATGGATTTCGCCAAGGCCAACGGAATCGCGAAAAACATGCTGCAGTAACGCCTGCAGCTTTCGGCAAGCTCACCCAAGGCCCGGCGCCCCGCGCCGGGCCTTTGTGTTGTTTTCCGAACGTTCAGGCGGCCGGCCGGCGGCGTCCTAGGGGAACCTTCAGCCAGGCGCGTTCATGCAGGTAATAGAGAACCGACTTGGTGGCCACCTCGGTGAAGCCGATAGCCGCGGCCAGCTTGAAGCTGCCGGTGATCACGAGCGAAATGATCATGGTGTCGAGCGTCCCGGTCACGCGCCAGGATATGGCCTTGGCAAGGCTGCGGGCATGGGTTTCCAAGGGGAGGTCCTCCAGATGACAGGCGGGGCAATCTATCAGGCCGCCGATCCGCCGTCAGGGCGCGCGTTGCCGCATTGGATGATCTGCTGAAATATTTTGCCGTGCCAGAGGCCACATGCAGGGAATGGGATTGCGTGACCGTCATGGCGCGAATACGGGGATCAACGGCCCTGCGGCGGGAACCATTTCCCACGGCGCGGCCGACGCCGTATAAGAAGGTTGCTAGGAGGAAAATCCGCGATGCGTTTCCCGCAGTCCTTCCTTGACGAGATCAGGGACCGCGTGCCGATTTCGGCCGTGGTGGGGTCGCGCGTGACCTTCGACCGGAAGAAGTCGAACCCGGGCAAGGGCGATTACTGGGCCTGCTGCCCCTTCCATGGCGAAAAGACGCCGAGCTTTCACTGCGAGGACCGCAAGGGCCGCTACCATTGCTTCGGATGCGGCGTTTCCGGCGACCATTTCCGGTTCCTCACCGAACTGGACGGCATGCCGTTTCCCGAGGCCGTGGAGCGGATCGCGGAAATGGCCGGCGTGCCCATGCCGGCGCGCGACCCGGAGGCGGAACGGCGCGAGCAGCAGCGTGCCTCGCTGAGCGACGTGATGGACATGGCGGCGCGCTTCTTCGAGGAGAAGCTGCAGGCCGCGGAAGGCGCGAAGGCGCGGGCCTACTTGCGCGGGCGTGAACTCAGTGCGGCCATCCAGCGCGAATTCCGCCTTGGCTATGCCCCCGACAGCCGCAATGCGCTGAAGGAATTCCTGTCGGCGCGCGGTGTCGGGAAGGACCAGATGGAGGCCTGCGGGCTGGTGGTTCACGGACCCGACATACCGGTTTCCTACGACCGCTTCCGTGACCGCATCATGTTTCCGATCACCGACACGCGCGGTCGCGTCATCGCGTTTGGCGGCCGGGCCCTGTCGGCGGACGTGCCGGCCAAGTATCTCAATTCGCCGGAGACCGAACTCTTCCACAAGGGCCGCGTGCTCTACAATCACGGGCCGGCACGGCGCGCGGCGCAGGAGGCCGGCACGGTCATCGCGGTCGAGGGCTACATGGATGTCATCGCCCTGGCGCAGGCCGGCATCCGCAACGCCGTCGCGCCGCTCGGAACCGCGCTGACGGAAGAGCAGATGGACCTGCTCTGGCGGATTTCGGGTGAACCGGTGCTGTGCTTCGATGGCGACCAGGCTGGGCTCAAGGCCGCATGGCGCGCCGCCGACATGATCCTCCCCTCGGTCAGGCCGGGCCATACGGCGCGTTTCGCGCTGCTGCCGGAAGGCCAGGATCCCGACGACCTCATCAAGGCGCAAGGGGCCGACGCCATGCAGGCGGTGCTGCGCGAGGCGCGGCCGCTGGCCGACCTGGTCTGGATGCGCGAGACGGCGGCCGGCATGTTCGACACGCCGGAGCGGCGCGCCGAACTGGAGAAGCGGCTGCGCGATGCGGTTTTCCGCATCCAGGACGAAAGCGTGCGCCACCACTATATCCAGGACATGCGCGAAAGGGCGCAGGCGTTCTTCGGGGGCACGCCGAGGGCCAAACAGCGCGACGGCCGGGGCAGGGGCGAAAACGGGGGGCCGCGGCTGGGCGGTGCATCCGGCCGGCTTGCCGTTTCCGACAGCCTCGCCCGCTCGGCACTGGTTCGCCAGGCGCAGGGCGGATTGCCCTTGCGCGAGACGGTTCTGGTGCTCACGCTGGCCAATCATCCCTTCCTGCTGGAAGCCCATTTCGAGGAATGCGTCCAGCTTGAACTCGACAGTCCGGACCTGCGGCGCCTGCTCTCCGTCCTGTTCGACGCGCTGGCGCACGGGCGCACGGGCGACAGGGAGCAGACGCTTGCCGCCGTGCGGGCCTCCGGGCTTGACGGCCTGCTTGACCAGGCGGAGGCGCTGGTACGGCGTGCCCGCCAGTGGACCGCGCTTGGCGATGCGGCGAGCGAGGATGCGCGCGAGGGATTCCTCCAGGCGCTGCACTTGCACCGCTCGGCGCGCGGCTTACATAAGGAACTCAAGGCGGCGGAGATGGCTCTCGCCAACGAGCCGACGGAAGCCAATTACCGCCGGATGCTCGACATTCAGGAGCAGATGCGCAAGGCGCGCGCGACAGAAGCGATCATCGACGGATTTGGTGTCGCTTCCGGGCGCGGACCGGCCCGCAGATCGTCCTGAAGGCCGGACTAGAACAACTGATTCGCGTTTTCGCCCCGAATCATGGCAATGGCAGGGTTGACGCAGGCGTAATAAACCGGAATCAGACGGGTTTGGACCACAGCGCAGGACAGGGCCGCGCACATGGCGCATGGCCTTCAACACGGGAGCGCGGATTGTCTGACGTGCAGCCCGGCAGGGTTAAGGCAGCATTAACAGGCGTCTTGCTACTTGCAAGGGCCGACCTACCTTTACAGAACCGGTCCGTGTCCGATCACTGACGAGCGACTGACAACGGGCGAAAAAGCCGGCGTGGCCGCGACACGCGCCGGGCGGAGAGAAGAAAGCATGGCGACCAAGGAAAAGGAAGAGGTTGAGACCGAGACCAGCGCGCCCGACGGGCCGTTGCTCGACCTTACCGACAGTGCAGTCAAGAAGATGATCAAGGCCGCGAAGAAGCGCGGCTACGTGACCATGGACGAACTCAACGCCGTCCTGCCGTCCGAGGAGGTCACTTCCGAGCAGATCGAGGATACCATGTCGATGCTCTCCGACATGGGTATCACGGTCGTCGAGGACGACGAACAGGGCGACGACGACGCGGCCAAGGACAGTGGCGGCGACGACGACGACGATTCCAACGAGGTGGCAACCCAGCAGGGAACGGCCGTCGCGACGACAACGAAGCGCGAGCCTGCCGACCGCACCGATGATCCGGTGCGCATGTACCTGCGCGAGATGGGTTCGGTGGAACTGCTGTCGCGCGAGGGCGAGATCGCCATCGCCAAGCGCATCGAGGCCGGGCGCGAGACCATGATCGCGGGCCTTTGCGAAAGCCCGCTGACCTTCCAGGCGCTGATCATCTGGCGCGACGAACTGAATGACAGCGCCAGCAACCTGCTCCTGCGCGAGATCATCGACCTTGAAGCCACCTATGCCGGACCGGAAGCCAAGCAGGCGCCGGCCGTGCCGACACCCGAGGAGATCGAGGCGGCCAAGAAGGAGCGGGAGGAAAAGGAACGCCTTGCCCGCCAGCCGCGCCGGCGCGACGACGACATCACCAATGTCGGCGGCGAGGCGCAGGGCGAGGAAGAGGACGACGAAGAGGACGAGCAGAACCTTTCCCTTGCGGCCATGGAAGCGGAACTGCGGCCGCAGGTCATGGAAACGCTCGACCTGATCGCCGACACCTACAAGAAGCTGCGCAAGCTGCAGGACCAGCAGGTGGAAAACCGGCTGGCCGCCGCCGGTACGCTGTCGCCGTCGCAGCAGCGCCGCTACAAGGAGCTCAAGGACACCGTCATCACGGCGGTCAAGTCGCTGTCGCTGAACAACCAGCGCATCGAGTCGCTCGTCGAACAGCTCTACGACATCAACAAGCGGCTCGTGCAGAACGAGGGCCGGCTGCTGCGCCTTGCCGAAAGCTATGGCGTCAAGCGCGAATCCTTCCTGGAGGAATACCAGGGCAACGAGCTCGATCCGAACTGGATGAAGCGCATCGCCAATCTTTCCGCCCGCGGCTGGAAGGATTTCGCGCGGAGCGAGAAGGATACCATCAACGAACTGCGCGCCGAGATCCAGAACCTCGCCCAGGAAACCGGCATCTCGATCGGCGAATTCCGCAAGATCGTCAACCAGGTGCAGAAGGGCGAGCGCGAGGCGGCCATCGCCAAGAAGGAAATGGTGGAGGCCAACCTGCGCCTCGTCATTTCCATCGCCAAGAAATACACCAATCGCGGGCTGCAGTTCCTGGACCTGATCCAGGAAGGCAATATCGGCCTGATGAAGGCGGTGGACAAGTTCGAATACCGCCGCGGCTACAAGTTCTCCACCTATGCGACATGGTGGATCCGCCAGGCCATCACGCGCTCGATCGCGGACCAGGCGCGCACGATCCGCATCCCGGTGCACATGATCGAGACGATCAACAAGATCGTGCGGACCTCGCGCCAGATGCTGCACGAGATCGGCCGCGAGCCGACACCGGAGGAACTGGCCGAAAAGCTGGCCATGCCGCTGGAGAAGGTGCGCAAGGTGCTCAAGATCGCCAAGGAGCCGATCAGCCTCGAAACGCCGGTCGGCGACGAGGAGGATTCGCATCTGGGCGACTTCATCGAGGACAAGAATGCCATCCTGCCCATCGACGCGGCGATCCAGGCAAACCTGCGCGAGACGACGACCCGCGTGCTGGCCTCGCTGACGCCGCGCGAGGAGCGCGTGCTGCGCATGCGTTTCGGCATCGGCATGAATACCGACCACACGCTCGAGGAGGTGGGCCAGCAGTTCTCGGTGACACGCGAGCGCATCCGCCAGATCGAAGCCAAGGCACTGCGCAAGCTCAAGCATCCCAGCCGTAGCCGCAAGCTGAGAAGCTTCCTCGACAGCTGACGCCTGTTTCACGGCAGCGACCTGATCAGGACCCGGGCGGAAACGTCCGGGTCCTTTTCATTTCCCGGGGAACAGAGCATCGTGATCGTGGATAAAATCAATATTTCACTTGTTCGTTTATTTGGCAGGAAGAAAGAATGCTCCCCTCATCACGAGACGGCATTCAAGGGCTCCCTACATGAAACGTATCACGATCCTTCTTTCCGCCTTCGCGGCGTCGGCGATGCTCTCCGCATGCGAAACGACGCAGGAAGTAAACCAGACCCTGCAGATGACCTGGATCGGCCAGCCGGCCGAACTGTTCTTTGCACGCCACGGCGCGCCCATGCAGCAGTTCGCGCTGCAATCGGGCGGGGTCAATTATACCTGGCGCGGCGGCCAGACGACGGTGACTATTCCGGCGCAGTACCGCCCGGCACCGCAGGCGCAGAAGCCGAACCCCGTTTCGAGCGGTTTCGGATCGCGCAGCACATCCACCACCACGACCGTCTCCAATCCGGCCCCCGGCACGACGGTCACCCGGACCGAGACGCGCTCGTCCGGGGTGAGCTTCAATCCCGAGGCTGCGCTGGCTGCGTTCGGCGGTCAGCCGCAAACGCCGCCCGGACAGGTTCTCGTGCGTCCTGCGCAGACACGGCAACTGTTCTGCGAAGCCACCATCACAACGGACGCGGAAGGGCGGATCACTGCCTTCAACATCCTGCGCGACACGACCGGCGAAGGCTTTTCGCTGTCGCGCTGCAACGAGGTGCTGCGCGGAGCCTGAGGTGCACGACAAGGCGGAGCGGGTCCCGGCCCGTTCCGCAGGCCGGCATTTCACAATCCGGAGAAGCTGGTGTAAGCCTCCCCGAGGTCGTTCAACGGAGGCAGACGCATGTCCTTTCTCAAACGCCTGTTCGGCGGCGGCAACAGCGAGACTTCCGCAACCAAGGCGGAGACGTCGGAATACAAGGGCTATCTCCTGACGCCCATGCCCAAGGCGGAAGGCGGCATGTACCGGTTGCAGGGCCTGGTTTCGCTTGGCGAAGGCGAGGCGCGCCGGGAGCACATGCTCATCCGCGCGGACATGTTTCCCGGAGAAGCCGATGCGTCGGAGGCCTTCCTGCGCAAGGCGCGGCTGCTCATCGACCAGCAGGGCGAGAGCCTGTTCGGCTGACCATGGCGCAAAAGCGGCTTTCCATCGCCACGCAGGGGCAGGGACTCTACGAATTCACGGACGAAGCGGCGGCCTTCGTGCGCGAACAGGCGGCCGGCGAGGGGCTCCTCACGGTCTTCGTGCGGCATACGTCCTGTTCGCTGCTGATCCAGGAAAACGCCGATCCCGACGTGCAACGCGACCTGAAGGCGTTTTTCGCGCGTCTCGTGCCACCGGCCGACGATCCGGCGATGAACTGGGTCGTTCACCGTGACGAAGGCCCGGACGACATGCCGGCCCACATCAAGGCCGCGCTGACCGCCACATCCATTGGCATCCCGGTTGCCGGAGGCCGGCTTGTGCTCGGCACATGGCAAGGCATTTACCTGTTCGAGCACCGTGACCGGCCGCACCGGCGCGAAATCGTGCTGCATCTTTCGCTTTAGTGGGCTGTCGTATTAACGGGCGCTTCATCCGCTTGCGGCATTGTCGGTCCATGAAAAACGTTTCCCTGCACACATCCGCCTTCCGGCTGGCGGGCATCGCGATCGTCTGCACAGGGCTTGCAGGCTGCGGCACGGCCGCTGTCGTCGGCGTTGGCGCGACCTATGCCGTGACCAAGGCGGCGGTGAAGACGACCGTCAGGACGACCACCGGCGCGGCAAGGCTGACCGGCCGTGGTATCGCGGCAGCAGGACGCGCCGTCATCCCGGACGGCGATGACGCGAACGACGTGAACGACTAGTTCATCCGGCGCACAGGCAAAGAAAAGGCGCCGCCCGTGAAGGCGGCGCCCGTGTCTGCCTGTCCGGCCGTTCGGCTTACTGGGCCTGCGGCACCGTGTCCGACGCATCAGCCGGCGCCTGCTCGCCGGCCGGCGGCGCAGCCTGCGTTTCCTCGGCGGGGGCCGGCTCATTCGTGACCGGGGCCTGGTCGGTGACCGGTGCGTTTTCCTCGATGGTCACGGAGCTTGTCGCCGTGTCGTCGGTGGGAGCCGGCTCGGTCACGGCTGGTGTGCCGTCGGTGGCTACCGTGTCGCCGGCATCGGTGCCGGAAAAGATCCAGGCGCCAACCGCGATCATGGCCGCGATGGCCACGCCGGCGATCAGCCATCCGGCGCCGCCGGAGGAGGTTTCGACACGCGTTTCACGATAGTCGCGGCGGGGGGGCAGGTTGTCGTCCATGACTGGTCTCCTTGCAGAAAAATAATCGTCAATCCTGGCGCTGCCTGAGTGGCAAGGCTCGGATAAAAAAACGTTTTTTCCGGGGTTCCGTTCCCGCCAGCCGATCACAAGTCGTGAAAGGATGAAACAGCGGCCGCATGCCGTTCCGGCGCATCAAAAAGCCCGGCCGGGGAGGGGGCTCCGGCCGGGCTCAAATCCCGCAAGTCAGGCAAGGGACGACGCATGCCCAACGGGATGAGGCAGGGATAATCCCAAGGTAAGGATGAAAAACGGAAATGCGATGTGCGGGATGGGACCATTTCGGGGCAATATGGAGGCAGGCAAGGTTACCGGCTGCCTGCCTCCATGTGTCCTATTGCGCGACGGCGGCGGTCTCCGGAGAGACCAGCGGCGTAATGCGCCGCACGGTCACGCGCCTGTTGGCGGCTGAACGCTCCTCGGTCTCCACCTTCAGGTCGCTTTCGCCGTACCCCTGCGTTACGAGGTTTTCCGGTGGAACGGCGAAGACATCGGTCAAGGCGATCGCGACATTCTCCGCGCGGCGGTCGGACAATGCCAGATTGGCGGTTTCAGAGCCGACGGCATCCGTGTGTCCTTCGATCAGGAAGGTCTCTGTCGGGCTGCGCTCGATGATCCGGTTGATGGCATCGGCGAGATCCTGGAGCTTGCCGATATCCTCCTCGCGGATTTCCGCAGAGCCGAAGGCGAAGTTCACCGTTTCGAGATCGATACGGGGAAGCTTGTCGCGCAGCCGCTCCGAATAGCGGACCTCATCGACCGAATAGAGCCGTTCGGCCCGCTCGACCGGGGGCTGTTCCAGGAAGTCGTAGTAATCGTCGGAAGTCGCATCATACGGTTCCCAGATGTAGCGGTCGCGCGGCACTGTGACACGCAGCGGCGGAAGACCGTAATCGCGGTCCCAGCGTTCGCGTCCGATGGGCATGTCGTCCCAACGGTCCCGCGGGACATAGAAAAGTACCTGCTCGCGGCCGTCCGGTGTAATGCGCGACCGGCGCAGGATCTCGCCGTTGGGGCCATAGATCGTCACGATCGTGGCATTGGCGCGCTGCACGGTCTCGCGGACGCGGCCACCGCCCAGGCGTTCCACCATGACGTCACCGGAGCGCCGGCGCAGGCGCTCGTCGCGTCCATCCCGGCGTTCGACCACAAGACTCCCGTCGCCGAGGCGGAAGATGACCCGGTCGTCGAATTCCCGGACTTCGCGGGCGTCCCGGCGGTCACGCCAGCGCGGACGCGTCGCCACGTCCCGGTCGTCGCGGATACGCTCACCGCGTTCACGGCCGATTGGAGCGATGGGGTCTTCCACACGGACCCGTTCCTCGCGGCGATCACGCCGGTCGCGACGATCTTCGGCCCGTTGCTCGTCCTGGCGCCTCTGGTCGGCGCGTTCGCGCTCCCTGTCCCGGCGTTCCTGCTCGGCCCGTTGACGTTCCTCGGCCTGGCGGCGTTCCTCGGCGCGCTCGCGCTGACGCTCTTCCGCCCGGCGGCGTTCAAGCTCCTCAGCACGCTGACGTTCCTCGGCGCGCTCACGCTGGCGCTCCTCGGCCCGTTCACGTTGACGTTCCTCGGCGCGCTCACGCTGGCGTTCCTCGGCGCGCTCACGCTGGCGTTCCTCGGCGCGCTCACGCTGACGTTCCTCGGCGCGCTCACGCTGACGCTCTTCGGCCCGTTGACGCTGCTGCTCCTCGGCGCGTTGGCGCTGGCGTTCCTCGGCGCGCTGACGCTGCTGTTCCTCCGCGCGCTGACGCTGACGTTCCTCGGCGCGCTGACGCTGCTGTTCCTCGGCCCGCTGGCGCTGCTGCTCCTCGGCCCGCTGACGCTGACGTTCCTCGGCGCGTTGGCGCTGCTGTTCCTCGGCGCGCTGACGCTGTTCCTCGGCGCGCTGACGCTGCTGTTCCAGCTGTTCGGCACGCTGGCGGGCCAGCGGCTCTGTCACCCGCCGGCGGAACTCTTCCTCGGCTTCAGCTGCGCTGGACTGGGCCAGGAGAATGCCCGCGCCCGTCTTTGCCGGAGCGGCGGGAACAAGTGAATCCGCGTAAACAGGGGCGGTAAAAGCCAGTGAACTGGCCGTGGCCAGCAGTATCAGACGTCTCATGCGATTTCCTTTCGGAGGTTCGGTCCCTTCGCACATAGAATTCCCTTGCACAGCTTTCTGTTCCGCCGAGGGCGGGAGCATGGCCGCAATGGGGCGCGGCCCGCGTATTTCCACTACATGACGCCACGGGCCATCGCCGGAACCGAACCGATCTGCTTCAGCGCCGTCTTGAGCGCTTCCTTCTGGTTCTTGTCGAGCATGTCGACCGATACGGCGTTGGAGGGCTTCAGGCCGGCATCGAGATCGCGGCTCTGCTGCTGCAGCATGAGGCTGAGCAGGATGCTGTGGGCGGACAGGACCGATTTCAGGTCACCTGCATTGCCGATTTCCCTCTCGATGAGACCCTCAATGCGCTCCCGTGTGCTGTGAACGGGTATGTCATGGGCAAGCGCCATCACCCGGGCAGCGGCAACGACGGCGAACAGGCCATAGGCCTTGAGATCGAGACGGCCGTTCTCGGTGCGGAAACCGCCGAACAGGGTGAACGGGCTTGGAGGCTCAGGGATGTTGGCGGCCATGTGGCGCGGCAGCACCGCTTTCGGGCCGCCCTTGCCCCAAGCATAGTCGAAGAGGTCGTGCCCAAGCGCAAGATCGCCGTGAACCGGCAGAAGATCGAAGAAGATGTCGACGTTGAGGAGGTCCTCGGGTGTCGTGCGCCCGGTCCAGCCGTCGACCCGTTTCTTCCAGGTCTCCAGCGAACCGCGGAATTCCGGATTGGTGGCCATGACATTGCCCTTGCACAGGGGCACGCCGGCCGCGTGCAGGGTCATCGTCATCTTCTCGGCCATCGCGGCGAACCAGCGGTCCTCCGGCCCGTCGGGTTCGCCGGCGGCGAAGACGATCGCATTGTCCTGGTCAGCCGCCAGCAGGCTTTCGCCGCGCCCGCCCGAACCCAGGACGAGAACCGCATAGGGACAGGGCGGTCCGCCCTTGCCTTCCTCCTCCATCTCCCTTTCGGCCAGTTGCGCTGCGCGTCTCGTCAGCGAGCGCAGTTCCTCGCTGGTGATCTCGGCGACGAGGCGGGCGTCGAGGCCTTCGCGGATCAGCAGCGATACAACGGAGGGGAGGGTGGCCCAGGCCGCGGCCATTTCCGCGGACGATCCGGCGGTTTCAATGGCGTCATCCAGCTTGATGGCCGCGCCGGCGCGCAGCTTGAGCAGGTCGCGGGCCGAGACAATGCCGGTCAACCGGCCGGCATTGTCGCGCACGGCGAGATGGCGGAAGCGCAGCCGGTCCATGCGGCTCATCGCGCGGTATGCGAAGGCAGCCTCGCGGATGGAGGCCAGCGGCCCCTTGACGAGGTCGCCGGCCGTGCGTTCAAAGGCGTCCACGCCGCGGTTTGCGATCTCGCGCATCACGTCGCGCTCCGTGACGATGCCATATTCCGGCACGGGGCGCCCTTGCGCGGCCTGCGGATGCACGAAGACCGACGAGATGCGGCGGTCGGTCATCAGGTTCACCAGGTCGCGCAGGCTCATCGCCCGGTCCACGACGACGGGCGGCTTGCTCATCATGTCGCCGACGCGATGCTGGTATGCATAGGGGTCGAACTGGCTGAAGGTGCGCTGAAGCTGCGTTTCGCCCCCGTCGATGACCGGTGCCGCCCAGCCGGCCTTGCGGGCGGCCTCGCTGTCGGTGCCCTGTCCCGACATGCGCAGCGTGGCGCGTTCGGCCTCGCCCAGCGTGCGTATGCCGACCGCTTCCAGTTTCGGGACCAGGGCGGTGAAGATCTCGGCCGTGGCCACCGCATCGCCCAGGGCAGAATGCCGGCCTACAATGACGACATCCAGCCAGGAGGCGATCACGTCAAGGGAGTATTCCGGCAGGTTGGGATTGGCCAGTTGCGCCAGGAGGCGCACGCACAATGTGCGCGGCCGGGTCCAGCGCATGCCCGCGCGCACGCATTCGCGTTCGAGGACAGCAACGTCGAAGCCGATCGCATAGCCGACGACCAGCCGGGTGCCGGTGAACTCCTGCATGGCGCGCCAGACTTCCGGAAAGGGACGCGCCAGCCGCACCATGGCGTTGGTGATGCCGTGAATGGCGCTCGACTGGGCCGGTATCGGTTCACCGGGATCGACGAGTTTCTCGAACGCGTCGGCCGGCCTGACCCTGCCATTGTCGATACGAACCGCGCCGATCTGGACAATGCGCGCCTTCTTCGGGTCCAGCCCGGTGGTCTCGGTGTCCAGCGACACCGCATTGAGCATGGACAGGGGCGTCGCCCCCGTGACGTGTTTCATTGCCTCGCCCTCCCGGCCGGTCCGTTTCGCCGGCACACTTGCACGCTGACACCGGCGCAACCTTGATCAGAGTCAGGTGCCGCGGCAAGGCGACGAAAGTTCAGCCCGCGGCGGCCGGACATCTTGACGTGGCCGGTCCGGCTGCCCACACAGGCGCCATGAGCGACGAACCTTTCTGGAAGACGATACCGCTGGAGGCGATGAGCCGGGGCCAGTGGGAGAGCCTGTGCGACGGCTGCGGCAAATGCTGCCTGGCGAAGCTGGAGGACGAGGACACCGGCGAAATCTACTGGACGTCGGTCGGTTGCCGGCTGTTCGATCCAGGCTCCTGCCGCTGCACCGACTATGCGAACCGCGCGGCGCTCGTGGCAGACTGCGTGCAGCTTTCGCCGGAAAACGTGCGCACCATCGCCTGGCTGCCATCCACCTGCGCCTACCGGCTTGTCGCGGAAGGAGAGGACTTGCGGTGGTGGCATCCGCTGGTCTCCGGCTCGCGTGAAACCGTTCACCAGGCTGGCGTTTCGGTCCGGGGGCGGGTCAGCGCCTTCGAGCAGGACCTCGCCACGCCAGAGGACTATCTCCCGCACATGCTGGATGACGAGCCCTGAGGCGGCCGCAGGCGGGTTGAACCCGGCGGCCACCTTCGGCATTGTCCATCGCCAACAATTGCGAGAGGACCGAGATGAACCCCGATGAAACCCGCGCGCTCGTCCGGCGCTACCTGGACGCCTTCAACGCTTCCGACCATGACGCCATGCTTGCCGTGCTCGCCGAGGACGTGGTGCATGACATCAACCAGGGCGGCCGCGAGATCGGCAAGGACAAGTTCCGCTGGTTCAATGCCATGATGGGCAAGCATTACGACGAGACGCTCGGCGACATCGAGATCATGGTGAATGAGAGCGGCAGCCGCGCGGCTGCGGAATTCACCGTGCGCGGCACCTATCTTGCCACGGCGGAAGGGCTGCCGCCTGCCAGCGGCCAGACCTATTCCCTGCCCGCGGCCATCCTGTTCGACATCGATGACGGGCTCATCAGCCGGGTGACGACCTATTACAATCTCTCCGACTGGATTGCCCAGGTTTCCGATGACCGTTGAGGTGCGGCGCCTGACGGCGGACGAAGTCGAACGCTCGATCGACGAGCTGGCGCGGTTGCGCATCGTCGTCTTCCGCGCGTTTCCCTATCTGTACGACGGCGATTTCGCCTATGAACGGCGCTACCTGAAGACCTACATGGAATCGCCCGGGGCCGTCGTCGTGGGCGCCTATGAAGGCCGGCAGCTTGTCGGGGCGGCGACCGGATCGCCGCTGGCCGACCATTTCAGCGAATTCAGCGAACCGTTCGCAAAGGCGGGGCTGGCGCCGGAGCAATATTTCTATTTCGGCGAGTCTGTCCTGCTGCCCGCCTTTCGCGGCCGAGGCGTCGGCGTGCGGTTCTTTGACGAGCGGGAGCAGGCCGCGCAGGAAAAGGGGTTCGATGCCTGCGTCTTCTCCGCCGTCGTTCGGCCAGCCGATCATCCCATGCGGCCGGCGGACTACCGGCCGCTCGACGATTTCTGGCGCAATCGCGGCTATCAGCGCATCGAGGGTCTTGTCACCGAGTTTTCCTGGCTCGATGCCGGGCAGACGGTCGAAACCGCCAAGCCAATGGAATATTGGCGAAAATTCCTCCGCTGACCGGCGCCGTGTGCCATGCCGCACGCCGCGGCGGCAGATGAATGAAACATGAATGGCGGGTTCGGAACGGGTTCAGGCCGGTTCTTCTAGTCTTCAACCATGCCCGGACGACAAGCGGGCAGGAAGCCAGAAGAAGCCCAGACAAACCCCGGAGAAACCCCATGTTCAAGACCATCCGCACCATCGCCCTTTCGACCATGCTCGGCCTCGGCGCGATTGCCGGCGCCTCCGCCGTCACCGCCACCCCGGCCGAGGCCGGTTCGCTTTCGATCGCCGGCAAGCACGGCCATGTGGAAGTCCGGTTCGGCCATGACCGCCATTACCGGCATGGACGCCATCACGGCGGCTGGAACAAGGGATGGCGCCGCGGTTACTGCAGCCCGCATCGCGCGGTGCGCAAGGCCCGCCGGATCGGCATGCATCGCGCCCATGTCCGCTTCACCAATCACCGCGTGGTTGCCGTGTCGGGCCGTATCTGGGGCCATCACCGCACGCTGCTTTTCGCCAATCAGCGCCACTGCCCGCGCATCCGCTGATCGCAACACTCCACGCCGGATGACGCCGGGGCCTTGCCCCGGCGTTTTCCGTTTTCGTGGACCTATTGGCGGATCGCAAAGGTGACGTTCACATCCACGCTGTAGGTGTTTTCTCCGCCGGCAACCGGCACGGCGCCGTCGGCTTCGGCGCGCATGGCCATGGGCGCCATCATCGGGCGCGGATAGGGCCGGTTCGTCACTTCCGACATTTCCAGGATCGGGCCGACGCCAACGCCCGCTGCCTCGGCAAGGGTCCTGGCCTTTTCGATCGCATCCGCAACGGCCCTGGTCCGCGCCTGCGCAAGGGCGGCATCCGGATTGGCGTTGGAGAAGCTCACCGAGCCGCCCTGGTTCACGCCGAGGGAAACCGACATGTCGAGGATGGCCCCGAGCCGGGCCATGTCGCGGATGCGCACCGTCAGCGTATTGGCGACCTCGTAACCGGTGATGCGCGGGCCTTCGTCGCTGCCGCCGGACTGGCGCGGATGCACATAGCGCGGCTGGATGGAAAAGCCCGAGGTCTGCAGGTCGCGGTCCTCGATCCCCTCCTTGCGCATGGCCTCGATGACCGCGGCCATGGCCTTGTTGTTGTCGTCGAGGGCGTCGCGCGCCGTTGCCGCCTCGCGCAGGACGGTGAGCGAGACCGTCGCCATGTCCGGTGCAAGGGCGACTTCGCCCTGGCCGGTGACGGCAATGCGCGGGGCAGGCTCCTGCGCGCCGGCCTGCACCGGCAGGGCGACAAGCAGGCCGGCGGCGAGGGCACGGGAAAGGTGGCGGGGCGCGGTTCTGGGCATCGGAATCTCCTGACAACATGCTTCGGCATGGTTGCACCATTCAATTGCAGCGCGAATGCGGCGCAAGCGGCTTGTGCGGGGCGCAAAAAGACACTAATCACCGGGCCGGCGGGCCTGTAGCTCAATTGGTCAGAGCCGGCGGCTCATAACCGCTTGGTTGGGGGTTCGAGTCCCTCCGGGCCCACCAATATTACCCGAACAGAATGTAGCGTGACGCCGGTTTCTTAAATTTTTGACAGAGGATCTTAAACACCGATTGCCTCTGTAGCGGCGAACCAACGGTGTTTCGATCGTCTTTCAAACGGGCTTCAAAACTCTACTAGCAGCCACTCGCCTGCATGGCCTTCTCGATCGCCTGGCAGGCGGGTCGACAAAAGCGGGCGGTTGTCCTACCGTTTCTCCGCAGCACAACTCCCCCGTACCTTTCGGTGCTGCGTTCCCTACTTCGTCCGGCGTTGTCCCAACGTCGGGCTTTTTTTGTCTTTGATTGCCTCGCCCCAT
>PAPF01000028.1 GCA_002708825.1 Phyllobacteriaceae bacterium | reverse complement strand
GCGATCTGCGCCTGCGTCTTGCGGTATTTCAGTTCCAGCACCCTCCTGGTGACGAACTTCGCCAGGAGGGTGTCTGCGTAAGGGCGGCCGGGCTTGCGGCTGGTCATGATCAGCGTCTCCATCTGCGCACGCGACATGCGTGCTTCTGATGAGCGCTATAGCAAGGGGTCAGCGGGGAGATTGCGGGACTTCATGCTCGTGCAGGTGGACGTCTGATCATATAGACTTGCGCATGGCCGCTGCGGTCGGAGGTGAAGACGATCTGCCTCCCGTCCGGCGAAAAGCGCGGATGCGGATGTGTGTGCTGGGGAGCATGCACCTTTACTGGCCCTTTGCCATAGGGGAAGGGATGCGCCCAGTGTTCTCCCATGGAGGTTGCCTGCGGCCGGTGGAGGAATTCGGGATGATCGCCCCGCCCGGCACCGAGATCGAGAAGGTGAAGGCCGATATCGGGGAAGTTGGTATCGCAGACCATCTGCCGGCCGGTGCGATCCGGTGCACCATGCCATACGGAGAAGTCGGAGCGATGGGTGACCTGTCCGCTTGCCACGTCGATCTCGCCGATACCGTTCGGCCAGTCGACGAACAGGATCGACCGATGGCCGGGCCGCCAGACCTCATGGGTGATCCATTGCAGATCGTGGTTGCGCACATGCATTCGGCGGTCGTTCCTGCCGGACCTGTCGGTGACCCATACCCGGTCGGTCATGGGGCCGGCATAGAGGATGAGGTCGTCATCGTCCGGGCAGAACTGCGGATGCCCGATGGTCGGTTTTTCGAGGAAAACCTCGGCCTTGCCGTCCCGCGTGTCGATCATCCAGAAGCGGGTCCTGTCGCCGGTCCTCACCGGCACGGCCCACCACCGTCCGCTCGCCGAAAGGGCCGTCGTTCCCATGGCCGCGCCGACCATGCCCTGTTCGCGCATTTCCGCCTCGCCAAACCGGACCATGCATTCGGCCTCGCCATTCGACGGATCGACGCGATAGCCCGCCTGCCCGGCGATGTAGTAGATCCAGCGGCCGTCGCGCGACGGAATGACTGACCATTCGGCGAGGTCGTCCACGTCTGTCAGCTGGACGAGTTCGCCGCTGGCCTGGATCTCGACGAACAATTGCGGCCTGCCGGTCCTGTGCGACAGGAACACGAGGTGGCGCATCGCATCGTCGAATGCCTCGACGAAGAAGAAGGGGTGATGGTGGATCGAGGGGTGGGCCGTGACCTGACGCACCTCGACACCGTTTTCGTCGCGAAAAGTCCTGCCTTCGTGCGGCCAGATCTTGCAGGCCATGGGTTACTCCGCTGCCTGAACGAAGAGATGATTACCGAGCGTGCTCCCATTGAGACGGGAAGCCAGCCATGCTGCGATCACAAGGCCCCAGCCAGCGACGATCGCAGCCAGCCACAGCGGGCTGCCCGACGGTTCGATGACCGCGAGGAGGCCGGCAAGGCCGATGACGATGCGCAGCGGCCAGGCCAGCGGCTTTCCGCACCAGCCACCGAACGAGACCGCCCATAGCGCAGTGGAGAGCATCAAGGCGACGGCGCTCGAGGTGATGGTCAGGGCGGATCCCTCGAAAAGGATGCCGGGGTCGAAGATGAAGCCGAAGGGAATGAAGAAAGCCACCAGGCTGAGACCGAAGGCGGACATGCTGGTTTTCATCGCCGAGGCATTGCCGACGCCTGCGGCCGCGAAGGAGGCCAGCGCCACCGGCGGGGTCACCATCGACAGGACGCAGTAGTAGAAAATGAAGAAATGGGCTGCCAGCGGCTCCAGGCCAAGCTTCTGCATCGCCGGCACGTAGAGAACGGCGCCGATGATGTAGGCGGCGACGGTCGGCAATCCCATACCCATGATGATGCAGCCGAGCATGGCCAGTGCCAGCGAGGCGTAGATGGAACCTTCCGAGAGCGACAGCAGCGAGCCTGCGAACTTGAGTGCCAGGTTCGACTGGACGGCGACAGCAATCACCAGCCCGATCGCGGCGATTGGCACCGCGACCTCGGCCGCCTGGCGCGGCGCGTCGCGAAGACCGTGAACGAACGACGAGACGCCAAGCCATGTGCCTCGGCGCAGGAAAGGCGCAATGAAGCAGCTCAACGTTGCGACCACGGCCGAGTAGGCGGCGGAATAGCCGCCGATGAGGGCCGCGATCAGCACGACCGGCGGGAGAAGAAGGTGGAGACGGGGAAGGATCGGCGCGGTTTCGGCCACTTCCTCGGCGGTCATCGCGCGCTGTCCGCCGCGCCGGGCTGACAGGTCCACGACAAGCAGAAGGGCGAGGTAGAAGGCGACGGCGGGGATGAGGCCGGCCAGCGCGATCCGGGAATAGGGGACGTTGAGCATCTCGGCCATGATGAAGGCGGCCACGCCCATGACCGGCGGCATGAGCTGTCCGCCGGTGGAGGAGATTGCCTCGACGCCGGCGGCCTGGTGCGCCTTGAGCCCGCACCGCTTCATCAGCGGGATGGTGAACACGCCGGTCGAGACCACGTTGGCGACCGCGCTCCCGGAAATAGAACCCATGAGGCTGGAGGAGATGATGGCCGTCTTGGCCGTTCCGCCGACCGCACGGCCCGCCAGGCGGATCGCGAGGTCGATGAAGAGCTGGCCGCCGCCGATAGCCGCGTAGAAGGCGCCGAAAAGGATGAAGTAGAAGACGAAATCGACCGACGTCGACGTGGTGATGCCCAGAACGCCGGCTGTCGTCATGGTCGATATCTCGATCGCTGCGTCAAGGCCGAAGCCCCGGAAGGACAGCCAGCCCGGCAGGACATTGCCGAAGAAGGCATAGGCGATGAACACCAGAAGCACACCGACGAGAATCCAGCCAACGGCCCGGCGTGCACCTTCCAGAAGCAGGGCGATCAGGGTCACGCCGGCCCAAATGTCGAGCGGGAAGATCGGCGAGACGTTTTCCATGCGTGTCGTCAGACGCTCGAACTCAACGATGTAATAGGCGCCGATGCCCAGTGTCGCGGCAATCAACAGCGCATCGATGCCCACACGGAGCGGCCGGGGCAGCCAAGGCGCCTTGAGCGGCTGGCAGAGAAACAGCAGGACCAGCGCGAAGCAGAGGTGAACGGGGCGCTGGAACATCGGTTGCTGGGGCTCAACGAGGATCCAGATCTGGAAGGCGGTAAAAAGCAGCCCGATCATGAAGACCGGCGAGCGCAGGGCGCTTCTGAGTGACGTATCTGTCATGGTTCAAGCCTCCCGAACCGGTCCGAATGGCAAAGGTTTGGCGCCGGGAGATTCCTGGCGCCAGGAACTGCCGGTCACATCCAGCCGCGTTCCTTGTAGTAGCGGATCGCGCCGGGATGGAGTTCAATTCCGACATTCTCGGGCTTCCAGGCATTCTCCGGGTCGAACGATTTCCATGCCGCGTGCGCTTCGGCCATGGTGGCGGCGTTCTCGCAAAGGGCCTTGGTGATCTGGTAGGCCTTCTCCTCGTCAAGTGACGCATTGGCGACAAGGACCGTGCCGAGGTTGGCGCCTGCGTTCGCTCCGGTCTGGTCCTCGAACCAGGGGCCATACTGGCCGGGCGTGAGGCCGTTCTTCGCCAGCAGATCGAGCGCTTCCTGAGGGATGTCGAGGAAAACCATGTCTGCGGTCAGGTTGACTTCCGTGATGGTGGGATGGCCCTTGATCATGGTGTCGATATAGACGTCGGCATTGCCGTTGCGGATGGAATCGGCGATCTGGCCGGCAGCGACCTGGATCACGTCACCGCCATTGGCCTTGATCTCGTCGAAGCTCGATCCGTAGGCCTCCAGGATCATTTCCGCGGTGGGGACGGCGCTCGACCCGGTCGGCTTCAGCAGCAAGCGCATCGGCTTGCCCGACTTGATGATCTCGGCGAAGTCGTTTGTCCCGGCGCTTTCGATGAAGTCCTTGCGGGCCATGATGCCGACATAGACGCTGTTCAGGCCGCCGACGAGAGCGCGAATGTCCGGCGCGGACGCGCCCTGGTAGATCGGCGCGCCGTCCTTTGCCCACACAGCCGTTGCCATGTTGGACAATGCGATCTCGGCCTTGCCGGACTGGACGACTATGGGGTTTGCCACGCCGCCGCCACGGGCAATCACCTCGACGGTATTGTCACCGAAGATCGGCTCGATCATCTGTTCGAGCGTTGCCGCGAAGACATACCAGGACGAGCCCTCGCGCATTGCGCCGATGCGGATGTCCTGTGCCAATGCCGATGAAGCCGCCGTGACCGCCGTGACGGCCACCGTGGCGATCTTGAGGTGTTTGCGGATGTTTGAAAGCATGTCTGTTCCTCCCAACGGGTTGGGCCCCTGCCCGGCGGGCAGGGGCTGGATTGTCATTCGGCGGCCATGAGGTTTTCAACCCGGCCAATGCCGGCGGCCTCGAATGCAGCCTCGATCTCGCGTTCCGCGGCAGCGCCGAGGTCCTTGAGCGGCTCACGGATCGTGGCGTGATCGAGAAGGCCGCGATGGCGCAAGCCGATCTTGAGGGCCACGGTTCCTTCCATGTGCGAACCGCGATGGTAAACGGTCCGGGTGACGGGCAGAAGCTGCTCGAAGATCCTGCGGGCCGTGGGGTAATCCTGGGCTTTCCCGGCCTTGATCAGGTCAATCAGCAGTTCGGGCGCGATGTTGCCGTAGCCGACCAGCAGGCCGTCCACGTCGAACATGGTCGGCAGCAGCCACTCGTCATGGCAGGACAGGATCTGCAGGTCGGGATGGGCCTTCTTCAGTTCCGGAATCTCGACATACCAGCGCTTCATGTTGCGAACGCCGTTCTTTGTGGCTACGACGCCTTCCTGGCCGGCGATCTCAAGCTGCGTGTCCAGGTCGTAGCTGGCCTTGGTCGCGTCGGGATACTGGAACAGGATGCACTGGAGACCGGAATTTTCCCAGATGGCCTTGTAGCGGTCCTGTGGCGCGCCCTTCTGGAAGCCGAAACGCAGCCAGCCGTGGTTCGGGTAGACCAGAGCGCCGGTCGCGCCTGCGTCGCGGCACCTGCGCGCTTCTTCTGCGGCAACCTTGGTGCCTTCGCCGGTGATGCCGGCAACGATCGGGATGTCGACGGCGTCGGCATAGGCGCGGATCAGTTCCAGGCGCTCCTCGGTCGTCAGGAACGTGCCTTCGCCGGCATGGCCGAGGATGACGAGCGACTTCACGTCCTCGAACGAAGCCAGCCACTTGGCGATGCGCACATTGGCCTCGATGTCGAGATCGCCATTGCGTTTGAAGGCGGTCACGGGGGCCGGGCTCAGTCCGCGAAGATCCATGGTGGTCATGTCATTTTCCTTCCTTGGGATCGATAATAGGAACGTTCCCATCCTTTCGCCACCAAATTCCCGCTTGCGGAAAGGGATCGTTTGTGGGAACGTTCCCATCTAGAGCTTGACCGGGATGCGAGTCAAGCGGAAAATCTCGTCCGGGCAAGCCGGACCCGCCGGACAGAGGGCAGCATGTTGGACCAGAAGTCTGAAGCCGTTGAGAAAAAGGGACGTGTGACGATTCTCGATGTCGCTGCCGCCGCAGGTGTATCAAAGTCGACGGTTTCGCGGATTCTCGACGAAAGGCTTCCGCGATCAGACAGTGAAACCGCACGGCGTGTGCGGCGCGTCGCCGAAGACCTTGGCTATATCCGTGATGTTTCGGCTGCCAGCCTGCGTCGCGGCAAGACGCTGACGATAGGCGTCATCGTGCCGCGTCTGACCGACACTGTCATGGCCATGCTCTATGAAGCAATCGCGCGAGCATGCCATCGCAGCGGCCAGTTCGCAATTGTCGCGACCACGGATGACAAGCCAGACGCGGGGCGGGAGGCGGCCGAAACCCTGCTCAACCGCGGCGTCGACGGGCTGATACTGGCGACGTCCAGGATCGATGACGATTTCCCCCGGGAACTTGAGCAGCGAGGCATCGACTATGTGCTTGCCTTGAGAACGGACAGCAGGAGTCCTACCTCGGTTGGGGATGACCGCCTCGGCGGTTACCTCGCCACCCGCCATCTGATCGATCTCGGACACCGGCGCATCGGCCTGATCGCGGGCCCCTCCTACGCCTCAAGCTCCGTCCAGCGCATGCAAGGCTACCGGCAGGCCATGGAGGAGGCCGGACTGGCCGTCGAGCCTGGCTGGATCGTGGAGTCGACCTTCGGGATCGACTCCGGTGCCCGGGCGGCTGAAAATCTCATGGCCTTGCCCGAC
The DNA here is from genome assembly GCA_002708825.1 of Phyllobacteriaceae bacterium. Taxonomy (GTDB): domain Bacteria; phylum Pseudomonadota; class Alphaproteobacteria; order Rhizobiales; family Rhizobiaceae; genus Zhengella. The sequence continues at coordinate 20,929 of PAPF01000028.1, read as the reverse complement.
CGCCCGACCGCCATTTTCGCGATCAACGACAACACGGCGCTCGGGGCGCTTTCCACGCTCTCGCGGATGGGGCTCTCGGTCCCGGAGGATATTTCGCTCGTCGGTTACAACGACATCCCGATCGTCAGCAGCCTGCCTACCCCGCTGACCTCGGTGCGCGTGCCTTTTGACCAGATCGCCACTTCGGCCCTTGAACTGCTGGGATCGGATGACCGGATGAAACAGGACCGGTTGCGCGTAGCGACACCGTCGCTGATACCGCGCAAGTCAACAGCCGCGCCGCTGACGCAGGGCGAGTGAAATTATAACATTGATATCGACCCTTTAGACGTTCGCCTGACGACTAGGAAAGGTCGATTCAGGGTTAGAAGATATCGCAAAAATCGCAATGAAATCAGTGCCCGAATTTGGGCGGTTAGAAAGCCCAAGTCATTGATTGCCATGACAATGATCACTCCCCTTGGGAGTGCCAACATATTCAACAGCTTGGTTTCATATCCATTTTGCCTGTCAAATATGGGCAAGAAACAGCTGTTGTGATCCAACCGCCTCTTCAGCCATGGAATGCGGGTCTTGCGCTCTTCTGACCATGTCACTCGGGTTCAATTGGCAGGTGCCTGGCGATATCGACCGGCCCTTTCGCGCTGAGCGCGTCTGCGAATCCGTTTTCCGGGCCAGAAGCAGGGCACGCCCCTCGCTGACATGACGATGCCAGCGCTGCTGAAACGAACGAAGATGGTCCGTTTCCGGATCATCCCTGGCCGACGCGGATCGTCTTCGGGTAGCCAATGCGTTGGCAAGCACATCCACCGGAATTGCGGCACCCCGGGGCGCGCGTGCGTTACGCCACGGGCCGGCCACGCCCGGCAGACGCAAGGGGGCGCCGCGTTGAAGCGGCGCGCCCCGAAGGCGGGTTCACAGCGGATAGGCCGCCGGCGTGTCACGAAGCGTCATCCACTGCCATTGGGTGAACTCGTCCCAGTTTGCCGGTCCGCCATGGCGTGAACCGTTGCCGGAATTGCCGAAACCACCCATCGGCATGAACCCGTCATCGTTGACTGTCTGGTCGTTCACGTGGACCAGACCGACACGAAGCCGCTCGGCGATCGCCTTGCCGCGCCCGAGGTCCCCGGTCAGGATGCCGGCGGAAAGTCCGTAGTCGGAATCGTTGGCCAGCGCGACGGCCTCGTCATCGCTCGAGAAGGTCGTAACGGAGACGACGGGGCCGAAGATCTCGTCGCGGAACAGCGGCATTTGCGGATTGACGCCGTCGATGACGGTCGCGGGGAAGAAGCGGCCCGTGGCCTGTCCGCCGGCATGCAGCCGGGCACCCATGGCGACGGAGCGTTCCACCAGGCTGGTGACCTTCTCGACAGCCGCGTCGCTGATGAGTGGTCCAAGCGCCACCTGCTCACGGAACGGGTCGCCGACCGGCAGCGCCCCGGCCTTCTGTGCCATCCGGGCCACGTATTCCTCCGCGATCGCTTCATGGACGAGATGCTTGCCCGCGCTCATGCAGATCTGGCCCTGGTGCAGCCATGAGGCCCAGGATCCGTTGGCAATGGCCGCCTCCATGTCGGTGTCGTCGCAGATGATGAGGGCATTCTTGCCACCAAGTTCCAGCGCGACCTTTTTCAGGTGCCTGCCGGCCAGTTCGCCGACGCGGCGGCCGACAGCCGTGGAACCGGTGAAGGAGATCATCGGAACCAGCGGGTCGGTCACGAGGGCCTCGCCGGCTTCTGCGGCGCCCGGCAGGACATGGAAGACCCCCTTCGGCAGTCCGGCCTGTTCCAGGATGAGTGCGTGCAGCAGGCCGCCGGACACCGGTGTGCGCTGGTCGGGCTTGAGCACGACGGCGTTGCCGGTTGCCAATGCGGGATAAAGCGAGCGTCCCGTCAGCAGGAAAGGGAAGTTGAAGGGCGAGATGATGCCGACGACGCCATGGGGAACGCGCCGTGCCATGGAAATGGCCGTTCCCTCCTATGGCAGCAGAAGGCCGCGCGGCTGCGTGCACATGGCGGCCGCCTCATGGAGATGCTTGATCACCGAGGAGACCTCGAACATGGCCTTGGGCATGATCGCGCCCGTTTCGCGAACGATCCAGCCGGCCAGTTCCTCCTGCCGCGCCGAAACCGCTTCGGCAGCGCGGCGGAATACCTCCGCGCGTGCGAGGAAGGACGTCGCCGCCCATTCTTTCTGCGCATCGGCAGCGGCATTGGCCGCCTGCGCGACATCCTGCGGGTTCGCGAGCCCCACCGTGGCGATCACCGCGCCGGTTGCCGGCTCGCAAACGTCCACCGTGCCACCCTTCAGCGCGATCCAGTCGCCGTTGAAGCCGCGATTGTCCCATGGGTTCGTGGTCATTTCAGTCCTACCTTTCCTGAGATACAACCAAATGGTTGGTTGGGGATTTGGGGTGAAAAAAGTGCGCTGGCCGGAGAAGGATCCCGTCTCAGCGCTGGCGGATACCGTTCAGGAAGATGTCTTCGAATGCGGGCAGCAGGTCAGCCGTGGAACAGCCGGGCGTCGTTCGAAGCCAATGCGGCACCCAGTTGGTCGCGCCGAAGATGAAGGATGCGGTGAGCGTGATCGAGATATCGTCGCGGAAGAGCCTTGCCTCGCGGCCCTGCCCCAGGATCTGCTCGAGCATGAGCTGCAGGCGGCGCTGGAACTTCCTGATCCGGTCCCGCGCTTCGCCCTTCAGCGGTGCCGGCCCGATCAGGTTGAGACAGCGGCCAAAGTCATTGTTCTGGGCCTCGACAAGGTGTTCGAGAAACTCGCAGAAGTTCCGGACGGCATCGCGGTTCCTGTCCGACAGGTTCGCTTCCAGTTCCTCCACGCCGTCGAAGGAGACCTCGAGGCACTGGGCAAGGATCGTCGCCTTGTTGCGGACATAGTGATAGAGGGTCGCCTTGTGCAGGCCGACCTCGTCCGCGATTTCGCCGAGCGATGTTGCCTCATAGCCGTTCTCGGAAAACATCCGCGCCGCGGTCATCAGCAGGCTGCGGTGCTTTTCCTTGAGCTGGCTGCCCGGCTCGGATGTATGCGTGGCCATCTGGTGCGGAGGAACCGGGGTCGGACCAAGCGCGAAGCCATTGAAGAACAGGTCGAGGAAATCCTCGACGATGGCATCCAGACCGGGCGCCACGGAGGGCTTGCGCCAGCGCCAGATCCAGTTGAACGAGCCGATGGCCAGTTGCGCGGCGGTCGCGGCGGGCACGGGCCGGAAGGCTCCTTCCTCGACGCCGCGTTCGAGCAGGCCCGTCACCGCATCGCTCAGCTTGCCCTGAAAGGCCCGGATCCTTTGCGCCGGTTCGTGGCGGAGCGCCTCCGAACCGACGGCGCTGATGCAGGCGCCAAACTCGTTGGCCTGCGCGTGGGCGTGGGTCCTGAAGACCTCGCGGACGAGATCCTCGGGCGAACCCTTCCGGGCCTCGATCCGTGCCAGGATATCCGCATATTCGGCCATGTGGCGGTTCAGGCATCTGTCGAGAATGTCATACTTGCTCTCGACATAGTGGTAGAGCGTCGCCTTGTGCAGGCCGACCTCGCGCGCGATCAGGTCAAGGGATGCGGCTTCAAACCCCTTTTCGGAAAAATGCCGGGCAGAGATGGAGAGGATCTGATCCAGCTTGCTGTCTGGCGGGAGAAGTCGCGTTTCCGTGTTCACTCTTGCGATGCCACTTTCCTGACCGTTGTCCGTCTACCTGCGGGCGAAGGAGCGCTATGGCGACCTCAATCGCTTTCACATCATCGCGATGCCTTTTGCAAGGCCGCGCGATCACAACCTTCGTGCGACCAGTTCCTTGAGAACCTCGTTGGAGCCGCCATAGATCTTCTCGACACGGGCGTCCTTGTAAAGCTGGGCGATCGGGTATTCCGCCATGTAACCATAGCCGCCGAACAGTTGCAGGCAGCGGTCGACGATCTCGCACTGCTTCTCGCTGCACCACCACTTCGCCATCACCGCGTCATTCGGGCTGAGTTGTTCGCCCTTCGACATGCGCAGAAGGATGTCATCGATGAAGACGCGCATGACGCGCGCTTCCGTGGCGCATTCGGCAAGGACCATCCGCGAGTTCTGGAAGTCCCACAATGTCTGGCCGAACATCTCGCGATCCCTGGCGTGCTCGACGGTCAGTTTCACGGCTGTTTCGGCCGCGACCACCGAACGCACGGCAATCGACAGGCGTTCGCGGTTGAACACGTCCATCAACTGGCCGAAGCCTCGCCCTTCCTCGCCGCCGACGAGATTCTCGACGGGGACTTCGACATCGTCGAGAAAGACCTCGCAGGTGTCCAGTCCGTCCTGGCCGACCTTCTCCAGCACCTTGCTCACCTTGAAACCCGGCGCCTTTGCCTTCTCCACAAGCAGCAGCGAAATCCCCTTTGCGCCTTCGCCGCCGGTGCGCGCGGCGACCAGGCAGATATCCGATGTGCGGCCCAGCGTCATGAATGTCTTCGTGCCGTTGATGATGTAACGGTCGCCCTCGCGGCGCGCCTTCGTCCGGAGCGCCTTGACGTCGCTTCCGATCCCCGGTTCGGTGATCCCGACCGAGATGATGGCTTCGCCCGAAACGATCCTGGGTCCCCACAGGCGCGCCTGTTCCTCTGTCGCTGTCTCGATGAAGAAGGCCGGCGCGTTGAGGGCGCCAGGCACGAAGGGGAAGCTCGTATTGCAGAGCCTGGTCTGTTCCTCGATGAAAGCGACCTCGTAGAGGAAATCCAGGCCGAGACCGCCGAACTTCTCCGGAATGCTCATGCCGATCAGGCCGAGGTCGGCGGCCTTGGTCCAGACGGCGCGGTCAATGCAATGATTGCGCCGGAACTCCTCGTCACGCGGCACGACCTCCTCGACGAGAAACCGCCGGATCGTCTTGCGCACCTCGGTTATTTCCGGCGTTTCCCATGTGGACTGAACGTCAGCCATCCCTGTCTCCTCATCGATTCTCGCATGTATCAATCAACCATTCGGTTGGGAATGTCAACCGTATGGTTGATTGGGAGATTGGCAGAACAGGCGGATTTGGCTATGTGTGCCGAAACCGGTGGCCGATCCCATGATGCAGATGAACCTTTCGCAAACGATCTGGGCGCACGCGAAAGCGCGCCCTCACAGTGTTGCCGTTTCGGACCCGTCCCGGAGCGTGAGCTATCGTGAACTGCATGAGGGGTCCGGACGGCTGGCCCGGGCATTGGCGGTGGCGGGGCTTGCGCGCGGGGAGCGGGTCGCCCTCCTGTCGGAAAACAGCTGTGCGGCCGCCGAGGCCTTCGTCGGTGTCGTCAAGGCAGGCGGCATCTTCGTGCCGCTGAACACGCGTGCCGGTGCAGGCGGATTGCGGGATCTTCTGGCGATCTGCAACCCGCGCTTTCTCCTCGTCAGCGACCGCTATGTGGACATGGCGCGGGAGGCGCTGGGAGCAGGAGCCGAGACCCGCCTTGTTCCGCTCGACCAGGCAGCCGAAGTGCTTGCGGACGGACTCCCGGCCGAAGCGGTGCCGCTCCCCGACCCTGATGGCGAGGCAACGGCCACGCTCGTCTTTTCAAGCGGAACGAGCGGCGTTCCGAAGGGCGTTGTCACGTCGCAGCGCAAACTCTTGCATCTCTTTGGCCAGCACGTGCGCCATTGCGGGCTTGGCCCGCAGGACCGGCTGCACCTGACCATGCCCATGTTTCACTATGCCGGCCTGGCCGGCGTACTGGGCGCCGGCCTCGTCGCCGGTGCGCGCGTGGTCTGCTACGACGGGCGCTTCGATCCTGAGCGGGTGCTCGACGAGGCCGCGAAGAATGGCATCACGGTCGAACACTGGATCCCGACGACCATCCTGCGGGTCGTCAATCTCCTCGAAGAAAAGCCTCGAACACTGTCGGCGCTGCGTGCCCTCCATTTCGGCTCCATGCCCATTTCATCCCGCCTGCTGGCCCGGCTTCGCGCGGTTCTCGATGTGGAACTGGTCCAGCTTTACGGTTCGACCGATTGCGGGCTGATCGCACGGTCGGAGGATCTGCGCGATGTCCGGAACGAGGGATACATGCGGCTGATCCCGGATTCCGGCTGCCGGATCGTGGATGCGAAGGGGGCGGATGTGCCGGCCGGGGAGGCGGGCGAAGTCGCAGTCCGTGAACAGATCAGCGGAATGACCGGTTACTGGCAGGACCCCAATCGCACCGCCACCGCCATTCGGGACGGATTGATCCACTCCGGCGACTTCGCGCGCAATCTCGGAGAGGGCAGGATCGTGCTGCTTGGGCGCGGTGACGGCATGATCATTTCCGGTGGCGAGAACATCTATCCGGCAGAAGTGGAAGACATGATCGCGGGCCATCCGGCGGTGCGTGAAGCCTGCGTGGTGGGGCGCGATGACGAGGAATTCGGCCAGGCCGTTGTCGCCGTTGTCGTGCTCAGGGAGGGCGCCTCCCTGACGCTCGACGAACTGCGCGAATTCGGACGGCGGACATGCCCATCCTACATGCTGCCGCGTGATCTGCTGATCGTGCCGGAACTGCCGAGAACGGCAAGCGGAAAGGTGGCGGTGGCGGCCGTCAGAGACGGAATTAGAAATATAAATCCTTGATTATGCACTGCTAAAAAGAATTTCCACCAATCAACCAACCGAACGGTTGACAATGCGATTGAAGTGGTTTCTTCTCTGGATATCAAAAATCAACCGAACGGTTGGAGGGTTTCTTGTCCCGGTCCATGCCGACGGGTGCCTTGAGAGGCATTCGCGTCCTAGATGTCACACAGGCCTTTTCCGGGCCGACCTGTTCGCAATTGCTCGCTGACCATGGCGCCGACGTGATCAAGGTCGAGCCCACCGCGGGCGGCGACGTGACGCGGATGCTGCCGCCCTTCGCGCCCGGCGACAGCGACCGTAGCTATGGCGCGCTGTTCCAGCACTGCAACCGCAACAAGCGCGGCCTCGCCATCGACCTGAAGTCGGACAAGGGGCGGGATCTCTTCAAGCGCCTGGTCAAGGACGCGGACGTGGTCGTGGAGAATTTCCGCTACGGCGTGATGGACCGCCTTGGCATCGGATACGAGACACTCAGGCAGATCAATCCCCGTCTCGTCTATACGTCCATTCGCGGCTTTGGCGACGTTGCGGGCGGCCAGAGCCCCTATGCCGAACTGCCGGCGGTCGACATCATTGCGCAGGCCATGGGCGGCATCATGTCGGTCACCGGCGAGAGCGCGGACAATCCGGGCCGCATCGGCTCCGGCATCGGCGATTCGGTTCCCGGCCTCTTTGCTGCCTTCGGTACGCTCGCGGCCATCATGGAAGCCCGGTCCTCCGGGCAGGGACAATATGTCGACGTGTCGATGGTCGATTCGATCCTGGCGATCTGCGAGCAGGTGACCACCCAGTACGGCTATTCCGGCGTGGTGCCGGAGCCGACCGGGAACCGGCTGCCGCAGATCGTGCCTTTCGGCGCGGTGCGCACAAAGGACGGTCCGGCCGTTCTCGCCGTGCCGCCGGGACGCGCCTGGGAGGGTTTCGCCAAGGCCTTCGGGAAGCCGGAATGGCTCGAAGACCCCCGGCTCAACACGGAAATGGCGCGGATCCGGAATCGCGACCTTGTCTACGAGGTCGTCGAGGCGGAGACGGCGCACCGGACACGCGCCGAACTCATGGACCTGCTTGCCGGCGTGGTGCCGTTCGCGCCGGTCTACAACGCCCGGGACATCGCCCAGGACCCGCATTTCGCCGCGCGTGACATGCTTGTCCCGCTCGATCATCCCGGCATTGACGGCAAGGTCATGGTGTCCGGCGTTCCGGTCAAGCTGTCGCGCACGCCCGGCGGCATTGCCAGCCGCGCGCCGAAACTCGGCGAGCATACCGACGAGGTTCTCGCCGAGGCCGACCTGACCCGCGCGGAGATCGAGGCCCTGCGCGGCGAAGGAGTGGTTTCTTGAGCGGCGCGGAAACCTTCCAGGGCCCCCTGGCCGGCTTGCGGGTGGTGGAGTTCGCCGGGATCGGACCCTGTCCCTTTGCCGCCCGCCTGATGGCGCAACTGGGTGCCGAGGTCATCCGGGTCTGCCGGCCGGCGGATGGCGCGCATGAACTGTTGCCGGTCGATGCGAAATTCGACTTCCTCAATCTCGACAAGCCGACGATCGCGCTCGACCTGAAGACCGGGGAGGGCCTTGCGCGCGCCAAAGAACTTGTCGGGCGCGCCGATATCCTTCTCGAAGGGTTCCGGCCCGGCGTGATGGAACGCCAGGGACTTGGCCCCGACGTCTGCCTGGCGCTGAACCCGAAGCTGATCTACGGCCGCGTGACCGGGTGGGGGCAGGACGGACCGATGGCCCGGGAAGCCGGGCATGACATCAATTATGTCGCCCTGTCCGGCGCCCTCCATGCCATCGGGCCAGCCGATGGAGCGCCCGTTCCGCCCCTCAATCTGCTTGGCGACTTCGCCGGCGGCGGGCTTTACCTCGTCATCGGCATCCTGGCAGCGCTGCACCAGGTCCGCTCGGGCGGGGCAGGCCAGGTGATCGACGCGGCGATGCTCGACGGGGTGACGCATCTCATGAGCTTCATCCATGGGCTCCGCCAGGCCGGCTTCTATCGCAACGAGCGTGAAGCCAACCCGGTCGATGGCGGTTTTCCGTTCAACGCAGTCTATGGCACGGCGGACGGAAAGTGGGTTGCCGTCGCTCCCGCAGAGATGCGGTTTCGAAGGAACCTCGTACGGGAACTGGACCTGCCTGACGACGTCGCCACGGCGGCCAACGATCCCCGCATCTGGCCTGAATTGAGGTCCCGGCTCGCCGGAATTTTCCGGACAGAGAGCCGAGACGGGTGGATCACGAGGCTTGCGGAGAAGGATTGCTGCGTCTCGCCGGTGCTCGATCTCGATGAGGTGGCGAGCCATCCCCAGCATCAAGCGCGTGGAAACTTCGAAAGCGATGCGGCGCGCGGCATTGCAGTGCCCCGCGTTGCGCCGAGGTTTTCCACCGGCGTGCCGCAACCGGCACGAATTGCACCAGAGGATTTGATCAGCAAATGGATGACATCGTGACCGGACAGCAAGTCAGCAATTCAAGCGCGGGGATTTTCGGCGTGAAGCGTCTCAAGATCACGAAGGTCGAGTGCATTCCGGTGACCACGCCCTTGTGGAAGCCTTTCTACATGCCCGAGACGAAGATCACCGGGATCGACAGCCTCATCGTCAAGATCCACACGGACGCGGGCATCGTCGGTTATGGCGACAGCGGCGACACGTCGACGTGGTATCGCGGCGAAACCGCGGCCTCGATGATGGAGATGATCGTCAAGACGGTCGCGCCGCGCATCCTGCTTGGCGAGGACCCGATGAACATCGAGAAGATCGTCGGCCGGATGGACCTGCTGCTGCGCGACAACAACCAGGCCAAGGCGGTCGTGGACTTCGCCCTGCACGACCTCAAGGGAAAGATCCTCGGCGTCCCGGTCTACGACCTTGTGGGCGGAAAATGCGTCGAGGGCGGACAGCAGGGATGGGTGCTTTCGGCGGGCAGGCCCGAGGACCAGGCTGCCGAGGCGCTGACGGCGCTGGAAAAGGGCTATGCCCTGGTCAAGCTCAAGGTCGGCGCCGGTTCGATCCGCGACGACGTTGCAGCGGTGGCCGCCGTGCGCGAGGCCACCGGCGACGATACCCGCATCACCATCGACCCGAACGGGTTCTGGCACTACGAGCGGGCGCTCAAGACCATGAAGCTGCTCGAACCCTACAATCTCGAATGCGTCGAGCAGCCTCTGCCCTGGTGGGACATCGAGGGCATGGCGCGGCTGCGCCAGAAGATCGGCACGCCGGTCTATGCCGACGAAAGCGCCCAGGAGCTTCACCACCTGCGCGAGATCATCGAACGGCGTGCAGCCGACGGCCTGTTCATCAAGCTCCAGAAGGCGGGCGGCATCCTGAAGTCCCAGCGCTGGCTGACCATGGCGCGGCTTGCCAACATGTCGGTCATGTCAGGCTGCATGATCGGCTCTGGTCTTGAAGCGAGCCCGTCTGCCCACCTCATGGTCGCCAACCAGTGGGCTTCGCAATTCGTACATGAGAACCTCGGTCCGCAGATCATACACGGCAGCTGGGACAGCGACGAGAAGCCGATCAGCAACGATATCGCGTTGCAGGTGCCCGCGCTGCGCAAGGGGGTTCTCTATCCCAATGACGGGCCGGGCTACGGCATCGACCTGAACGAGGACTTCATCGCGGCAAACATCACTGCGGGCAAAGAGGCACACTCGGTCCAGTAAAGGCGGACCGGCGCCGCGGACATTCGTCCGCCCCGGACAATCTCATCGAGGCGGACGCCTCACATCAGGGAGGAAAGAGACATGAAGTGCATCACGCGTGCCGCTCTGGCGGCTTCGATCTCCGCAATGCTCGCCACGGGCAGCGCCATGGCTGCCGACGTCGAGTTGAAGCTCAGCCACTTCCTGCCCTCGGTCCACGGGCTCCAGACGGAAATCCTGGAACCCTGGGCCAAGGCGCTCGATGAAAAAACCGCGACATCGGTCGAAGTCGAAATCTTTTCCGCCGGGTCGTCGTTCGGAAACATCGCGCGCCAGCTCGACCAGGTGCAGGCCGGCGTGATCGATATCGCCGTCGGGCTGGCCGCGGTCCCGCGCGACCGGCTGCCGCGCACCGAGCTGGTGGACATGCCGTTGATGGCCGAGAACCGCTCGGCGCTCAACAAGGCGGTCTGGGACATCACGGCAGATCACCTGTCCAGGGATTACAAGGGCCTGAAGCTGCTCGGTTTCTTCAACGACTGCGCCGTGCTCCATGCGCGCGACAAGGAACTGGATTCGCTTGCCGCCCTGGAGGGCATGCGCGTGCGCGTGCCCTCGGTGCTCGGCGCCAAGATGCTGTCGGCCGTGGGGGCAATCCCCGTGACAATGCCCTCGCCGGAAGTCTATGAGAACATGGAAAAGGGCGTCATCGACGGGGTGATCACCGTGTGGGACTTCATTTCGACGCTCAAGTTCCACGAGGTCACCAAGAGCCATCTCGACAACGTCGCCGTCTGCGGCACGATGTGGTTCGCCATGAACGAACGCAAGTATGATTCCCTTCCCGAGGATGTCCGCGCGGCCATCGACGAATTGTCGGGTCAGACCCTGATCGACAGCCTCGATCCGCTTTATGAGCAGTGGGAAGCGGCGGGCAAGGCGGCGGCCACCGACGCCGGGCACAAGATCTACAAGCTCTCGCCGGACGAGCAGGCCCGGTGGGCAACGCTGGTCGAGCCGATCATCGAGGAGCGCCTGAAAGAGGTCGAGGCGATGGGCGTCAGCGACATCCGCGAGGCCTATTCGGCCCTGACCGAAGCCATCGCCCGGCGCGAAGGCGAAAACTGAGCGCCGCGAACGGCGCGGCCAACGGGGCCGCGCCGGTCGCCCCGGGAGGAAATGCGATGATCGCCGCGATACGGAACCTGGCAAACCGGACCGCTCTGGTCTCTTCGATCGCGGGCGCCGCGATCATGCTGGTTTGCGCCGTGCTGACCGGGGTGGACATCGTGATGCGCAATTTCTTCCATGGCGGCATCCTCGGCATGGTCGACCTGACCCAGCTTGCCATGGTCTGGGCCGCCGCCCTGACGATACCGCTTGGTTTCGCCGACAATTCCCATATCTCGGTCGATCTCGTTGCGGCGAACCTGCCGGCGCCGCTCACGAAGGCCGTGAATATCCTGGCGGCCCTGTGCGCGGTGTTCGTGCTCTATTTCTGCATCCGCTGGGGATGGGCGGAAGCGGCGCGCCAGATCGGTTACGGCGACAGCTCCATGACCATCGGCATTCCCGTCATTTGGTACTGGGTCCCGCTGATCTTCGGCTTCGCGCTGTCGGCGGTCTGTGCGCTCACATCCATGACCGCCCCGCCGGATGACCGGATCGACGGGCTCTGAACAGGGACAGCGAGGTAGATTTCCGTGTCTTCGGAATTGATAGGTTTGCTCGGATTCCTGTCCGTCGTGCTCATGATCTTCATGAGGATCCCGATCGGCATCGCGATGGCGCTCTGCGGACTCGTGGGAACATGGATCCTGGGCGGCTTCCCGATGCTGACCTACACCATGGGCACCGCGCCATACAACGCGGTTTCGTCCTACAGCCTGTCGGTGCTGCCGCTGTTCATCATCATGGGCATCGTCGCCTCCCATACCGACATTTCCCGCAAGATCTTCCTTGCCGCCAATGCCGGGTTCGGCCGGGTGCGTGGCGGACTGGCCCTGGCAACCATCGGCGCCAGCGCCGGGTTCGGCGCGATCTGCGGATCGAGCCTGGCGACATCGGCCACCATGGCCAAGGTCGCCCTGCCGGAAATGCGGCGCTACGGCTATGACATGCGCCTGGCCTCGGCATCGGTGGCGGCCGGCGGAACGCTCGGGGTCATGATCCCGCCAAGCGTCGCGCTCGCCCTTTACGGCCTGCTGACCCAGACTTCCATCGGCAGTCTCTACGCGGCTGGCATCCTGCCCGGCATCCTCGGCATCGTCCTCTATTGCGCCGCCATCTGGTGGACCGTCCTGCGCAACCGGTCAGCCGCGCCGCTCAGCGATGCCGGATCGCTTGCCCAGCGCTTCCGGTCGGTGCTGTCGGTCTGGGACGTGGCGCTGCTGTTTGTCGTCGTCATCGGCGGCATGTTCATGGGCTATTTCTCGCCGACCGAGGGTGCTGCGGTCGGCGTGATCGGAGCCTTCCTGGTCGCGATTTTCCGCCGGTCGCTCGACCTGCCCGCGCTGGCGCACATCCTGCGGGAATCGGCGGCGACCATGGGGCTCATCTTCCTGATCCTCATCGGCGCGACGATCTTCGGGTTCTTCATAGACCTGTCGGGCCTGCCGCGCTCCACGGTGGGGTTCGTGGCCGGGCTCGACATCTCCCCGATGACCGTGCTCATCATCATCATCGTGGCCTATGTCCTGCTTGGCTGCATCCTGGACAGCATCTCCATGATGCTGCTGACGCTGCCGTTCATCTTTCCGCTGGTCCAGGACCTCGGCATCAATCCGGTGTGGTTCGGCATCCTGATGGTGACCGCGATCGAGATCGGGCTGATCACGCCGCCGCTCGGCATGAACCTCTTCATCGTCCGGGCATCGGACCCGTCGCTGACCATCGGCACGATCATTCGCGGCGTGCTGCCCTTCGTGGTCGCCGATCTCGGCAGGCTGGCCCTGCTGATCATCTTTCCCGTCATCTCCCTGGCGCTGATCCCGTGACCGGCGGCAAGAAGGAAAACGCCATGACCAGAACGCCCAACATCGTGACCGGCACCATCGGCGACGACATCCACAGCTTCGGCATCAAGGTGATCGAGCACGCCCTCGACAATGCCGGCTTCAAGGTGTTCCCGCTCGGTATCCAGGTTGCACAGGAAGACTTCATCCGCGCCGCCATCGAGGCGGATGCATCGGCCATCCTCGTCTCGTCGATGAGCGGCCATGCACGCCTGCTGTGCGAAGGGTTCCGTGCCAGGTGCATCGAGGCCGGCCTGGACGACATCGTCCTCTATGTCGGTGGCACGCTGTCCACAGGCGACATGACATGGGAGGAAATCGAACCGCTTTTCCGCGGGATGGGCTTCACGCGTGCCTTTCCGCCAACCTCGCTGCCCGGTGAAATCGTGGAAGCGCTCCGCCAGGACCTTCTGGCGGTTTCGGAGGAATGACGATGGGGATCGAGAACATCAAGATCGACGACGACCGCTTCATGCAGATGCGCAAGGCGGTGCTGGGCAGCTACAAGACCGGCGCCGAGGTCGATATCGAGGATGGCATCGCCTATCAGAAGGCCCTGCCGACCCACAAGGTGCTGGCGCATGAACTGAAGAACGCGCGCGAGGGCAACTACACGCTGGGGCACAACCTCACCGGCCAGTCGACCGCGCAGTCGCAGTTCGAATTTCTTGAATGCCTCCAGAACGACGGCGGTGCGGGACTGCTCCAGTGCCTCTATGACAGCTACACCCGGACCGGCCGCTTCGAGCACCTGGAAAACGTCATCGCGCAGTGCGAGCGCGAGGGAAAGAACCTGCTGAACGGGTTTCCGCTGGTCAATTACGGTGTCGCCGGGAACAGGAAACTGGTGGAAGCGCTGGACCGGCCGGTCGGGGCGCTTGGCCCTGCGGTCGATTCGCGGCTGGCGTCGGAAATCGCGCTGGCTTCGGGTTACACCCAGCTTGTCGACAACACCTACATCGTGTTCGAGACCTATACCAAGAGCGCGACGCTGGAAGAGATCATGGGCAACTTCCAGTATTCGCTGCGCCTTGCCGGTTACTATACCGAACGCGGCGCGCCGATCGCCGTGACGGTGGCGACGGGTGCGGCCGGCGACAACGCGCCCGGCGTCGCGCCGCCCAGTCTCGGCACCGCCGGTCGTGTGCTCGGTGCATTGGCCGCCGCTGCGCAGGGTGTCAGGCACATGATCGCGGTGAACTGGTCGTTCGGAAACATCGCGCAGGACGTGGCCTCCAGCTTCGTGACCCAGAAGCTCATCGGCGAATATCTCGAACGCTTCGGCCATGAGGGGATTGAACTCTACATGGAGAACGGATGCCTCGGCGGTCCCTATCCCTATGACTGGGACCAGGCCTTCGCGGAGGTGATGTATGCCGGGATCGTTTCGGCGCTTTCGAATTCGCAGATGTGCCAGGTCAAGACCTTCGACGAGGCCACGGGCATTCCGACGATGCAGAACCAGGCGCGCAGTCTCAAGGGCGCCCGGATGATGTATCGCATCATGCGCACGCCGGACCTCGATTTCCGCAACGCGCCGGACACCAGGCGCGAAATGGAAATGGAAGAACGCGAAGCGCGGGCGATCATCGAAAAGGTGCTGGAACTGGGTGACGGCGATCCGCTGAAGGGCGCGCTGAAGGCCTATGAGTTCGGGATCATGGATAATCCGGTGGCCAACAATCCCCGGGTGAAATCAGCCGTCATGGGTGTCAAGGACGCCACGGGTGCCGTGCGTTACCTGGATACCGGCAACCTGCCGTTCGATGAGGAGATCAAGGCGTTCCACCGGGACCGTATCCGGCAGAGGGAAGGCCGGATGAACCGGCCGGCATCCTACGACACGATCGTCGCCGACATGCGCGCCATCGCGAGCGGTGACTGGCTTGCCGCATGAGCGATCTCGGCCTGCTGATCGATTTCGGCTCGACCTTCACAAAGGTCATGGCCGTTGACCTGTCACGCGGCGCCGTGCTGGGCCGGGCGCAGGCGCCGACAACGGTCGAGACGAACATCGTTGAAGGGTATCGCAACGCGCTTTCGCAGGTGACGATTGCAGGGCGGCGTCTTTCCGGCGCGGATATCGCGGGCGCACGGAGACTGGCATCGAGCTCCGCGGCAGGAGGCCTGGGCATTGTTGCCGTCGGCCTCGTTCCCGAACTCACGCTGGAGGCCGCACGCAAGGCGGCGCTTGGCGCGGGTGCCAAGCTGATCGGCTCATTCGGCCACGAACTGGACGAGCGCGCCATCGCCGAAATCGGCAACTCGGCCTGCGACCTTGTCCTTCTGGCCGGCGGCGTCGACGGGGGCAACAAGAAAGGCATTCTCCACAATGCCCGCAAACTCGCCGGCTCGACGATCGCGGCGCCGGTCATCCTGGCAGGCAACCGGTTTGCGTCGGAAGAAGCCCGTCAAATCCTCGAGGCAGCCGGCAAGCAGGTCCATGTCAGCGAGAATGTCCTCCCGGCGCTAGACCGCCTTTCCGTGGAATCGGCGCGCGCCGCGATCCGGGAGGTTTTCATCTCCCGCATCGTGAAGGCCAAGGGGTTCCTGGAAGCGCAGGATATTGTCGGAACCGAGTTTGTGCCGACGCCCCGCGCGACGCTTCAGGCTGCATCCGTTCTTGCGCAAGGCACGCGCGGCGAGGCCGGCCTGGGGCCGCTGGTGGTGGTGGAGATCGGCGGCGCGACGATCAACGTCCATTCCATCGGCGAGGCTGCGAACCCCGAGTTGAACGCCGTCAAGCGGGGTATCCCCGAACCGCACGAGAAGCGCACGGTGGAAGGCGATCTCGGCATTCGCATCAACGCGTCCACCATACTGGAAACGCTGGGGAGCGATCATGTTCGCGGGTTTCTCCCGACAGCCATGGCGGACGGGGAAATCAGTGGCCGGATCGACAGCTACACCGCCTGCCACGCGACCTTGCCTGCAACCGGCGAGGACCTGGCGTTCGACGTGGCGCTCGCCTCGGCGGCCGCGGATGTGGCGCTCGACCGCCATGCCGGCCGGCTTTCGCAGGTCTGGACGGGCGGCGAGAGACCGGTGAACGTCTGCGAGGGCAAGGACCTCAGCCTCGTCGGGACGATGATCGGCACGGGGGGTATCTTCGCGCATAATCGCAATGCTCCGGAAATCCTGCGGAACCTCGTGTCGAGCCGGCGCACGCCCGGTTCCCTGCGTCCCGTTTCGCCCAGGCTGCTCTGCGACACCGGCTATACGATGTATGGCGTCGGCCTGCTGGCCGGCGAAAGCCCGGAACTGGCGTTCCGGCTCGCAAGGCACCAGTTCCTGGAAGCGCGCGACTGACGGGCGGGTTTCCTGCCTTCCGGTTCTCCCGGAGGACATCCGGAGCCGCTGGAGGAAGACCGGTTGATCCGTACGGCCAGTCGACGCACAGGACCGACCGGTGGCCCGGCCGCCAGGCCTCATGCCGCCGTCGCCACCAGGGCAAATGCGCGGTTTGTTCACCCCGCCGACAGGGTCGCTTGACCTTCCAGTTGCCAGAACGTTTAAATAGCATTCATGCGCAATGCCCTGCTTCTGCTTGCCGTCCTGTTCCTTGTGTCCGTTCATCCGGCCGGCATGGCGGCCATGGCTGACTATTCCATGAACCATGCCGCGAGCGTTTCCGGCGGCGCGGGTCATGACATGGCAGGGCAAGATATGTCAGGAACTGGCGACGAGGGGCAGGCCGGTGTGCCTTGCTGCCAGGGCATGGCTGCGAGCCAGGCAGGCGATGCCCATTGTCCAGCTGATTGCGCCGGCCTCATGCCTTGGGTGGCCGTGACGACTTCGCCGTCCGGGCCCGCCGCCGGTTGCGAACCGCCTTGCGGGTCATCGTCGCCCCTTCCGCAGACGCTTTTGAGACCGCCGATCCCTGTCTGATCCTGCAATGGCGTCCGGCCTGCCGGGCGCTGGTCACTCACGCGACAAACGGGATTTCCAGGAATGAACAGACGCATCTTCCTTGCCGGGCTCACTGCCACGCTCGCCATGCCCGCCGCGGCACGGGCCCATCAGACCAAACGGCGAAAAAGCTTCACGCTCGATCCGCAATTCGAACCGCGCATGGTGGAATTCAGCGGCCATGAACCGGGGACGATCGTGATCGATACCGCCAACCACTTCCTTTACCTGGTCACCGGTGAAGGCGAGGCGCGCCGCTATGGCGTCGGTGTCGGCAGGGCCGGTCTGGCCTTCAAGGGATCGGCCGTCGTCGGCCGCAAGGCGAAATGGCCGGCATGGCGCCCGACCGACAACATGATCCGGCGCAACCCGCGCCGCTATGCCCGCTATGCCAAGGGCGTGCCGGGCGGGCCGGGAAACCCGCTTGGCGCCCGTGCGCTCTACCTCTATCGCGGCGAGCGCGACACCATGTTCCGCATCCACGGGACAACCGAGCCGTCATCCATTGGCCGGTCGGTGTCGAACGGCTGCATCCGCATGATCAATGAACACGTCGAAGACCTTTACGAGCGCGTGCCCGTCGGTACCCGCGTGGTCGTGATGTGAGACAGGAACAAGAAACGATGAATACGTTCAGGATGAAACTTCTTGCCGCCTCCCTGCTCTGCGCCATGACGGCGCCGGCCCTGGCCGCCGGGGCAGGGGCTCCGATGACCGTCTACAAGTCGCCCTGGTGCGGCTGCTGCGAGGACTGGGTCGATGCCGTGAAGGAAGCCGGCTTCGCGGTCGAGATCCGGGACATGGAAGACCTTGATCCGGTCAAGGCCCATGCGGGCGTGCCCGACGACATGGTGGCCTGCCACACGGCCATGCTGGATGTGGATGGCCGCAAATACGTCGTCGAGGGGCATGTGCCGCTGGAGGCACTCGACAAGCTGATGAGCGAGCGGCCGGATGTCCGCGGCATAGCCGTGCCGGGCATGCCGCAGGGGTCGCTCGGCATGGGGCATGACGAGAACGCCCGCTACACCGTCCATTCCTTCACCGGGCGGGCTGGCGACGCGACTCCGGTGTTCTTCGAGGCGGGCGTGCGATGAGGGCATCGACGATCGGTCCGGCCGTCGCGGCGCTTCTTGCAGGGCAGTTGTTTGCCGGACCGGCAGGCGCGGCAGGGCTTCTCAAGCCCGATGACCGGGAAATCGTGGCGCAGGGCGGCGCGATCTATGCGGATCACTGTGCCGTCTGCCACGGGGCCGACCTTGGAGGCGAGCCCGATTGGCGGACGCGCAAGGACAACGGGCGCATGCCCGCACCGCCGCATGACGAAACGGGCCATACCTGGCATCATCCCGACCAGATCCTTTTCGACATTACCAAACTCGGCATCGTGCAAGCCGCGGGGCTGAAAAACTACACGTCCGACATGCCGATCTATGGCGACATCCTGAGCGACGGGGAGATCATCGCCGTCCTGTCATGGATCAAGGCGCAGTGGCCGGACGAGGTGCGTGCGCTGCATGACCAGATGAATGCGCGCTACGCACAGGAGCGTGAATGAATGGCAGGCGCCACCGGCCGGCCCGGTGGCGCCGGCCTTCGGCCCGCAGCCGGTTTCCTCGACGCATTGCTTGACCTTCCAGTGGATGGAAAGCCTAGCTTCCACTGATGGAACACGAGCATCATCAGCATCACGCCCGCGACGCTCACGACAGTCCGGGGGACACCGTTACCGATCCCGTCTGCGGGATGCAGGTGAGGCCCGGCAAGGACACGCCGTCAGCATCCTACAAGGGCGAGACCTATCATTTCTGTTCGCGCAAATGCCATGACCGCTTCGAGGCGGACCCCTGGCACTTTGCCAGCGGCAGGGCCAAGGGCAGGACCGGCATGGACGGCAAGGCGCGGCAATATACCTGCCCGATGCATCCGGAGATCGTTCGCGACGAACCGGGAAGCTGCCCGATCTGCGGCATGGCGCTGGAGCCGGTCACTGCCGCGCCTGACGAAAAGAACGAGGAACTGATCGACTTCACGCGGCGCATGTGGATCGCCGTCGCGGCCGCCGTGCCGCTGATGATCCTGACCATGGGGCCGATGGCCGGTCTTCCCGTCCGCGACTGGATCGGCCACCGAACGGCCGGCATCGCCGAATTCATTCTCGCAACGCCGGTGGTCCTGTGGGTGGCGCTGCCATTCTTCAGGCGCGGATGGTCGTCCATTGTCAATGTCTCGCCGAACATGTGGACGCTGATCTCGATCGGCGTCGCATCGGCCTATGTCTATTCCGTCTTCGCAGTGTTCATGCCGGACCTGTTCCCTGCCGATTACCGCGGCGACGGCGGTGTCGGTACCTATTTCGAGGCCGCGGTCGTCATCGTCGCGCTGATCTTTGTCGGGCAGGTGCTGGAGTTGCGCGCGCGGGAGAAGACCGGCGATGCGATCCGGGCGCTGATGGACCTTGCGCCGAAGACCGCGCGGCGGATCACGCCGGACGGTGACGAGTATGACGCACCGCTGGAGAACATCCTGGCCGGCGACAGGCTGCGAGTGCGTCCGGGCGACAGCATCCCGGTGGATGGCATCCTGCTCGAAGGGCATTCCTCCATTGACGAAAGCATGATCACCGGTGAACCGGTTCCCGTCGAAAAGACCGCGGGCGACAGCGTGACCGGCGGCACGCTCAATGGCAGCGGTTCCTTCGTCATGGAAGCGACGAAGGTCGGCGCCGACACCATGCTGTCGCAGATCGTCGACATGGTGGCCAATGCGCGGCGGTCGCGGGCGCCCATCCAGGGCATGGCAGACCGTGTCTCGTCCGTATTCGTGCCGGCAGTGGTGCTGGCGGCCATCGTCTCCTTCATCGCCTGGTCCGTCTTCGGCCCGGAACCGGCCCTTGCCTTCGCCTTTGTCTCCGCCGTCTCGGTGCTGATCATTGCCTGCCCCTGCGCGCTGGGCCTCGCCACGCCGATTTCCATCACGACGGCAGCAGGACGAGGTGCGCAAGCCGGTGTGCTCATCAAGGATGCCGAAGCGCTGGAGCGCATGGCCAGGGTGGACACGCTGGTGGTGGACAAGACCGGCACACTGACGGAAGGCAAGCCCAAGCTCACCGATGCCATCGCGGTGAACGGGTTCGAAGAAGCGCAGGTGGTGGCGCTGGCGGCCAGCCTGGAGCGCGGTTCGGAACATCCGCTGGCCGAGGCCATCGTCGAGGGCGCTCGTGATCGCGGGCTTGAGCTTGCAGACGCCACCGCCTTCGAAGCCGTCACTGGCAAGGGCGTCAAGGGCGAAGTGGCGGGCAAGGCGCTGTTGCTGGGCAATGACGCGCTGATGGAAGAGGCCGGCATCGCGGTGGGGGAAGCCGCCGACAAGGTCGCGCAATTGCGCGCGGACGGAAAGACCGCGATGTTCCTGGCCGCGGACGGGCGGATCGCGGGCATCGTCGCGGTTTTCGATCCGGTCAAGGAGGGCACCCCGGCCGCCATCGAGGCGCTGCACAAGGCGGGCCTGACCATCATCATGGCAACCGGCGACAACGAGCGGACGGCGCGCGCCGTGGCCGGAAGGCTCGGCATCGACGACGTGCGCGCCGGTGTGCTTCCGGAAGACAAGAAGAAGCTGGTCGACGAACTGCACCGCAAGGGCCGCAAGGTTGCCATGGCGGGTGACGGGGTAAACGACGCGCCGGCGCTGGCGGCGGCGGAAGTTGGCATCGCCATGGGCACGGGGGCCGACGTGGCCGTGGAAAGCGCGGGCATCACGCTGCTGCGCGGCGACCTG
>PAPF01000027.1 GCA_002708825.1 Phyllobacteriaceae bacterium | reverse complement strand
CAGCTTCACGGTGGAGGTGTCGGACGGCAATGGCGGCACCGACACGGTGACGGTCAGTGTCACGGTCGACCCGGTCAACGACGCGCCGGTGGTGACCGGTGACTCGACCGGCGCGGTGACGGAGGATGCCGGCACGCCGGCAACCGGTGACCTCGACCATACCGATGTCGATAGCGGCGATGCCGACGATGCCTGGAACACCACGGTGGTGACCCAGGGCACCTACGGCACGCTGACGATCGGCACGGATGGTCAGTGGAACTATGTGCTTGACGACACCAATCCGGCGGTCGACGAACTGGACGGCCCGAACGGCAATGCGTCCGAAATCATCAGTGCGCCGCTCCAGGACACGATCGTGGTGGCGACGACCGATGGAACCCAGCACACGATCACCATCGACATCTTCGGTGCCAACGACGCGGCGGTCGTGACCGGCGACTCGACCGGCGCCGTGACGGAGGATGCCGGTTCGCCGGCAACCGGTGACCTCGATCATACCGATGTCGATGCCGGCGATGCCGATGATCTCTGGAACACCACGGTGGTGACCCAGGGCAGCTTCGGCACGCTGACGATCGGTGCGGATGGCCATTGGAGTTATACGCTCGACGACGCCAATCCGGTGGTCGACGAACTCGGCAACGGTGACGTGTTGCAGGACACGATCGTGGTGGCTACCGGCGACGGTACCGAGCACACGATCACCATCGACATCACGGGCGCCAACGACGCCCCGGTGATCGATGAGCCTGCATCGGATCTCATTGTCTCGGGCAATGAGGACAACCCGATCACCGGCTCGATCGTTGCCGTTGATGCGGAACTCGACACCCTGTCCTACACGCTGCTGACGGGCGGCGAGCCGGTCAACGGCACGGTCACCTTCGACGGATCGGGCGGCTACACCTACACGCCGGACGCCGACTTCAACGGCAGCGACAGCTTCACGGTGGAGGTGTCGGACGGTAATGGCGGCACCGACACGGTGACGGTCAACGTGACCGTGAACGAGGTCGTCGATGTCATCACCGGCACGAACAACCCCGAAACGCTGACGGGGACGTCCGGATCCGACCGGATCGTGGGCCTGGGCGGTGCCGATACGCTGATCGGCCTGACCGGAGACGATATCCTGATCGGTGGAACGGGAGCCGACATCCTCAATGGCGGCGCCGGTATCGATACCGTCGGCTTCGGCGGGTCGGCAACAGCGGTGCGTGTCGACATTCGCTCGACGGGCGGGGGCCTGGGCGGCGACGCCCATGGCGATACCTACCTGTCCATCGAGAACATCTTCGGAAGCCTGCACAACGATACGCTGATCGGCAATTCCGGAGACAACGGCATCTCGGCGAACGGCGGGAACGACCTCCTGTTCGGCCTGGATGGAAATGACTACCTGAACGGCATGGACGGCAATGACACGCTGATCGGCGGCACCGGGGCGGATCGCCTCATCGGCGGCAACGGAGATGATACTGCGAGCTACTTCCAGGCCACCTCCGGTGTCACCGTGAACCTGGCAACCGGGGGAACCGGTGGTGAGGCGGCCGGCGATACGTATGTCAGCATCGAGCGGATCATCGGCTCCAACCATGCCGACGACCTGACCGGTGATGGTGCGCAGAACACCATTTCCGGCGGTGCGGGCGATGACCGCATCGACGGGGCCGGCGGACGCGACACGCTTGTGGGCAACGCAGGCGCCGACACGTTCGTCTTCTCGTCGGCTGCCGAATCCGCGGCGGGTTTTGCAAACCGCGACACCGTTTCGGACTTCGTCGACGGACAGGACCTGCTGGACTTCACCGCCATCGACGCGAATACCGGAACCGGTGCCGACGATGCGTTCAATTTCATCGGGACGTCGACGTTCAGCGGGACTGCGGGAGAGCTTCGCTACTTCACCAACACCACGTTCAATCTCACCCTGGTCCAGGGCGACATCAACGGTGATGGTGTGGCCGATGTCGAAGTGGTGCTGACAGGCATCCACACGCTCTCGTCAGACGATTTCCTGCTGTGACAAGGCGGGACGGACGAGACTGACGATACGGCCGCCCGGCTAAAACCGGGCGGCCGTTTTCCCTGGCGCAGCATGCATCGGCGGAGGCTTGCTGCCACCGCGCCTGCAAGGACTGGCGGACCGCCAGGCACCGGCCGCGATCTCGCTGTTCACGGGGATGCTGGCCCGTCCGACGTCCACGACAACAAAAGGATTCGGCAACATTCTGTAATCAATTGACAATTCTCCCCAACACGACAATATTTCAAATTGTATGCTTTCGAGGGGAGTGCATGGTTGTTGATTGTCACAGAGCAATGAACACGGACGCCATCCTTGGCAACTGGCTCGAACTGGACGAGTTGCCACACACGCCGCCAGCATGGACTGCAATTCTTGAAGGATTATGCGGCCGGATCGGCGCAATCGGTTCGGCCCTGCTGAGCGAGGATGTCGGCAGGCGGATCAGGAACAGCCTCGTCAGTGAGCGCTTTCTTCCGGTGGCGGAGGCTTATTTCTCGGAAAAATGGCATCAGGCGGACATACGCGATCGCGCCTGGGGGGTCCTGAAACAGACGGGCATCGCCGTCGATGACGATTTCTCGACGCCGGAAGAACGCGATGCCAATCCTTACTACGCTTTTGTCCGCAGGCACGGGCTTGAGCATTTCATGGCGCTGCGGCTGACAACCCGCTCTGGTGACTGGGCCGTCTGCCTGTACTTCCAGAGCGCGGACCAACTCGAGGCCTGCCGAAAAGGACATGCGGAGATGCTCCGGCGGAGCCTTCAACGCGCCGTGGAAGAGGCGGAGGCCGTGGCCGACAACTCGGTTCGCGGCATGTGCGTCGCTGCCCGGCAATTGGGACTGGACTATGCGGTGGTCGACGTGTCCGGATCCATAGCCGGCGAGACCTGTGGCGAGGAAACGATCCTTGCGCGCCTGCCAGAGCATCTGTGCTGCCAGGATCCCGCCGCCGGTACCGGGAGTGGCGCAGCCATCATCTCCTGGTCCGAACTCGAGGAAGGCCTTTCCGGCCCTGTCATCCTGAGGGAAAGCGACGGTACCGCGATCCATCTGGGTTTTATGCCGGCGCCCGAACCTGCACGGCACGTCTTCGAGCCGCCCCGGCTTGTTGCCATGTGGCGGCGCTACGGCGTGCGCGATCCGGATTTCCGGGACGAAGACTTCATCACCAGGTTTGGCCTGACGCCAGCGGAAGTCCGGGTCGCCTATGCCATTGCCGAAGGACGGCTCATCAACGACATTGCTCTCACCTCGGGCCTTTCGGAGGGAACGGTGCGCCAGCAGCTCAAGTCCATCTACCGCAAGACCGAGCTGTGTTCGCAGCACCAACTCGCTGCTCTTGTCTGGAGGGCTCGCGGCTGAACGGCAGAACCCGCGCCGCATGACTTCGCAAGCCGCAGGCGTCGCCGCGCCCGTTGCGAGGCTTTGCGCGCATTCCTTCCACCTTCAGACAACAAATCGCGGGTTGTGCCTTGTCCCGGGCTGCCATTGGCGGTAAGCTCCGCCATCGTCTTTTTGGCCGCTTCGGCGTGAACAGCGCTCCGAAACCTTTCGGATGCGCCTGTCGGCTTCCAGATTTTCGATTCGCTGGCGCGGGAGCCGGATGAACATCCGGGTTGTCCGCCGTCGGCCTTTTGCGCGGCATCCGGTCCGTGGATCGGGAGGAAGTCCGTGCGTCATGGCATGACGGCGAAGCCGGAAAAGACGCATGTTCGCTGGCATCCGGAAGCGGATGCCGTTCAAGGGTTTGCAAACACGGGAGAAAAGATGCAGGTCATCGTTCGAGACAACAATGTCGACCAGGCGCTGCGCGTGCTGAAGAAGAAAATGCAGCGCGAGGGCGTGTTCCGCGAGATGAAGGCGCGCCGTTCCTATGAAAAGCCGTCCGAGAAGCGCGCGCGCGAAAAAGGCGAGGCGGTGCGCCGCAACCGCAAGGCCGCCCGCAAGCTGGCGCAACGCGAAGGCCTGATTCCCGGACCGAAGCGCAAGGCACGTCCGGGAGGCCGCTGACGCATCGCTGGCGGTGCGCATGTCGGGCGGGACCGGCCGGATACCGGAAAATGGTACCATCTTTCCCGCCCGGGCGCCTTGTTTCGGACATGTTTTTCCGCTATCCGCGTCTTGTCGATCTGCTTGTTGAACTTTGTTTTCCGGCGCCTTGGCGTCCGCTGCGATTTTCCTCTTTCAAATCGATCTACCCGGTTGACGCGCACGGTGCGCGGCAACTCCAACTCTGTGACGTCTTGAAAAGGAAAATGTCATGACCGTCGGAACCGTCAAGTTCTTCAACACCACCAAGGGTTTTGGCTTCATCACGCCGGAAGACGGCAAGCAGGATGTGTTCGTTCACATCTCCGCCGTCGAGCGTTCCGGCATGACCACCCTCTCGGAAGGCCAGAAGGTCAGCTTCGAAGTCGTGCGTGACGCCCGTTCGGGCAAGAACGCTGCTGCGAACCTGCAGGCCGTCTGAAGTCCTTCCCGTCTGGCGGGCGCGCAATCGCCAAGCCGCCGGATGATGTGACCCAAGTTCAAGGAAAGGCCGGGCCTTGCGCCCGGCCTTTTCGCGTTTGCCAAGGGAAAAGGCGACGGTTCCTCCTTGCCGCGCCTGTCTTTCGGGTTCGGGTTTTGATCCGATCGACAGCCTGCCTTGATCCTCCATTTTTGCTGCGACGGTTGGCCGCAGGCGATGAAAAGGGTAGGCTGGACAGACAGCCACGAAAGCCCGGTCGCAATGGTGGCGTGAATGCCCCCGGGAACGGCGGACCGATGGCTGGTCCGAGGGAGGATGACCATGACAATCGATCTGAACATCAACGGCGAGACCATGAGCCTGGATGCGCCGGAGGACATGCCGTTGCTCTGGGCCATTCGCGACATGGCCCGGCTGACGGGAACGAAATTCGGCTGTGGCGTGGCATCCTGCGGCGCCTGCACGGTTCACGTGGACGGGGTGCCGGTGCGTTCCTGCCAGACCTTTGTCGGTGACGTGACCGGAAAGCGGATCACGACGATCGAGGGATTGTCCGGTCCGGTCGCAGAAGCGGTGCAGTCGGCCTGGCGCGACCTCGATGTCGTCCAGTGCGGCTATTGCCAGTCCGGCCAGATCATGCAGGCGGTAGGCCTTCTCAGCGAGAACGCCAAGCCCACGGATGCCGACATCGACTCGGGCATGAGCGGCAATGTCTGCCGCTGCGCCACTTATGTACGCATTCGCGCTGCCATCCACGAAGCAGCCAACCGGATGGAGGGCTGAGGCCATGACGATCAATTCCAATCGCCGCAATTTCCTCAAGGGCGCGGCCGCGCTTTCGGCCGCGCTCGTGGTCGGTCTGGACACGCGGGGCCTTTGGGCCGCTGCCGCTGACGGCGCGCTGGTGCCCAATCCCTTTGTCCGTATCGCGCCGGACGGGACCGTGACGGTCATCCTCAAGCATTTCGAGATGGGGCAGGGCACGACGACCGGCCTTGCGACGCTGGTGGCCGAAGAACTCGACGCCGACTGGTCGAAGGTCGTCACCGAGTTCGCACCGGCGGATGCCAGCCGCTATGCCAACAGCGCCTTCGGTATCCAGGGGACCGGCGGGGCGACGGCCATCGCGAATTCCTTCATCCAGTATCGTGAAGCAGGGGCGGCGGCCAAGTCCCTGCTTGTCCAGGCTGCGGCAAGGGAATGGAACGTGCCGGCTGGCGAGATCACCGTGACCGACGGCATTTTGAGCCACGGAACGCGAACCGCCGGGTACGGCGAGATGGCGGGCAAGGTTCCTGCCGACGCAACACCGGATACCACGCTCAAGACACCGGACCAGTTCAGGCTGATCGGCAAGGACCGGTTGCCGCGCAAGGACACGCCGGCCAAGACCAATGGCACGGCCACGTTCGCCATCGACGTGGTGCCGGAAGGAACGGTCCATGCGGTCGTGCTGCATGCGCCGAAATTCGGCGGCACGGTGAAATCCGTGGACGATACGCAGGCCCGAAAGGTGCCGGGCGTGGTGGATGTGCGCCAGGTGCCGACGGGCGTCGCCGTCTATGCAGAGCATACCTGGGCGGCGATCAAGGGCCGCGAGGCGCTGACGGTCGAATGGGATTTCTCGAACGCCGAAACCCGCTCGTCCGATGCCATGGAAACCGAATATGCCAGCGCGCTGAACTCGGAGGGGCTGGTTGCCCGCAATGACGGGGACGCGGCGGGTGCGCTGGCCTCGGCCGACAAGACGATCGAGGCGGAGTTCCACTTCCCCTTCCTCGCCCATGCGCCGATGGAGCCGCAAAACTGCGTGGTGCAGATCGCGGACGGAAAGGCGACCTTGTGGGACGGCAACCAGTTCCAGACAGTGACGCAGGGCGCCGTGGGCGCGATTTCGGGCGTCGGGCCTGAAAATACCGCCATCCACACGCTCTATGCCGGCGGCTCGTTCGGACGGCGGGCCAATTTCAACGCCGATTACCAGGCCGAGGCGACCATGGTCGCCGCCGCGCTTGGCAACGGGAAGCCGGTCAAGCTGGTCTGGACGCGGGAAGACGACATTCGCGGCGGCTACTACCGGCCGATGACGAAGCACCGCATCCGCGCGGGCGTCGGCAAGGACGGCAAGGTGGTGGCCTGGCATTCCAGCCTGGCCAACAAGTCGATCTTCACCGGAACGCCCATGGAGAAGGCGGTGGTGCACAATGGCGTCGATCATTTCTCTGTCGAGGGCGCATCGGACACGGCCTATGCCATCCCCAACATGCGGGTGGATGTGCGCAACATGGAAACGCCGGTCCCGGTCCTGTGGTGGCGTTCGGTTGGGCACAGCCATTCCGGCTATGCCATGGAAGTGGCCATCGACATGATCGCCGAGGCCGCCGGGCGCGATCCGGTGGAACTGCGCGAGGAGCTTCTCGCCAACGCACCGCGCCATCTCGGCGTGCTGCGGCTTGCCGCCGACAAGGCACGGTGGGGCAGCGCACTGCCGGAAAACTGGGGCCGGGGCGTTGCCGTGCACAAGTCCTTCAACTCCTACGTGGCGGAAGTCGCGGAAGTGTCGGTCACGGATGGCAAGGTGAAGCTGGAGCGGATCGTGGCCGCCGTCGATGTCGGCGTGGCGGTCAATCCCGACGTGATCCGCGCGCAGGTGGAAGGCGCCATCGGCTACGGCCTCGGCCATGTCATGCGCAACAAGATCACCTTCACGGACGGGGAAGTCGACCAGTCGAACTTTCCGGACTACGAGCCGCTCCGGATCGGCGACATGCCGAAGATCGAAGTGCATATCGTGCCGTCGAACGAGGCGCCCACGGGCATCGGCGAGCCCGGCCTGCCGCCGGCGGGACCGGCCATTGCCAATGCGATCTTCGCGGCGACCGGCAAGCGCGTCATGCGGCTGCCGATGATCGATGACGGGATCGAGTTCGCCTGACGGAGGAAACCGGCAACCGGACGGGGCGGGGATTTCCCCTCCCGCCCGGGCGGCAGCCGGTCAGGCTGACGGCGCGATGACGACTTCCGTCGTCCAGTCCTCGCACTGGCGGGTCAATGCAGGCGTGAGCGGGCGGTCGGTGAAAAAGGCGTCGATGGCCGACAGCGACGCGATGCGCGCCGGTGCGGTTCGCTGGAACTTGGAATGGTCGGCGACGAGATAGGCCTTGCGGGCCTGGCGCAGGATCGATTTCGAGACATTGACCTCCTGGATGTCGAAATCCAGCATGTCGCCGTCCTGGTCGATGGCCGAGCAGCCGACCACCGCCAGATCGAACTTGAACTGCATGATCGTCTGCGTGGCCAGATCGCCGACCAGGCCGCCATCGGAACGGCGCAGCGTGCCGCCGGTGACGATGACCTGGCAGTCGGGATTGGTCGCCAGGATATTGGCCACGTTGATGTTGTTGGTGACCACCAGAAGGTTGCGGTGATGGACAAGCTGGCGGGCCACGGCTTCCGTGCTGGTGCCGATATTGATGAAGACGGAAATGTCCTCGGGAATGCGCGCCGCGCAGGCCTTGGCAATCCGTGTCTTCTCCGCCTCGTTCAGTCCGCGCCGGTCCTCGTAGCCGATATTGGTCGTGCCTGACGGCAGCATGGCGCCGCCATGAACGCGTTCCAGCCTTCCGGCATCGGCCAGTTCGCTCAGGTCGCGGCGGATCGTCTGCTGGGTCACGCGGAAGTGGTCGGCCAGGCCTTCGACGGTGACGCGTCCGTCGCGCCGCGCGATTTCCAGGATCTCGGTCTGGCGGAAACTCTGCGACATGGCGGCCCCTTCCTTCTCCGCCAGACCACGTCCGACTCGGGTTTCTCTGCCATAAATCTTCGTTATTGCGCGCTATTTGTCAAATTTGCGTTCGCAATCGGGGTCTACCCGGTCACGATCGGAAAATAAATCGTTTCGCATGTGCGAAAATGGCGTGATTTCGGCCGCCAGGTTGTTGAAATTCAAAGATTATTGACGAACCAGTCCAAAACGAACAAATTAGAAAGTGTTATGTTTTCATTTCTGTTGGAATGTGTTAGTTAACAGCTTCTGACGGAAACCTGTGGGAGGAGCCGTTGCCAAGCGGGCCGGAACAACATTCGGCGTTCGATCTGTTCGTCATCGGGGGCGGCATCAATGGCTGCGGCATTGCGCGTGATGCCGCCGGCCGTGGCTTGTCGGTCGGCCTGGCGGAGATGAACGACCTGGCATGGGCGACATCCTCGGCTTCCACGAAGCTGTTTCACGGGGGGTTGCGCTATCTTGAATATTTCGAGGTCCGGCTGGTTCGCGAGGCGCTGATCGAGCGCGAGGTGCTGCTTGGCGCCATGCCGCACATCTCCTGGCCGATGCGCTTCGTGCTGCCTTGCCATCCGGGCATGCGTTTCGATTCCGAGACGCCGGCCTCGCGCCTGCTCAACACGGTCATGCCGTGGATGAAGGGGCGGCGGCCGGCCTGGATGATCCGGCTCGGGCTGTTCCTCTACGATCATCTCGGCGGACGCAAGATCCTGCCGGGCACCACGACGCTCGACCTCGACGGCACGCCGGAAGGTGCGCCCTTGAAGGAGGAATTCCACAAGGCCTTCGAATATTCCGATTGCTGGGTGGAGGATTCGCGCCTCGTCGTGCTCAATGCCCGCGATGCGCAGGCGCGCGGCGCGCAGATCATGGTCCGCACGAAGGTCATGTCCGCCGACCGCGTGGACGGCGGCTGGACCGTCACGCTCGAGAATACCGAGACCGGCAAACGCCGGCAGGTGCGCGCGCGCATGCTGGTCAATGCGGGCGGGCCATGGGTCGGCGACATCATCGCCACGAAAGCCCGGCTGAACACGTCGGAAGGCGTCCGGCTGGTGCGGGGCAGCCATATCGTCACCCGGCGCCTCTACGATCATGAAAAGTGCTATTTCTTCCAGGGCCGTGACGGGCGCATCATCTTCGCCATTCCCTACGAGGACGATTTCACGCTGATCGGGACGACCGACAAGGAGCATGACGATCCGTCGGTGAAGCCGGAATGCACGCCCGAGGAGCGCGACTACCTGTGTGCCTTCGCGTCGGAATATTTCCGGACGCCGGTCACCAAGGACGACATCGTGTGGACCTATTCCGGTGTGCGCCCGCTCTATGACGACGGCGCCAGTTCCGCCACGGCGGCGACGCGCGACTACACGCTCAAGGTCGATGACGAGGCCGGAGCGCCCATCCTCAACATCTTCGGCGGCAAGATCACCACATACCGCCGGCTGGCTGAAAGCGCGATGGAGCGTATCGCGCCCCATTTCCCCGGATTGCCGGGCCCCTGGACGGCCGGTGCCGCGCTGCCTGGCGGCGACTTTCCCGTCGATGGCGTGCCGGCGCTGCGGGCGAGGCTTTGCCAGGCCTATCCCTTCCTCGATGAGCGTCAGGCGGCCCGGCTCGTGCGCGCCTACGGGACCGAGGCCCTTGCCGTGCTCCGCGACGCGAAGAGCGCCGGGGACCTGGGCCGGGACTTCGGCGCGGGGCTGAGCGAGCGCGAAGCCGAATGGCTGATGGATCGGGAATTCGCGCGCACGGCCGAGGATGTCGTCTGGCGGCGCAGCAAGCTCGGCCTGCGCATGACGCAGGCCCAGATCAGCGCACTGGAAGGCTGGATGGATGGCAGGCGCGCTGCGGACGCATCGGCGGCAGCGGAATAGGCGCTGGAGGAGAAGGCTCGAATGACACTGGTACTCGACAGGGTCTCGAAAGTGGTGGGCGGGCGGACGCATATCCATCCCACGACCCTTGAATTGCGGAACGGCACGATGAACGTGCTGCTCGGGCCGACGCTGTCGGGCAAGACCTCGCTGATGCGGCTGATGGCGGGGCTGGACCGGCCATCGACGGGCCGCGTCCTGTGGAACGGCGACGACGTGACCGGCATGCGCGTGCAGGACCGCGCCGTCGCCATGGTCTACCAGCAGTTCATCAACTATCCCTCGATGAGCGTCTACGACAACATCGCCAGCCCGCTGCGGCTGATGGGCAAGGGCGCGGCCGAGATCGACGCGGCGGTGAAGAAGACCGCCGAAATGATGAAACTGACGCCGATGCTGGGCCGCAAGCCGCTGGAGCTTTCGGGCGGACAGCAGCAGCGCTGCGCGCTTGCCCGGGCGCTGGTCAAGAATGCCGGTCTCGTGCTGCTCGACGAGCCGCTGGCCAATCTCGACTACAAGCTGCGCGAGGAGTTGCGCGTCGAGATCCCGAAGATTTTCGAGGAGGCCGGGTCGATCTTCGTCTATGCGACGACGGAACCGGAAGAGGCGCTCCTGCTCGGCGGCAACACGGCGACGCTGTGGGAAGGGCGGGTGACACAGTTCGGGCGCACGCCGGAGGTCTACCGCAAGCCGGTCGATGCGACCACGGCGCGTGTCTTCTCCGATCCGCCGATGAATTTCCTGCCCATTTCCAAGACCGGCAACCGGCTCCTGTTCGGCGACGGGCAGTCGGTGGCGGCGGCGGGCAAGCTGGCGGAGGTTGCCGACGGGCGCTACCTGGCCGGTTTCCGTCCCAACCATCTGGAAGTGAAGCACCACACGCCGGACGCCATGAAGTTCACGGCGACGCTGGCAATCACCGAGATCACCGGGTCGGAGACCTTCATCCATCTCGACCATCACGGGGAAAAATGGGTCGGCCTGATCCATGGCGTGCACGACCTGACGATCGGCGAGCCGCTCGCGGTCTGGCTCGATCCGGCCCATGTCTACATCTTCGCCGAGGACGGCCAGCTCGTCGTTCCCGCAGCCTATGCGATTGCCGCGTGAGGGGAGGGCGTCATGGCACAGATCACGCTTGAAAACCTGGCCCATTCCTATCTTGCCAACCCGCAAGGCGAGGACGACTGGGCGCTGAAGGAACTCAACCATGTGTGGACCGACGGCGAGGCCTATGCGCTGCTCGGCTCATCGGGCTGCGGCAAGACCACGCTGCTCAACATCATTTCCGGCCTGCTGACGCCAAGCCGGGGGCGCATCCTGTTCAACGGGCAGGATGTGACCCATGCGCCGACCGCCGAACGCAACATCGCGCAGGTGTTCCAGTTCCCCGTCGTCTACGACACGATGACTGTGCGCCAGAACCTTGCCTTTCCGCTCAAGAACCGTGGCGCCGACGCTGCCACCATCGCCGCACGCGTGCAGGAAATCGCGCAGATGATCGGCATGGAGGCGGAACTGGACCGCAAGGCCCGCGGCCTGACGGCCGATGCCAAGCAGAAGATCAGCCTGGGGCGCGGCATGGTGCGCGAGGACGTCAACGCGCTTCTCTTCGACGAGCCGCTGACGGTCATCGACCCGCACATGAAGTGGGAGTTGCGCACGCAGCTGAAAAGCCTGCACCGACAGTTCGGCCATACCATGATCTACGTCACGCACGACCAGACGGAGGCCCTGACCTTCGCCGACAAGGTTGTCGTCATGTACGACGGGCGGGTGGTGCAGATCGGCACGCCGGAAGACCTGTTCGAGACGCCGGAGCACACCTTCGTCGGCTTCTTCATTGGATCTCCGGGCATGAACATCATCCCGGCGCGGGTGGAGGGGCGCACGGCGCATGTCAACGGGGCGGCCGTGCCGCTCGCCCGTGGCTACGGACCGCTGTCGGGCAATGTGGCGATCGGGGTGAGGCCGGAACATGCCCGCCTTTCGGCGAGCGAGGGCCTGCCGGTGCGCATCCGCCGGGTGGAGGATGTCGGCCGCCACAAGATCGTGCGGGCGGAATTCTTCGGCAGCGACATCAACATCATCGCGCGCGAGGACGAAGCCATCGGCACGGACATGACGCGCGTCGTCTTCCAGCCGGAAAAGGTGAACGTCTACGCCGACGACTGGCGCGTGAAGGGGGAGGCCGCCTGATGGAAAAGACCGTCAACCAGAAAGCCTGGTTCCTCGTCCTGCCCGTGCTGGTGCTGGTCGCCTTTTCCGCCGTCATTCCCCTGATGACCGTGGTCAACTATTCCGTCCAGGACACGTTCGGCAACAACCAGTTCTTCTGGGCGGGGCTGGAGTGGTTCGACGAGATGCTGCATTCGGAGCGGATGTGGGATGCGCTCGGCCGCCAGCTCATGTTCTCCGGCATCATCCTGGCGATCGAGGTGCCGCTCGGCATCTTCGTGGCGCTCAACATGCCCAAGCGCGGGTTCTGGGCCTCCGTCTGCCTCGTGCTGATGGCGTTGCCGCTGCTCATCCCGTGGAACGTGGTGGGCACGATCTGGCAGATCTTCGGCCGGGTGGACATCGGCCTGCTCGGTCATACGCTGGCCCAACTCGGCATTCCCTACAACTATACGCAGGACGTGTTCGCCGCCTGGATCACGGTCGTGGTCATGGATGTCTGGCACTGGACGTCTCTGGTGGCGCTGCTTGCCTATGCGGGCCTGCAATCGATCCCGGACGCCTATTACCAGGCCGCCAGGATCGACCAGGCGAGCCGCTGGAGCGTCTTCCGCTACATCGAACTGCCGAAAATGCAGGGCGTGCTGATGATCGCGATCCTGCTGCGCTTCATGGACAGCTTCATGATCTACACCGAACCCTTCGTGGTGACCGGCGGCGGGCCCGGCAACGCCACCACCTTCCTGTCGATCGACCTGGTCAAGATGGCCCTCGGCCAGTTCGACCTCGGTCCGGCGGCGGCCTTCTCGATCATGTACTTCCTGGTGATCCTGCTGATCTGCTGGGTGTTCTACACGGTCATGACCAATCTGGACAAAAGGGGGAGCGTGCAATGAGCGACGCGACCATGACGGCCCGGCCGGCGCGCGCGCGGGCATTGCCCCGGGTCAACGGCTCCGCGCTGGTGATGACCCTCTACATCCTCTTCCTCATGCTGCCGATCTACTGGCTGCTCAACATGAGCCTGAAGACCAACCAGGAAATCCTGTCGACCTTCTCGCTCTGGCCGCAGGACTTCACGCTGGCCAACTACATGACGATCCTGACGGATTCGTCCTGGTACATGGGCTATGTCAATTCGCTGATCTACGTGGTCATCAACACGGTGATCTCGATCACGGTGGCGCTGCCGGCGGCCTATGCCTTCTCGCGCTATTCCTTCATGGGCGACAAGCACCTGTTCTTCTGGCTGCTGACCAACCGCATGGCGCCGCCGGCGGTGTTCGCACTACCCTTCTTCCAGCTCTATTCGTCGGTCGGCCTGTTCGACACGCATATCGCGGTGGCGCTGGCGCACTGCCTGTTCAACGTGCCGCTGGCGGTGTGGATCCTGGAAGGCTTCATGCGCGGTGTGCCCAAGGAAATCGACGAGACGGCCTATATCGACGGCTATTCGTTCGGCCGCTTCTTCACGCGCATCTTCATGCCGCTCATCGCGTCGGGCATCGGTGTCGCCGCCTTCTTCTGCTTCATGTTCTCATGGGTCGAACTGCTGCTCAGCCGCACGCTGACTTCGGTCAACGCCAAACCCATCGCCGCGACCATGACGCGCACGGTCTCCGCCTCGGGCATGGACTGGGGCGTGCTGGCGGCGGCCGGCATCCTGACCATCGTGCCCGGTGCGCTCGTCATCTGGTTCGTCCGCAACTACATCGCCAAGGGCTTTGCCCTGGGGCGCGTCTGAGCAATCAGGGAGGAGAATAACCATGGACTGGATGGCCTGGACCGTTCCGACCGCAATCTTCTTCGCCGTCATCGCGGCGCTGCTCGTCACGTTCTCGATCCTGGCGATCCGCTATCCGGAAACGCCGCGCACGGGGGTGCTGCGCATCGAGACGACGCGCGGCGACCGCCTCTTCATCACCCTTCTGGGCTCGGCCTTCATCAACCTGGCCTGGCTCGGACTCCTCAGCCAGCCCCAATGGGGCGCGCTGATCGTCTGCCTGGTCTACGCCGCGGCGGTCTTCCGCTGGGTGTGACCGGCATGCCTGACGCCGTCCGGCGCGTTGCGTTCGCCGGACGGCACCAACTGCCCCAAGCTTCTTAACCCCGGGAGGAAAACATGAAGCTGATGAACCTGAAAACGACAACGGCGCTCGCCCTGCTCGCCGGCCTGATGAGCGGCCCGGCCTTTGCCGGGATGGAAGAGGCCAGGACCTTCCTCGACAGCGAGATCGGCGACATGTCCACGCTGTCGCGCGCCGACCAGGAAGCCGAAATGCAGTGGTTCGTGGACGCGGCCCAGCCCTTCCAGGGGATGGAGATCAAGGTCGTTTCCGAGACCATCACGACCCACGAGTATGAATCGAAGGTGCTGGCGCCGGCCTTTACCGCGATCACCGGCATCAAGGTCACGCATGACCTGATCGGCGAAGGCGACGTGGTGGAAAAGCTGCAGACGCAGATGCAGTCGGGCGAGAACATCTACGACGCCTATATCAACGACTCCGACCTGATCGGCACGCATTGGCGCTACCAGCAGGCGCGCAACCTGACCGACTGGATGTCCGGCGAAGGCCAGGACGTGACCAACCCGAACCTTGATCTCGCCGATTTCATCGGCACGAGCTTCACCACGGGTCCGGACGGCAAGCTTTACCAGCTTCCCGACCAGCAGTTCGCCAACCTTTACTGGTTCCGCTACGACTGGTTCAACGACGAGAAGACGCGTGCCGACTTCAAGGAAAAGTATGGCTACGATCTTGGCGTGCCGGTGAACTGGTCGGCCTATGAAGACATTGCCGAATTCTTCACCGGCCGCGACATGTCCTATGCCGGCGGCCCGTCCAAGGTCTATGGCAACATGGACTACGGCAAGAAGGACCCCTCGCTTGGATGGCGCTATACCGATGCCTGGATGTCGATGGCCGGCATGGGCAGCCAGGGTGAGCCGAACGGCCTGCCGGTCGACGAATGGGGCATCCGCGTCAACGAGAACTCCCAGCCGGTCGGCTCCTGCGTGGCACGCGGCGGTGCGACCAACTCGCCGGCCGCCGTCTATGCGGTGACCAAGGCCATCGAATGGCTCAACAAGTACTCGCCGCCGGCGGCTGCCGGCATGACCTTCTCGGAAGCCGGCCCGGTGCCTGCCCAGGGCGAGATTGCCCAGCAGATGTTCTGGTACACCGCGTTCACCGCCGACATGGTCAAGGAAGGCCTGCCGGTCATGAACGAGGACGGCACGCCGAAGTGGCGCATGGCGCCCAGCCCGCATGGCGTCTACTGGTCGGAAGGCACCAAGATCGGCTACCAGGATGCCGGTTCGTGGACGCTGATGAAGTCGACCCCGGTCGACCGTGCCAAGGCGGCCTGGCTCTATGCCCAGTTCGTCACCTCCAAGACGGTGGACGTGAAGAAGAGCCATGTCGGCCTGACCTTCATCCGCGAATCCACCATCCAGCATGACTCGTTCACCGAGCGCGCGCCGAAGCTCGGCGGCCTTGTCGAGTTCTACCGTTCGCCGGCCCGCGTGCAGTGGTCGCCGACGGGTACCAACGTGCCGGACTATCCGAAGCTGGCACAGCTCTGGTGGCAGAACATCGGCGATGCCATGTCCGGCGCCAAGACCCCGCAGGAAGCGCTCGACGCGCTTTGCGAGGCGCAGGAGCGCGTGCTGGAACGCCTGGAGCGCGCCGGCGTGCAGGGCGACCTTGGTCCGAAGCTCAACGAGGAGCGCGATCCGGAGTACTGGCTGAGCCAGGAAGGCGCGCCCAAGGCAAAGCTGGAAAACGAGGACGAGCAGCCGCAGACCGTCTCTTATGACGAGCTGATCAAGTCCTGGCAGTAATGGCCTGACGGCCGGCGGCCGGGCGCTCGCGCCCGGCCGCACTTCTTGCCGGGTGCGGAATTGTCCGGCAGGATCGCGGTTCAATTCATGATCGGGGGCCTTGTTGCATGACCCATATCCTTGCCATCGACCAGGGCACGACATCCAGCCGGGCGATCCTTTTTGACGCGGGAATGCGCCCCGTCGCGGTCGCGCAGGAAGAGTTCCGCCAGATCTTCCCGCGTTCGGGCTGGGTCGAGCATGATCCCGGCGATATCTGGACGACGACGGCGGCGACATGCCGTGGCGCCATCGAGCGCGCCGGCATCCGCGCCGAGGATATCGCGGCCATCGGCATCACCAACCAGCGCGAGACGACGCTGGTCTGGGACCGTCACACCGGCGAGCCGATCCACAATGCCATTGTCTGGCAGGACCGCCGCACCGCGCAGACCTGCCAGGACATGAAGGCGGACGGCCACGAGGCCACGATCACATCGCTGACGGGCCTGCTGCTGGACCCTTATTTTTCCGCGACCAAGCTGAAATGGCTGCTCGACAATGTCGAGGGCGCAAGGGCGCACGCCGAAGCAGGCGACCTGCTCTTCGGCACGGTCGACACATGGCTGATCTGGAAGCTGACGGGCGGCAGTGTCCATGCCACGGATGCCACCAATGCCGCGCGAACCATGCTCTATGACATCTCCAGGGGCGCATGGAGCGAGGATCTTTGCAGGCTGTTCGGCGTGCCGATGGGCATGCTGCCGGAGGTGCGCGACTGCGCGGCCGATTTCGGCATGACGCGGGCCGACCTGTTCGGCCGCGAGATCCCGATCCTGGGTGTTGCCGGTGACCAGCAGGCTGCGACGATCGGGCAGGCATGCTTTGCGCCCGGAATGATGAAGTCCACCTATGGCACGGGCTGCTTTGCCCTGCTGAACACCGGCGATGCGCCGGTGCGCTCCAACAACCGGCTTCTGACCACGGTCGCCTACCAGCTCGACGGCAAGCCCACCTATGCGCTGGAAGGCTCCATCTTCATTGCCGGCGCGGTGGTGCAATGGCTGCGCGACGGGTTGAAGATCATCCGCCATGCCGCCGAGACCCATCCGCTGGCCGAAAATGCGGACGAGACACAGACCGTCGTGCTGGTGCCGGCCTTCACCGGTCTCGGTGCGCCCTACTGGAACGCGGAATGCCGTGGTGCGGTGTTCGGTATCACCCGGAACACCGGACCGGAGGAATTTGCGCGCGCGGCGCTTGAAAGCGTGGGCTACCAGACCCGCGACCTTCTGGAGGCGATGCGCGCGGACTGGGTTTCGGCGTCGGGCGAGGCGGTGCTGCGGGTCGACGGCGGCATGAGCGCGTCAGACTGGGCAATGCAGTTTCTCGCCGACATTCTCGGCGCGCCGGTGGACCGGCCGGACGTGCTGGAAACGACGGCGCTGGGGGCTGCCTGGCTGGCCGGGCAACGCGCGAGTGTCTATCCGGCGCGCGAGGAATTCGCCGCCACCTGGGCGCTGGAACGCCGTTTCACACCGGTGATGGAAGAGGCCGCGCGCGAACGGAAATATGCTGCCTGGAAACGGGCCGTGGCGGCCGCACAAACCTTCTGAGCGCGCGTCAGGCGCCGTCTTTTCGCGGTTGGCCGGCCGTATTCGCGGAAACGACCTCCATGCAGATCGAGGCGAGCGCGCGGAAGTGGCCATCGCGCACGCTTCCGCGCCGCCAGAACAGGCCGATCGTGCGAACCGGGCGTCTTCCGGCCAGCGGCCGCAGAACCACGGCATCCTCACGGCCGAACTCGGAGGCGGCGTAGTGGGCCGGGAACAGGGTCAGACCCATGCCGATGGACACCATCTGGCGCAATGCGTCGAGGCTCGTTCCCTCGTAGTCCTCGCGCAGCGCGGCGCCGGCCTCCAGCGCCAGCGCCCTGACATTCTCATTGAGGCAGTGGCCGCGCCCGAGCGTCATCATCCTTTCGCCGGACAGTTCGGAAACGGGGATGGCGGACATTGAAGCGAGCCGGTGATCGGCCGGCAGGCCGAGGAAGAGTTCCTCCTCCATGAGTCGGACGAAGGTCAGCCGGTCGCCCTGATGGGGGTCCGGGCCGATGGCGCAATCGGTCTCCCCTTCCGCGATGGCCTCTTCTAGCAATGCAGGCTGTTCCTCGCGGATGAAGATTTCCAGCGACGGATACCGGCCATGCAGCACGGGCAGGAGGCGCGGCAGGAAATAGGGGCCGAAGGTCGGCGCCGCGCCAAGCCGCAGCCGGCCGCCGAGATTGGCTTCCCCGCCTGACGCCGCCGCCGCCATGGCGTCCAAGGCGGCCAGGATGTCGCGCGCCAGGGCGACCGTCCTTTCGCCAGCCGGGGTAAGCGTCACCGGTGCGGAGTCGCGCTCGAACAGGCTCGTTCCAAGCCGTTCCTCGATCTGGCGCAACTGTACCGAAAGAGTTGGCTGCGAGACGGCGCAGCGCTTCGCCGCCCGCCCGAAATGGCGCAGGTCGGCGAGCGCGACGAGATATTCCAGTTGCCGAGCCGAGGGGCGAAACCGCATCGCTCATCCCGATAGTTTCAAACTATCGAATGAATATAGACAATGAATTGGAACTATCAATTGCGGATTCCCACCTGTCCAGTGTCGGCAAATGACTGGAGGACCAGACATGTGGAATCATCTCAATGCCCTGTGGTCGCGTCACTCGATCCTGGAAGCCAAGATCCAGCAGGAACAGACCCGTCCGATGCCGGACAACCTGCGCATCCAGGCCCTGAAGAAGCTACGCCTGCGCATCCGCGAACGGATCGAGGGCATAGAGACCCGTCTCAAGCGCAACGTGCCGGTCTGACCGGGCGGAAGGAGTAAATCTCATGGCCCTGCTCGAACTGATTGTCGTCACGCTTGGCGCCGGTTTTGTCGCGGTGCTGCTCTACGGTGCCTACAGGTTCAATTTCGACGATCCGGGCGGGGATCGTTGACGGACAGACAACCGGCCGGGCGGCCCCACCGCCCGGCGTGCCGCTGTTGTTGCCCATTCAGGCGTCCACCGTCCCGATAAAGCCGTCGAGGGCTGGCAGGTGCAAAAAGCCTTGCGACAGGGTTCCGCCGAAGCCGTGACCATCCAGCGGTGCGGCGGCCATGCCGTCCGGCAGCGCGGCACGGGTCTCGTCCGTGGAGAAGTTGAAGGCGCAGAGTAGCCGCTCGCCATCACGGTCGCGGCGGAAGGCCAGAATGTCCGGCCCGAGGTTGGCGACATCGAAACCGCCCTTGACGAGGGCGGGGTGCGCGCGCCGGAAGGCCAAGAGAGAGCGGTAGAACTCCAGGAGCGAGCCTTCAACGCCCGCCTGTTCCGATACTGCCAGGGGCAGGTGCGTCATGGCGACCGGCAGCCAAGGGCGGGTGGCCGAGGAAAACGCACCATTGGCGGTGTGTCCATCCCAGACCATGGGCGTGCGGCAGCCGTCGCGGCCCTTGAATTCCGGCCAGAAGCGGATGCCATAGGGGTCCTGCAGGTCCTCGAAGGAAAGCTCGGCCTCGGGCAGGCCCAGTTCCTCGCCCTGGTAAAGGCAGACGGAACCGCGCAGCGTAAGCAGCACGCCGGCCAGGAGTTTCTGGAACTTCAGGCGCGTGGGCGTGTCGAGCCCCGCCGTCCAGCGGGATGCGTGGCGCTCGACATCGTGGTTGGAAAAGGCCCAGCAGGGCCAGCCGTCGGGAGCGGCGCGGAAAAAGCGGTCGACCACGGAGGAGAACCGTCCCGGCGCCGGCATGGTTCCGGACAGGAACTCGAAGGAATAGCACATGTGGATGCGGTCATCCCCGGCCGTGTAGTCGGCCATGATCTGCAGGCTGCGCTGGGCATCGCCGACCTCACCGACCGCCGCGGCGGCCGGATATTCGTCGAGCAGGGCGCGGAACCGCTTCAGGAAGGCCAGGTTCTCGGGCTGGTTCTTGTCGTAGACGTGGTCCTGGTAATTGTAGGGATTGACCGCCGGGGCCGTGGACGCGTCGCGCTCTTCCGGAGCAAGTGCGGGATTGTCTTCCAGCCCCCTGGAATGAAAATAGAAGTTGATGGTGTCGAGGCGGAAGCCGTCGACGCCCAGATGGAGCCAGAACCGGGTGACGTCCAGAAGCGCGTCCTGAACGTCCGGATTGTGGAAGTTGAGATCCGGCTGGCTGTCGAGGAAATTGTGCATGTAATACTGGCAGCGGCTCGTGTCCCACTGCCAGGCGCTGCCTCCAAAGATGGAAAGCCAGTTGTTGGGCGGGGAGCCGTCGGGTTTCGCATCGGCCCAGACATACCAGTCGGAGCGGGCATTGTTCCGGCTGGACCGGCTTTCGGCAAACCAGGGGTGGCGGTCCGAGGTGTGGGAGAGGACCATGTCGATCATGACCTTGAGGCCGTGCGCATGGGCATCGGCCACAAGCGCCCGGAAATCCTCGATGGTGCCGAACATCGGATCGACGGCGGTGTAGTCCGACACGTCATAGCCGAAATCCTTCATCGGGGAGGCGAAGAAGGGCGATATCCAGATGGCGTCGGCGCCGAGTTCGGCGATGTGGCCAAGGCGCTGGCGGATGCCCGTCAGGTCGCCGATCCCGTCGCCATTGCTGTCCTGGAAGGAACGGGGATAGATCTGGTAGATCACCGCACCGCGCCACCAGTCACGGTCAGTGGCCTCGGCATGGATGCTCGCGCGCTCGATCTCGACGGGGTTCATGGCGTCTGCAAAGCCTGACGATCTGGACATTGGTTCTCACATCACCGGCCACATGGCCGGGCCTCAACTGGTCCGTAGCATTTCCGGGCGCATGGGCATCCGCGCCTGTCGCCCGGGGTATCACGTTTATCCTAGGGCGACATGGGCGTCCGGGCGAAGCGAAAATCCGGCGTTGCGGTCAACCGCCAAGCGGAACCGGCAGGGGCACATCGAGTCCACTGGCGCTGGCGCTGATCCGTGTCCACACCTCGTCGGTGATGTGCACGCCGCTGGCTGCGGCCTGGCGCAGGCTTTCCGCCGCCCTGTCGCCGGGAATGCGGACCCCGGAGGAGCCATGCGCCGGGCGGCTTGCGCGGCAGGCGGCGTTGAGCGTTTCCACCTGCGTGACGAAGGCTTCGGTTCCTGCAAAGGCTTGCGGGTCCATGACCTGCACGAAGACATTTGCGCCCCACCCCGTGGGATGGTCCGCGCGTCCGTGTCCAGCCAGTGCCTGGGTCAGCATTTCCACCATCAGCGCCATGGCAAAGCCTTTGTGGCCGTGATCCATGCCGCCGACCGGCAGGATGGTGCCCTTCGGCGTCTGGTTCACGACATTCGGGTCGGTCGTGGGCCGGCCCTCGCCGTCCAGCATCCAGGGGTGGTCGAAGGGCCTGCCGGTGTTGATGTGCTCGCGCACCTTCGAAACCGTCGTGATCGAGGCGCAGGTGTCGATCAGCACGGGATGATCGCCACCGGGATAGCCGATGGCCCAGGGGTTCGGGGTCAGCACAGGGTCCGCTCCGCCATAGGGAGCGACCCAATGGCCGGAAGGATCGGAGGTCATGATCATGCAGACGAGGCCGTC
Organism: Phyllobacteriaceae bacterium; assembly: GCA_002708825.1. Lineage (GTDB taxonomy): Bacteria > Pseudomonadota > Alphaproteobacteria > Rhizobiales > Rhizobiaceae > Zhengella. Next base: position 73,764 of record PAPF01000027.1, on the reverse strand, counting down.
CTGCGCCGCGATGCGGGTGAGCGTGGACAGGCAGCCGATATGATGGCTGCGGCGGATGGCAATGGACGCCATTCCGTGTGTGCGGGCACGGGGCATGGCGCTTTCCAGCGCCTGCATCATCAGCCAGTGACCGGGCAGGTAATGGCCGTCCCAGACCTGGGTTGCGCCCGTATCCCGGACGATTTCGTGATCCCCGTCGGCACGCATGGCACCGCTTTCCAGTTCGGGCAGGTAATAGGGCACCATGGAGATCCCATGCGTGGTGACACCCAATTCGTCGGTGCGCACCAGCAATTCAGCCACCACTGCGGCCTTGGCGCGCGCCATGCCGCCCTTCTGCAAGAGGGCAAGGGCAAGGCCGTACAGGTCGTTCCGGTCAAATCGGCGGTCGGTCACGGTTCATTCTCCCGGAGGCTTGTGCGTTTCAGTCGCGAATTTCGTTTTGGATTGCCGCCGCCATGCCCTTTTCCAGCATCACGTCGAGCGGGGTGGACACGGCAGACATCCAGGCCGCATCTTCGGAAAGCGCGCGCGGGAACAGGCCGGGCAGGGCGTGCAGTGCCGCGCTGATTTCTCCGGCCGTGGCCATGCCGGAAAGCGCTGCCACGATCTCCGCCTCGCGCGGATCGCGCAAGGCATAGGCCTCGCCGCCTTCCGTGCGACCCAGGCAATAGCGCATCCAGGCAGCCACGGCGAAGGCGAAGGGGCGGAAATCGCCGCCGGCGCGCAGCGTTTCCATGGCCGGCGCGACTATGCGCTGCGGCAGCTTTTCCGTGCCATCCATGGCGATCTGGTAGGTCTTGTGGGCGATGGCCGGATTGGCAAAGCGGCCGAGCAGGTCGGCGCGATAATGGTCGAGGTCGATGCCGGCCAGTGGTGGCAGGGTGGCGGCGGCAGCGCGCATGTGCCGGTCCACGAGGCGCGCCAGGGCCGGATGGCCCATGACATCGCGCACATGGACATGACCGGCCAGGAAACCTGAATAGGCGAGCATGGAATGGGCGCCGTTCAGCATGCGCAGTTTCATGTGCTCGTAAGGCTTGACGTCGTCGACGAAGAGCGCGCCGCCGGCTTCCCAGTCCGGGCGTCCGGTGGGAAAGCGATCCTCGATCACCCATTGGCTGAAGGCTTCCGTCTCGATTGCGCCGTGATCGTCGCAGCCGGTCTGCCGGGCGGCTTCAGCACGTGTCTCGTCCGTGGCGGCCGGCGTGATGCGGTCGACCATGGAGGAGGGGAAGGCGACGTTGCCGGCAATCCAGTCGGCGAGTTCCGGATCAAGGCGCCGGGCAAAACCGGTAACGCCGGCGGCCAGGAGTGCGCCGTTGTCTGGCAGGTTGTCACAGCACAGCACGGTGAAGGGGGCAATACCTGCCTTCCGGCGCAGGCGCAGGCTCTCCACGATCAGGCCGAGCACGCCTTGGGGGCCGCCCGGATTGGCCAGATCGGCCGCGACGGCGGGGTGGGCCGGGTCGGCATCCATGGCGGTGCGGTCAATGCCGTAGGCCTTTTCCGTCACCGTCAACGAGACGATGCGCGTGCGTGCATCGGCCATGGCCGCGAGGGGCGCGGCGCGGTCGCGCGTAGCGGCAATGACAAGATCGATGCTGGCGATGACGCGCGCCGTGCTGCCCTCAGCGCCGCGTTCTACCAGCGTGTAGAGGCCGTTCTGCGGGTTGAGTGCATCGGCCACCTCCGTGCCGCGCAGGCTGATGCCCGTGATGCGCCAGGCGCCGCCGGAGCGCGCCAGGGCGGCGTCCGTACAGACCGCCTGGTGGGCGCGATGAAAGGCGCCGGCGCCGATGTGGACGATGCCGCATCCGTGGGCGGCAGGATCGTAGCCGGGCAGGGCGGCCGGGCCGGTGACATCGGCAAGGCTGGCAAGGCGTCTGCGTCCGGTCATGCCGCCTTGCCTGTATCGGGGTGGGAAAGCGCGGCGATGATGCCGCGCAATTCGGCAAGGCCCTTGAGCCGCCCGATGGCCGGATAGCCGGGCTGGGCCTTGCGCTTCAGGTCATCGAGAATGTCCTGGCCGTGGTCGGGACGCATGGGGATCGACCAGTCAGCGCGCCCTGAAGCCTTCCGGCGCGCTTCCTCGGCCAGTGCGGCGGCCAGCACGGCGACCATGTCGGTATCGCCGCCCAGATGTTCGGCCTCGAAGAAGGAGCCGCGCAGCGCGTCCGTGTCGCGCTTCACATTGCGCAGGTGCAGGAAATGCACGCGGTCGCCCAGGCGCCGCATCATGCCGGGAAGGTCGTTGTCGGGCCGCGCGCCAAGCGAGCCGGTGCACAGCGTGATGCCGTTGGCGGGAATGTCGACGGCGTCCATCATCGCCTTGTAGTCGGCCTCGGTTGACATCACGCGCGGAAGGCCGAGCAGGTCGAAGGGCGGATCGTCCGGGTGGCAGCACAGGCGAAGGCCCAGATCCTGCGCCACCGGCGCGACTTCCGACAGGAAGTCGATGAAATGGGCGCGCAGGCGCTCTGGAGAGATCGCATCATATTCGGCGATGTGGCGGCGCACGTCGTCCAGCGTGAAATGTTCCGCTGCACCGGGCAGGCCGAAAACGACATTGCGGGCCAGCGCCTGCCGGGCGTCATCGTCCATGCCGGCGAAGCGGCGTGCGGCCTCTTCCACGACCTCTTCCGGGAAATCCGCGGCCGCGTTTCTTCGCTTCAGGATGTGAATGTCGAAGGCGGCGAAATCGGCATAGTCGAAGCGCATGCAGGTGGCGCCCGTCGGCAGGCGCCAGTTCAGGTCCGTGCGCGTCCAGTCCAGCACCGGCATGAAATTGTAGCAGACCGTTTCAACGCCGGCGGCGGCGAGATGGTGCAGGCTGGTCTTGTAATTGGCGATGTGGTCGCGCCAGTCGCCCTTCTGCTTCTTGATGTCCTCGGAAACAGGCAGGCTCTCGGCCACGTCCCACGTCAGGCCGGAAGGCGCGCCATCGGCCATGCGGGCGATGTCCTGCTGGCGGCGCTCGATCTCCTGCGCCGTCCAGACCTCGCCGGTGGCAACATGGTGAAGTGCCGTGACCACACCCTGCACACCCGCCTGGAGCATGTCGTCCACCGACACGAGATCCCTGGGCCCGAACCAACGCCACGTCTGCTTCATCCTGTCCTCCTCGTTGCCACCGGCCTGCGATCCGCCGCATTCCTGCTTGTGCCTCCTTAGCAGTCCCGCGTTCTGTTGACTAGTATGGAAGTATGGTATAGGCATTCGATCTGGAGGAGACGAGCGCAATGACCATCCAGCAATCGCCACAGCGCCTATTGGACACGGGAGCCGCCGTCGGTCCCCAGGTCTACCGGCTTGTGCGCGAGCGGATCATCCGCGGCGACCTGGAGCCGGGCACGCGCATCTCCGAGTCCGAAATCGCGGGCGGCTATGACGTCAGCCGCCAGCCCGTACGCGAAGCCTTCATCAAGCTGGCCGAAGAGGGATTGCTGGAAATCCGCCCGCAGCGCGGAACGTTCGTGCGCAAGATCGCCATCCCGTCCGTCATGGATGCCCGCTTCGTGCGCGAGGCCATCGAGGCCGACATCGTGCGGCTGCTGGCCCAGTTGGCCGTGCCGGGACTTGAGGAAGAACTGCGCGGGTTGCTGGCCGCGCAGGCCAGGGCGGCGGCGGCCGGCGAATGGCTGCGCTTCGTCGAACTTGACGAGCGATTTCACCGGGTGCTGGCCAGCGGAGCGGGCAAGACCTACGCCTGGAACGTGGTGGAAAGCGTCAAGGCGCAAATGGACCGCGTGCGGCATCTCTCCGCGCAGCGCTTTCCCATGGACAAGCTCATCGAGCAGCACACTGCCATCGTTGACGGCATCGCGGGGCACAACCCGGTTGCCGCGGAACGGGCCATGCGCGCCCATTTGCGCGAAATCCTGAACGATCTGCCGGCGATTGCCGGCAGCCGGCCCGAATTCTTCGAGGACGCGGACCAGACCTGATCCGCGCCACCCATTGAAACTCCCTGTCAGCAAAGGAGGAGACCATGCTGAAAGCACTTGGAAAAACCGTTCTCGCGACCATCGCCGCCGGCCTGCTTGCCGGTTCGGCGCTTGCCGCCGACATGACGCTCAAGCTCGGCCATCTGGCCAACGAGCAGAACCCCTGGCACCTGGCCTCGGTCAAGTTCGGCGAGGAACTCGCACGCCTCACCGACGGCCGTATCGCGGTGGAGGTCTATCCCAACGAGTCGCTCGGCAAGGAAATCGACCTCATCAACGGCATGCAGCTTGGCACGGTCGACATGACGATCACCGGGGAAAGCCTGCAGAACTGGGCGCCGATGGCCGCGCTGCTGGCCGTGCCCTATGCCTACAAGTCCATCGAGCACATGGACGAGGTGGCTTCCGGCGAGATCGGCGACAGGATCGAGCAGCAGATCGTCGAGAAGGTGCAGATCCGTCCGATCGCCTATTTCGCGCGCGGCCCGCGCAACCTGACCTCCAACCGCCCGATCACCTCGCCCGACGAGTTGAACGGCCTCAAGATGCGCGTGCCCAACGTGCCGCTCTTCGTGGACGTGTGGAGCGCGCTGGGCGCCAATCCCGGCCCGATGGCCTTCTCGGAAGTGTTCACCTCGTTGCAGAACGGCACGATCGAGGCCCAGGAAAACCCGCTGGCCCTGATCCGCTCTGCCAATTTCAACGAGGTGCAGTCGCATGTGAACATGACCGAGCATGTGCGGTCCTGGATCTACCTGACGATTGCAGAGAGCACCTGGAACAAGCTGTCGGCCGACGACCAGGCGGCGGTGATGGAAGCGGCGAAGACCGCCCAGGCCTATGAGCGCGAACTCTTCAATGCATCGCTTGCCGATGATCGCGCCTATCTGGAAGGCAAGGGCATGACCTTTGTCGAGGTCGACGGCCCGGCCTTCCAGGCCAAGGCCAAGGATGCCGTGCTGAAGAACGTCCACGACGAGATCAAGCCGATCGTGGAAGGCCTGTTCTCCAACTGATACCCTCGAACGGAAGCGGCGCCGGGCTTGCGTGTCCGGCGCCGCCTCCTGCCACTGCCTCAGCGGGGCCTTTCATGCAGCGCATCGTCTCCCTTCTTGTCCGGTTCAGCCGCCTTGCGACCGGCATCGCCTTCGCGGTGCTGATCATCGCCGTGCTGATCCAGATCGCCGGCCGCTTCATCGGCAGTTCGCCGGTCTGGACGGAAGAACTGACGCGCTTTGCCCTGCTTTACCTCGCGGCCTTCGGCGTCGGCCTCTCGTTCCGCAATGGCGATCTCGTCAATGTCGACCTGGTCTGCGATTCGCTGCCCGGCGCATGGCCGAAGCGGCTGCGCTTCGTTTCCGCCATCGCCACGGCGGCGCTGGCGCTGGCACTGATCGCGCCCGCCTGGAAATACACCTCCATCGGCGTCATGCAGACCTCGCCTGCACTGGGATGGCGCATGGACTTCCTGCACGCAACCATGCTGGTGCTGCTGGCTTCGCTGGCGGTCTTCGCGCTGGCGCGGGCCGTTGAAATGTTTCTGGGCCGTTCCGACGGCCGTCCTCCCCAGACAGGCGGTGAACACGCATGAGCCTTGCCATCCTTATCGGCGTCTTCATCGCCGGTCTTGTCATCGGCATTCCGGTGGCGGTGACGCTCGGGCTTGCCTCCGCCGCCTACCTGCTGACGGCAGGGATTCCGCTCGTCGTCATGCCGCAGAAGATGTATGCGGGCATGGACGTGTTCGTGCTGCTCTGCATTCCCGGCTTCATCCTGGCCGGCAACCTGATGAACTCCGGCGGCATCACCGAGCGCATCATCCGTTTCGCCAATGCACTTGTCGGCTGGGCACGTGGCGGCCTGGGCCTGACCAACGTGGCCGGCTCCATGCTCTTCGGCGGGATTTCCGGCACGGCCGTCGCCGATGCGGCATCGATCGGCGGCATGATGATCCCCGGCATGAAGAAGGCCGGTTATCCCGCTGATTTCTCGGCCGCCGTCACCGCCGCCTCGTCCACGGTCGGGCCGATCATTCCGTCCTCGGTGCCGATGATCATCGTCGGCGCATTGTCGGGCATCTCGGTGGGCAAGATGTTCCTGGCGGGCGCGGTGCCCGGCGTCCTGATGGGCCTTGCGATGATGGTGACGACATACATCATCGCCGTGCGCAAGGGGTTCCCGCGCCAGCCCTGGCAGGGCGCGGGCGAGTTGGGACGTTCCTTCCTGGGCGCCTTCTGGGCGATCTTCATGACGGTGCTGATCATCGGCGGATTGATGAGCGGGCTTGCCACGCCGACCGAAACGGCGGTCGTCGCCAGCCTCTATGCCTTCATCGTCGGCTGTTTCGTCTATCGCGAACTGCCGCTGAAAGCGGTGCCGAAGATCGTCATCGACAGCGCGGTCTCGTCGGCTGCCATCCTGGCGCTGGTCGGTTTCGCGAACGTGTTCGGCTGGATTCTCGTGGCCGAGCGCATTCCGCAGGCCATCGCCTCGGCCGTCCTCGAGATCACCGACAACAAGTTCGTCGTGATCCTGCTCATCAACATCCTGCTGCTCTTCGTCGGCATGTTCATGGAGACGATCGCGGCGCTGATCATCCTGTTCGTGCCACTGCTGACGCTGGCGCAGGGGGTAGGCATCGACCCGCTGCATTTCGCCACCTTTGCCGTGCTGAACCTTATGATCGGGCTGACCACGCCGCCGGTCGGCGTCTGCCTGTTCATCTGCGCCAATATCGCCCGCCTGCCGCTGACGCCGGTGGTCCGGGCCATTGCGCCCTTCCTCCTTACGAATATCCTGGTGTTGTTGCTGGTTTCCTACGTGCCGGCGATTTCCACCTGGCTTCCCTCCGTCCTGATGGATTAGGATCATGTCCATGCAAACACGCGTCTGCCGCCTACACGACAAGCACGACATCCGCATCGAGACCGACACGGTCGGTGAGCCGGGGCCGGGACAGGTGCTCGTTGCCATCGGCGCCGGCGGCATTTGCGGCTCCGACCTGCATTATTTCCATGATGGCGGGTTCGGCCCGATCCGGGTCAAGGAGCCGATCATCCTCGGCCACGAGGTGGCGGGAACGGTGCAGGCCGTGGGCGAGGGCGTGACAAGTGTCAAGCCCGGCGACCGCGTGGCGCTCAATCCCAGCCGGCCCTGCGGGCATTGCAAATATTGCGATGCCGGACAGTTCAACCATTGCCTGAACATGCGCTTCTATGGCTCGGCCATGCGGTTTCCGCACGAGCAGGGCGGTTTCCGCGACCGGATCATCGCCGAAGCGGTGCAATGCGAGACGGTCGGCGAGGGCACGTCCATCGCCGAGGCGGCCTGTTCGGAGCCGCTGGCGGTATGCGTTCACGCCGCCAACCAGGCCGGCGACCTCCAGGGTGCGCGGGTCCTGGTCACCGGCGCCGGTCCCATCGGCGCCTTGTGCGCGGCGGTGGCACGCCAGCGCGGCGCCGTGGAGGTGGTCGTCACCGACCTGCAGGACGCGACGCTGGCCGTGGCCGCGCGCATGGGTGCGACGCAGACGGTCAATGTCGGCAGTGACGGCGCTGCCATGGAAGCCTTCACGGCGGACAAGGGCCATTTCGACGTGGCGTTCGAATGCTCCGCCGCCCCGGCGGCATTGCGCACGGCCATCACCACGGTGCGGCCGAGGGGCACTATCGTGCAGGTCGGCGTGACCGGCGACATCGCCATTCCGCTGAACCTGATCGTGTCCAAGGAAATCGCCCTGAAAGGCACGCATCGCTTCCACCCGGAATTTGCCGAGGCGGTGCGCCTGATCGACAGCGGCGCCATCGACGTCAAGCCGATCATCACCGGCAGCTATCCCCTGGAGCGCGCGCTGGAGGCTTTCGAGGCGGCCGGCGACCGTTCGCGTTCGGTGAAGGTGCATCTCACCTTTGCCTGAACGAAAGGGCCGAAAGGCCCGGCATGGCTTGCGGCGCACAGTGCGACCTGATCCATTGGGCTCATGACCGGACCATGTCCTTTTTGCGGGCAGGCAGCGCCTGCCGCCGGTGAACCGCTCCTCGTGCTTGCCGCCCATGGCGAGCGCGGCGGGGCGGGCGACAACGCCCGGCTGCGCGCGATCTGCCGGCAGGCCGCCGCAAGGATTGGCGGCGAGGCAGCCGTGCGCTGCGGGGTGCTGTCGGGCGAACCGTCGCTGGAGAGCGCGGTGGCTGGCGCAGAGGCTTGTCCCGTCCGGGTCTACCCGGTCTTCATGAGCGAGGGGTTTTTCGTCCGCGAGAAACTGCCTTCGCGGCTGGCTTCCTCGGGCGTGACGGCCCGCATCCTGCCGGCGCTCGGGGTGGATCCAGCCTTTGCGCAGGCCTGCGCGGCGCGTTTGCGCGGGCTGGAAGGCGGCGCGCCGGATGAAATCCTTGTCGCCGCCCACGGCTCGACAAAGGACGACCGCTCGCGGCGCGCCACGGAGGACTTTGCCGGGTTGCTGGCAGATGACCTGCGTGTGCCTGTGCGCTGCGCCTTCCTGGAAGAAGAGCCCCTGGTGGAGCCGGCGGTCCGCGTCCTGGGCGAGCGTGCCGCCATCGTCAGCCTGTTCGCCAGCCAGGGCCTGCATGGCGCGGACGACATGGATGCGATCATCGCGAAGGCGGGATTTCCGCCGGAGCGGGTGCTGACCCCGGCCGCCGACACGGGACTTGTCGCGCAACTGGCGGTCGAGTCCTTCCGCCAGGCGGGTGGCCCGTGAACGAATGATGTGAACACAGTGGTCGCAAGGCCTGTGGCCTGATGACAGGAAATTAACTTGCCAGACATTGGTTTGCGGCCCAAATAAACGGTCTATCGGCTTTGCGCCGTGTGCCGGGACGGCCGGCCGAGCGGGAAAAATACATGGCATTCTGGAAACAGGTTCTCCTTACCATCGCCCTGTTGGCCATTGCCGGCCTTGCCTATGCCCGCCTTGTTCCCGGTGCCGGCGAGCATTTGGCGCGCCTCGGGCTGGAGCCTTCGACGATCGCAATGCTGACGGGGTCGGATCCTGCTGCCGAGGCCAAGGGCCCGGGCGGCAGTGAAGGCGGAGGGCGCGGCGGGTTCGGCAGCCGTGAGGCGCTCGTTTCGGTACAGCCGGTCACAACGGCGCGGATCAACGACCGCATCACCGCCATCGGCGACGGCGAGGCACTCCGCTCGGTGACCGTGGTGCCGCTGGCATCCGGCGTCCTGACGGAGGTCAACGTCGAAGCCGGCCAGAAGGTCGAGGCCGGCACTGTCATCGCGAAGCTCGATTCGGGAAGCGAGGAGATCGCCCGGGACCGGGCCGTGCTGGCGCTGAAGACGGCCCGCGACGCCCTGCAGCGCGCGGAACGGCTGTTCGAGAGCCGCACCACATCGCAGACGCAACTGGACGACGCGCGCAATGCCGTGGATTCGGCGGAACTGGCGCTTCGCGATGCCGAGGTCGAACTGGAAAAGCGCAGTATCGTGGCGCCCATATCCGGCCGGGCTGGCCTGGTTCCGGTCGAGAAGGGCGACTATGTGACGACCCAGACGGAGATCGCCACACTGGACGACCGGACCTCGATCCTTGTCGACTTCTGGCTGCCGGAACGTTTCGCGCCGATCGTGGCTGTCGGGCAGCCACTGGATGCCCATGCCGTATCGCTGCCCGGAGAGACCTTCGCGGGCGAAGTGCAGGCAACGGGCAGCCGCATCGACAGGGCGAGCCGGACGATCCAGGTGCGGGCCATGGTCCAGAACCCGCAGGACAGGCTGCGCCCGGGCATGTCGTTCCGGGTGGAAATGCGCCTGCCCGGCGAAACATGGCCGGCTGTCGATCCGCTGGCCATCCAGTGGAGTTCGGCCGGCGCCCATGTCTGGCGCGCCGTCGACGGCAAGGTCGAACGGGTGGCCGTGTCGATCATCCAGCGCAACAGCGACAGCGTGCTCGTGGACGGGCCGCTGCAAGAGGGTGACCTGGTGGTGACCGAAGGCCTGCAATCGCTCAGGCCCGGCGCGGCCATCCGGATCCAGGGCGAGAAATTCCGGGAAGGCGGGCAGCGCCCGCAGGTGTCCGATGCAAGCTGACGGGCCGCACAAGGGTAATGCCAACGATATCGCGGCGCTGTTCGTGCGCCGGCCGGTGCTCGCCATTGTCGTCAGCCTGCTGATCGTCGTCGCGGGACTCGCGGCGCTCTACGGAGCCGAGATCCGCGAACTGCCGGAAACCGACAGCCCGGTCATCACGGTACGCACCGATTTTTCCGGCGCCGCGCCGGAAACCATCGACCGCGAACTGACCGCCCGGATCGAAGGCGCGGCGGGGCGGGTGCCGGGCGTGCGTTCGATCTCGTCGTCTTCCTCCTTCGGCCGCTCCAGCGTCACCGTGGAATTCACCGAAGAGACCGATCTCGACATAGCGGCATCCGACCTGCGCGACGCCATCAACCGTATCTCGCGCGACCTGCCGGACGACGCCGACGACCCGATCATCGTGAAGGCCGACGGCAATGCCCAGGCGGTGATGCGCATTGCCGTCACCTCCGACCGGCTGACCGTGCAGCAGCTGACGCTGCTGGTCGAGGACGACATCGTGGAGCGCCTGACAGCCGTGCCGGGCGTGGCCGATGTCCAGGTCTATGGCGACCGTGACGAGATCTTCCGCATCGACGTTGACCAGACGAAGCTCGCCAGCCGCGGCCTGACGGTGGCCGACCTCGCGCGGGCGCTCTCGACTGCCGCCTTCGATGCGCCGGCCGGGTCGCTGACCTCGGCCAGCCAGGATCTCGTCGTGCGGGCGACCGCGACAGTGGCATCCAGGGAGGAATTCGAGGCCATCGTCATCAAGGACCGGGTGCGTATCGGCGATGTCGCCAGCGTCTCCCTCGGCCCCAATCCCGGCGACAGTTCGCTGAGGGCCAACGGCGCGAATGGCGTGGGGCTCGGCATCGTGCGGCAGGCAGGATCGAACACGCTCGATATCTCGGAGGGCGTGCGAAAGGCGGTGGACGAGATCCGCACCATCCTGCCGGACGGGGTGACGGTAAAGGTCACCTCCGATGACGCGACCTTCATTTCGGGCGCCATCCGGGAGGTCGTCACGTCGCTGGCGCTTGCCATCGGCATCGTGATTGCGGTCATCTTCCTGTTCCTGCTCAACGTGCGGGCCACGCTGGTGCCTGCGCTGACCATCCCGGTCGCGCTGATCGGCGCGGTGGCGGGCATCTGGCTGGCCGGTTTCTCCGTCAACATCCTCACTCTGCTGGCGCTGGTGCTGGCGACGGGCATGGTGGTGGACGACGCCATCGTCGTGCTGGAGAACATCGTCACGCGGCGCAACGAGGGCATGACCGCGCGCGCGGCAGCGGTCATCGGCACGCGCGAGGTCTTCTTCGCGGTGATCACGACAACGGCGACGCTGGCCGCCGTCTTCATCCCGATTTCCTTCCTGCCCGGAAAGGCCGGCGGGCTGTTTCGCGAGTTCGGCTTCACGCTGGCGCTCTCGGTCATGCTGTCCTCGGTCGTGGCGCTGTCGCTCTGCCCCATGCTGGCGTCGCGTTTCCTGACCGGGCAGCCGCGCGCCACCGACAGTGACACGAAGCCTGGCCTCATCGGCCGGTTCGGCGCCATGATGACGCGCATGTATGCGGGCCTGCTGGAGCTTTGCCTCAAGGCCCCGCTGGTGGTGATCGTGGCGGCGGTGATCATTGCCGGCGCAGCGGTCGCGACCTTCACGACCCTGCGCCAGGAACTGACACCGCCCGAGGACCGCTCCATCGTCATCTTTTCGGTCTCGGCGCCGCAGGGCGTGAGCCTCGACTACACGGCCAGCCAGATCCGCAAGCTGGAGGCGCTTGCCGAACCCTACCGGGCATCCGGCGAGGTCACCAACATCTTCTCGATCGCCGGGCGCGGCGGGCGTGCCAATAGCGGCTTCCTCGTTCTGACGCTGGCGCCCTGGGAAGAGCGCACGCGTTCGCAGCAGGAGATCGTGGCGGAAATGAACCGGCTGGCCGGGCAGGTGGTGGGCGTGCGCGCCTTCGCCATCCAGCCCAATTCGCTGGGCATTCGCGGCGCGGGCAACGGATTGCAGGTGGCGATCGCCGGCGAGAATTACGACGAACTGGCCGCGGCGGCCGACAAGGTGATGCAGCAACTGGAGCAGGATCCGCGCTTCGGGCGTGTGCGGCTCTCCTACGAGACGACGCAGCCGCAATTGTCGATCCAGGTGGACCGCGAGCGTGCCTCCGACCTTGGCGTGGACATTTCCGGGCTGGCGGCAGTGATCCAGTCCATGCTCGACGGCCGCGCCATCGGTTCGGTCTTCCTCAACGACCGGGCCATCGACATCAAGCTGCTGTCGACCTCCAATCCGGTCAACGATCCGACCGACCTGGAAAACATCTTCATCCAGACGTCCGACGGGCGCACGGTGCCGATGTCGACCATCTCGACGCTGGAGGAGCGCCCGGTTGCGCCATCGCTTGACCGGGAGCAGAAACTGCGCGCCGTGTCGATCACCGCCAGCCTGTCTCCGGAATTCGCGCTTGCCGACGCCATGGCGCGGTTCACCGAGATCGCGACACCGCTGCTGCCGCCGGGCGGCCGGCTGGTTCCGCTCGCGGAGGCTGCCACGCTGGACGAGACCAGCAGTTCCATCGGCCTGGTCTTCGCCTTTGCCATCGTGGTGGTGCTGCTGGTGCTCTCGGCGCAGTTCGAGAGCTTCGTCTCGGCCTTCATCATCATCCTGACGGTTCCGCTCGGGCTGGCCTGCGCGGTCTTCGCCATGGCGCTGACGGGAACCAGCCTGAACGTCTATTCCCAGGTCGGGCTCGTCCTTCTGGTCGGAATCATGGCCAAGAACGGCATCCTGATCGTGGAGTTCGCAAACCAGTTGCGGGACCGTGGTGCCGGAGTGGCCGAAGCGGCCCGGCAAGCGGCGGTACGCCGGCTGCGCCCGGTCATGATGACGATGATTTCCACCGTGCTCGGTGGCTTGCCGCTGGTCCTGGCATCCGGAGCAGGCGCGGAGGCGCGAATCGCCCTTGGATGGGTGATCGTCGGCGGGCTGGGGCTTGCGACCATCGCGACGCTGTTCGTGACGCCGGTCGCCTATCTCCTGCTGGCGGGGTTCTCCACGCCCAAGGCGGCGGAACAGGCGCGACTCGAGCGCGAACTGGCAGAGGCGGAAGCGGGCTGACCGGCCGGTGCCGGCGTCTCGTCAGCCGGCAACCCTTTCGAGCATCGCAATGAAACGGCGGCTTTCGGCCTCACCGCCGAGGCGCTCGATCATGCGGTTTTCATGATCGCGCCAGACATCGGCCATCGCGAAAACGAACCGTTCGCCCTTGGACGTCAGATAAAGGGAATAGGAACGCCGGTCGGCATCAGTCTTGCGCCGTTCGGCCAGGCCGCGCTTTTCAAGCCCGTCCATCAGCGCGACGAGGTTTGCCGGCTTGACGCCCAGCGCCTCCGCGATCTCCGATTGCTTGCTTCCCGGCTGCCGGGCGATCAGCGCCAGGGCGGAAAATTCGGCCGGGCGCAGCTTCATCCTGGAAAAGCTCTCGGCGAAATCCTGAAAGACCGCCAACTGGGCACGGCGCAGCTTGTAGCCTATGATCGTATCGAGCGGGGGCACCGCTTCCGCAACGCTTGCCGGTTCCGCCTGCGCGCGAATCGTCTCCTGCTTCATCTGTCGTCCTTTCTTTCGCGAACGACCATAAATCATGGGTCATGATTATAACATAGGCAAACTTTACCGGGGCACGCGAGGGGTGTTCCGGCAGGGCTGCACCTTTCATTCCGCTGCACTGAACCCGAAAAATGAATTATAATGCATATCCATAACCGTGATAAATGAGAACCAAGCGACTGTAATCATTATATCAAATGAGAAAATTGAAGATTCTGCAATTGGGGTCTGGAATTATGCAGTAAAGTGCATTATGTTGCAGTCAATCAGAACAGCGGAGGGATGCCGCGATGAGCAAGATCATCGATTTCCAGACGAACCCGGACAACTACAAGCACTGGCGCATCGAGGTCGAAGGCGACGTCGCGCGTCTCATCATGGACGTCAACGAGGATGCCACCCTTTTTGACGGCTATCAGCTCAAGCTCAATTCCTATGACCTCGGCGTCGATATCGAACTGGCCGATGCGGTGCAGCGCCTGCGTTTCGAGCATCCGGACGTGAAGGTCGTGGTGATGCAGTCAGGCAAGGACCGCGTTTTCTGTGCCGGTGCCAATATCCGCATGCTCGGCGGCGCGGCCCATGCGCACAAGGTGAACTTCTGCAAGTTCACCAACGAGACGCGCAACACCTTCGAGGCTGCGGGCGCCGAGAGCGGCCAGTACTACATTGCTGCGGTCAAGGGTGCCTGCGCGGGCGGTGGCTATGAACTGGCTCTTGCCTGCGACCATATCATCCTGACCGACGACGGTTCGTCCTCCGTGGCGTTGCCGGAAGTGCCGCTGCTGGCGGTGCTGCCGGGCACGGGCGGGCTGACCCGCGTGACCGACAAGCGCAAGGTACGGCGCGATCTCGCCGACGTGTTCTGCTCCATCGAGGAGGGCGTGCGCGGCAAGAAGGCCAAGGACTGGCGGCTGGTGGACGAGGTCGTCGCCAATTCCAAGTTCGACGACGCGGTGGCCGAGCGGGCAAGGGCGTTTGCCGCCATGTCCGACCGTCCCTCGGGAGCCAGGGGCGTCAAGCTGACGCCGCTGGACAGGACGATCCACGAGGATGGTTCGCTGTCCTACTCCACCGTGGAAGTGACCATCGACCGCGACAAACGGCTGGCGACAATGACGATTTCCGGCCCGCAAGAGGACGCGCCGGCGGATGCGGCGGCGCTTCACGCGGCGGGTGCGGATGGCTGGATGCTGCGGCTCGCGCGTGAACTGGACGACGCGATCCTGCATCTGCGTCTCAACGAGCTGGAAATCGGCGTGCTGGTGATCCGCACGCAGGGCGATCCGGAGAGGGTCGTGGCGCATGAGAAGGTGGTGCTGGACAATGCCGGTTCCGACTGGTTCGCCCGCGAGATCGCGCTCTACTGGAAGCGCGTGCTCAAGCGTCTCGACCTGACGTCGCGTTCGCTGGTGGCGCTTGTGGAGCCGGGTTCCTGCTTTGCGGGAACGCTCGCCGAGATCCTGTTTGCCGTCGACCGGTCCTACATGGCCGAAGGCGAGTTCGAAGGCGACAACCGCCCGATCGCCACGATCCGCCTGACGGATGCCAATTTCGGACCCTATCCGATGTCGAACGACCTCACCCGCCTGCAGACCCGTTTCCTGGGCGAGCCGGAGCGGGTGAATGGGGCCAGGGAACATCTGGGCGAGGCGCTGGAGGCCGAAGAGGCTTCCGATCTCGGCCTCGTCACCTTTGCCTTCGACGACATCGACTGGGAGGACGAGGTGCGCATTTTCCTCGAGGAACGCGCATCCTTCTCGCCCGACGCCATGACGGCGATGGAAGCGAACCTGCGCTTTGCCGGTCCGGAGACGATGGAAACGCGCATCTTCGGCCGCCTGACGGCCTGGCAGAACTGGGTGTTCCAGCGTCCCAACGCGGTCGGACCGGAAGGCGCGCTGCAGCGCTACGGCACCGGCCAGCGCGGCAATTACGACATGCGGCGCGTGTGACGCGGCCGCCACGGAATTTGCCGGGCGCGGACGCGCGCCCGGACTTCCCCGGATGCGGGAACATCGACGTCATGAACGAACGGGAGTGAACAATGTCAGATACGATGAATGTGTCCTATGACACGCTGATTCCGAACAATGTGGGCCTTTCCAGCGACCGGCGCGTGCTCAAGGCGCTGGAGAAGTGGCATCCGGGCTATATCAACTGGTGGAACGACCTGATCCCGGAAAACTTCCAGAAGAGCCTGGTCTACCTTCGCACCGCCGTGTCGGTCGATCCGCAGGGCTGGGCCAAGTTCGACTATGTGAAGATGCCGGAATACCGCTGGGGCGTGCTGCTGGCGCCGAAGGTGGAGAACCGCATCATTCCGTGCGGCGAGCATTACGGCGAGCCGGCCTGGCAGGAAGTGCCCGGCGAATACCGCGCGCTGCTGCGCCGCCTGATCGTCATCCAGGGCGACACGGAGCCGGCGTCGGTGGAGCAGCAGAGGTTCCTCGGCAAGACCGCGCCGTCGCTCTATGACATGCGCAACCTGTTCCAGGTGAACGTCGAGGAAGGCCGCCACCTGTGGGCCATGGTCTACCTGCTGCACAAGTATTTCGGGGCCGACGGCCGCGAGGAAGCCGACGACCTGCTGCGCCGCCAGTCGGGCTCGGAGGAAGCGCCGCGCATGCTGGGCGCCTTCAACGAGGAGACGCCGGACTGGCTGTCGTTCTTCATGTTCACCTATTTCACCGACCGTGACGGAAAGATGCAGCTTGAATCGCTGGCCCAGTCGGGCTTCGATCCGCTCAGCCGTACCTGCCGCTTCATGCTGACGGAGGAAGCGCACCACATGTTCGTGGGCGAGACCGGCGTCGGCCGCACGATCCAGCGCACCTGCGAGGTGATGAACGAGCATGGCATCACCGACCCGTTCGACACCGACAAGATCCGCGCGCTCGGCGTGATCGACCTGCCGACGATCCAGAAGAAGCTGAACCTGCACTACACGCTTTCGCTGGACCTGTTCGGTTCGGAAATCTCGACCAATGCCGCCAACTCGTTCAACTGGGGCCTGAAGGGCCGCTACCGCGAGAACAAGCTGGAGGACGATCACCAGCTCAAGGACGCGACCTACCCGGTGGCCGAATTCGACGGCAAGCAGATCCTGGTCAAGGACGTCAATGCGATCTCGGCGATCAACATGCGCCTTCGCGACGACTATACGGAAGATGCCCGCGGCGGCGTTCGCCGCTGGAACCAGATCATCCGCAAGCACAATGTCGACTTCGAACTCAACCTGCCGCATGAGGCTTTCCACCGCCATATCGGCACCTTCTCCGGTGCGCCGGTCACGCCGGAAGGCCTGGTCGTCAGCCGCGAGGAATGGGACAGCCGCCGCGACGAATGGCTGCCGTCGAAGGCCGATGGCGACTTCATCCAGTCGCTGATGAAGCCGGTCTTCGAGCCGGGCAAGTTCGCCGGCTGGATCGCTCCGCCGAAGGTCGGCATCGACAACAAGCCGGGCGATTTCGAATACGTCAAGCTGCACATGGCGTGACGGCGGGCGGGTAATCCGGACAAGGGGCATGGTGCTTGGCAGTTGCCAAATCGGCATGTCCCTTGTTTGCTTCCCGCGACCTGCATTCGCCAGAAGAACGACGGCGCCCAAGCGCTGCGACCGAGGGATGAACCATGACCAAGCCGCTCAAGCAGCATCTCATCGATCCGGAGATCTGCATCCGCTGCTACACCTGCGAGAACACATGCCCGATCCAGGCCATCACCCATGACGACCTGAACGTGGTGGTGGATTTCGACAAGTGCAATTTCTGCCTGGACTGCATTCCGGTGTGTCCTACCGGCTCCATCGACGAATGGCGCGTGGTGACGACCCCCTATACGCTGGAAGAGCAGTTCTCGTGGGACGAACTGCCCGAACAGCAGGACATCGCGGCCGGCGGCGAAGGCGGGGGCGGCGACACGGCCGTCGAAGCCCTGGACGAAGCCATGGCAAAGCTGCTGGCCGAGGCCCATGCCGGGGCTGGCGGGCGGTCGCGGGCGCCGGCGTCTGCCTCCAAGCCGACGGTCAACCTCTACACGATCTCCAAGCCGGCCAAGGCCCGGGTAACAGGCAATTTCCGCCTGACGGCCGAAGGGGCCGACAGCGACGTGCGCCACATCATCCTGGATTTCGGCAACCAGTCCATGCCGGTGCTGGAGGGCCAGTCGATCGGCATCATCGCACCGGGGACGGATGCGCAGGGCAAGCCGCACCTGCCGCGCCTCTATTCCGTTTCCAGCCCGCGCAACGGCGAGAGGCCGAACTACAACAACGTTTCGCTGACGGTGAAGCGGGAGGAAAAAGGCGTCTGTTCCAATTATGTCTGCGACCTGAAGATCGGCGACGAGGTGGAGGTGACGGGTCCGTTCGGATCGACCTTCCTGTTGCCGGACGATCCGCAGGCCCGCCTGCTGATGATCTGCACCGGGACGGGTTCGGCGCCCTTCCGCGCCTTCACCATGCGCAGGCAGCGGACCGTGGGCACCCATGGCGGCTCGATGACGCTCTTCTTCGGTGCGCGCTCGCCCGATTGCCTGCCCTATTTCGGTCCGCTCAACAAGGTGCCCAACCGGGTCCTGAACAAGCACCTCGTCTTCTCCCGCGTGCCCGGCGCACCGAAGGAATATGTCCAGGACAGGCTCAAGGTCGAGGAAGACGAGATCGCCGAACTGCTGGGCGATCCGAACACCCATGTCTACATCTGCGGGCTGCGCGGCATGGAAGAGGGTGTGGAAAAGGCCCTGACCAATATTGCAGAAAGCACCGGAGTGGAGTGGATTTCCCTGCGTGATGCCATGCGCGAACAGGGACGCTACCATGTCGAAACCTACTGAGGACGAGAAGGTCTTCACGCACACGATCCGCGTCGGCTGGGCCGATTGCGACCCGGCGCGGATCGCCTATACCGGACGCATTCCCTATTTCGCGCTGGAGGCCATCGACGCGTGGTGGGAAACCCGTGTCGGTGAGGACTGGTTCCGCATGAACATCGACAAGGGCGTGGGTACGCCCTTCGTCCATCTTTCGGTCGATTTCCGTTCACCGGTGACGCCGCGCCATCCGCTTGAATGCCAGGTGCGCCTGTTGCGCCTTGGCGAGAGCTCGATCCGCTTTTCGGTAAAGGGCTACCAGGGCGGCGTGCTTTGCTTCGAGGGCGAATTCGTGGAGGTGTTCGTGGATTCCCGGACGCATCTGGCCGCAATCAAGGCGCCGGACTTCGTGCGCGACAAGGTCGCCCATCTCGTCATCCCGGACTGACGCCACCCGGCATCCTCCCGTTTCAGGCATTATAACGCAGCTTGCCGCGGTCCTGCCGGTGCATTATCCTGCACCGAACCAGTCGGGTGCCCGGGGACGCCAATGTTGAAGCAGGCCAGCCAGACCATAGGAAACGAAGCGGAGGATGGCGAGATCACCGAATTCATTGCCATGGTCGGCGAGCGTGTGCGCATGGCACGCAATCGCAAGGGGATTTCGCGGCGCCAGCTTTCGGAACTCTCGGGTGTCTCCCAGCGCTATCTGGCGCAACTGGAGGGCGGCGACGGCAATGTGTCGATCGCCTTGTTGCGCAAGATCGCCAATTCGCTCGATTTCGAGGTTGAATGGCTGGTCGGCCGTGATGATCCCTGGACGTCCGATGCCATCACGTTGATGCGGCTTTTCCGCCAGGCGACCCGTGACCAGCGGGCGCGGGTGATGGAAATCCTCGACCCGAACGACACAGGTACGCGCCGCGCCGGGCGCGTGGCGCTGATCGGCCTGCGCGGGGCGGGCAAGTCGACGCTTGGCCGCAGGACGGCGGAGAAACTCGGTGTCGCCTTCGTGGAACTGAACCAGGTTATCGAGGAAGTGGCCGGCATGCCGGTCGACGAGGTCATCGCGCTTTACGGCCAGGAAGGGTACCGGCGGCTGGAAAAACAGGCCCTTGTCAACATGGTTGCCACGCATGAGCAGCTCGTGCTGGCGGTGGCGGGGGGCATCGTTTCAGAGCCCGATACCTATAATTACCTGCTGCGCCATTGCCACACGATCTGGCTGAAAGCAGAGCCCGAAGAACACATGGCGCGCGTGCGCGGCCAGGGTGACGAACGGCCCATGGCAGGCAATCCGGCCGCGATGGACGAGCTGAAGTCCATCCTCACCAGCCGTGAGGCGCTCTATGCCAAGGCTGAAGCGATGGTGGACACATCCAGGGCATCGGTCGAGGACAGCATGGAGGCGGTGGTCGAGGCGATCCGCGAGAACGGTTTCCTGCCAATCTGAAAGCGAGGCTCTCTCCCGCCCGCCTTGCCCGTTGACATTCGCGCAAAGCGGATGAAACATCCCTTCTGACAGGGGCGTCAACTACAGCGGGAGGCTTCCATGCTGTCCATTCCTCGCCCGTTTTCACGGTTCATCCTGGTTGTCGCAGCGGCGCTGGCGAGCATTCAGCTTGCCATGGCGGCCGATGTGCGGCGCATCGAAACCGTCGAGGACGCGGACTATTTCGGTTTCGACCTGAGGACCGAAAAGGACGTCACGCTGGAACAATGCAAGGCGATCTGTCTTGGCGACAGGCAATGCCGTGCCTTCACCTACAATGTGCGGGCGGGCTGGTGCTTCCTGAAGAGCGACCATGGCGCGCTCAACCGTTTTGCCGGCGCCATAGCCGGCCGCGTCGTCGTGGAAGCGCGCGAGGATCTCGGCGCGCCGCCGCCTCTTGCCTTCATTCCCGATTCCATGCCCGTGGAAGCAGAGAAATACCGGTCGCAACTGGCCGGAAACGCCCGCCGCTTCGAGGGGCGTTCGCCCTTCATGATGGCCGAGGAAGGTCTCGCCGCACTCAATGGCGGGGATGCGCGTCAGGGCGTCGCCCTTCTTTCCGGCGCCCTGTCGCTCACGCCGGACGTTTCCGCGCTCTGGCGCGATCTTGCCCGCGGCATCCGCGCCATGACGCCGGAACGCGGCGCTGAGCGCTACCAGTTGCAGCAATTCGCCACATCGGCCGCCTACAACGCCTATGACACGTCGCGCACCACGGCCGACCGCGCGGCGGCGCTCGACGAACTGGCCAAGGCGCTGGAATTGCGCAGCCAGTTCCGCCCGGCGCTGGAGGCATACAAGGCCTCGCTTGCTCTCCTGGAAAACGCGCAGGTGCGCGCCGATTTTGCCGATCTGAGGGCGCGCAAGGGATTCCGGGTTGTCGACAATACCGTCGATGCCGACACGGCCAGTCCGCGCGCCTGCCTGCAGCTTTCGGAAAACCTGGTCAAGGGCTTCGACTACGCGCCGTTCGTGCGGCTGAATGGCGGCGAGCCGCCAGCCTTCGACGCGCAGGGCCGCGAGATCTGCGTCAACGGACTGAGGCATGGCGAGCGCTTTGCTGTGACGCTGCGCGACGGCCTGCCGTCGGCTGTCGGGGAAGTGCTGGAATCGCCGGTGGACATCTCCGTCTATGTCCGCGACCGGCAGCCCTTCGCGCGGTTCACCGGGGAGGACTTCGTCCTGCCCGCCAAGGGGCGTCAGGCCATTCCGGTGGTGACCGTGAACGCCGAAGCGGTCGACCTGCAACTCTACCGCATCGGCCCGCGCGCGCTGACCCGCCTGATGGAGGACGGGCGCTTCCTGCAGGGCCTTTCGGGCTATCAGGCAGAGGATATCAAGGAGCGCCAGGGCGAACTGGTGTGGTCCGGCACGATGGAGACCCCCGGTGAACTGAACCGGGAAGCAACCACGGCCCTGCCGCTGGAGACCGTGCTGGCCGAACGGCAGCCCGGTGTCTATGCGCTTGTCGCCAGGGCCAGCGGCGAGCGGTCCGACGACTGGGAGAACCGGGCGACCCAATGGTTCACGGTTTCCGACATCGGGCTATCGGCCGAGAGCGGGCTCGACGGAATGCGGGTTCATGCCCGCTCGCTTGACACCGCCTTGCCTCTGGCCGGCGCTTCGGTGCGGCTCATCGCCCGCAACAACGAGGTTCTCGGAGAGGCCGTCACCGACGGCGACGGCGTGGCGCGTTTCGACGCCGGTCTCGTGCGGGCCAAGGGCGGGCTTGCGCCTTCGCTTGTACTGGCGGAGGCCGAAGGCGCCGGTTTCGTCTTCCTCGATCTCGGCCGCGCGGGCTTTGACCTGTCGGATCGCGGCGTGGAAGGACGCCCGGCACCGGGTGCCATCGACGTCTATGCGTTTGCCGAACGCGGCATCTACCGGGCCGGCGACACGGTTCACGTGACAGCGCTCGCGCGTGACGGCGCTGCGGAGGCGGTCGAGGACCTGCCGCTGACCTTCATCTTCCGGCGGCCGGACGGTGTGGAAGACAGGCGCCTTGTCTCGGCCGCGCCCAAGGCGGGCGGGCATGTGGTTGGTCTTGATTTGCCGGACAATGCCATGCGCGGTGCGTGGACCGTGCGCATCCACGCCGATCCGAAGGAAGCCGCGCTCGCCGAGCAGACATTCCTGGTCGAGGATTTCGTGCCGGACCGGATCGAGTTCGATCTGGAAGCGGTGTCCGGACCGGTCATCGATCCGGAGCAGGGCGGATCGGTCGTCGTGTCGGGACGGTTCCTCTATGGTGCGCCGGCAGCAGGGCTTTCCATCGAAGGCGAGGTGCAGGTGAGCCCGGTGGCAAGCCGGCCGGGCCATGAGGGCTATGTTTTCGGCCTGGCCGAGGATGACGAGGAGGGCCGGACGACAGTGCCGTTGCAGGGCCTTCCGGTTCTCGACGCGCAGGGGCGCGCGCAGGTCGGTATTGATCTCGGAACGCTGCCGGCCACGACGCGGCCACTTCAGGCGGCCGTGACGATCCGCATGCGCGAAGGCGCAGGGCGGGCGGTAGAGCGCAGCCTCACCCTTCCGGTGAAGCCGCAGGAGATTATGATCGGCATCAAGGCCGGTTTCGCGGACGACCAGGCGCCGGAAGGCTCCACGGTATCCTTCGATGTCATCGCCGTCGATCCCGATGGCGGGCGGGTGGCGGCCGAAGGGCTGGAATGGCGTCTGCTGCGTGTGACGCGCAATTACCAGTGGTATCGCGACGGGAACAGCTGGCGCTATGAAGCCGCCGATTTCACGACCGTCGCGGCGAGCGGTTCGCTGGATGCCAGGTCGGATGCGCCCGTATCGCTTTCCATGCCCGTCGACTGGGGCCGGTACCGGCTGGAGGTCGAGGGTGCGGACGCGATCACGAGCTACGAGTTCAATGCCGGATGGTATGTGGAGACCTCCTCGCTCGATACGCCCGACGGGCTGGAAGTCGCGCTGGACAAGGCACGCTACCGGGCCGGCGAAACGGCGCGGCTGAAGGTCTCGCCGCGGTTTGCAGGCGAATTGGTCGTGACGGTCGGGACTGACCGTGTCCTTTCCACCTTGCGGGCAAGCGTTCCGGCGGAGGGCGCCGAAATCGAAATTCCCGTCGGCGACGACTGGGGGGCAGGCGCCTATGTGACCGCCACGCTCTACCGGCCCGGATCGGCCGGTGAAAGCCGGATGCCGGGGCGGGCCATCGGCGTGAAATGGCTGGCGGTGGATGCCAGCGAACGGACGCTTTCGCTTGATATCGCGACCCCGGACCAGACCGTGCCCGGGCAGGCGTTCGAGATTCCGCTGCGTGTGACGGGCGCGCGTGCGGGCGAAACGATGTTCGCCACCATCGCGGCAGTGGATGTCGGCATCCTGAACCTGACCGGCTACGAGGCGCCGAAACCGGAGGAATGGTATTACGGCCAGCGCCGGATGGGCCTTGAACTTCGCGATGTCTATGGCCGCCTGATCGACGGATCGCAGGGCGCGCTGGGGCGTGTGCGCACGGGCGGCGATGGTCCGGGCATGCAGTCCAAGGGCAGCCCGCCCAAGGGCAGGCTCGTGGCCTTCTTTTCCGGTCCGGTGCAACTGGACGCAGACGGCAATGCAACGGTGCGGTTCGACATGCCGCAGTTCAACGGCACGGTGCGCGTGATGGCGACGGCATGGAGCGCCACGGCGACCGGTTCGGCCGCCAGGGACGTGATCGTGCGCGAGCCGGTCGTGGTGATCGCCGGTGCGCCGCGCTTCATGGCAACGGGCGACCTGGCCGATCTTCGCTTCGACATCGCCAATACCGACGGACCGGCGGGCGAATATGCCGTGGCCGTGGAGACCAGCGGCCCCCTGGCGCTTGCCGGCAGCCTGCCGGCGCGCATCGTGCTGCAAGAAGGCGGCCGCAGCGTTCTTCGCCTCCCCGTGACCGCCAATGCGCCGGGACCGGCCGGCCTGACCCTGACACTCACCCATGGCGATGGCGTGCAGGTCGCGCATGACGTGGCATTCCCCGTGCGGCCCGGCGCGCTGCCGGTCACGGTTCGCCGCGAAATCGAACTCTTCGCCAATGGCGGCGGCCTGACGGTGGACCGGCAATTGCTGGCGGACAGCGTCATACGGGATGCCACGGTATCGGTCTCGGTGACGCGCCTGGCGGCCTTCGATGTTCCGGGCCTGCTGATGAGCCTCGACCGTTATCCCTATGGCTGCGCGGAACAGACCACGAGCCGCGCGCTGCCGCTGCTCTACCTGTCGGAACTGGAAGGCGAGGCGAGCGATCCGGCCATCGACAAGCGGATCGAGGACGCCATCGCGCGCGTGCTCGCGTTCCAGTCAGCCAGCGGTTCCTTCGGCCTGTGGTCGCCCGGTTCCGGCGACCTGTGGCTCGATGCCTATGTCACGGATTTCCTGACGCGGGCGCGCGAAAAGGGATTTGACGTGCCGCAGGCCGCCATGGATCTGGCAACAGGAAACCTGGAGAACAATCTCGCCTATGTGAACGATGTCAGCGGGCAGGGGCGAGAGATCGCTTATGCGCTCTATGTGCTGGCGCGCAACCGCAAGGCGTCCGCCGGGGACCTGCGTTATTACGCGGACACGAAGCTGGACGCATTCGACAGCCCGATGGCGCGGGCGCAACTGGCTGCAAGCCTGTCGCTTTACGGCGATGGCGACCGGTCGGGACGGCTTTTCCGTGCCGCGCTCGACCTGGCGCAGGCGCAATCCGATCAGGCGATTGCTGCGCGTTCCGATTACGGGTCCAAGCTGCGCGACGGTGCTGCCATCCTGGCGCTGGCGGCGGAAAGCAGGCCGGAACCGGCAGGCATGGTGGCGATGACACGGTTCGTCGCCGAACAGAAGGAGCGCCGCCCGCATACGTCGACGCAGGAGAACGCCTGGATGCTGCTGGCCGCGCGGGCGCTGGCAGGGCAGAACGAGACCATGCAACTGACCGTCAACGGCATGTCGCATGGCGGTCCGTTCACCGTGCGCCGGTCCGGCATCGACCTGATGGATGCCCCTGTCACCGTCCGCAATGACGGCGCAGAGCCTGTTACGGCGGTCGTCACCTCCGTCGCCGCGCCGATCGATCCGCTGCCGGCTGGCGGAAACGGCTTTACCATCGCGCGCAGCTACTTCACGCTCGATGGCCGGCCTGCCAGCCTGCAACAGGTGGAGCAGAACCAGCGGTTGGTGGTGGTGCTCCAGATCGCCGAACTGAACACCTGGCCGTCGCGCATCGTCGTCACGGACCTGCTGCCCGCCGGTTTCGAGATCGACAATCCGGCGCTGACCGGCAGTGCGCAACTGAAGAACTTCGACTGGCTGGGCAACGTCAATCCGGCGCATCTGGAATTCCTGGATGACCGGTTCGTGGCCGCCTTCGACCGCTCGGCGGGCGACAATCGCGCGCTGCAACTGGCCTACATGGTGCGCGCGGTGACGCCCGGTTCGTTCGTGCATCCGGCTGCCCATGTGGAGGACATGTACCGGCCGCAATTCGCGGCGCGCACGGCAGCAGGCTTCGTGGAGGTCCGGGAGGCGCGCTGATGCAGGCGCTGTCCTTCCTCAAATGGGTTGCCGGGGCCCTGGCCGGCCTGTGCCTCGCCATGGCCGCGCTTTCGGGCCTGGACGAGGCCTTTCCGCCGCCGCTGGATCCGCCATCCGTTTCGGCGGAGGTGCTCGACCGGGACGGGACGCTGCTTTTCGCGCAGGCGACAGGGGAGGGGCGTTGGCGCTTTCCCGTGTCGCTGGATGATGTCGACCCGCAATTCGTCTCCATGCTGGTGGCTTACGAGGACAAGCGGTTCTTCGGCCATAATGGCATCGACCCGCTGGCCATCATGCGCGCCGCCTGGCAGTTTGCGACCCACGGGCGGATCGTCTCCGGGGGATCGACGATCACCATGCAGCTTGCCCGGCTCATGGAGCCGCGTGCGGAGCGGTCTGTCACGGCCAAACTCCGGCAAATGGCGCGGGCCGTTCAGATCGAGCGGCGGCTTTCCAAGCGCGAGATCCTGGAGCGCTACCTGGTGCTGGCGCCCTACGGGGGAAACCTGGAAGGCATTCGCGCCGCATCCCTTGCCTGGTTCGGCAAGGAGCCGTTGAAGCTCAGGCTGTCGGAGGCAGCCCTGCTGGTGGCACTCCCGCAATCGCCGGAAAGCCGCAGGCCTGACCGTGCGCCCCGCCAGGCAAGGGCCGCGCGCGACAGGGTGTTGTGGCGCATGGCCGGGGCCGGGCTCATTGCGCAAACGGAAATCGCGCGGGCATCGGGCTTCGATGTGCCGCAGGACCGTGAGGCCATGCCCGCGCTGAGCGCGCACCTGTCCATGGCTGTTCTGGCAAAGACGGACCAGCGGGATGCCCCGCACCGGCTCACACTGGACGCGACCTACCAGCGCGCGCTGGAAAGCGTGGCGCGGGAGGGAGCCGCACGGCTTCCCGCCGGTGTTTCGGTCGCCATGGTGCTGCTCGATGCGGCGACGGGCGAGATGCTGGCGCGCGTTGGATCGGCGGATCATCTCGATGAAAGCCGGTCCGGCTGGGTGGACATGGCCGATGTACCGCGTTCGCCCGGCTCGGCGCTCAAGCCTTTCATCTACGGGCTGGCGTTCGAACAGGGGATCGCGGCCCCGGAAACGATCATTTCCGACCGGCCGGCCGATTTCGGCGGCTACCGGCCGGCCAATTTCGACATGGACTACAAGGGCGATGTCACGGTGCGCGAGGCCTTGCAATGGTCGCTGAATGTCCCGGCCGTCCGCCTTCTCGACGCTGTCGGACCCATGCGATTGTCGTCCCGGCTACGACGGGCGGGCGCCAGGCTCGTTCTGCCCGATGGCGGGGCGCCGGGCCTTGCCGTCGGACTGGGCGGCGCGGGCGTTACGCTGACGGGGCTCGCTCAGGCCTATACCGCCTTTGCCAACCAGGCAGAGAGCGCCGCCGCACGGTTCATCCTGGATCGCTCGGAGAGACCGAGGCGCTCGCGCATCCTGGAGCCTTCGGCGGCCTGGCAGGTGGGCGGTATCCTGTCGGGAATTGCGCCGCCCGTGGGCGCGGCACAGCTTGGTCTCGCGTACAAGACCGGGACCTCCTACGGATATCGCGATGCCTGGGCGGTGGGGTTCGACGGCGCCCACGTGCTGGCCGTCTGGGTGGGGCGGCCCGACAATGGCGCCGTGCCGGGCCTGAGTGGCGCGGAAGCTGCCGCGCCGATTCTTTTCAATGGCTGGTCACGCGCGGGTCTCGCATTGCGCCCGCTGCCGTCGAAGCCGCGCGGCGCGGTGCTGCTTGCCCATGGCGAGTTGCCGCAGGCGCTCAGGCGCTTTGTGTCGCGTGCGCCGGGCGAAACGCGCGATGCGCCGGAACCGGCGCCGGTCATCGTCTATCCGCCTTCGGGCGCACGGGTCGACCTTGCCGGTGGCGGGCCGGTCCAGCCGCTCATCATCAAGTTGCAGGGCGGGCGGGCGCCGTTCCGCTGGCTGGCCAATGGCGCGCCGCTGGATGGCGCCTCGCGGCGGCGGGTGCGCCAATGGCAGCCGGACGGCAAGGGACAGCAGCGCCTGACCGTGATCGACGCGGCCGGACGTGCAGCCAGCGTCGACCTGTTCGTGCAATAGAAGGATCCGGCTCAGCGGATCGAGGCATGGCGTTCCCAGAAATCGACGGCGCGGGCATAGGCCGCGCGGTCGATGGGAACGCCTGAACCGCCCTCGGCGCGTCCCAGGCTGTTGCGCATCTGGGTGATCGGCGGCATGGGCGGCTCTGTCGGCTCAAGGGTGCCGATCACCGAGACAATGCCCCATTCGCATTCCGGCACGGCCTCGTCTTCCGGCCCCTCGGCAGCCTCGGCATCAAGCTGTGCCTTGGAATAGAGGATCACGTCCAGCCATCTGGCAACGGGCGCCTCGACACCTTCGAACCAGCGTTCCAGGACGGGAAGTTCCCCCTCGCGGCGGGCCTTATAGCCGGACACGAGGCAGTGACGATTGCCTTCGGTGACCGGGGCGAAGGAGCAGCGCGTGGGGGAAGGATTTTCCAGGAAGATATGCTTGCAGAAAGGCGCGTAGCCATCGACGAGCGGCGCACCCCGCGCCAGGGCCGCATTGGCTAGCGCGACAAGCCGGTCGGGCGGCAGGTCCGTGATGCGCTTTGCGCCCGCATCCTCCTGCCATTGGCGAAGGGCGAAACCGGTGATTGCGATTGTCATGCAGGATCTCCCGGGATGCCGCGCGCCGCCGCGAGAAGGTTCAGCCAAAACGCGCCGGACAGGCCTGTGGCTTCAGTGGCGGGTCGCAAAAAGATCCGTGTTCCGATCCGGCGCCGGCGTCAGCCCCGCGCCTTGGGCCGCAGGCGCACCACCACGTCGACATGGGCGATTTCCATGCCTTCCGGTGGCTCGGGAAGGTTTTCGACCTTGAGCGTTCCGTCCGGTCCCTGGTCCGGAATATCGAGAACCTGCCCCCGGCCTTCGACAAAGAAGTGATGATGATCGGATGTGTTGGTGTCGAAGTAGGTCTTGTTCGTCTCGATGGCGAGCACGCGCAGAAGACCTGCTTCGGTGAACTGGTGCAACGTGTTGTAGACCGTTGCGAGCGAGACGGCGATGTTTTCCTGCTGCGCCTCGGCGTGGATTTCCTCCGCCGTCACATGCCTGTCGCCCCGGGTAAAGAGAAGCGTTGCCAGATGCATGCGCTGGCGCGTCGGGCGCAGGCCGGAAGCACGCATCCTGTCCCGCAGGCGGGATGCCCAGCACAGCCGGCCCCCCGCGGGCGCCTTTTGGCTCTTGTTTCTCGATGACCAGTCCATAGCCTGCATTATCTTGCACATCCTGTTCAGCCGGAGACTATCGCGCGTGATGCCATTTTGCAAGTCCGGCGCAGCATGTCCGCCGACCAACCCTGCGCATGGCGCTTGTTGCGTACATAATTCCTCATATTGAAAATACAAATCCCGTTTCGTTGGCGCCTTGACCTCGATCAAGCGTAAAACCCCTTGTTTCAAAGGCGAAACGGACCAGCCGAATCCATCTTCGCGCCGTATTGCCGTTAGCGCAGGTCCCTCAATCCGGGCCGGAAAGGAAAAAAATTGCCGAGGAATGCGCGAATGGCTTGCCCACCCCTGCAGAAATATGCATGATAATGCACAATGCTGCACGCGGAGGAGCGAAGGCGGCAATCAACAATGATCGGGCGCCGGATCAGAAGTTCGGCGCTTTCCGGTTCCGGGGAGGGATGGATGAGCGAGGCCAACGCCAACGCCGCATGGTTTTTCGTGGACAGGCATCTGGATGCGAGGGCGGACAAGCCCGCCTTCGTGGAATCGCAGCCTGGCGGGCGAACGCTGACCTATGGCGGTCTCGCCGAGGCAAGCGACCGGATGGCCTCGTTCTACCGGCGTCACGGCATCCGCCGCGAGGATCGCGCGGCGATGATCGTCCTCGACGTGGTCGAATTCCCGATCATCTTCTGGGGCTCGCTGAAATGCGGTGTTGTCCCGATCGCCATCAACACGCTGCTGGGTGGCGATGTCTACGACGCCATCCTGCGTGACAGCCGGGCGCGGATCCTGTTCGTCTCGCAAGCGCTGTGGCCCGTGGTGGAGCCGGTCATCAAGGACCAGCCCTTCATCGAGAAGGTGGTCTTCATCGGCGACAACGCCCCCGACGGCACCCTGCATTTCGCCAGCGAACTGGCGGCCAGCGAAGCCGAGCCGATGATCGAGGCAAGCGCCGATGAATGCGCCTTCTGGCTCTATTCGTCGGGTTCCACCGGAAGGCCCAAGGGCGTTCGTCATGTCCACGGAAGCCTGAAGGCCACCGCCGACACCTATGGCACGCAGGTTCTCGGCATTCGCGAGGATGACGTCGTCTATTCCGCGGCAAAGTTCTTCTTCGCCTATGGTCTCGGCAACGCGATGACCTTTCCGATGTCGGTCGGCGCGACCACCGTGATCCTGGCCGGCCGGCCGACGCCCGACAGCGTGCTGGACATTTTCGAACGCCACCGGCCGTCCATCTTCTGCGGCGTGCCGACGCTCTATGCCGCGCTTGTCGCGGCGATGAAAGGCACGAAGCCGGCGGGTTTCGACCGGCTGCGCCATTCGATCTCGGCGGGAGAGGCGTTGCCGGAAGAGGTCGGCAAGCGCTGGGAGGCGATCACCGGGACACCGATCCTCGACGGCGTCGGGTCCACCGAAATGCTTCACATCTTCCTGTCGAACCGGCGCGGCGACGTGGTCTACGGCACGTCGGGCACGGCGGTGCCCGGATACGAATTGCGGCTGGTGGACGAGAACAACCAAGATGTCGCGGCCGGCGGCGTCGGCGAATTGCTGGTCAAGGGGCCATCGGCAGCGGACGGCTACTGGAACCAGCGGGACAAGAGCCGGTCGACATTCGAGGGCAACTGGACGCGGACCGGCGACAAGTACGAACTGCGCGACGACGGGCGGCTGGTCTATTGCGGGCGCACCGACGACATGTTCAAGGTGTCGGGCATATGGCTGTCACCCTTCGAGGTGGAGCAGGCGCTTGTCACCCATCCGGCCGTGCTCGAGGCGGCGGTGGTGGCCGAGCGCGACGAGGACGGGCTGGAAAAGCCGAAAGCCTTCGTCGTCCTCAAGGAGGATGGCGAGGACAACGAGACCTTCCGCGAGGCGCTCAAGGAGCATGTCAAGGAAAAGATCGGCAAGTGGAAGTATCCGCGCTGGGTGGAAGTCGTCGACGACCTGCCCAAGACGGCGACCGGCAAGATCCAGCGTTTCAAGCTGCGCGCCTGACCGTGACCGCGCTGGAAAAGGCGCTCGTAGAGGCCGAACAGGCAATCGGGCCGGACTGGTTTGTCCGGCTCGATTCGTTTCTGGTCAGCCGCCTGCCGGAACAGCCCTACCTCCCCGGCAAGACGCCGCGTCCCTCAACCGGCGCCGTGTTCGATATTTCCGCCCGTGCCGGCGATGCGGTGACGGCAGCCAACTGGCGGGAGAGCGAGGCCTGGGCCGCCGGTTTCGTCCTGTTGCGGCGGGGATTTTTCTGGGAAGCGCACGAAGTCTGGGAGCCGGTCTGGCTCGCGCTTGTGCCGGACAGCGCCGATCGTGCCTTCGTGCAGGCCGCCATCCAGTATGCCAATGCACGCCTCAAGGCTGTCATGGGCCGGGACAAGGCGGCGCGGCGCATCGATGCCATTGCAACCGCGCATTTCGAGACGGCGCTCGCCCGCGGTTTCCGCCCCGGCGGCTGATCCGGGGGCGGCCCGGGCGGCCCGCTGCGTGCTTCAAGCAATGATTCAATTCGCCCAGATGCCGATTCCGGAAATCATCTCAACGTATTGATTTATTATCATTAAACGAAACATCCCGACCCGAACGGGGACCGCGCGATTCATTGCGATGAAAGTGCATCAATCGTGTTTTGACCGATTGATAAAAAAATTTTCTGTGCTAGCCTTCCTGCAAAAGAAGTGAAAATGGGGAACTGAAAATGGCTGAAAACTCCGTCAAGGAGGGTATTGCCGCTGGACGGCTGACGCCCGAGGACTATGCCCGCAACTTTTCCGACCTGCACCCGCCACTGGACGGGCATGAAGCGCGGGTGGAATCGGACCGCTGCTACTTCTGCCACGATGCGCCGTGCATGAACGCCTGCCCGACGGCGATCGACATTCCGATGTTCATACGCCAGATCCAGACCGGGAATCCGCTGGGGGCGGCCAAGACGATCTTCGACCAGAACATCCTCGGGGGCATGTGTGCGCGTGTCTGCCCCACGGAAACGCTGTGCGAGGAGGTGTGTGTGCGCGAGGTGGCCGAGGGCAAGCCGGTGCGCATCGGTGAACTCCAGCGCTATGCCACGGACACGGCAATGCGCGAGGGCAAGCAGTTCTACCGCCGTGCGCCTTCGACGGGCAAGACGGTCGCCGTGATCGGTGCCGGTCCGGCGGGCCTGGCCTGCGCCCATCGCCTGGCGACAAAGGGCCACGCGGTCGATATCATCGAGGCGCGCGACAAGTCCGGCGGGTTGAACGAATACGGCATCGCCGCCTACAAGGCGACCGACCGCTTCGCCCAGGCCGAGGTGGACTATGTCACGGCCATCGGCGGCATCGCGATCCACCATGGCCAGATGCTTGGTCGCGACGTCCATCTTGCCGATCTCCTGGGGCGCTACGATGCCGTCTTCCTCGGCATGGGCCTTGCCGGCGTGAATGCGCTGGGCAGCGGCGATACCGATGCCGAAGGCTCCGACGATGCGGTCGACTGGATTGCCGGACTGCGGCAGGCCGAAGACCTGGGGCGCGTTCCGGTGGGCCGGCGCGTCGTGGTCATCGGCGGCGGCATGACGGCCATCGACGCCGCGGTGCAGGCGAAGGCGCTGGGTGCCGACGAGGTGACGGTGGCCTATCGCGGGCCGCAGTCGCGGATGAAGGCGTCACCCTTCGAGCAGGAACTGGCGCAGACCAAGGGCGTCGTGCTGCGTTTCGACATGCAGCCGAAGCGCATCGTCGCCGAGGGCGGCAAGGTGACGTCGATCGAGTTCGAGCGGGCCGGCGAAACGGTGACCATTGCCTGCGACCAGGTGTTCAAGGCGATCGGGCAGGCCTTCGCGCCTTCGAGCCTCAACGGTTCCTCGCCGTCCATCACGCTGGAAGGCGGGCGGATTGCCGTCGATGCAGAAGGGCGCACGTCGCTGCCCTCGGTCTGGGCCGGGGGCGACTGCACCAACAGCGGTGACGATCTCACCGTCACGGCCGTTGCGCAGGGGCGTGACGCAGCCGAATCCATTCACAACGCGCTGACAGCCTGACCGGGAGGAGAGAACCCATGGCCAATCTTGCTTCCAACTTCCTCGGCATCAAGTCGCCCAATCCGTTCTGGCTGGCCTCCGCGCCGCCCACCGACAAGGAGTACAATGTCCGCCGCGCCTACGAGGCCGGCTGGGGTGGCGTCGTCTGGAAGACGCTCGGCGAGGACGGGCCGCCGGTCGTCAACGTCAACGGACCGCGCTACGGCGCGATCTGGGGCGCGGACCGGCGCCTGCTCGGCCTCAACAACATCGAGTTGATCACGGACAGGCCCCTTGAGGTCAACCTGCGCGAGATCAAGGCGGTCAAGCGCGACTATCCGGACCGGGCGCTGATCGTGTCGCTCATGGTTCCCTGCGAGGAAAACGCCTGGAAGGCGATCCTGCCGCTGGTGGAGGAAACCGGTGCCGACGGGATCGAGCTGAACTTCGGCTGCCCGCACGGCATGGCCGAGCGCGGCATGGGATCGGCGGTGGGCCAGGTGCCCGAGTACATCGAGATGGTCACCCGCTGGTGCAAGCAGAACACGCGCATGCCGGTGATCGTCAAGCTGACGCCGAACATCACCAACATCATCTATCCCGCCGAGGCGGCCAAGCGGGGCGGCGCCGATGCGGTGAGCCTGATCAACACGATCAACTCGATCACCTCGGTCGACCTGGACAGCTTCGCGCCCGAGCCGACCATCGACGGCAAGGGCACCCATGGCGGCTATTGCGGGCCGGCGGTCAAGCCGATCGCGCTGAACATGGTGGCCGAGATCGCGCGCAATCCGGCGACCGCCGGCCTGCCAATCTCGGGCATTGGCGGCGTTACCACCTGGCGCGATGCGGCGGAATTCCTGGCGCTCGGCTGCGGCACGGTGCAGGTCTGCACGGCGGCGATGACCTACGGCTTCAAGGTCGTGCAGGAAATGATCGCCGGGCTGGAGAACTGGATGGACGAAAAGGGCCATGCCGATCTCGACAGCGTCATCGGGCGGGCGGTTGGCAACGTCACCGACTGGCAGTATCTCAACCTCAACTACACCACGAAGGCGCGCATCGACCAGGATGCCTGCATCAAGTGCGGCCGTTGCCATATCGCCTGCGAGGATACCTCGCACCAGGCGATCACGCATCTGGTCAATGGCGAGCGCCATTTCGAGGTGATCGAGGAGGAGTGCGTGGGCTGCAACCTGTGCGTCGATGTCTGCCCGGTGGATAACTGCATCACCATGGTGCCGTTGAAGGCCGGAGAGATGGACAAGCGCACGGGCAAGGTGGTCGAAGGCGACTATGCGAACTGGACCACGCATCCCAACAATCCGGCGGCGCGCCAGGCGGCGGAGTAGGCCTGACAGATACTCCCCCGAGCGTGCCGGGCTGGCTCCGGATCGCGATCCGGTCCGCGGCCAGTCCCGGCACGCAAGGAGGAGAGAACCATGAGCCGACAGTCACACGCCGTGGGGCGGCAGAAGTGGCTCGGCCACATGGCGATGCTGCTGTTCGCGGCGCTGATCTCGGCTTCGTTCACCCTGGGTGCACTGACGGCGCCGCATATCGGCGCGGCGCCGATCACCGCCATCCGTTTCGTCCTCGGCGCGGGCGTGATGGCGCTGGTGGTGGCGGCAACGGTACGCGGCGGATTGCGCTGGCCGGCCCAGCCGTGGCGCTTCCTCTTGCTGGGCGGCGTGATGAGCGTCTATTTCGTCACGATGTTCTACGCGCTTGGCATTGCCAGCCCGGTTTCCATCGGCGCCATCTTCACGCTGAACCCTTTCTTCTCGGCGATCTTCGGTTTCCTCCTGCTGCGCCAGGTTCCGCGCCCGGTCGTGCTTGTCAGCCTGCTTGTCGCCGCTTCAGGCGCCGTCTGGGTCATCTTTCGCGGGGATCCGGCCGCCCTCATGCGCTTCGAGATCGGACGCGGCGAACTGGTCTATCTGGTCGGCGTGATCTGCCATGCCGCCTATGCGCCTCTCGTCCGGCTGTTTTCGCGCGGCGAACCCGTCACTGTCTCCACGATGTGGTCGGTGGCGGCGACCGCCGTCATCGTCTCGCTCTATGGCTGGTCCGGCATCGCGGAAACGGACTGGGCCGGGCTGCCGGCAATCGTGTGGGTGGCGGTGGCCTATCTTGCCATCGTGACGACGGCCTTCACGCTTTTCCTCGTGCAGTTCGCCTCTCTGAGGCTGCCGGCCGCCAAGGTCTTTGCCTACGGTTACCTGACGCCGACTTTCGTCATCATGCTTGAGGGCCTGATCGGCCATGGCTGGGCCGCGCCCGTGGTCATGGCCGGTGCGCTGTTCACCGTGCTGGGCCTCGTGGTCCTCGCCCTTTCGCCGGACACGTAAGGCCAGTCAGCCCCGGTTCAGCCGATTGCACGGGATTCGAACATCAGCAACTCGACGCCGCCGTCGGCGAAATTGGCCAGGTCGGCTGCCGCTGCCTGTCCCTCAGGCGAGGCAAGGCCAGCCTTGAGGTCGGCCAGCGAGCCGAAATAGAGCGTTGCAACCAGGTGCACATCGGTTTTGCCCTTCGGTCCGGTCACGGGGCCGGTGGAGACATCGAAGCGTTTCACGCCCGGTATCTTCTGGGCGAGCGGAACATGCGTCGCGGCGTAATAGGCGTCAAAGGCAGCCGGATCCTTCGGTTCCCGGTAGATGACGACGAGCTTTGCCATGGTGTTCTCCCTTTCTTCCCGTGAAGCATGCCATGCCGGCAGCCTGAACGCTTTGGCGCCGCCTGACCAGTGCAGGGACCAGGAAAAGCGAGGGATGCGCCGGTGCTAACCGGGTTGCAGGCCGGCAAGGAAGAGTTGTTCGAGAAAGCGTGCGGCGTCCTCGAAACGGCCGTCTCCACCACGGTCGGGGCCCAGGACGGTCCGCACCTGGATGTCGAAATCGGCGTAATGCTGGGTGGTCGCCCAGATGGCGAAGATCAGGTGATAGGGATCGGCCTGTTTGAGCTTGCCCGCGCGCATCCAGCTTTTCAGGACCTTGGCCTTCTCGTCGACCAGCGGCTTCAGTTCACCCTCCAGCATTGCCACGATCCGCGGCGCGCCTTGCAGGATTTCGTTTGCAAACAGACGGCTTTCGCGCGGGAAATCGCGCGCCATCTCGATCTTGCGGCGGATGTAGGAGCGCAGTTCGACGATCGCGTCGCCATCCTCGTTCATGGCTTTCAGCGGATCGAGCCACATGTCGAGCAGGCCGTGGATCAGCGTCTCGAAGATCGCTTCCTTGGTCTTGAAGTAATAGAGGAGGTTGGGTTTCGACATGCCGGCGGCGTCGGCGATCTGGTCGATTGTCGCGCCGCGAAATCCGTGCGATGAAAAGACATCGAGGGCGGCTTCGAGAATGACCTCGCGCTTTTCGCGCTGGATTCGCGTTTGTGGCCGGTTTTCCGTCATCGCCATGGCGCGGGTTTCCGGTTCTTGCGCATCCGGCCGGGGGGCACCGGCTTAAATGTGGTCACGGTTGTCCCTCTCATGCAATTTCCCTTGACCCTCGCATTGGCAATGCTACGATTTGTCCAACCGGTCAAAAATATGTATCACAGCTTCAGCCGTGGTCAAACAGCACCGGCTCAACAACCGGGGAGAAAACCGCATGTCCAACCGTCTTGCAGTGGCGCCAAACGATCTGAGTGCGTTCTGGATGCCTTTCACGGCCAATCGCCAGTTCAAGAAGGCGCCACGAATGCTGGTGGGTGCGCAGGACATGCACTACACCGCCTCCGACGGGCGCAAGATCCTCGACGGCACGGCGGGCCTTTGGTGCGTCAATGCCGGTCATTGCCGGCCGAAGATCACGGAAGCGATTCGCGAGCAGGCAGGCGAGCTTGACTATGCCCCGGCCTTCCAGATGGGCCATCCCAAGGCTTTCGAACTGGCCAACCGGCTCATCGACATCGCGCCGGACAACATGGCGCATGTGCTGTTCACGAATTCGGGGTCGGAATCGGTCGACACGGCGCTCAAGGTCGCCATCGCCTATCACCGGGCCAAGGGCAACGGATCGCGGTTCCGCCTGATCGGTCGCGAGCGGGGCTATCACGGGGTCAACTTCGGCGGCATCTCGGTGGGTGGCATCGTGGCCAACCGGAAGATGTTCGGCACGCTGCTGACCGGCGTGGACCACATGCCCCACACGCACCAGCCGGGCAAGAACGCATTCACCCGCGGCGAGCCGGAGCACGGCGGCGACCTGGCGGACGAACTGGAGCGGATCGTGACGCTGCACGACGCCTCGACCATCGCCGCGGTGATCGTGGAGCCGGTGGCGGGCTCGACCGGCGTGCTCATTCCGCCGAAGGGTTATCTCCAGCGCCTGCGCGACATCTGCACCAAGCACGGCATCCTGCTGATCTTCGACGAGGTGATCACGGGCTACGGGCGTCTCGGCACGCCGTTCGGCGCCGATTACTTCGGCGTGAAGCCCGACATCATGGTAACTGCCAAGGGCCTGACCAACGGCGTGATCCCGATGGGCGCGGTGTTCGTGACCAAGGAGATCCACGACACCTTCATGACCGGGCCTGAGCACCTGATCGAGTTCTTCCACGGCTATACCTATTCGGGCAACCCGATTGCCTCGGCTGCGGCCATCGCCACGCTCGACACCTACAAGGAAGAAGGCCTGCTCGAGCGCGGCGCGGAACTGGCGCAGCACTGGGAAGACGCGCTGCATTCGCTGAAAGACGAGCCGCACGTCATCGACATCCGCAATATCGGCCTCGTCGGGGCCATCGAACTGGAGCCCATTGCCGGCGAACCGACCCGCCGGGCCTTCTCGGCCTTCGTCAAGGCCTACGAGAAGGGCGCCCTGATCCGCACGACAGGCGACATCATCGCCCTGTCGCCGCCGCTGATTATCACGAAGGGCCAGATCGACGAACTCATCGACCATGTGCGCGAGGTGCTGAACGAGGTGGATTGAGACTTTCGATCCAACCGGGGCAGACCCGCCGCATGCCGCTCCAGACAAGAAGACAGAAGGGGAACAGGAATGGCAGCACCGGGTGAAAACATGCGGATCAACGCCGACAGGCTGTGGGATTCGCTCATGGAAATGGCGAAAATCGGTCCGGGGGTGGCTGGCGGCAACAACCGCCAGACACTGACCGATGCCGATGGCGAGGGGCGCCGGCTCTTCCAGGCCTGGTGCGAGGCAGCCGGCTGCACCATGGGCGTGGACGAGATGGGCAACATGTTTGCCATGCGTCCGGGCGAGGACGCCGGCGCCTTGCCGGTCTATGTGGGCTCTCATCTCGACACGCAGCCGACCGGCGGCAAGTATGACGGCGTGCTGGGCGTTCTGGGTGGCCTGGAGGTGATCCGCACGCTGAACGATCTCGGCATCCGCACCAAGCATCCGATCGTCGTCACCAACTGGACGAACGAGGAGGGCACGCGGTTTGCGCCGGCCATGCTCGCCTCGGGTGTCTTCGCCGGCATTCACGGCCAGGACTGGGCCTATGACCGGACGGATGCGGAGGGCAAGCGCTTCGGCGACGAACTCGTGCGCATCGGCTGGAAGGGCGAGGAAAAGGTCGGGGCGCGCAAGATGCACGCGTTCTTCGAGCTGCATATCGAGCAGGGGCCGATCCTGGAAGCCGAAGGCAAGGACATCGGCGTCGTCACGCACGGGCAGGGCCTTTCATGGACGCAGGTGACGGTGACGGGCAAGGAGGCGCATACCGGCTCCACGCCCATGCCGATGCGCCGCAATGCCGGTCTCGGCATGGCGCGCATCCTCCAGCTTGTCGACGAGATCGCGCTTTCGCATGCGCCGCATGCCGTCGGCGCGGCAGGGCATATCGAGGTTCACCCCAACAGCCGCAACGTCATTCCCGGCAAGGCTGTTTTCACGGTGGACTTCCGCTCGCCGGATCTCGCCGTCATCCAGGACATGGAACAGCGCCTGAAGATCGGAGCGAAGGAAATCTGCGACGAGATGGGCTTGCAGGTGGAGTTCGAGAAGGTCGGCGGGTTCGATCCGGTGGAGTTCGACGCCGGTTGCGTCAAGGCGATCCGCGATGCCGCCGAACGGCTGGGCTACTCGCACCGGAACATCATCTCCGGCGCCGGCCATGACGCCTGCTGGATCAACCGCGTGGCGCCGACTGCGATGGTGATGTGTCCCTGCGTCGACGGGCTGTCGCACAACGAGGCGGAGGAGATATCGAAGGAATGGGCGCGCGCGGGCGCCGATGTCCTGTTCCATGCCGTGGTCGAAACCGCCCAGATCGTGGAGTGACGGACCATTGACTGCGATCCGGGATACAGCGGCAGCCGCGACCGACGAGGCGCAACTGCGCATCGATCTCGCGGCCGCGCTCCGGCTGGCGGCGCGCAACGACTGGCACGAGGGCGTCGCGAACCACTTCTCGGCGGCCGTGTCGGCCGACGGGAAACGGTTTCTGGTCAATCCGCGCTGGCGGCATTTCTCGCGGCTCAGGGCATCGGACCTGCTGCTGGTGGATGCCGACGACCCGGAAACCATGAACCGCCCGGATGCGCCGGATCCGTCGGCATGGTCGATCCATTCGGCCATTCACCGGCGCCTGCCGCAGGCGCGGGTGGCGCTGCACCTGCACCCGCCCTACGCCACGACGCTGGCCTGCCTGAAGGATCCGGTGATCCATCCGGTCGACCAGGTGACGGCGCGCTTCTTCCGGCGCATCGCCTACGATCTCGACTTTGGCGGGATCGCGACGCAGGAGGCCGAGGGCGAGCGGATCGCCGCGGCCATCGGCAATCACCGGCAGGTGATGATGGGCAATCATGGCGTGACGACCGTCGCCCCCACGGTCGCGGAAGCCTTCGATGCCATGTACCATCTGGAAAGGGCAGCGCGCCAACTGGTGCTGGCCTACCAGACCGGCCGGCCGCTCGCCATCATGGATGACGAACTGGCGGAAGCCACAGCGGCCGAATGGGAGGTCTACAAACAGGCTGAATTCGCCCATTTCGAGGAGATGAAACGGATTCTGGACGCGGAGGACCCCTCTTACGCCAGTTGAGCCGTACCAATCAAAACCAATAAGGGGAACGGACCATGAGCAAGGTCATCAAGAACGGAACAATTGTCACAGCCGACCGCACCTGGAAGGCGGACGTGCTGGTCAAGCACGACAAGATCGTCGCAATCGGGCACGACCTGCACGGCGATCACGAGATCGACGCCACCGGCTGCTATGTGATGCCGGGCGGAATCGATCCGCACACGCATCTCGAAATGCCCTTCATGGGCACCTATTCGTCGGACGATTTCGAAAGCGGAACTCGTGCCGCGGTGTCCGGCGGGACCACGATGGTGGTGGATTTCTGCCTGCCGAACCCGGGCGAATCCCTGCTGGCGGCCATTGACCGCTGGTCGAACAAGTCGACGCGGGCGTGCTGCGACTATTCCTACCACATGGCGATTACCTGGTGGGGCGAGCAGGTCTTCAACGAGATGCCGGAAGTCGTGGAGCGCGGCATCACCTCGTTCAAGCACTTCATGGCCTACAAGGGCGCTCTGATGGTCAATGACGACGAGATGTACGCGTCGTTCCAGCGTTGCGCCGAACTGGGCGCGCTGCCGCTCGTCCATGCCGAGAACGGCGATGTCGTCGCATCCCTGCAGCAGAAGCTGATGGCGGAAGGCAATGACGGGCCGGAGGCGCACGCCTATTCGCGCCCGCCGGAGGTGGAGGGCGAGGCGACGAACCGCGCCATCATGATCGCCGACATGGCCGGCGTGCCGCTCTATGTCGTGCATACGTCCTGCGAACAGGCCCACGAGGCCATCCGCCGGGCACGCCAGAAGGGCATGCGGGTCTTCGGCGAGCCGCTGATCCAGCACCTGGTGCTGGACGAGAACGAGTATTTCGACAAGGACTGGGACCATGCCGCGCGGCGCGTGATGAGCCCGCCCTTCCGCAACAAGCAGCACCAGGATTCGCTGTGGGCGGGCCTGGCGTCCGGATCGCTGCAGGTGGTCGCGACCGACCATTGCGCGTTCACGACGGAACAGAAGCGCTACGGCGTGGGCGATTTCACCAAGATCCCGAACGGCACGGGCGGACTGGAAGACCGCATGCCGGTCCTGTGGACCCATGGCGTCAACACCGGGCGGCTGACCATGAACGAGTTCGTCGCGGTCACGTCCACCAACATCGCCAAGATTCTCAACATGTATCCCCGCAAGGGCGCCATCGTGGAAGGCGCGGATGCGGATATCGTGGTCTGGGACCCGGAGGCCGAGAAGACAATCTCTGCCGACAAGCAGCAATCGGCCATCGACTACAATGTCTTTGAGGGCATCAAGGTGAAGGGCCTGCCCAAATACGTGCTGACGCGCGGCGAGATCGCGGTCGACAATGGCGAGGTGCAGGCGAAGCCCGGCCATGGCGAGTTCGTCGGCCGGGAGCCGCACATGGCGGTGAACAAGGCCCTTTCGACCTGGAAGGAACTGGTTGCGCCTCGCAAGGTGGAGCGCAGC
This sequence comes from Phyllobacteriaceae bacterium, assembly GCA_002708825.1. GTDB lineage: Bacteria > Pseudomonadota > Alphaproteobacteria > Rhizobiales > Rhizobiaceae > Zhengella. The sequence goes on along the minus strand of PAPF01000027.1, from coordinate 32,618 downwards.
GGCATTCCGGCGAGCGGGGTGTAACTTGCAACACGCAATCATCAAGACGGGCGGAGTCATCTCCGCCCAGGACCTTTCGCTGACGTTCGAGACCAATGACGGGCCGGTTCACGCCCTGTCGGATGTCAACCTGGACATCGGCAAGGGCGAATTCGTCTCCTTCATCGGGCCTTCGGGCTGCGGCAAGACCACGTTCCTGCGCGTCATTGCCGATCTCGAACAGCCGACCGGGGGCACCATATCGGTCAACGGCATGACGCCGGAAGAAGCCCGGCGCGCACGCGCCTACGGCTACGTGTTCCAGTCCGCCTCGCTCTATCCGTGGCGGACCATCGAGAAGAACATCGCGCTGCCGCTCGAAATCATGGGCATTCCCCGCGCCGAGCAACGCGAGCGTATTGCCCGCGTGCTCGACCTTGTGGACCTGGCGGGGTTCGGCAAGAAATATCCCTGGCAACTCTCTGGCGGCATGCAGCAGCGCGCCTCCATCGCAAGGGCGCTTGCCTTCGATGCGGACCTGCTGCTCATGGACGAACCGTTCGGCGCGCTGGACGAGATCGTGCGCGACCACCTCAACGAGCAACTCCTCAAGTTGTGGGACCGGACGGACAAGACGATCTGCTTCGTCACGCACTCCATTCCGGAGGCGGTCTATCTTTCCACCAAGATCGTGGTGATGAGCCCGCGGCCGGGCCGGGTGACCGATGTCATCGAGTCCACGCTGCCGAAGGAGCGGCCGCTGGATATCCGCGAGACACCGGAGTTCCTGGAGATCGCCCATCGCGTGCGCGAAGGGCTGAGGGCGGGGCACAGCTATGACTGATGCGGTCCTGCTTTCCGGGAGGCGCCCATGAGCGCCGTCACACTTGCCCCGAACGGGTCATCCATGGTGGCCCGCGCATGGCAGGGCAACACCCTGCCGGTCACCGTTGTCGTGCTCATCATCGTCGCGATCTGGTATGTCGCCGCCGTGTTCATGAACGCGCCGCAGGAATATGACAGGGCGGAGCGGGCCGGGCAGACCTTGTCCGTTTCGCAACTCGTCACCCAGACCATGGCGCAGGAACGCCCGGTGCTGCCCGCGCCGCACCAGGTGGTGGTGGAACTCTGGGACACGACCGTCCAGAAGAACATCACCTCCAAGCGCAGCCTTGTCTATCATGCCTGGGTGACACTGTCGGCGACGCTGGCCGGTTTCGTCATCGGCACGGTGCTCGGCATCGCTCTGGCGGTGTTCATCGTCCACAACACGGCAGCCGACAAATCGCTGATGCCGTGGATCATCGCCTCGCAGACAATTCCCATCCTGGCCATCGCGCCGATGATCATCGTCGTGCTCTACAATATCGGCCTGTCGGGGCTTCTGCCCAAGGCGCTGATTTCCACCTACCTGTCCTTCTTCCCGGTGGTGGTGGGCATGGTGAAGGGGTTGCGTTCGCCGGACGCCATGCAACTCGACCTGATGCGCACATGGAATGCGTCACGATCGCAAACCTTCTGGAAGCTGCGCTGGCCATCCTCCATGCCCTATCTCTTCACCTCGATGAAGGTGGCGGTGGCGATCAGCCTTGTCGGCGCGATCGTCGGTGAACTGCCGACGGGCGCGGTGGCCGGGCTCGGCGCTCGGTTGCTGGCCGGGTCGTATTACGGGCAGACGATCCAGATCTGGTCGGCGCTGTTCATGGCGGCGGGCCTGGCGGCCTGCCTGGTGGCGCTGGTCGGCCTGGCGCACACGATGGTGCTCAAGCGGATGGGGCAGGCGTGATGGACATGGGATGGATCATATTCGCCCTCGTCTTCTGGCTTGGCGCCTGGGCACTCAACGAATGGCTGGTCCGGCTGCAGCCGGACGGGACGCTGGCGCGGCGCGGAATCGGCCTTTTCGTGCCGCTGCTGTTCGGCATCACCCTGCTGGTGATCTGGGAGGGCATCGTGCGCGGCTTCAACGTGCCGTCGGTGCTCCTGCCAACACCATCTGCCATCTGGGATCGGATCACCGGATCCGTGCCGATCCTTTGGGCGGATTTCCGCCAGACGGTCATCAAGTCGGTCATCCCCGGCTACATCATGGGCTGCGGTGCCGGCTTCGCCGTGGCGATCCTGATCGACCGTTCGCCCTTCCTGAAGCGCGGACTGCTGCCGATCGGCAATTTCGTGTCCGCGCTTCCGGTCATCGGCATTGCGCCGATCATGGTCATGTGGTTCGGTTTCGACTGGCAGTCAAAGGCGGCGGTCGTGGTCGTCATGACCTTCTTCCCGATGCTGGTGAACACGGTGCAGGGGCTTTCCGCAGCATCGTCAATGGAAAAGGACCTGATGCGCACCTATGCGGCAGGGTACTGGCAGACGCTGGTCAAGCTGCGGCTGCCTGCCGCGGGGCCCTTCATCTTCAATGCGCTGAAGATCAACTCCACGCTTGCGCTGATCGGCGCCATCGTGGCCGAATTCTTCGGCACGCCGATTGTCGGCATGGGCTTCCGTATCTCCGCGGAGATCGGTCGCATGAATGTCGACATGGTATGGGCAGAGATCGCCGTCGCCGCCTTGGCGGGCTCTGCCTTCTATGGCGCGGTGGCGCTTATCGAACGCGCCGTCACGTTCTGGCATCCGTCCGTCCGTGGTGGACGGGCGTAACAACCCAGGGGAACAAGAAATGAAAAAGACACTTGCATCCGCATTCATGGCGTCGGCTCTCGCGCTGACGTCGTTCTCGGCGCTCGCCGCCGACAAGCTGACGCTGCAGCTCAAGTGGGTCACGCAGGCCCAGTTCGCCGGCTATTACGTGGCCAAGGACAAGGGATTCTACGAGGAAGAAAACCTCGACGTCGAGATCAAGCCGGGCGGTCCGGACGTCGCACCGCCCCAGGTGATCGCCGGCGGTGGCGCGGACATCGTGCTCGACTGGATGCCTTCGGCGCTCGCCACACGCGAAAAAGGCATTCCGCTGGTCAATATCGCGCAGCCCTTCAAGAGCTCCGGCATGATGCTGACCTGCCGCAAGGATTCCGGCATTTCCACGCCGGAAGACTTCAAGGGCAAGACGCTGGGCGTCTGGTTCGGTGGCAACGAATATCCCTTCCTCAACTGGATGAACAAGCTGGGATACAAGACCGATGGCAGCCCGGACGGCGTGACGGTTCTGAAACAGGGCTTCAACGTGGACCCGCTGCTGCAGAAGCAGGCCGACTGCATCTCGACGATGACTTACAACGAGTACTGGCAGGTGATCGACGCCGGCCTGACGCCGGAAGAACTCGTCGTGTTCAAGTATGAGGACGAGGGCGTCTCGACGCTGGAAGACGGCATCTGGGTTCTCGAAGACAGCCTGAAGGATCCGGAAATGGCCGACAAGCTGGCCCGCTTCGTGCGCGCGTCGATGAAGGGCTGGAAGTGGGCCGAGCAGAACCCGGACGAAGCCGCCGAGATCGTGCTCGAGAACGACGCCACCGGCGCGCAGACCGAAAAGCACCAGAAGCGCATGATGCGTGAAATCGCCAAGCTGACGGCGGGTTCCAACGGCGCCCTCGACCCGGCCGACTACGAGCGCACCGTCGAGGCGCTGATGAGCGGCGGCTCCGACCCGGTCATCACCAAGAAGCCGGAAGGCGCATGGACGCATGACATCACGGACAAGGCGCTGAACTGAGTCGCCATATCCGATTGCACCGAAAGGAAAGGGGCGGCCCGCAAGCCGCCCCTTTCTCCATTTTAGTGAAGGCCGGGCGCGTCAGTAGGGCAGGCCAACGTAGTTTTCCGCGACCACCGTCTGGGCGGCGTCGGATGAGAAGAGGTACTCCAGTTCGGTCCGCTGCAGGTTCCGGTCATAGTCTGTCGTGTCCGGGAAACGATGCAGCAGCGATGTCAGCCACCAGGAGAAGCGCTGCGTCTTCCAGACACGGGCCAGCGCCTTTTCCGAATATTCCTCAAGGCCCTTGCTGTCGCCGTTGAGGTAGTGGTCGACCAGCCCGTGATAGAGATACTGGATGTCGGACGCCGCGGTATTGAGGCCGCGCGCGCCGGTGGGCGGGACGATGTGGGCCGAATCGCCGGCGAGGAAAAGGTTGCCGTAGCGCATGGGTTCAGCCACGAATGAGCGCAGAGGGGCGATCGACTTCTCGATTGACGGACCGGTTTCCAGCCGGGCGGCCACATCGGCTGGCAGGCGATTGCGCAATTCCTCCCAGAAGGCCTCGTCCGACCAGTCCTCGACACTGTCGGTCAGCGGCACCTGGATGTAGTAGCGGGAAAGGACCTGCGAGCGCAGCGAGCAGAGCGCGAAGCCGCGTTCGTGGTTGGCGTAGATCAATTCCTCGTTGACGGGCTTTGTGCGCGACAGGACCCCGAGCCAGCCGAAGGGATAGACCTTCTCATACTCGCGCAGCACGTCCTTGGGGATCGACTTGCGCGAGACACCGTGGAAGCCGTCGGCGCCGACGACGAAATCGCAATCGACGCGGCGGATATCGTCGCCCTTGCGCCAGGTGACCCAGGGCGCATCGGTGGCGATATCGTGCGGCTGGACGTCCGCGGCTTCATGCACCACGATCCCGCCCATGGCCTCACGGGCGTCGTACAGATCGCGCGTCACCTCGGTCTGGCCATAGACCATCACCGCCTGGCCGGAATATTTCTTCAGGTCGACGCGATCCATGCGCCCGTCATGGGCGATGTGGAAGCCGTCATGGATTTCCCCTTCGGCATCCATGCGTTCGCCGACGCCGGCCTCGCGCATCAGTTCGGTGAAGCCGTGTTCCAGCACGCCGGCGCGAATGCGGGAGAGAACGTGGTCCCGGCTGTGCTTCTCCAGGACGATGTTGTCGATGCCGCGCTTGTGCAGCAATTGCGACAGCAACAGGCCCGAGGGGCCGCCGCCGATGATGCAGACCTTTGTGCGGGACGGGATTTCCATGGCCGTTTCCTCCATTCTTGTCTTTCCGAAACTAGCGCAACGGCGGATTTCATGAATGGACCGGCTCCGCAATCACTTGTACAAATCGAACATGAGCGGACATCGTGACCATCAGCGCATCCTCAACTTCAACCTGTTCGGTGAAGCGGGAGACCTGCCCGACGTGGTGCATTGCGAGACGATCTCGTCGCGTTCGCGGCTCAATGACTGGGAATTCGCGCCCCACCGCCATGCGCGCCTGCACCAGGTGCTGCTGGTGGCCGAGGGGGGCGGAACGGCGCGGATCGAGGACCGCAGCCTGGCGCTCGAACCCATGACGCTGATCAATGTCGCGGTTGGGGACGTGCACGGGTTCTCCTTCCTTCCGGGAACCGAGGGCTGGGTGGTGACCTTCGCGGCAGAGATGCTGGACGAGTTGCTGATCCCCACGGAGGGTGTGAGTGCCGCGCTGGCCAGCAGCCATGCAGGGCGCGCCGGGCCGGCCGAACGGGCCGTCATGGAAGCCATCTTCGCCGAACACGCCGGGCGGGCCTTTGGCCGGGCGCAGATGCTGCGCGCGCTCGGATTGCAGTTGCTGACCCTTGTTGCCCGCGCTGCCGTGGGCGGTGCGGCGGATGCGGCCCTGCTGACCGGGGCAGAAGGGGAAGGCGGGCCGGCGGAACGGCTGTTGCGGCGGTTCGATGCCCTGCTTGAGGCGCATTTCAGCGATCACTGGACGGTCGCCGATTATGCTTCGGCACTGAACGTCACGCCGCAGCATCTCAGCCGCGTGTTGCGGCTGGCCACGGGTGAACCGGCTTCCGGGGCCATCGAAGCCAGGATCGTGCGCGAGGCGCGGCGCAATCTCGTCTTCACGAACCTGCCTGTCGCGACCATTGCCTATGAACTGGGGTTTGCCGATCCGGCCTATTTCAGCCGTGTCTTCACCCGCGCAACGGGCATGTCGCCGAAGGCTTTCCGTGAGCGGGCCGGAATGTGAACCGTCACCATCCAACCGTGATCGGACTGTGGCGTTGTCTGTCTTTCGATTATGACTTATAACGAACTTACCTTTCGTCGATTGCTTCTCCCAAATCCGGAACCGTCATGAGCCAAGCCCTCGGCCGCTACGTCGCCCTTTATTGCGGGTTGCTGATGTCGATCGGTGCGTTTTCCATCGACATCTCGCTGCCCGCCATTCCGGCCATGGTGCGCGAACTCGACGAACCCTATGCGCTGGTCCAGTGGACGGTGACCATCTACATGTTCGCCAGCGCTTTCGGGCAACTGCTTTGGGGGCCCGCGTCCGACCGGTTCGGCCGCAAGGCCATGCTGACCGGCGGCCTGATCTTCTATTTCTCGGGCAGCGTCATCTGCGTCCTTGCGCCAGACATCACCACCTTGCTGGCCGGCAGAGCCCTGCAGGGCTTCGGGGCGTCGGCGGCAATCGTCATGTCGCGCGCCTTCATCCGCGATCTCTATTCGGGCGAGGAACTGGCGCGTAACCTGGCGCTGGCCACCATGTTCTTCGCGCTCGGTCCGATCATCGCTCCCTTTGTCGGCTCGGGGCTGGCGTCGATGTTCGGCTGGCGGGCCATCTTCGTGGCGCTGGTTGCCTGGTCGCTACTGCTTCTTGCCATGATGCATGGCGTGCCAGAGACGTTGAAAGTCCGGCAGGCGCGGGCGCTGTCGCCGGCAAGCTACTGGCGCAACACGCTGCGTCTGCTCAGGCATCCGCAATCGCGGCGCTTCATCTGGGTTTCCATCGCTTCGATGACCGCCATGCTGCTGATCATCGCGTCGGCGCCGCGCATCTATGAAGCGAGTTTCGGGCTGACCGGCCTGGCCTTCGCGTCCTATTTCGCCTTTCACGGCATCGGCATCGTGATCGGCCAGTGGGGCAACCGTCACGTCATCCGCCAGTTCGGGGTGGCGCGGGCGGCTGTCGCCGGCAACCTCGTCCTGGTGCTGGCATCGGGGCTGATACTGGCAGGTGCCATGGCGGGCATCATGTCGCCCGTGCTGATCACCTGCCTGCTGATCCTGTTCGCGACCAGCTATCTCGTTGTCTATTCGAACGCTGCGGCCATGGTGCTGGACCCGCATGGCGAGGTGGCGGGCTTCGCCACCGCGCTCTACGGGTTTGCCAGCATGATCGGGTCTTCCAGCATCGTGTCCGGTCTGGTCGTGTTCAATGGAGGCAGCCTGGTTTCCTGGGCGGGCTCGCTGCTGGCGGTCTGCCTTGTCTGCCTGTTGCTGACAGCGACCTGGCGGGCGCGGCCAGCCTGACCGCGCCCGTTCGGCTTCACATGGCGTTCATGGTCAGCAGTTCGTAGGTGGCGACGGTTTCGCCGTCCTGGTTGGTGACTTCCACATCCCACCGGACCTCGCCGTATTCATCGTTGCGGCGCGTCTTGGACTTGGCCGTCAGGGCGACCGAAAGACTGTCGCCGGGCGAGACCGGCTTCATGAAGCGCAGGTTGTCCAGCCCGTAATTGGCCAGCACCGGACCTGGAGCCGGATCGACGAAAAGGCCGGCTGCAAAGGACAGGATCAGGTAGCCATGGGCGACCCGGCCGGGGAAGAACGGATTGGCGGCCGCGGCTTCCTCGTCCATGTGGGCATAGAAGGTGTCGCCGGTGAATTCGGCGAAATGCTCGATGTCCTCCAGCGTCACCGTGCGCGCCTGCGTTTTCAGGCGGTGGCCGATTTCCAGTTCGCCGAAACGCATGCGGAAGGGGTGCGCTTCCTTGTCCTTTGCGGTTGCGCCCTTGATGAAGGTCCGCGTGATGCCCGACAAGAGATCGGGGCTGCCCTGGACGGCCGTGCGCTGCATGTAGTGCATGACACCGCGAATGCCGCCCATTTCCTCGCCGCCGCCGGCACGGCCCGGTCCGCCATGGACTAGATGCGGCATGGGTGCGCCATGGCCGGTCGCTTCCTTGCCGGTGTCGCGGTCGGCGAAATAGAGCCGCCCGTGATAGGCGCCCGACGCCAGCACGGCCTGGCGGGCCACAGCGGGATCATGGGTGAAGACGGAGGCGACCAGCGAACCTTCGCCGCGATTGGCGATGGCCAGCGCGTGATCGAGATCGCGATAGGGCATCACGGTTGAAACCGGACCGAAGGCCTCGGTGCAATGGATTGCCGAGGCGCTGTCCGGATCGTCACAGGCAAACAGCATGGGCGGAACAAAGGCGCCCTGGGCGCTGTCGGCATCATGGGGCGTGAAGCTGTCCGGGTCGCCAAAGACGCGGCGGGCCTCCGAGCCGATCACGGCGGCCTTGGCGAGCACGTCGTCACGCTGGGCGAGGCTTGCGAGCGCGCCCATGCGCACGCCTTCTGCGCGCGGATTGCCGACCAGCGTCTTTTCCAGCTTTGCCGCGATGGCGCCGATGGCCGGTTCCATCATGGCCTGCGGAACGAGAATGCGGCGCATGGCGGTGCATTTCTGGCCGGCCTTGGCCGTCATCTCGCGGATCACCTCGCGCAGGAAGGTCTCGAATTCGGGCGTGTCCGGCCCGGCATCGGGGCCGAGGATCGTGGCGTTGAGCGAATCCTGTTCGGCGATGAAGCGCACGGAATTCTGCGTGATGAGCGGATTGGTGCGCAGCATCTGCGCCGTGGCCGCCGATCCGGTGAAGGAAACGACATCCTGGCAGGTCAGGCGGTCGAGCAGGTCGCCGGTGGAGCCGGCAATGAACTGCACGGCGCCCTCGGGCAGGAGGCCGCTTTCCACCATCATGCGGAAGGCCGCCTCGGCCAGCCATGCAGTGGCCGATGCCGGCTTGACGATGGCAGGAACGCCTGCAAGCAGCGTCGGCGAGAGCTTTTCCAGCATGCCCCAGACGGGGAAGTTGAAGGCGTTGATGTGAACGGCGACCCCCTGGAGCGATGTGCAGACATGGGTGCCGAGGAAGCTTCCCGTCTTGCCGAACTGTTCGATGCCGCCATCGACCAGCAGCACGTCGTCGGGCAGTTCCCGGCGGCCCTTCGAGGCATAGACGAAGAGCGTGCCGATGCCGCCGTCGATGTCGATCATGGCGTCGAGCTTCGTCGTGCCCGTGTCGTAGGACAGTTCGTAGAGTTCGTCCTTGCGTCCGCCCAGATACTGCGCCAGGCCCTTGAGCATGGCGGCGCGCTCGTGGAACGTCATGGCGCGCAGGGCGGGGCCGCCGACCTCGCGGGCATAATTGGTCATCGCCGCCATGGACAGGTCGCCGGCGCCCAGTTCCGCGATCACTTCGCCGGTCACGGCGCTCTTCAGGCGGCTGATCCGGCCTGCCGGGGCGACCCATTGTCCGGCGGCGTAGGAATGGAGCTTCATGACGGTCATGGGGCGTTCCCTCTCGGTTTCATGTTGGCAAGGCGCAAACGGCCTCATGTCCGGGAGCCGGAGGCGGCGGGAAACCGCGTGTCATCAAGGCCCGTCCCGCGCCGGCGGGATGCCGGTCCCGAGCGTCCGGCATTCGGGGCGCCCGCCGGGCCGGCCAGCGCCACGGACGCCGGCCATCCGATGATCACGATGTTCCTCCCGCCGGAACGCGACGTCCCGGTGATGAAGTATTATTGACCGTCCGGCCGGTTTATGCAAGTCTCAACCATGCCGGGCCGGGAGGGGCCGGTTGCACGGGGAGGAGCCTGAGCGATGACCTTGTCGCCGCTGGAAATCGCGCGGAAAAGCGCAGAGGCCATGTGGGCCAATGATGACGCATCCAAATGGCTGGGTATGAGCCTGGACGATGTCGGGCCGGGGACGGCGGTGACGTCGATGACGGTGGAGCAGCACCATACCAACGGGCATGACATCTGCCATGGCGGCTACATCTTCACGCTGGCCGACACCGCCTTTGCCTTTGCCTGCAATTCCTACAACCAGATCGTCGTGGCCCAGTCGAACACGATCACCTTCGTGGCGCCGGGCATGCTTGGCGACCGGCTGACCGCGCGATGCAGCGAACTGGCGCGATTCGGCCGCTCCGGCATCTATGACGTGTCGGTCACCAACCAGGACGGGCGCATCATCGCGGAGTTCCGCGGCAACAGCCGCGTGATCAAGGGACAGCATTTCGCAGAATAGGGCCGGGACAGGCCAACCGGAGGACAGCATGAAAGACCTGACGCCCCGCAAGGAGGATCTTGATCCCATTGAAATCGCCTCGCGCGACGAGATCCAGGCCCTGCAGCTTGAACGGCTGAAATGGTCGCTGAACCATGCCTATGAGAACGTGCCGTTCTACACGGCGAGTTTCGACAATGCCGGCGTGCATCCGCATGATTTGAAGCAATTGTCGGACCTGGCGAAATTCCCCTTCACGGTGAAGACGGACCTTCGCGACAACTATCCCTTCGGCATGTTCGCGGTGCCGCGCGAGAAGGTGGTGCGCATCCACGCTTCCTCGGGGACGACCGGCAAGCCGACGGTGGTGGGATACACGCAGCGCGACATTGCCACCTGGGCCGAGGTGGTGGCGCGTTCGCTGCGCGCTTCCGGCACCCGTCCGGGCGACATCGTCCATGTTGCCTACGGTTACGGCCTGTTCACCGGTGGGCTTGGCGCCCATTACGGGGCGGAACGGCTTGGCTGCACGGTCGTGCCGGTCTCGGGCGGCATGACGGAGCGCCAGGTGACGCTGATCGAGGATTTCGGCGCGTCGACGATCATGGTCACGCCGTCCTACATGCTGTCCATCCTCGACCAGTACCGCGCTGCCGGTCTCGATCCGCGCAACAGCCCGTTGCAGGTGGGCATTTTCGGTGCCGAACCCTGGACCAATGCCATGCGCCAGGAGATCGAGCAGGCCTTCGACATGCATGCGGTGGACATCTACGGCCTGTCGGAGGTGATGGGTCCGGGCGTGGCCAACGAGTGCGTGGAAACCAAGGACGGCCTGCATATCTGGGAGGATCATTTCTATCCCGAGATCATCGACCCGGCGACCGGCGAAGTGCTGCCCGACGGCGAGAAGGGCGAACTGGTCTTCACCTCGCTTTCCAAGGAGGCCTTCCCGATCATCCGCTACCGCACACGCGACCTGACCCGGCTGCTGCCGGGCACGGCGCGCTCGATGCGGCGCATGGAAAAGATCACGGGCCGGTCCGACGACATGATCATCCTGCGCGGCGTCAACGTGTTCCCGACCCAGATCGAGGAGCAGATCCTCAAGGTCTCCGGCCTCGCGCCACATTTCCAGATCGAGCTTTCCCGCGAGGGGCGCATGGATTCCATGACCGTGCATGTGGAATCCGTTCCCGCGCAATCGAGCGGAGAGGCCCGTGCCGCCTCGGCGAAGGAACTCGCCCATCACATCAAGAGCGTGATCGGGATATCGACGCGGGTGAACGTGACCGAGCCGGAAGGCGTGGCCCGCAGCCAGGGCAAGGCCGTGCGGGTGGTGGACAACCGGCCCAAGGGTGGGTGAGGCATGGCCCGCACCCGCGCCAAGGATCACGACGACAAGCGCGAGGCGATCTCGCGCACTGCCTCCCAGGTTTTCGCGGAGGACGGTTATGACCGGACCTCCATGGCCGAGGTGGCGCGGCGCTGCGGGGTCTCCAAGGCGCTGCTCTATCACTACTACTCGTCGAAGGAGGCGATGCTTTATGACATCATCGCCAATCACCTGTCGGAACTGATCGATGCCGTCGAGGACGCGGACCAGCCTGATCTGGCGCCAGAAGCGCGGCTGGAAGTGCTCGTTGCCGCTTTGCTCGAATGCTATCGCGACGCCGATTCCAAGCACAAGGTGCAGCTGGAGACCATGAGTTTCCTTCCCGAGGAGCAGCAGGGGGAACTGAAAGCCATGGAACGCCACCTGGTGCGCATCTTTTCCGATGCGATCCGGGCTGTAAACCCGAAGGCGTTCGAAGGCGGCGACCTGCTCAAGCCGGTCACCATGACGCTGTTCGGGATGCTGAACTGGGCCTATATGTGGTTTCGTGACGGGCGCGCCTTCACGCGCAAGGATTATGCGCGGCTCGCGACGCGGATCATGGTGGCCGGCGTGCGCGATCTCTCCTGAGGCTTTGCAAGCGTGCGCGCCCGTGGCAAAAGGCGTCCATGGACGTTCGATCCACGATCGCAGACGAGTTCAACCGGCGTGTCACGGCGCTGCATGCGGAGCCGCGGCTTCGGGTATGGTCGCTTGTCATCACCTTCCTTGGCGATGCCGTGGTGCCGCGCGGCGGGCGGGCGGCGCTGGCCGATATCCAGGCGGTCATGGAACGGCTCGGGGTTGAGCCCGGCGCGGTGCGCACCGCCATGTCGCGGCTGGCCGCCGATGGCTGGGTGACGCGCGAGCGCGAAGGACGCCAGAGCTTCTACCAGCTTGCCACCGCGGGGCGTCTTGCCTTCGACGAGGCGACCCGGCGCATCTATGCGGAAGGGCCTCCGGCGTGGAATGGCACCTGGACCGTCGTCATTGCGCCGGGCCCCATGACCGCGGCCGAAGCCGAGGGCCTGGTGGGCGACGGCTTCGTGCGCATCGGACAGCACGTCTTTCTCAAGCCCGGCCTCCTGACCGACAAGAACCTTGCCAGCGGCATGCTGACCGTGCGCGGCAATGGCTCGGACCTGCCGCCTGCGTTTTCGGCGCTTTGGGGCCTGGACGATCTTGCCGCGCGATATGGTGCGTTCTCGGACCTGTGGACGCCATTGGCCGAGCGGCTGGCCACGGGCGACCGGCTGGCGCCGCTTGATGCGATTGCCGCGCGCACCCTTCTCATCCACGATTGGCGCCGGCTGGTGCTGCGCGATCCGGGATTGCCGGGGGCGCTCCTGCCGGATGGCTGGACGGGCGAGTTGGCGCGACTGGTGGCGAGGCGGGTCTATGCGCCACTGATTCCGGCCAGCGAGGCATGGCTGGACGGGCAGGGTCTTGCGCCGCAACGCGATCCGGTGGCATTCGCCCAGCGGTTCGGAATCCAGCCGTCCATTTCCAACTTCACGGATTGATTCATCGCGTTGCCGAGTTGATTCCGCTTGCGCGCGCAACGCATTGATTAAGAACGATTTCCAGCGGTGGCTAGCGCCAGTCGAGATACATGAAGGCGCCTGTGGCGGTTGCTGCCAGCCTGTCGGTTCCGGCCGGCGCGATTTCCGCGCGCAGATAGGCCATCCGCTTTCCGTTCGATTCGATAACGATGCGAACGTGGGTGTCGACCGGTTTCAATGGCCGGATGAAATGGGTGGTCAGGTCCACCGTGGTCACCATGCGGAACTGGCCGTTGACCGCCGTCAGGGCAAGAATGGCGCAGGTGTCGGCTGCCGAGGCGATGGCCTGGCCGCAGATCACGCCGCCACCATGCACGAAATCCATGTCGCCGGGCAGAAGGAAGGTTGCGCCGCGCTCCTCGACGGCCAGGGTCTTCAGGCCCATGCGCCGGATGAAGGGGGCGAACATCTTCTCCAGGACCGCATCGGTCTCGCTCGTGGTCAGCAGGCTCATTTTCCCTCCCTTGCCGATTTTATGTTACGGCGAATTGCAATTGGTGCGAATTTTTGTTACATATAATGCCAGAGGATACAACAGGCAGCCAAGTCTGGAGGAAATGCCATGTACAGCCAAGGGCTTATCGGCGCGAATACGGCTACGGAAGAGGACGAGGCCTTTCTGGCTGCCTTCCAGGCGCGTATCGACGCAGAAGAGAAGATCGAGCCGAACGACGCGATGCCGGAAGGTTATCGCCGCACGCTGATCCGGCAGATTGGCCAGCATGCCCATTCGGAGATTGTCGGCATGCTGCCGGAAGGCAACTGGATCACCCGCGCGCCGAGCCTGAAGCGCAAGGCCGCGCTCCTCGCCAAGGTGCAGGACGAAGGCGGCCACGGCCTCTATCTTTATTCGGCGGCGGAGACGCTGGGCGTGAGCCGCGACCAGATGACCGAGGAACTGCTTTCCGGCAAGGCGAAGTATTCCTCCATCTTCAACTATCCCACGCTGACCTGGGCCGACATCGGCGCCATCGGATGGCTGGTGGACGGCGCGGCGATCATGAACCAGATTCCGCTGTGCCGCTGTTCCTACGGACCCTATGCGCGCGCAATGATCCGCGTTTGCAAGGAGGAGAGCTTCCACCAGCGCCAGGGCTACGAAATCATGATGACGCTGATGCGCGGCACGGATGAGCAGAAGGAAATGGCGCAGGATGCGCTGAACCGCTGGTGGTGGCCTTCGCTGATGATGTTCGGTCCGCATGATGGCGACAGCCAGCATGGCGACCAGTCGATGAAGTGGAAGATCAAGCGCTTCTCCAATGACGAGTTGCGCCAGAAGTTCGTCGACGCCACCGTGCCGCAAGGCGAGTTCATCGGGCTGACATTCCCCGACCCGGACCTGAAGTGGAACCCGGCGAAGAACGGCGGCAAGGGCGGCTATGATTTCGGCAAGATCGACTGGGACGAATTCTGGCGCGTGGTGAAGGGCAACGGCCCGATGAACCGCGACCGCATCGCCGCCCGCCGCAAGGCCTGGGAAGACGGTGAATGGGTCCGTGAAGCAGCACTTGCCCATGCCGGGAAGCGGCACGCCCGTGCGCAAGCCGCGAAAATTGCAGCGGAATAAGGTCTGGAGGACACGTGATGAGCAAGAACGAAACGCCCCTTTGGGAAGTCTTCATCCGGCCGCGCAATGGCCTGTCGCACAAGCATTGCGGCTCGCTGCATGCCGCTGACGCCGAGCTTGCCCTGCAGGCGGCGCGCGACGTCTACACGCGGCGGGGCGAGGGCACCTCGATCTGGGTCGTGCCATCCAGCGCGATCACGGCGTCCGATCCTGCGCAGAAGGACGAGAACTTCGAGCCGACCGCCTCCAAGATCTACCGCCATCCGACTTTCTACGAGATCCCGGAAGACGTGGGCCACATGTGACCGGCTGCAAGCCGCCAGGGTCCGTCAGCGGAGGAAGAACGACATGAAAGACACGAACGATGCCCGGCTGGCGCTGGTGCTGCGCCTTGCCGACGATCACCTGATCCTCGGCCATCGCGTTTCGGAATGGTGCGGCCATGCGCCGATGCTGGAAGAAGATCTCGCCATGCCCAACATGGCGCTCGATCTCATCGGACAGGCGCGCTCCCTTTACCAGTATGCCGCAGAACTGGAAGGCAAGGGGCGGACCGAGGACGACCTGGCCTACATGCGCCGCGAGCGGGATTACACCAATTGCCTGATGGTGGAACGCCCGAACGGCGATTTCGCCCATACGATGCTGCGCCAGCTTTATTTCGCCGCTTACATGGAGGCCTACTGGACGCAGTGCCTGGCATCCACGGATGAGACCATCCGCGCCATTGCCGCCAAGGCGATCAAGGAGGTGGCCTACCATATCCGCCACGCCGGCGAATGGGTGATCCGGCTTGGCGACGGTACCGAGGAAAGCGCGCGGCGCATGGCGGCTGCCGTGGAGGCGCTGCACCGCTATACCGGTGAGCTTTTCCAGTCCGACGCCGTGACGCAGGCCATGGCCGAGGCGGGCGTTGCACCGGACCCGGCATCGCTGAAGCCGGCCTTCGAGCAGACGATCGGACCGATCTTCGCCGCCGCGGGACTGACCCTGCCGGACAGCGACGAAGGGCCGCGCGGTGGTCGTGCCGGCCTGCATGGCGAGGAAATGGGGCACCTTCTTGCCGAGCTGCAGTACATGCAGCGCACCTATCCGGGCGCGACATGGTGACGATGGCGCACAGCGCCGACGCAGCCCGCGCCTGGGAGGCCGCCGCTTCCGTGCCCGACCCGGAAGTGCCCTGCGTGACGGTGGCCGATCTCGGCATCCTGCGTTCCGTCGATCTCGATGACGAGGGCATCGCCGTGGCGAAGGTCACGCCGACCTATTCGGGCTGCCCGGCGACCGTCGCCATCGAACTGGCGGTTGAAGCCGCGCTGCGCGATGCCGGTTTCGACGTTCGTGTCGAGCGGGTGCTGCATCCGGCCTGGACCACCGACTGGATCACCGACGAGGGGCGGGAGAAGCTGCGCGCCTATGGCATCGCACCGCCAAAGAAAGCTTCGAACTCGATCCGCGCGCTGTTCGGCGAGGAGGAGGTGGCCTGCCCGAAATGCGGCTCCACCGATACCGAACGGTTGTCGGAATTCGGATCGACGCCCTGCAAGGCGCATTGGCGCTGCAAGGCCTGCCGCGAACCGTTCGACTATTTCAAATGCCTGTGAGGAGGCGACCATGTCCCGTTTTCACGACCTGACCGTAGCGCGCATCGACCGCGAGACACCGGATGCCGTTTCCATCGCCTTCGACATCCCCGCCGATCTGAAGGAGCGTTTCGCCTTCAAGCCCGGGCAGTACCTGACGCTGTCGGCCGATGTGGACGGTGAGGAATTGCGCCGGTCCTATTCGATCTGCTCGGGGCCGGGCGAGCCGCATTTGCGGGTCGGCATCCGACGGGTCGAGGACGGGCGGTTTTCCAGCTTCGTGACCGAAAAGCTTTCGACAGGCGACGTGATCCGGGTCATGGAGCCGGAAGGCCGGTTCACGCCGGAAATCGGCGGCGATCACGACTACCTGCTTGTCGCGGCCGGTTCCGGCATCACGCCCATGCTAGCCATCGCCAAGGCGGTGCTCGGCCATGAGCCGGGAAGCCGCGTGACGCTCGTCTATGGCAATCGCGAAACGGGCTCGATCATGTTCCTGGAAGAGGTCGAGGATCTCAAGGACCGCCACATGGGCCGGTTCTCGCTGATCCACGTGCTTTCGCGCGAAAGCCAGGATGTCGATGCGCTGAACGGCCGGATCGACGGTGAACGCATCCGGCTGTTTGCTGCGCGCGGCATGATCGATCCGGCCAACCATGACCTCGCCTTCCTGTGCGGTCCGGGTGCCATGATCGACGCGGTCGCCGACACGCTGAAAGACCTCGGCATGCCGGAAGGGCGCATCCGCTTCGAGCGGTTCACGCTTGACGGCGAGACGCCGAAAGCGCGTCCGGCTTCGGCAGCCGCGCGCGAGGCAGCGGAGAAGGGCGTTGCGGTCGAAGTCGTCCATGACGGCGTTCGCAAGCGTTTCGCGATTACCAATCCGGAGCAGAGCGTTCTGGATGCCGCCCACAAGGCGGGCCATGAATTGCCATGGTCGTGCGCCAACGGGATGTGCTGCACCTGCCGCTGCAAGGTGGTGGAAGGGTCTTCCGAAATGGCCATGAACTTCTCGCTGGAGCCCTGGGAAGTGGAGGCAGGCTACACGCTCGCCTGCCAGACGCGCGCGACCTCCGACAAGCTGGTGCTCGATTTCGACGCGGTCTGAGAAAACGCGCACTGAAAAAACGCAACGCCCGCCATTGAAATGATGGCGGGCGTATTGCTTTTGCGTTCCGGTTCGCCGTCCGGCTTTGGACCGGCGGACGGACGTGCTAACCCGGACTCCGCTGCATTCACATCCGCATTGGCGACCGGTCCCCATCCATGCTGTCCATCCTGTCGATCACAGGCCCCATCTACCTCGCCATCCTTACGGGGTTCATCTCGGTCAGGGCCGGCCTGTTCAAGGCCTCGGACATGCGTCTTCTGGGCAGCTTCGTCCTTTATGTCGCGCTACCGGCACTCCTGTTTACGGCCCTTTCGACCAAGCCCTTCGGCGAAATCATCCGCCCCGGCTACATGACGGCCTATCTGATCGGCTCGCTCATCATGGTGACGCTGGGCTACACCTTCTCGCGCCTGGTGCGCGGACAGGGAGCAGCGGGCGCCGGAATGAGTGCCATGGGCATGAGTTGCCCGAATTCCGGTTTCGTGGGTTATCCGCTCGGCGTTCTCATCTATCCGGATTTTGCCGGCGTCGTTCTCGCGCTCAACATGCTGGTGGAAAATGCCATCATCATTCCGTTTCTTCTGGCGCTGGCCAGCCAGCAAAAGGGCGGCCGCCCGGTCACGGCCTTCCTGATGGCGGCAGGGCGGCTAGTGCGCAATCCGCTGGTGATTGCGCTGGCGCTAGGACTTGTGGTCTCGCTTCTGCCGTTCGAACTGCCGTCGGTGCTGACGCGAACGGTCGGGCTGTTCGCCGGCGCGGCCGCGCCCGTCTCGCTCTTCGTCATCGGCGGTACACTGGCCGGGCTGGCGATTGGCGGCGTGTGGAAGGACGCTGTCCCGGTCATCGCCGGCAAGTTGCTCATGCATCCGCTTGCCATACTTGCCGGGGTCTCGATCGTGGCGGCGAGCGGCCTGCTGCCGCTGACCGACCTGGAGGTCAAGGCGCTCATCATAACCGGCGCATTGCCGATCTTCGGAATCTACACGATCCTCGCGCAGGCGCACGGGCAGGAAGAGTTGTCCGCCGTTGCGCTGACAGGGACGACGGTCGTTTCGTTCGGCACGCTCTCGGTGCTGCTCTGGTATCTCGGCTTCTGACTATTTGCCCGCGCGGATGTCGCTCAGCGTCCGCGATACGGTCAGGGCTTCCGGATCGAGCAGTATCTCGATGATGGCCGGCTTGCCGGCCTGGCGCGCGCGTTCGAATGCGGGCGCGAATTCATCCGTTGTCCGCACCGTTTCCCCATGGCCGCCATAGGCCCGGGCAAGGGCGGCGAAATCGGGATTGACCATGTCGGTCCCGGAGACGCGGCCGGGATATTCGCGTTCCTGGTGCATCCGGATCGTGCCATAGATCCCGTTGTTGATCACGAGTACGATGATGTTGGCGCCGTGCTGCATGGCGGTGCCGAACTCCTGGCCCGTCATCTGGAAACAGCCGTCACCGGCGAATGCGATGACCTCGCGCTCCGGAAACAGCAGCTTTGCTGCCACGGCGCCCGGCACACCATAGCCCATCGAGCCGGACGTCGGCGCGCCCTGCGTGGCGAAGCGGCGGAAGCGGTGGAAGCGGTGCAGCCATGTCGCATAATTGCCCGCGCCGTTGGTCAGGATCGCGTCGGGCGGCAGCACCTCTTCCAGATGCGTCATGATCGGCCCCATGGCGACGTCGCCGGGTCCGGTCTCCGGCGGGGTCGACCAGGCGCGATATTCGGCATGGGCCTTCGGCGTCTCGTCTGCCCAGGCGGGTGGCGCGGCGGGCGGTGTCAGTGCGGCAAACGCCTCCGCAAAAGCTGCGGGCCGGGAATGGATGGCAAGCGCGGGCCGGTAGACACGGCCGAGTTCCTCGGCGCTTGCATGCACGTGGACGAGTGTCTGGTCAGGGTAGGGGCTTTTGAGAAGCGTATAATCCTGGCTCGGCATTTCCGACATGCGGCCACCGATGAGCAGGACAAGGTCCGCGTCCTTCACGCGCCGGGCAAGGGCCGGATTGATGGAAATGCCGACATCGCCGGCATAGCAGGGATGAAGGTGGTCGAACAGCATCTGGCGGCGGAAGGAGACGCCGACGGGAAGGGCCCATTTCTCTGCCGCGGACTGGAAATGCGACACGGCTTCGCGCGTCCAGCCGGACCCGCCGAGGATCACGAAGGGGCGCGAGGCACGCTCCAGATAGCCGCAAAGGGCATCCATTGCCGCAGGCGACGGGGCGGTTTCCACCGGCATGCAGGGCATGGGTTCCGGCGCATCGACCGCCTCGACCAGCATGTCTTCCGGCAGCACCAGAACCACCGGGCCCGGCCGTCCCGACGTTGCCGTGGCATAGGCACGGGTGACGAATTCGGGGATGCGTGCGGCATCATCGATCTCGGCAACCCATTTGGCCATGTCGCCGAAAAAGCGCTTGTAATCGACCTCCTGAAAGGCCTCGCGTTCGCGGATGCCGCGCGCAATCTGGCCGATGAACAGGATCATCGGCGTTGAATCCTGCGACGCGATATGAACACCGGCCGAAGCATTGGTGGCGCCGGGACCACGGGTGACGAAACAGATGCCCGGTTCGCCGGTGAGGCGGCCATGGCAGTCGGCCATCATGGCCGCGCCACCTTCCTGGCGGCAGACCACGGGCCTGATCGAGGAATCGTGCAGCGCATCGAGCACGGCAAGGTAGCTTTCGCCGGGCACGAGAAACGCATGCGTGGCGCCGTTGGCTTCCAGGCAATCGACGATGAGTTGGCCGCCGGTCTTCATTCGCTGTCTTCTTTCAGTTCACCAAGGACTTCTGCCGTATGTTCACCCAACCGGGGCGAGGGGCGCCGGTAGTTCAGGGGAGAGGCCGGCAGCAGGATCGGCGCGCGCACCTGCGGTATCTCCGTCCCGGCCCGGTCGGCCAGGTCGAAACGCATCTGGCGCGCCTTGATCTGCGGATCGGCGAACATCTCGGCAATGTTGTTGATCGGTCCGGCGGGAACGGCATTGGCCTCGCAAGCGGCCAGCATGTCCGCCTTGGTCCAGTCCTTCATGTAGCCGATGATCGCCTCGCGAAGGCGTTCGCGGTCGGACACGCGATCCGGATTCTTTTGGAATTGCGGGTCGCGTGCAAGGTCTGCAGCACCAAGCAGCTTGCAGAAACGCTGGAACTGGCCGTCATTGCCGACGGCAATGATGACGTGACCGTCGCTGACGGGGAAGACCTCGTAAGGGGCGATGTTCATGTGGGCGTTGCCCATCTGTTTCGGTGCTACACCGGAAACGAGATAGTTGAGGTTCTGGTTCCCCAATATGCCCGCCTGGGTGTCGAACAGGGCCATGTCGATCCACTGGCCTTCACCCGTTCTTTCCGCATGGCGCAAGGCCGCCTGGATGGCGATCACCGAATAGAGCCCGGTGAAGATGTCGGAAATGGCGACACCGGCCTTTTGCGGCTCGCGGCCGGGTTCGCCGGTGATCGACATCATGCCGGCCATGGCCTGGATGATGAAATCATATCCGGCCCTGGGGGCATAGGGGCCGGTCTGGCCGAATCCGGTGATGGAGCAATAGACCAGGCGCGGGTTGAGCGCCTTCACGCTTTCGTAGTCGAGACCGTATTTCTTCAGACCGCCGACCTTGAAATTCTCGATGACGACATCGGCCCCGGCAATCAGCCTGCGAACGGTTTCGGCCCCTTCCGGCGAGGCAATGTCGATGGCGACCGACCGCTTGCCGCGATTGGTGGAATGATAATAGGCGGCGGACAGGTTTTCGCCATCGGCGCCGGTGACGAAGGGCGGTCCCCAGTGACGCGTGTCGTCGCCATCGCCCGGCTTCTCGACCTTGATCACGTCGGCGCCGAGATCGGCCAGCAATTGCCCGGCCCAGGGGCCGGCAAGGATACGCGCCAGTTCGATGACGCGGATGCCGTTCAGGGGAGAATCACCCATGGTCCTGCACCGCTCCGGCTTGCGCCATCATCTGCTGCTTTTCCGCCATGAGCTTGCGCTGGTAGCGGCCCTGGACGACCTCCACCAGCACCATCGTGACAAGGACGAAATAGAAGGTGGCCTTGGACATGGCCGTGACCTCGTAGCCGAAGAAGTGCAGGTGGGCGATGTGTCCGCCTTCGCTCATCAGCATGATGCCGACCAGCAAGAGGACGAAAAGGCCGAGCACTTCGTACAT
Organism: Phyllobacteriaceae bacterium; assembly: GCA_002708825.1. Classification (GTDB taxonomy): domain Bacteria; phylum Pseudomonadota; class Alphaproteobacteria; order Rhizobiales; family Rhizobiaceae; genus Zhengella. The sequence continues at coordinate 11,313 of PAPF01000027.1, read as the reverse complement.
CCGGTTGCGCTTGAGGAAGTTCGCGACCGTCTCGGCCATGAGAACCATCAGGGCGCCCGATACCACGATGGCAGCCGTCATGACGATGAAATTCTTGGTCAGCGCCACGGCGGAAAGCACTGTATCGAATGAGAAAACCAGGTTCATGGCCAGGATCCAGAACATGGCACTGGCTAGCGATTTGCTGCCTTTCCTTCCGGCATCCGCGTCGTGTTCCTCAAGGCTCATCATGTGGAGGATTTCCTTCATGGCCGTGTAGAGGAGGAAGACGCCGCCAGCCAGCACGATCAGCGCATGGCCCGAGACCGCACCGTCCACGAAAGGCGGGATGTTGATCGTGAAGAGGGGATCCTGGAATGCCTGGATGAGCTGAAGAACCACGAAAAGCAGGACGATGCGCAGGCCGATTGCCAGGATGATGCCCCATTTGCGCACGAAGGCCTGACGGTCCGGAGCCACCCGCTTCGCCTCGATGGATATGTAGAGCAGGTTGTCGAAACCGAGGACGGTTTCCAGCGCGGTCAGCACAAGGAATGTGGTCAGATGCTCGATGGTAAAGAGTTCAGCAAACATGGTTCCGGTCCCGGCCGTTGAATCGAAATAATAAAGGCGGAAGACAGGTAGCAGATGACGGCCGGAGGCTCCACAGGCTTTCAGCCCGCACGTGCAACGGTCTCGCGGGCCCATTCGAGGAAGCGGCGGGTCGTTTCCTCGCGGTTGGTCTCGTTGAGGCTCTCGTGCCGGGTTTCCGGCAGGATCGTGCAATCGACAGCCGTGAAGCCCAGACGATCCAGCCGGCCTTTCAGGTGGCTGACAGCCTTGCCGCCATCGGTTGCCGGGTCCCTTTCGCCGCCAAGCAGATGAAGCGGGAAATCGCGCGGTATGGCCTTCAGCCCGGCATCATTCGCGCCTGCGAAGATGAAGCCGAACAGGTCCTGCCAGAGGGAAACGGAGGCATCCCAGCCGCACAGCGGATCGGCGACATACTTGTCGACCTCCGCCTCGTCGCGTGACAACCAGTCGAATTCGGTCCGCACCGGTTCGAACTGCCGGTTCCATGCCTGAAAGGTCAGTTTCGGAAGAATGCGCGAGGGCGCATCCGACCCGAGGCGGAAACGCTCCCAGGCGAGCAAGGCGCGGGCCACATGACCAAGGGCGCCGGCCGAGAAGTTGGAGTTCCAGATGGCGGCTCCGGCAAGCCGCTGCGCATGCTTCATCGCGTAGTTGAGCGTGATCAGCCCACCCATGGAATGGCCGAACGCAATGACGGGCAGGTCCGGGTGCTGTCCGGCGATCAGGTCGTGCACCATGTCGACGTCGGCGATGACCTTGTCCGCGCCGTCCTTCCAGGCGAACATCTGCCGGGGCGTGTTCGATACCACGGTCCCGCCGTGGCCGCGGTGATCCTGTGCATAGACATGGAAGCCGGCGCGGGCGAGTTCACTGGCGAAGCGGGCATAGCGGGCCGAATGTTCGGCGAGGCCATGGTTGATCTGGACGACGCCGATGGCCTCTGCCTCCGCTTCGCGGTGATAGAGGTTCAAGGTGGCGCCGGTGGGCGAGGCGAGGGTGCGCGGGGCAAAACGGCTGCTTGTCATGGCTGGAGAGTGCGTGGCGCCGGTGGCTGCGTCAAGCGGGTGCGGAAGCCGGCGGTGATCGACCTCCATCGGCGTGGACCATTGCCCCGCAAGTCCGTTTCGCCTATGTGACAGGCAATCCTTCCCGTCAGTTTCCAAACGGAGCAGTGACGCCATGGCGCGCCAGTTCATCTACCACATGTCCGGCCTCAACAAGGCCTATGGCAACAAGAAGGTGCTGGAGAACATCCACCTTTCCTTCTATCCCGACGCCAAGATCGGCATCCTGGGCCCGAACGGTGCCGGCAAGTCCACCGTGCTGCGCATCATGGCCGGCATGGACAAGGAATATACCGGCGAGGCCTGGCTGGCCGACGGCGCGACCTGCGGCTACCTGCCCCAGGAACCGGAACTCGATCCGGCGCTCAATGTAATGGGCAACGTGATGGAGGGCGTGGCCGCCAAGAAGGCCATTCTCGACCGTTACAACGAATTGATGATGAACTATTCCGACGAGACGGCGGAAGAAGGCGCGAAACTGCAGGACATCATCGACGCGCAGAACCTGTGGGATCTCGATTCCCAGGTGGAGATGGCCATGGAAGCGCTGCGCTGTCCGCCTGCCGAAGCGACCATCGACAACCTGTCGGGTGGCGAGAAGCGCCGCGTGGCGCTGTGCAAGCTGCTGCTGTCCCAGCCCGATCTGCTGCTGCTCGACGAACCGACCAACCACCTCGACGCAGAGACGATCGCCTGGCTTGAAAAGCACTTGCGCGAATATCCCGGCGCCGTGCTGATGATCACGCACGACCGCTATTTCCTCGACAACGTGACCGGCTGGATCCTCGAACTAGATCGCGGCCGTGGCATTCCCTACGAGGGCAACTACACCGCCTACCTGGAAGCCAAGCGCAAGCGCATGGCGCAGGAGGGGCGCGAAGAGGCGGCGCGCCAGAAAGCCTTGGCGCGCGAGAGCGAGTGGATCGCATCCAGCCCGAAGGCGCGGCAGGCGAAGTCCAAGGCCCGCATCAAGGCCTATGACGAACTGGTCAAGGCGGCCAGTGACCGCCGCCCCGGCGATGCGCAGATCGTCATTCCGGCGGGCGAGCGGCTTGGCCAGGTGGTCATCGAGGCCGAGGGCATCACCAAGGCCTATGGCGACCGCGTGCTGATCGAGGACCTGTCCTTCAAGCTGCCGCCCGGCGGCATTGTCGGCGTGATCGGTCCGAACGGTGCAGGCAAAACCACCCTGTTCCGCATGATAACCGGCCAGGAAGAACCCGATTCCGGCTCCATCCGCGTCGGCGAGACCGTCAAGCTCGGCTATGTGGACCAGAGCCGCGATGCGTTGGACGGCAACAAGACCGTGTGGGAGGAAATCTCGGGCGGCAATGACGTTATCAAGCTGGGCAAGCACGAAGTGAACAGCCGCGCCTATTGCTCATCCTTCAACTTCAAGGGTGGCGACCAGCAGCAGAAGGTGGGCACGCTTTCCGGCGGGCAGCGCAACCGCGTGCACATGGCCAAGCTGCTGAAAGAGGGCGGAAACGTCATCCTGCTCGACGAACCGACAAACGACCTCGACACTGAAACGCTGGCGGCGCTTGAAGACGCTCTGGAGAACTTTGCTGGTTGCGCCGTGATCATCAGCCACGACCGCATGTTCCTCGACCGGCTGGCCACGCATATCCTTGCCTTCGAGGGCGACAGCCACGTGGAATGGTTCGAAGGCAATTTCGAGGAATACGAGGCCGACAAGGTACGCCGTCTCGGCCCCGATTCCATCAATCCGAAGCGGGTCACTTACAAGCGGTTGACCCGCTGACGTGGTAAGGCTGGCCGCGATCGCCGCACCTGTGGATGGCCGAAAGTCACTCCAGGTGCAACGTCCCGCCCACGTCGAGCGCCACCGGCCGCACGCCGGGCGCCTTGGCGGCGAGGAAGCGCTGCCGGGCTTCAGCCGGGCTTTCCCTGCCGAAATTGAAGGTGCCCCAGTGATGCCCGATGGCGATGGCCGCACCCAGTTCGGACGCGGCGAGCAAGGCGTCGTCCGGGTTCATGTGGATATCCGCGAATGTGCGTTCCGGTTTCCATGCGCCAATCGGGACGAGCGCGATATCAAACCGGCCGCGCCGTTCGCGCATCTGCCGGAAAATCCCGGAATAGCCGGTATCGCCGGAGAAGTAGATCTTGCGTCCGGCCCCCGATATCTCCCACCCGATGGCCAGGGACCGGTCAAGGCCAACGACATCGCGGCGACCATAATGATTGGCGGGCAGGGCCGTGAAGCTCAGTGAGCCGAGGCGGGCGGTCTTCCAGAGTGACACAGCCTCGATGTGTGTGAATCCCGTCCGTCGTGCCTGCGATTCGGTGCCTTCGGGAACGAAAAGCCGGGCGGCGGGAAAGCGGGCTGCCAGCCTGCGCAGGGATGGCAGGTCGAAATGGTCATGATCGAGGTGGCTGATAACGACCGCGTCGAGCCGGGGCAGGCGGTCGAGATTGGGCGGCAGGCTGGAAAGCCGCACCGGTTTCACTGGAAGCTTGTATTCGAGCGTATCCGAGAGCATGGGATCGGTCATGACGACCTTCCCGCCCAGGCGGATGATGAAGGCCGACTGGCCGAGCCACGTCACCGAGGGTTGTCCGGCCGCGTGATCCACCGGAACCGTTCGCGGTGCGCCTTCCCCGCTGTTGATCCGGAGGACGGAACCGATGCCGGTGGCAGCCACACTCGCATCCTTGAGCGGCCAGGGTGACGTCTGGCGGCCATTCCTGACGGCTGATTGCGTACAGCCGCCAATGGCGATTGCGAGCACGGCAGCAAGCAGAGCCCGACAGAAGCCGTTCAGACCGTTCACAACCCCAACCCCCTTGAACAGGTCTTGCGAATGTAGCGATAAACGCAGGCTGCAGACGGAAACGCAAGTGCCGAGAGGCATTCGGCGCTTTTCTTTTCCTCTCCCGGACGCTATCGCACTTCCGCGCAGCATTCAGGAGAGAGACGGAAGCATGAACGGACAGCCCGGCAACCGGACCTTCGACATCGTGGCCGCGCTGTTCGCAGCCCTTTCGATCGCCAGCGCGATCTGGCCCAGTTCAACGGACATTCCGTTCCTGACACGCCTGGCCGGGATTGCCATCGCCTCCATTCTGCTCTGCCTGCCCTTTCTCATCCTGTGGTTCGTGGGACGGCGGTTGAACAAGCCGCTGTTCCGCATGCTGGCACTTGGCGTGATGACACTTCTCTTCCTGTTCTGGGCCTGGGCGTTCCTCAGCACATTCTACCTTGCGCCGCGGCCTGATGCCCAGGCCGGTCTCATCTTCGTTGCCGCACCTGCCTACATGTTCATCGCGGCTCTCTTTGCCGGCTTTGTCTTGCGGATCGCCGACAACTGGAAGAAAATCGGCGCGTCTGGTGAGTAGGGGCAGTGTCTTGAGAAAGTGCCGGATGTCATGTTCATGCCTGATTTTCCGTGCTGACCGGTCAAATCGAACGGATTTGCAAGGCATCAACACTTTGCCCTTATCCTGCATGGCCATGAACGCCTGACACGCCTGGAAGGACCCCGATCAATGCCGCGCGTCGCAATCACCGGAACCGGAGCGGAGATCCCGGAAGGCAGCGTAACCAACGAGGAACTGGTCGCCAGTTTCAATGCCTGGGTGGACAGGGAAAATCCCAAGCGCATCGGCGCAGGGCTGGACCCGCTCGAATATTCCTCGTCCGAGTTCATCGAATATGCCTCGGGGGTCAAGGCCCGCCGGATGCTCGATCCGCAGGGCGTCCTCGATCCGGACAGGATGGCGCCACGGTTCGAGGAGCGGCCAAACGACGCCCTTTCGCTGATGGCCGAATTCGGCTGCAAGTCGGCCCGCAAGGCGCTGGCGGATGCCGGGCTGAAGGGCGAAGACATCGACTTCGTCATCTGCTCGGCCTCGCACCAGCAGAGGCCCTATCCTGCGGTGGCAATCGAAATCCAGCAGGAACTGGGGTGCAGCGGGGCCGGTTTCGACATGAACCTGGCCTGTTCCTCGGCCGGGGCCGGCATTCACCTGGCGGCAAGCCTCGTGCGTTCGGGCGCCCAGCGGCGCGTGCTGGTCGTCACGCCGGAAATCATTTCCGGGCATCTCAATTTCCGGGACCGGCAGACGCATTTCATCTTCGGCGATGCGTCGGTTTCGCTCGTCATCGAAGCGCTGGACGACGATGAAACGCGGCCGGGAGCCTTCGAGATCCTCGATACGCGTGTCTGGACGAAGATGTCGTCGAACATCCGGTCCAATTTCGGTTTCCTGAACAGGGCGTCACAGCAGCAACTCGATGTCGTCGACATGGAAGGGCGGTTGATCACGCAGGTGGGCAACAAGGTCTTCAAGGAAGTGACGGTGGCGGCACACCACTTCATCCGCGATTTCCTCGCCGACAATCACGAAACGCCCGAAGGCATGCGCCGGTTCTGGCTGCATCAGGCCAACGGGCGCATGAACGCCATGATCCTCAAGCTGGTTCTGGGTTACGAAGCCGACGAGGAGCGCGCGCCAATGGTTCTTTCCTGGCTCGGAAACACGGCTGGTGCCGGCTCGGTCGTTGCGTTCGATGCGACGAAGGAAAGCCTCAAGGCCGGCGAGAGAGGGCTGTTCTGCGCCTTTGGTGCGGGCTATTCAATCGGTGGCGCGTTGCTGGAAAAGATGTAGGGCGCACAGATGACGGACCCCTCGTTTCCCGAGATACATGGCATGGAAGTCGTGCCCGGAAGGCGTATCCGCGCCGCGGTCCAGTCGGTTCTGATCGCCGACGGCGGTGATTTCGAGACACGACCGGCCAGCCGCATTGTGCTGAACTGGGGCGGTGCCGAGGGTGATCATCACAATGGCCAGACACGGCGGTCCGGCGGGCGCGAGCCCTGGTACGAGCGCGGCACCGAAATGCGCAATGAGCGGCAGATCACCATCGTTTCGCCGGCGGAACTGGCCGTCGTCGCGCAACGCATGGGGCTTGGCGCCATCGAACCGGGCTGGATCGGCGCCAATATCGTGCTGGACGGTATCCCGAATCTATCCATGCTGCCGCGTGGCACGCTGGTGTTTTTCGACGGCGGAGCCACCCTCAAGATCGACGACCAGAACGGACCGTGCCGGATTGCCGGGCGCCGCGTGGCAGAGAGAGCGGGAATGGCGGATGTCGCCGAAGCATCGCTGCTCTTCCCCAAGGCTGCCAAACGGCTCAGGGGGCTGACCGCCTGGGTGGAAAAGCCGGGGACCATCGAGACCGGAACCGCCGCCATGGTCATGGTTCCCGAGCAGTGGATCTGGCGGGACTGATCCGGACGAGGCATTTTCAATTTTTCCGAGAAGGTCAAAGTCCGCTTGTTCCGCTGGACGGGCGGCAGATATCCGTTGATGCTGCCCGCAGTCAAAATGGTGGCGGCAATGGGACAATCAGAACAGAAACAATCGATCAACCTTCCGGCCGCGCTGGCCATGCTCCTGACCTGCCAGCTTGCCGGGGAGGCGATCGTGGCTGCCGTGCGCCTGCGCAACCCGGAATTCGGGTTTCCCGGACCTGTGCTCGGCATGGGCCTGCTTTTCCTCTGGCTGGTCTGGCGCGGTAGGCCGGGCGAGAGCCTCGACGCTGCCGCGGGTGCCATCCTGCGCAATCTCTCCCTGCTGTTCGTGCCGGCCGCTGTCGGTCTCATCCAGTACGGGGAAATCATGATGCGTTTCGGGCTTGCCGTCCTGGTTGCCCTCATCGTCTCCACGGTGCTGACCCTGCTGGTGACGGCCGGTGTCTTTCTCGTTTTCGCGCGGAATGAGGAGGCCGGTCCCGATGAATGAACCGGTTTCCAGCCTCTGGGTCTATCTGGCCGCCTCGCCGCTGTTCTGGTTGGCGGTGACGCTGGCCGCCTACAGCGCGGCTGACCAGCTCGCCGTCCGGCTCGGCCGTCATCCGCTTGCAAACACAGTTCTCCTCTCGGCCGTGGCGATCGGCCTTCTCCTGCTGGTTACCGGCACCGATTATGCGACCTATTTCGAGGGCGCGCAGTTCGTGCATTTCATGCTTGGCCCGGCAACCGTCGCGCTGGCCGTGCCGCTCTGGCGAAATCTCGCGCTTGTTCGCCGCAATCTGGGAGCGATGGCAGCCGCGCTCCTGGCGGGCTCCGTCACGGCGGCAGGGTCGGCAATCCTCATCGCCTGGGCGTTCGGCGCGCCTTGGCCAGTGCTTGCCTCGCTCGCCCCGAAATCCGTGACCGCTCCGATCGCGATGGAACTGGCCCGTTCGCTGGGTGGCTGGCCGGCCATGGCAGCGGGCCTCGTGATCCTCACCGGCATCACCGGTGCGATCATCGTCACGCCGCTGATGAACCTGCTCGGAATCCGGAACTTCGCGGCTCGCGGATTTGCCGCCGGCGTTGCGTCACACGGAATCGGAACCGCGCGGGCCTTTCAGGTTTCCGACACTGCCGGCGCCTTCGCGGGCATCGCCATGGGCCTCAACGGTGCGATGACCAGCCTGCTCGTCGCCCTGTGGCTCGTTTTCTCCGGCTGAATCATCGGCGGGCATCGCAGCATGGACCATGGCTTTTTCCTGCCGGCGAAGGTCCCTTGCCGCGCGCCGCCTGGTGCGCGCCATGCGCAGCGCCCGACCGCGGACACGAAGCCACCACAAACCCTCCTCAGCCGTCTCGATCTCATGGTGATAGGCTTCTGCCAGCGCTTCGCGATAGGACGAATAGCCTTCCGAGGCGAGATCCTCGATGCGGTGCATGATGGACATCCAGGCCGGAGAGAGCAGCAGCGTGATCGCGATGACCGCGATGGCAAGGCGGTAGTTGCCCGAACTGACGACCCCGCTGGCCAGACCTGCCGCGGCGAGGACGAAGGAAAATTCCCCGATCTGGGCCATGGACAGGCCGCCGATGAGCGAGGTGTCCCTGTCATGGCCGGTCAAACGCAGCAGGAAGATGTTGAGGACGGTCTTTGCGAAGATGACGAGCAGGGAAACGCTGATGACATCCAGCCAGTTCATCGCGATGAAGTCCAGGTCGATGAGAAGGCCGATGGAAAGGAAGAACACCACCAGGAGTACGCTCTGGATCGGCTCGATGACAGGAATGACGCGGGCGCGCAGGTTTGAATTCCCGATGACGAGTCCGGCCACGAAGGCGCCGTAAGCAGGCGAAAGTCCGATCAGGCCCGACAGGGCAGCCGCACCGAAACAGGCGGCAAGGGCGCCCAGCGCCAGCAGTTCCACCTTGTCTTCCAACTGCGCGGCGAAGGGCAGGATCAGTCTTCCGCGCCGGCCCAGCCACCATAGCAAGGCGCCGAGAAAAACCACGGCGAAGGCGATCTTGGAGGCAATGACGCCGATGCTTGCGGCCTCGCCGCCCAGTGCGCTGGTGAGGATGAGCATGGGTACGACCGCAATATCCTGCGCAATGAGCACGCCGACCGTGATCTTGCCGGCGCTTCCGCGCAGTTCGCCCATGTCGTCGAGCATCTTCATGGCAACCACGGTCGATGAAAGGGCCATGATGAAGCCGAGCACGACGCCTTCGGCCAGGGCCGTGTTTGTCATGAGCGAGATCAGGTAACCGATCCCAAGAGAGACCAGGAGTTGTCCGCCGGCAACGATCACCGCAGGTCTGAGCGATATCACGAACGCGCGCAGGGAAATCTCCGTCCCGATGAAGAAAAGCAGGACGAGGACGCCCATCTCTGCCAGCGCCGTGACATTGTCGGATGTGGCGATAAAGCCGAACCCGGTCGGTCCCATGATGACGCCGGCAAGGATGAAGCCGACCAGTGGCGGCTGCTTGACACGCATGAGGCCAAGCCCAAGCAGTACGGCCACTGTCACGACCATGGCGATTTCGATCAACGGAAATGCGGTATGCGCGTGCTCCAATTGCGTCTCCATGGTCAAAGCGGGAGATCCGATTCCCCCTCAAGACCATTCATAGCGCAATGCGGGCAGAAGCAGGGCGCCATCTCACGCCAAGCGCGAAAAAAGACACTGCGGTCAGAGCCTGTCGAAATCGTCCTTGTCGGTCGGAAGCAGGAGAACCGCTGTCGTCAGGAAACCGAAACCGAACGTAACTCCAAAGGAAAGCGCCATGATCAGTGCGATGATCGGCTTGTCCTGGGACTGAAAAAAGCGGTCGCCGAACCCCCCGATGTTGAACCAGACAACGCCGAAGGCGATGGCCCATCCGATAAGGATTCCGATCGCTGAATTGACAATGACGAAACGTACCAGTTTTGGCATGCAGCCTCTCTTCCCGCGCGACGCGCGCACCAGGGCCTGCACGGATGACTGCAAGACTAGATAGCCCATCCGGACCGGCGGGCAAGGCGTCGAATTGACGCCGGGTTCCCGCCACAGGCGCTCAGTCGGCCTTGGTTTCGAGGCTCGCGAAACCCTCCGGCGCCGCGCCATGGTCGAATGGCTCGTCCACCTCGACGAAGGTGTCGGGGTAGAAGCCGTTGAAGCGCGTGCGCAATGACAGGGAGTAGGCGCCGATATGGCCGATCTCGATCCAGTCCCCGGTATCCACTGTTTCGGGCAGCCAGAAGGGGCGCGACAGGATGTCGACGCTGTCGCATGTGGCGCCGCAGACCTTGAAGGGCACGATCTTCGCCGGATCGTCGTTGCGGTGGCGGATGGCCGGATCCGGAATGAAGCGGGCCGGCAGGGTGATCTTGCCGGTCCAGCTATCGGACAGGGAGGCCCAGATGCCGTCATTGATGTAGAGCCGGCGCCCCTTGCGCATGAGCACGCGCACGATGAGCGAAAAGGCGCGGGCCACGATGACGCGGCCCGGTTCGGCGACAAGCGGCAGGCTGTCGAACTCCCATTCCCGGATGTCGTCGCGCAAGCGCTGCATCAGGTCTTCAAGCGAGGGCATTTCGGGGGCCTTGCGGCGCGGGTCGTGTCCGTATTCGGCCGGAAAGCCGCCTCCGACATCGAGACCGGCCAGTGGAACGCCCGCGCGGTTTCTCACCCAGTCGGCCGATTTCAGTGCCCGTTGATAGGTGTCGGGATCCTCGATCTGGCTGCCGACATGGAAACAGATGCCGACCTTGTAGCCCATCCGGTCAAGGCGCTGGAGCAGTTCGACGGCATGGGCCGGGGCCGCGCCGAATTTCTTGGACAACTCGTAAGCCGCGTGGCCCTTGGTCTGAAGGCGGACGAAGACCGTGATGTCGCCGGGCGCGATATCGAGGGCGCGCACAATCCGCGTCACCTTCGCGATCTCGTCCTCATGGTCCACGGCCAGGACGCGAATCTTGTAGTCCTCAAGGGCAAGGCGAATGTCTGACTGCGCCTTGACCGGATGCATGTACAACATTTCGGCGTCGGCGGAGACGGAGCGAACCGCCCTGATCTCGGCGGGGGAAGCAACGTCGAAGCAATTCCCGCCCGCCTCGACCAGCGCCTTCAATACCATCTCCTCGCCATTGGTCTTCACGGCATAGGCCGTCTGGCCGGGAAAAAGTCCCATGAAGCGCAGGGCATCGGCCTGCAGGACGCGGGGCCGGAAGCAATAGACGGGTACATCGGGCCGCAATTCGAGAGCCGCCTCGCGTGCGGTGCTGAATGTCTGCATGATGGCTGTCGTCCTTCCACTCGGTTCACCCGAAAGCCTAGGCCCCGTTGACAAAAGGGATTCCCAATTCAGCGTGGTTCTGATTCAAGAATGCTTTTCGGGAGGCATTCTTGGCGCGCGGCGATCTG
>PAPF01000026.1 GCA_002708825.1 Phyllobacteriaceae bacterium | reverse complement strand
CTGCTTCGGTCCTATCTCAGGATTGCCGGCGAGTGGCGGGACCATCTTCTCTACGCGCGCATCAACGATGGCGCAAAAACCAGCGGGGCTTGGGACGGGTGAACGGGGCAAGAGCCATCTTCGTGCATGTGATCATGGCGCTGGCCATGGTTCTGGCGCTTGCGATTCCGGGCGCAAACGCCTTCGAGGCGATCAAGATCAGCCGCGACGACGTGGCGCTCGACCTGTCGCGCGCGGTGGACATCTACCGTGGCCGCGGGGCCAACTTCCAGACGTCGACGGCGCCCGGCGCGGACGGTATCGTGCGGCGCATCGAGGTGGAGGCACTGGAGCCGGAAACCAGCAACGACTGGGCAGTGTTCGCCATCGCCAACCCGACCGACCAGCAACTTGACCGCATCATCGTGGCGCCGCATTACCGGCTGCCCGGTTCGGGGCTGTTCTGGCCGGATCTCGGATCGCGGCGCATCGTCAACATCACGCCGTCCGAAGGCTTCGCGCTGGACCGGGAGGAAGCCCCCGATGCCGATGTTTTCCGCGTGACCATCAACCCCGGCGCGGTGGTGACCTTCGTGGCCGAACTGGCGTCGGCGCGCCTGCCGCAGGTCTATCTGTGGGAGCCGGAGGCCTACAAGGACACCGTCAATTCCTACACGCTGTTCCGCGGCATCGTCATCGGCATTGCCGGCCTGCTGGCGCTGTTTCTCACCATCCTCTTCGTGGTCAAGGGCACCACGCTCTTTCCAGCCACGGCGGCGCTCGCCTGGGCGGTGCTCGCCTATGTCTCGATCGATTTCGGCTTCCTGAACCGGGTCATCGAGATTTCGCCGGGAAGCGAACAGGTCTGGCGGGCCGGGTCGGAGGTGGCGCTTGCGCTGACGCTGGTGCTGTTCCTGTTCAGCTATCTCAACCTCAACCGCTGGCACATGCACTTCGCCTATGGCGCGGTCCTTTGGGTGCTGCTGCTGATGGGCCTGGCGGGCGTGGCGGTGTTCGATCCGCCCGTGGCGGCGGGCATTTCGCGCTTTTCCTTCGCGATGACGGCGGCGGTCGGACTGGGCCTCATCGTCTACCTGTCGTTCCAGGCCTACGACCGCGCCATCATGCTCATTCCAAGCTGGCTGCTGACGCTGGCCTGGCTGGCCGGCGGCTGGATGACCGTCACCGGCATGATCGACAACGACATCATCCAGCCGGCGCTGGGCGGCGGGCTGATCCTGATCGTCCTGCTGATCGGCTTTACGGTCATGCAGCACGCCTTTGCCGGCGGTGCGCTCCACCAGGGGCTGTTTTCCGACATGGAAAGGCAGGCGCTGGCAATTTCCGGCTCCGGCTACATGGTCTTCGACTGGGATGTCGCGCGCGACAGGGTCGTGACGCGGCCGGATGTATGCAGGCAACTGGGCCTGGCCCCCAGCACGCTGCGCGGCCCGGCACGCAACTGGCTGCCGGTGCTCCACCCGGATGACCGCGACCATTTCAGGACCACGCTCGACATGGTGCTGGAGCACCGGCGCGGGCGCATCCACCAGGCGTTCCGCCTGCGCGGGGCCGACGGCCACTACCAGTATTTCGTGCTGCGCGCGCGCCCGGTCATCGGCTCCGACGGCGAGGGGATCCGCTGCGTCGGCACGCTGGCCGATGTCACGGAACAGAAGAAGGCCGAGGAACGCCTGCTGCACGACGCAGTGCATGACAACCTGACAGGGCTGCCGACACGCGAACTCTTCATGAGCCGGCTGGAGGGGATCATCGCCATCGCCCAGACCGAGGAGAAGGTGAAGCCCACGATCTTCGTGATCGACGTGGACCGCTTCAAGCAGGTCAACGAGGGTCTCGGCATCTCGGCCGGCGACACCATCCTGCTGACACTGGCGCGGCGGCTTTCGCGGCTCCTCAAACAGAAGGACACGCTGGCGCGCTTTTCCGGCGACCAGTTCGCGCTGGCGCTGCTTTCCGAGCAGAACCCGGCCCGGATCGCCGCCTTCGCAGACGCCGTGCGCAAGGCGATCAGCGCACCGATCACCTTCGCCAAGCGGGAGATCGTGCTGACCGCCTCCATGGGGCTCGTCACCTGGAACGGGACGCAGCAGACCGCGGAGGAACTGGTCAAGGACGCGGAACTGGCACTGCACCAGGCCAAGCGCTTCGGCGGCGACCGGATCGAGCCGTTCCGGCCGGCATTCCGCACCATCGGAACCGACAAGCTGGCGCTGGAGGCCGATCTGCGGCGTGCCATCGAACGCCAGGAACTGGCGCTTGCCTACCAGCCGATCGTCAGCCTGAAGGACGGCGCCATTGCCGGGTTCGAGGCTCTGGTGCGCTGGGAGCATCCGCGGCGCGGCACCATCCCGCCCAGCGACTTCATTCCCATCGCCGAGACGTCCGGGCTGATCGTTCCCGTCGGCCTGTTTGCCATGCAGGCGGCCGCGAGCGACCTGAAAGCGTGGCTCGCAGAGACGGCCAAGGACGACCTGTTCGTTTCCGTCAACCTTTCCAGCCGCCAGTTGATGCGCCAGGATCTCGTCGCGGATGTGCGCTCGGTGCTGTCGCGCACCAACCTGCCGCCGTCGAATTTCCGGCTGGAACTGACTGAATCCCTGGTCATGAGCAATCCGGAACAGGCGGCCTTTGTGCTCAAGCGGCTGCGCGAGACCGGCATCGGTCTTTCGCTCGATGACTTCGGCACCGGCTTCTCCTCGCTCTCCTACCTGACCCGCTTCCCCTTCGACACGCTGAAGATCGACCGAAGCTTCCTGGACTCCGACTCGCCGCAGCGCGTCGTCCTGTTGCGCTCCATCGTGAACATGGCGCGCGACCTCGGCCTCAAGGTTGTGGCGGAAGGCGTAGCGGAAGTTCAAATCGCGGAGGATCTGGCCGAGGCAGGCTGCGACTTCGTGCAAAGCTTCATGTTTGGCGAACCGATGGAGCCACAGGCCGCGTTGCAGGCCATCAAGGACCAGAACCCCCTCGTTGCCGCCTGACACCGTGCAACCGGCCGCAAGCAGTTGCGGCCGGCCGCGGGATGGTCACGCGTGACCGGCATCCATGCTGAGAAAGGCCGGATCGATGCCAAGGCTGTCCAGGGCCAGATCGTAAAGCCGGTCGATGTCGGCCTCGAAGACGAGATCTGCGGAAGCCGGACAGGTCAGCCAGCCATTCGAGCCGATTTCCTGCTCCAGCTGCCCCGGCGCCCATCCCGCATAGCCCAGCGCCATGATCGCCTGTTGCGGGCCATAGCCCCTGGAAATGGCGCGAAGTACGTCAATGGTGGCCGTCAGGCAAAGGCCGGTTCCGATTTCCATCGATGAATCGGCTGCATAATCGCCGGTGTGAAGCACGAAGCCGCGGCTTCGCTCGACCGGACCGCCGTCCCGCACGATCATGTCGCGGGCAGAGGGCGGCAGGCGGATCGCATCGGCTTCGCCGATAATGCCGAGTTGCACCAGCAGATCGGGGAAGATCATGTCCTGGCGCTTGTTGATCACCAGTCCCATGGCACCGTCGGCAGAATGCGCGCACATGTAGATCACGGTCTTTTCAAACCGCGTGTCCGCCATGCCCGGCATGGCGATCAGGAATTGTCCGTCAAGCCAGTTTCCGCTCATTTCTTGCCTCCATCGATTGAAGCGTAGCGCCAAACCGCCCGGTCCGGAAGCCCCCGCCGGCGATGCGGGCACAGGCTTTCGTCCATGTCTGCCCTGGCAATCACGGCCGGCTCATCAATTCGTCATCATGCGCGGTCTTGCATGAAAGCGCCGGGGCGGGCATCAAGTTCCGTAAAGAAACGGAAAACCCTGCTGTCGAAATGCCCCGATCCGCGCTTGCCCTTGTCCTGATTGCCGCATCCTTCGCCATGAGCGGTCATGCCGGCGCAGCGTCAACCGACTGGCAGGACACCGAGGGTGCAAGGCTGCGTCTCGTCGTCGAGGACCAGCCGGACGCTGACGGAATCCTGCGCGGGGCGCTGGAGATCCAGCTTGCGCCGGGCTGGAAGACCTATTGGCGCGAACCCGGCGACGCCGGCGTGCCGCCGCAACTCTCCCTCGACGGCAGTACCAACATCGATGGCGTCGTGATGCGCTTTCCTGCACCTGAAAGGTTCACCGACGAATGGTCGACCTGGGCCGGATACAAGGTCTCGACGGCTCTCGCGCTGGAATTTGCAACGCAAAGGCCTTCGGAACCCGTGACCCTGAATGCCATGGCCTTCCTGGGGATCTGCGAGGATATCTGCATCCCGGTCCAGATGTTGTTCATGCTGGAAACGGATCCCTCGCGCGCAGGCGGCGAGCCGGCCGTCGCGGCCGCCTTCGCCGCGCTTCCAGGCGCCGCGCATGACGGTTTCTCGCTCACGAATGCCCGGATGGAGGATGGAGCCGTGATCCTGGAGGCCACCGTGCCGGGCGATGGCGAAGAGGCAGGACTTTTCCTGGCCCCGGCAGGCGGCTGGGCACTCGACGTCGCGGAGCGCGTCGAGGCTGGCAAAGGGGTTTCGGTATTTCGTGCCGCCATCCTGTCCACACCCAAAGGCGCTGCGCCTCCTGACATCGATTACACCCTCGTCCACAAGGGCGAAGCGGTGAACGGCAGCATCAAGGCGCAATAATCGTCCGGCCCCTTTACTGGACAACCAGGCGTCCTACATGTCAGTCGGCCGCGCCCGTCCGTGGCGGGCATTTTTTCCAGCAAGGAGGTTCTTCATGACGATTTCGGTCGGCGAAAAACTGCCGGACGCCAAGTTTACCGTGTCCACCGGAGACGGCCCGGCGCAACTGAGCACCGACGACGTGTTCGCGGGCAAGACCGTTGTGCTGTTCGGCGTTCCGGGTGCCTTCACGCCCACCTGCTCCATGAACCATTTGCCCGGTTTCATCGAGCATCACGATGCGATCAAGGCCAAGGGTGTGGACACGATCGCCGTCGTGGCCGTCAATGATGTGTTCGTCATGAAGGCCTGGGAGAACGCGACGGGCGGCAAGGACAAGATCCTCTACCTGGCCGACGGCAGCGGCGCCTTCGCCAAGGCGACCGGACTCGACATCGATCTCGGCGCGGCCGGCCTCGGCATTCGCTGCAAGCGGTTTTCCATGATCGTGGAGGATGGCACGGTCAGCGCACTCAACATCGAGGACACGCCGGGCAAGGCGGAAGCATCCAGTGCGCTCGGGATTCTCGCCCAGCTTGGCGAGGAACGCGCTGCCTGATTGCAGGACAAAAGCCCGCGGCGCCATGCTGCGGGCTATCCCCTCTACCGGACGGAAAACCGGTTCCCACTTTTCCCGGGATCAGGTTCTTCCTGCGCAATCCCGGACGGAAAACCGGCTTCCACTTTTCCCGGGATCAGGTTCTTCCTGCGCAATCCCGGACGGAAAACCGGTTCCCACTTTTCCCGGGATCAGGTTCTTCCTGCGCAATCCCGGACGGAAAACCGGTTCCCACTTTTCCTGGGATTGCTTTTAGTCCCGATCCATTCCAGCGCGCGACCGGATGAAGCCGGCCAGCAGGCCTGCCAACGCGCCGCCGGCAAGGCCGGACCCCAGAGTGGCCATGGAGAAGCTGTCGGCAACGAACCAGACCGTCGCCCCGCCGATCACCGCTCCGAGGAGGGCATAGGCGGCAAGACGGGCGAACGGATCGTCAGGCCGTCTTGCCATCGCCCTGCTCCCGCCGCGTGCCGGGCCGCTTTTTCTTGAACGGCTCCATTCCCTGACGCGCCAGTTCGTCGGCGCGTTCGTTTTCCGGGTGACCGGCATGGCCCTTGATCCAGTGCCAGGTCACGTCATGCCGGTTACGGGCCTCGTCGAGCGCCTGCCACAGTTCCGCGTTCTTCACGGGCTTCCTGGCCGCCGTCTTCCAGCCGTTCTTCTTCCAGCCGTGAATCCAGCCCTTGATGCCGTCGCGGACATAGACGCTGTCGGTATAGAGATCGACCTTGCACCGCTCCTTCAGGGCGCCGAGCCCCTCGATGGCGGCCATGAGTTCCATGCGGTTGTTCGTCGTCTCCGGCTCGCCGCCATTCAGTTCCCTGACATGACCGTTGAACCGGAGCAGCACGCCCCAGCCGCCGGGACCGGGATTGCCGGAGCAGGCGCCGTCAGTAAAGATCTCGACCGCCTTCATGCCGCCTCCAGGCCATAATCCCTGGCGTCACGCACCTGGGCATGGAAGCGCAGGCGGCGCAGGTATTCCTTCGGATCCTTCTTGGTGACCACCGCGCCTTCCGGCGTGTTCAGCCAGTCGTAAAGCCGCGTCAGCAGGAAGCGCAGCGCCGCGCCGCGCGCCAGGAGCGGCAGGGCATCGCGTTCGGCCGGCGATAGCGCGCGCACGGTCTGGTAGCCGGCGAGCAGCGCCTGCCCCTTGGTGATGTTGAAGGAGAAGTCGCGCTCGAAGCACCAGGCGTTCAGGCAGACCGCCACGTCATAGGCGAGAAGATCGTTGCAGGCGAAATAGAAGTCGATCAGGCCGGACAGGTCCGCTCCGAGAAAAAAGACATTGTCCGGGAAAAGGTCCGCATGGATGACGCCGGCCGGCAGCCCCTTCGGCCATGTCGCCTCAAGGACGTCGAGTTCGCCGGCAATTTCGGCACGCAGGCCCGGTTCCACTTCGTCGGCACGCGCGGCCGCCAGATCGAAGAGCGGGCGCCAGCCGTCAACACCGAGCGCGTTCGCCCGGGTCAGGTCAAAGCCCTCGCCGGCCAGGTGCATGCGGGCCAGCGCCGCTCCCACGGCACGGCAATGGCCCGCATTGGGCCTGCGCGGCCACATGCCTTCCAGGAAGGTGACGATTGCCGCGGGACGCCCGGCAAGCCTGCCGATGGCGCCGCCGTCAGCGCGCTTGACCGGCTGCGGACAGGTCACCCCGCCTGCCGCCAGATGCTCCATCAGGCCGATGAAGAAGGGCAGGTCGTCCGGGTTCACGCGCTTTTCGTAGAGGGTGAGAATGAAGTGGCCTTCGCTCGTGTGGAGGAGGAAGTTCGAATTTTCCACACCTTCGGCTATGCCCTTGTAGGAGAGCAGGCCGCCGACCGGATAATCGGCGAGAAAGGCGGACAACTCCTCCTCGGAAATGTCGGTATAGACAGCCATCACCGGTCCCCGTTCACAAAGGCCATGTCGGCGGCGGTCAGTTCCACGTCGCGCAGGGTGCGCATGACCGGGAAGGTCTCGTTTTCCTCCGCCGTCAGCGCGATGTCGAGCGTGACGTCGAAACGTTCACGGAAGGCGGCGATGATCTCGTCGACGATGATCTCGGGCGCGGAGGCGCCGGCGGAAATGCCCACCATTGCCACACCTTCCAGCATGGTCCAGTCGATCTCGGCAGCGCGCTGGACAAGGGTCGCACGGGTGGCGCCGGCCCGCTCCGCGACCTCTACAAGGCGGCGGGAATTGGACGAGTTCGGCGCGCCCACCACCAGAAAGTGATCGCAACCCGGCGCGGCCTGCTTCACCGCTTCCTGCCTGTTCGTGGTGGCATAGCAGATGCTCTCGGCCGCCGGTGCATGGATGCCGGGAAAGGTCTCTTCCAGGGCAGCGACGATGCCGGCGGTGTCGTCGACCGACAGCGTGGTCTGGGTGACGAAGCCGAGCGCGGTACCGTCCGGCGCCCGGAAACCACGGGCATCGTCCTCGGTCTCGATCAGCGACACGGCGCCTTCGGGCAACTGGCCCATCGTGCCGATGACCTCCGGATGGCCGGCGTGGCCGATCAGCAGGACGTGGCGGCCAAGCCGCTGGTGCCGCATGGCCTGCTTGTGAACCTTGGAAACCAGCGGACAGGTGGCGTCGAGATAGAGCAGGTTCAGCGCCTCGGCATGGGCGGGCACGGATTTCGGCACGCCATGGGCGGAAAACACCACCGGGGCGTCACGGTGATCGGCGGGAATTTCGTCCAGTTCCTCGATGAAGACTGCACCGCGGGAGCGCAGGCCCTCGACCACGAACTTGTTGTGCACGATCTCGTGGCGGACATAGACGGGCGCGCCGTATTTCTTCAGCGCCAGGACAACGATCTGGATGGCGCGGTCGACACCGGCGCAGAAGCCGCGCGGCTCGCACAGTCTGAGGGTCAATGGGGGCTTGGCAGGCATGATCTCACCGGTTCGGGGACATGTCTGTCCAAGTGGCTGCCACGGCCGCTCCTGTCAAGGGCGCCGCCTTATGGCAAAGGCGATCCACACGCCGGCAAGCGCGACGGCAAGGCCATACCAGGTGACGGCGTATTGCAGATGGTTGTTGGGCAGGTTGACCAGTGTCACGCCTCCGACCGGAAGGCCGTCCGGATTGGGCGTATCGTCGGCATCGAGGAAGAAGGGCAGCACCCTGGCCCTGTCCAGCCCGGCACTGGCGGCCATCGCCTCCAGGTCCTTCCAGTAATAGATGTTTGCCGAAATATCGTTTTCATAAACGCCGCCCGGCTTTTCATCGAGCGGATTGCGGGCAAGACCGGTGACGGTGACGACACCGTCCACCTGCCCCGCCTCACGCGTCGCCGGGTCCTTGCTGTCAAAGGGCACGAAACCGCGATTGACGAACAGCACGCGGCCATCGGCAAGGCGCAGCGGCGTATAGACGTAAAAGCCGGAAGACCCCTGATGCGTGGCGAAGAAATGCTGCTCGCGTCCATGCTCGAAGGTGCCCGTGGCCATGGCCGGAAGGTAGTCGACATCACCTGTCCCGGCAAAAAGAGTCTCGGCCGCGGCAAGTGGCAGCGGCGGCGACGCCATGCGCTCGGCGATGGTGTCGATCAGTCCTTCCTTCCAGGCCAGCCGGCGGACCTGCCAGTTGCCGAGCCCGACAAGGATGACGAGCGCCACCAGCGCCAGCGCCGAGAGCAGCCAGAAGCCGCCACGACGATGACGCCCTGCAACCGCGGGCTTTCCATCGGTCATTCGCGGCCCTCGATGCGGCCTTCGGCAGCCTTGTTGGCGTATTGAAGCGTGATCAGCACACCCTTGATCAGCCTGAGCGCCGTCAGGCAGAGAACAAGGGTCAGCGGTATCCACAGCAGCATGTGGACCCAGATCGGCGGTCCGTAGTTCACCTCCATCCACAGGGCGAGACCGACCACGATGAAGCCGACGATCAGCATCACGAAGATGGCAGGTCCGTCCCCCGCGTCGGCGAAGGAATTGTCCAGCCCGCAAACGCCGCAGCGATCCTTGAGGTTCAGGTAACCGGCGAAGAGCTTGCCCTCGCCGCAGCGCGGACAACGGCCGCGCATGCCCGCCTGGACCGGATCGACGGGCGGATAGTGGGCCTTGTCGTCATTCATGGCAGTTCCTTTGCAATTCACGAACAGGGGGCGGCCATGATTGCCATGACCGCCCCCATTTTTCCCATGCGACATGTGGCAGCGCGGTAACCGCGCCCGCGCGATCAGTGATGCGCGATCGGCGCTCCCCAGGATGCCCAGACATAGATGCAGAAGAAGAGGAAGAGCCACACCACGTCGACGAAGTGCCAGTACCAGGCAGCCGCCTCGAAGCCGAAATGCTGCTTCGCTGTGAAATGGCCCCTCATCGCCCGGATCAGGCAGACCAGCAGGAAGATGGTCCCGATGAGCACATGGAAGCCGTGGAAGCCGGTCGCCATGAAGAAGGTCGCGCCGTAAATGGAATTCTTGAAGTCGAACGGCGCCACGGAATACTCGTAAACCTGCACGAAGGAGAACAGGACACCGAGGGCGACGGTCATCACCAGGCCCCAGACGAGGCCCTTACGGTCATCATGCAGCAGCGCGTGGTGCGCCCATGTCACCGTGGTGCCCGAAAGCAGCAGGATGATGGTGTTGTAGAGCGGCAGGTGCAGCGGATCCAGCACCTCGATGCCCTGGGGCGGCCACTGGCCACCGGTATATTCGGCGCGCAGGACCTGGCTTGCCTCGTTCGGGTAGAGGCTGGCATCGAAGAAGGCCCAGAACCATGCCACGAAGAACATCACCTCGGAGGCGATGAACATGATCATGCCATAGCGCAGGTGAAGCGACACGACACGGGTATGGTGCCCCTCATGGGCTTCCTTGATCGTATCGGACCACCAGGCATACATCACATAGAGGATGATGAGCATGCCGACGGCGAAGAGACCCCAGTTCAGGTTGGACAGGGTCAGGCCGAAGAGCGAGAACTCGGAATTGTTGAGCGCACGCATCCAGGCAATGGCGCCGAGGGCCGTGATGAAGGCACCGAGCGAGGCGAGAGCCGGCCACGGGCTCGGGTCGATGATGTGATAGTCGTGATGCTTTGCGTGTTGGTCCGCCATGTCGATCCCCGCGGTTGCTTATTCTTCAATGCTGTTGGTTGTGGTCGTGCTGTCCACCGGGGCTGACGCCACCGGAGACCCCTCGGCATCGACCGGGAAGAAGGTATAGGAAAGCGTGATGGTTCGTAAGTCCTTGAGTTCCGGCTGGTCGACAATGTCGGGATCGACATAGAAGACGACCGGCATGTCAAGCGACTCGCCCGGTTTGAGCGTGGTCTCGGTGAAACAGAAACACTGCACCTTGTTGAAATAGGCACCTGCCAGCGACGGCGAGACGTTGAACGTGGCGGAACCCGTGACGGTACGCTCCGTCCGGTTGTGCGCCTGGTAGCTGATCTGCGTGGTTTCACCGATCTTGAGCGTCACCGAGCGTTTCCCGGGCTGGAAATCCCAGGGCACACCTGACGTGTTCGCATCGAAGCGCACGGTGATGTCCCGGGCGAGAACGCGGTCTGAATAGGTATCCACCCGCTGGGTCGTGCCCCCATAGCCGGTGACGCGGCAGAACAGGTCATAGAGCGGAACGGCGGCATAGGCGGCCCCGACCATGGTCAGGGCGATACCGGCCCCGAACATCGCCACCTTCGCATTTGCCCGCCTGTTCCTGCTGTCCTGTTCCATGTTCCTGCCTCACAACGGCCTGTTCACGATGGCGCCGCCCTTGATGAACGTCACCACGTAGAAGACGATGACCAGCGCCCCAAGGGCCAGGGCAATGGCAATCGACCGGCTGCGGCGCGCCTTGCGCTGTTTTTCCGTCAGCTCCACGCCTTCGTCCTTCATGCCAGCCCCACGGAGAACAGGCGCAGCATGTCGCCTACGATCACGTCGACAAGAATGGCCGCAAACAGGGCGAAGAGATAGAGGATGGAAAAGCCGAACAGCTTCTTGGCCGGGATCATCCGCTCGTCGCCGTCCTTCATGCGGTAGACGCCGAAGGCGTACCAGACGAAGACCGCGCCCATGACGGCCGCGAAGACGCCGTAGCCGGCGCTCGCAAAGCCCAGCATCCAGGGAGCAACGCCCACCGGCGCCAGCACGAGGCTGTAGAGCAGGATCTGGTTGCGGGTCGTCCTTTCGCCGCAGACATTGGGCAGCATCGGGACGCCGGCGGCGCCATAATCCTTGCACTTGAACAGGGCCAGCGCCCAGAAGTGCGGTGGCGTCCAAAGGAAGATGATGGAGAAGAGGACCACGCTCTCGATGCCGATCCCGCCGGTCGCGGCAGCCCAGCCGAGCATGGGCGGAAAGGCGCCCGCCGCGCCGCCGATGACGATGTTCTGCGGCGTCGAGCGCTTCAGCCACATCGTGTAGACGACGACATAGAAGAAGATCGTGAACGCCAGGATGGCCGCGGACAGCCAGTTGACCAGAACGCCGAGCGTCAGCACGGAAAGAAAGGAGAGGATCAGGCCGAAGCTGAGCGCTTCCTGTGGCCGGACACGGCCGGACGGCACGGGCCGCTTCGCCGTTCGGCCCATGACCGCGTCGATATCGGCGTCATACCACATGTTGAGCGCGCCCGAGGCGCCGGCGCCCACGGCGATGCAGAGGATGGCGACGATGGCGATGAACGGGTTCACGGAACCGGGCGCGGCCACCAGTCCGACGATCGCGGTGAAGACCACCAGCGACATGACGCGCGGCTTCAGCAGTTCGATGTAATCGCCCGCCGTCGCCTCCGAGATGCGGTAGACGTCCCTGCCTGCGGTTTCCTCGATGAGCGCCATTTCTTCCCGACCTGTCATTCCCGGCTTGATTGCCGTTGTCGTTTTTCTGTCTCAAGGCCTGCCGCCGGCAAGCGGCGGCAGGCCATTTCGTTCTTCATGGCATCCGCCGTCACTTGATGCGCGGCAGCTGTTCCCACTGGTGGAAGGGCGGCGGCGAAGGCAGCTGCCACTCCAGCGTCGTGGCGCCCTCGCCCCACGGATTGGCTCCCGCTTCACGCTTGCGCGAGAAGGCTTCCCAAACGCCGTAGAGGAAGATCAGCACCGCGAAGGCGGAGATGTAGGAGCCGATCGACGACACGAAGTTCCAGCCCGCAAACGCATCCGGATAGTCGATGTAGCGGCGCGGCATGCCGGCCAGACCCAGGAAGTGCTGCGGGAAGAAGACCAGGTTCACGCCGATGAAGGTGACCCAGAAATGGGCGCGCGCGACGGTCGAGTTGTACATGTAGCCGGTCATCTTCGGGAACCAGTAGTACCAGGCCGCGAAGATGGCGAAGACTGCGCCCAGCGACAGGACGTAGTGGAAATGGGCCACCACGTAATAGGTGTCGTGCATGGCGCGGTCGAGGCCGGCATTGGCGAGCTGGACACCGGTGACGCCGCCGACGGTGAACAGGAAGATGAAGCCGATCGCCCACAGCATGGGCGTGCGGAAGGTGATGGAGCCGCCCCACATGGTGGCGATCCAGGAGAAGATCTTCACGCCCGTCGGGACCGCGATCACCATGGTGGCAAACACGAAGTAGCGCTGCGCGTCGAGCGAGATGCCGGTCGTGTACATGTGGTGCGCCCACACGATGAAGCCGACAACGCCGATGGCGACCATGGCATAGGCCATGCCGAGGTAGCCGAAGACGGGCTTGCGCGAGAAGGTCGAAACGATGTGGCTGACAATGCCGAAGGCCGGCAGGATCAGGATGTAGACCTCCGGGTGACCGAAGAACCAGAACAGGTGCTGGAACAGGATCGGGTCACCGCCGCCTTCCGGCGTGAAGAAGGCCGTGCCGAAATTGCGGTCGGTCAGCAGCATGGTGATGGCGCCGGCCAGCACGGGCAGCGAGAGCAGCAGCAGGAAGGCCGTGATCAGCACCGACCAGGCGAACAGCGGCATCTTGTGCAGCGTCATGCCCGGCGCGCGCATGTTGAAGATCGTGGTGATGAAGTTGATCGCGCCGAGGATCGAGGAGGCACCGGCGATGTGCAGGGCGAGAATGGCCAGGTCAACGGCCGGCCCCGGCGTGCCCGAAGTCGACAGTGGCGGATAGATGGTCCAGCCGCCACCCACGCCATAGCCGCCGGCAGGACCCGGAACGAACATGGAGAGGACGAGAAGGATGAAGGCAGGCGGAACGAGCCAGAAGGAGATGTTGTTCATGCGCGGGAAGGCCATGTCGGGCGCACCGATCATGATCGGCACCATCCAGTTGGCGAAACCGCCGATCAGCGCGGGCATGACCATGAAGAAGATCATGATGAGGCCGTGCGCCGTCGTGAACACGTTGTACATCTGCTTGCCGGCATCCAGCGCGGCAGCTTCCGGCGTGCCATAGACCATGGTGGCCAAGCCGTCGAAGAACTGGATGCCCGGATCCTGAAGCTCGATGCGCATGCCGACGGACAGGAGCCCGCCGACGATGCCCGCGATGATCGCAAAGATCAGGTACAGCGTCCCGATATCCTTGTGATTGGTCGAATAAACCCACCGGACCCAGCCTTTCGGCTTGTGATCGTGATGGGCGTCGTGCGCTGCAGATTCAGCCATGGATCCCACTCCGTTCCTTCAAATTCTTATTCGGCGGCCGCGGCCGCACCGGCGTCGGCGACTTTCGTGCCGCCCGCCAGGGATGCCATCAGTGCGCGATTGGCGCCTGCCAGGTCGCCGGCGGCGGCAGCAATCCAGGTGTCGTATTGCTGCTGGCTGACGACGCGGATGGCGATCGGCATGTAGGCATGATCCTTGCCGCAAAGCTCGGAGCACTGGCCGTAATAGACGCCTTCCTTTTCTGCCTTGAACCAGGTCTCGTTCACGCGGCCGGGCACGGCATCCACCTTCACGCCGAAGGACGGCATGGCGAAGGAATGAATGACGTCGGCCGCGGTGACGAGGAGGCGCACCGTGGTGTTGACCGGCACGACGACATCGTTGTCGACGGCCAGGAGGCGCGGATAGGCCGCGACGTCCTGCTTGCCGTACTGCTCCCGGTCGCCTTCCTGGAGCATGACGGAATCGAAGGTCACGGCGCCTTCCTCGTTCTGGTACTCATAGCCCCAGTACCACTGGTATCCAGTCGCCTTCACGGTCAGCGCGGGCTCCTCCGGCGGCGTGTACTGCGCGGTCAGAAGGCTGAACGACGGCACGGCGATGAACAGGAGGATGACGACGGGACCGACGGTCCAGATCACCTCGATCAGCGTGTTGTGGCTGGTGCGCGACGGGTCCGGGTTGGCGCTGGCACGGTATTTCAGCGAGACCCAGACGAGCAGGGCAAGCACCAGCAGGGTGATCGGGACGATGAACCAGAGCGTGTACTGCTCGAACCAGCGCACTTCCCGCATGATCGGGGTCGCGGCATCCTGGAGCGTCATCTGCCAGGGCCTGGGCTGGTCTGCGAAAGCAGCCGTCGCGAAAAACGCGGCGGTTGCGGCGGCAAAGCTGGCGGCAATCCGTTTCATACCGTTCCTGTCTCCCCATCGGCCCGTCAGGCCGTACATTCTTGCACCAAGCGCGGCCCATGCGGGTGCGGGCCGGTTTGATCTAGGTCAAACCATATTCCCCCGCCGCGCGCAAGGAATTGCCGCGTCCGGCAGGGGTTCGTTTGATGTGCGCATTTTGTCGCACCCTTTCGCAAACCCCTGTTTTTCATGGCATTTGCAATTTGTCGCAGAAGAGCCGGGTTTGACCTATGTCCAAGATGGGCTCGCGCCGGCCGCATTTCCGGCCAAATCGGACGGCATGGGCGGCAGTTGGCGCCGGTGTCCGCTGCCACAGCGGGTTTGCAATTGCCGCGCACCATCGCATTGTAGTCCCACGTGATTCGCAGCGGAGCTTCAGCCTTGTTCCACTTGTCCAGAAAGACGGCCGCATTGCTGGTCATGTTCGCCACCATGGCCGCCGGCAGCGCGCCGGCCGCAGCACAGCAGACGGGAATCGTGCGCTCGACCCATGGCGCGTGGAAGATGATCTGCGACACGCCGCCCGGCGCGGCGACCGAACAATGTGCGCTTATCCAGAACGTGGTCGCGGAGGACAGGCCCGATCTCGGCCTTTCGGTCATCGTGCTGCGCACGGCGGACAAGAAGGCGGAAATCATGCGCGTGCTGGTACCGCTCGGTGTTCTGCTGCCCAACGGATTGGGCCTCTACGTGGACGGCAAGGACATCGGCAAGGCCTATTTCGCCAAGTGCTTCCAGGACGGATGCTATGCCGAGGTCATCCTCGAGGAGCCGCTGGTATCCACGCTGAAGCAAGGCGAGTCGGCCACCTTCATCGTGTTCCAGACGCCCGAGGAAGGCATCGGCATTCCCGTGGAACTTTCCGGTTTCACCGAGGGCTTCGCCGCCCTGCCCTGACGGGCGCAAGGCTCACGGCACCCGTGACAGGGCCGCCGCCCTTTCCTATATGCTCGGCAGACCGCGCGGAAAGGACCATTGCATGACTGACAGCCTGATCAGCCGTTTCGACATCGACGAGGCCGCCGTCAGGCGTGTCGTGTCCGACAGCCTGGCCCAGGCCGATGACGGCGAACTCTATCTCGAATATCGCGAGGGCGAGGCGCTCGTTTTCGACAACGGGCGGCTCAAGACGGGAAACTTCAACACCGAAACCGGCTTCGGCCTGCGCGCAGTTGCCGGCGAGGCAACCGGTTACGCCCATGCCTCGGAACTGACCGGCAAGGCGCTTTCCCATGCCGCCGATGCCGTTTCAGCGGTCACGCGGGGTTACCGGGGCACGGCGGATGTGGCGCCGGCCGGCACCAATGTGAAGCTCTACGGCGACGTCAACCCGATCGAATCCCCGGCCTTCGGCGACAAGGCCCGCCTGCTGGAGACCGTCGACGCGTGGCTGCGCGCGAAGGATCCGCGGGTCCGCCAGGTGACGGCTTCGCTGGCGGCGAGCTGGCAGCACGTGGAAATCCTGCGCGCTGATGGCCACCTGGTGCGCGACATCCGTCCGCTAGTGCGGCTCAGCATATCCGTCGTCGTCGGCGATGGCGACCGGCAGGAGACCGGCAGCCATGGCATGGGCGGGCGCAAGGGGTTCGGCGAATTCCTGGCCGAGGAATCCTGGCAGGCGGCGGCCAGCGCGGCGCTGCGCCAGGCGCTGGTCAACCTGGAGGCCCGCCCTGCGCCGGCGGGCACGCTGGACGTGGTGCTGGGCAATGGCTGGCCCGGCGTCATGCTTCACGAGGCGGTCGGCCACGGGCTGGAAGGCGATTTCAACCGCAAGAAGACCTCGGCGTTTTCCGGCCTCATGGGGCAGCAGGTGGCGGCGAAGGGCGTGACCGTGATCGATGACGGCACGATCGCGGAGCGGCGCGGTTCGCTGACGGTCGATGACGAGGGCACGCCTTCAGGACACAACGTTCTGATCGAGGACGGCATCCTTGTCGGCTACATGCAGGACCGGCAGAACGCGCGCCTGATGGGCATGAAGCCGACGGGCAACGGGCGCCGCGAGAGCTATGCCCACCAGCCGATGCCACGCATGACCAACACGTTCATGGCAGGCGGCGACAGGACGCCGGAGGAAATCATCGCATCGGTGGACCGGGGCCTCTATGCCGTTTCCTTCGGTGGCGGACAGGTCGACATCACATCGGGCAAGTTCGTCTTCGGTTGCACGGAGGCCTACATGATCGAAAACGGAAAGGTGACCTATCCGGTCAAGGGCGCGATGCTGATCGGGAACGGGCCGGAAGCGATGAAGCGCATCACCATGATCGGCAACGATCCGGCACTCGACACCGGCATCGGCATGTGCGGCAAGGCCGGACAGGGCGTGCCGGTGGGCGTCGGGCAGCCGCATCTTCGCATGAACGCGATGACGGTGGGCGGCACCGAGCACTGACGTCCGTGACAGATTGTCAGGGAACCGGCATTGCGCTTCATGTGTTCATGTGGTGATGTATCTGGAAAAGGAGCTTTCCATGGCCTACACGATCGACCGCACCTTCACCGGCAGCGACTTTGACGCCATTGTCGAACGCACGAGGTCGGCGCTGGCGGATGCCGGCTTCGGCGTGCTGACGGAAATCGACGTCAAGGCGACGATGAAGAAGAAGATCGACGTCGACATGCCGGACTACCTGATCCTTGGCGCCTGCAATCCCGGCATGGCCAACGAGGCGATCAAGCTGGAGCCCAGGATCGGCGCCATGCTCCCCTGCAATGTCATCGTCCGCGCCACGGATGACGGTGTGACGGTGAGCGCCGTCGATCCCGTCGCGTCCATGCAGGCGGTCGAGAACGAAGGCCTTTCGGCGGTTGCCGGAACGGTGCGGGCCATGCTCGCCAAGGCCGTCGAGGCGATCTGAGGTATCCCGCGCATGACGCCATCGTCCATCGTCATCCTGACCGGGGCCGGAATCTCGGCGGAAAGCGGTGTCGACACGTTTCGTGACAAGGACGGCATCTGGTCGAAATACGATCTGAACGATGTTGCCACGCCAGAGGGCTTTGCCCGCAATCCCGCCCTTGTGCATGACTTCTACAACCAGCGCCGGGCGGGCCTGGCCACGGTGAAGCCGAACCCGGCACATGAGGCCCTGGCGCGGCTGGAGCGCGAATTCGGTGGCGATTTCCTGCTGGTGACGCAGAATATCGACGACCTCCACGAGCGGGCGGGATCGAAAAAGCTCATCCACATGCATGGCGAACTGACGCGCGCCTTCTGCGCCAATTGCAACATCCGCTGCGACGCGGGCGAAACGCTTTCCGCCGTTTCGGCCTGCGGCGCTTGCGGCTCGAAGGGCTTCATGCGGCCCGATGTCGTGTGGTTCGGCGAAATGCCCTACCAGATGGAGCGGATCTACGCGGCGCTGAATGCCTGCGACCTGTTCGTCTCCATCGGCACGAGCGGCAATGTCTATCCGGCGGCGCAATTCGTGCAGGAGGCAGGGCGGGCCGGCGCCCATACGCTGGAACTCAATCTTGAACCCTCGCTCGGCTTTTCCGATTTCGCCGAAGCCGAACACGGGCCGGCCGGCACCATCGTGCCGCGATGGGTCGACCGGCTGCTGGCAGGCTGACCCTGCTCAGCGCCGCCTGACCGGCTTTTCAAGCAATGCGACCGCCTCGACATGGGCGGTATACAGGAACTGGTCATAGGGCGTGACCGAGAGAAGCCGGTAGCCGCCGTCGATCAGGATTGCCAGGTCGCGCGCCAGCGTGACCGGATTGCAGGACACGGCGGCAACCTTGCGGACGTCGGCCTTTGCCAGATGCCGGACCTGGGCTTCCGCGCAGGCGCGCGGCGGATCGAAGACCAGCGCGTCAATACCGATGAGTTCGCGCGGCAGCAGCGGACGCTGGAACAGGTCGCGGCGCTCCACCGTCACCTTTTTCAGCCCGGCCGTCGAACGGAAACCGGCATCGAGGGCGGCCAGCGCCGGTCCGTCGCCTTCAACCGCGTGAACCTGCATCCGTTCGGCCATGCGCAGCGCAAAGGCCCCTGCCCCGGCAAAAAGGTCGGCGGCCTGTTTCGCCTTGCCAAGATGGGCGATGACCTCACCGGCCATGGCCGCCTCGATGGCCGGCACGGCCTGCAGGAACCCGCCGGGCGGTGGCACCACGGTGGCCGTGCCGAAGCGGATTTGCGGCTTGACCGGTTCAAGAACGATCTCGCCGTCGACGGAAAGGCGCGCCCAGCGGTTTTCCAGAACAAGTCCGGCGGCGCGCTTGCGCTCGGCTTCCGGCAGCTTGCCGGACTTGCGGATGGCAATGTCGAGGCCCGTGTCCGTTACCGTCACGATCATGTGGAAAGGCTTGGACAGGCCGGCAATCACTGCTGCCAGCCGGCGCAATTGCGGCAGGGCGGAGACGATGCGCGGGTCGGTGACCGGGCATTCCTCCACCTGGAACAGGCTGTAGGAATAGGGTCCGTGGAAGCCGAGCACGGCGCCGCCCTCGCCATGCTTGGCCGACAATTGCACGCGGCGGCGCTCACCGGGACCGCAGGCCACGAGATCGCCGACCGGCGCCTCGATGCCGCGCGCCTTCAGCGCATCGGTGACGAGGGCGCGCTTCCAGGCGCGATAGGGCTCTGCCTGCCAGTGCTGGAACTGGCAGCCGCCGCAGGCGGTAAAATGGCGGCAGACCGGATCGACGCGTTCGGGCGAGGCGTCAAGAACGGCGAGCACCTCGTGCTTCTTGCCGGCCGGCTGGGCATTGACCGTTTCGCCGGGCAGGGTGAAGGGCACGAAGAGCTGGCCTTGCGGCGTGTTGGCGATGCCGTCGCCCTGGGCGCCGAGATGGTCGATGGTTGCCTTGATGGTCATGCGCGGTCCCTGATGCCGGCGAGGAGGAATTCGCGATTGCCGTCCGCGCCCTCGATGACGGATGGCGCGATGCCGAGGGCGCGCCAGCCGGGCTGGCCGTCCAGCCAGCGGCGCAGGTCTTCGGCAATGGCCGGTCCCTGCGCGGGGTCTTTCAGAAGGCCGCCCTTGCCGATGGCCTGGCGGCCGGCCTCGAATTGCGGCTTGACGAGCAGCAGGCAGCGCGCGCCCGGCGCGGCCAGGGCCAGCGCCGGCGGCATGGCCAGCTTCAGCGAGATGAAGGAAACGTCGCAGACGATCAGGTCGGGCGTGTCATGGGAAAGATGGCCGGCGGTGAGGTCACGCGCATTCAGCCCCTCGATTGAGGTCACGCGCGGATCGGCCGCGATATCGGGATGAAGCTGGCCGTGGCCGACATCGATGGCGGTGACATGGGCAGCGCCGCGTTCCAGCAGGACCTGCGTGAAGCCGCCGGTCGAGGCACCCAGGTCGAGCGCATGGACGCCCCTGGCGTCGAAGCCGAAATGATCGAGCGCGGGCGCCAGCTTCAGGGCCGCGCGCGAGACATAGGCCCGTGCCGGGTCGGAGACGGATATGGCGGCACCGGCGTCGACCATCTGGCCGGGCTTGGCGGCGGTCACGCCGTCGACCGCCACGGTGCCGCGCGCAATGGCATCGCGGGCGCGCGAGCGCGATGCAAACAGGCCGCGCTCGGCCAGAAGCTGGTCGAGGCGGATCCGCGCGGCAGTGGTATCGGCAGCGTTCATGCGCCCTGATAGGCGCATGTCAGCGGCATTGGCAAGGCTTGGGCTTCACTCCTGCGGAATGACCGAGCCTGTCAGGATGACGCGGTCCACCGAAACCTGGCCGGACCGGAAGGTCCGTACCGCCGGGGAAAAGCCGCGATAGCGCACCGGGCGGAACGACGGGCCATGGCGCATGCCGGATCGCGGCTGCGGCACCGAGTATTCCGGCTTCTGCCCGGCATCAAAGGTGCCGCGCAGAACGGCGGCGACATCGCCGATGCGCTCGGCCACCATGCGCTTCGCGGCTTCCTCCAGGTTGCGGTCATAGGCCGGCGCGGCATGGCCATGGGCAAGCCAGGCGCATTGCATGGCCAAGGCTGCGATCAGTGTTCTTTTCATTTTTGGCTCCCTGTCATTGCAGGAAACCTAACAGGTCCGGGCTAATATTCAGGGAACAGACAAAGTGTGTAAAATACGAAATTCATTGGTGAATTTCGCGTCAACCAAGACAGTAAAGAAGACCTGAAGCAGGTTTGCCAGCCGGCCGCCGCTTCAGGCGTCCGGCAGCGGTATGAAGTCTTCCTCGTCGCCCGGAACGATGTCGAAGCGGCCGGTCTTCCATTCTTCCTTGGCCTGTTCGATCCGCTCCTTCGAGGAGGACACGAAATTCCACCAGATATAGCGCCGCGACCCCATGGAGGCGCCGCCGAAGAGCATGAAGCGCGCCCCGCGCGCGGAGCGCACGTCGATCACGTCTCCGGGACGCAGGACAAGCAGGCGGTCTGGCGGAAACGTGTCGCCAGCGATCGTGATCTCGCCTTCCAGCGTGTAGAGGGCGCGCTCCTCGGCCTCTGCCGGAATCGTCACCGTCGCGCCCGGTTCCAGCCGGAGATCGGCATAGAGCGTGTCATGGTGCTGGAGCACCGGCGAAGTGGCGCCATAGAAGGTCCCCATGACGACGCGGGCATGGGCGCCCTCGCCATCAAGTTCAGGCAGGTCGGCGGCGGTGGTGTGCGCAAAGGCCGGATCCGTTTCCTCCAGTCCCTCGGGCAGTGCGAGCCATGTCTGCAGACCGTGCATGTCCATGGTGGACGAGCGCATTTCCTCCGGCGTGCGTTCGGAATGAACGATACCGCGCCCGGCGGTCATCAGGTTCACGTCGCCCGGCACGATCACCATTTCCGTGCCCAGCGAATCGCGATGGCGGATCTGGCCGTCAAACAGGTAGGTGACCGTGGAAAGCCCGATATGGGGATGCGGGCGCACATCCATGGCGATGCCGTCGCGCAGGACCGCCGGCCCCATGCGATCGAAGAAGATGAAGGGGCCGACCATCCGCCGGCGCGCCGACGGCAGCGCGCGGCGCACCTCGAATCCGCCAATGTCCTTGGCATTCGGCACGACCATCAGTTCAATCGCGTCGATGGCCGCGACATCACGCGGGTTTGGGTCCTTGCCGGGGAAAAAGCTCATGGCGATGCTCCCTTCTGGTTTCCGTCACCGACAGATAAGGCCAGGGAACCGGACGGCGCAGCCCCTCCAGGCGGGATGGACTGTCAACCAGACAGAGACAAGGAGGAAGCTGACGTTCACTCCGCGTCCAGCGGTTCGGTCCCGGCGGGCTCTCCGTCCCGCGTCAGGCGGATCTTCTCCACCTTGTCCTCGGCGGCCTTGAGCAATTTGGCGCAGTGCTTTTTCAGGGCCTCGCCGCGTTCGTAGATGGCGATGGACTGGTCGAGCGGCACGTCGCCGCGCTCCAGGTTTTCGACGATCCGCTCCAGTTCGGCGAGCGCCGCCTCGAAGTTCATGGCCTGGATATCGTCATTGTCTCCTGTTGCAGACATGATCATCCCCTCATCAGGCGGCGGACATGGACGGCGGTGGAATCGGCCAGTCCCCTGAGGTCGTAGCCACCTTCCAGAAGACTGACGAGACGGTTCTGCACGTAGCGCCCTGCCCGGTCCATCAGCTTGCCGGTCGCCCAGTCGAAATCGTCCTCGGTCAGTTCCACTTCCGCCAGCGGATCGCGCCAATGGGCATCGAAGCCGGCCGAAATGATGATGAGGTCGGGCCGGAAATTGTCGATGGCGGGAAGGACGCGGCTCTGGAAAGCCTCGCGGAAGTCCGCCCCCTGCGCGCCCGCCGACAGCGGCGCGTTGACGATGTTGCCGGCACCGGTCTCGTCACGCGCGCCTGTGCCCGGATAAAGCGGCATCTGGTGGGTCGAGCAATAGAGAACCGTCGGGTCCGACCAGAAGATGTCCTGCGTGCCGTTGCCGTGATGGACGTCCCAGTCGACGATGGCGACGCGCTCCACGCCATGCACCTTCTGGGCATGGCGGGCGGCGATGGCGGCATTGTTGAACAGGCAGAAACCCATCGCCTTGTCCTTCTCGGCATGGTGGCCGGGGGGACGGGCGGCAACGAAGGCGTTGTCGGCCGCACCGGTCATCACCGCGTCGACCGCGGCGGTGGCCCCGCCAAAGGCGGTGAGCGCGGCTTCCCAGCTTTTCGGACTGGCCGCCGTATCGGCGTCGATGCGCACGATGCCTTCCTCGGGCATGGCGTATTCGACGCGGCGAAGATAGTCCTCCGGATGGGCGAGCAGGATATCCTCCTCGCGGCCCAGAGGCGATTCGACGCGATCGAGCGCGGCAAAATCCTCGCCTGCCAGTGCTTCGGCGACCGCTTTCATGCGGTCGGGCCGTTCGGGATGGCCGGCCGGCACGAGGTGCTCGGCATGGACGGGGTGGGAATAGAGGCGTGTCGTCATAAGATCCACTCTAGGCGTCCGGCGCCCGCTTGGCTACGGGGTGGGCGCGGATGATTCCCCGCCATCCCCAGCATCAGCGGCGGATGGCGAGCAGGCGTCCATTCTCCGTTGCGGTCACGAGCCAGCCGTCCTTGAACACGATCGCCTTGTCGATGGCGCCGGGAAGGCGGATATCGGCGTGGCTGGCAAGGGCGAAGCGCAGGCGGCGGCGATCCTGCGACGGCAGGACGAGAACACCGGGCCGTCCCGTTTCAAGGATGCCGGCCCAGGACAGGTCCAGTTCGCGCGACCCGATGACGTGGTTGGACACGTCGGTGGCCACATCGTCGATCATGTGCAACCGCTTGCCATCCCATGCCACGGAGAAAAGCGTGCCGCGCAGATGCGGTGTGCGCACGGCGTATATCACCCTGCCGCCCCGGTCGCCCGGGACGATGGCCGCGATGTTGAGCCAGCGGTTCGGCGTTCCGATCTCCGGCGTCGCAGCCAGTTCGACGAGTTGCCCGTCGCGCAAGCCGTAGATCGCGATGGCCGCGCCGGCATCCAGCGCGGCGCGGATGGTGACGACCTCGTTGGCGCCGTCGCCGTCCAGGTCCGCGATGCGCGGGGTGATGTCCTCGAAGACATGGGTTTGCGGCAGGCGCAGCAGATGCGGATTGCCGGCGGCATCGGTAACCGCCAGCGCTCCGCCCTCGATCCGGTCGCCCAGCACGCCATGGCCGTAGCGTCCGGTCGGTTCGGCATACCAGGCGCGGCGGATGTCGCCGGTCGCGGTTTCTGCAATGCGCCCGTCCGGCAACGCGCCGTGGGGTGCCGGTGAGAGCCTGCCGCTCACCGGCGCGGGCGCAAGGCAGAATGGCACCGCGCCGCCGCAGGCATCGAGCCGGAAAGACGCGGCCCGCGTGGTCACGAAAATCCCGTCAGCCGTCTGCTCGATCGCCGTCACCGGCGTCTGCGTTTCAATGTCCATGATTTCGGCCGCCTGTGCGTTCGCGGCCATTGTGAACAATGCCAGAAGCGCCCCCGCTGTCCGCATCAGATTCTCCCTGTCTGTCCCCTGTGCCTGAGATAATGATCGGCAATGGCGCAGGCCATCATCGCCTCCCCGATGGGCACGGCGCGAATTCCCACGCAGGGGTCATGCCGGCCCTTGGTGCGCACCTCGACCTCGTTGCCGTCGGCATCGACCGACTGGCGCGGGGTGAGGATCGACGATGTCGGCTTGACGGCGAAACGGGCGACGACCGGCTGGCCGGTGGAAATGCCGCCGAGGATGCCGCCGGCCTGGTTGGACAGGAAATGCGGCTTGCCATCCGGCCCGATGCGCATCTGGTCGGCATTGTCCTCGCCGGTCAGCCGGGCTGCCTCGAAGCCGTTGCCGATTTCCACGCCCTTGACCGCGTTGATCGACATGAGGTTGGAGGCGATATCCTGGTCGAGCTTGGCATAGATGGGTGCGCCAAGACCCGCCGGCACGCCTTCGGCCACGATCTCGATGATCGCGCCGACCGAGGAGCCGGCCTTGCGGATGGCGCCGAGATAGTCGGAAAAGACGGGAATCGACGTCTCGTCCGGCGTGAAGAACGGGTTGTCCTCGCGGCCGATCACGTCCCAGTCCCAGCGGGTGCGGTCGATCTGCTTCTCGCCCATGGCGACAAGCGCGCCGCGCACCTTGAGGCCCGGCACGACAAGGCGCGCCAGCGCGCCGGCGGCCACGCGCGCGGCCGTTTCGCGGGCCGACGACCGGCCGCCGCCGCGATAGTCGCGGATGCCGTATTTCACGTCATAGGTATAGTCGGCATGGCCAGGCCGGTAACGCCGGGCAATCTCGGAATAATCCTTCGAGCGCTGGTCGGTGTTCTCGATCATCATGGAAACCGGCGTGCCGGTGGTGACAAGCGTCTCGCCGTCCTCGTCGGTCATCACGCCGGACAGGATCCGCACCTGGTCGGGCTCCTGGCGCTGCGTCACGAAGCGCGACGTGCCGGGCCGGCGCTTGTCCAGTTCGGCCTGGATCTGCGCAAGGGTGAAGCGGATGCCGGGCGGGCAGCCGTCGACCACGCAGCCGAGCGCGGGCCCGTGGCTCTCGCCCCAGGTGGTCACGCGAAAAAGATGTCCGAACGTGTTGTGCGACATGTGCCTCGTTCCGTGTACGCCAAGCCTGACCCGCCTCTTAGTGCAAACCGCCGCAAGACAGAAGCCCCGGTTTCGTGATCGCCACGCTTGATGCGGTATCGCAGATGTGAAATTTCTTCTGGCGCGGCGACGGCGGGGACATAATAATGCCGCTTCCCGGGACCAGGGACATGGCCGGCAACCGGTTTGCCATGCCGTTCAGTCAAGGAACACACATGATGACCACCATTTCGCGGATCGCCGCTGTCCTGCTCGCCACATCGCTTCTTGCGACGCCGGCACTCGCCGAAGTCACGGGCGGCACGATCGTCTCCGTCGATCCCGACGCCATGACGCTGACGCTCGATGACGGCGCGTCCTACAAGCTCAATTCCGAGATCAACGTGTCGGCCCTCAAGGAAGGCATGGAAGTCTACCTTTCCTACAACGAGATCAATGGCGAGAACATCGTCACCGACATGGACATCGAGGAGTAAACCTCGCGCACCGGGCGGCCCGGCTGCCCGGCTTCCCGGACAGGCAATCGCGCAGAGGGAAAGATCAGATCCAGTCGATCCGGGCGCCTTCGAGTTTCAGGAGGCGGCCCTGGTGGACTTCCATCTCCGCGGCCCTGTCGCCTGGCAGTCCGTTGACGAGATGAAACAAGGCGCGGATCGTGCCGCCATGGGCGACGCAGACGGTGGGACGGTCCAGCGTTTCCAGCCAGCCTGCGACCCGACCTGCCAAAATCTCGTAGCTTTCGGCCCCTTCGCCCGGCGGGACGAAGGTCCACTTGCGGCCCGCCCGCTCCAGTGACGTGCCGGGATTGAGCGCGTCGAGTTCCTCGAACGTATGCCTTTCCCAATCGCCGAAGGAAAGTTCCTTGAGCAGCGGATCGGTGTCATAGCCGTCCGCGTCGAGCCCCAGCGCCACGCGCATCCGCTCCATCGTTTCGCGGGCGCGGCGCATCGGACTGGAGACAAAGCGGAACGCGGCATGGTCGCCGCCGATCAGGGCTGCCAGAAGCCGGCCGTTATGGTCGGCCTGCCAGCGGCCAGTGTCGTTGAGAAGGGTATCGGTCTGCCCCTGGAGCCTCTTCTCGGCATTCCAGTCCGTCTGCCCATGCCGGGCGATGTAGGTCAGCGGATACATGATCCTTGTCTTTCACTGCCTGACATGACAGGCGCATGACGGCCCGGAAAACCAGTTTCGACCGACTCACACGGTCGAGATGTCCGGGGCGTCCACCGCCTTCATGCCGACGACATGGTAGCCTGAATCGACGTGCAGCACTTCACCGGTCGTGCCCCGGCCGAGATCGGAGAGCAGGAACAGCGCGGAATCGCCCACCTCGTCGATCGTCGTTGTGCGCTTGAGCGGCGAATTGTACTCGTTCCATTTCAGGATGTAGCGGAAGTCGCCGATGCCGGAAGCCGCCAGCGTCTTGATCGGGCCTGCGGAAATGGCGTTGCAGCGGATGCCGCGTGCACCAAGATCGACGGCCAGATAACGCACGGAAGCCTCAAGCGCGGCCTTGGCCACGCCCATGACGTTGTAATGCGGCATGACCTTCTCGGCGCCGTAATAGGTCAGCGTCAGCATCGATCCGCCATCGTTCATGACGGCTTCGGCGGCCTTGGCGACGGCGGTGAACGAATAGACCGAAATGTCCATCGTCATCAGGAAATTGTCGCGCGTGGTCTCGATGTAGCGGCCGTCGAGTTCATCCTTGTTGGAGAAACCGATGGCATGGACGATGAAATCGATCTTGCCCCACCTGGCCTCGATGGCTTCGAAGGTGGCGGCGATGCTCGCGGGGTCGGAGACGTCGCAATGGCCGACCGTCCAGGCGCCCAGTTCGTTGCCCAGCGGCTCGACACGCTTCTTCATCGCGTCGCCCTGGTAGGTGAGCGCGATCTCGGCGCCTGCATTGCTCAGCGAACGCGCGATGCCCCACGCGATCGAACGGTTGTTGGCAAGGCCCATGATGAGGCCGCGCTTGCCAGCCATCAATCCATTGGTCGCGGTCATGCTGTCTGGTCTCCTGCAAAGCCTCAGCAAACGGGAGCCTGCCTATCGCACAGGCACCGGGAGGCTTCAAGCCAAAGTTCCACGCAAAAAAGCCGTGTTTCACGCCTTTTCGCGGGTCAGGAAGGCTTCCAGTTCCGCGTCGCCGCCTTCGGGCAGCATGATGCGCACATGGGCGAACAGATCGCCATGCCCGCCGCCCTTGACCGGCAGGCCGCGCCCCTTCAGGCGCAGCACCTTGTCGGAACTGGACCAGGGCGGAACCGTGACGGCGATACGGCCGGACAGCGTCTGGAGCGCCACCTTGGCGCCCTTGACCGCGTCGCGCAGGCTTACAGGCAGATCGGCATGGATGTCGGCACCCTCCACCCGGAAAAGCGGATGCGGCTTGAACTTCACCGTGACAAGCGCATCGCCGGGCTGGCCGAACGGGCTGTCGGCGCCCTGGCCCTTGAGGCGGATCACCTGGCCGTTTTCCACGCCCTGCGGCAGCTTGATCGCCAGCTTGCGGCCATCGGGGAAGACCGCAGTGACCTTCGCGGCAGCTGCCACGTCCTCCAGCGAAACGGCAAGTGTCGCCTTCAGGTCCTCCCCCTTCTGCGCACCGGGCCCGCGCGGCCGCGTGCGCCCGCCGGAGGAAAAGGCGTGGCCGAAAATGTCGGAGAAGATGTCGCCGGCATCAAAGCCGCCCGGCCCGCCCGGCCCGCCGGAGCGGAATTCGAATCGCGCGCCATGGGGGCCGCGGGCGCCGCCGCCTCCGCCAAACGGACCGCCGGGACCGAACGGATCGCCGCCCTCGAATCCGGCAAAGCGCGGCTTGCCTTCCGCGTCGATCTCGCCTGAATCGAACTGCTTGCGCTTCGTCTCGTCGCCGAGAATGTCATAGGCGGTCGAAGCCTCGGAAAAGCGCTCCTTGGCCTTCGGGTCGTCCGGATTCTGGTCCGGGTGGTATTTCTTGGCCAGCTTCCGGTAAGCCGACTTTATGTCCTTGGCGGACGCGGACCTCGCCACG
This sequence comes from Phyllobacteriaceae bacterium, assembly GCA_002708825.1. Taxonomy (GTDB): domain Bacteria; phylum Pseudomonadota; class Alphaproteobacteria; order Rhizobiales; family Rhizobiaceae; genus Zhengella. The sequence continues at coordinate 164,652 of PAPF01000026.1, read as the reverse complement.
CCCAGCACATCATAGGGATCGCGCGTCATGGGTCTTCCATCACGGTTTCGTGAACAGTTGCCTTCAATATGGGGGCGAAACGGGCGATCTGCCAGTCCCTGCTGCGTCCGGCCTCAACTGCGCTCGAACGAACGCATGAACCAGCCGCCGTCATCGCCGAGGCAAGCCTCGCCGCGGATCGCGGAGACGCCATCGAAGCGCTCCATGGTGCCGGCGAAGCGGCGGCAGACGACGCCGCGCGTCTTGACCTCGGTGACCGCGGTGATCAGCCCGCTGGCGCCGGTGTCGAGATTGGCGAAGGGGATGGGCTTGCCGGCCAGGCCCTCGATGTCCGTCGAGGTCACGGCATTGCGCACGGTCATCTCGTCGGTATTGACCACGTCGGCGCCGCCCACCGACGATGTCAGGATCGAACGGTCCACCTCGGCTTCGGCAACGATGTTGCTGGAAGCGCATCCCGTGGCAAGCACAGCCAGAAGCGGAATGAACGCAAGCGTCTGGCCAAGCCGGGCGAACCGCACTATCCCTTCACACAGGCAAGACACCACACGGCGCAAGACGCATCCCTCCTTCGGGACCAACCAGGAATTACACGCATGACTATCGGCGAAACAGGGTTAACAAGCAGTGACTTCACGCTGGCCGGCGAACCGCTGAAGCTGTTTGCGGAATGGCTGGAGGATGCCACCAAGTCGGAGATCAACGACCCCAACGCCATGGCGCTTGCCACGGTGGACGAGGACGGCCTGCCCGATGTGCGCATGGTCCTGCTCAAGGGGTTCGACGCGGCCGGCTTCGTCTTCTACACGAATTTCGAGAGCGCCAAGGGCCGCGAGATCCTGGCGACCCGCAAGGCTGCGCTGTGCTTCCACTGGAAGAGCCTGCGCCGGCAGGTGCGTGTGCGCGGACCGGTGGAGACCGTTTCCGACGCGGAAGCCGACGAATATTACGCATCGCGCCCGCGCGGCAGCCGCATCGGCGCCTGGGCATCGAAGCAGTCGCGGCCGCTGGAAAGCCGCTTCGCGCTGGAGAAGGCGGTTGCCGAACAGACCGCGCGCCATGCCGTCGGCGACATTCCGCGCCCGCCCTACTGGTCCGGTTTCCGCATCCGCCCGCAGCAGATCGAGTTCTGGCACGACCGGCCCTTCCGCCTGCACGACCGGGTGGTCTTCACGCCCGATGGCCATGGCGGATGGGACAAGACACGGCTTTATCCGTGATGAGGAAAGTGTTGCGCGACAGCCCTTCACATGAATAGTTTTTGAAATGCCTTGCATTTGCCGCGATCCGGTGCCATTTGCGCAGTGTCTCCTGCCGCGCGTAGATGGCCTGAACGGCCAGCGGCAGTGATCGATCTCGCAATTGTCCCACAAGATCGTTGCCAGCACGCCGCGCCATGAGGCGCCATGAACAGGGCTGCCGATCTACGCTGGTTTCTCTCCCGAACTCGAAGGAAGCGCCGCGCTTGCCGTGTCGGAAGACAGGGCGCGGCCGGAAACGACATAACTTGACAACATTCAAAGACCTTGGCTTGGCCAGTTCCATTCTCGATGCCCTTCTGGCCGAAGGCTATGAAACACCCACCCCGATCCAGGTGGAAACCATCCCCGTCACGATGAGCGGACGCGACGTGCTGGGCATTGCCCAGACCGGCACCGGCAAGACGGCGGCCTTCGTGCTGCCGCAGCTCAACGCCATGGCGAACGGCCGCAAGGGCGCACCGGCGCGCAGTGCGACAGTGCTCATCCTGGCACCGACGCGCGAACTGGCCGCGCAGATCGCCGAAGCGATCGAGACCTATGGCCGTGCGCTCAAACCCTCTGTCGTCACCGTCATAGGCGGCGTGAAAGCGGGGCCGCAGGCCCGCGCCATGGCGCGCGGCGCCGATTTCCTGGTGGCGACACCCGGCCGCCTGCTCGACCACATGCAGACCGGCGCCGTCACGCTTTCGGGCGTGAAGACGATGGTCCTCGACGAAGCCGACCAGATGCTGGATCTCGGCTTCATGCCGGCCTTGCGCAAGATCCTGGAAAAGCTGCCCGCCCAGCGCCAGATGCTGCTCTTCTCGGCCACCATGCCGAAGCTCATCCGCAAGCTGGCGAGCGAATTCCTGCGCAATCCGGCCGAGATCTCGGTCGCGCCGGTCTCCAAGCCGATCGAGCGCATCGAGCAATCGGTCGTGTTCGTCGAAAAGACGGCCAAGCCGCGCCTGCTGGCAAAGCTGCTCAAGGATGGCGGCGAGAAGCGTGCCATCGTCTTCACGCGCACCAAGCATGGCGCCAACCGGCTGTGCCAGCAACTCGACCGTTCGGGTATCGAAGCGCAGCCGATCCACGGCAACAAGAGCCAGAACCAGCGCGAGAAGACGCTTGCCGCCTTCCGGGACGGCTCGCTCTCGGTGCTCGTGGCGACCGATATCGCGGCACGTGGCATCGACATCGATGATGTCTCCCATGTCTACAATTACGACCTGCCGAACGTGGCGGAGGTCTATGTCCACCGGATCGGGCGCACGGCGCGGGCCGGACGCAGCGGTCAGGCGGTTGCCTTCTGCGACGCCACCGAACGTCCGCTGCTGCGCGACATCGAGAAGCTGACCGGCCTCAAGCTGCCGGTCGCTGCGCATGACCTCGGCGCACCGGCGCCCCGCGACGAGGCCGAGGCGAGTGCCGGGCAGCGTGAAGCCCGTGCCCAGGGTGCAGGCAAGCCGGGCTTGAACGGCGAAGGCCGCAAGCGCCGGCGCAACCGGACCAACGCGCGGCCGGCAGGCGAAACGCGGAACGCGACGGCGGACCGTGCGCCCGGCGCCAAGCCCGCACCGGCCAAGACCGCAGGCGAGGCGGGCGCCAAGAGCCGCAAGCGGCGCCGGCGCAAACCGGCCGCCAGCACACCGGCCAACGAGGCCGGATTGCAGCGCATGCTGGGCAATATCGGCATCGGCGCCTGAACAGGACCGAAAAGCGAAAAACGGGGCCGGCACAAACTGCCGGCCCCGATCCGTTTCAGGCCTTCTTGCGGTTCATGAAGGCCATGAAGGCGGCCTTCGCCTCGTCCGATTTCAGGCGGGCGCGGAACAGCTTGCCCTCTTCCCGGATGCGTTCGACCAGCGCGGTGCGGTCGCCCAGCATCAGGTCGCGAGAAATCCTGAGGGCTTCCGGCGGTTTGGCCGCGATGTCAGCGGCCGCCTCCATGACGCGCGCTTCCAGTTCATCCTCGCCGGTCACGGACCAGATCAGGCCGGCATCCCTGGCTTCCTCGGCGGTGAAGCCGCGGCTCATTCCCAGCATGGCGAAGGCGCGCTGGCGGCCCATGATCTCCGGACCCAGCAGGCTGGAACCTGCTTCCGGCACGAGGCCGAGGCTGACGAAGGGCGTGTGAAACACCGTGCGCTGCGTGGCGAATGTCAGGTCGCAATGGAAATGAATGGTGGTGCCGATGCCGACCGCGATCCCGTCCGCGGCCGAAAGGACGGGCTTCTTCGCCGTCGCCAGCGCCATCAGGAAATCATAGACCTCCATCCCGCCTTCCCCGCCCATGGAAATGGCCAGGAAATCAGCGAGATCGTTGCCCGATGTGAAAGCGCCCGGCACGCCCAGGATGACGCGGCAGCGGATTTCCGGATCGTCGTCGGATTCGGTGAGCGCGGATGCCATCGTGGCATACATGGCGCGCGTCAGCGCGTTCTTCTTGTCCGGACGGTTCATCCGGATGGTCATGACCGGGCCGTCCCGCCCGATGATCACGTGATCGCTCATTCCGTTTCCTCCCTGGCGTGCCGGGCGATCATTGCGTCAGGCCCGGCGCGAGCGCAAGGATTATTTCCGTTTACGTAAGGGGAAATCCGTCATGAGGCGAGCAGGGCGGCGGAAGCGGCCTCCAGGCTGGCAGCGCCCGCCATGACACGATCCTTGAGCGCCGATGTTTCGCTGACGAGATTCTCGGCAAAGAAGCGGGCCAGCGCGGCGCGGCCCTCGCCTTCCCCGGTTGCCGCGGCACGGGCCAGGTAGCAGCCGCCCGCGGCCAGCGCGAACAGGCGCAGATAGGGCGTGGCACCGGAAAGCGCCTCCTCCATGCGCCCGCCGGACAAGGCATCCTGCAGGAAGCGGGTCGCGGCTTCCAGGTCGTCCAGTGCGGCGTCAAGGCGGGCGCCGGTCTCGCCGAGCGCCGGATCGTTGGACGTCCGCGCGGTTTCGGCATCGCCGCGCAGTTCCGCGATGTAGCCGTGCACCTGTTCGCCTGCGCCCAGCGGCAGCTTGCGGGTGACGAGGTCGATGGCCTGGATGCCGTTCGTGCCCTCGTAGATGGGTGCGATGCGGGCATCGCGCAGATAGGCGGCAGCGCCCGTCTCCTCGATGAAACCCATGCCGCCATGCACCTGGATGCCCATGGAGGCGACATCGACGCCAATATCGGTGGAGAACGCCTTGGCGACGGGCGTCAGCAGGCCGGCGCGGTCGCGCCAGTGAGCGCCCCCCTCCCCGCCTGCACGGCCCATGTCGATGGCGTGGGCGCAATTGTAGCAGATGGCACGCGCGGCCTGGGTGAGCGCCTTCATGGTCAGAAGCGTGCGGCGGATATCGGCATGGTGGATGATGGGCGCCATGCCCTCGCCGTCATGGCCGGGCGCCTTGCCCTGGCGGCGGTCGAGCGCATAGGCGAGCGCATGCTGGTAGGCCGCCTCGGCCACGGAGACGCCCTGTATGCCGACGTTCAGGCGGGCATTGTTCATCATGGTGAACATGCAGGCCAGGCCGCGATTCTCCTCGCCGATCAGGTAGCCGATGGCGCCGGGTGCATCGCCATGCTTTCCGTCGCCATAGATCATGGTGCAGGTGGGCGAGCCATGGATGCCGAGCTTGTGCTCGATGGAATGGCAGACGGCATCATTGCGCGCGCCGAGGCTGCCATCGTCATTGACGAGGAACTTCGGCACGAGGAAGAGCGAGATGCCGCGGGTGCCGGCCGGTGCGTCGGGCAGGCGCGCCAGCACGAGGTGAATGATGTTGTCGGCGGCGTCATGCTCGCCCCAGGTGATGAAGATCTTCTGACCGAAGATGCGGTAAGTGCCATCGCCGGCCGGTTCGGCACGGGCACGGAGCGCATTGAGATCGGAACCGGCCTGCGGTTCGGTCAGGTTCATGGTGCCGGTCCATTCGCCCGACACGAGCTTTTCAAGGAACTTCGCCTTGAGGTCGTCGGAACCATGGGCCTCCAGCGCCTCGATGGCGCCCATGGTCAGCATCGGCCCGAGCGCGAAGCCCATGGAGGCGGAATTCCACATTTCCTGGGTGGCCGTGTTGAGCGAGACCGGCAGGCCCTGGCCGCCGAAATCGACGGGGCCGGAAATGGCGTTCCAGCCGCCGGCAGCCCAGCGCCGGTAGAGATCGGCCCAGCCGTCGGGCAGCGTCACCTTGCCGTCGGCATGGGTGCAGCCCTGGGTGTCACCCACCTTGTAGAGCGGGGCGATCTCCTCGGAGGCGAACTTGCCCGCTTCTTCCAGGATCGCGTCCAGAAGGTCCTCCGACAGGTCGCCGAGCAGGCCCTCGTCCATGGCCTTGCCGACACCGGCGACATGCTTGAGCGTGAAGGCGATCTCCGCGACGGGGCTGCGATACATGGGGTTCCTCCGGATCGTGCTGTGGAAGCGATTTCTTGACGTTCCTGCCCGGTTTTTCAAGCCCGCACTGTTTTCCAGATGACATTTGACAGGAAAAGCTGCCGTGCAATTGCCTCCTTCGCGCCCGGTTGCGGGCACGACCGGGCCATCATCGGGTGGCATCCGGTTCTCGGGGCCAGACCCCGTTCAACCTTTCATTAAACATGAAACGGCACCCTGATCGGATGCCGGGGGATCCTGGAGCAGACAATGCGGGCATACATCTCATGGTTTGGCGGCGCGGCGGTGGCGGCTGCGGTGGTCCTTGCCCTGCCGGCACAGACGGCCGGTTTCACGCGCCCCTGGGAAAACCCGGCCAATGCGCTGGTCATCGACGCCTACGAGTACAACCCCATCGACTGGCATGAACTGGCCAAGGACAAACGGATCGCCGGTTTCATCAACAAGGCTTCCGACGGTCTGCCTCCGAAATACCGTTGCTCCGGCGGCGAGACGGAAAAGCGGCTGTGCAGCGCGCTGTGGAAGCGCTATTCGGTTGCGAAGGAACTTTACCACACGCGCCGGATGATGGCGAAATCGCTCGGCATGCTGTGGGGCGCCTATCATCTCGGACGGCCGGGCAACCCGATCGACCAGGCCAACCACTTCATCGATTTTGCCCAGCCCGGCCCGGACGACCTGATCGCGCTCGACATCGAGGACAATTCGGACGAGTGGATGTCGCTGGAGGACGCGGAAATCTTCGTCCGCCACATCCATGCCCGGCTCGGACGCTGGCCGGTACTCTACACCAACGGCAACACCTCCCGCCACATCGCGGACAACCGCGATGCCTACCCGGTGCTGTCGCGGCTGAACCTCTGGTATGCGCGCTACAAGCCGGCCATCGGCGATCATTTTCCGAAAGGCAACTGGACCGGCTACGCGCTGTGGCAGTTCGCAACCCAGGTCAACTGCTCGCGCAGGTCCTGCCCCTACCGGCCGCCCGGCACGCCCGACGACATCGACGTCAACGTGGCGGCCATGACGCGAGGGGAACTGCAAAAGGCATGGCCGTTCCCGGACCTCGTACCCGTACAGGATCCGCCATCCGGCGAGGACGGCGTCAGGGTGTCGGCCACCGTGCCGCCGCCCGCCGGCGAGCGCGTGCCGCTTCCCCTGTCGCGCGAGCGCGCGCTGAACGATGGCGCGCGGGTGCGTTTTGCCCGTGCCGTGCTGGCGCCGATGAAGGACCGGCTCGCCGCCTCCTACAGGATGATGGCCGCCGCCGCGCCATTGCCAAGGTCGGCCGAGAGCCCTGCGCCTGCCGGACCGTCCATCATCGCCGCGGCCTACGCGCCGATGGGCAGCCGCGACAAGGCGCGTGAAATGCTCGACAGGATGGCGACCGGCTCGATTTCCGCAAAGCTGGCCGCAGGGACGGCGCAGCGTTTCGCGCCTGGCCGACCCGCGACCGCTCGGCGTCCGCTGGCCTTCCTGGGCCATGTTCCGGTGCATCTGAGGCCGAGGGACATCGCTTTCAGGCCGGCGATGGCGGGCGGCCTTCCGCTCTTGGACATCAACCTCGCCGGGATTTCAATGTCCGGAGCCGAACGGCCGGAGACCGCCGCGAAGCGGATTGGCCCAGACCTGCCCGCGAAGCTGGCGCCTTGACCGCGCTCCGCTGCCGGGTCTAAGCAGCGGCATCGACCGTTTCAAGACGAGCAAGGCCGCCATGACTGCCGATCACATGAGCCCGCAGCGTTCCTTCCAAGGGCTGATCCTCGCCCTGCACAACTACTGGGCCGATTACGGCTGCGCCATCCTTCAGCCCTACGACATGGAAGTGGGTGCCGGCACGTTCCACCCGGCCACGACGCTGCGCTCGCTGGGGCCGAAGCCGTGGAACGCGGCCTATGTCCAGCCTTCGCGGCGGCCGAAGGACGGGCGCTATGGCGAAAACCCGAACCGGCTGCAGCATTACTACCAGTACCAGGTGATCCTGAAGCCCAATCCGTCGAACCTGCAGGAACTCTATCTCGGCTCGCTGGAAGCCATCGGCCTCGATCCGCTCGTCCATGACATCCGCTTCGTCGAGGACGACTGGGAAAGCCCGACGCTGGGCGCCTGGGGGCTTGGCTGGGAATGCTGGTGCGACGGCATGGAGGTTTCGCAGTTCACCTATTTCCAGCAGGTCTGCGGCATCGAATGCGCGCCCGTCTCCGGCGAACTGACCTACGGGCTGGAGCGCATCGCCATGTATGTACAGGGCGTCGACAATGTCTACGACCTCAATTTCAACGGCCGCGAGGGCGCCGAGAAGGTGACCTATGGCGACGTCTTCCTGCAGGCCGAGCAGGAATATTCACGGCATAATTTCGAATATGCCAACACCGCCATGCTGCACCAGCATTTCATCGACGCGGAAAAGGAATGCGCCGCGCTGCTGGCCGCCGGCGCGCCGGACCAGCCAGGCAACCTGCACAAATGCGTGCTGCCGGCCTATGACCAGTGCATCAAGGCCTCGCATGTGTTCAACCTGCTGGATGCGCGCGGCGTGATCTCGGTGACGGAGCGGCAGAGCTATATCCTGCGCGTGCGCAATCTTGCCCGGCAATGCGGCGAAGCCTTCCTTCTGACGGAAGCCGGCGGCGCGGCGATGGCGAAAGATACAGTTGCTGCTTGAAAAGACGGTCGCGGTTATCCACTGTTAACGATTAAAGAGCAGACTGACCAATTGACGCGCAAAAGTTGAGGTTTTATCCCTGTCATGTCGATTCGAAACCAGATCAATCATGACGGTGACATGTTTCTCAAGGTCCTGCGTATAGCTAAACTGGCGACTGGCGGTGCCGTCCTTTCTGTCGCCGCCTTCGGCACATTCGCTCCCCTGTTCGGCTTCGACACATCGACCCAGACCGACGTCTGGGCTGCATTGATCGGAGGGGGCGTGACTTCAGCGATTCTGACAAAGATGTCGCTGCTGGCCTGAGGCGCTTGGAAAACAGCATATTCTCACTCAATTCCAACCTGATGCACGTGGTCAGCTTCGGCTTCGCGATTGCCTTCGCCTTTGCGGCAGCCATCCTGAACAAAGTGCGCAAGTCGCCCAATCCGCTGAACGGACAGACCATCTTCCTCGACATGCTGCGCGGCGCGAGCATTTTCCCGCTATCGCTGTTCTGCCTCTATGCCCTGATGCCGGAAATGGGAAAGTTTGCCCTGACGGGTGAACCGGTGCTGATCAGCCTCGGCGCCGCAAACGGTCTCTTCGCAATCCTTTCGGATTGGTGGCGAAACATCTGAGCCCCCTGCCGGCGTTTCCCATTCCCGATTCATGAGCGGGCGATCATGATCCCCCGGGCCGTCCGCGGCGGCTTGTGCGGCTCCTTGGCGGTTGCTTCCACGGCGCGGCGCATTCCGGCCATGTGAAACACATCGGCCTGCACATGGCTGGCGAGGCAGGCCGTCAGCAGGATCGAATGAAGCGTTGCGGAGATGGACATGGCGGCCTCGCATGAAAAGCAGTGAAGGCAGCCTGCCCCGCCGTGCTTGAACCGGTGCTGACGGGGCTGTTCAGCCGGCGTTCACCCGGACGGGACAGGCATATCCTTTTGTGTCGTAAGAGGCCGTCAAGGTTCACGCCCGCCGGGTTTTCCTGGCGAAACCGATTGTGGCGAAGCGTTGCCGGATCACCGGTTTCACGCAGGCGTGATGGAAAACTGGCGGGCCGGTTTTGACTGAACCGTCCGCCGGGAGCCGGCGTGTAAGCGGGGGACAGGACGCAAACAGAACCTGTCGCCGGCCAGCCCGCCCCCGCTGAAGGACAAGGGCTGCCGAACAGTCATTCACCATCGGGAGAAGTACTCATGCGCATTCATGCCTTTGCCTCCGCCATCGTTATCGGCGCTGCCGCCGCCACCCCGGCTGCCGCCGCCAACATCGTCGAGACGGCCCAGTCGGCCGGTTCCTTCACCACGCTGCTGGCTGCTGCCCAGGCCGCGGGCCTTGCCGATGCGCTCGCCACCGGCGAGAACCTCACCGTCTTCGCGCCGACCGACGAAGCCTTCGCCAAGCTGCCCGCCGGCACGGTGGAAGACCTGCTGAAGCCGGAGAACAAGGACAAGCTCGTCGCGATCCTGCAGTACCACGTCGTGCCCTCCAAGATCATGGCCGGCGACATCGCCGAAGGAACAAGCGAGGTCGCCACGCTGAAGGCCGCCGGCGACACCACCATCGAAGTGACCAAGGGCGCCGACGGCGTGATGGTGGACGGCGCCAAGGTGGTGTCCGCCGATGTGGCCGCCGACAATGGCGTCATCCACGTGATCGACTCCGTGATTCTGCCGCAGGACTGACCCGAACCCTCTCCTCTGACTGTCCGTGGCAGGACGGGGCGCGCCTTTTGAGGGCGCGCCCTTTTTCATTGGCGCGGCGGGTGACAAGACGTGCGGGGTGATGCAATCATCGCGCGCATGAAGCGCTTTCGCATCCAATCCGCCCGAACACTGAGAAACAGCATGCAGGATATGGAGGCCCGGCTCTGGCAACACCTCTGGCGAATCCCGCTTGAAGGAACCCATTTCCGGCGTCAGGTGCCGATAGGGCCCTACTGCGCGGACTTTGCCTGCCACAGGTTGCGGATCATCATCGAGATAGACGGAAGGCAGCACGGCGAAGAAATGCAGATGCGGCACGATGCCCGCAGGGATGCCTGGCTCAGCAGCCAAGGGTACCGCGTTTTGCGATTTTGGACCCATGACGTCAAATATGAACTGGATTCCGTGCTCGATACGATTTATTGCGCCGTCGAGGACGCGCGCTCCCACCTCCCCCTCGATGGGGGAGGTCGCACCGATGGCGCGGGTGGGGGTGAGCAGGAAGCAACACCCCACCCCGGCGCTGACGCGCCGACCCTCCCCATCAAGGGGAGGGTGAGGAGCCCTTGATGCCCGATCTTCTGCTTGAACTCCGCTCCGAGGAAATCCCGGCCCGAATGCAGCGCAAGGCTGCCGGCGACCTGAGGAAGCTGGTGACCGACGGTCTTGTCGAAGCGGGCCTGACCTACGAGGCAGCGCGGGAGTACTGGACCCCGCGACGGCTGACGCTCGACATCCGCGGGCTGACGGCCCGCTCGAAGGATGTTCGCGAGGAACGCAAGGGGCCGCGCACAGACGCACCGGAAAAGGCCATCGAGGGCTTCCTGCGCGGCGCGGGCCTTGCCTCGATCGACCAGGCGGAAATCCGCTCGGATCCCAAGAAAGGCGATTTCTACGTCGCCGTGATCGAGACGCCCGGCCGCGACGCGGAGGCCATCGTCGCCGATATCATGCCGGGGATCATCCGCGGCTTCCCGTGGCCGAAATCCATGCGCTGGGGCGCGGCATCCGCCGAGCCCGGCTCGCTGCGCTGGGTGCGTCCGCTGGAATCCATCCTGTGCACCTTCGGACCGGAGACCGAGGAAACCAGGGTCGTGGATTTCGAGGTCGACGGCATCCGCGCCGGCAACGAGACGCGGGGCCACCGGTTCCATGCACCCGATGCCTTCACGGTGCGCCGGTTCGACGACTACGTGGCAGGCCTTGAAAAGGCGAAGGTGATCCTCGACGCCGAACGGCGCAAGCAGATCATCCTCGAGGACGCGCGCAACCTGGCCTTCGCCAACGGGCTGGAACTGGTGGAGGACGAGGGTCTGGCCGAAGAGGTCTCCGGCCTTGTCGAATGGCCCGTGGTGCTGATGGGCGAATTCGAGGAAGCGTTCCTTGAAATCCCGGACGAGGTCACCCGGCTGACCATCAAGACCAACCAGAAGTGCTTCGTCACCCGCAAGGACGGCGCGCTTTCCAACCGTTTCATCCTCGTCGCCAACATCGAGGCGCGCGATGGCGGCAGGGAAATCGCCTATGGCAACGGCAAGGTGGTGCGCGCGCGCCTCTCCGATGCCCTCTATTTCTGGCATACCGACCAGGCCGACCTGCCCGATCTCGACACACTGAAGGGCAGCGCAGACACGTTCGGCCTTGACCTCGCCAGGCCGCTGGACCAGCGCATGGCCCGCCTCGATCATCTCGGCGTCACCTTCCACGCGAAACTCGGCACACAGGGCGAACGGGTGGAGCGCATTGCCAAGCTGGCGGAGACGCTGGCGCCCATCGTTGACGCCGACGCCGCGCTGGCACGGCGCGCGGCGCTGCTGGCCAAGGCCGACCTGCAAACGGAAGTGGTGCAGGAATTCCCGGAGGTGCAAGGCGCCATGGGGCGCACCTATGCGGCCCTGCAAGGCGAGGACAACGCCGTGGCCGCGGCCATCGAGGAGCATTACAAGCCGCAGGGCCCATCCGACGCGGTGCCCGCCGCTCCCGTTTCCATCGCCGTGGCGCTGGCCGACAAGCTGGACACGCTGACCGGCTTCTGGGGCATCGACGAAAAGCCGACCGGCTCCAAGGACCCCTACGCGCTGCGCCGCGCCGCGCTCGGCGTCATCCGCATCGTGGCGGAGAATGGCGTGCGCATGGGGCTCGCCCAGGTGGCCTCCGCCCACCTGCAGCGCATCCTGGCGGATCGCGCCTTCGGGGACGAAGCCTTTCGCGACCACCTCATCGAGACCCATGTGCCGCATGAACAGCGCGTGGCGGAGAACTTCGAGCACCAGTGGGTCAACGACCTCGCGCATGTGGCGGCCGCCAACGATGCGCGCGGCATCGCCGCCGACCTCCTGTCCTTCTTCCATGACCGGTTGAAGGTCTACCTGAAGGATTCCGGCGCGCGCCACGATCTCATCGACGCGGTCATCTCGCCGGACAGTGACGACATCCTGCTTATCATCCGCCGCGTGGAGGCGCTGGGGGCCTTTCTCGGCACCGAGGACGGCACGAACCTGCTGGCTGGCACCAAGCGCGCGGCCAACATCCTGGCCGCGGAGGAAAAGAAGGGCACCGTCATCGCTTCCGCCATCGATCCGGCCCTGTTCGGGACGGACGAGGAACGCGCGCTCTTCGACAGCCTGGAAGAGGCCGAGCGCCTGGCTGCACAAGCCATCGCGGCGGAGGACTACGAAACGGCGCTGGGTGCCATGGCGCGGCTGCGCCAGCCCGTCGATGCCTTCTTCGAGGCGGTCCTGGTCAATGCCGAGGATGACAGGGTGCGCGCCAACCGGCTGGCCCTGCTTGCGCGCATTCGCGCGGCGACCGGCCAGGTGGCCGATTTCTCGCGCATCGCCGGCTGATCGAAAAAGGAGAAGGCAGACGGCCTGACCGGCCATCCGCCTCCCGAACGTGCCAGCGGGCCGAGGTCAGGACCCGCCGCACGGCATTTACTCGCGGCGCAGTTCCATGCCCGGGAATTCGGGCGCGGCCTGCGGGTTGACGGCCGCTGTCTGGCCGGCGTCGATGTCTGCCAGGTCCGGCTCGGGCATGACCACATCGCCTGCTGCGGCGGAGGCAATGGCCGCATCCTCGCCCGGGAAAACGTCCTCCTCACCCGAAGGCCCGAGATCGGCGAGGCTGCGCGGCTGGTTCATCACCTCCGGGCGTTCGCCGATGATCTCGTCAAGCGTCATGTCCACTGTTGGAACAACGGCCACCTCGACCGTTTCGGCGGCCGAAGCCAGCGGGGCGGATTCCACCTCCGGTTCTGCCGGCGCGCCGAGGAGGAAGACCGATGCGGAGATCTGCTGGATCGGTGTCCCGTTCGGCAGCGTTTCGGCCTGCACACCCGTTGCCGCCAGCAGCAATCCGCCCGTCAGAAAGAGAAACTTCATCGCACAATCCCCATTCCTACCCGTATTTCCACCGTAACCTAGCAAGGCCGGCTAAAAATGCGGTTTTGGAAAAAGTTCAAATTTGACGGATCGCACCAATGCTTGCGGAGCTTGCCGCCAAAGGCTAGGGAACAGGGCTTCTTGGACGGAAAAAGACCCGTGGCGCAGATCCTGAACGCTGACGATCCGGAGACATTGCGGCTGGCGGCGGCGGCACTCGACGCCGGCCAGCTCGTCGCCATTCCAACCGAGACCGTCTATGGCCTGGCTGCCGACGCGACCAATGGCGAAGCCGTGGCCGCGATCTTCGCCGCCAAGGGCCGGCCGCGCTTCAATCCGCTCATCGCGCATGTGGCATCGCTCGCGATGGCACGCGAAACCGGCGTGTTCGATGCCGTCTCGCTGGCGCTGGCCAAACGGTTCTGGCCCGGTCCGCTGACGATCGTGGTGCCGCTCGCCCCGCAATCCAATGTTCATCCGCTGGTCACGGCCGGGCAGGAAACCGTGGCGCTGCGGATGCCGCGCGGTTTCGGCGCCGATGTCGTCGCCCTGCTCGGGCGCCCGGTCGCAGCGCCGTCGGCCAATCGTTCCGGCCGCATTTCGCCAACCAGCGCGGCCAATGTCTCGGCCGACCTTGGCGAGCGGGTTCCGCTCATCGTCGATGCGGGACCGGCGCCGGTGGGCGTGGAATCGACCATCGTCAAGGTGGAGGACGGATCGGTGCGCCTGCTCAGGCCCGGGGGCGTCACGGCAGAAGATATCGAAGCCATGGGGCTGCCCGTCATCCGCAACCGGCCCGGCGCGGCAGTGGAAGCGCCCGGAATGCTGGCCTCACATTATGCACCGCGCGCGACGATGCGGCTCAATGCGGAACGTGTGGAACCGGGCGAAGCGCTGCTGGCCTTCGGACCGGACCGCATCGCCGGCCACGAGGCGGCTGCCACCCTCCTCAACCTTTCGCCATCCGGCGATCTCACCGAGGCAGCGGCCAATCTTTTTGCGCACATGCATGCGCTGGATGCGACGGGGGCAACGCGGATCGCGGTGGAACCGGTTCCGATGAACGGACTTGGCGAAGCCATCAACGACCGGCTGGCCCGGGCCGCAGCGCCGCGCGAGGGCGCGGGCGCGCGCAACGACAAGGACTGACACCCGATGGACGCGACATTGAAGAGCCGTTTTGCCGCCCTTGTCGGCGAGCCCCACGCGCTGACCGGCAACGACGCCATGGCGCCGCACCTGAAGGAACCGCGCGGGCTGTGGGGCGGCAAGGCGGCCATGGTGCTGAAGCCCGGCAGCGTGGAGGAGGTTTCCGCCATCATGGCGCTTGCCAGCGAAACTGGTTCCCCTGTCGTGCCTCAGGGCGGAAATACGGGCCTCGTCGGCGGCCAGATGCCCGACCAGTCCGGCCAGGCCATCATCCTGTCGCTCTCGCGCCTCAACCGCATCCGCGAACTGGACCGCGACAGCGCCACCATCACCGTGGAGGCCGGCACGGTGTTGCAGACCATCCAGGAAGCCGCGGATGCGGCCGGCCTGCTGTTCCCGCTTTCGCTGGGCAGCCAGGGGTCCTGCCAGATCGGCGGCAACCTGTCTTCAAATGCCGGCGGCACCGGGGTGCTGGCCTATGGCAATGCGCGCGAACTCTGCCTCGGGGTGGAGGTGGTGCTGCCGACCGGCGAGGTGCTGGACGACCTGCGCAAGCTCAAGAAGGACAACACGGGCTATGACCTGAAGAACCTGTTTGTCGGGGCGGAAGGCACGCTGGGCGTCATCACGGCCGCGGTGATGAAGCTGTTTCCCAAACCAAAAGGGCAGGAGGTTGCCTGGATCGGGCTCGAAAGCCCGGAGTCGGCGCTGGCGATCTTCAACCTGGCCACGGCGCAGGCCGGAAGCGCGCTGACCGCGTTTGAACTCGTGCGCGACATGGCCATGGATTTCGCCGTTACCCACATTCCCGGCAACATGGCGCCGCTCGAAGGCCGCCACTCCTGGCTGGTGCTCATGGAGATCTCGTCGGGACGCTCGCAGGAGGATGCGCGGGCGGTCACGGAATCCATCCTGGAAACCGCGTATGAACAGGGCCTGGTGCAGGATGCCGTGCTGGCCGCTTCGCTGGCCCAGGCGCAAGCCTTCTGGCGTCTGCGCGAGACCCTGTCGGATGCGCAGAAACCGGCCGGCGCCTCCATCAAGCACGACATTTCGGTGCCCGTCGCGGCAATTCCGGCCTTCATCCGCGAGGCCGAGAAGGCAGTCAGGAGCGTCAGCCCGAAGGCGCGGGTCGTCTGCTTCGGCCACATGGGCGACGGCAACCTGCATTACAACATCTCCGAACCGGCCGAGGGGGATCCGGATTTCCTCAGCCTTTACAAGCCAATGAACAAGGCTGTTCACGATGTGGTGCGATCGATGAACGGTTCCATATCGGCCGAGCACGGCATCGGCCAGATGAAGCGCGCCGAGCTTCTTGAGACCGCGCCGCCGGTCGGCATCGACCTCATGCGCCGCATCAAGACCGCGTTCGATCCGGCGGGAATCATGAATCCCGGCAAGGTGATATGAGCCTTTGCTCTTTCTATCATCAAGGAACTGGAAACACTTCCTGCCACTTCGTTACACCCGGTGACGAAGCGCTAACCCTCCGTCGCGGCGAGTAAAATTTAACCGTCTTCCTTAAGCGGACCGGAAACAGCGGTCGCTAATATCCCTGTCAACGAGACCGGAAAACCGGTCCGCCGGAGCCAGAAAGAAGCGGCCCGGGAAGTCTTACAGGAAGGCGTGAAATGCAGACCAACACCAAGCCCGCATGGGCAGGGCGCGACATGCGTCTCGACCCGGCCCGATTGCCCCAGATCGCCAGCTATGCGGCGCCGGACGACAGCGACGTGACCTTCACGATCCATGCCACCGGCGTTTCGGTGCGCAAGGTCCTGACCCGGTCGGGGCTGCCGTGTTCGCTGGCCCTGCCCTACAAGGCCTATCGCGGGGTGGCGGCACGGGCCATCGAGGACGAATATGGCGAAGTGACGGTGACGCTGGAACTGCTGCATGCGGACCCGGCGCTCTGCGTGCCGCTGCTGGTGGCCGGCGATCTCTACGACATCGCGGCTGACTGGCGGGCATGGTCGGAGCGCTGCAAGCTGCCCATGCTGCTGTTCGAGGCTGATGGCGTGGCCCGTTCGCTGGAGGAGAGTCTCGGCGCGGTGAAGACCGGCGAACCGCAGGAGCGGCGCCCGCGCCGGAGCCCGCGCCGGCCGCGCGCCCGCTTCCTGATGCGACGGCGCGTGGGCGACAGTGCGCTGCGCCTCGTCATCGAGGGGGAGGAGATCATCGCCCGTTCATGACGGGCCCGGCCCTCAGAACCCGGACGAGACGCCCGCCCAGACAGCGCCGCCGAGCAGGCCCAGGAACACCAGCCAGCCCAGATGGCTGTTCGACTTGAACAGCCGCAGGCACTGGTCGGGATCGTCAATGTCGAGCACGCGGATCTGGCGCACCATGTGAAAGGCGGCGGCGACAAGCCCCGCCAGCGCCGGAAACGGCACATCCGCCTCCATGAAGGCCATGGCGAAGAACAGGAGCGCGCCCGAATAGAGCATGGTCAGCGCGAACTTCGTGCGGCTGCCGAACAGGCGCGCGGTGGATTTCACGCCGACGAGCGCGTCGTCCTCCTTGTCCTGGTGGGCATAGATGGTGTCGTAGCCGATGGTCCAGAGGATCGCGCCGCAATAGAGCAGGACGGCGGGCGCGGCGAGCGAGCCGAATTCCACCGCCCAGCCCATCAGCGCGCCCCAAGAAAAGGCAAGTCCCAGAAAGAATTGCGGCCAGTTGGTAAAGCGCTTGGCAAAGGGATAGATGGCGACCACGGCCAGCGAGGCGATGCCGAGCAGGATGGCAAAGCCATTGAACTGGACGAGCACGAGGAGACCCGCCAGCGCCTGGAGCGCCAGAAAGATCCAGGCCTGCTTCCGGCTCACCTGGCCGGAAGGCAAGGGCCGCGAGCGCGTGCGCGCCACCTGCTCGTCGATGCCCTGGTCGACCAGGTCGTTATAGGTGCAGCCGGCGCCGCGCATGGCCACCGCGCCGATGAGAAACAGCGCCAGTACGAACGGCGACGGCAGCATGTCCATGAGTGGTGCGCCCAGCCTGCCGCCCGCTGACGCAGCCATCGCGGCCGACCACCAGCAGGGCCAGAGCAGCAGCCACCAGCCGATGGGCCGGTCCCAGCGGGCCAGTTGCGCATAGGGCCAGAGCCCGCGCGGCAGGATGCGATAGACCCAATGGCCCGACGGCGCGTCGGCCACCCTGCCCTGCTTGTCTCTTGACTGCACTGTTTCCATGCCCGCCTGAGTGACAGGCAGGCGGCGGCGCGTCAAGCAGGCGGGGCGGAATCCGGTTGATCGCGGGCGGCCGCGCTTGACGCGAACGCGCGCGGGGGGCAAACCCGCCGCACACGGCTTGCAACGGAGTGGACCGCATGAATGTGCTGCTGATCGGATCGGGCGGGCGCGAGCACGCCCTTGCATGGAAGATCGCGCAATCGCCGCATCTGGATGCGCTCTACGCCGCGCCGGGCAATCCGGGCATCGCACAGGAAGCGACCTGCATCGAACTGGATGTCACCGATCACGATGCGGTTGCCGCCTTCTGCAAGGAGAAGGATGTCGCGCTGGTGGTTGTCGGGCCTGAAGCGCCGCTGGTGGCCGGCCTGGCCGACGATCTCAAGGCGGCCGGGATCGCCGTGTTCGGCGCGTCGAAGGAGGCCGCGCAACTGGAAGGCTCCAAGGAGTTCACCAAGGCGCTTTGCGACCGCAAGGCCATTCCCACGGCGGCCTGGGCCTCGTTCAACAATGCGCCAAAGGCCAAGGCCTATGTGCGGGCGCAGGGCGCGCCCATCGTCGTCAAGGCCGACGGGCTTGCCGCGGGCAAGGGCGTCACGGTCGCCGAAACGGTGGACGAGGCCTACGCAGCCATCGACGACTGTTTCGAGGGCGCCTTCGGCGAGGCCGGCGCAAGCGTCGTCATCGAGGAATGCCTGATCGGCGAGGAAGCGAGCTTCTTCTGCCTGTGCGATGGCACCACCGCCCTGCCGCTGACGACGGCACAAGACCACAAGCGGGTGGGCGACGGCGACACCGGACCCAACACGGGCGGCATGGGCGCCTATTCGCCGGCGCCGGTGATGGGCGACGCGCTGGTCGACCAAGTGATGGAGACCATCATCGCGCCGACCATGGCCGGGATGGCCGAAGCGGGCATGCCGTTTGCCGGCGTGCTCTATGCCGGGCTGATGATCACGGATCAGGGACCCAAGCTGATCGAATACAATGTGCGCTTCGGCGATCCGGAATGCCAGGTGCTGATGATGCGCATGGACAGCGACCTGCTGCCGCTGCTGATGGCGGCCGCGACCGGCGATCTGGCCGGAAAGACCATTGACTGGAAGGACGAGGTGGCGCTGACGGTCGTCATGGCCGGGGCCGGCTATCCCGGGACACCGAAAAAAGGCGGCGTGATCGAAGGGCTGGAAGAGGCCGACGCGCTGGAGGGGGTCAAGGTCTTCCACGCCGGAACGGCGGAGAAGGACGGGCGGATCGTCGGAAACGGCGGACGCGTGCTGAACGTCACCGCCACGGGCGCGAGCGTTACAGAATCGCGCGACAGGGCCTATGACGCTGTCAGGCGTATCCGTTGGGCGGACGGCTTCACACGTTCGGACATTGGCTGGCGGGCGATTGCGCGCGAACAGGCAAAGGTCTGACCACCATGGACGTGACGATCTATCATAATCCGCGTTGCTCCAAGTCGCGCCAGGCGCTGGCCCTGTTGCAGGAAAGGGGCCTTGAGCCGCGTGTGGTCGAGTATCTGAAAACGCCGCCTTCGCGCGACGAACTGGCCGCGCTGGTCAAGGCGACAGGCGAACCGGTGCGCGCGCTTCTGCGCAAGCAGGGGTCGCCCTATGACGAACTCGGCCTCGACGATGAGAAATGGAGCGACGATGCGCTTCTCGACTTCATGGCCGGGCACCCTGCCCTGCTGAACCGGCCGGTCGTGGTGACGGAAAAAGGCGCACGGCTCGGCCGGCCCACGGAACGCATTCTCGAAATCCTCTGACTCAAGCCGCCTGGCCGGCTGTTCACGGCAGACCGGGGCAGGCTTGACTTTCATCCAAAAATGACACTGATATCAGTTTCACTTTTAGATGGAGGCGGCATGGCGAAACAGGTTGCGAATGCCATGGCGGATGACCGCCCTGATACCCGGGCGGCCAGCGCCGGCCCTCATCCGGTTGGCGAAGGGCCGGCGGCCTATGCTGCCGTGCTGGATGCTGCGACCGGCGAAGGCGGCAAGGCGGAGCGGACGCGCGCGCGGCTGCTTGCAGCCTGTGCGCGGCTGATGGAGCGGCCCGGCGCGCCGGTGCCGACGGTCGCGGCCATCTGCAAGGCGGCGGGCGTGGCCCATGGCACGTTCTACCTGCATTTTGCCGACCGGGCCGATTGCGCGGGCGCTGTGCTGAGCGGCTTTGCGGACTTCCTGAGAGAGCGCATGCATGCGGCATCCGCCGAGCCCGGCGGCGATCCGGTTCGCGGCGCCACCGCCGCCTATGTGCGCCTGTTCCGCGTCCATGCCGGGCTGATGCGCCACATGGCCGGCGGGCTGGACGCCATGCCGCAATGCCGGGCAGCGTTCCAGGCGCTCAACGCGCAGTGGGCGGCGACCGTGGCCGGCGCCATGCGCCGCAAGGCCGGTCCCCTTTCCCTGCACCCGGACGAGATCACGCGGCGCGCCTATGCGCTGGGCGGCATGGTGGATCAATACCTGGTGCAATGGCTGCTGCTGGAGGACGCGGCGCTCGGGCGTCTTTCGACCGATGAGGACACGGTCATCGAGACGCTGACCACGCTTTGGAAGAAGGGCATGGAACCATGAGCCTGATCGAGAATGCCGAGCGGATGAGTGCGGCGGAACTTGCCCCGCACCAACAGGCGGCCTGGGAAAAACAGCGCCGCCACGTCATGGCCCATTCGCCCTTCCTCAATGCGTTGTGGGCTGGCGAAGCACCGCCGGAGAAACTGGCCGACCTTGCCGCCCTGCCCTTTTGCGACAAGGCGGGACTGCGCCTGTCACAGGGTGCACATCCGCCCTTCGGCGATTACCTCGCCACCGGGCTTGAAGCGGTCAACCGGCTGCACCGCACGTCCGGCACGACCGGCCAGGCGATGAACATCGCGCTTTCGGCGCTGGATGCCCATGTGACCGCGCAGGTGGGCGGGCGCAGCCACCGTGCGGCGGGGCTGACGCCGTCGCACATGGTCGTCCACTGCCTGAACTACCAGATGTGGATGGGCGGCGTTTCGGATCACATGACGCTGGAGGCGACGGGCGCCGCAGTTGTGCCCTTCGGCACCGGCTCCACCGATCTCCTGATCCGGACCATCCGCGAGACCGGCATCAACGCCATTTCCTGCACGCCGTCCTACCCTTCCGTCCTGGAAAAGGTGATCCGCGAGCGCCATCCCGGCCTCGACCCGCGCGACCTCGGCTTGAAGCTCGGCCTGTTCGGCGGCGAGCCGGGGCTGGACGATCCGGCCTTCCGCGCCCGCGTCGAAGGCACCTGGGGCATGGCGGCGCGCAACGCCAATTACGGCGTGTCGGACGTTCTGTCGAACTTCGCGGCGCAATGCACGCAAGACACACGGCTGCATTTCCTGGCCTCCGACATCCTGTTCCCCGAGATCATCGACCCGGAAAGCGGCGCAGCGCTCGCCTTCGAGCCGGGCGTGGAGGGCGAGCTGGTGCTGACCCATCTGCTGAAGGAATGCCAGCCGCTGGTGCGCTTCCGCACCGGCGACATCATCGCCGTGGACGAGACCGCGCCGTGTGCTTGCGGGCGGCACGGCTTCCGCTTCCGCGTCGTCGGCCGGTCCGACGACATGGTGGTGGTGCGCGGGCTGAACATGTTTCCCACCATGGTGGCCGCGGTGATCGGTGGCTTCGGTGAATTGTCCGGCGATTACCGCATCGTGCTCGACACGCCGCCGCCCCATGACCACCTGCCGGTGCAGGCGGAGATGAGACAGGGCGCGGACGTGGCCGACACCCGCGCCTTGGCACTGGCCGTGGAAGCGGCCATCAAGCGCGTTCTGGGCGCGAGCGCACGGGTGGAGATCGTACCGCCGGGCCATTTCCCCGTCACCGAAGGCAAGACCAAACGCGTGATCAGGAGCCATTCATGAGCGATTTCACCTATGCCACCATCAACAGCCGCATGGGCAAGCATGACGGCGTGCGCATCATCGCGCTCAACCGCCCGGAGAGCCTGAATGCCATGAACCGGGCGCTGATCGACGACGTGGCGCGCGCCTTCGACGACGCCAATGCGGACCCGCAAACGCGGGCCATCGTGTTCACCGGCGAAGGCCGCGCCTTCTGTGCGGGCGACGACCGGCGCGACCACGTTCACCCGGAAAGCGCGGAACAGGCGCGAGACCTGGTGGACGCCATCCAGCGGGCGACGGTAGCCATCGTCTTCGGGGCCAAGCCGGTTGTGGGCGCCATCAAGGGCTGGGCCGTGGGCGGCGGGTTCGAATGGGCAATCAACTGCGACTTCTCCGTCTGGGGCAAGAGCGCCAAGGGTTTCTTCCCGGAGGTCTCGCTGAACCTGTTCGTCACCGGCGCCGTCACATCCATGCTGCCGGCACTGGTGGGGCTGGCGAAGGCCCGCGAAATGCTGTTCCTCGGCGAGCGCTACGACGCCGAAACCCTGCATGGTCTCGGCCTTGCCAACAGGGTGGTTGGCGACGACATGGTGATGGACGTGGCCGAGGAAATGGCCTCGAAGCTGGCACAATTGCCGCCGCTTTCGGTGCGCGCCATGAAGCGGGTGCTGAACCAGTCGGCGATGGCCGACATCCGCCGGGCGCTGGACCTCGAAACGGAAGCCACTGTCGCGGGCTTCATGGATCCGGAGACGACACGGCTGCTCAAGGCGTTTTGAGCGGCCAATATTTGAAACATTCCCCGGCAGCCTCCCGTTATCCGGAAAACAGGAGGCTCACATGCTGACAATCGAACGGGAAAACGGCGTCATGATCCTGGATGCCTCGGGCAAGATCTCCGCGTCCGATATCGAGGCGTTCGAACCGGTGTTCGAGCAATTCGCCGAGATGCAGGGCAAGGTGCCCATGGTCATCGACGCCACCAACCTTGAGGGCTACGAACCGGCTGCTCTCTGGCACGACATGAAGTTCGACACGACCCATCGCGAACAGATCGGACCGGCGGCCATCATCAGCGATGGCGGGTGGAAGGAATGGGCGACGAAACTCTCCAAGGCATTCTTCAAGGAGCCGATGCGCCATTTCGATGCCGGGGAGCGCGAAGAGGCAAAGCAATGGGTGCTTTCGCAGTCGTCCAAATGACGCCTCACCGCCGCTCCACCAGCACGCCGTCGGCCACCTGGTCGCCGGGATAGACGATGACTGTGTCGCCGGCCTGAAGGCCGGAGAGGACTTGCGCCTTCTCGTCATTCATCTGCCCGAGGTCCACCTCGCGCACTTGTGCGCGGCCTTCCTCCACCACGAAGACGGTCCAGTCGCCGCCGGTGCGGAAGAGCGCCGCGATGGGCACGGCCAGCACGTCCGGCTCGCTCCAGGTTTCCAGCGCCACGCGCACGCGGAAGCCGTGGCCAAGCGCCGGTTCGGGCCGGTCCAGGTCGAGCACGGCATTGACACGCTTTTCCTCGATACCGAGCGCGGAGACCTTGGTGAAGCCGGCCGGATCGACCCGGCGCAGCGTGGCCGGCACCGGTTCGCCGCCCCAGCCGCGAATGGTGGCGCGGGCACCGGTTTCCAGGCGCGTGGCGTCGGAGGAAAGGAGTTCGGCCACCACTTCCAGTTTCGACGGATCGCCCACCGTGGCCAGTTCCACGCCTGCCTGCACAACCTGTTCGCTCTTCACCGCCAATGAGAGGATGACGCCATCGGCCGGCGAGCGAACCTGGTAGCAGCAATTGTCATCCGGCTCCCTGAGCACCTCGTCGCCGGGCTGGATGAGCGCGGCGCGCGCGCTGGCCAGTTCACTCTTTCGCAGGGCCACCTGGGCTTCGGCGCTCTGCACGGCAGCCTGTTTCACATCCACATCGATACGCGCGCTTTCCAGCCGGCTTTCCGAAATCGTGCCCTGGCGGGCCAGCCGCATGGCGCGGTCCCGTTCGGACGTCGCAAGGTCTAGCGCGGCACGGGCACTTTCGGCCTGGGCCTCGGCCACGGCCACGGCCGCGCGGGCGGCCTCGGCGCGGGCACGGGCTTCGGCGCGCGTGCGTTCGTCGATGATGGGCGGGGTGACCGGGTTGATGGTCGCCACCACCGTCTCGCCCGCGACGACCGGATCGCCCACTTCCAGGAGAGAGCGGCCGACATTGCCGGCGACGGGCGCGGAAATGCGGTAGATCTCGCGCACGCGGGTCTCGCCGTCCTCCTCGATGGTCACGGTCATCGGACCGCGCGCGACGGTCTCCATGTCCGCGGCCACCGGCCGGGGCTTGAAAGCCCACCAGAAGCCGGCGCCCACGGCGGCAAGGACGGCGAGGATGACGGCGTTGCGCAACCAGTGACCGGACATGGGGCTACTCCCTGGTTTTCAGGACGCGGATCATGTCCAGCCGGTTGACCCGGCGGCGCACGATCAGGGCCGATGCGCCTGCGGCCAGCAGGACCACCAGGCTCGCAAAGGCATAGGTTGAGGGATAGATGACGAAGGGAATGCGGAACAGGTCGCTTGCAAAGCCTTCGATCACGGAAAGGGAAAAGCCATAGCCGATGGCCCAGCCGAGCGGCTGGGCGGCCAGCGCCACGATGGCCATTTCAGTGAGCAGGACCCGGCTGACCTCGGCCCGGGTGAAACCCAGCACACGCAGGCTGGCGAGTTCGCGCCCGCGCTCGGACAACTGGATGCGGGCCGAATTGTAGACCACGCCAAAGGCGACGATCACGGCGATTGTCACGTAAACCGTCATCATGGTCAGGATGTTGTCGCCGATGGTTTCGCGGAACTTCTCGCGCGAGACGTTCTGCAGCGCGATGGAGCCCAGGGCGGGCAGCGTCTTGATCTTTTCATAGAGGTCATCCAGCCGGGTGGCATCCACCTCCACCCATGCGCCCGAGACACGTGGACCGGGCCCCGCGAGGCGGTCGAGCGCATCCAGATGCATGTGGGCGCCAAGGCCGACATAGCTTTCCACGATCGCCGTGACGGGAACCTCGGCCACCCGCCGGCCCTGTCCGATCAGTTCGACGGAGACCAGCGTTCCGGGCGGCGCCTGAAGCTGGCGGGCCAGCCTGTCGGTGAGCAGGAGCCCGCGGTCCGGCATGGCCGTCGGACTGCCGTCGAGATCGAGCACCTGTGACAACCGTGTTCCAGGCGCGATACCGGTGATGGCGACGCGCTTTTCCGTGCCTGCATTGCGGATGATGACCGGGACGGAGCGGAATGTCTCGGCGCGCAGGACGCCCGGCAGGCGGGCGACATCGTGGATGATGCCAGGCGCCTGTTCCTGGCCGAAGGACAGGCGCGCATCGGCCCGCTCGGCGCGGAAGAAGACCGTGTCGATCATCACCTCGATGGAATCGTTGGAAAACAGCGCGGTGACGAGAAGGGCGACGGAAAAGGACAGGCCGAGTGTTGTCAGCGCGGTGCGCAGGGGCCTGTGCACCATCTGGCGCAGCGCCATCGTCGTCAGGCGCGACATCAATTGCGGCACGCCCTCGCGGCCGGCCAGGACTGAGCGGTAGCGCGCGGGCGCGGGCGGACGCATGGCGACAGCCGGCGGCAGGCTGATCGCGGTCCAGATGGCCCTTGCGGCGCCGGCCAGCGCGGCGGCGACGGAGACAATGGCCGCCAGCAGGTAAAGGTCGATGCTCTGGCGGAAGATGAGAAAGGGAAAGGAGAAGAAATCCGCATAAAGGCGCGTCAGGGCCTGGCCCAGCCAGTTGCCGGCAATGCCGCCGATGGCCAGCCCGACAAGGGCAATGGCGATGACTAGCTTCGCATAGTGCCAGGCGACGGAGGCGGAGGAATAGCCGCAGGCCTTCAGCAGGCCGATCCGCTCGCGCTCCAGCGCCACCAGGCGCGACAGGATCATGTTGACCAGAAAGGCCGAGACGAACAGGAAGACGGGCGGAATGACCCGCGCCATGGCGTTCAACTGGGTCAGTTCGGCCGACAGGAAGGCATTCGACGTCTGTTCCTCGCGGTCATAGGCCCCGCGCCCGCCATAGGGTTCGAGCAGACGGTCCACCGCGTCGATCACGCGCGGTTCGGAAGCCCCGCGCAGCAGGATCAACGACAGGTCGTTGAAGGCGCCAGCCATGTCGAACAGCCCTTCCATGGCCGGGCGCGGCATCCAGAAAACGGCGAAACGGCGGTCGTCGGGCACCATGTCACCGGGTCCGATGGCATAGACATATTCGGGCGAGAGAACGATGGCCGTGATGGTCAGGCTTAGCTTGTGGCCGCCGAGGATGGCGGAGAAGCTGTCGCCGGGCTTGAAGCCGTGGACTCGGGCAAAACGCTCGTCCACGGCGATTTCGCGAGTGGCACCGGCGCGCGGCAGACGGCCTTCGCGCAGGTAGAGCGCGTTGACCGGCGCCTCGCCCGACCGCGGCAGCGAAACCGCAAGGCCGGTGGCCGGCACCGCCATTCCGGGAATGTCGAGCACGGCGGGCTTGACGATGCGCATGCCGACGGCCGAAACGCCGTCGACACGCGCGATCTCGCGGCCGAGCGTGAGAGGCGCGCGGCTGGCCGCGGCGAAGACATGGCCGAAGCGGTAACGGTCGTAATAGGCCTGCCGCGTTTCATCCAGCGAGCGCCAGGCGCCGACCGCCAGCACGATGGTCATCACGCCGCAAGCCATGACAAGTGCGATGGCCAGCGCCTGCGCCCAAAGACGGGCCAGGTCACGCAGCACCTTGCGGTCGAGCATGGCGAGCCTCACCATTCGACCTCCGAGGCGGCGAGGCGCGTTTCGTTCTCGTGTTCGGAGGCAATGCGCCCGTCGTGGAAATTGAAGACGCGGTGCGCCATGGCCTGGATGGCGGCATTGTGGGTGATGATGGCCGTGGTGGTGCCGAGATCGGCGTTGATGCGCTGAAGCGCTTCGAGAACCTTGACCCCGGTCGCGGAATCGAGCGCGCCGGTCGGTTCGTCGCACAGAAGCACATCGGGACGCTTGGCGATGGCGCGGGCGATGGCGACGCGCTGCTGTTCGCCGCCCGACAGTTCGGCCGGGAAATGACGCTGGCGCCCGGTGAGACCGACCATTTCGAGCGCCTCCGACGGGCTCATCGGGTCTCGGGCGATCTCGGTGACCAGCGCGACGTTCTCCCAGGCCGAGAGGCTGGGGATGAGGTTGTAGAACTGGAAGACGAATCCGACATGATCGCGCCGGTAGCGGGTCAGTTCCCGTTCGCTGCATTTCGTCAGGTCCGTGCCGCGAAACAGCACGCTGCCGGACGTGGCGGTATCGAGGCCGCCGAGGATGTTGAGAAGCGTCGACTTGCCCGAACCGGACGGCCCCAGCAGGACAGCCATCTCGCCTTCATGAAGCTTCATGTCCACGCCGCGCAGGGCGTGAACGGTGACGCTCTCGGTCCGGTAGACCTTCGTCACGTCATCGGCGATGAAGACCGGATCGGCCATGGTTCCCCTTGCCCTCGCCATTCCGGAAAGCCTGCCCACTGTGCGGCCATTCCTGCGAAACCGCCTTGACGAGGGTCAAGCGGCGGGTACCGTCAGCCCTTGTCGCCGTCGGGCATGGCAGTCCCCGGTTCGGCGATGCCTTCCTTCGTTTCGTCGGCCAGGCCGCTGCGCAGCTTGGCCGCGACCTTGGGACGAAGCTCCTCGTCAGGATCGAGAGCAAGCGCATGCGACCACTGGAAAGTGGCCTCCAGCCGCCTGCCGACACGCCAGTAGGCATCGCCCAGATGGTCATTGATTGTGGGGTCTTCCGGGCGCAGCCGGACAGCCTTTTCCAGTTCCTCGACAGCCTCATCGTAACGGCCCAGCCGGTAATAGGCCCAGCCGAGCGAATCCACGATGTAACCGTCCTGCGGACGCAGTTCGACGGCCTTGCGGATCATCTCGAGGCCCTCCTCGAGGTTCCGGTTCATGTCGACCCAGGAATAGCCGAGATAGTTCAGCACCTGCGGCTGGTCCGGATAAAGCTCCAGCGCCTTGCGGAAATTCGGCTCGGCCTTGTCCCATTGCTTCGTGCGCTCATAGGCGATGCCGCGCCGGTAGAAGAGCGTCCAGTCCTCCGCCTCCGGTTCGCCGATCTTGCTGACCGCCTCGTCGAACAGGCTGGCGGCTGCGGCAAAGTCCTCCTTCGCGGCATAGACGCCGCCCAGCGACAGCCAGGCGCGCGTATCGGTCTCGTCGCTGGCAATGGCCGCCTTGAGATGGTCGACCGCCTCGTCGAAACGGTCGAGGTCGGCCAGGTTGAGGCCCATCTGCAATTCGGCCAGGCGCCTGAACGGCGAGTTGGCGGGCACTTTCGAATAGGTGTCGATGGCGATCTGCGATTCGCCCAGCTTCTCGGCAACCGACCCCAGCGTCGCCAGCGCGAGATCGTTGTCGGGATCGAGCGCCAGCGCATATTGCAGGTAGAGCCTGACAAAGCTCTCGCCGCCGCTCCTGTTGAGCGCGGCCGCCACGTTGAGCAGGACTTCCGCGGCACCCTCCTGCGGATTGCGGACGAGGGCGGGAACCGCCGTGCCGGATGCAATCGCCTGCTTCAGCGCAAGGGTGGAAGGCCGGCCGGCGGAGACTTCCAGGCCCAGTTCGACGATCTCGAGCGCCTGCTGCTGGCGTCCGTTGCGGGCCGCCCAGGAGGCATAGGCATCGACGGCGCGCAGCCAGGTATCGGGTGCGGCACCGGCCGAAGCGCGATCATCGATCACTTTCTGGTAGCGCTCGCCGGCGGAGGGATTCCCCGCCATGTCGGCGATGAGCGCGGCATGGAAATTGCGGAAGACCTCGAACCAGGGCGGCCCGTCCAGCCGGACAACATGGTCGATTGCGCCCTTGGCATCCCCGCCGCCGCTTATCGCCCAGCCCGTCAGGATTCCCGTGATCAGGTTGTCGAGATCGGAGGACAGCGCCAGCTTGAAGTAGTTGGTGGCCGAACGGTATTGCTTGGAACGGATGGCATCCACGCCCAGGGCAAGGCGCGAATAACGCTCGGCCTCGGCCACGGTCTTCAGTTTTTCGGCAACGGGCAGCGCATCGTTGAACCTTCCGGAGGCGATGAGGGCAAGCAGAAGCGACTGTTGCATCGTCTCATTGGCGGGATCGAAGGCCAGCGCCCGGCTGTAGAAGGCGATCGCGTCGTCGAAATCATTGTCGGCTTCGGCCGTGCGGGCCGCCAGGAACGCACCGGCCAGCGAGGTTGCAAAGACAGGCTTTTCCGGCTGGACAACCGATTCCTTCGTCATTGCCTGCGTCGACGCCAGTGAAAGGCCCGCAAGGACCGACACGACCGACACCGCGGATTTCCAACCCAATCGCATGTTTTCCCTTCCCGCTGCACGAGTTCGCGACCGCGCCCTGCCCGGCGCGCCACGGAGCGTGACTCAATCCATCAAAGGATGGCCTTTTTACGGTCGTGGCGCAATGCGGCCCGGCAGCGCGGACCAGCGGTGCTCGCGTCCCGCCAGAACGCGCTCAGACGACGCGGGAGATACAGAAGTCGATCACCTCGATCATCGCATCCTTGTGGGCGCCTGCCGGCAGCGGCGCCAGCGCATCGCGGGCGATTTCGCCATAATGGCGCGCGCGCTGGATCGTGTCCGCGATGGCGCCGTGGCCCTGAAGGTGGCCCAGCGCAATTTCCAGGTTGGCATCGGAGTTCTCGCCGGCCTCGATGGCCCGTTTCCAGAAGGCGCGCTCGGCTTGCGTGCCGCGGCGATAGGCGAGGATGACAGGCAGCGTCACCTTGCCCTCGCGGAAATCGTCGCCGACATTCTTGCCAAGGTCGGCGGACGAACCGCCGTAGTCGAGCGCATCATCGACAAGCTGGAAGGCAAGGCCGAGATTGGTACCGTAGGACCTCAGGGCCGCGCGTTCGGCCTTGCCCTTGCCCGCGATGATCGGACCGACTTCGGCGGCGGCGGAGAAGAGCGCCGCTGTCTTGGCGTTGATGACGCCAAGATAGTCGTCCTCGGTGGTTTCCAGATCCTTGGCGGCCGACAATTGCCAGACCTCGCCCTCGGCAATGACCGCTGCCGCAGACGAGAGGACGTCGAGCGCTGCCAGCGAGCCGACATCGACCATCATGCGGAATGCCTGGCCGAGCAGGAAATCGCCGACGAGCACGGAAGCCTGGTTGCCCCAGATCACCCGCGCCGTCTCAGACCCGCGCCGAAGATTGCTCTCATCGACCACGTCGTCATGCAGAAGGGTGGCGGTGTGCATGAACTCGACCGCGGTGGCGAGCTTGACGTGACCGTCGCCGGCATAGCCGAAGGCTTCCGCTGCCGCCAAGGTCAGCATGGGGCGAAGGCGCTTGCCGCCCGCCGCCACCAGATGACGCGAGATTTCCGGGATCAGTTCCACGTCCGAGCCCGCCTTGGAAAGGATCAGCTCGTTGACGCGGGCCATGCCCGCAGCCGTCAGATCCATCAACGGCTTGACCGAGGCCGCCGTCCTCTTGCGCTCGTCAATCGACACCACTACTCCCACGGCGACACTCCGTTCACGTCCGTTGACGGTCTCCCGCACGATTTCCCGTCTGATAATCGCTTGTGAACCATGCCGCAAGGCTGGAGCCGTGGCACAGGCAAGCAAATCGTCGCGGGATAGCGGCGCCGCGAACCGCCGGCGCCTTTACGCCGGCAAGGCGGGACGCCATATTCGGCGGCATGAAGGAACTCATCCGCACCAACGACATCGTCGTCATATCGTTCGCCGAATCCCTGATGCGCGATGCCGGGATCGGCTTCTTCGTGGCCGACGGCAACATGAGCATCATGGAAGGCTCGCTCGGCGTGCTGCCCCGCCGGCTGATGGTGGAGGACGACCGGATCGACGAGGCGCGCCGCCTGCTGGCCGATGCGGGCATCGGGACCGAAACGCGTGAGGACTGAGCATTCCGCGGCGGATTTCACCGTCGACGCCTTTCACCGCGGCGACTTCTGGCTGAAGCAGCCTGCGCGGCGCGGCCACCGGGCAGGCATGGACGCCATGATGCTGGCCGCCGCCCTGCCGTCGGCTTTTTCCGGACGGATCGCCGATCTCGGCGCGGGCGCCGGCGGGGCAGGCCTTGCCGCCATCGCGCGCTGCCGCCTGGCAAGCACCGTCCTGTTCGAGCGTTCCGCCGAGATGGCCGGTTTTGCCCGCCAGACACTGGATCTGCCGCAAAACGCCTGGCTGGCGCAGCGCGCTTGCGTGGTGGAAACGGACGTGACGCTGCGCGGACGCGCGCGGGCGCAAGCGGGGCTGAGCGACAACGGCTTCGACGCCACGCTGATGAACCCGCCCTTCAATGCCGGGCATGACCGCCAGACACCCGACGGGCTGAAGGCGCAAGCGCATGTGATGGAGGATGGCCTGCTGGAGGCGTGGATCCGTACCGCCGCCGCGATCACCCGCACGCGCGGTCTCGTCGCGTTGATCATCCGTCCCGAGGCGATCGGCGTGGCGCTCGATGCGCTTGAAGGGCGCTTCGGCGCACTGGAGGTCAAGCCGATCCATCCGCGCGGCGATGCCGAGGCCATCCGTATCGTCATTCGCGGCGTGCGGGCCTCGCGCAAGCGGCTTTCCTTCGCCCCGCCGCTCTTCCTGCACGAGGCGGGCAGCGACCTGTTCTCGCCTTCCGCCGATGCCATCAACAACGGAAGGGCTTCGCTTTTCGGCGATTGAGGGGCCGTGGCCCATTGTGCCCTGCCCTTTCCTTCTTACATTGCATTCCAGACACGACACGACCGGAGAGACACGTGGCCAATGTGCTGACCCGCCTGCTTCCGAAGAAATTGCGCCCGGAAGGCAAGACCATCCCCGTCATCCGCCTGCATGGCGTGATCGCCTCGGGGGGATCGCTCGGCCGGCCAGCGCTCAACCTTGCCAGCGTGGCGGGCGTCCTTGAGAAGGCCTTCGCCTATCGCAATGCGCCCGCCATCGCCGTCTCGGTCAATTCGCCCGGCGGATCGCCGGTGCAGTCGCGCCTGATCTTCCGCCGCATTCGCGACCTGGCGAAGGAAAAGGACAAGAAAGTCATCGTCTTCGTGGAGGATGCCGCTGCGTCGGGCGGCTACATGATCGCCTGCGCCGGCGACGAGATCATCGCCGACCCGTCCTCCATCGTCGGGTCCATCGGCGTCATTTCGGCGGGTTTCGGATTTCCCGAACTCCTCAAGAAGATCGGTGTGGAACGGCGCGTCTACACCGCCGGCGAGAACAAGGCGGTGCTCGATCCCTTCCAGCCGGAAAAGGCAGATGACATCGAGCGGTTGAAACGCCTGCAACTGGACGTGCACAAGACCTTCATCGACCTGGTGAAGTCACGGCGCGGCGACCGGCTGGCCGACGACCCGGAGCTGTTCACCGGCGCCTTCTGGGCCGGCGAGGGTGCGCTGCAACGCGGCCTTGTCGACGGGCTGGGCGACATGCGCTCCTTCCTGAAGGACCGTTACGGCGAAAAGACCAGCCTCAAGCTGATAAGCCCGCCGCGCGGGCTCTTCGGGCGGCGCGGCATGTTCGGCTTCAATGCCGGCCACGGCGGC
The DNA here is from genome assembly GCA_002708825.1 of Phyllobacteriaceae bacterium. Lineage (GTDB taxonomy): Bacteria > Pseudomonadota > Alphaproteobacteria > Rhizobiales > Rhizobiaceae > Zhengella. The sequence continues at coordinate 132,518 of PAPF01000026.1, read as the reverse complement.
GAGATGGTGCATGCGCTGGCCGATGCGGCGGATGAACGCGCATGGTGGGGCCGGTTGGGCCTTTGAGCGCGGCGCCAAGAGGGGTAGAATGGCGCTCATGAACAGCCGGCGAAGACCCATCCACCGCCGGAAGGAGGAAAAGATGGCCCAGATTTTCCTGTTGGGCGCAGTCGGTCTCGTCGCCTGGTATGGCTACAGGTCCTTTGTCCGGGAGGCCGAACGCGTCTCGGCCAAGGTGCGCCGGGAGGAAGCGGAACTGCAGAACCGCGCCCACGGCACCCTCGTCCAGGACCCCGAGACCGGCGAGTACCGCATCAAGAAGGACTGATCGCGCTTGCATCCTGTCCAGGACGCCGGCGGGCGCTGGCATTCCCGCGCCCCGGCGAAGATCAACCTTGCGCTGCACGTCACTGGCCAGAGACCGGACGGATACCACGATCTCGACACGCTGGCCGTGTTCACCGAGTTCGGTGACCGGATCATGCTGGAACCGGCGGACGCGGACCGTTTCACGATTTCAGGGCCGATGGCAGGCGGCCTCGACCCCCGTGCTCCGAACCTGGTGACCGGCGCGCGCGACCTGCTGCGCAAGGCGCATGGATTCGGGCCCGTCGCGATCCACCTGGAGAAGAACCTGCCGCTCTCTTCCGGCATAGGTGGAGGATCCTCCGACGCCGCCGCCACGCTGCGCGCGCTCGACGCCGCCTTCACTCTCGGGCTGGACAGGCAGGCGCTCGCCGCGCTGTCGCTGCCGCTGGGCGCCGATGTTCCGATGTGCGTGCATGGCGTGCCGCTGCGCGCGCGTGGCATCGGCGAAGCGATCGAACCGCTCACCGGCTTTGCGGACCTCGCCATCGTGCTGGCCAATCCGGGCGAACAGGTTGCGACACCGGCGGTCTTCAGGGCCCTGTCAAGGCGCGACAACCCGCCCCTGCCCGCGCCTCCATCTGGCGCCGGTGCCGGCGCCGGCGCCGGCGCCGAGGCGATCGCAGGCTGGCTCGCGCAAACGCGCAATGACATGCAGGATGCCGCCGCAAGCCTCTGCCCGGCCATCAGCGAAACCCTGACCGCGCTGGCCGCCGAAAGGCCGCTGCTTGCCCGCATGTCGGGTTCGGGCGCAACCTGCTTTGCCCTTTTTTCAAGCCTGGCGGAGGCACAACGCACCGCCGGGCGGATTGCCACGGCGCATCCGGCATGGTTCGTCGTGGCGACCGGAACCATTGCCAGCGACGGAGAAACCCATGAGCCGGATTGACGAGACAAGGCCCTTCATTCCCGTCCGCTTCGCGGTGCTGACCGTTTCCGACACGCGCTCCCTGGAGGAGGACAGGTCCGGGCGGACGCTTGCGGAGCGGATCGCCGAGGCCGGCCACCACTTGGCCGACCGGGCCATCGTGACGGACGACGTCGAAGCCATCCGCTCACGCGTGAAGGCATGGACGCAGGGAAGCGCGGTGGATGCCGTGATCACCACCGGCGGCACGGGCTTCACCGGCCGCGATGTGACGCCGGAAGCTCTCGAACCGCTGTTCGACAAGCGGATGGACGGGTTTTCGGAGGTCTTCCACCGCATCTCCTTCGACAAGATCGGCACATCCACGATCCAGTCGCGGGCGACCGCCGGTATTATCGACCAGACCTTCGTCTTCGTGCTGCCGGGATCGCCCGGTGCCTGCAAGGATGCCTGGGACGGCATCCTCAAGGCGCAATTCGACTACCGGCACATGCCGTGCAACTTCGTGGAAATCATGCCGCGACTGGACGAGCACCTGAAACGCGGTGGTGGCGCCAAGAGCGCCTGATCCGCCGGGGTCAGTCCGCCGCCCGGCGCACCGGCGCGGGGCTGATCAGGCCGGACAGCCTGCGCGCCGACAGTCCGCGCGCCATGGCTTCGGCCGTCCGCGCCGACTTGCCGAGCGCCAACGCCTGTCGCCTTGTCATGACGAGACCATCGGCAAGCGGGCGGCGGGCTGAAAAGACGCGCGTGAAGAAACCCGGCCGGTCCTCCTTCACGCGTGTGAAACGGGCCGGCGAGGCCAGCTTCCCGGTATGGGCCATGACCGTATCCATCCAGCCCTCAACCGGCCGGGCCCCCGGTTCAAGGAACAGGATCCATTCGCAGCGCGCTCGGCGCAGCGCCGCCTGAAGGTCCCCGCCCGCGACAAAGACGCAACCGGCCTGGTCGGCGACCTTGTGGGTATGATCCACCGACATGCGGTCACAGACGATCACATCGCGAACAACGCCTTCGACGGCCGCCGGGACGAGCGCCGCGAGCGTCCGCGCAAGGGGCTCCTCGTCATTGTGGGTCTCGATCAGGACGGTCAGCATGGCAAAGACATTTAGCCGATGCATGAATGCAAATCCAGACGGGATGTTGCTCCAATCATCGGATTTCAAAGCACTTTTTCGAGGCAATTGCCCATTTCGTCACGCCTTTGCCATCCCCGAACAGGCTGGTGGCCCAACGGGATCCGTGTAAATGTTCTTGCTTTGTTCGTTTTCCGGCATTAGGAATATTGTCGTGGACGGGATTCGCGAGAAGCCGGAGGCAGCTTCATGGAACAGATCGCAAAAGCAGACCGCTCGGCCTTTGCCGAAGGAGGCCCGGACTTGGCCAACGCACTTGTCAATGCCAGCGGCATCAGGCTGGAGGAAAGCCGCCGGCGCGGACGGGCCTCGGCCATCAATCCGTCGGGACGTTTCGAGGCACTGAGCCGCCATGTCTTCGACGATGGCTGGGACCTTGAAGAGGAACTGGCGCCGTTCAAGACGGTGACGCAGGTGGAGAAGCCACGAACGATCATCACGCGCAACGATTCGCCCGACATTTCCTTCGACCGCTCGATCAATCCCTATCGCGGATGCGAGCATGGCTGCGTCTACTGTTTCGCGCGACCGACCCATGCCTATATGGGTCTTTCGGCTGGTCTCGACTTTGAATCCAAGCTTTTCGCCAAGCCCGATGCGCCGAAACTGCTGGCGCGCGAACTGGCGAAGAAGGGTTACGAGCCGCGCACCATCGCCATCGGCACCAATACCGACCCCTACCAGCCGGTCGAAAAGACGTGGCGGATCATGCGCGAGGTCCTGGAAGTGCTGGAAGCGGCCAACCATCCTGTCGGCATCGTCACCAAGTCGGCGCTGGTGGCGCGCGACATCGACATTCTCCAGCGCATGGCAGCCAAGGGGCTCGTCAAGGTGGCGCTTTCGGTGACCACGCTCGATCACCGCCTGTCGCGGACGATGGAGCCGCGCGCGGCGTCGCCGACACGGCGGCTGGAAACCATGAAGCGGCTTTCGGATGCCGGCATCCCGGTCTCGGTGATGGCTGCGCCACTGATCCCGGGCCTGAACGACCACGAGGTGGAGCGTATCCTCGACTCCGCTTCGGCCGCAGGCGCCACGGAGGCGGGCTTCATCATCCTGCGCCTGCCGCTGGAGGTGGCGCCGGTGTTCAAGGAATGGCTGCTGCGCCATTATCCGGACCGCTACCGGCATGTCATTTCGCTTATCCGTTCGATGCGGGGCGGTAAGGACTATGACGCGGAATGGGGACGCCGCATGAAGGGCAGCGGGCCCTATGCCTGGCAGATCGGGCGGCGCTTCGAGATCGCGGCGCGCAGGCTCGGCCTCAACACGCAAAAGCTCCGGCTGAGAACCGACCTGTTCACGCCACCACAGCCGGAGGGACAGCAATTGTCCCTGCTCTGACATCGCGGCGGAAAGCCCGCCGCCCTCGCTATTCCGAATTCCGCCGGTCAATCCCCTGTCCCCGTCCGGCGGCTGCCTTGCCGGGTTCGCCGCAACATTCCCGGCAAAGGCCTTGCGGGGAATCGGTGCGCGGTGCGAGCATGCCGCTCATGGCTCGCACCCCATCCGATTCCCCGCTTCTTTTCGACATGGTTCCGCCCGCGCCGGACTTCACGTTCGAAGCGGCGCTCATGCGGGACGGCCAGTTTCCGGTCGCCGGACTGGATGAAGCCGGCCGCGGCCCGCTCGCCGGTCCGGTCGTGGCGGCGGCGGTCATTCTCGATCCGCACGATCTTCCGGAAGGGCTCGACGATTCCAAGCGCTTAGGCGCCGACGACCGCGACCGCCTTTTCACCCTTGTCATCGAAAAGGCGGTGGCCACTGCCATCGTCTCCGTTTGCGCGGAAAACATCGACAGGACCGACATACGCCTGGCGAGCCTGGAAGCGATGAGCCGAGCCGCCCATGCCTTGTCGGTGGCGCCCCGCCACGCGCTCGTGGATGGCCGCGATGTTCCGCCCGACATGCCCTGCCCTGGCCGCGCGTTGATCAAGGGCGACCAGCGCTCCATGTCGATTGCCGCCGCGTCCATCCTGGCCAAGGTCACGCGCGACAGGATGATGGCGCGCACCTGCCCGGCCCATCCGGCCTATGGCCTGTCGATGCATGCCGGCTATGCCACCCGGCGCCACAGGGAAGCGATCGCCATTCACGGCGGTGTGGTGCGTATCCACCGGTTCAGCTTCGCCCCCTTGAGGACATCCTAGCGGTTCACGAACCGGCTATCGCCGCATCACCTGCGGTCCGGACAAGTCATCGCCAGGGCGCATGGCATCCGGAGAGACGTTCGGACGCGTGTCCGGCACAAACGAAAAACGCCGCGAAGGGCGACCCTCGCGGCGTTCCTGTCATTAAAATCCTGCCGTGAACGGGTCAGTTCATCCGGTTCTTGACCTCGGCCAGCGAAGCCTTGAACAGGTTCCCCGCCGTCGCGGCATCGACCTTGCCGGCAAGAACCGTGCGTGCTGCCTCGACCGCCAGATCGACCGCCGTCGCACGCACCTCGTTGACGGCGTCGCGCTCGGCCTGGGCAATCTTCTGTTCTGCCACGGCCGTCCGGCGCGTGACATATTCCTCGGCCTTCTGCTTGGCTTCGGCCTTGAGCAGTTCGGCATCCCGCTTGGCGGCCGCGACGATCGTCTCGGCCTCCTCTTCGGCTTCCTTGCGCTTGCGCTGGTATTCGGCAAGCACCTGCTGTGCTTCCTCACGCAGCTTGCGCGCCTCGTCGAGATCGTTCCGGATCTTGTCGGCACGCGCATCAAGCGACTTGGCGATGGCCGCGGGAACCTTCAGCCAGACCAGGAGGCCGATGAAGATGACGAGGGCGACGGTGGCCCATACGGATGCAAGGGATGTAGCGTCCATGACCTGTGATCCTTATCCGTTGACGGCCTTGACCGCCTGGGCGATCTCGGACTTCGTGGCCTTGCCGACGAGTTGTTCGACCAGTGCCATGGCCGTGTGCTCGGCAATCGTCCCGACTTCCTTCATCGCATCGGACTTGATGGACGCAATGCGCGATTCGGCATCGGCCAGCTTCTTTTCAAGCGCGGCCTCTGTTTCCTTGCGCTCGGCATCGGCCTCGGCCTTGGCGGCGTCGCGCGCCTCCTGACCGATCTGGTTGGCCTTGGCCCGTGCATCCGCCAGGTCCTGCTCGTAAGCGGCGATGGCCTCGTCGGCCTCCTGCTTCATGCGGGCAGCCTGGTCGAGATCCTGGGCGATCCGGTCATGCCGGACTTCCAGGATGCCGGCGATGCGCGGCACCACGGCGTTCTTCAGGAAGAGGTAGAAGAGGCCGAAGGTGATGGCCAGCCACAGGATCTGTGAGGGGAAGGTGCTGGAATCGAAAGGCGGGAACATGCCCGAATGGCCGTCGGCGTTCGGCACGCCGGTCTCGGTATGTGTTTCTCCGGCCGCGGCATTCTGGGCATCGCCCGCCGGGGCCGCGAAAGCGGTGGTCACGAACATGATCTTTTCCCTGAAACTCGGGCCGGCCGCTGGCGGAATGCGTGGCGGCCGGCAGGTTCTCGACTACCCGGAACCGGGCAGATCAGCCGAACAGGGCCAGCAGGGCGATCAGCAGCGAGAAGATGCCCAGGGCTTCCGTCACGGCGAAGCCGAAGATCAGGCGGCCGAACTGGCCGTCGGCAGCCGACGGGTTGCGCAGAGCGCCCGCCAGGTAGTTGCCGAAGATGGTGCCGAGGCCAATGCCCGCGCCGCCCATGCCGAGGCAAGCGATACCGGCGCCGATGTACTTTGCTGCTTCCGCGTCCATTTTGAGAACTCCTTGTTGGATCGAATTGATGCGGTTGGCTGACTGGCGGGACCGGCCCGCCGGTTAAATCGTGTCCTAGTGGCCCGGGTGGAGGGCGTCGTTGAGATACATGCAGGTCAGGACGGCGAAGACGTATGCCTGCAGGAAGGCCACGAGGAATTCCAGGCCCGTCAGTGCCACCGCCATGAGCAGCGGCAGGACCGCGCCGGCGATGCCGATGCCGCCCATGGCGCCGAGCGACACCACGAAACCGGCGAAGACCTTGAGGGTGATGTGGCCTGCCAGCATGTTGGCGAAAAGACGGACGGAGAGGCTGACCGGACGCGAGAGGAACGAGATGACCTCGATCGCGACGACCAGCGGGGTGAGAACGGCGGGCACGCCGGAGGGGACGAAGAGCTTCAGGAAACCGAAGCCATGCTTCATGAAGCCGTAGATCACCACCGTCAGGATCACCAGCATGGCCAGCGCGAAGGTGACGATGATGTGCGATGTGACGGTGAAGAAGTAGGGGAACATGCCCAGCAGGTTGGCAACCAGCACGAACATGAAGAGCGAGAAGACGAGCGGGAAGAACTTCATCCCGTGGGAGCCGGCCGCATCGCGCAGCATGTTGGCGACGAACTCGTAGGCCATCTCGGAAACCGACTGCATCCGGCTTGGAACAAGTCCGCGGCTGGACGTGGTCAGCACCAGGAAGGCACCGGTGAGCACGACGGTGACCACCATGAACAGGGACGAATTGGTGAAGGAGAAATCAAGGCCGCCAATCTGGAGATCGATCAGCTTGTTGATGTGGAACTGGTGGATCGGATCGACCTTGTTCGGATCAGCCACGTCTCGTAACCCCGTTATCGGCGGCGCGGTCCCCCGCACCCGTTTCAACCATAACCCGCGCCCGTTGCCGAAGCGCCAAAACCTTCACTTGCCCCGGCCGTCGCGCCCGGAACCGCCCTGCTGGCCGAACTCGGCCATCTGGCCCGTCGCCCGCATGACGTTCACGACGCCGGCCGCAAAACCGAGCAGCAGGAAGACGATCAGCCCCCAGGGCGACGTCCCTGCCCACCGGTCAAGCACCCATCCGAGCGCCGCACCCACGATCACCGCCGCGATGAACTCGCTCGACAGCCGCAATGCATTGCCCCAGCCGGTATTCTTGCCTGCCCGGGCGGCTTCCTTTTCCTGCTCCGCCACTCGGCGACCGGAGAGTTTCTCCTCCAGCGTCTTCAGGCGGTGGTCCAGGCCTTCATCGCGGGCAGTCCTGCCGCCGTCTTCCTGCGGTGTGCGTCCGCTTTTGCCGTGATCCTGCACCATGGCTGCTGCGCGCTCCCGTCAGGTCTGGCCTTGCCTGGCCGCCCGCTCCAAAGTCGGGCGCACCATAGTGACGGGACCCCTGCCAGTCAAGACGCCTTGCGCAGTGCAAAACGAACTGCTTTTTTCAACAAAAACAATCACTTGGGAATTCGGCCCGCCGGATTTAGCACGGAAGTTGTAGGTCCGGGCAGGCGAATCCCCGAAACGGCGCCCGAAAAGAGGAAAGGGCGCGGTCGTGCCGCGCCCTTTTACCCGTGCCGGATTTGCCGATCAGCTCCAGCCGCCGCCATAGGTGCGGTAGAAGATGTGCCGGCCGATCTTCTTCATGCGCTTCATGGTATGGGCCCAGCGCGGATTCACATAGGTGGCATGGTAGTGGGTGGAGGATCCGACGCCTTCCAGCCAGATTCGGCCGGCCGTCACGGCCATGCCGACGTCCTTGGCCGTCTGCCAATGGGAGGGGCTGGCGATCCGGTCGCGAATGCCGTCGCAGGCGAAGGAGAACTGGCAGCGGTTGCGCCAGTTTTCGTTCTGATAGACCACGCCGCAGATCGTGTTCGGATACTGGGGATTGCGGACGCGGTTGAGAATCACCTGCGCGACCGCGGCCTGGCCCTTCACGGGTTCGCCGCGCGCCTCGAAATAGATGCCGGCGGCGAGGCATTGCTGCTCGCGGTCGGTGAAGACGTGGGCAGGCAGCGGGCGGGCGGCCCAGTTGTGATCGTTGCGCGGCACGGGCGGCACGAACCGGCCGGTCTCCTTCTTCTCCTCCTTGAGGAGGCTGGCAAAGGGCGACTGGCGCGCATAGTCCGGCTTGGCGGGGGCGTAGGCGGTTGCCAGAACATCGGGCGTGTCGTTGTTGACGAGCGCGGCGATCATCACCGGCAGGTCGGGCGCGGCCTTCCTTTCCTTCTTCGGGAAGAAGGTGGATGCCAGGCGCAGTTCGTTGCCGGCTATCTCGGGACGGGCAAACGCCATCCGCACGCCGGTGTCGATGGCCGGCCGCAGCAGCGAGGAGGTCCGTTCATTGACCGTCCCCGCGTTGAAGGCCTTTGGCGGCGCGACGGGCACGACCTGGACAAGCCTGCCCTGCTTCTCGGCACGATTTATGCGGGCCTCGTCCGGCGTCGCAGGCGCCTGCCCGCCCTTGCCGCGAAAGGCCACCTCGCCAATGCCCCGGGCATTCAGTCCCGCCCCCGAGATGGAGCCGGTCATCAGGCCGTCGGCGGAGAATGGCAGTTCCGCGGCGTGGGTGGAGCCTGCAACCGACTTCTCGACAACGGCGCTCCATTGGGCCCTTCCGCCTTCAAGACCGGACACGAAGGCGGTCACGTCCTGCCGTGCGGCGGTGGCGGGAAAGGCGACCCAGGCCGCAAGGCCCAGAACGAGCGGTGTGAGGAGTGACTGGCGGGAGCGCGGAAGGCTGGCGTGCTTCGAACGGGGACGGCGCAAGACGGGACTCCGGAAACGCGTACAAACTCGACTGAACGCCACAATGAAGGATTAACCTTGACAGCCCGTTAATGCGCTTTGCCTTGTCAAGAAAAAGGCAAGGGCCGGTGCAGCATCCTGCGCCGGCCCATACCGCCAATGCCGGAAGAACACTCCGGTGAGAGCTATTTCCGCTTCTTCGCCTTGGGTGCGAACGGATTGTCGGGCGCGCGCAGGGCAAGGCGGATCGGCACGCCGGGCATGGCGAAGCTCTCGCGCAGCGCGTTGGTCAGGTAACGCACATAGGAGGCCGGCATGGCGTCGGGCCTGGAACAGGAAACCACGAACCCCGGAGGCCGCGTCTTCACCTGGGTGATGTACTTTATCTTCAGCCGGCGCCCGGCCACGGCCGGTGGCGGATGGCGGGTCAGCACGCCTTCCAGCCAGCGGTTGAGACGCCCGGTGGAAATGCGGGTGTTCCAGACCCGGTGGGTGAGCGCGATCGCTTCCATCAGCTTGTCAAGGCCCTTGCCGGATTCCGCCGATATCGTGACGGCGCGGATGCCGCGGACCTGCGGCAGCAGGCGTTCGGTCTTCTCGCGCAATTCAGCCAGCAGTTCCTGCTTGTTCTCCACCAGATCCCACTTGTTGAAGGCGATCACAGGCGCCCTGCCCTCGCGAACGATCAGGTCGGCGATCTGCAGGTCCTGCTTCTCGAAGGGGATGGTCACGTCGAGGACGATCACGACCACCTCGGCGAAACGGACGGCGCGCAGGCCGTCGGCCACCGACAGCTTTTCCAGCTTCTCCTGGACGCGCGACTTTCGGCGCATACCGGCGGTGTCGAACAGGCGGATGCGGCGGCCCTGCCATTCCCAGTCCACGGAGATGGAATCGCGGGTGATGCCGGCTTCCGGCCCGGTCAACAGGCGTTCCTCGCCGACGAGCGCATTGATCAGCGTGGACTTGCCGGCATTGGGACGGCCGACGACGGCGATCTTGAGCGGTTTCGTCTCATCATAGGCCGGAACCTCCTCGGCATCCGGATCCTCGATGTCGTCGCCGATGAGGCCGTCGCGCGGCGGCGCGGCCTCCAGAACCTTCTCCACCGCGTCCTCGGCGAAGGCACGCTCCTCGCCGATGGCCTCGATCATGGCCTCGCGCAGGTCGGGCAGGCCCTGTCCGTGCTCGGCGGAGATGGGACACGGCTCGCCGAGACCCAGGTCCCAGGCCTCCAGCATGCCGCCCAGCGCATCGCGCGCCTCGGCCTTGTTGGCGACGAGAACCGTTGGCTTGCCGGAACGGCGCGCCAGATCGGCGAATGTGCGGTCGGCGGGCATGACGCCTGACTTGGCGTCGACAACGAACAGGATGAGGTCGGCCTCGTCCATCGCCGTCTCGGTCTGGGCGCGCATGCGTCCTTCCAGCGTCGCCGGTCCCGCCTCTTCAAGTCCTGCCGTGTCGATGACGTCGAATTTCAGGTCATAGAGCCGCGCGGCATGGATGCGCCGGTCACGGGTGACGCCGGGCGTGTCATCGACAAGCGCCAGCTTCTGCCCGGCCAGCCGGTTGAAGAGCGTGGACTTGCCGACATTGGGACGGCCGATGATGGCGACGGTGAAACCCATGGCGGCGTTTTGCGCTCTCAGGATGCCTCGCCGGAACCGGCGATGAGTTCGGACATGACCTGGGCGCGCTGGCGCAGGCCGGCGGGCGCCTGCTGGTCGGCGGCAATCTGTTCAAAAAGCGCGAGCGCATCGGTTGCATCGCCGGCCTTCCAGGCCGCAAGGCCAAGCGCCTCGCGGGCGGAATGGCGCAATTCGTTGCTGTCCGCAGACAGGGGTTCGGCACGCTGGGCGACATCGGCATAGGAGCCATGGTCGACCAGCAGGAACGCGGCGCGCAGGCGGGCCATGTCGCGGATCGATTGCGGCACGGAGCCGTCGGCCGCGACGGCATCGAAGGCCGCGACGGCTTCGTCCGTCTTTCCGTCCTGGGCCATAAGCGTGGCGGCGCGCATGCGGGCCAGAAGCGGGTAGGAGCCGTAACCGTCGGCCTGGAGCGTCTCCAGTGCGGCCATCGCCTCGCCGGTGTTTCCCTGCTCCGCCAGGTTCAGGGCGGCCAGGAAACGGTCGCCCGACGCATTGGCCTGGCTTTCGGTATACCACACATAGCCGCGCCATGCCGCGGTCGCGGCCACGGCGACAACGACGACGGCGATCAGGATGCCGCCGAAGCGGGTCCAGATCGCCTTGAGCTGGTCCTGGCGAAGTTCCTCGTTGACCTCGCGAATGAAACTGTCGTCGGACATGGCCGGTATCACACCTGCTTGCAAGCTGCGGACAACCCGGCCTCTGCCTGGCGCCCACGCGGGAAAAACTGCCGCTTTCTAGCGGATTTTACAGCCCATGTAAGGGGGCGAATGGCCTTTTTAAGGCGCACCCGGCTCAAGGAGTGGTCAAGGGCAGCACGCCGAACAGCCAGAGATGCAGTTTCCAGATGAACAATCCGTAGAGCGCAAGACCGAGGACGAGGGTCGCGATATCCCATTGGACAGGGCCGGCTGCGGGAACGGCCACGCCGCGGCGCTTGACGGAGATGCGATCGAATACGGCCCAGACGAGGAAGCTGCCGAAGAGCAGGATGGAGGCGAGATCACCGTTGATCAGCAGATGGCCAAGCGCCCAGATCTTCACCGCCACCAGCATGGGATGTTTCAGCGCAGCCTTGATGCGCCCGGCGGGCAGCATGTAGGCGGCCAGCGCGATCATGGCGAAGACCATGAGCAGCGCCGTTATGTGTCCGAACCAAAAGGGCGGGGACCACAGGACGGGGGCGGACCAGCGGGCTTCGCCATATCCCCAGACGATCAGCACGAAGCCGATGACGGAGACGATCGAATAGACCCCTTTCCAGGCCCCCTCGCCCATGGAGGCTTTCTTCGCGTCCGCCCAGGCCGGCGCGGCAATGCGCACCGAATGGACGCCGAGAAACAGCACAAGTCCCAGAACGAGAAAAACCATGGAAAGCCCCTTTGCGCATATCCGCCCGGCTGCCGCAGCGGCCGGTGCCCACTTGCCGGATACTTAACGCAGACATAGCCTGACTTCCATGACCATCGACATGGAAAAAGCCCGGACGCGGCTCGATAACAAAAGGGCCGAACTCGAAGCGCAATCGGCGCTCGCGTCGGAGGCGCGGCGGCCCGTGGAACTCGACCAGCAATCGGTCGGGCGCCTGAGCCGGATGGATGCGATGCAGCAACAGGCCATGGCACAGGCGGCGGAGCGATCCCGCCAGCGCGAACTGACGCGCATCGAACTGGCCGAACGGCGGCTGCGCGAGGGCGAGTACGGATGGTGCGCGGAATGCGGCGAGGAAATCCCGGACGGCCGCCTGGCGATCGATCCCATGGCGGAAAAATGCGTCCATTGCGCAGGCCGCTGACGCCTGGCGGCACACGACCGCATGGACGCCACATTTGACCGGATAAATCCGGTCTCCGATTCGTCCGCAACCCTTGCCATTGTCCTGCGTCAGCCCGTTCATGCGTCCCGTTTCCCTCCTCCTGTCCGCCCTCTCCCTTCTCGCCGTCGCGGCGGGCAGCGCATCCGGCGCGAGCCAGGGACCGAAACTGCAGGAGGTGCTGATCTCGTTCGACGGAGCGCATGACAATGCGCAATGGGACCGCGCGCTGGCGCTGGGACGCCAGACCGGTGCGCGCTTCACGTTCTTCCTGTCCTGCACCTTCCTGCTGACACCGGACAGCAAGGCACTCTACCGCGCACCGCAAATGGGACGCGCGGCCTCCAATGTCGGTTTCGGGCAGACGGCAGACGAGGTGCGCCAACGCCTGACCCATATCCTCACGGCCTGGCGAGAGGGCCACGAGATCGCCAGCCATGGCTGCGGCCATTTCGACGGGAAGGCCTGGAGCCAGTCCGACTGGGAGCAGGAATTCGACAATTTCGCCCGCATCCTTCGCGATGCCTGGACGATCAACGGCTTCGGTCCGGCGCCGGACGGGTGGTCGGAGATGGCGGCCGCCGTCTTGGGCTTCCGCGCGCCCTACCTGTCGACGAACGCCGCCCTGTTTGCCGCGTTGAAGGCCCGGGGCTTTCGCTATGACGCCTCGACCGTTGGCCGCGACCCCGAACCGGCGGTGGAAAAGGACGGCCTGTGGCAGCTGCCGCTGCCGATGATTCCGGAAGGACCAAGGGGCAAACGCATCATCGCGATGGACTACAACTGGTTTGCCCGCCATTCCGGCGCGAAGGAAGATGCCGCCAATGCCGACGCCTACGAGGAACGGGCCTACCGGGCGATGATGGGGCAGTTCGTCCGCGCACACGAGGCGAGCCGCAAGCCGGTCCAGGCCGGCTTCCATTTCACCTTGATGAACGACGGCGCCTATTGGCGGGCGCTGGAACGCTTCGCCCGCGAAGTCTGCGGCAAGGCCGACGTGACCTGCCGGCCGATCGGCGCGCATGTGGCGATGCGCAATGCCGATTCGGCCATCGCGGAACTGCGCTACTGAGCGCTCTGTTTTCTACCGGATCTTCCCCGCGCTCAACGCCGCGGCGGCAGCCAGCAGGAGGACGGCGGAAGCACCGAGCGACGGAACCGTGAAACTGCCGGTCCAGTCGGCGGCGTAGCCGGCCAGCAGCGGGCCGATGATCTGGCCGGTGCCGAAGGCGACCGTCATGTAGGCGAAGGCACGGCGCGGCGCATCGCCTGCAAGCGCCCGTCCGGCCTGAAGTCCGAATGCCGTGATGGCGACGAAGGTGCCGCCCAGCAGGATGCCGCCGATCAGCGGCCCGGCATGGCCGCCAAGGGAAACCGATGCGCCGACCCCGATGGCCTCGACGACGCATCCCACCGCGAATGTCGCGGTCAGTCCAAGCCGGCGCTGGACATAGCCCCAGGCCCAGACAGCCGGGGCAGCCGCGATGCCGGTCGCCAGCCAGACCGCCGATTCGAACAGCGGTCCGCCTTCGCTCTGGCGAACGATGGCGACGAGGAAAGTGGCGGTGACGATGTAGCCCCCGCCGAACAGGCCGTAGGCAACGATGATGCGCGCGAACGGCGCGGTCCATTTGAAACGGGGTTCAGGTGCCGGGCGCGGTGCGGCCTTCGGCGCGCGCTCGATCAGCAATGCCGCTGCGGCGAGCGCCGCGGAGACGATCCCGGCGGCCAGCCAGCTTTCGCGCCAGCCGAGTCCTGCCATGAACACCGCGCCGGTGATGAGACCGGAAACGCCGATGCCAATGCCGACGCCGGCGAAATGCAGCGCCTGGATTCCCGGGCGGCCGGCGCTGGCGGCCTTTCCCAGAACGATGGAGGACAGGAAAACCATGGTGTAGGCGCTGGCGACGCCGGCGAGGAAACGGACAACCAGGAAGGCGACAAGGCTGCCGGAAAAGGCCATGGCGGCGCACAGCACGGCCGAAGCGACGAGCGAGGCAAGCGCGATGGCCCGTTCACCGCCCCGGCTGCTGCCAATGGCCGCCATCAGCGCACCGGCAAGATAGCCGAGATAATTCGCCGAGGCGATCAGGCCCGCGTCGGAGGCGGACAGGCCCAGCGAATCCATCATCGAGGGCAGGATTGGCGTATAGACAAACCGCGCGATGCCCATGCCGGCGGCCATGCCGGCCATCCCGCCTATGCCATAGAGGATATCCGGACGACGGCCGGTGGAGAAAGTCGCGGTCATGCGAGCCCCTTAGCAGGTCAGCCGGCATGCGGACAATTGCACCTTTTTGATGCATCGGATCAACGCGGCATTTTTTCCGATTGCGCGGTCGACGTGTGGCGGGAATGATCCGGCGCGTTCGCAGCGCGTACCGTCCAATCATCAACCTGGAGATCATCATGGCGACCAGCGCCCTTGCCGCGACGGCCCTCTACGCCGCGCTCAATGCCCTCGTCCTGCTCGTTCTGACCGGCGCGACCGGGCGCCATCGCGTCCGGACCCGCATCATGATGGGTGACGGGGGCGACCTGCATCTCGTCCGCCTGTTGCGCGGCCATGCCAACGCCATCGAGGCCATGCCGATGTTCTTCGTGATGCTGGCCACCGCCGCGCTGCTCGGTGCGCCCGCCTTCGCCGTTCACGCGATCGGGCTGCCCTTCACGATCGGGCGGGCGCTGCATGCCTTGCATTTCATCCAGGCCGATGCCCCCGCCTGGCAGCGCGGCGCCGGCTTCGGGCTGTCCTTCCTCGCCTTCATCGTCCTGACGGTCGGCCTGCTGGCCCATGCGGCGCGCCTGCTCATTGCTTGAACATGAAAAGGGCGGCGCAATCGCTGCGCCGCCCTTCCGTTTGCCGGTTGAAGCCCGGCCCTGTCAGGCCGTCTTGAGCTTGCCGGTGTCGATCAGCCGTTCACGCCGCAGGCCCATGTAGGTCGCGACCATCATCACCAGCAGGACGAAGGCGAAGGGGATGCCTGTCGCCACCGCAGCCGCCTGAAGCGCGCCAAGACCTCCGCCCAGCAGCAGGACAATGGCGACAAGGCCCTCGAACAGCGCCCAGAACACACGCTGGGCGACGGGTGCATCCACCTTGCCGCCGGCGGTGATGGTGTCGATGACCAGCGAGCCGGAGTCCGACGAGGTGACGAAGAAGACGATCACCAGCACGATGCCGACGAAGGAGATGATCGAGGTCAGCGGGAAATATTCCGCCATCACGAAGAGCTTGAGTTCCTGCGCGGCGTCGACGATTTCCTGGTGGCCGGCCGAAACGGTCTCGTGAATCGCCGCACCGCCGAAGGTCGACATCCACAGGATGCAGACGGCCGTCGGGATCAGGATGACGCAGGTGATGAATTCACGCACCGTGCGGCCCCGCGAGACGCGGGCGATGAACATGCCGACGAAGGGCGACCAGGAAATCCACCAGGCCCAGTAGAAGGCCGTCCAGCCCTGCATGAAGTTGGTATCCTCGCGGCCGAACGGATTGGACAGCGGGACGAGTTCCTTGACGTAGGCCACCGTGTTGTCCAGCAGGCCGGTGACGATGACCGCCGTCGGTCCGGCAAACAGGATGAACAGCAGCAGCGCGGCCGCCAGGACCATGTTGATTTCCGACAGGCGCTTCACACCGGCATCGAGTCCGGCGACCACCGAAATCAGCGCAACGCCGGTGATGGCCATGATCAGGATGACCTTGGCCACGTCCGAAACGCCGAGGCCGAACAGGAAATCGAGCCCCGCCATGGCCTGTTCGGCGCCGAAACCGAGCGATGTGGCCAGGCCGAACAGCGTGGCGAACACTGCCAGCGTGTCAATGACGTGACCGGGCCAGCCCCAGACGCGCTCGCCCAGGATCGGATAGAAGGCCGAGCGCAGCGTCAGCGGCAGGCCGCGATTGTAAGAGAAGAAGGCCAGTGCCAGCGCGACGATGGCGTAGATCGCCCAGGGATGCAGGCCCCAGTGGAAGATGGTGGCCGCCATGGCCAGTTCGCGGGCAGCCTCGGTGTTTCCGGCAGCCGCGCCCAGCGGCGCCCAGTCCGTGCGCAAACCGTTCTCCACGGCCGTTCCGCCGAAGGACGAGGCGTAGTGCGACAAGGGTTCCGACACGCCGAAGAACATCAGGCCGATGCCCATGCCGGCGGCGAACAGCATGGCAAACCAGCCGGCATAACCGTAGTCCGGGCGCGCGTCCTGGCCGCCGAGGCGGACATTGCCGAGCGGGCTGACGATGAGGAACAGGCTGAACAGCACGAAGAGATTGGCCGACATCAGCAGCGGCCAGTCAAAGGTCTCCGTCAGAGCCGGGCGCAGCCAGCCGAAGAAGGCCGCCGTGCCTTCCTGGAACATCAGCGACAGGATGACGAAGGCGATGATGATGACGGCCGAGACAAAGAAGACCGGATTGTGAATGTCGAGGCCGAGAACCTGGACGTTGTCCTGACCGATCTCGTAGTCGGTGTCGACCGGATTCGCAGGTTCCGGCAAAGCGTCTGCCATGAGATAACCCTCCCCATTTCATGGTCCGGAACGCGCATGACATCGCCCGGACCCGTTTCTCCCTGACCGGAAAGACTGAACGCTACCGGCGGTCGATGGTCTCCTGCTCGCGACATTCCAAGCCCCGCAGTTGTCGCGTTTGGAACAAACCCCGCGCCTGTTCAATGCATGGCGCGCACATCAGTTCCCGATAAAGAAACAAAACAAGCGTTCTGCGCCGGGCGGTTGATTTCAATCAAGACGTGCCGCGCCATTACATGCAAACATTGCAATTCTTCAGATGCTACGGGGGTGCAGCATGGACCTGATCGCGCTTGCCGACCGGTATGGAGAGCCCACGCTGGCGATAGCCGGCGCGCTTGCCATCGGTTTTCTCTTCGGTGCCTTTGCCCAGAAGAGCCGGTTCTGCCTGCGTGCCGCGACAGTGGATTTCGCCCGCGGCCACATCACCTCCAAGGTCGCGGTCTGGCTGCTTGTCTTCGCGACGGCGCTGATCGGGACGCAGACGCTTTACCTGCTGGCAGACGTCAACATCAAGGAAGCCCGCCAGCTTGCCTCGCCGCAGTCGGTCTCGGGCGCGGCCATCGGCGGGTTGCTGTTCGGGGCGGGCATGGTGATGGCGCGCGGATGCGCGTCCCGCCTGCTGGTTCTCTCGGCCACGGGAAACCTGCGCGCCCTTCTGTCGGGCCTCGTCTTCGCCGTGGTGGCGCAGGCAAGCCTGCACGGTTTCCTGTCGCCGCTGCGCAACTGGATCGCCGGGGGCATGACGAGCAACGCCATTGGCGGCAACGACCTGCTGGAGCGCTTTGGCGCCTCGACGGGCGCCGCCATCGCCTTTTCCGCCATCTGGCTCGGTGCCGGCCTCTGGTTCGCCTGGCGCCAGCGCACCCGCATGGCAATCGCGCTTGCATCCATTCTCACCGGGCTCATGGTGCCAGCCGCATGGTGGTATACGGCGCAGCTTTCGGCCATCGCCTTCGATCCGGTCAACATGACCAGCCTGACCTTCACCGGCCCTTCGGCCAAGACGTTGATGTTCTTCCTGGAAGCCTCGGAGCTGGATTTCGATGTCGGGCTCGTTCCGGGCGTCTTCCTCGGCTCGTTTACCGCCGCATGGCTTTCTGGCGAGTTGAAGATCCAGGGCTGGCAGGACGGCTATTCGATGCGCCGCTACATTCTCGGCGCGGCACTGATGGGTTTCGGCGGCATGCTGGCCGGCGGCTGCGCGGTGGGCGCGGGCGTGACAGGCGGCTCCGTCTTCGCCTTGACGGCCTGGGTGACGCTCGGCGCCATGTGGCTTTCAGCCGGCATCACCGACCGCCTGCTCGATTACCATCGCGAGACCGCGCTGCCTGCGGACCGGCCGGAGGCCGCGCCGGCCATGCTCGGCACCTGAGGGCCCTCGTTAACGCTTCCGATACCAGCGCGGGAAAATGCTCCCTTTCGACGGGCCGGGCGATTCGTTCCGGCCGACCATCGGAAAGCAGGAGTTCCAAGCCGTGTTGCCAGTCCGTGACGAGTCAGACCCGCGTGCCCGCATCCAGATCGTCAACACGCCGCCGCTGGCGCCGGAAGACCTGCCGCCGCTGGACCTTCTGCCGGACGAGTTCCTGTTCGATGCAGGCGACCTGGACGCCGAGGCCTGCCCGCCGGACATGATCGTGGAGCGCGGCGACCGTTCGGCCTGGGTCTATGACCATGGCGCCATCGCCGACATCCTGTTCGTGAAGGCCTGAAGCCCCGGCCATTCAGGACCGCAACCGCCAACCGGTGCGGAAAATGAGCCAGATGACGGTCAGGCACAGCGTCATGAACAGAAGGATCGCCGCCAGACTGGCGGCAACCGGCACATCCGAAAGACCGAAGAAGGCCCAGCGGAAGCCGGAGATAAGGTAGACGACCGGGTTGAACAGCGAGACCGTCTGCCAGAAGGGCGGCAGCATGGAGATCGAGTAGAAGCTTCCGCCGAGAAAGACCAGCGGCGAGATGATGAGCAGCGGAACAAGCTGCAACTGCTCGAAATTGGCCGCCCAGATGCCGATGATGAAGCCCAGCAGCGCGAAGCTGACGCAGGTGGCGACAAGGAAGGCCAATGCCCAGACCGGATGGGCGACCGGCAGGGTGACGAAGAGATGGGCCGTGGCGAATATGATCGAGCCGATGATGAAGGACTTGGTCGCCGCCGCGCCGACATAGCCGATCACGATCTCGATGAATGAGACCGGCGCGGACAGCAATTCATAGACGGTGCCGATGAATTTCGGGAAATAGATCCCGAAGGCGGCATTGGTCACCGACTGCGTCAGCACGGTGAGCATGATGAGGCCCGGCACGATGAAGGCACCGTAATCGATGCCGTCGACCTGCTGGATGCGCGAGCCGATGGCCGCACCGAAGACGATGAAATAGAGCGCGGTGGAAAGCACCGGCGAGATGATGGATTGCAGCAGCGTGCGCGCGGTGCGCGCCATCTCGAAGCGGTAGATGGCCGCGATGGCGGTGAGGTTCATGCCGTCTCCTTGACCAGCCCGACGAAGATTTCCTCCAGCGAACTCTGGCGCGTGTCGAGATCGGTCACGGTCAGGCCGGCCGTGGCGAGATCGTTGAGCAGGCGGGTAACGCCGGTCTTTCCGGCCGCGCTGTCGAAGGAATAGCGCAGCTTGCAGCCATCCTCGACCAGTGCGAGGCCATGCCCTGACAGGGCGGGCGGCAGGCTCGCCAGCGGTTCGGCCAGCGTCAGCGTCAGGTCCTTGCGGCCCAGATCGCGGATCAGGCTGTCCTTGTCCTCCACCAGCAGCACCTTGCCGCCGTTGATGACGCCGACCCGGTCGGCCATGGCCTCGGCCTCCTCGATGTAATGTGTCGTCAGGATGATGGTGGCGCCATCGGCCTTCAACTGCCGGACGATGTCCCACATGCCCTTGCGCAATTCCACATCCACGCCCGCGGTCGGCTCGTCGAGGAAGATGACCCGCGGTTCATGCGATAGCGCCTTGGCGATCAGCACGCGGCGCTTCATGCCGCCCGACAGCGCCTTGGTCGGCGTGTCGCGCTTGTCCCAGAGCGAAAGGCTGGTCAGCACCTTCTCGATATGGGCGTCGTCGCGCTTCCTGCCGAACAGGCCGCGCGTGAGCCGGACGGTGGACATCACCGTTTCGAACGGCTCCAGCGCCACCTCCTGCGGCACGAGGCCGATCATGGAGCGGGCGGCGCGGTAGTCTCGTTCGATATCGTGTCCACCGACGCGCACGCGGCCGGACGTGGCCGTGACGATCCCGCAGATGATCGAGATCAGCGTTGTCTTGCCGGCGCCATTCGGACCAAGCAGCGCAAGGATTTCGCCGTCGCGAATGGTCAGGTCCACGCCCTTGAGGGCTTCGAATCCGCCATCATAGACCTTGGAGAGATTTTCGACTTCGACAATCGGGGTCATGAGCCGTCCCGTTTTGCTGCTGTCCCATTTTCCGGCCGGTTGCCGGCCCTCGGCACCGCGTAGCAGATGGTGCGAGGCGCGGAAAGGGAAAGGGCAAGGCGGACACCGCCCTGCCCCCACGCCCCTGTCACAACAGGCCGCGGCCAGCCAGATTGCGCATCAGCGCTGCCGCGCCAAAGGTCCACGGCTCGCATTCGGTGGACAGGCGGACCGTGTTCTGCAGCCGCCCGAGCCCCGGACAGGCAATGGTGACGCGGTCGCCCAGCTTGTGGGTGAAGCCCTGGCCCGGATGGTCGCGGTCCTCGGTCGGCGCGAACAGCGTGCCGAGGAAAAGCATGAGGCCGTCGGGATACTGATGGTGCCTGCCGATGGTCTGGGCGACGAGGTTTTCCGGGTCGCGGCTGATCTCGCGCATGGAGGAACGGCCGTTGAGCACGAAGCCGTCCTCGCCTTCCACCGTCAGCGTCAGTTCTGCCCTGCGCACGTCATCGAGGGAATAGGTCTCGTCAAACAGGCGGATCATCGGGCCGATGGCGCAGGAGGCGTTGTTGTCCTTTGCCTTGGACAGCAGCAGCGCGGAGCGGCCTTCCACGTCGCGCAGGTTCACGTCGTTGCCGAGCGTGGCGCCGCGGATGCGGCCCTGGCTGTCGACGGCGAGCACCACTTCGGGCTCCGGATTGTTCCAGCGGGATACCGGATGGAGGCCAACCTCGGCACCGTGACCGACGGATGACAGGGCCTGCGCCTTGGAAAAGACCTCGGCATCCGGGCCGATGCCCACTTCGAGATATTGAGACCAGACGCCGAGCGCGATGAGTTCCTGCTTGACCTTCGCGGCCTGTTCGGATCCGGCCTCGATATTGTCCAGCGTGTCGCCGATCTTCCCGGAAATGCGGACACGGATCGCCTGCGCCTTGTCGGGATCGCCGGCCGCCTGTTCCTCGATCACGCGCTCCACCATGGAACGGGCGAAGGTTACGCCGCAGGCCTTGACCGGCTGCAGGTCACAGGGTGCGAGCAGGCGGGCGCCCGCTCCCGCCAGGCCGTCCAGCGGGCCGATCACCTCACCCGGCGCCTCGCGCACATAGGCGGCGGCATCGTCGAATTCGAGGATGTCGCGGGCGGTCGGCGCGGCGCGCGATGTGATGTCCACCACCTGGCCCTCGCGCAGCGTGACGACCGCCGGCCCAACCCCATCGCGCCAGACGCGGCCCAGCCAAAGGCCGTTCATCTCACTGCTGTCCAGCATCCCGTTCCTCCCGGCGCCTTCATTCCTTCACAAGGGCCGGGACGCTAGCGGGAAGGCGGGGCGGCGTCCAGTTGGGCGCCTGATTTTCAAGGGGATTATCCCGATACCGGACGCACCTTGCCGGACGCCTCGCGCACCAGCGGATCAAACAGGTCCGGCTTTTCGGCCAGCAATTGGAAGAACTGGGCGCGCATGCGCGGTTCCCAGAAATCGCTCAGGTGGCCGGCAATCCCCTCCACCGCCTCGGCATGCGGGCGCGTGCGGAAGAAGGCGGCGATCTGGTTGGCCATGCGGGCAAGCTTGTCAGGCGACATGCGGGAGGGCTCCCTCCTTGATCCTGTCGGGATGGGTGAAAATCTCGAATTCGTCGCCGCGGGCAATGGCCGCAAGCGTGATGCCGGCGCGCTCAGCCATCTGCACGGCGAGCAGGGTGGGCGCGGAAACGGCGATGAGAATGCCGCAACCGGACGCGGCGGTCTTCTGGATCAGTTCGATGGAAACGCGGCTCGAGGTCACGACCGCGCCCTCGCCCATGCCGCCCGCGCGCGCCATGGCCCCGACCAGCTTGTCGAGCGCATTGTGGCGGCCGACATCCTCGCGGATGGCGACCAGGCCCCGGCCGGCGACATAGTAGCCCGAACCGTGCACGGAACGGGTGGACTGGTTGAGCGCCTGTGCGCGGGTCAATGCGGCGCAGGCTTCCGCCACATCGGCGGGACGGAGGCGGGCGGTTGCGTCGACTTGCGGAGGTTCGCGCAAGGCCGCGTCGATGCTCTCCAGCCCGCACATACCGCAGCCGACCGGACCGGCCATGGCGCGGCGGCGCGCGGCCAGCCTGTCTTGTGCATCGGTCGCCAGGCGCACCTGCACGTCGAAGCCCCGCTCATCGGCCAGCACGTCCACCGCCTCGACCTCATCGCGCGTGGCAATGCCCTCGGAAATGGAAAAACCGAGCGCCAGGTCCTCCAGGTCGGCTGGCGAGGCCATGAGCACGGCATGGGAGGTGCCGTTGTAACTGATCGCGACGGCGGCCTCGGCGGCGAGATTGCGCGACGCCGTCTCGTAGCGGCCCTGCCGCCAGGCGAGTGCCGGGAATGCGCGCGCGGGGTCCATCCTATTCCGCCGCCTCGATGCGCCGCGACCGTTCGGAGAAGTCCTCATAGGTCCGTTGCCAATCGGTCGGGCCGTTGGAGGGCGACACCTGCACCGCCGTCACCTTGTATTCCGGGCAATTGGTCGCCCAGTCGGAATAGTCGGTGGTGATGACATTGGCCTGCGTGCCGGGATGGTGGAACGTGGTGTAGACCACGCCCGGCGCCACGCGGTCGGTGATCTCGGCGCGCAGGCTCGTCTCGCCCGAACGGCTGGCGAGCTTCACCCAGTCACCATCCTTGATGCCGCGCTGTTCGGCGTCATGCGGATGGATTTCCAGCCGGTCCTCGCCATGCCAGACGGTGTTGGCCGTGCGCCGCGTCTGCGCGCCGACATTGTACTGGCTGAGGATGCGCCCGGTGGTGAGCAGAAGCGGGAAGCGCGGGCCGGTCTTTTCGTCGGTCGCCACGTAGTCGGTGCGGATGAAGCGGCCCTTGCCGCGCACGAAACCGTCCACATGCATGACCGGCGAACCATCCGGCGTCGTGTCATTGCAGGGCCATTGCACCGAGCCCTTCCGGTCGAGCAGGTCATAGGTCACATTGGCGAAGCTCGGCGTCGTGGCCGCGATTTCCGCCATGATTTCGGAGGGATGGGTGTAGGCCCAGCCGGCGCCCATGGCATTGGCCAGCATCTGGGTGATCTCCCAGTCCGCATAACCGTTGCGCGGCGCCATCACCCTGCGCACGCGGTTGATGCGGCGCTCGGCATTGGTGAAGGTGCCGTCCTTTTCCAGGAAGGTCGAGCCCGGCAGGAAGACATGGGCGTAGTTCGCCGTCTCGTTCAGGAAGAGATCGTGGACGATGACGCAATCCATGGCGGCAAGGCCGGCCGAGACATGCTTCGTGTCCGGGTCCGACTGCAGGATGTCCTCACCCTGGATGTAGATGCCCTTGAAGGTGCCTTCCACCGCGGCGTCCAGCATGTTGGGAATGCGCAGGCCCGGCTCGTCGGAAATGGTGACGTTCCACATCTCCTCGTAAAGCCGGCGCACATCGGCGTTCTTCACATGGCGGTATCCCGGCAGTTCGTGCGGGAAGGAACCCATGTCGCAGGAACCCTGCACGTTGTTCTGGCCGCGCAGCGGGTTCACGCCGACGCCCGGCCGGCCGATATTGCCGGTGAGCATGGCGAGATTGGCGATGCCGATGACCGTGGTCGAGCCCTGGCTGTGCTCGGTCACGCCGAGGCCGTAGTAGATCGCGCCATTGCCGCCACGCGCATAAAGCCTTGCGGCCGCGCGCATTTCCTCTGCAGGAACGCCGGTCAGCGCTTCCACGGCCTCCGGGCTGTGGGCCGGATCGGCGACGAACTCGGCATAGTCCTGGAACTCGTCCCAGTCGCAGCGCTCGCGGATGAAGGCCTCGTCATAGAGGCCCTCGGTCACGATGACATGGGCCAGCGCGGTGACCACGGCAACATTGGTGCCGGGCTTCAGCGCGAGGTGATGGGATGCGCGGATGTGTGGCGACTTCACCAGGTCGATGCGGCGCGGATCGATGACGATCAGCTTCGCGCCCTTGCGCAGGCGCTTCTTCAGCCGCGAGGCGAAGACCGGATGGCCGTCGGTCGGGTTGGCGCCCATGACGATCACCACGTCGCTGTGCTCGACGCTGTCGAAATCCTGCGTCCCGGCCGATGTGCCGAAGGTCTGGCCGAGGCCATAACCGGTCGGCGAATGGCAGACACGGGCGCAGGTGTCGGTGTTGTTGTTGCCGAAGACCGCGCGGGCCAGTTTCTGCACCAGGTAGGTTTCCTCGTTGGTGCAGCGCGAGGACGTGATGACGCCGACGGATTCCTTGCCGTGCCTTTCCTGCAGCGCGCGCAGGCGCGAGCCGGCGAAGGTCAGCGCCTCGCCCCAGGAGACCTCGCGCCAGGGCTCGTCGATGCTGTCACGGATCATCGGGTTGAGGATGCGGTCCTGATGGTTGGCATAGCCCCAGGCGAACCGGCCCTTGACGCAGGAATGGCCGCGATTGGCCTTGCCATCCTTCCACGGCACCATGCGCACCAGTTCGTCGCCGCGCATCTCAGCCTTGAAGGAGCAACCGACGCCGCAATAGGCACAGGTGGTGACCACGGAATGTTCCGGCTGGCCGATCTCGATGACCGACTTTTCCTGAAGCGTGGCCGTCGGGCAGGCCTGGACGCAGGCGCCGCAGGACACGCATTCGGATTCCAGGAAAGCCTCGTGCATTCCGGCCGAGACGCGGCTTCCGAAGCCCCTGCCCTCGATGGTCAGGGCGAAGGTGCCCTGCACTTCCTCGCAGGCGCGCACGCAGCGCGAGCAGACGATGCACTTGGACGGATCATATGTGAAATAGGGATTGGACTCGTCCTTGGGCATCCAGCGCATGTTGATGCCGCCGGACGTGTCGCGCGCCTTGACGTGGTTGTCGCCTTCGTAGCCGTAGCGCACGTCGCGCAGACCCACCGCGCCGGCCATGTCCTGCAACTCGCAATCGCCATTGGCCGCGCAGGTCAGGCAGTCGAGCGGATGGTCGGAAATGTAGAGTTCCATCACGCCCTTGCGCAGGCGCTTCAGGCGGCCGGTCTGGGTGTGGACGACCATGCCGTCGGCGACCGGAAGCGTGCAGGAGGACGGCGTGCCGTTGCGCCCTTCCACCTCGACGAGGCAGAGCCGGCAGGAACCGAAGGCATCGACCATGTCGGTGGCGCACAGTTTCGGGATCTGGATGCCGGCCTCCATGGAGGCGCGCATGACGGAGGTGCCCTCGGGCACGGTGACCTCGAAGCCGTCAATGGTCAGCGTGACCTGCTTTTCAGACTTCGATTCCGGCGTTCCGTAGTCGATTTCGTGGACCAGTCCCATGGTTCAGAACCTCCCGGATGTCGTTTTGCGGGGCGCGTTCATTCCGCGGCCTCCTTCATGCTTCGCGGCGAAAAGTCGTCCGGAAAATGGGTCATCGCACTCATCACCGGATAGGGCGTGAAGCCGCCCAGCGCGCAAAGCGAGCCGAATTTCATCGTGTTGCAGAGATCCTCGGCCAATTCCTTCTGCTCCTCCGGCTCGATGCCGGCGGCCAGCTTGTCCAGCGTCTCGACCCCGCGCACCGCGCCAATGCGGCAGGGCGTGCACTTGCCGCAGCTTTCGATCGCACAGAATTCGAAGGCGAAACGGGCCTGTTTGAGCATGTCGGCGGTGTCGTCAAATACGACAATGCCGGCATGGCCGATCAATCCGTCCCTGGCCGCGAAGGCCTCGTAGTCAAACGGCGTGTCGAACAGCGTGCGGGGGAAATAGGCACCAAGCGGCCCACCCACCTGCACAGCCTTGACCGGGCGGCCGGAAGCCGTGCCACCGGCCAGATCGTCGACGATCTCGCCCAGCGTCAGGCCGAAGGCGGTCTCGAACAGGCCGCCATGCTTCACGTTGCCGGCGATTTGCAGCGGGATCGTGCCGCGCGAGCGGCCCATGCCGAAGTCGCGGTAGTATGCCGCGCCCTTCTCCATGATGACCGGCACGGACGCCAGCGAAATGACGTTGTTGACGACCGTCGGCTTGCCGAACAGGCCCTCGATGGCGGGCAGCGGCGGCTTGGCGCGCACCACGCCGCGCTTGCCTTCCAGCGAGTTGAGCAGCGAGGTTTCCTCGCCGCAGACATAGGCGCCCGCGCCGACACGGATTTCCATGTCGAAGGCCTTGCCGGAACCCAGCACATCCGGGCCAAGGATGCCCGCCGCGCGGGCCAGGCGTACCGCCTCGTTCATCACCTCGATGGCCTGGGGATATTCGGAGCGCAGATAGACGAAGCCCATGGTCGCGCCGGTGGCAAGCCCGGCAATCGCCATGCCCTCGATCAGCACGAAGGGATCGCCCTCCATGATCATGCGGTCGGCAAAGGTGCCGCTGTCGCCCTCGTCGGCATTGCAGACGATGAACTTGCGGTCGGCCGGCGCCTCCAGCACGGTCTTCCACTTGATACCCGTCGGGAAGCCCGCGCCGCCGCGCCCGCGCAGGTCGGATTCGGTCACCTGCGCGACAATGGCCGCCGGGTCCATGTCCAGTGCATTCCTCAGCCCGGCCAGGCCGCCATGGGCCTCGTAATCGGCCAGCGACAGCGGATCGATGAGGCCGCAGCGGGCAAAGGTCAGCCGCGTCTGGCGCTTGAAGAAGGGAATTTCCTCCGTCTGGCCGTGGCCGAGCGGGTGATCGCCGCCTTCAAGAAAGCCGGAATCGAAGAGCCCCACCACGTCACCGGCGGCAACCGGCCCATAGGCGACGCGGCCCCCGGCCGTCTCCACCTCGACCAGCGGCTCCAGCCAGACCATGCCGCGCGAACCGTTGCGCACGATCGCGACTTCCGCGCCGCGGGCTTTCGCCTCGCGGGCGACGGCTTCGGCGATCTCGTCGGCGCCCAGGGCCAGGGCGGCGGCATCGCGGGGTATGTAAACCGTCACGGTCATTGGCCTGCCTCCGCGAGCAATGCGTCCAACCTGGCGTCATCAAGGCGCCCGGCAACCCTTCCGTCGATCATGGCGGCGGGGCCGCAGGCGCACAGGCCGAGGCAATAGACGGCTTCCAGCGTGACCGCGCCATCGGCCGTGGTCTCGCCGAAGGCGATCTTCAGGCGCGACGCGGCACGCTCGGCGATGGCATCGCCACCGGATGCCTGGCAGGCCTCCGCCCGGCATATCTTCAGGACGTGACGGCCGGCGGGCGCGTCACGGAAATCATGGTAGAAACTGGCGACGCCATGCACTTCCGCCCGGCTCAGGTTCAACCCGTCGGCGACAGTGCGCAGCGCCTCGTCCGGCAGATGGCCGAAAGCGTGCTGCACGTCATGCAGGATCGGCAGGAGCGGCCCGAGACGCCCGGCATGACCGGCGACGATCTCGCGCGTGCGTTCCACAATATCGCTGGCCGGACCGGGCTTAGGCATCGGATTCCTCCCTGTGAAGCGACAATTGTCGCGGGATCGCCCTGCCGGATCAATAACGGTGTTCCGTCAGGCGATTGGAAAATCCTATCAATGCCAAAGTGACACGGAATGTGGGCCTGTTTGCGACATAAGGGGCTTCGGATATGACGCCTGGCGCCTGGACCGGCTGACGGCGGCCTCAGGCAGATTTCTTGCGCGAGCGGCTGCTGCCCTTGCCGGAGGATGATTTGCCCTTCTTGCCGGTCTTCTCAACGCTCTGCCTGAGCGCGGCCATGAGATCGACCACGTTCTCGCGACCGCCGCCGTCGCCGCCGCCCTTTTCCAGTTCCACCCGCCCGGTGGCCTTGCTCTTCGTCTTGCGGTCTATGAGATCGCGCAGCGCCTCGGCGTAGTTGTCGCGAAAGACCGTGGCGTCAAACGGGGCGGACTTGCGCTCGATCAGCGTCGTGGCGACCTCCAGCAGTTCGTCATCCGCCTTCAGATCCTCGACCTGCGCGAACATCGGTTCGGCATCACGGATTTCCTCGGCATAGTGCAGGGTTTCCAGCAGCATTCCGTCGCCACAAGGGCGAACGGCGACCAGATATTCGCGGCCCCGCATGGTCAACTGGCCAAGTCCCGCCATTCCGGTTTCGCGCAGGGCATCGCGCACGACCCGGTAAGCGTCCTCGGCAAGTTCATCGGCGGAAACCATGTAATAGGGCTTGTCGAAATAGATAGGCGGGATTTCGCACGCATCGACGAATTGCACGAGTTCGAGCGTCTTCTTCGTCTCCAGCCGGATCTCGCTCACATCCTCGGGATCGATCAGCAGGTATTTGCCGTCGCCATATTCATATCCCTTGACGATGTCCTCGTTCTTCACCGGACCGACACCGGAGACGACCTTCTGGTAGCGCACGGGTTTGCCGCTCGGTTCGTGGATCTGGCGGAAAGAGATTTTCGACGCGGTCTTTCTCGCCGAATACAGTTCGACCGGAATCGAGACCAGCGACAATCGCAACTGCCCTTTCCAGACCGGTCTCGCCGCCATCAGCCTTGCTCCCTTGCAGGCCGCGCCGGAAGGCGGCGCGGTTCATTTCCATTCAATGCCGGAGCCAGGCCGGGGTTCCGCCTGCCGGTCGGCCCTCGTGAAAAGCCGAATGAAACATTTCCCGCCTTGCGGTGTTGGTCGCCATGTCACCGAGAGAGGAGTTTGCGACATGAAGAATGCCCTGTTTGCAGCGCTCGGCGTGCTTGCACTGGCCGGATGCACCGCGACGGAACGTGGCGCGGCCGTCGGCGGCGCGTCGGGAGCAGCCATCGGCGCAGCGGTCAACGACGATGCGGTTGAAGGAGCGGTTGTCGGCGGCGTGGTCGGCGCTGCGGCCGGCGCATTGATCGGACGCGCCAGCGAGCCCGGCATGTGCATCTACGAGGACCGTTACGGCCGGCGTTACCGCGCCGAATGCTGAACGCGCCCCTGCGGCCGGGCGGGCCTGAACCATCCCGCCCGGCCGCAAGCGATCCTGCCCGGTCCTGGCCGGTTGACAAGACGGTCATGAGCGATACCCACCCCCTTCTCCACATCATCGACAGCACCAGCGCCGCCGCGACCGGCGAAACCACGACGGTCGGCGAGGTTCTCGACGGGCTCGGGCATACATCGCATGCGGCGCTGATCCTGCTTCCGGCACTGGTGGTCGTCACACCGCTGAGCGGCATTCCGGGGCTTTCCAGCGTGATGGGCATCACCATCGGGCTGATTTCGCTTCAGATGATCGCCGGGCGCCGCCGCCTGTGGCTCCCCGGCTGGATCCTGAGGCAGAAGGTGAGCAGCCGCAAACTCGTGCGAACATTGCGGCCGCTCAGACGCCCGGCCCGCTTCGTGGACCGGCTGACAGGACCGAGACTTGCCTTCATGGTCCGGCCGCCGGCGCGCATCCTGCTTCAGCTTCTGTGCATGATCTGCGGCTTTGCGATGCCTTTCCTGGAGATCGTGCCCTTTTCGTCGTCCGTGCTGGGCGGCGCGGTGGCCGCCTTCGCCACGGCGATCCTTGCGCGTGACGGTGTGCTGGCCAGCCTCGGGCTGCTGCTCGCCGGCGGTGCGGTAGCGCTCGTGGCGACTGCATTCAATTGACATCAAGGATCCCGTCCGCCGGAACCTGCCCGGCAGGCCGGACGTTTCAATTGCGAAGACAGAACGGAGTCAAGACAATGCGTACACGCACATTCATGACCGGAATGCTCGCCCTTCCCGTCAACGCCGTCCTGTTCGGCAGCCTGGCGACGCTGGTCCTGTCGATCCCGGCATTGCGGCCCTATCTGGAATACGCGATGCCGGCAGTGATCGTGGCGGCGTTTGCCTTGACGGTTCCCGTCGCCTGGGTCCTGGCGCCACGGCTGCGGTTGCGCAACGACTACTATCCGCACCTGTTCGGCAAGGACGAGAGCCGCTGACAACGCTGGCAGACGTCCCGCAGGGGCGTTGGCGCCCGCAATCACGCGTCCATGACGGGGTGGTGGATTCCACCCCGTTCGTTTGGTCAGGCTTCCGCTTCCGGCCGGAAACGGCCATGAATCCAGGACGGGAGGGCGTGCGCCGCATCGTTGCCGTCAGGCAAGCCGTAGCGGCCGATGGCGTCGATATAGCCGATGGTGCGGCCGCAATGCGAGCAATCGAGCCTGCAATTGTCGCTCCCATGATCGAAGGTCAGGCGGTTCCTGGAACCACAATGGTTGCAGCGCATGTCCAGTACCCTGATATCGTCGAATGCCATGGTGTCTTTCGCCCTCTTCCAGTCAATGCCGGACGCTGACACGAAACAGTGTCCGCAAAACGGCTTGCGTCGATCACGTTTGCCACGCCGGTTGAAACATTCATCCATGTGAGCGGCCGTGGAAGCCTGTCCGCAGCCATCCCGCCGGGAACAATCGGGACGTTGGCCAGTTGGCCCTTCGTGATCGCGCGCGACGGAAGGGGATGAGCCAGCTTTTCGGACCACATTTCAACGGCATCGCACGTTTCGTCCTGTGGGGCGGCGCGGCACTCGTGCTTGTGCTCATCGCCGTGGCCGCGGCCCTGCCGCGTTCGGCGCTTGTAACCGGCACGGACAGGGTCGTCGCCCAGCCGGTTCCCTTCAGCCACAAGCATCACGCCGGCGAACTCGGCATCGACTGCCGGTACTGCCATACGGGCGTGGAGACTTCGTCCTTTGCCGGACTTCCGCCGACAGAAACCTGCATGACCTGCCATTCGCAGCTCTGGACGAATGCCGGGATGCTGGCGCCGGTGCGCCAGAGCCTTTCCAGCGGCAAGCCGATTGCCTGGAACCGTGTCCATGACCTGCCGGATTACGTCTATTTCAACCACGCCATTCACGTGGACAAGGGGGTCGGCTGCACCACCTGCCACGGCCGCATCGACCGGATGGCGATGACCTGGCAGGCCAAACCCCTGACGATGAGCTGGTGCCTGGACTGCCATCGCGACCCGGAACCGAACCTGCGACCGAAGGAGGCCGTGTTCGAGACCGGCTGGCAGCCACCGGACGACATCGCGCGGCTGCGCGCGCTTCTCATGAAGGAGGAGAACATTCATCCCGAAACCATGACCGATTGCTATGTCTGCCACCGATAGACCCTGGCGCAGCCTCGACGAGATTGACGGCAGCGGCGACAGCACGGCGCCCTCGCCGCTGACGGAGTACGGACCGCCGCGCATCGAGCGGCGCAGCCTGCTGAAGATGATGGCGGCCACCACCGCTGCGGCCGGACTGGGAGCCTGCAGCCGCCCCGAGGCCATACTCCCCTATGTCGATCAGCCGGAAATGCTGGTCCCCGGCATTCCGGTCACCTATGCGACCACGCTTTCCAGCCAGGGTTTCGGCATCGGCGCACTGGTCGAGACGCATGAAGGCCGGCCCGTCAAGGTGGAAGGCAATCCTGACCATCCGTCCTCGCTGGGTGCAACGGATGCGGTCATGCAGGCGGCGGTGTGGACATTGTTCGATCCGGACCGGTCCCGCACGCCGGTGAAGCGCGGTGCGACCGCGCCGTTCGCCGACTTCCTGGCGGACGCCGCGCGGCTGAGGGCGCAAATGGCCGCCGACAAGGGCGCTTCGGCGGCATTGCTGATCGAACCAACGACATCCCCCACGGTCCTGCACCAGCTTTCGGCCCTGCGGAAAACCTATCCGGCATTGCGCATCTTCATGCACGACACGCTGGCAACCCCTGGTGAAGGCGAGGCGACGCGTCATCTCTTCGGCCGCGACCTTGCCGTCCTGCCGAGGTTCGACCGCGCCAGCCGTATCCTCAGCCTGGACAGCGACTTTCTGGCAGAAGGCGCAGGCCGGCTTGCCCATGCCCGTGCCTTCACCGCAAACAGGCGGGTGCGCAAGCAGGGCGACGGGATGAACCGGCTCTACGTGCTGGAGACGACGCCGACCATCACGGGTGCCGCCGCCGACCACCGCCTTGCAATGCGGCCATCCCATGCGGATGCGGCCGCCGCCGCCATCTCCTCCGCCCTGTCGGGCGAGGCGCTTCCCGGCGATCTTCCGGTCGATGCCAACTTCATCCGCATCATGGCGGAGGACATGCGCGCTGCCGGGCGCGACGCGCTGGTGGTGGCCGGCTCGCACCAGAGCGCCCACGTCCATGCCGCCGCGCTGGCCGCGAACATGGCGCTCGGAAGCCTCGGCCATACAGTCGAGCTGATCGAGCGGCCCGGTGCCTTCCGTTTCGACGGCGACCTTGCCGACCTGTGCGAAGCGATACGCGAGAAACAGATCCGGTCCGTCCTGGCACTGGCGCACGATCCGGTTGCCACCGCGCCGGTGGATGCCGATGCTGCGGGGGCCTTTTCAGGCCTCGACCTGCTCATCCATTGGGGCCTCTACCGGAACAACACGGCCGTGCTGGCCGACTGGCACATTCCGGCGGCGCATGATCTGGAAAGCTGGGGCGATCTGCGCGGCCATGACGGAACCGCATCGCTGCAACAGCCGATGATCCGTCCCCTTTTCGGCGGAAAGACGCTGCCGGAAATGCTGGCCGTGTTGTCACCGGAACCGGCCGGCGATGCCCGTGCCCTGGTCCGGGAGACCTGGCAGGCGCTTGACGATGATGAATGGCAGCATGCGCTCAAGCGGGGCGTGTTAGAGGGCAGTGCCGCGACGCCGGCCGATGTGCGGCCGGCCGGACGCAGGCCGGAGACGCTTCGCAGGGACAGGCGGACGTCCGGACTGGACATCCGCTTTGTCGCCGATCCCTTCCTGGGGGACGGGCGGCATGCCAATTGCGCCATGCTGCAGGAATTGCCGAATCCCGTCACCAGGACCGTCTGGGGCAACGGCGCCTTCATTTCGCCGGCAACGGCAAGCTCGCTCGGGATTTCCGATGGGCAGGCGATCACCATCTCGCATGACGGCAGGCGGCTGGCCGCGCCCGCGCTCATCGTTCCGGGACAACCCGACAGCACGGTCACCCTGACGCTCGGCCACATCCGCAGCAGCGACCAGACGGTCACGCGCGATGCACGCGGCCATGACGCCTATCCGCTCCGCCAGGCTGGCAGCCCCTGGCTGGCCACCGGCGCGGCCATCGAGCCAAGCGACGGTGAAATGGATCTCGTGACCACGCAGCACCATCAGCGGATGGAGGGGCGCGACATCCTGCGAACCGCGACGCTGGCGGACCTCCGCGAGGGCCGGTTGCCGGAACCGGAGCCCGAGCCGGAATCCCTTTATCCAGAATGGGAATACGAGCAGGAAGCCTGGGGCATGTCGATCGACCTGACGGCCTGCATCGGCTGCATGGCCTGTGTCAGCGCCTGCCAGGCGGAAAACAACATTCCCGCCGTCGGGCCGGAGGAATGTGCCGCGGGCCACGAAATGCACTGGCTGCGCATCGACCGCTATTACACGGGGCCGCCCGAGGCTCCCGGCACCCACTTCCAGCCGGTGCCGTGCATGCATTGCGAGAAGGCGCCCTGCGAGGTCGTTTGCCCGGTCAACGCGACCGTGCATACCCATGACGGATTGAACGCACAGGTCTACAACCGCTGCATCGGCACCCGCTACTGCTCTCAGAACTGTCCCTACAAGGTGCGCCGGTTCAACTTTTTCGACTACCAGGATTTCGGTGAGGATGCGGACCTCAGGCAGGCGGGCCGCAACCCGGATGTCACCGTGCGTTCGCGCGGGGTGATGGAAAAATGCACCTATTGCGTCCAGCGCATCAGCCGGGCGCGCATCGACGCGAAGATCGACAACCGGCTGATCGCGGACGGTGACGTGGTCACTGCCTGCCAGCAGGCCTGTCCGGCGCAGGCGATTTCATTCGGCAATCTGAATGACCCGGATGCGCGCGTCGTCGCGGACAAGGCCGCGCCGCACGATTACGCGCTGCTTGCCCATCTCGGCACGCGGCCGCGCACGACCTACCTGGCGGAGATCAAAAACCCGCATCCCGATCTTGCGAAGCCGCAGGGCGAGGACACGGCCGATGGCTGACGCGCCGGGCAAGGAGGAGCGGTTTCCGGTCCTGCGCGGCCTGCACGACCGCGAGAAGATCAGCCGGCGGATCAGTTCGGTCGTGCTGGCCGGGCGCCTGCCGCGCCATTTCTGGCTGGCCTTCCTGGCCGCTTTCCTGCTCGTGCTCGTTTTCCTGCACGCCATCGTCTATCTCATCGCAACGGGTGTCGGTGCCTATGGCATCAACATTCCCGTCGCCTGGGGCACGATGATCTCCAATTTCGTCTGGTGGGTCGGCATTGGCCATGCGGGCACGCTGATCTCGGCCGTGCTCCTGCTGTTGCGCCAGCCCTGGCGGGCCTCGATCAACCGTTTCGCCGAGGCGATGACGCTTTTCGCGGTGGCCATGGCAGGGCTTTTCCCGATCCTCCATCTCGGGCGGCCCTGGTTCTTCTACTGGATGCTGCCGCTGCCCAACACGCACATGCACTGGCCGCAATGGCGCAGCCCGCTGGTCTGGGATTTCGCGGCCATTGCCACCTATGCAACCGTGTCGCTCCTGTTCTGGTACATGGGCCTGCTGCCGGATCTCGCTGTGCTGCGCGACCGGGCGAAACGCCGCGCGGCACGCTGGTTCTACGGCATCCTGGCGCTGGGCTGGCGCGGCTCCGCCTTCCACTGGGCGCGCTTCAACGCCAGCTATTTCCTGCTGGCCGCGCTGGCCACGCCGCTGGTGATCTCGGTCCATTCCATCGTGTCCATCGACTTCACCTTCGCGATTACCCCCGGCTATCACTCGACGATCTTCCCGCCCTATTTCGTGGCCGGCGCACTCTATTCGGGCTTCGCCATGGTCATCACCATCGCTGTGCCGCTGCGCCATTTCTTCGGCGTGAAGGACCTCATCACGCTGCGCCACATGAACAGCGCGGCGCGCATCATGATGGCGGCCGGCTTCGTGGTGGCCTACGGTTACCTCTCGGAAGCCTTCTTCGCCTGGTATTCGGGCGAGACCTACGAGCGCACCATGATGTGGGAGCGCGCCTTCGGCCCCTATGGCTGGCTCTTCTGGGCGATGCTCGCCTGCAATGCCGGCGTGCTGCCGCTTCTCTGGCTCCGGCGCATCCGCCTGAACATGAAGGCGCTTTTCGCCATCTCGCTTGTCATCAACATCGGCATGTGGCTGGAACGCTACGTGATCGTGGTGACGGGACCCAGCCGCGGCTTCCTGCCCGCGGCTTGGAACGAGCGCTGGCTGACCTGGCTCGATTTCGCCATCCTGTTCGGCTCCATCGGCACGTTCTTCGCACTCGTTTTCCTGTTCGTGCGCATCCTGCCCGCCATCACGATCTTCGAGGTAGAGGAACTGGCGCACGACCGGAAGGAGGCGGTGCCATGACCTGTTTCGGCATCGTCGCCTCGTTTTCCGGACCCGAGCCCCTGGTCGAGGCGGTGCGGCGCCTGCGCACTGCCGGCTACCGGAGCATGGATGCCTTTTCGCCCTTCCCCGTCGACGGCCTTGCCGAGGCGCTGGGCATGGCGCCGACGCGCCTGCCCTATCTCGTCCTCGCGGGGGCGATTGCCGGCGCGGGTGCAACATACGGGCTCATCCTCTATTCCGTCCTCGTGGACTACCCGATCAATGCCGGCGGGCGCGGCCTGCATTCCTGGCCGGCCTTCATCGTGCTTGCCTTTGAAGGCGGTATCCTTGGCGCGGCCCTGGCGGCCTTTTTCGGAATGCTGGCGGCAAACGGCCTGCCGCAATATTACCACCCGGTCTTCCATTCCCCGCTGCTCTCGGCGGAATCCGGTGGCAATTTCTGCCTGCTGGTCGAGGCCGCCGATCCGGTATTCGACCGCGACGAAACGGGCGCCCTGCTGCGCCGTCTCGGTGCGCGGGATGTGACGGAGGTGGCCCCATGAGAACGGCCGCCCTCCTTCTTTGCGCGCTTCTCGTTTCCGGCTGCGAACAGGACATGGCGGATGCGCCACGCCATGACCCGCTGGAGGCCAGCGGCCTGTTCCCCGACGGCGCATCGGCACGCACGCCCGTAACAGGAACGGTTGCCCGCGATGCCGACCTGTCGCCGGTCCCGGACAGGATCCCGTTCGCCATCACGCCCGACCTGCTGCGGCGCGGACAGGAGCGCTTCGACGTGTTCTGCGCGCCCTGCCATGGCAGCACCGGTGAAGGCGACGGAATGATCGTGCAGCGCGGCTTTCCGGCTCCGCCCAGCTTTCACCAGCCGGCATTGCGTTCCGCCCCGGACCGCCATTTCCACAACGTCATCACCGACGGCTACGGCGTGATGTATCCCTATGCATCACGCGTGCCGCCGGACGACCGCTGGGCCATTGTCGCCTATATCAGGGCGCTGCAGTATTCCCGCCACGCGCCGGTGGACAACCTGCCCCAACGTCTGCGCGACCGCCTGGGTCCGGCGGGAGGTGCGTCATGATCCGGCCGCGCAACCGGCCCTGGCCCGCCATCGCGGCCGCGATCACCGGCGTGGCCGGGCTTGCGCTGCTTCTGGCGGCCGTGTTCGCGGGCCCTGACGGGCTTCTGGCGGGCTGGTTCACCGCATCCAGCTTCGTTCTCGGCCTTGGGCTCGGCGCCATGACGCTGCTGCTTGTGCATCTTCTCACCGGGGGAGCCTGGGGCCGCGCCCTGCTGCCCGCGCTCAGGGCCATGACCGGGTCAATTCCACTGGCCCTGCTTTTCCACCTGCCGCTGCTTGCGGGCGCGGACGTCCTGTTTCCCTGGGCGCAAGGGGATACGGGCAACCTGCCGGAAGCGGTGCGCCACAAGCTCGCCTATCTGAACCTGCCCTTCTTCATGGCGCGCTTCGCCCTTTGTGCCGCGCTCTGGCTGGGGCTTTGCCATCTCGTGCTGACCTGGACGGCACCGGGGGAAGCGGCGCACCGGCTGCGCCACCAGGGGGGCGCCGCCGCCGCGCTGATCGCCCATTCGGTGGCGATGCTCTTCTTTGTCACCGACTGGATGATGTCGCTGGAACCCGGCTTTATCTCCACGATCCATCCTGTGCTGGTCATGGCATCGCAGGCGGTGTCGGCCTGTGCGCTCGCGGTGCTGGTGACAACGTGGCGGAGGCCGGTGACGCGGGAGCCTGGCGGCGAATCCGGTTCCACGGCTGGGCGCGATATCGCCAGCATCCTGTTCGGCTTCCTGCTGATCTGGGCCTATCTGGCCTACATGCAATGGCTCGTCATCTGGGCCGGCGACCTGCCGCACGAGGCGCGCTGGTATCTGCACCGCGTCGAGGGCGGATGGCGCATCGTTCTCTGGCTCATCGTCGCCATCGGCTTCGCCCTGCCCTTCGCGGGTTTCCTTTCGGTCCGCGTGAAGCGCTCGCGGCGTGGTATCGCCATGCTGGCGGCCTGCGTCCTCGCCGGGCAAGTGCTGGCGACCCTGTGGCGCTTGCGGCCTGCGCTTGCGGTTACGCCATCGCCTGAATTGTGGGGCGAAGCGGTTGCCCTTTACACGGCGGCCGGCCTCTGGTCGCTGCTGTTCGGACTTCTCCTCACCCGTCCTGCCCTCCTTTGCGCTGTCCAGAGGGAGGTGCGCCATGGCTGACAATGCGCGCCCGCATGAAACCCGCGATGTCAACGCGCGCGCGGTGCTGGTCTTTGCCGGCGGGCTTGTCCTCTTCCTCGTGGTGGCGCTTGTCCTGTTGCGCCTCACCTTCGGCGCGGAACCGCCATGGCAGCCGGAAGGCCGCGCCTCGCAAGGCAATGCCGCCTCGCCGGCCCTGCAGCGCGATCCGCGCGGCGATCACAAGGCATTCGCAGCGCGCCAGCGCCGCGCGTTCGAGGAACTGGCATGGGTGGACCGCGAAAAGGGCATCGCCCGGATCCCGGTCGAGGAAGCGATAGCGATCGTCGCCGAACGTGGCCTTCCGCGCTTTGGGGATCAGGTGCGGAAGCGGGCCGGGAAAGACTGCGCACGGCTGGCGGACACTGTACCGGGGGCACCGCAGGCCGCGAAATGCCGGGAGGATAGGCCATGAACCGGGCTGTTGTTGCCCTTGGTTTCCTCATGCTGCTGCCGGTGGACGCGGGCGCCCAAGACATTGCGCGCCCCGCCTTCGATCCGGCCATCGGGGAGCGGCTCGACACGAGCCTCGCCTTCACGGATGTGCAGTCGCGCGAGGCGCCCCTGTCGGCCTTCATGGACGGCCGGCCGGCCTTTCTCATCTTCGGCTATGACCGGTGCCCGAACCTGTGCGGCGTGACGCAGCGCGGCGTCGCGGCGGACCTGAAACGGTCCGGTCTGGCCCCGGACGGCTACCGTGTGCTTTTCGTGTCCATCGATCCGTCGGAAGGTGCGGCGGACGCCGCCTTCGCCAGGGACGCCATGGCCGATGCCACAGATGCGCAAGGCCTGTCGGCATGGCGTTTCCTGACCGGGGACGCAGGGCCGGTGCTGGCGGGTGAGGCCGGCATGGACGTCATGGCACGGCCGCGCGCAGGCCAGTTCGTGCATCCGGTCGCCGTCATCGCCCTGACGCCGGACGGGCGGATCGCCCGAGCCCTGCCGGGCCTGACCGCAACGCCCCGCGACCTGCGGCTGGCCATGGCGGAAGCCTCCCAAGGGCAGCTTGGAACGCTGGCCGACCGGGTCTTCCTGCTATGCGCCGGTTACGACGCGACAAAGGGGCAATACACCCCGGCCATATGGGCCGGCGTGCGCGCCGGGGCGGTGGCCATGCTGATCGCCATGGCCGTTGCGGTCAGCCTCCTGATGCGGCGGAGGCGGCCATGAACTTCCGCTGGTTTCCCGAGCAGGCTTCCTCCATCGCGCCGTCAATCGACGTGCTGTTCTTCGCGCTCGTGGCCTTTTCCGGCGCGCTTGGCGTCTTTCTCTCGGCGCTCGTCATCGGCTATGCCGTGCGCTACCGCGAGGGTTCGCCTGCCGACCGGTCGGGCCAGCGCAAGCGCAACATGGCCCTGGAAATCGGCTGGACCAGCGCAAGCGTGGTCACTGCCTTCGTCATCTTCGCCTATGGCGCCCGCCTGTTCGTCGATCATCAGCGACCGCCCGGCGATGCGCTGCGGATCTCGGCCATCGGCAAGCAATGGATGTGGAAATTCCGCCACCCCGGCGGACAGCGCGAGATCAACACGCTGCATGTGCCGCTCGGCCAGCCGGTCCAGGTGACGCTGGGCAGCCAGGACGTGATCCATTCGTTTTTCGTGCCCGCCTTCCGGGTCAAGCAGGACGCGGTGCCGGGCCGCTCGACCCGTGTCTGGTTCACGCCCACGAAGGAAGGCCGGTTCCGCCTGTTCTGCGCGGAATATTGCGGCACCCAGCACTCGGCCATGGGTGGCTGGATCGTGGTGATGAAGCCGGAAGACTTTACCGGCTGGCTGGCGCGGCAGGGTGAGAGCACCTCGCTTGCCCAACAGGGCGCGGAACTGTTCCGGGCACTGGGCTGTTCGGGCTGTCACGGCCAATCGTCCGAGATGCGCGCGCCTTCGCTGAAGGGGCTGTTCGGCCGGCCGGTACCACTGGCAAGCGGACAGACCGTGATCGCCGACGAAGCCTATATCCGCGATTCCATCCTGATGCCGCAAAAGCAGGTGGCGGCAGGCTACGCACCGGTGATGCCGAGTTTCGACGGACTGATCGAGGAGGGCGAGTTGCAGATGCTGGTTGCGCATATCCGGTCCCTTGGCGGGAGCGAAGCCGATGACAATTGAGACGGCCGGGCGCCCGCAAACCTACTTCTCGAACGGCTGGGGCGCACGCGCCTGGCTGGCGACGACCGACCACAAGCGCGTGGCCTGGCTCTATTTCGCCGCCCTGACCTTCTTCTTCTTCATCGGCGGCGCGATGGCCGTGGCAATGCGGCTGGAACTGGCCAGTCCGGCGGGCGACCTCGTCAGCGACGACATCTACAACCGCCTGTTCTCGATTCACGGCATCATCATGATCTGGTTCTTCCTGGTGCCGTCCATCCCGGCGACTCTGGGCAATTTCCTGCTGCCGCTGATGCTGGGCGCCCGCGACCTGGCCTTCCCGCGGCTCAACCTGGCAAGCTGGTACGTCTTCATGGCCGGCAGCCTTTTCGCGCTGTTCGCCGTGGTCGCCGGCGGGGTGGATACCGGCTGGACCTTTTATACGCCGCTCTCCAGCCTGACCAATTCCCATGTCAGCGCGGCCGCCTTCGGCGTGTTCATCGTCGGCTTCTCCTCCATCATGACCGGCATCAACTTCATCGTGACCATTCACAAGCTGCGCGCGCCGGGGCTGACATGGTTCCGCCTGCCGATCTTCGTGTGGACGATGTATGCGACGAGCCTCGTCATGGTGCTGGCGACGCCAGTGCTGGCTGCAACGCTGATCCTTATAGTGCTGGAACGCGTGTTCGGCATCGGCGTGTTCGATCCGCAGCTTGGCGGCGACCCGCTGCTGTTCCAGCACCTTTTCTGGTTCTATTCGCATCCGGCCGTCTACATCATGATCCTGCCCGGCATGGGCGTGGTGTCGGAACTCATCCCCTGCTTCAGCCGCCGGCCGCTCTTCGGCTACAAGGCCGTGGCGCTGTCGAGCATGGCCATTGCCGTGTTCGGCTTTCTGGTCTGGGGCCACCACATGTTCGTCAGCGGGCAA
This sequence comes from Phyllobacteriaceae bacterium, assembly GCA_002708825.1. GTDB lineage: Bacteria > Pseudomonadota > Alphaproteobacteria > Rhizobiales > Rhizobiaceae > Zhengella. The sequence continues at coordinate 91,881 of PAPF01000026.1, read as the reverse complement.
TCGGCCTATGCGGGCATCGTCTTCTCCTTCCTGTCCTATTGCGTGGCCATCCCCTCGGCGATCAAGGTGTTCAACTGGAGCCTGACCCTGCGCAAGGGGCATATCCGCTTTCCCGCACCCATGCTCTACGCACTTGGTTTCCTTGGCCTGTTCACCTTCGGCGGACTGGCCGGCCTGTTTGTCGCCGCCATCGCCGTCGACGTCCATCTGCACGACACCTATTTCGTGGTCGCCCATTTTCACTACATCATGGTGGGCGGCATGGTTTCGGCCTTCATGGGCGGGCTGCACTTCTGGTGGCCGAAGATGACGGGCCGGATGTATCCGGAACTGTGGGGGCAGATCGCCGCCGCCATGACCTTCACCGGCTTCAACCTGACCTTCTTTCCGCAATACATCCTCGGCTATCTCGGCATGCCGCGGCGCTACCATGCCTATCCGCCGGAATTCGCCTTCTGGAACGTGCTGTCCTCGGCCGGCGCGGTCATCCTGGCTGCCGGCTACCTGCTGCCGCTCGGCTATCTCACCTGGTCGCTGTTCAGGGGCGAGCGGGCCGGAGCCAATCCGTGGGCGGCAAGCGGGCTGGAATGGAAAACGCCCTCGCCGCCGCCGCCGCACAATTTCGAGGAAACGCCGGAGGCGACCGGGCCCGTCTACGATTATCCGCCACCGGAGGGCGAGCGATGAACCCGTCCGTCTCCAGCGAAGCCTTCCGGTCAGCCGAACGCGAACGCCAGGCGGATGCCTTCGGCATGTGGATCTTCATGGCCTCGGAAGCCATGCTGTTCGGCGCGGTGCTGCTGGTCTATCTCGTCGCGCGGCTCGATCACGCAGAGGCCTTTGCGGAAGCCGCAAGGCATCTCTCGCTGCCGCTGGGCACCATCAACACGACCATATTGATCGCCAGCAGCTTCACCATGGCGCTGGCGCACACATTCACCGCCGCGCACAAGGGACGGCCGGCCGCCTGGTTGCTGGCCGCCACCGCCGTTCTGGGCACCGCCTTCCTTGCCATCAAGGCAAGCGAGTATGCGATGGAATATGCCGAGGGGCTTGCGCCGGTGCTTGGCGCGCCCTTCCGCCATGACGGCCCGGCGGCCGCGCAAGCGGAACTGTTCTTCAACCTCTACTTCGCCATGACGGGCCTGCATGCCCTGCACCTTCTGTCCGGCATCATCGCGGTGCTTGGCATTCTTCTGCTGTGGCGATCGTCAGACAATGCGCGGCGCATGCGGCGCGTGCAGGCCATCGGCCTCTACTGGCATTTCATCGACATGGTCTGGGTGTTTCTCTTTCCCGTGCTTTACCTGATCGACCGATGAGCGAGATCCGCAAATCCATTCTGGCCGTGCTTGGTCTGCTGGTCCTGCTGGCAGCAACGGTCATGCTGTCCTTCATCGAACTCGGGATCTTCAACCCGGTGCTCAATCTGGCGATAGCGGCGGCCAAGGCCGTCATCATCGCCACTGTCTTCATGCATCTGGCCGGACCTGGTCTCCTGCCACGGCTCGCGGCTGCGGCCGCCCTGCTCTGGCTCGGCATTCTCTACGGGTTGACGCTGATCGGCTGAAACGCAGGAAATACGCGATTCCGGCTTGCGCCCGCAGCCGGAACCAAAGCACCATTGCAACGGTTGGCGTTGCAACAGGACGAAGGAGCCGGGTTTGGAAAGGCATGGGCCGCGCACCATACGCGTCATGAGCTACAATGTGCACCGCTGCGTGGGCACCGACCGGGTCCTTTCACCCGAACGCATCGCGAAGGTTATCCAAGCCTGCAATCCGGACATCGTCTCGCTGCAGGAACTGGATGTGCGGCGGGCACGCACCGGCGGGGTGGACCAGGCAGCAGAGATCGCCCGCATGCTGGGCATGGAGATGCATTTTCACCCGGCCTACCAGGTGCAGGACGAACATTTCGGCGACGCCATCTTCACAGCGCTGCCCAACCGGCTGGTCAGGCGCGGCGGGCTGCCCGCGCCCATTCGCCGGCGCGAACTGGAACGGCGCGGCGCGCTTTGGGTGGAAGTGGAAACGCCGGCCGCCAGCCTGCAGGTGGTCAACACCCATCTTGGCCTTCTGGCCATCGAGCGCTCCATCCAGGTGGACGCGCTGCTGGGACATGAATGGCTCGGCGATCCGCTGTGCCACAAGCCCGTTCTGCTGATGGGAGATTTCAACGCGGTGCCGCGCTCGCGGGCCTATCGCCGGCTCGTCCGCCACCTGAAGGACGCCAATGCCGGGCGAAAACACGGTGCCACCTTCCCCAGCCGTTTTCCCTTCCTGCGCCTCGACCACATCTTCATGAGCGGAAACATCACCGTTCATTCCATCGCGCCCGTGCGCAACGGCGCCACGGCGGTCGCATCGGATCACCTGCCGCTGGTTGCAGACATCGAGATCCATCCAGGCGTCGACCGGCGCAGCGCCATCGGCTGAGAGAGCAGGCGAAACGAAACCTTTGCTGCGTTCCGGAGTTTGGCTAGCGCAACCGTCTCTTGAACAGGAGCTGCCAAATCGGATGGAGATGAAGAATGGAGGGGAACCTTCCGGGCCCATAGCGCGGGAAGGCAGGAACTGCCAGGCGATCCGGAACAGCGACCGGGCAGCCTTCCTGATCGACGCGAAAACCTACTATGACGCGCTTGTCCGCGTGCTGCCGCTTGCCCGGCAACGGATCGTCATCGTCGGCTGGGACCTCGATCCGAATATCGACCTCACACCGGACGACGAAGAAACCCGCGAACTCGGACCGTTCCTGCGCGACCTCGTGGACCGCAATCCGGCCCTGGAACTGAAAATCCTCGTCTGGGCACTCGGACCTGTCTATGCGCGCAAGACGCTCGACCTGTTCCGGGACCATGAATGGGCGGATCACCCCCGCATCACGCTCGCCTTCGACCGAAGGCACTCGCTGCGCGCCTCACAGCACCAGAAGATCATCTGCGTCGACGGGACGCTGGCCTTTGCGGGCGGCATGGACCTGACATCGGAGCGCTGGGACGACCGGCGCCACCTTGCCGACCAGGACCTGCGGCGCTCGCCGTCCGGGTCGCCCTACGGACCGGTGCACGACGCGCAGGCATTGGTTTGCGGCCCCGCTGCCGGGGCCATTTGCGATGTGGCGGCAGACCGCTGGCGGCGCGCGACCGGGGATACGCTCTTGCCGCTGGATGGTGCCCAGGCACAATGGCCGGACTTCATCGCGCCGGCCCTGCGCGATTGTCCCGTGGCCATTGCCAGGACGGTTCCGCCAGGCTTCGGCCGGCGCAGGCGTCACGAAACGGCGAAACTGACCGACGATGCCATCCTGGCTGCCCGGACTTCGCTTTACATCGAGACCCAGTACCTGGCCTCGTTCCGGGTGGCGCGCCGGCTGGAGGCATCATTGCGCCGCGATGAGGGCCCGGAAATCCTCATCGTCGTGACACGCACGTCGCGCGGCATGGTCGAGCGCATCGTGATGGAATACAACCGCAACCGCCTGTTGCGGCGCCTGCGCCGGGCAGACCGTCACGGACGGCTGCGCGTGATGTGCGCCAGCACCCGGGCCGCCGACGGCAGCCGGAAGGAAGTGCTGGTCCACGCCAAGATCATCATCGTCGACGACACCTTTGTGCGGATCGGCTCATCCAACCTCAACAACCGTTCAGAGGGGCTCGACACCGAATGCGACCTGGGCTTCGAGGCGGCGCAGGCCAGCCACCGGCAGGCAATCGGAACCCTTCGGAACGACCTGCTCGCGGAACATCTGGGCACCACTGCCGAAGACGTCGCCCGGGTTGTCGAGGAAACGGGTTCCATGTTTGCCGCTGTCGACCGGTTTTCCGGCGGGCGGCGCGACCTTCAGGATCTCGATCCGCCCTCGCTTGATGGCAAGGTGACGCCCCTGCCGGGCACCAGCCTGTTCGACCCGCGTGGCCCGGCGCGGCCCTGGCAACGCTTCCTTTCATGGCTGGGTCTGGAGGGGGCTTCATCGCCTGAAAAGGACCGTCAGGGCGAGCGCGGCCAGGTCGAAGGGCAAGGGTATGAAGAAATACACGATGCGAAAGGCAATCACGGCGGCCAGTGACAGGACGCCGGGAAGCAGGAACAGCACGGAGGCTTCCAGGACGCCAAGGCCGCCGGGCACATGGCTGAGGAGGGCGGCGGCCTGCGACAGCGCGTAAACAGCCAGAACCTCGAAATAGGGCGTGGCCTTCAGGCCGGTGATGAGCTGGTGAAGGCATGCGGCGACAAAGGCGAAATTCGCGCTGCCGAGCAGGATCTGCCACAGGGCGAGCCGCGGCGCCGGCAATGTGAGATGCCATTTCCACAAACGCAACGCACGGCGAAACCGCGTTGTTGCCAGCAGGTAGAGCCAGGGCCAGGTGAGGCAGACCGTTGCGATGGCAAGGACTGCCGCCCTGTTCGGCCCGATCAGGCTCTCGGCCTGCCGCGGATAGAACAGGAGGCCGGTTCCGGCGATGGTGGAAATGCCGATCGCGACGCCGATGCCGGAAAAGACAACAAGGCGTGCCACATCCGCCGCGCGCATGCCCCAGTGCGAATAGAAATAATAGCGCAGGCCGCCGCTGCTGAAGCCGGCAAAGCCGACATTGTGGCCGATGGAAAGGCTGGCGAAGGAGCCAAGCAGGGCGCGGGGCCAGGACAGCGGGCGGTCCACATAACGGGAACCGAAATAGTCGAAGCCGGACAGGCACAGATAGGAGGCGGCGGCAAAACCGCCGGCAGCGGCCAGGTTCGCCACCGGCATCTGTGCCAGCGCATCGAGGATGGTGTCCATCCCGTGCCGGCGGACGGTACGCACGATGAAATAGACCGCAAGGGCGGCGACCGCGAGCACGAAACCATTGACCAGCCAGCGGCGCCAGTTCACGCCCGCCGCCGTTCGACCGGACGGCTTGTCATCCGGGGAGCGGGAATGGGTCTGCGCGTGGTCCTGCAAGGGGCCGGTCATGCGTCCACCGAGCGCATCAGTTCGTCCACATCGCGGTGGTTCGACAGGAAAAGGGCGACGGACCTCAAGGCCGGAACCCGCGCAAAGACGATCATCATGACCAGCGTCATGGGAACCGCGACGAGCGTTCCGGCAATCCCCCAGACCCAGCTCCAGACCATCAGCGCGACGAGGATGACCAGCGGCGAAAGCGAAAGCTCCCTGCCCTGCAGTTTCGGATCGGCGTAGTTGCCCATGACCTGTTCGATCAGCAGCAACCCGAGCCCGTAAAGGCCGGCGGAGAACGGATCCAGCTGGAGAAACGCGAAGGCCGCCGGCAGGATGCCCGCCACGAGCGAACCCACATTGGGAATGTAGCTGAACAGGAAGGCGAGCAGGCCCCAGACGAACACGAAATCCAGGCCCCAGGCCCAGCTCCACAAGGCGTAGAGGATTCCTGTCGCAAGACCCATGAAGGTGCGCACGACAAAGTACCAGCGGATACGGGTGGCAATCGCAACAACCGCCGAGCGGTAGACATCGCCGTTCCGGCGCCCCGCCATCGACTGCAGCCTGGATGCCAGGGACGGGGCTTCGATCAGCATCAGCAGGACAAGGAAGAAGATCAGCGAAAGGATGCCGGCGAGGTTCGAGGTCGACCGGACAATACCCGTGGCAATGCCCATCAGGCGCTCGAAGAGACGGCCGGTTTCCAGGCTTTCCGCCTCCGCGGCCATGTTCGGGACGCCGGCCCATTCGGCCCCCCGCTGCAACGTGTTCGCAATGGCATCCTCGTAGGCGGGCAGGCCGGTGACGATCTGTCGTGCCGCCAGGAACACGCCGGCCAGGAAAAGCGAGAACAGCAGGATGACCAGTGCAAGGGCGGCCACATGCCCGATCCAGCGCAAGCGCCCGGGAAGCCGGTCGCGAAAAAAGGCGTCGGCAGGCCATACCGCCACAGCCACGAAGAAGGCCAGTGCCAGGGTCGAGGTCACCCAACTGGTCGCATGCAGCGCGGCGAAGACCAGGATCGCGGCAACAAGGGCCACAAGGCGGACCAGCAGCCGCTCGCCTTCCCTCATGTCAGACGTCATGACGAGGCACACCCTGACCGCCCGGCGCTGGCAAGCGATGATTCAGACAACCATCGGCCCTGCCGCCGGGGCGCCGCGCCCTCGTTCCCGGTCATCCCTGATCCGGCAGGCGGCGCGGGCTGTCATTCGGCGTGACGTCGATCGTGACCTTGCCGGGGTAGAATGCGCCATGGCCTGCGATCGGCCGCGCCGCGCCATGCGGTTCCTCATAGGCCCACATGACATCGGCAGCGGCCTCGCCCACCGCGCCGGTGCTCCAGTAACGCGCTTCGCCCTTCCACGGGCACTGCGTCCGCGTCTGCGACTCGTGCATCATCTCGAAATAGATATCGTCGAAGGGGATGTAGAACACGGGATCGTGCCCCTTCTCCCTCAGCACGAGCGCCCTGTCGGTCGATGCAAGCATGGCGTCGATGAAACGCACGTTGACGACACCGTCGAAAGGTTCAACCGTTATCCGGTCATCCGATTGCGTGACCATGTTCACACTCCCTGCTGTCCACTGCGGGAAACCGCCATGCCGGCCAAAGGTTCCGCATGGCAGTCCCGGCGGCGTCTTCAATCCTTGTTGCCGTTCCCGCGAGCACCCTTGTTGAGGTCGGCGCGGGCACGCTTGTCCTTGTCGAGCTTCTCAAAGCTCTCCATCACATCGTCGGCCTCCTGCTTCACGTCAGGCACGGCGTGGCGCTGGTTGTGAACCGATTCCTGGTCGTTCCCTTGCAGGCGGTTGTTGCCCATCCGCTCTTCGGCGAAATCGCTTTCCTGCAGGTCTTCGGGGCGTTTGCCTTTTTGCTGGTTCATGCCGGTCTCCTTTCGCAAGGCGAACGGTGCAGGGCGCCAAACCGTTCCATGCCGCCGATGAAATTGGAGGCGGGTGATGTCGAATGGTCAAGACGGCCGTGTTGGAACCGCTCACCTTCCACCGCATTAGGCAACAGGGGGTGCGTTTCAATCTGCCAGCCGCTGGAGGCCAGAATGCCACCTCGCCTTGGTGACGGTCCTGCACAGTCCGAGACCAGACAAACCGTGCTCATGCCGCGCGAGGAGGCCGAGGTCATAAAGCTCATTCCGGCGCTGCGCGCCTTCGCCCGGTCCTTCTACTACGATCCGAACGACGCCGACGACCTCGTTCAGGAAACGCTGACGAAGGCGATTGCGAAAATCCACCAGTTCACGCCGGGAACCAGCATGAAATCCTGGCTTTTCACCATCATGCGCAACACCTTCTACACGCGCATCCGTATCCAGAAACGGGAAGCGCCCGGGGCCGGCGACTGCGTATCGCTGAAGGCGGCGGTGGATGCCACGCAGGAGTGGAATGTCAAGGGACAGGAGCTTTCCGCGGCGTTGCACCGTCTGCCAGCCCCGCAAAGGGAAATCCTGGTGCTGATCGGCGTCATGGGCACCAGCTACGAGGAAGCAGCCGACATGCTCGGTTGCGCGATGGGCACGGTGAAAAGCCGGCTCAACCGGGCTCGCCTGCGCCTGCTCAGGGAACTGGGAGAGGAAACGCCCGCTTCCAGCGTCGAACATGACGAGGACTTCACGGTTCGCTCGATCCAGGACCGGTGAACGGCCATGTTTCCGGCCGGATTGTGATCCGGACGCAGGAACAAATCCCGACCCCGCCCGGTTCCCCCCTTGCCGCCACCTAGCCGGGAGCCAGCCGCGTGACGAACAGACTCGTGATCGTATCGAACCGCGTGGGCGACATCGACACGTCGACCCAGACCGGCGGGCTGGCCGTCGCCATTGCCGATACCCTGCGAAAGCGTGGCGGCATCTGGTTCGGAAGCGGCGAACCTGGCAGCCAGGCACGCAATGCGCTGACGGCCAACGGCAATGTCCGCCAGATCACCGTGCCATTGTCGCAACAGGAATACCGGTCCCATTACGCCGGATTTTCAAACAGCGTTTTGTGGCCGCTCTTTCACTACCGGACCGACCTGATCGACTTTCACCAACAGGAATTTTCCGGTTACCTCGACGTCAACCGGCGGCTGGCGGAAGAACTGGCACCCTTCCTGCAGGATGACGATCTGGTCTGGGTGCACGACTACCACCTGCTGCCCTTTGCCGGGTTCCTGCGCCAGGCCGTGAGCCGGAGCATGCGTATCGGGTTTTTCCTGCACATCCCCTTCCCGCCACCGGAGGTGCTGGCCGCCCTGCCCGGCCATCGCCGCCTGCTCCAATCCCTGCTCGAACATGACGTCGTCGGCTTCCAGACATCGCGCGACCTGAAAAATTTCTGCAGCAACATCGAAAGCCAGGGGCTTGGCGAACGGATTTCAAGCACCGTCATCCGGTCGGGCGGGCGCGACATCCGTTGCGGCCGCTTTCCCATTGCGATCGATTTCGAGGATTTCGGGAAGATGGCCCGGCGCAATCACGAAGATATCCGCATCGACGACATGCGGCGGCGGATGCTCAAGCGCAAGCAGATCGTCGGCGTCGACCGGCTCGACTATTCCAAGGGCATTCCGGCGCGGTTCCAGGCGTTCGAGAAACTGCTTGAAGACCGTCCCGAACTGGAAGGCGCGGTTTCCCTCTTGCAGATCGCGCCACCCACGCGGGAGGGCATTCGAGCCTATGACGCGATCCGCCGCCAGACCGAAGGGCTGGCCGGGGCGATCAATGGCCGTTTCGCCGATTTCAACTGGACTCCGATCAGGTACATCCACCGGGCCGTCGCCCGCGACCGGCTGGCCGCCATTTTCCGGGGCAGCGAAATCGGATTGGTGACACCGCTGCGCGACGGAATGAACCTCGTTGCAAAGGAGTATGTCGCCGCGCAGGACCCCGATGATCCGGGGGTGCTCGTCCTGTCGCGCTTTGCCGGGGCAGCCGAAGACATGGCGGAAGCGCTCATCGTCAATCCGCATGACACCGACGAGATGGCGCTCACCCTCCACCGTGCCATCGTCATGCCGCGGTCGGAGCGTCGCGAGCGTCATCGCGCGCTCCTGGAACGCATCAGCGCCACCGGCGTGAACGAATGGGCAGACGGTTTTCTTGCCGCCCTGCAAACCAGGGATACCTCGAGCCACCCAGACGCCGGATCGGCAACGGCCGGCAAGGAGGGCACATCGGAGGCCGGAAGCATGCCGCCCGTCTCGACGGCCGCCGCCTGGCCGTGAGACCCTGCTTGTCCGTGCGAGCCGGTTTGGCGGCAGCCGTCCCGCCTGCCGGAAAGCTTGCTGTCGACCTTCAACCGATTGCGGCCAGCACGACGGCCAGAAGTGCCAGGATGCCCGCGCCGACGACAAGCCACATGAGAAGCGGGGCTGCCTTCCAGGCCCGGGATTGCGGCCGTGTCCGGCGCATGGCCGTTCCATAGGTAATTTCGTCAACGCGTTCTCGCGCCGGTTCGGGATTGCCCTTGTGCGCCTGTGTACGCCTGGCGGTTTCCACGCTCAGACCGTCAAGCGCCATCCCGCCTGCCTCGGAATCGGTTTCCAGCGGCACGGCGGCGGGGTCGAAGCCGGGCCGCTTGCCCCCGGCCCGACCGGCCGCTATATCGCCGCGAAGCTGGGCCGGATTGCCGGTTTTCCTGCCTGACATGGTCGGCTCCCGAAGCTGTTTCTTCCTGGGTGCAACCGGAAGGGCGGCGCGTTGTTCCCTCCATCCGCAGACAATCCGGCGAAGGCTGGCCGGCGAAGGCTGGCCGGCGAAGGCTGGCTTGTCCGGAACATGCCCGGCGGCCTGCGGGTTGACCCCCATGCGCTCCCACGAGCGGTCAATCGCAAGAACCGGCAAGGAGGATATCATGCGCAGTACATTTGCCAGCCTTTCAGAAGCAAGCAGGCCGCTGCTGATCCTCGCACTGGCCCTGCCCTTCCTGGCGCTGGCCGGTTGTTCGGAATCGGATGATGACGCCGTCGCCGAGCGTCCGCCGGAAAAGATCACCGAAGGCGTTCGCGACGAGGACCACACCGCCACAAAGCGGACCATCCACCCGCAGGCGGCCACCAGCGGCGAGATCCCCCGAGAGGAAGAACAGCCGCAGACGGATTGACCGGCCACAACCGGCATCCGGGCGACTCCGGCTTGGAAAAACGGAAAAGGGCCGCCCGAAAGGCGGCCCTCTTCGTCTGATCAGGCCGCCCTGGCCTTCCTGTTGGCATCCGACTCGGCGAGTTTCGTAAGCGAATCGTCGGTCTTGGATTCCTCCTTCAGCGTTTCTTCAAGCAGTCTGGCCGCATCGTCCAGGCCCAGTTCCTTCGCCCAGCGCTTCAACGTTCCGTAGCGGGCGATCTCGTAATGCTCGACGGCCTGGGCCGCGGAAATCAGGCCAGCATCCAGTGCCGGCGACTTGCCGAAGGCATCCATGATCTCCTCGCCTTCGCCGATGATGCCTTCGATGGCCTCACAGGTCTTTCCCTGGGCTCGCTTGTCGAGGATGTCGAAGACCTTCTGCAGGCGTTCGATCTGGCCTTCTGTTTCATCCCGGTGGTGCTCGAACGCCTTGCGCAGTTCGTCGGACTCGGCGGCCCGTGCCATTTTCGGCAGCGCCTTCAGGATCTTCCGTTCAGCATAATAGACGTCCTTCAGGGTGTCGTAGAACAGATCGGACAAGGTTTTCTCTTTGGCCATCGTGCAGCTCCGTTTGATCACTATGAAGTTCAGGTCGAAACATGCCGCCCGATGACGTCCAGGAAGGCGTCCTGCATGGGTGACAGGTGGCCCCTTGACCCGCCATGGCGGCAGTGCCCGCCTCAACCGTCAAGCCGGCGCGAATGTTCCCGCAGCGCGATCGGTCGGCACCGCCACGCGCCCGGCCGACCGGTTCCACCGTGCTGTCCGGTTCCTGAAATTGGCTGGCCCACCGGTTTTTTGCCTGCCACGGCGAACAAAAACGGGCACTTCGCGGTTGACGACCCCGAGAAGCCAAACACGGAGGAGCAAGCCATGCCCCATGACCGCCCAAGACGACAGCGCCCGGGAATCGACCGTCCATGGGCAGAGGCCCCCGAGCGCGATTACCCGGATCCCGCCTTCTGGGAAGACCACCGGCGCGGTGAGCCGAGGTCCACCGCCTGGTGGGGCGAGCACTACGCAGACCGGCCGATGCCCGGTTACGGAATTCCATATATCGGCGGCTGGTACGGACAACCGCGCGAGGGCGGCTATCCGCGCGGGCACTGGGACCGCCGGGCGCCCCGGCATGGGGCCGGGGACCGGGATTTCTGGGACCGCGCCAGCGACGAGATCAGTTCCTGGTTCGGCGACGAAGAGGCCGAAAGGCGCCGCGAACGCGACAAGCACAGGGGCAAGGGGCCGAAAGGCTACCGGCGTTCCGATGACCGGATCCTCGAAGACGTCAGCGACCGGATGATGGATGACGGCGCGCTGGATGCCAGCGACATCGACGTCTCGGTGAAGGAGGGCGAGGTCACGCTCTCCGGCCTTGTGTCGGACCGCTTCGAAAAGCGGCGCGCGGAGGATTGCGCCGATTCGGTCAGCGGCGTGAAGCACACGCAGAACAACCTGCGGATCCGCGAGATGCCGCGCGAAACAGAAAACCCGTGACGGGAAGGAGCGGCCCCATGCCCGCCAAATCCAAGGCACAGCAGATGGCAGCCGGCGCTGCACTCGCCGCCAAGCGCGGCGAGAAGAAGAAAAGCGAACTGAAAGGCGCCTCGAAGGACATGGCGGATTCCATGTCGGAAAAGGAGCTTGAGGAGATGGCCTCGGCGAAGCGCAAGGGAAAGCCGGAGCGCAAGGACGACTAGCCCAAGTCGCGTGTCTTCACGAACCGCAGCGGATCTTCGTGGCCCCCTTCGCATGTCCGCTGCGGCCTGGCGATGAAGACCGCGCGGGACCGGCCAAACGCAGGGCCGGTCCCGTTACCTGACGACAGCATCCGGAACGGTCGCGCCGAGGGAAAGGGCCGTCCCGTCCCGGTAAGGTGAACGACCCGGAAGGCAATCATGTGGACCTGGCTGCAGGACAATCACGGGGCGGTCAGCGCTTTGGCAAACATCGCGACGCTGGCCGTGTGGACGCTTTATTTCCAGCTCCTGCTCGGCAACTACCGTCACAGGATAAGGCCCAAGATCCTGATCAACCAGGGTGCCGGGCACAGCCTTCATGCCCATTGCCTGATCGCCAACATGAGCGCCGAACCCGTTTATTTCGAAGCCATCATCACCGATATCGGCTACCGTTCCGGCGACGAAACCACGTATCGCCGGTCGCGCTGTTCGCTGAGCGATCTGGATGTCGAAGTCAGCGATCAGGGAGACCGCCGCCCGCAATGGATGCAGGGACCGCTCGACAGCAGCGAATTCATCGACATCGGCTCCTATGGGCAGTTGATCGACCGGACAACGGAGCAGGGCGATATCGTGGACACCGTCCACGAACTGACCGTGACGATCGTGGCCACCTATACAGCACGCGATACGCCCGTGGCGGCGCGGCGCACATTCGACCTGCGCCGCACGGAAAGGGGAACGCAACTGGAGCCGCAAACCTATACCGCCGAACAGATCCGGTCCCGCGCCGAACTGCGGTCCATCCGCGCCTACTTGCAGCGGAAGCCGTAAGGCGCGGGGAACATTGCACCGGCACGGTTCGTTCATCCGCCAAACCATCGGCGAAAGGCAAGGCTAGCGAACCGTGCGCGCAACCCGGCTTCCGGCACCTCCGGACGACATCGAGGTCACACAGGCCGCGCTCTTCCTGGATTTCGACGGTACGCTTGCGGACATTGTCGATGATCCGGGCGCGGCCTGCGTGGAGGACGGTGTAGTTTCGACCCTTCGGGTGCTGCACCGGCTTTGCGGCGGGGCACTGGCGATCGTGTCGGGCCGGGACATCACCGATCTCGACCGCCGCCTTTCTCCGCTTCGTACCGCCGCCGCCGGTGTTCACGGCCTGGAATTGCGCATGCCGGATGGCCTGGTTTCGCGTGCCAGGACCGACGACGTGGCACTTGCGGACGTGCGACGCGCGGCAGAAGGCATGGCTACCCGGCACAATGGCATCTTCCTGGAAGTCAAGAACGGCTCGCTTTCCCTCCATTACCGCCTGCGCCCGGACCTCGCTCCCCTCTGCCTTGCATTTGCCCATGACATCCGGCAGCGATTTCCATCCATTCATGTCATCGAGGGCAAGATGGTCGTGGAATTCAAGGCGAGCGCGCGGACGAAGGGCGATGCCCTGGCCTTCTTCATGGCGCGGCCACCCTTCGCGGGGCGTGTTCCGGTCTTCGCGGGCGATGACACGACCGATGAAGCCGGTTTTGCGCAAGTGGAACTGTGGAACGGCATCTCCGTCAAGATCGGCAGCGGGGACACGCAGGCACGCTACCGGCTCCGGAATCCGGCCGCACTCCACGCCTGGCTTACCCGTCTTGCCGCCCGTGCCCGCTGCTGCTGACCGCTTGCCAACGCCCGCGAACGACGCGTTCATGCGCGTCGCCCTTCCAGCGGCTTCTTGCCCGGAAACCCGAAGGCCCGGACCTTCTGCCTGCTCGTCCGGACAATCATGGAAAATGCACGGCGCTGACCTGTTCTCCCTTCCAAGGAAGCGAGGCGTACCATGGTTATCTCAAACTATCTCTGGTTCGTGACGGTGGCCCTTGGTCCGGTCCTGCTAGGCGCGGTCTTCATCTACGCGATGATGAGGCGCCGGCGGCTCACCCGGGAAGAAAGGGTGCGCCGGGAACGCAAGGTGCACGAACTCTACGACGACCGTTCCGGGCCCTGAATGGCATTGCATGCCACCAATGGCAGCAATCCCTGACGATCTTTTCGCGCCTGTTCCCGCTTGTTTTGCTTGAATGACGGTGCCTGCGTCCGGCAGTCTGACTCCAGGGAACAAGCGCGACGGCGGGAAAATCTCCATGGCAAGCAATGACGAAGACGAGGGCCGCCTGGCCAGCCTGCCTGGAGAACTGCGCCTGATCCTGCGGGAGATCGAGCAGGAACAGGTTCCCGCCCGGCTCCTCGAACTGGCAATGGAACTGCAGCAGGCACTGGCACGGCGCCGCCGGTCCAACCCGGCCTCCGGCGGAGACACGCCAGACAGCATGCGCGGGTAAGGCCGGTTCCGGCCGGATAGGCTTGCCGACCGTGCGGTCTGTCCGGGGAACAATTGCCGCGCCATGGTTGTTTTCCCGTCATGAAAACCGCAATCTTCAAGCTTCGCCCGGCTGCGGCCGACTACGATCCGAACTGGGATCGGGCGCCCAACCAGGGCGAGGTCGTCGTCCGGGCACATTCCCCGGCCGATGCGCGCATCGTGGCGAGCGAGGCCGAAGCCGATTTTCCGGAAAGCGGTGCCAAGCCGGGCGACGGTGTCTCGACCCGTTTCGCCAGCGCCTTCAGGGACGAGAAGCTCTACGAAGTGCTCGAAATGCACGATGCACCGTTTCCCGCGGAAGGGCCGCGGGCGGTTCTGGCAGGCCAAATCCGCAATCCGCTGAAGACACATACGGACACGGCCGGGAGCCAGCACAGCAACGAATGAACGCGCGGCAACGCGCTTTTCCCCCGCGCGCCGGCCCCCGCCCCGCAATCACGGGCATCAGGTCGTGAATTCGCAGCTCCCCGCGTTCGAACCCTGCCGATGATTCACTGGATCATCGGCTTGGCACTGACGTGCCAACCGGGTTGCCTGCGCTTCGCCATGGCTCCGCGTGCACCTTGCCGCTGCGGGGGGCCCGCTGCATTCGCAGCTCCCCCGCGTTCGAACCCTGCCGATGATTCACTGGATCATCGGCTTGGCACTGACGTGCCAACCGGGTTCTCACTCCCATTCGATCGTGCCGGGGGGCTTGGACGTGACGTCGTAGACGACGCGGTTGATGCCGCGCACCTCGTTGATGATGCGGGTGGCGGCGCGGCCGAGGAATTCCATGTCGTAGTGGTAGAAATCCGCAGTCATGCCATCGACCGAGGTGACGGCGCGCAGCGCACAGACGAACTCGTAGGTGCGCCCGTCGCCCATGACGCCCACCGTCTGGACGGGCAGCAGCACGGCGAAGGCCTGCCAGATGGCGTCGTAGAGGCCTGCCTTGCGGATCTCGTCGAGATAGATCGCATCCGCTTCCTGGAGGATGCGCAGCTTCTCGCGCGTCACGCCGCCGGGGCAGCGGATGGCAAGGCCGGGACCGGGGAACGGGTGGCGGCCAATGAAATGGTCCGGCAGGCCCAATTCCCTGCCCAGCTTGCGCACCTCGTCCTTGAACAGTTCGCGCAGCGGCTCCACCAGCTTCATGTTCATGCGCTCCGGCAGGCCGCCCACATTGTGGTGGCTCTTGATCGTCACGGACGGGCCGCCGGTGAAGGAGACGCTCTCGATCACGTCGGGGTAGAGCGTGCCTTGGGCCAGGAAATCCGCCCCGCCCAGCTTCTTCGCCTCGGCCTCGAAGACATCGATGAAAAGCCGGCCGATGGTCTTGCGCTTGACCTCCGGGTCCGCCTCGCCTTCCAGCGCGGCGATGAAGGTATCGGCCGCATCCACGTGCACGAGCGGAATGTTGTAGTGCTCCCTGAACATGGCGACCACCTCGGCCGCCTCGTTCTTGCGCATCAGGCCGTGGTCGACGAGGATGCAGGTCAGCTGGTCGCCTATGGCTTCATGGATCAGCAGCGCGGCAACGGAGGAGTCGACCCCGCCGGACAGGCCGCAGATCACCCTTCCGTCCCCAACCTGTTCGCGGATGGCGGCAATGGCCTGATCCTTGTAGGCGGCCATCGACCAGTCGCCCTTCAATCCGGCGATCCGGTGGACGAAGTTGGACAGCAGCTTCGCGCCGTCAGGGGTGTGCACCACTTCCGGATGGAATTGCACCGCGTAATACCGGCGCTCCTCGTCGGCGATGGCCGCGAAGGGTGCGTTCGGCGATGTCGCCACCACCTCGAAGCCCTCCGGCAGCGCCGTCACGCGGTCGCCGTGGCTCATCCAGACCTGGTGGCGGGTGCCCACTTCCCAGACGCCTTCATAGAGCGCGCAAGGCTTGTGCACTTCCAGGTAGGCGCGGCCGAACTCGCGATGATGGCCGCTCTCCACCTTGCCGCCCAGTTGCCCGCACATGGTCTGCTGGCCGTAGCAGATGCCCAGAACCGGCAGGCCGCTGTCGAACACCATCCGGGGCGCGCGCGGACTGCCCATCTCGGTCGTCGAGGCAGGGCCGCCGGACAGGATCACCGCCTTCGGCTTCAGCCGGAGAAAGCCCTCCTCGGCCGACTGGAAGGGAACGATTTCGCAATAGATCCCGGCTTCGCGCACGCGCCGGGCAATCAGCTGCGTGACCTGGGAGCCGAAGTCGATGATGAGAACGGTATCGGGATGGGCTGTCTGTGTCATGGCAAGGCTTTAGTGGGATTCTTGCTGCGGCGCAATGGAATTGCTCTCACCGCAAAGAGCCATCGCGGATGCATCAATTCGCCGCGCCCTGCCCCGCTAATATTTTGATCCAGATCAAGCCGGTTTTTCCATGCTCATCTCTCAATGTGTTCATGCTCGCGGACATGGCGGGCATGGAGGGAGGATTTCATGCGGAAGACAATCGTAAAGGCATTCCTCGGCTTCCTTGTTCTGGTGGCGGCGGCCGTTTCGGCTCCCGCGGCGGAGAAAGGATCCTCGGCGACGGCAGATCACTCGAAGTTCGAAGCGCTGAAACAGGCGTTCACCTCCGGGCCGGAGGTGACGAAGGCCTGCCTGGCCTGCCATACCGAAGCATCGAAACAGGTGATGGGCTCGATCCACTGGACCTGGAAATACCAGCATCCTGTCACCGGGCAGGTGCTTGGCAAGTCCGAGGTCATCAACTCGTTCTGCGGCAATGTGGCGTCAAACGAGCCGCGCTGCACAAGCTGCCATGCCGGCTATGGCTGGACCGACATGAAGGCCGGGCCGCCACAGCAGGAAACGGCTGTCGACTGCCTGATCTGTCACGACCAGAGCGGCCAGTATACCAAGATCGCCACTGCGGCAGGCCACGTGGCAACCGGGCCGGAACCGGTGAAGGGCTCCACCATTACCGGCGCCAAGGCCTGGGCGGTCGACCTGTCAAAGGCTGCCATGAGCGTCGGTCTGCCAAGGGCGGAGAATTGCGGCCAGTGCCATTTCTATGGCGGCGGCGGCGACAACGTGAAGCATGGCGACCTGTCGTCGGCGCTGTTCGACCCGTCGAAGCATGTCGACGTGCACATGGCAAAGGACGGGGCGGACATGCAATGCTCGACCTGCCACGTCTCGGAGGCGCACAACTGGGCGGGCAGCCGCTACCATGTGAACGCGGCCGGCGACCAGACATCGAAGGGCCATGGCACGACCCGCAAGCCCGGCGAGCGCCGCGATGTGGCCACTTGCGAATCCTGCCACGGAACCGCGCCGCATGACGGGTCGAACCCGCTGCTGGCGATCAAGCTGAACGACCACACCGACCGCGTGGCCTGCCAGACCTGCCACATTCCCGAATTCGCCAAGGGCGGCATCGCCACCAAGACGAAGTGGGACTGGTCGACGGCGGGCAAGATGAAGGACGGCAAGCCCTACGGCGAGGAGAACTACACCCAGGGCGACGGGCGCCACTTGCACACCTACCTGTCGACCAAGGGCGATTTCGAATGGGGCGAGGACGTGACGCCGCACTATGCCTGGTTCAACGGACAGGTTGGCTACACCAAGCAGGAAGACACGATCGACCCGTCGGGCGTGGTCGAGATCAACCGCATTCCCGGCTCGCCCGCCGACCCGGACTCGCGCATCTGGCCGTTCAAGCGCATGGAGGGCCGCCAGGCCTATGACACGCAGTTCAAGCGGCTGGTGATGACCAATGTCTTCGGACCCGAGTCCGACACCGCCTTCTGGACAAATTTCGACTGGGCCAAGGCCATCGATGCGGGCATGAAGGCCGCCGGACGCGAATACTCCGGGTCTTTCGACTTCGTCGACACCTACATGTACTGGCCGATCACGCACATGGTGGCGTCGGCCGACGAGGCGCTGAAATGCGATTCCTGCCATGCGAAGGACGGCAGGCTCGCCAATGTGGCCGGCTTCTACCTGCCGGGACGCGACGGCTTCGCATGGATGGACCTGATCGGGCTTCTGGCCGTCGGCGCCGCGGCGCTCGGCGTCGCCGGGCACGGTCTCCTGAGAATTGTCATGAGCGCGCGGAGGAAGGCCTGATGACCGACATGTTCACCAATGGCGTCAAGGGTGCGCCCGAGCGCAAGGATGGCGACACGGTCAGGAGCTACCGCATCACCATCTACAAGGGCTATGAGCGGTTCTGGCACTGGAGCCAGGCCTTCCTGATCCTTTCATTGCTGTTTACCGGCTTCGGACTGCACGGGCTGCATGGCCTGCTTCCCTTCGGTCTCGCCGTCACGCTGCACACGGGCGCGGCGGTGCTGCTCATCATGCTGTGGGTCTTCACCATCTTCTGGTGGTTCACGACGGGAGAATGGAAGCAGTTCTTCCCGAAGAACGAGAATCTCTGGACGATCATGACCTATTACGCCTGGGGGATCCTGCAGGGCGCGTCCAAGCCCTATCACAAGCGCCTGCATTCCAAGCAGAACCCGCTGCAGGCGTTGACCTATGTGGCGCTGACACTGTTCATCGGCTCCACGCTCTGGGCCTCGGGCATCGCCTACCTGCTCTACAATTTCTGGGAGCACCAGCCCTGGGCAGCGGATGCGTTCACCCTCGTGGTGTTCCTTCACACGGCGGCGGCCTGGGGCATGGCGCTGTTCGTGGTGATCCATGTCTACATGGCGACGACCGGCAAGCCATGGACCCACTATATCCGGTCGATGATCACGGGGCCGCGACGACGTTGAACTGACGGAAGCGGAAGCCGCCTATCTGGAAGAACGCCAGGGCGCGCCGCTCAAGCCTTCTCCGGGAACGCACTGACGGGACCGGGGGAGCGGGCAAGCCGGTCCGGGCCGCGGGCCGGCTTGTCCCCGTCCTGCCTGCCCCGGATTTCGAAGGGCAAGCGGGCGTCATGTCGGCACAGGTTTTCCTTCCATTTTTCAAAGCGTTGATGGCAGTTGCCGCACGTCTGCGCCAATCCGCTCGAGCATTCTGGCAAAGCCTGGAGACAATGGTTGATGTACTTCAACCACGCGGATCGCGGGTCGCAGGTTGCACCGGCCTCAATCCAGAAGGCCGGCTTCGAGCGCGCGTTCGACGCGGTCCACCGCATCGGCCAGTTTCTCGTCGATGACGTGGAGATATTGCATCCAGTCGTCGACATGCTTCAATTCCGCCACACCATCGGAAATGCCGCGCAAGCCGATCAGCGGAATGTCGAATGCCATGCAGGCGCGCAGCACGGCGAAGGTTTCCATGTCCACCATGTCGGCGTCGATGGCGTCATAGGCCGCGCCGGACACGATGTTGGCGCCGGTGGACAGGCGGGCGTCGGGCAGGCCGGCCACATGATGGGGAAGCGGCAGTTCCGGCGGCAGGTCGAGGAAGGGCGTGTAGCCTTTTTCAAAGCCCAGAGGCGACGCGTCCATGTCACGATAGGAGACGGACGATGCCTGGTAGACCTCCGTCTGCTCCAGCTTCGCCGAACCGGCGGATCCGAGGCAGACGACGAGATCCGGCAGGGCTTCACGCGCCTCGAGGCGCGCCAGCGCCACACCCATGCGCGTGCCGGCTTCCACCGGGCCGACGCCGGTAACGAGCGGGGTGAAGCGGGATTGCAGATGCGGACCGTATTCGGGTTCGGCCGCCATGACATAAAGCACGTGTCTGCCCGCGACGGGTTTCAGCAAGCGATGCGGCACGAAATCCCCCCTGCCCTTTTTGCGTGTCTACCCGGCAAGTCCCTCGCGGCCACGCACGGTCATCATCGTTCCTGTCATGGTGGCGATGAGGCGGACCTCGCCTTCGGCATCGTAGGCATAGGCACGCCCGTCGGTGACCATGATCGTCCGGCCCGGCTTTGTGACCTCGCCGCGAAACAGGAAGCGTTCGCCGCGGCCCGGCGACAGCAGGTTCAGCTTGAATTCGATGGTCAGGATGGCGGCGTCGGCAGGCATCATCGAATAGGCGGCATAGCCGCAGGCCGAATCCAGCGCCGTCGAGATCACGCCGGCATGCAAGAACCCGTGCTGTTGCGTGAGGTGATCGGAGAACGGCATCTCGATCTCGATGACACCGGGCGAGACGCGCGTCAGTTCGGCACCGATGGTCGCCATGGCCTGCTGGCGTGCGAAGCTCTCGCGCACCCGCGCCTCGAAATCGGGATTCACCTCATCGCCACCCGGCATGCGCATGCCATTTTCCCTCGCTTGCATGCCCGAAGGCACATCCGGGCGCGATCATGGCAAAGGAAGTTGTGCAGCGCAACAGGGATCAGTTCAGCCACCAGACGGCGGCATTGAGCAGCGATGCGAAGCTGACCCATGCGAGGTAAGGCATGAACAGGATGGCCGATGTCCGGTCCCGGTTCCAGTTCAGCGAAATGAAAGCCGCGACCAGAACCGCCAGCAGCAGGACGATGACCAGCGCCAGACCCGGCAAGTGCATGACGAAGAAGGCCGGGGACCAGATGAAGTTCACCGCCATCTGGGCGAACCATACCTGCATGGCCGGCCCCTCCGCGCGGCGCTGCCATGTCCGCCATCCGGCAATGGCGATCAGGATGTAGAGCACGGTCCAGACCGGCCCGAACAGCCAGCCCGGCGGCTGGAAGGCCGGCTTCTCCAGGGCCGCGTACCATTCGCCCGGTGGCGATGAGGCACCGATCAGCGTGCCGCCTCCGATGACGAAGAACAGGAACAATGCGAGGGTCAGGTAACGGGCCATGGTACACCGGCAGTCTTCGTTGCAATCAATGCTGATACGCAGTCCGCCGGGTCGCAGTTCCGTCAGTCTGCCTCAGGCGCGCCGCTCGAACAGGGCGAGGAAGAACCCGTCGGTCGCGGTGCGCGCGGGCGTGAGCAGCAGGCCGCCATTGCCGTCCGGCCGCATCGCCGGGGCGAGTGCGGGAAGGCGAACCGTGGCAGTGGCCATTGCGTCCATGGCGGCGAATTCGGGATGCCGCTCCAGGAATGCCCTTGCCTGGCGGGTGTTTTCCTGCGGGAACAGCGAGCATGTCACATAGGCGACCCGCCCGCCCGGACGCACGAACCGGACGGCATTGTCGAGCACGCCGGCCTGTTCGCCGATCCGGTTTTCAAGGGACGATTCGGCCAGCCGCCATTTCGTGTCGGGGCGGCGGCGCCAGGTACCCGAACCGGTGCAGGGCGCATCGACGAGAACAAGGTCCATCTGCCCTTCCAGCGCCGAGAGATCGGCATCGGCGGCGTGAACCTGGACATTGCGCGTACCGGCGCGGCGCAGGCGCTCGAAGATCGGGGCAAGGCGCGCCTTGTCGGCATCCCAGGCATGGACCTGGCCCTTGTTGCCCTGGCTGGCGGCCAGCGCCAGCGTCTTGCCGCCGCCACCGGCACACAGGTCGAAGACCTGCGCCGGCCCGTCCGGCGCGGCCAGCGCCGCGACGATCTGGCTGCCGCAGTCCTGCACTTCGAACCAGCCTTTCTGGAAAGCCGGTTCGGCGGTGATGTTGGGATGGCGGCCATGCCCTTCGACGGGCGGTATGCGCAAGGCGCCGGCCAGCCCCTCGATTGGGGCGGCATCCACCTTGGCCAGCGCGCGCGCCACCTTGTCCGGCGACGCCTTCAGCGTGTTGACCCGCAAATCCAGCGGCGGCCTTCCGGCAAGCGCCCTTGCCTCGCCGATCCAGTCATCGCCGAAGGCCTCCGCAAACAGCGGCGCGCACCATTGCGGGCATTCGGCGCGCACGTGATCGGGCGCCGATTCCAGCGGCCGGGATTCCCAGGCGCTGCATTCCCCGCCGGACAGCGGTTCGGGTGCGAACCTGTCGCCTTCCAGTTCGGCATTGATGGCGGCGAGGGTCATGCCGAAGCCGCTGACCAGGGCGCCGAAGGCTTCCGCACGCGCGGTTTCCGCATCGAAACGCCAGCGCGATGACGCCCGCCAGCGCAGCGCATCGTAGACGATATTGCCGATGGCGGCACGGTCGCCCGAACCGGCGAATCGGTGGGAAATGCCCCAGTCGCGCAAGGCATCGGCCGCCGGCCGGCGCCGGGCGTTCATGTCGTCAAGTATCTCGATGGCCGCAGCCAGCCGTCCGCCCAGTCGCATGCGTTGCCCGCCTTCCTGTCTGTAGCGGTCTGGCTACAGGCCGGACCGGTCAAATGCAAGGCTTGCCACTTGCCTGCCAGGGTGGCGGCCAGTACCCCCGCACCGGTCACGGCCCGGCCGGGGACGCGAGCCCGACGGGTGCTGAAGTGTCATTCAATTGAAACGTGACGCATGGTCATCTTGCGGCTATGGTGGCGCTCGCAGCCAGAGGGGCATGACGGCTTGAAGCATCAGAAAGGCAATGCGTATCCGGAAGTCGCGCAGCCCGTCCGCCTGCCCGGTCTTCTGCCTGGCAGGACGGCAGGCGCCTTCTGGCGTTTCACCCGCGCCTGGGCGACCTATGGCACGGGCGGCTATCCACCCCGCGTGGCCCGGCGCCTGGCGGTGATCAATGTGCTTTCGGCGATGGTCTCGCTGATGACCGTTCCCTATATCGCGCTCTATCTTGCCTGGGACGCCAAAGCGCTGTGGCTGCCGGCTCTCACGCTTTCCCCGCAGATCGTGCTGTTCGCCGTCACGCCGCTATGGAACCGGATGAACGACTGGGCTTCGGGTTTTCACCTTTGTCTCGTCTGGCTCCTGTTCGCCGTGCTCTACACTTGGTATTTCGGCCGCGATTCCGGGCTGCATTTCTATTTCCTGCCGGGCGTTGCGGCCTCCATGCTGGTCTTCGGCGCGGACCGCCTGCGCCTGTCGGCGACCGTCACCCTGATCGCCTTTGCCGGCTTCGTGCTGACCGAGCAGTTCTTCACCAAGCCCGCCCCGTTCATACCCGACGACCCGGTGTTCTCCGACATCATGTTCTTCATCACCGTGCCGTTCTCCTTCTTTCTCGTCTATGCCACCGTGCTCTTCGCCTTCCGGGAGGCTGCGCGGGCCGAGGACGCGCTGGAGATGGAGCACCAGCGATCCGAACGGCTGCTGGCCAACATCCTGCCGGGGTCCATCGCCCAGAGGCTCAAGACCCGCCCTGACCGGATGATTGCCGACGGGCTTGCAACGGTGACCATCCTGTTTGCCGACGTCGTCGATTTCTCGCCACGCGCGGGACGGCTTCCGGCGGCCGAAACGGTCAATTTCCTCAACCGCATCTTCTCCGCCTTCGACGACCTGGCGGCCCGGCACGGGCTGGAGAAGATCAAGACCGTGGGCGATGCCTACATGGTGGCCGGCGGCCTGCCCGATCCGCAGACCGACCATGTCGCGGCCTCAGCGCGCATGGCGCTCGACATGATGGAAGCGGTACGGCTGATCGGCAACGAGACCGGCGAGACGATCGAACTGCGCATCGGCATTCACTGCGGCCCGGTGGTGGCCGGCGTGATCGGCACGCGCAAATATGCCTATGACGTCTGGGGCGACACGGTGAACATCGCCGCGCGGCTGGAGGAATATTCCGTGCCCGGTGCCATCCAGGCCAGCGCGGCCGTGGCAGAAGAACTGCGGGGCCGCTTTGTCTTCGAGCATCGCGGGATGGTGGACATGAAGGGCGTTGGCCGGACCGATTGCTACTACCTGCGCGGCATCGCCCCCAGGCAAGCCTGACCGGCCCCGCTCAGACAAGCCCCGCGACATGCGCGGCAAACCAGAGCCACATGGCGCCCAGCACCAGGAAGCCCATGATGAACATGGCGCGGCGGTGGCGTATGCGGTTCGTGGTGATGTGGATCCAGGCATGGGCATAGCGCGAGGCCGCGAAGACCCAGGCCAGCGCCAGCGGCACGGCGCCGACGCCTTCCGTCACATAGAAGGACAGGCAGCAGGCATAGAACAGCACAGGCAGTTCATACTGGTTGGCGAGGTTGTTGCGCACGAACAGGCTTTCGGGCGGCTCGACCTGGTTTTCCCGGAACTGCGAGGGCTGGGCGCTGCCCGATTTGACGGCGGCGATACGGCGGCGCGATATGAGGACATAGACGCCGTAGACGAGCGCCACCTGGGCCAGCATGGGCCAGAATATGAGAGCCTGGTTCATTCGTCATCCTTGCCGTGACCTGCCTGCCCCCTGTTGCACGCTAGACCGGGCCGGCGAACAAGGACAAGCCCCCGGCAGGGAGCCTGTCATGGCGGAGATGGCGCGTCAGGCGCCGCCCGGATAGTTCGGGCTTTCACGCGTGATGGTCACGTCATGGGCGTGGCTTTCGCGCAGGCCTGCATTGGAGATGCGCACGAAGGTGGCGCGCTCGTTGAACTCGGTCAGCGTGGCGGCGCCGACATAGCCCATCGCCGCCTTCAGGCCGCCGGCAAGCTGGTGCAGGACACCGGAAACCGGGCCCTTGTAGGGGACCTGGCCCTCGATGCCTTCCGGCACGAGCTTGAGCGTGTCGCGCACCTCGGCCTGGAAATAGCGGTCCGCGGACCCGCGCGCCATGGCGCCGACAGAGCCCATGCCGCGATAGGCCTTGAAGGAGCGGCCCTGGTGCAGATAGACCTCGCCGGGGCTTTCGTCCGTGCCGGCGAGCAGCGACCCGACCATGGCGCCATTGGCTCCGGCGGCAAGCGCCTTGGCCAGGTCGCCGGAAAACTTGATGCCGCCATCGGCGATGACGGTGATGCCCTGCGCGCGGGCGACCTCCACTGCCGACATGATGGCGGAGAGCTGGGGAACGCCCACACCCGCGACAATGCGCGTGGTGCAGATGGAACCGGGGCCGATACCGACCTTCACGGCATCCGCACCTGCATCGATCAGCGCCCTTGTGCCGTCCCCGGTGGCGACATTGCCGGCCAGGATGCGCACGGAATTGGACAGTTTCTTGGCCCGCGTGACGGCATCGAGCACGCGCTGGGAATGGCCGTGGGCAGTGTCGATGACCAGCAGGTCGACGCCCGCATCGATCAGCCGCTCGGCGCGCTCATAGCCGTCATCGCCGACGGAGGTGGCCGCGGCCGCGCGCAGGCGGCCCTGCGCATCCTTCGTCGCGTTGGGGTTCAACTGGGATTTCTCGATGTCCTTGACGGTGACAAGGCCGACGCAATGGCCTTCGCCGTCCACCACGAGAAGCTTCTCGATCCGGTGCTGGTGCAGCAGGCGCTTGGCCTCTTCCTGCTCCACGTTCTCCTTTACCGTGACGAGGTTTTCCCGCGTCATCAGTTCATAGACCTTCTGGCCGGGATCGGAGGCGAAACGCACATCGCGGTTTGTCAGGATGCCGACAAGGCGGCCGGTGCGATGGCCACCCGTGCCGCCATTCTCGACCACGGGGATGCCCGAAATGCCGTGCGCGCGCATCACCGCCTGCGCGTCGGCCAGCGTGGCATCCGGGCCAATGGTGACCGGATTGACCACCATGCCGCTTTCGAACTTCTTGACCTGGCGGACTTCCTCGGCCTGTTCCTCGGGCGTCAGGTTGCGATGGATGACGCCGATGCCGCCCGCCTGCGCCATGGCGATGGCAAGCCTGCTCTCGGTGACCGTGTCCATGGCCGCCGAGAGTATCGGGAGATTCAACTCGATGTCGCGGGCGATCGTCGTGCGGATATCGACCTGGCCGGGCATGACGTCCGAATGGCCGGGTTGCAGCAGCACGTCGTCAAACGTCAGCGCCGTCGCGCCCGTCGCGGTTTCGATGATTTTCACCATGGCCAATTCCTGCAAATAGCAAAAGGCGGCGCCTGCCCGGATGCGGTTCAAGGCCGACTCGTTTCAAGAAGTCCCTTTCAGGATTGGCGCTGGCTGGTACCACGTCTTTGCGGCGATGGAAAGACATCAGCACGACCGATTTTGCAATGCACAAGAGAAAAGCCCCGGCGCGGCGGCCGGGGCTTTTCGAAACACAGTGCCGGCGATCAGAGATCGAACTGGTAGGTCTCGGGGATGAAGCGGTAGCCGGTGTCCATCTTCTCCACGAAACCGACGGAGGGGAACGGCATGTGGTAGCCGATGAACGGCAGCCGGTCGGCGGCGATCATGTCGAACACCATTTTCCGGCTCTTCGCGGCCATGGCCTTGTCCATGTCGAAGCGCACCTCCCATTCCGGGCGCTGCAGCGACAGCACGAAATGATTGGCCGTGTCGGCTGTGACGACAAGCTGACGGCCGCCCGATTCGAGACGGTAGATCATGTGGCCCGGCGTGTGGCCGGCGGCGGCCATGCCGGGGATGCCCGGCACCACCTCGCCACCGTCGCCGATGAAGGTCATCTTGTCGGCCAGCGGCACGACCTTGGCCTTGACGAGATTATGGACCCGCTCGCCCGGCGTTCCGGCGCGCGCATCGTCGGCCCAGAAGTCGTATTCGGCCTGGCCGGTCACATAGCGGGCGTTCGGGAAGGCCGGCTTGTCGCCCTCCATGAGGCCGCCGATGTGGTCGGGATGCATGTGGGTGAGGACGACCACCGTCACATCCTCGGGCGCGATTCCGGCGGCGGCCATGCGGGCCGACAATTGCCCCATGCCGTTGCCGCGCGCGCCCTCGCCAAGGCCGGTATCGAACAGGACGACATCGGAACCGGTATTGACGACGGTGGGCGCGAAGCCGTTGACCAGCTTGTCAGTGGGCAGATAGTGCGCCTGGAGCAGTTCGGAGACCGTCTCGACGGACTGGTCGGTGCCGAACGTGCCCTGGGGATTCTCCATCACGGTGGTGCCGTCATTGACGGTGGTAACCGTGAAATCACCCAGCCTGAACTGGTTGAACGCTGTCGCCGCCGGCATGGCGGCCGTTTCGGCGAAAGCCTTGCGAACCATGATCTGAGGGGCGGCAAGCGCGGCGGCAGCCGTGAGGCCGGCCATCTTGAAAAGGGTACGGCGGTCGGTCTTTGCGGTCATCAGCGATCTCCCTTTGGCTGTTGCATTCAGCAGGAGCTAGGATGGCAAAGGTTTTCCGGGCGGCAAGGTCATCACGCGTTTTGTGATCGTGAACGTGAATGAACGCAGCGTTTCACCATGCTTGACGGACTTGCCCCGCTCCCTCTGCCGTGACACCAAGTCTCGCAGTGAAAAAGGAGATCACCGCATGGCCGAAGACACGGCGGCACAAGGACGCTGGCGCTTCCTGGCGCTGATCTGCGCGGCGACCCTGATGTCGCTGACGACGTGGTTTTCGGCCACGGCGGTGCTGCCGGTTCTCATCGACCGCTGGGCGCTGGGCACAAGCGCGGCGGCCTGGCTCACCAATGGCGTGCAGGCCGGTTTCGTCACCGGCGCGCTGCTGTCAGCCTTCCTGGGCTTGGGCGACCGCTGGCCGCACGGGGCCATGATGGCCGGAGCGGCGGCGCTTGCCTGCGCCGCCAATCTCCTCCTGCTGGCGGAACCGGGGATTGCGCTTGCCATCGCCGCGCGCATCCTGACCGGCGTTGCGCTGGCCGGCGTCTATCCGCCGGCGGTCAAGCTGATCGCCACCTGGTTCCGCACCGGGCGGGGCCTCGCAATGGGCGTCATGATCGGCGCGCTGACGGTCGGCTCCGCCCTGCCCCATCTGGTGCGGGCGCTCGGCGGCGGGGTCGACTGGCGGCTGGTCGTCCTGGCCAGTTCCGCCTTTGCCCTCGCCGCGTCGCTGATCTTCGCCTTCGCGCTGAAGGAAGGCCCCTACCCGTTTCCGCGCGCGCCGGCCCGCCTCGGCCAGATCGGCGAGATCCTGCGCAACCGGCCGGTCATGCTCGCCAATGGCGGTTACTTCGGCCACATGTGGGAACTCTATGCGGTCTGGGGCTGGTTCCTTGCCTATGCGCAGGCGGCACAGGCGGCAGGCAACCCGCTTGCCGGCGGCAATGCCTCGGCGCTGACATTCGCCGTCATCGCCATCGGCTTTGCCGGCGCTGCGGCCGGCGGCTGGCTCGCCGACCGGATCGGGCGCTGCCACACCACGGCGCTGGCACTCGCCCTGTCCGGCACATGCGCCATTGCCATCGGCTTCACCTTCGACGGTCCGGCCTGGCTATTCACCGCCGTCGCGCTGGTCTGGGGCGTGAGCGTGATCGCCGACAGCGCACAGTTTTCCGCCGCCGTGACCGAATTGTCGGAACCCGGCTGGGTGGGATCGGCGCTGGCGCTGCAAATGGGCGTGGGCTTTGCCATCACCATCGGAGCCATCTGGCTCATTCCGCTGGTCGCGCAATGGGCGGGAAGCTGGCGCTGGGTGTTTCTCGTGCTCGTGCCCGGCCCGGTGTTCGGCGCCGTGGCGATGCTGAAATTGCGGCAATTCCCGGAAGCGGCGCGCATGGCTGGCGGCTTGCGTTGAGGAGTGGCTGGCCTGAATTGCCACCCTATGTCACCGTGGAGGGAAGCAGCAGAGGAGTGCCGCCATGCCCGAGTGGAAGCCCGAAGGCTATACCTGCGTGAGCCCCTATCTCATCAGTCCGGATGCCCAGGGCCTGATCAATTTCCTGGGCAACGTATTCGGCGCAACGCTTCTGCGCCGTTTCGACCGGCCGGACGGGTCACTGATGCATGCGGAAGTGAGGATCGGCGATTCCGTGGTCATGATCGGCGGTGGTGCGAGCGAATGGCGCTCCGGCGATACACACCTGCATGTCTATGTGGAGGACGCGCAGGCGGCCCATGAACGCGCCATGGC
Source organism: Phyllobacteriaceae bacterium (assembly GCA_002708825.1). Taxonomy (GTDB): domain Bacteria; phylum Pseudomonadota; class Alphaproteobacteria; order Rhizobiales; family Rhizobiaceae; genus Zhengella. The sequence continues at coordinate 63,186 of PAPF01000026.1, read as the reverse complement.
GTTTGACGCGCCCAGCGTGCAGGAACCGGTTCGCAAACGCGACGACGACGACCTGCGCGCCGGGTTCCGCGACCCGGATGGCAATACCTGGTGGGTGGCGACGCAATAGGCCTGCGCCGCTGCGCATGGCTCAACGCGACAATGTCGCGGCAAGTCCTTCCAGCATGGAGAGGCATTTCTCCAGTTCCGACAGGGCCACATATTCGTTCGGCTTGTGGGCCTGTTCAATGGAACCGGGGCCGCAGACGATGGCCGACATGCCGAATTCCTGGAACAGCCCGGCCTCCGTACCGAACGCCACCACATCGCAGTCGTTGGCACCGGTCAGCCGGGCGACGATGTCGCGGGCCTCGTTGTCTGTCACCGGCTCCAGCCCGGCAACCTCGCCGATCACCTCGGTCTCGATGGAGCAGGCGGGCGAGACGCTGCGCATTTCCGGCAGCAGCACCTCGTCGCAGAAAAGCTGCAAGGCGCGCTTGACCTTTCCCGCGTCGTCCGGACGGACGGGGCGCATTTCCCATTCGATCATGCAGTCGCCGGCAATCACGTTGCGCGCCGCGCCGCCCTCGATGCGGCCGATCTGGACCGTGGTGAAGGGCGGGCGGAAGCGCGACCCTTCCACCGGTTCGGCGCGCAGGCCGCGGCCCAGTTCGGCAAGCCGGGCAGCGTAACGCACGGCATATTCGATGGCGTTGACGCCGGCGTCCGGGTCGGAGCCATGGCCTTCCAGCCCCTTGAAACGGGTGGTGTATTCGCAGCAGCCCTTGTGGCCCTCGATCATGCGCATGTTTGTCGGCTCGCCGATGATGGCGGCGGCCGGCCTGATGCCGGCGGCGGCCAGATCCCGCACCAGTTGGCGGGCGCCGAGGCAGCCCACTTCCTCGTCATAGGTGAGCGCGAAATGGACCGGGCGCGCCAGGTCACGGGCGGCGAAGGTTTGAGCCATCGCCAGCATGCAGGCGATGAAGCCCTTCATGTCGCATGTCCCCCGCCCGTAAAGGCGCCCATCGTCCATGCGCATGGCGAAGGGATCGCCTTCCCATTCCGGTTCCAGCGCCGGCACGACATCGGTGTGACCGGACAGCACCACGCCGCCCGGCCGGTCCGGACCTATGGTGGCAAACAGGTTCGCCTTTTCCCCGGTCGGGTCGCGGTGGATGTGGATGGCCGCGCCGGCATCGCCCAGCCGTTCGGCGGCATGGGCGATGAGCGCCAGGTTGGAATCGGCGGAGACGGTCGGATAGGCGATCAGGTCGGAGAGGATGGCGACGGTCCGGTCGAGCGGGCTCATCGGCTCATTCCTTGACGAAAAGCTGGCGCGGCCGGTCGCACAGGCATTCCGCCGGCCCCTTGTCGCGGATCAGGATGCTCTCGGTGATTTCCAGGCCCCAGTCGTTCATCCACAAGCCCGGCATGAAATGGAAGGTCATGCCGGGTTCGAGCACGGTATCGTCGCCTTCGCGGATGGAGATCGTGCGTTCACCCCAGTCGGGCGGGTAGGACAGGCCGATGGGATAGCCCGCGCGCGCGGACCGCTCGATGCCGGCGCGCTCCAGCGGCAGGGCCAGTGCGCGGGCGATGTCGGCGGCGGTGTTGCCGGGTTGTGCGGCCTGAAGCCCGGCTTCCAGGCCTTCGACAAGCGCTTCCTCGGCGCGGCGGAAGTAGTCAGGCGGCGTACCGAGGAAGATGGTCCGGCAGAACGGCGCGTGGTAGCGGCGGTAACAGCCGGCGATCTCGAAGAAGGTGGCCATGTCCTTTTCGAAAATGCGTCCGTCCCAGGTCAGGTGCGGGGCGGCGGCATCGGAACCGGACGGAAGCAGCGGCACGATGGCCGGATAGTCGCCCCAGTCCTCGTCCGTGCCGCGTATCGCCTTGCCGTAGATCTCGGCGACGACCTCCGACTTGCGCACGCCCGGTTCCACGCGTTCGATCACGTAGTCGATGATCTTCTCGGAAATGCGCGCGGCCTTGCGCATGAAGGCGATTTCCGGCTCGCTCTTGACCGCGCGCTGCCAGTTCACCAGCGCGGTGGCATCGGCCAGGATGGCGTCGGGCAATTCGTGCTGGAGCACCAGGAAGGCCTTGGCGGAGAAATAGTAGTTCTCCAGTTCCACGCCGATGCGGCTCGACCCGTAGCCCCGGTCACGGATCATGGCGGCAAGCAGTTCCATGGGATGGCAGAGCGTGGACTGCACGTAGTGGTCCGGATACCAGGCCACGTTGGCATCATCCATCCACACCGTGCGCAGCGCTCCGTTGGCATCCTGCGAGCGGCCCCACCAGACCGGATCCTCGTCGAGGAAGACGAGCACGCCCTGATGGACATAGAAGGACCAGCCGTCATAGCCGGTCAGCCAGGCCATGTTGGACGGGTCCTCGATGAACAGGAGGTCAAGCTGCTGGGCGGCCATGGCCTCGCGCACGCGGGCAAGGCGGCGTTCATATTCGGCCTTCTCGAATGGCAGATGGCTTGCCGGCATTGCGTTTCCCCTCCAGGTTTCTCGTCATTGTCCTGCCGCATTGTCGGCACTGCGCCTCCGCCTGACCCTAGCGCCGGGGACAAGCGAAAAACAGTACCGGGAAAGTTGACAGGGGCGGCCGCGCGTGATGCCTTGCAGCCGCAGGTTCCGGACCCTGCCAGAAAACACCGACAGGATGCACCAGAGGAGTTCCGGATGCGACATTTGCGTGTCTTTGCCACCCGCTTCCCATGTTCACACGGCAGGCTGGCGCCGGCATGAGCCTTTCGCTCGCGGACGTGATGGCGGCGGCGAACCGCATTGCCGGCATGGCGGTGCAGACGCCGATGATCCCCTCGCCCTTCATGAGCGGCGTGGCGGGGACGGAATTCCTGATGAAGCTGGAAACCTGCCAGCCGACAGGTGCCTTCAAGCTGCGCGGCGCGGCCAATGCCATTGCCCAACTGCCCGGCTATGCAGCGGGCGTGACCTGTTGCTCGACCGGCAATCACGGCCGTGCCGTTGCCTACGCCGCCCACCGGCGGGGGCTTCGCGCCGTCATCTGCATGTCGTCGCTCGTGCCGTCCAACAAGGTGGAAGCCATTCGCTCCCTGGGCGCGGAAACGCATATTGCCGGGCGCAGCCAGGACGAGGCCGGGCTTGAAAGCCGACGGCTGGCGCAGGAAGAAGACCTGGTGGAAATCCCGCCCTTCGACCACGAGGCGGTGATTGCCGGCCAGGGCACGGCAGCGCTGGAAATGCTGGCAGAGCGGCCTGACATCGCCACGCTCCTCGTTCCGCTTTCGGGCGGCGGTCTGGCGGCCGGCGTGGCGCTTGCGGCCAAGGCCATCAAGCCTTCGATCCGGGTGATCGGGGTGACGATGGAACGCGGTGCGGCGATGCATGCGTCCATCGCGGCGGGCAAGCCGGTGGAGGTGGAGGAAGTGGCGAGCCTGGCCGATTCGCTGGGCGGTGGCATCGGGCTTTCCAACCGCTTCACCTTCGCGCTTTGCCGCGATCTGCTCGACGATGTGATCCTGGTTTCGGAAGACGAAATCTATCGCGCCATGCAGGCACTGTTCTTCGAGGACCGGCTGGTGGCCGAAGGCGCCAGCGTCGTCGGGCTGGCAGCTGTCATGAGCGGCAAGGCGGGGCGGCTTGCCGGACCGGTGGCGACTCTCATCACGGGCCGCAACGTGGACATGGGTCAGTTCATGGCCGTCACGGCCGGCGAACCGGTGGATCTTGGCGGCATCAGGACAGGAGGAGGTGCCCATGGCACATGAAATCCGCATCGTGACCGAGACAGAATTGCGCGCGGCGGTGAAGCTGGACCTTACGTCGGTGGATGTCGTCTCGCAGGCCTTCGCGGCGCTGGCGTCCGGTGGCGTCGTCATGCCGCCGGTCCTGTCCATGGACCTTCCGGCCGTGCATGGCGAAGTGGATGTGAAGACGGCCTGGATTCCCGGCTTCGAGGGCTTCGCCATCAAGGTCAGCCCCGGCTTCTTCGACAATCCGTCCAAGGGACTGGCGAGCCTGAACGGACTGATGGTGCTGCTCGACGCCTCCACCGGGCTGGTCAAGGCAGTGTTCCTAGACAATGGCTACCTGACCGACGTACGCACCGCTGCCGCAGGCGCCGTGGCCGCGCGCCACCTGGCACCCGAGAAGGTCGAGACGGCGGGCGTCATCGGCACTGGCGTCCAGGCGCGCCTGCAAATGGAGGCGGCGCATCTGATACGGCCCTTCCGCCGAGTGCTGGTCTGGGGCCGCGATCCCGGCAAGGCAGGCGCCTGCGCCAAGGATCTGTCCGAGCGCCTCGGCATCACGGCGGAAACGGTGGCCGACCCGGCTTCGCTCGTCGCGCAATCACAGCTTGTCGTGACGACGACGCCGGCGCGCGAACCCGTGCTCAAGGCCGAATGGCTGCATCCCGGCCTGCATATCACCGCCATGGGGTCGGACCAGGAAGGCAAGAACGAGATCGACCCGCAGGCCATCGCGAAGGTGGACGCCTATGTCTGCGACCGGCTGTCCCAGTGCGAGAAGCTGGGCGAATGGCGCAGCGTGCTGGCCGCCGGCCTTGGCGGATCCATGACACCGGTTGAACTGGGCGACGTCGTCTCGGGCAAGGCGCCCGGGCGGACATCGCAGGACCAGGTCACGGTCTGCGACCTGACGGGGACCGGCGCGCAGGATACCGCGATTGCGACCCACGCCCTTGCCGTCACCCGCGCCGCGGGCAGCGGCACCGCGATCAGCACGTGAAGGCGGGCGGATTTCGAATGAGCAGGCTGGATGCCTTCGATTTCGCCATCCTGAAGGCGCTGCAAGCCAACGGGCGCATGACCAAGGTGGCATTGGCGCAAGCGGTCAACCTGTCGCCCAGCCCTTGCGTGGAACGGCTGAAGAAACTGGAAAAGGCGGGTTACATCAACGGCTACCGGGCCATGGTGGACCTGCGCAGGCTGGGCCCCGTGACGGAAGTTCATGTCGAGGTGACACTGGCCAATCACCAGGCCGCCGATTTCCGCCGCTTCGAGGCCGCTGTCATGGACCTTCCTGAAATCGTGGAATGCGCGGCGACGGGCGGCGGCATCGACTACGTGATGAAAGCGGTGGTGGCGGATGTCGATGCCTATCAGCGGCTGATGGACGGGCTTCTGGATGCGGGCGTGGGGATCGAGCGCTATTTCGGCTACATCGTCACCAAGGCGGTGAAAAACACCGCACCGCCGCTGCCGGCCGGACCTGAATCACCGGACGACAGTGAAAAACGCTGAAAACGGCTGCAAATCCGGCAAGAACCACTGCCGCATGCCGTGATTGCGGTGAAAATGCTCCTGCATTCGCCCCTATCGTGGAGCCCGTCACGCCATACCAAGGCAAGAGGAGGCGCTTCATGAAGGACAGCGACAAGAGACTGCTGCCGGTCCGGCTCGGCGATCCGAAACTCCTGCGCACGTTTTCCTATGTGAACGGAGCCTGGGTCTCGGCCAGAAGCGGCGCGACGATGGAGGTTCGCAATCCGGCCGATGGCGCCATCATCGCCCATGTCGCGGCCATGGGCGCGGACGAGGCGCGGCAAGCCGCCGATGCCGCGCACGCGGCATTTCCGGCCTGGGCCGGCCTGTTGCCGCAGCAGCGCTCGGCCTGCCTGAAACGGTGGTTCGAACTCATGCGCGAACGGCGCGAGGACCTGGCGGCGCTGATGGTGCTGGAACAGGGCAAACCAGTGTCGGAAGCCCGCGGCGAGATCGACTATGGCGCCTCCTTCGCCGAGTTCTATGCCGAGGAAGCCAAGCGTCCGAACATCGAGAGCGTGACGTCGCATCTGCCGGACGCGGAGGTCGAGGTCTGGCTGGAACCCGTCGGCGTGGCCGCGCTCGTCACGCCGTGGAACTTTCCCAATGCGATGATCGTGCGCAAGGCCGCCGCCGCACTGGCGGCGGGCTGCACCGTGGTCATCCACCCGTCGCACGAGACACCGCTTTCCGCGACCGCGCTTGCGGAACTGGCCGAGCGGGCCGGTTTTCCGCCGGGCGTATTCAACGTCGTGACAGGCCATGCCACGGATATCGTGCCGGCCTGGACGGCGGACCGGCGCGTGCGCGCGCTGTCGTTCACCGGTTCCACCGAGGTCGGACGGCTGCTCTACCGGCAGTCTGCCGACACGGTGAAGCGCATCGTCATGGAACTGGGCGGGCATGCGCCCTTCATCCTGTTCGCTGACGCGGACATGGACCATGCCGTCAACGAAGCCATCAAGGCCAAGTTCGCCACCTCGGGCCAGGATTGCCTCGGCGCGAACCGTTTCCTGGTCGAACGCGCCGCCTGTGACGATTTCTGCCACCGGTTTGCCGAACGCGCCAGGGCGCTGACCGTCGGACCGGGCCTTGCCGATCCGGATATCGGGCCGCTGATGAACGGGAAGGCGGTGGCCAAGCAGGAAGAGCATGTGGCGGACGCCCTTGATCGCGGCGCACGGCTCGTCTGCGGCGGCAAGCGCCACGGTGCCGGGCCGCTGTTCTTCGAGCCGACGGTGCTGGCCGACGTGCCGGCAGACGCGCTGATCATGCGCGAGGAAACCTTCGGGCCGGTGGCGGCCATCGCCGCGTTCGACACGGAGGACGAAGCCTTTGCCTGGGCCAATGACAGCGAATACGGCTTGATCGCCTATCTGCATACGAGCGATCCGCGCAGGATTTATCGCGCAAGCCGCACCTTGCAATATGGCATGGTGGCGGTAAACCGGACAAAGGTGACCGGCGCGCCGATACCCTTTGGCGGCATGAAGCAGTCTGGCGTGGGCCGCGAAGGCGCGCGGCTCGGCATGGCCGCGTTCATGGATGTCAAATATGTCTGCCGCGACTGGGCATGACGGAAACAGGAAGGAAAGACCGATGCTGAAGAACGACCAGCTTGACCAGTGGGACCGGGAAAACTTCTTCCATCCGTCCACCCATCTCGCCCAGCACGCGCGCGGGATCAGCCCGAACCGCATCATAACCGGCGGATCGGGCGTCTTCATCGAGGACCGCGACGGCAACCGGCTGCTGGATGCCTTTGCCGGCCTCTATTGCGTCAATGTCGGCTACGGGCGCACCGAGATCGCCGATGCCATCGCCGCGCAGGCGAAGGAGCTTGCCTATTACCACGCCTATGTCGGCCATGGCACGGAAGCCTCGATCACGCTGGCCAAGATGGTGATCGACCGGGCGCCGGAGAACATGTCCAAGGTCTATTTCGGGCTTGGCGGGTCGGATGCGAACGAGACCAACATCAAGCTGGTCTGGTACTACAACAACATCCTCGGACGGCCGGAAAAGAAGAAGATCATCTCGCGCTGGCGCGGCTATCACGGCTCCGGCCTGATGACGGGCTCGCTGACGGGCCTCGACCTGTTCCACAAGAAGTTCGACCTGCCGCTGGCGCAGGTGCTGCACACGGAAGCGCCCTATTTCTATCGCCGCGCCGACCGTTCGATGGACGAGCAGGCCTTCACCGCGCATTGCGCGGCCGAACTGGAGGCGCTGATCGAACGCGAGGGCGCCGACACCATCGCCGCCTTCATCGGCGAGCCGATGCAGGGCACGGGCGGCATCGTGCCGCCGCCGGACGGTTACTGGGAGGCCATCCAGGCGGTTCTGGAAAAGCATGACATCCTGCTGATCGCCGACGAGGTGGTGACCGGCTTCGGCCGGCTCGGCACCATGTTCGGCTCCACCCATTACGGCCTCCGGCCGGACATCATCACCATCGCCAAGGGCCTGACGTCCGCCTATGCGCCGCTGTCGGGTTCCATCGTCTCCGACAAGGTCTGGGCGGTGCTGGAACGGGGCACGGATGAGAACGGCCCGATCGGTCATGGCTGGACCTATTCGGCCCATCCCATCGGCGCGGCGGCGGGCGTCGCCAACCTCAAGCTCATCGACAGCCTCAACCTGGTGGCCAATGCCGGCGAGACCGGCGCCTGGTTCAACGCGGCCATGAAGGACGCGCTTGCCGGGCATCCGAATGTGGGCGACGTGCGCGGCGAAGGCATGCTCTGCGCCGTCGAATTCGTCGAGGACAAGGATGACCGGCGCTTCTTCGATGCATCGCGCAAGATCACGCCGTCTGTTGCCGCGGCGCTGCTGGAACGCGGCGTGATCGGCCGGGCCATGCCGCAGGGCGACATACTGGGTTTCGCGCCACCGCTCTGCCTGACCCGCTCGGAAGCCGGTGAGGTGGTTTCGAAAACCGCCGACGCGGTGAAGGCCGTGCTCGGCTGAGAAGGGGCCGGCGTCCAGCCCGGCATGCTTGACCGGAGACGGGAACGGCCACACCTTGCCGGTCCGAATCGGCATTGGCGGCGACAGGCATGACCGGGATGGACGTGGAACTGAGGCTCAGACGGCCCGGCATCGATGCCGCCGGGGAGGCGATCGTCTATCTCGACCGCGCGAGCCCGGCCTGCCGGACGCTGGGGCTTGCGGCGCCGGACCGGCTGCTGGTCACCCATGGCGGCAAGGCCATCACCGCGCGCCTCAACCTCGTTCCCGGCACCCTGATCGGCCCGGACGAGGCCGGTCTTTCCGAAGCCGCGTGGAACGCCATCATGGCGACAGAAGGAGGACCGGTCACGATCCGCAAGGACGAGACCATCGATTCCATGTCGCATGTGCGCGCGAAAGTCTTCGGTCACAGGCTCGACGCGGCGCCGATGGAAGCCATCCTCAGCGACATTGTCGACGGGCGCTATTCCGACATCCAGCTTGCCGCCTTCGTCACCGCCTGCGCCGCCCGCCCCCTCGGCACGGACGAGATCGCGGCAATGACCGGGGCCATGGTCGACACCGGCGCGCGCATGACCTGGCCGCCCGGCGTCATCGCCGACAAGCACTGCGTCGGCGGGCTTCCAGGCAACCGGACGACACCGATCGTCGTCGCGATTGCGGCGGCCTGCGGCCTGATGATCCCCAAGACATCCTCCCGCGCCATCACCTCGCCCGCCGGCACGGCCGACATGATGGAAACGCTGGCGCCGGTGAACCTGACGCTGGACCACATGCGCCGGGTGGTGGAAAGCGAAGGCGGCTGCATCGTCTGGGGCGGAGCGGTGGATCTCAGCCCGGCCGACGATATCCTGATCCGGATCGAACGGGCGCTCGGCGTCGACAGTCACGGCCAGCTCATCGCCTCCGTGCTCTCCAAGAAGATCGCGGCGGGCGCGACCCACCTTGTCATCGACCTGCCGGTCGGTCCCTCGGCGAAGATCCGCAGTGCCGGGGATGCGGAAACGCTGTCCCGGACGCTGCTGGATGTCGCCCGGCGTTTCGGAGTGCATGTGCGCGTGCTGAAGACCAATGGCGCCCATCCGGTCGGGCGGGGCATCGGTCCCGCGCTGGAAGCACGCGACGTGCTGCAGGTGCTGCGCAACGAGGCGGAGGCACCGGATGATCTGCGGGCGAAAGCCGTGACGCTGGCCGGTGCATTGCTGGAACTGGCCGGAATGGCGGCGGAAGGCGGCGGCGAAGGCCTGGCCGAGCGGACGCTGGCCAGCGGACGCGCCTGGAAGAAATTCCAGGCGATCTGCGCCGCCCAGGGCGGCATGGCCGAGCCCCCGTCCGCGCGCCATCGCCAGACCGTCCATGCGCAGACCTCCGGCCGCGTCAACGCCTTCGACAACCGGCTTCTATCCCGCGCCGCGATCCTTGCCGGCGCACCGGAGGAAAAGGCGGCAGGGCTCGACCTGCATGTACGGGCCGGCGACATGGTCGAGGAGGGACAACCGCTCCTGACGCTGCATTCGCAGTCGGTCGGTGAACTGGCCCAGGCCCTCGCCTTCGTCCAGAAAAATCACGAAGCGATCATCACCCTGCGGTCGTAAGGCGCAGCGCCGTCCGGCTTGCACTCCTGGCGTCCTCCGTTGCGCGCACCCTTTCCAGCGCCGCCTCCCCGCACAGGCGCACCGCCCCTGCGATCTGGTGCAACTGCCGGGTCAGCGGGCTGGACTTGCGCCAGATCATGCCGATGGTGCGCGAGGGCTGCGGATCCCTGAAACGGGCGACGGAGACAGCCGCCGATCCGGTCTCGACGGGAACCGCCATCTCCGGGATCAGCGTCACGCCGATGCCCGCGCCGACCATCTGCACCAGCGTGGACAGCGCGCTTCCGTCCAGCAGTTCGCGCGGCCGTGCGGTGTGCAGGTTGCAAAAGGAGAGCGCCTGGTCACGGAAGCAATGACCTTCTTCCAGAAGCAGCAGGCGCATCTCGCGCAGACCCTCGCGGTCGGGGACCGGCTTTTCCGCGTCGGCAGCCGGCCGGACCAGCACGAAGGTTTCCGAAAAGAGCGCGACTTCCGTCAGCGACGGTTCCGAAACGGGAAGCGCGACGATGGCCGTGTCGATTCGCCCGGCCGCCAGTTCCTCGACGAGCCGCGAGGTCAGCGTTTCGCGCACCTGGATTTCCAGCCCTTCGTTAAGGCGGGACAGTTCGGAAATGATGCATGGCAGGAGATAGGGCGCGATGGTGGGAATGACACCGATGCGAAGGCGCCCCACGAGACGTTCGCGCGAGGCGCGCGCCAGGTCGCCCAGTTCATCCACCGAGCGCAGGATTTCCCGGACGCGAACGGCGAATTCCTCGCCGAAACTGGTCAGCCGTATCTGGCGCGCATGGCGCTCGAACAGCTCGGTGCCCAGCGATTCCTCCAGTTCCCTGATCTGCATCGACAATGCGGGCTGCGAGATGGAACAGGCCTCGGCCGCACGCCCGAAATGGCCATGACGGGCCAGCGCCTCGAAATAGCGGAACTGCTTGAGTGTGACGTTTCTCATAAGCTGAAGTTATCATTCCAATCAGGAAATACAACTTAATTTAATCGCCGCTCTTTGGTATGGTTTCAGATGAGGAGGAACCGAAACCGCATTCCGTCTGATCTCCCGCAGCTTGAAGCCGCGCGGAGGACCGCGTCCCGGCCCGGCTGACATTCCCGTGTCATGACCCCGGAGCCAGGATGAACCGGACAAGAGGTGGAGTGCCTTCGCGCTTTCTCATCGCTGTTGACCAGTGACTTCCCTTCGAACACGAGCACGACCGGAGACAAACATGGACGTGAAAAACACTGAAAAAGCGGGCGGTTGCCCGGTTATGCATGGCGGCATGACCGCCCTGGCGACATCGAACATGCACTGGTGGCCGAATGCGCTGAACTTTGACATCCTTCACCAGCACGACACGAAGACCAATCCGCTGGGCAAGGACTTCAACTATCGCGAGGCGGTCAAGTCGCTTGACCACGACGCGCTCAAGCAGGACCTGCACGCCCTGATGACGGAGAGCCAGGACTGGTGGCCGGCCGACTGGGGTCACTATGGCGGCCTGTTCATCCGCATGGCCTGGCATTCGGCCGGCACCTACCGCCTGGCGGACGGCCGCGGCGGCGGCGGCACCGGCAACCAGCGCTTTGCACCGCTCAACGCCTGGCCGGACAATGTCAGCCTCGACAAGGCGCGGCGCCTGCTGTGGCCGATCAAGAAGAAATACGGGAACAAGATCTCCTGGGCCGACCTGATGATTCTCGCCGGCAATGTTGCCTATGAGAGCATGGGCCTGAAGACCTTCGGCTTCGCTTATGGCCGCGAGGACATCTGGCATCCCGAAAAGGACATCTACTGGGGCGCCGAGAAGGAATGGCTCGCCCCGAGCGACAGCCGCTACGACAGCGTGGAAGACCCTGCCACGATGGAGAACCCGCTGGCGGCCGTGCAGATGGGCCTCATCTACGTCAATCCGGAAGGCGTGAACGGCCAGCCGGATCCGCTCAAGACGGCCGCGCAGGTGCGCGAGACGTTCGCGCGCATGGCCATGGACGACGAGGAAACCGCGGCGCTGACCGTCGGCGGCCATACCGTCGGCAAGGCGCATGGCAATGGCGATGCCGGCCTGCTGGGTGCCGACCCGGAGGCCGCCGACGTGACCGAGCAGGGTTTCGGCTGGACCAACCCGAACATGCACGGCAAGGCCGCCAACGCGGTGACGTCCGGCATCGAGGGCGCCTGGACCACAGAGCCGACCAAGTGGGACAACGGCTATCTCAAGCTGCTGTTCGGCTACGAGTGGGAGCTGACCAAGAGCCCGGCCGGCGCGAACCAGTGGCAGCCCATCGGCATCAAGGAAGAGGACATGCCGGTTGACGCGTCCGATCCTTCCGTGCGCCGCATGCCGATGATGACCGATGCCGACATGGCGATGAAGATGGACCCGGCCTACCGGGCCATCTGCGAGAAGTTCATGGCGGATTTCGACTACTTCTCCGACACCTTCGCGCGGGCCTGGTTCAAGCTGACCCATCGCGACATGGGTCCGAAGGCACGCTACATCGGCCCGGAGATCCCGGCCGAAGACCTGATCTGGCAGGATCCGGTTCCCGCCGGCAACACCGGCTACGATGTCGACGCCGTGAAGGCGAAGATCGCGGCCTCCGGTCTTTCCGTCGCAGACATGGTTGCCACGGCCTGGGACAGCGCGCGCACCTATCGCGGTTCCGACATGCGCGGCGGTGCCAATGGCGCGCGCATCCGCCTTGCCCCGCAGAAGGACTGGGAAGGCAACGAGCCGGAGCGCCTCGCGCGCGTCCTGTCCGTGCTGGAGCCGATCGCGGCCGAAACGGGCGCATCGGTCGCCGACGTCATCGTCCTGGCCGGCAATGTGGGCATCGAGCAGGCGGCCAAGGCTGCCGGCCATGATGTCACCGTGCCGTTCGCGCCGGGCCGTGGTGACGCGACCGACGAAATGACGGACGCGGCATCCTTCGACGTGCTGGAACCGCTGGCCGACGGTTATCGCAACTGGCTGAAGAAGACCTACGTGGTCAGCCCGGAAGAGATGATGCTGGACCGCACCCAGCTCATGGGCCTCACCGCGCCGGAAATGACGGCGCTGGTCGGAGGCATGCGTGTGCTCGGCGCCAACTATGCCGGCACCAAGCATGGCGTCTTCACCGACCGCGAAGGCCAGCTGACCAACGACTTCTTCGTCAACCTGACCGACATGGCCAACAGCTGGCACAAGGGCGACGGCGACATCTACGAGATCCGCGACCGCAAGAGCGGCGCGGTGAAGTGGACCGCCACGCGCATCGACCTGGTGTTCGGCTCCAGTTCCATCCTGCGCTCCTATGCGGAAGTCTATGCCCAGGACGACAACGAGGAGAAGTTCGTCAAGGACTTCATCGCCGCCTGGGTGAAGGTGATGAACGCGGACCGGTTCGACCTCACCGCCTGACCGGCGCGAGACACGAACGGTGCCGAGGGGCGGCTGCGGCCGCCCCTTTTGCTTTGCGAGACGGCCGCCCGCCTGGCCGGGCCTTGCCCGGCGGGCACGCTTGCTGCCATATCTCCTCCATGGACGAGACCAAGACCGATACGCCCCGGCTGCGCCTGCGCATCCTGTTCGGCGACGATGCCATGCTCGGGCCCGGCAAGGCCGACCTGCTGGAGCGCATCCGCGAGACCGGCTCCATCGCGGCAGCGGGTCGGGCCATGGGCATGAGTTACAAGCGCGCCTGGAGCCTGGTGGAGGCGATGAACGGCTTTTTCCGCGACCCGCTGGTGGAAAGCTCGCGCGGCGGCACCTCGGGCGGCGGCGCCAGCCTGACGGCGGCCGGGGAGCAGGTGCTTGCCCTCTACCGTGCCATCGAGGACGAGACCGCCGCTGCCAATGCCGGGCGGATCGCGACGCTGCAGGCGATGCTTAGCGATATGTCTGGCAAAAAATAACGCTTGCCTCTCCCGCGATCCCTTGCGATATTTCCCACCGAACATATTGCCTGCGCAAAAGGGGTGAGGACAGACATGCCGGTGACGATCGGAACCAGGCTTCGGCGGGCGGCCATCGCGGCGCTGGCATCGCTCCTGTGGCTTGCGGCGCAGGCGCCAGCCAGGGCCGCTGACGTGACCGTCTTCGCCGCCGCATCGCTGAAGAACGCGCTGGACGACTTTTCCACGCAGTGGGAGGTACAGACGGGCAACACGGTGACGATCTCCTATGCCGGATCCAGCGCGCTGGCCAAGCAGATCATTGCCGGCGCTCCCGCCGACATCTTCATATCCGCCAACATGGCCTGGGCCGACGAGGTGGAAAAGGCCGGTCTCGTTGCCGACGGAGGACGGCGCGACATCCTCGCCAATTCGCTGGTGCTGATCGCCCATGGCAAGGATGCGGAACGTATCACGATAGCGCCCGGTCTCGACCTGCCCGCCCTTCTGGGTGACGGCAGGCTTGCCATGGCCATGGTCGATTCCGTGCCGGCGGGCATTTACGGCAAGGCCGCGCTCACCACGCTCGGCCTGTGGGATGCGGTCGCGCCGTCGGTCGCGCAGGCCGACAATGTGCGCGCGGCGCTGTCACTGGTGGCCGCCGGCGAAGCGCCCTACGGCATCGTCTATGCCACGGATGCGGCGGCCTCCGACAATGTCACCATCGCCGGCACCTTTCCTGCTGACAGCCATCCGCCGATCGTCTATCCGGCAATTCTACTGAAGGACGCCGCCGATCCCGCCGGCAGGGCCTTTTTCGAGGCCCTTTCCGGGGAAACGGCAAAGGCAGCCTTTATCCAACAGGGATTCAGCGTGTTGAAGTGATCGCGTGACGGACTGGCTTTCCCCGCAAGAATGGCAGGCGGTGGCTCTCTCGCTGCGCGTGGCAGGCGTGGCGACGCTGGTCAGCCTGCCGTTCGGCATTCTCGTGGCCCATGCGCTGGCCCGCTGGCAGTTTCCCGGCAAGCAGATCGCCAACGGGATCGTCCACCTGCCGCTGATCCTGCCGCCTGTCGTCACCGGCTACCTGCTTCTGCTGACCATGGGCCGCAAGGGCTTCATCGGCCAGTATCTCGACCAATGGTTCGGCATCGTCTTCGCCTTCCGCTGGACCGGCGCGGTGCTGGCGGCGGCCATCATGGCGTTTCCGCTGATGGTGCGCGCCATCCGCCTTTCCATCGAGGCGGTGGACCCGAAACTGGAGGAGGCTGGCGCCACGCTCGGCGCGTCGCGGGCCTGGGTGTTCCTGACCGTGACGCTGCCGCTCATCCTGCCGGGCATCATCGCCGGGGCCATCCTCGCCTTCGCCAAGGCCATGGGCGAGTTCGGCGCCACAATCACCTTCGTTTCCAACATTCCCGGCCGGACGCAGACGCTGCCATCGGCCGTCTATGCCTTCCTGCAGGTGCCCGGCGGCGAGGCCTCGGCGGCCCGTCTCGTCATCGTGGCCATCATCGTCGCCATGTCGGCGCTGCTGCTCTCGGAATTCGTGGCACGGCGGGTGGCGGCGCGGGTCGGGGGCGGCTGATGCTGTCGGTCACGCTGAAACACCGTTTCGAGGGCTTCCGGCTCGACGCCTCCTTCGAGGCGCCGCACGGCGTCACCGTGCTGTTCGGCCGTTCCGGCTCGGGCAAGTCGACCATCGTCAAGGCCGTGGCCGGCCTGCTGCGGCCTGATCAAGGGCGTATCGCGCTCGGCGACGATATCCTCCTGGACACGGATCGCGGCATCGCGCTGCCGCCGCACCGCCGGCGCATCGGCACGGTCTTCCAGGAGGGTCGGCTTTTCCCGCACCTGACGGTGCGCCAGAACCTTGCCTATGGCCGCTGGTTCGCACCGCGCGGCGCGCGGCGCGAGGATACCGCCCGCGTGGTCGAGATGCTGGGCATCGGTCATCTGCTCGACCGGCGGCCGGGCCTGCTGTCGGGCGGCGAGAAGCAGCGCGTGGCTATCGGGCGGGCACTCTTGTGTTCGCCGCGCATGATCCTGGCCGACGAGCCGCTGGCGGCACTCGACGAGGCACGCAAGGCGGAGATCCTGCCCTATTTCGAACGGCTGCGCGACGAGGTCGCCGTTCCGATCCTCTATGTCAGCCATTCGGCCTCGGAAGTCGCACGGCTGGCGACCACCGTCGTTGCCCTCGAAGAGGGCCGGGTGGTGCGCCAGGGCCCGCCGGGTGACGTGCTGGGCGATCCGTCCGTCACGCCGCTCGGCTCGCGCGAGGCGGGAGCGCTGATCGAGGCACGGGTGCTGCGCCACCACGACGACGGGTTGAGCGAACTGGAAGCCGGCGGCATGGCGCTGTTCCTGCCGCACCTGCCCCAGGCGCCGGGCAAGACCGTGCGCGTGCGCATCGCCGCCCATGACGTGATTCTCGCGCGCCAGCGGCCCGAGGGCCTTTCGGCGCTCAACATCCTTGCCGGCACCGTCTCGGAAATCCGCGAAGGCGAAGGTCCTGGCGCCATGGTCGCCGTCGACACACCGGCGGGACGTGTCCTGGCCCGCGTTACACGTCGCTCTGTCGCCACACTGGGCCTCTCGCCGGGGGCTCCTGTCCATGCGGTCATCAAGACCGTGTCGGTCGCTCCGGCAGACATCGGCGGACAGGCTCCGACGGCCTGACACCTGGGGCTCCGGACAACGGGCCGGGTGGCTTCGCCGTTTTGTTTGCGAAACTGCAAATTCAGCTTCTGCTTGAATCAATAGGTTCCGGATCGAAAGACGAAACACGATCCGGAGCCGGGAATGTCCCGTCCAGCAAAATCCACCTTTCTTCCCCTGCCGCACGGCCCTGCCCGGCTGCTGGCCATCCTGCTTGCAGCCGTCCTGGCGGTGTTCGCCCTCCAGGAGCGCGCGTCCGCGGCGCCGCTCGTCGGCAAGTTTCTCGAACTGGCGGCACCGGGAGACCTCGTGCCCGGCGCGGATGCCTATGGCCCGGTGCGTGACGACGTGGCGGTCGTGCCCGCGCTGAAGAACGGCGAGACCATCGGCTGGGTGTTCCTGACTTCCGACTTCGTACCGACGGCGGGTTACTCCGGCAAGCCGATCCACATCCTGGGCGGCGTCTCGACGGAGGCGGTGATCACCGGCGTGCGGCTGGTCAAGCATTCCGAGCCGATCGTGCTGGTCGGCATTCCCGACGCACGCATCCGCGAAGTCACGGAAGCCTATGCGGGCCTCGATCTGAAGAGGGCTGCCGCCGGACAGCAGGACCATGAACTCGACATCGTGTCGGGCGCCACCGTCACCATCATGATCATCGACGATTCCATCCTGCGTGCCGGGCTGAAGGTGGCAAGGGCGCTCTCGCTGGGCGGGCTGGCACCGGAGGAAGGCGCGGCGAAGGCCTCACGCCTGCTCGACCGGACCGTCGACACGGTGGAGGACTGGCAGACACTGACCGGCGACGGTTCCGTACGTCACCTCACCCTCGACGTGGCCACCGTCAACGCCGATTTCGCCGCGCTCGGCGATCCGCGCACCGAACGCCACGCCGAACCGGGTCCCGATTCAGATCCCTATGTGAATGTCTGGACGGCGCTTGTCAGCCAGCCTTCCATCGGACGCAGCCTGCTGGGCGACGGCGAATACGAAAACCTGAAGGCGACACTTAAGGAAGGCGAGGAAGCCATCCTGGTCGCCGGCAACGGGCGCTGGTCCTTCAAGGGCTCGGGCTATGTCCGCGGCGGCGTCTTCGACCGGTTCCAGCTCATCCAGGGCGAGAATTCCATCCGGTTCCGCGACCGGCAGCACAAGCGCCTTGGCCGCATCGCCGCGGACGGCGCGCCGGAGATGACCGAGACGGACCTGTTCATCATCCCCGCCGATGCCGGCTTCGATCCGGCCGAACCCTGGCGGCTGCAACTGCTGCTGCACCGTCCGGTGGGCGCCATCGAAAAGCTCTTCCTGACCCATGACCTGGGCTATTCGCTGCCCGGCCGCTTCGTCAGGACAATGCCCGCGCCGGCGACAGCCGCCTCGTCAGGCGACAGCAGCGACAGCGCGCATGAGGCTTCCGCCATTCGCGATGCCCTTTGGGCCAGGATCTGGCAGGCCAAGCAGCCGCAACTTGTCGTGCTCGGCGTGGCGCTTTCCTTCCTGACCGGCATCTTCTTCTTCCAGTCCCTTGCCACGCGCAATGACCGTGTCTTCGCCATCGTGCGCAATTCGTTCCTTGTCTTCACGCTGGTCTTCGTGGGCTGGTATGCCAATGCCCAGCTCTCGGTGGTCAACGTGTTGGCGGTGTTCTCGGCGCTGGTCAGCGACTTCCGCTGGGAAACCTTCCTGATGGACCCGCTGATCTTCGTGCTGTGGTTCGCCGTGGCCGCCGCGCTGCTGTTCTGGGCGCGCGGGGCCTATTGCGGCTGGCTTTGCCCATTCGGCGCGCTGCAGGAACTGTCCAACAAGGTCGCGCGCTTCCTGCGGGTGCCCCAGATCACCCTGCCCTGGGGCCTGCATGAGCGGTTGTGGCCGGTGAAGTACATCATCTTCCTCGGGCTGTTCGGCATGTCGCTCTACTCGCTGGAGATGGCCGAGCACTATGCCGAGGTCGAGCCCTTCAAGACGGCCATCATCCTGAAGTTCGACCGGCCCTGGCCCTATGTGCTGTTCGCGCTTGCCATGCTGGCGCCCGGCCTGTTCATCGAGCGCTTCTATTGCCGCTATGTCTGCCCGCTGGGCGGCGGCCTCGCCATCCCCGCGCGGCTGCACATGTTCCGCTGGCTCAAGCGCTACAAGGAGTGCGGCAATCCCTGCCAGCTCTGCGCCAAGGAATGCCCTGTCCAGGCGATCCACCCGACCGGCGAGATCAACCCGAACGAGTGCATTTCCTGCCTCAACTGCCAGGTTCTCTACCAGCACAAGACCAAATGCCCCGTCGTCGTGACCCGCGTGAAGAAGCGCGAGCGCCTCGAGAGGTCCATCGGCATCGCCCCCGCCGCAGGCAAGGGCCAGCCGGGTGTCACCTACAAGCCGAAGGCCGCGGCCGAGGCTTCCCAATCCCAAAAGCAGAAGGAGACTCTGTGATGAGTGACAACAAGATCAGCCGCCGCGCCCTGCTCGGCACAACCGCCAGCGGCGCCGCCGTCGCGGGCACCATGATGGCCACGGGCAGCGGCGCGCTGTTCGCCGCCACCCGCCAGGCCCGCGCCGAAGGCGCCTATCGCGAGGTCCATCCGGGCGAACTGGACAGCTATTACGGCTTCTGGTCGTCGGGCCAGTCCGGCGAAGTGCGCATCATCGGCCTGCCCTCCATGCGCGAACTGATGCGCATCCCGGTGTTCAACAAGTGCAGCGCCACCGGATGGGGCACCACCAACGAGAGCCTGAAGATCCTGACCGAAGGCCTGATGCCGGAAACCAGGGAATTCCTGGCCAAGCGCAACATGAAGACCTACGACAACGGCGACCTGCACCACCCGCACATGTCGTTCACAGAGGGCACCTATGACGGGCGCTATCTCTTCGTCAACGACAAGGCCAACACGCGCGTCGCCCGCATCCGCTGCGACGTGATGAAGACCGACAAGATCATCGAGATCCCCAACACGTCGGACATTCACGGCCTTCGCCCGCAGAAGTATCCGCGCACGGGCTATGTCTTCGCCAATGGCGAACACCGCATTCCGCTGCCAAATGACGGCATCATCCTGGACGATCCGTCCAAATACGTCTCGCTGTTCAGCGCCATCGACGGCGACACGATGGAGATCAAGTGGCAGGTGATCGTCGACGGCAACCTCGACAATTGCGATGCCGACTACAAGGGCAAGTATGCCTTCTCCACCTGCTACAATTCCGAGAATGGCGTGACGCTGGCGGAAATGACCTCGAAGGAGCAGGACTGGGTCGTCATCTTCAACATCAAGCGCATCGAGGAAGCCGTCGCTTCCGGCGACTTCAAGGAATACAACGGCGTGCCGGTCATCGACGGCCGCCACGGTTCGCGCTACACGGCCTATATCCCGGTCTCCAACAGCCCGCACGGCTGCAACATGGCGCCGGACAAGAAGCACCTGTGCATCAACGGAAAGCTGTCGCCCACCGTCACCGTCATCGACGTTGACCTGCTCGACCAGGTGTTCGAAGGCGCGGAGCCGCGTTCGGCCGTCGTCGCCGAGCCGCAGCTTGGCCTCGGACCGTTGCACACGGCGTTTGACGGCCGCGGCTTCGCCTACACGACGCTGTTCCTCGACAGCCAGATGGCCAAGTGGGACATCGAGAAGGCCAAGCGGGCCTTTGCCGGCGAGGACGTGGACCCCATCGTCCAGAAGCTCGACGTCCATTACCAGCCGGGCCACAACCACACCACGATGGGCGAGACGCTGGATGCCGACGGCCAGTTCCTCATCTCGCTCAACAAGTTCTCCAAGGACCGCTTCCTCAATGTCGGCCCGCTGAAGCCGGAGAACGACCAGCTGATCGACATTTCGGGCGACGAGATGAAACTGGTGCATGACGGCCCGACATTCGCCGAACCGCATGACTGCATCATCGTGCGCGCCGACAAGGTGAACCCCGTCTCGGTCTGGGACCGTGGCGATCCGACATGGGAAGAGGCCCGTGCCCAGGCCGAAAAGGATGGCGTGGATCTCGACTATGGGGCCGACGTCATCCGCGACGGCAACAAGGTGCGCGTCTACATGCACTCGGTGGCGCCGTCCTTCTCGCTCGAGAAGTTCGAGGTCAACGAGGGTGACGAGGTGACGGTCTATATCACCAACATGGACGATGTGGACGACCTGACGCACGGCTTCACGCTGGGCAATCACGGCATCGCGATGGAACTGGCGCCGCAAGCCACGGCTTCCGTCACCTTCACCGCCGACCGTCCGGGCGTGCACTGGTACTATTGCCAGTGGTTCTGCCATGCGCTGCACATGGAAATGCGCGGCCGCATGCTGGTCCGTCCGAAGGCAGGCTGAGGCCGGAAGACGACCATGCTCAGCGCGCTCCGCATCGCCCTCGCCGCCGGCCTGGCCGCTTCCGCCTCCTGGGCGGGGGCTGGCGAGACCGCCGTGCCCGCGGGACCGGGCACGCTGCAGCAGGCCATCGACAAGGCCGGGCCGGGGGATGTCCTCCGGCTCGGCGACGGCCCCTATGACGGGCCTGTCACCATCTCCAAACCACTGACGCTCCAGGGTAACGGCCAGAGCCTCGTCAAGGGACCGGGCAAGGGCACGGTCATCACCGTGGAGGGCAGCGATATCACGATTTCCGGCCTGGCAGTCCAGGGATCGGGCATCCGCCTCGACGATCTCGACTCCGGCATCGCCATTGCCAAGACCGCGAAGAACGTACTGGTCGAGGACAATATACTGACCAGCAACCTGATCGGTGTGGATGTCCATGGCGGACGCAAGGTCATCGTCCGGGGCAACACGATCACCGGGCGCAACGACCTGCGCAAGAACGAGCGTGGCCCCGGCATCTATGTCTGGAATGCGCCCGGCCTGCTGGTCGAGGACAACACGATCGCCAGGGGCCGCGATGGCGTGTTCATCACCACCTCGCACCACGCGACCTACCGAAACAACCGGTTTTCCGAACTGCGCTTCGCATTCCATTCCATGTATGCCAACGACATCACGGTGACCGGGAATGTCTCGCGCGGAAACGACATGGGCTATGCGTTCATGTTCTCGCGCAAGCTGACCGTGACGGACAACCTGTCGGACGGCGACCGTGAGCACGGGATCTTCATGAACTTCGCCAACAAGGCGGATATCCGGAACAACACCGTCGCCAATGGCGGCGAGAAGTGCCTGTTCATCTACAATTCCAACGGCAACAGCTTCACGGACAACCGTTTCGAGGGCTGCGGCATCGGCGTCCATTTCACCGCCGGTTCGGAAGGCAACGCCATGAGCGGCAATGCCTTCATGAACAACCGCACACAGGTGAAGTATGTCGGCACGCGGTGGCTGGAATGGAGCGAGGACGGGCGCGGCAATTACTGGTCGGACCATGCCGGTTTCGACGTGAATGGCGACGGACTGGCCGACAGCATCTACCGGCCGAACGATCTCATCGACCACATCACATGGAGCCAGCCGATGGCGCGCCTGCTGCTGGGCTCTCCGGCGGTGCAACTGATCCGCTGGTCGCAATCGCGCTTCCCCAACCTTCTGCCGGGCGGCGTGATCGACAGCCATCCCCTCATGTCTCCGGAAGGCGCGGGCCTGTCCACCGCCACCAAGAACGAGAAAGGCGGTCAGTCATGAGCCGCGAACCCCTGCTTTCGGTCAGGTCCCTGACCCTTGATTTCGACACGCTGCGCGCGCTCGACGCGGTGTCGCTTGCCGTGGCGCCGGGCGAACGGGTGGCCCTGCTCGGCCACAATGGCGCGGGCAAATCCACCCTGTTCAAGACCGTCCTCGGTTTCCTCCAGCCATCGTCCGGCGCGGTCACGATCACGGGTGCGGCGCCCGGATCGGACGCGGCGCGGCGCGCCGTGAGCTACCTGCCCGAACAGGTGGCCTTTCCCAAGGCGCTGACGGGTGCCGAGATGATGGATTATTTTACGCGCCTGAAAAGCGCCGACCGGGCCGATTGCGCGCGGCTTCTGTCGCTGGTCGGGCTGAAGGATGCCGCGGCAAGGCCCGTCGGCAGCTATTCCAAGGGCATGCGCCAACGCCTCGGCCTGGCGCAGGCGCTGATCGGCAAGCCGAAGCTGCTCCTGCTCGACGAACCGACCAGCGGGCTGGACCCGGTGTCGCGGCTGGAATTCTACGACATCATCGGCCGCATCGCCGACGAGGGTGCGGGCGTGCTGCTGTCCTCGCACGCGCTGACGGAAGTGGAGGCCCGCACCGACCGCGTTGCCATCCTGTCGAAGGGCAGGCTCGTGGCCGACGGGACGCTGGCGCGGCTGGCAGCCGACGCCCGGCTTTCCATGTCGGTGCGCATCGAGGCGCGCAATGGCCGGGCCGACGCCGTGCAGGCGCAGCTTGGCGGGCGGCGGGTCAACGGCAAGTCGGTCGTGCTCGACTGCGACCCGGCCGGCAAGATCGCCCTGTTCGGGCGGATCGGCGGCCTTGGCGACGACATTGCCGATGTCGAGATCGCCATGCCGACGCTCGACGACATCTACAAGCATTACAGCCAACTGGCGCTTCCGGAGGCCGCATCATGAACTCCCTCCATCGCATCTTCGCCATCGCGCAGACCGAGTTGCGTATTGCCTCGCGCAATCGCTGGGTCTTCCTGTCCACGCTGGTCTTCGTGCTGTTCTCCCTGGCGCTGGCCTTTCCGGGCGTCGGCGCGGCGGGCATGAAGGCCGACGTCCTGACACTGGCGAGCGCCGCGCTGGCCACGCTTTCGGTCTACCTGGTGCCGCTGATCGCGCTGCTGCTGGCCTATGACAGCTTCGCCGGCGAGATCGAGCGCGGCACGCTGGCGCTGATCCTGGCCAGCCCCGTCAGCCGTGGCGAGGTGCTGGCAGGCAAGTTCCTTGGCCTCTTCGGCGTTCTGGCCTTCGCCGTGGTGACCGGCCTTGCCATCGCCGGGCTGGCTGCGGGCGGGGTCTACGGTTTCGCCAGCGAGGGCATTGACGCCATGATCCGCCTTGCCGGCACGGCACTGCTGCTCGGCGCGGTCTTCCTAGCGCTCGGCATCGCCGTGTCGATCCGGGCGCGGCGCACCGGCACGGCCGCCGCCGCGGTCTTCGGCCTGTGGCTCGCCGCCGTCGTTCTCTACGACCTGGCGCTGCTGGCCGGCGTGGTGGCGGATGCGGACGGCTTCTTTGCGCGCACCGTCTTCCCGTGGCTGGTCATTGCCAATCCGGGCGATGCCTTCCGCATCTACAATCTTGCCGCCATGGGCAGCGCCGATGTTTCCGGCATCGACAGCCTGGCGCGCACCCTTCCCTTCGACCCCGCGCTGGCGCTCGGCGTGCTTGGCCTGTGGCTGGCCGCCCTGCTCGCCGCCGGACGCCACTTCCTGAGGAGACTGACCCCATGAGACGCCTGCTTATAGCCGCCGCGACGAGCCTCGCAATGGCTACCGCGCTGTCCGCCTGCAATGGCGAAAACGCTTCCGTCCGCCCGATGCCGGTCACCATGACCGAGGAAGCCGTTGGCCATTTCTGCCAGATGTACGTTCTGGACCATGCCGGTCCAAAGGCACAGATCCATCTCGCCGGGTTCGACGAGCCTTTGTTCTTCTCGCAGGTGACGGACGGCGTCGCCTATCTGCAGGGCATCGAGCGTGATGGCGAGATCACCGCCATCTATGTCAGCGACATGGACAAGGCGCCATCCTGGAGCACGCCGGGCGCGGACAACTGGATCGACGCCGAAAGCGCCATCTTCGTGATCAACAGCGAACAACTGGGCGGCATGGGGCTTCCCGAAGCCATTCCCTTCGGCTCGCAGGAGAAGGCCGAGGCCTTCATCCGCGACAAGGGCGGCATTGCCGTGCGCCTCGACGCCATACCGCAGGCCTATGTGCGCCCGCCCCTCGACCTGACCGCCAGTGTCGACGGAGACCATCCGGCAACCGGCCATTGAGGACGAAGCCATGACGATATCCCAACGAAGAAACGTCAATCGCCGCCGGGTCCTGTTCATCGGGGCAGCACTGGCCGGCGCGGCCCTCGTCTCGCCGGCTCTGGCGGCAAGCAGCGAAACCGTCGCGCAATGGCGCGGCATCGCGCTTGGCGCCGACGCCACGCTTCAGCTTGCCGGGGTGACGCAGGCGCAAGCCGCGCCGGTCTTCCACGCGGTCGAGCAGGAGATTTCCCGGCTGGAGCAGGTCTTCAGCCTGTATCGCGGCGACAGCGCCTTGATGCGTCTCAACGCTGCCGGCGTCCTCGAAACGCCTCCCCAGGAAATGCTTGCCCTGCTCGGCCAGGCGCACGCGGCCTGGCTTGCCACAGACGGTCTGTTCGACCCCACGGTCCAGCCCCTGTTCCAAGCGATGGCGGAACATTACACGAGCGGGCGCACCGGACGGCCGACGCTCGATGCCGCGCTATCGCGGGTGGGCTTCGACAAGGTGCATTTCGATGCCGATGCCGTGCGCTTCGCGCGGCCGGGCATGGCCATGACATTCAACGGCATCGCCCAGGGCTATCTGACCGACCGCGTGACCGCGCTCCTTCGCGCGCAAGGTTTCGACAATGTGCTGGTCGATCTCGGCGAGATCCGGGCGCTCGGTCCCGGGCGGCATGGCGGCGGCTGGCGGGTGGGGCTCGCCCGCCCAGGGGCAAGCGCCGCCATGCCGCATCTCATCGACGTGCGCGACCGCGCGGTGGCCACCTCGGCCATGCTCGGAACCACCTTCGACCAGGCCGGCAAGGCCGGGCATATCCTGCATCCGCTCCATGGCATTGCCCCTGTGTGGCGCAAGCAGGTCACGGTCCTGGCCGACAACGCCACGCAAGCCGATGCGCTGTCCACGGCGGCCACGCTGATGGACGATGCCGGCATCGACCGGTTGCGCGCCAAGGGCGTGACCGTGCTTGCCTATCCGGACAAGCCCGCCAGCGCGTGACCGCCGCAAGTCAGGAACAGCCAAACAAAAAGGCCGGGCATTGCGCCCGGCCTTTTTGCATTCAGACTGTGGGGAAATCACTTGCCTTCGAGTTCGGCAAACAGCGTGTCGAACCTGGCCTTTGCCTTCTTCGGCGATTTCGCCGCCTTTGCCGCTTCGGCATTCACGGGTTCGCCGACCTGGATGAGCATCACCATGCCGAGACCATAATGCGGCTTGCAACGGACGCCATAGACGCCTTCCGTATCGAGCGTGACCGCGATTTCTTCGTTCAGCTTGCCCGCGAAGGGTTCGGCACCCTCCGGCACCATGCCCTTGATGGTCTCGGCATTGTGGCCCTTGTCGGTGGCCACGAAGCGGATCGTGTCGCCGGGTGCGGCGCGCACGATCTGCGGCTCGAACACCATGGCGCCGGCAGCGCCCCTGTTGAGCATCCTGACCTCGTGCTCGGCCGCGTAGGCGCCGGAAGCGACAAGTCCGGCAAGTGCGGCAGCACCGAGTGCCGCGGCAAGGCGGAGTTTCATGGTCATTGTTTCAATCCTTTTTCTGGTTTGCCTTGCGGCCCTGGCCGCGCATCCCTCCTAGGCCGCCCCGGGCAAGGGGTGTTTGCGTTTCGGCAAACTGACGGACATCCCCGGCGGGCGCAAAAATCAGCGTCCTTGTTTGCGCCGGAACAATGAAGGCAAGCCGGGGAGCGGATAGCGTCAAATGAACCGATGAAACGCCGTGCCCTTGCGGGCCGGCCGATGCTGGAACAATTCATGGCCAAGCCGCGCGAGTTTTCGACCGACATGACCATAGAAGACGTGATGAATGCCTGGCCGGACACGGTTTCGGTCGTTCTGAACCACGGCATGTATTGCGTGGGCTGCCCGATCGCGGGCTTTCATACCGTGGTCGATGCGGCGCACGAACACGCGGTCGACCTGGAAACCTTCGCAACCGACCTTCAGGGTGTCATCGAACGTTCCGCCTAGCTGTCCTTCTTGCCCTGGCTGACCATCATGAGACGGTGCGGATCGGTGACACTGATGCGCTTGCGCCCGCTGCGGATCATCCCCTGACCTTCCCACGAACTCATCAGGCGGCTGACGGTATGCAGCGTGGTGCCGGTCATGTCGGCAATGTCCTGGCGCGAAACGGGGAAATCGATCTCGATACCGTCCTCCGTCTTGCGCCCGGTCTGGCGCACGAGACGAAGCACCGCATTGGCGACGCGCTGTTCCACCTGCGCAAGCGACAGTTCCACCACGCGGTCCTGCGTTTCCTGAAGGCGCATTCCCACTGTCCGGTAGGCATTGGCCGCGAAGACGGGGAAGCGCGCGGTCAGTTCGGGCCAGATGCTCATCGGCCATGAGATCAGCACGCAGTCCACGGCGGCGACGGCGGTGGCGGGGTAGGTGTCGCGCCCGATGGCCGGAGCGATGCCAACCAGCGACCCGGCGGCGATGTAGCGGGCGATGACCTGCTGTCCGTCGCGTGTCGTCTGGACAACGCGCAATGCGCCGTCGAGCAAAAGGAAGAAGCGGCTGGCCTCCGCGCCCTGCTCGAAGACCGCGGCGTCCTTCTCGACACGCAGAGCGCCGGCATGTTCGAGCACGGTATCGAGATCGGCATCCTCCAGCCCCTGGAAGACATCGATGTCGGCGATCAGCGTCCGGTTCAGTCTGGCCATGTCGTATCCGAGATTGCGTTTGCGCAACGATGCGCGACGGCCGGGCGGTACAAGAAAACCGTCCTAGCTCGCCGGAATGCGCCGGGCTGGCCCAATGACAAGCAGACGGAGGCGATCCATGTCCATTCCCCGGCTCAGGCAATACAACGGACCGGCCATCATGTCATATGGTTTCCGGCCGTTTTTCCTTTTCGGCGCCCTCTTCAGCGGGATGGCGATCCTCACCTGGGTGCTGATGCTGGACGGGTCGATCCGTTTCGAACCGGCGGTCGGCGCGCTGGACTGGCACATCCACGAGATGATCTTCGGCTTCCTGCCAGCCATCGTGACCGGGTTCCTGCTCACCGCCGTGCCCAACTGGACCGGCCGGTTGCCGGTTCAGGGAACCGGCCTCGCGCTGCTCACGGCCACCTGGCTGGCCGGACGTATCGCGATGGCCGATCCCGGCTGGCTCGGACCGCTCGCCGCCGCCGTCATCGACCTCGCCTTCCTCGCAGCGGTCATGGGCGTGATCGCCAACGAGATCATTGCGGGGCGCAACTGGCGCAACCTGAAGGTCCTTGTCCCGCTGACCCTGCTTTTCGCGGGCAACATGGTTTTCCATCTCGAAATGCATCTGGACGGGACGAGCGACCATGCGCGGCGCATGGGCATGGCGGCCGCCATCCTGCTGATCATGATCATTGGCGGGCGCATCATTCCCAGCTTCACCCGCAACTGGCTGGTGCGCGAGAATCCGGGCCGCCTGCCCGCGCCGTTCGGGCAACTGGACAAGGGCGCGCTGGTGCTGAGCGCCGCCGCGCTGATCGCCTGGATCGTCCTGCCCGCGCATCCGGCGACGGGCGTGGCGATGATCGCCGCCGGCCTGGCGAACCTTGCCCGGCAGACGCGCTGGGCGGGCGAGCGCACGGCAGGCGAAGCGCTGGTTCTCATCCTTCACCTGGCGTTCCTCTTCGTTCCGCTCGGCTTCCTGCTTGCCGGCGCGGGTGCCCTCATGCCGGACGCCGTCTCCCCTGCTGCCGGGATGCACGCCTTCGGCGCCGGGGCCGTGGGGGCCATGGTGCTTGCGGTCATGATGCGCGCCACGCTCGGCCATACGGGCCAGGCCTTGACGATGGGACGCGGATCGAAGATCGTCTTCGCCTGCCTGATCGCAAGCGCGGCGGTACGCATTGCCGCTGCGCTGGCGCCGCAAGGCCCCGGCGGCCTGATGATCCTTGCAGGCCTGCTCTGGAGCGCTGCCTTCCTGGGCTTCGGGCTGGTCTTCGGCCGGGCGCTGATCGCGCCACGCCGGTGAACGAGGCGGCCGGCGGAGGCACGAATCGCAGCGCGTCGCACTCTCAGATATTCGCGCTGCGGAAGTGCCTGAAAATTTGTAATAGTTTAATAAATATTTTGAATATAAGTTACTCTGGAAATATTAGAGTGCCTGCCGAAATCTTTCAGATGCATGCATGCCTTTCGTCTGAACGGATCTTGATCATTGTCAGGCGAAGGGGGAGCGCCATGATCGCGGAATTGATCGGGCGGTACAAGTCGGCGTCACGGCAACTGGAAGAGGCGGTCGCCCGTGACGACCGGGATTCGGTTCACGCCCTCGACCGGCAGATCCAGGGACATTGGAAAGCCCTGCTCGATTGCTGTCCGGATGCCCGGGAAGATGCCTTGATGCTGGCGTCATTTCTCGTCGGCATGCTGGCTGCCGACTCGCATGTCTCCGAAATCCAGTCGCAAGCCGCAGCGCGCATCCTTCGGTTGCTTGAGGACGTGCTGGAGTCCCGGTCGGCCGCCTGACCGGCGCCAAAGCAGCCGTTCGCCGCCACACGGCCTAGAGATGCATTTCCGTCTTTCGGTCGAACAGCTTGGCCTTGCCCATCTCGACCTCGAACCGGAACGGCGTTCCCGGTACCTTTGCGTCCTGTGGCCGGACACGGGCGATGGTATCGGTTCCGGCGATCGCGAAGATGATCATCGTGTCCGGCCCGGTCGGTTCGACCACGTCGACGGGGCGCTCGAAGACGAAACGGTCGGCACCGGGCAGTTCGGTGCCGGCGGCGAAGATGGTTTCAGGACGCAGGCCCAGCACGACCTCACGCCCCTCATCGCCCGCAACGCGCCCGGCCAGGCGGGCGGGCAGCGGAAAAACCAGTCCGTCGCCCACATCCACCGCCATGCCGTCATCGCCCGCAACGAGCTTGCCCGGCAGCATGTTCATGGGCGGCGAACCCATAAAACCGGCGACGAACAGGTCGACGGGATGCTCGTAGATGGTTTCGGGATCGGCATACTGGCGGATGTGACCGTTGTCCATGACAGCGATGCGCGTGGCCAGCGTCATCGCCTCGATCTGGTCGTGCGTGACATAGATGATGGTGCGGCCGAGGCGCTGGTGCAGTTTCTTGATCTCGGTGCGCATCTCGATGCGCAGTTTCGCATCGAGGTTCGACAAGGGCTCGTCGAACAGGAAGACATCCGGGTTGCGCACCAGCGCACGGCCCATGGCGACGCGCTGGCGCTGGCCGCCTGACAATTGGCCCGGCTTGCGGTCGAGCAGGCGGTCGATGTGCAGCAAGCCGGAAACGTCCGC
The DNA here is from genome assembly GCA_002708825.1 of Phyllobacteriaceae bacterium. GTDB lineage: Bacteria > Pseudomonadota > Alphaproteobacteria > Rhizobiales > Rhizobiaceae > Zhengella. The sequence goes on along the minus strand of PAPF01000026.1, from coordinate 33,669 downwards.
CACGGCCTGGTCCTGCTCCGCACGCGGCACGCGGCGCGTCACCATGCCGAAGGTGATGTTGTCGCGCACGGATTTGGTCGGATAGAGCGCGTAGGACTGGAATACCATGGCGATGTCGCGGTCGCGCGGGGGAACGTCGTTGACGATGCGCCCGCCGATGCGGATGTCGCCGCCGGACAGGGTTTCAAGTCCGGCAATCAGGTTGAGCAGGGTTGACTTGCCGCAGCCGGACGGGCCGACCAGGACGATGAACTCGCCCTCCGCGATCTCCAGGTCGATGCCCTTGATGACCTCGGTCGATCCGAAGCGCTTCGTCACGTTTTCCAGCGTGATGCCCGACATTTCTATCCTTTCACCGCCCCGGCGGCCAGGCCGCGCACGAAATAGGTTCCCGCGATCACGTAGACGGCCAGTGTCGGCAGTGCCGCGATGATGGCCGCGGCCATGTCCACATTATATTCCTTCACGCCAGTGGAGGTGTTGACCACGTTGTTGAGCGCCACGGTGACGGGATTGCTGTCGCCCACGGTGAAGGCCACGCCGAAGAGGAAGTCGTTCCAGATCTGGGTGAACTGCCAGATCACCGTGACCACGATGGCGGGAACCGACATGGGCAGGACGATGCGGAAGAAGATGGAGAAGAAACCGGCGCCGTCGATCTTGGCCGCCTGGACGATACCATCCGACACGCCGATGAAGAAATTGCGGAAGAACAGCGTCGTGAAGGCAAGGCCGTAGATGGTGTGGACGAGGATCAGGCCCGGTATGGTTCCGGCAAGGCCCATCAGGCCCAGCATCCGGGCCATGGGCAGCAGGATCACCTGGAAGGGGATGAAGGCGCCGAAGAGCATGAGCGCGAAGATGATGTCGGCGCCACGGAAGCGCCACTTGGTGAGCGCGTAGCCGTTGAGCGCGCCGAGCAGCGTGGAGATGAAGACCGCCGGCACGACCATTGCGAAAGAATTCATCATGTAGGGCTTCAACCCGTCGCAACGCACGCCGACGCAGGCCTGGCTCCAGGCCTTCTCCCATGCCTCGAAGCCGACGCTGCCGGGCAGGCTGATGAGCGTGCCGGTGCGGATTTCCTCCAGCGACTTCAGAGAAGTGGAAACCATGACCACCAGGGGCGCCAGGTAGTAGAGGCAGAACAGCGCCAGCATGGCATAGAGCCCCACCCGCGCCAGGGTCCGGCGCCAGCCCTTCGGCCGGACGATGCCACCGGTCTGCGACGCGCTCATCGGCGGCTCTCCCTGAGTTCGGAGTAGAGATAGGGCACGATGATGGCGACCACGGTCATCAGCATCATGACCGCGCTTGCCGCCGCCACGCCCAGTTCGGAGCGCTGGAAGGCAAAGGAATACATGAAGGTGGCGGGCATGTCGGTGGCATAGCCCGGCCCGCCGCCGGTCAGTGCGATCACGAGGTCGAAGCTCTTGATGGCCAGGTGGGCCAGGATGATGATGGTCGACAGGAAGACCGGGCGCATCATCGGCAGCACGATGCCGGTATAGGTGCGCCACGGACCGGCGCCGTCCATCGCAGCGGCCTTGAGGATCTCGTCGTCGACGGAACGCAGGCCGGCCAGGAACAGGGCCATGGCATAGCCCGACGATTGCCAGACCCCGGCGATGACGACCGTGTAGATCGCCATGTTCGAATTGACGAGCCAGTCGAAGGTGAAATCCGGAAAGCCTGCCTCGTGCATCAGGCGCTCGATGCCCAGGCCCGGATTCAGGATCCATTTCCAGACCGTGCCGGTGACAATGAAGGACAGGGCCATCGGGTAGAGATAGATCGTGCGGATGACGCCCTCGGCGCGGATGCGCTGGTCGAGCAGGATGGCGAGCAGGATGCCGATGGCGGTGGAAATGGCGATGAAGAGAGCGGAGAAGATGAACAGGTTGGACAGGGCCACGTACCAGCGCGGCGTGTTCCAGAGCCTGTCATACTGGGCCAGCCCGTCGAAGGTGTAGACCGGCATCACGCCGGACTTCGTGAACGAGATATAGGCCGTCCAGGCGATGAAGCCGTAGACGAAGAACAGGGAAACGGCGAAGAGCGGCGACACCACGATCTTCGGCAGCCAGCGCTCGACGGCATGGCTGAAGGCGGAATGGTGGGCGCGCGTCGTCATGACGGGACCGCGCGGCCAGGACACCCTGTCCCCGGCCGCGCCGTGTCTCTTTTCATTGCGCGCGCTTGACGGCGTCGGCCAGCATCTGCACCGCGTCCGCCGAGGCCATGTCGGAGTTGAAGAAGTTCGTCACGACATCGAGGAACTCGCCACGCACCGAGCGCGAAATTGCCATTTCATGGGCCATGGACGGCACCAGCGTGTTGTTCTCGATCGCCTTGAGCAGGTCGGCGTGCGATTTCTGCGCGCACATGTCGAACTTGTCGAGCGCGACATCGGTGCGCGCCGGGATCGAGCCCTTGGCAAGGTTGAAGGTTTCCTGGAAGCCCGGCGACATGATGAGGCTGGCCAGGACCTGCTGGCCCTTCAGGCGATCCTCGCCCGACACCTTGAAGAAGGTGAAGCTGTCGGAGTTCAGCACGAAGCCATTGCCCGGCGTGGGCGCGCAAAGGAAATCCTTGCCCGGCACCTTGCCGGCGGCCAGGAACTCGCCCTTTGCCCAGTCGCCCATGATCTGGAAGGCGGCCTCGCCCTTCATCACCATGGCGGTGGCGAGGTTCCAGTCGCGGCCGGAGAAATTGGCGTCGACATAGCCGCGCATGCGGCGCAACTGGTCGAACGACTTGACCATCGTGTCGCTGGTCAGGGCCGCTTCGTCAAGTTCGACAAGCGCCTTGCGGAAGAAGTCAGCGCCGCCGATGCCCAGGACCACGTCCTCGAAGACCGTGGCGTCCTGCCAGGGCTGACCGCCATGGGCGAGCGGCGTGATGCCCATCTCCTTCAGCTTGTCGGCCATGGCGTTGAATTCGTCCCAGGTCTTCGGCATGTCGGTGATGCCGGCCTTGGCCAGGACTTCCGGATTGGCCCAGAACCAGTCGACGCGGTGAATGTTGACCGGCGCGGCAACATACTTGCCCTCGTATTTCATGATGCCGGCGAGCGCGGGCGGCAGGACGCTGTCCCAGTTCTCGCCGCTGGCCACGCCTTCAACATCGTTGAGCGCGCCCTGGGCGGCCCATTCCTGGATACCCGGACCCTTCAACTGCACGGCCGCGGGCGGATTGCCCGCCACGACACGGGCGCGCAGCGCCGTCATGGCCGCATCGCCGCCGCCACCGGCAATCGGCGAATCCTCCCAGGTGCCGCCCTGATCCTCGAAGGCTTTCTTCAGTTCGCCGACAGCCTTCGCCTCGCCGCCGGACGTCCACCAGTGCAAGACCTCGACGGTGCCGTCGGCGCGCGCAAGACCGGTTGCCGCCGCGCCGATCGCGACAGCTGCGGCAAGTATCTTCATATGCTGGAACATGGCTTCATCCTCCGCCTGGTTCGGTCCGCGACCGCAATACCGGTCGTCTGGAGACCGCCGTTCATCCTCACCCGTGAACGGTAGTCCGGTCAGCCTAGCGAGGTCATTGACGGGCATCAATGCCCGTCCCGGCAAACTCGGTGTTTCATTGAATGTGGCGCTGTTGGCCTCAGAGGCTGACATGTTGTGACCGCAACAGATCGGGAGAGTTCCATGCGCAAGACCGTCATCCCGACAACGGCCGAACGGTGCGGCAAGGCCAACATGCGCGACTACGCTGCGGAGGTGGCATCCTTCACCTGGGACAAGGCGCGCGCGCTGATCGACGGATTGCCGGACGGCCGGCTCAACATCGCCCATGAAGCCGTGGCCCGGCATGTGGCGCATGGGCGCGGCGGGACGGTTGCCATCCGCTGGCTCGGCAAGACGGGCGAGCGGAAGGATATCACCTATGGCGAACTCGACACGGCGACGAACCGGTTCGCAAATGTCCTCAGGCGTCTGGGTATCGGGCGGGGCGAGCGCGTCTTTTCCCTGCTCGGGCGGGTTCCGGAACTCTATGTGTGCGCGCTGGGTGCACTGAAGGCGGGATGCGTCTATTCGCCCCTGTTCTCCGCCTTCGGCCCGGAACCGGTGCAGGCCCGCATGGAGATCGGCTCGGGCAGCGTTCTCATCACCAGCGCGGCGCTCTACAAGCGCAAAATCGCGCCGATCCGCGACCGCCTGCCCTTCCTGAAGGCGGTTCTCCTTGTCGATGACGGCGCGCCCGGAGACGGCTCCCTTGTCCACGGTCTCGAAGCCCTGATGGCGGATGCATCCGGGACGTTCGAGACGGCGGCGATGGCGCCGGGCGACACCGCACTCATCCACTTCACCTCCGGCACCACGGGCAGGCCGAAGGGCGCCATCCATGTCCACGAGGCGGTCGTGGCTCATACCTATACCGGGCGCACGGTCCTCGACCTCAGACCCGGCGACATCTACTGGTGCACGGCCGATCCGGGCTGGGTGACAGGCACGTCCTACGGCATCATCGCGCCGCTTTCGAATGGCGTAACGATGATCGTGGACGAGGCCGAGTTTGATGCCGCGCGCTGGTATTCCATTCTCGAGGAAGAGAAGGTGACGGTCTGGTACACGGCGCCGACGGCGATCCGGATGCTGATGAAGGCGGGAACGGAACTGGCCAGGGAACGCAATCTTTCGGGCCTGCGCTTCATGGCGAGCGTCGGCGAACCGCTCAACCCGGAAGCGGTGATCTGGAGCGACGGGGTTTTCGGCATGCCGTTCCACGACAACTGGTGGCAGACCGAGACCGGCGGCATCATGATCGCCAACTATGCGGCCATGGACGTGCGCGCCGGTTCCATGGGCAAGCCTCTGCCCGGCATCGAAGCGGCCATCGTGCAACGCGAGGATGGCCATGTGCGCGTGCTCGACGTGCCGGACAGCGTTGGCGAACTGGCGCTCAGGGCCGGCTGGCCCTCCATGATGCGCGGTTACCTGAACGAAGAGGAGCGCTACCGGAAGTGCTTTGCCGACGGATGGTACATGACCGGCGACCTGGCGATGCGCGACAAGGACGGCTATTTCTGGTTCGTCGGGCGCGCCGACGACGTCATCAAGAGTGCTGGCCACCTGATCGGGCCGTTCGAGGTGGAAAGCGCGCTGATGGAGCACGAGGCCGTGGCCGAGGCCGGCGTGATCGGCATTCCGGACGAGACGGTGGGCGAGATCGTCAAGGCCTATGTGGCATTGAAGCCCGGCTTCGCCGCGTCCGATGAATTGCGGCTCGACCTGATCGGCCATGCACGCAAGCGGCTGGGGCCGGCGGTTGCGCCCAAGGACATCCTGTTCCGCACCAACCTGCCGAAGACACGCAGCGGCAAGATCATGCGCCGGCTGCTCAAGGCGCGCGAACTGGGACTGGCGGAAGGCGACATTTCAACGCTGGAGAGTGACGAGCGATGACCGGAACCAGGATCCGGCTGGACCGGACGCATGCGCTGGAGCAGCTTTCCCGGATGATCCGCATCCGCATGTTCGAGGAGAAATGCGCCGAGCTTTACACACAGGAGAAGATCCGCGGCTTTCTCCACCTCTATGACGGACAGGAGGCGGTGGCGGCGGGCGTCATACCGCTGCTTCAAGACAAGGACCGGATCGTCGCCACCTATCGCGAACATGCCCATGCGCTGATGCGCGGCGTGCCGATGGATACGGTCATGGCGGAGATGTTCGGCAAGGCCGACGGCTGCGCAGGCGGGCGCGGCGGTTCCATGCACCTGTTCTCTCGCGAGAAGAATTTTTTTGGCGGCAACGCCATCGTGGGCGGCGGCCTGCCGCTGGCCGCAGGCCTCGCGCTGGCCGACCGGATGCGCGGCGAAACCGCCGTCACCGCCTGTTTCTTCGGCGAGGGCGCCGTGGCGGAAGGCGAATTCCACGAAGCGATGAACCTGGCGGCACTGTGGAACCTGCCTGTCGTCTTCGTCTGCGAGAACAACGGCTATGCCATGGGCACGGCGCTGGAGCGGTCCGAGGCAATGACCGACGTGGCGGCCAAGGCGGCCGGCTATGCCGTGGCTGCCGAAAGCGTGGACGGCATGGACGTCGTGGCCGTGGAAGCCGCGGCGCGGCGCGCGCTGGAGGCCATGGCTTCGACCGGCAATCCGTATCTGCTGGAATGCCGGACCTACCGTTTCCGCGCCCATTCCATGTTCGACGCACAGCTCTACCGCGACCGCCAGGAAGTGGAGGACTGGCGCAAGAAGGGTCCGATCCTGCGTTTCCAGACATGGGCGGAGCAGTCCGGCCTCGTTCACCGGGAGGATGTGGAGCGCATCCAGGCCGAGGCAGCCGCCGAAATCGATACAGCCGTCCGCTTCGCCAAGGGCGGCGCATGGGAGCCTGTGGAAACGCTGCTGCGCCACGTCGTGGCGGACGAGCGCCCTGCCCCGCCGGCTGTCCCCGCTCCGCAAGGCACGATCGAGACCACCTATCGCGAGGCGGTCAAGGCGGCGATCACCGAGGCCATGGAGAAGGATGAGCGCGTCTTCCTGATGGGCGAGGACGTGGGGCGCTACGGCGGCTGCTACGCGGTCAGCAAGGGTCTGATCGACCGGTTCGGCCCGGAGCGCATCCGCGACACGCCGCTGTCGGAATCCGGTTTCACCGGCGCGGGCATTGGTGCCGCCATGGCCGGCATGCGGCCGATCGTGGAACTGATGACCGTGAATTTCTCGCTGCTGGCGCTCGACCAGATCGTCAACACGGCGGCGACCTACCGCCACATGTCGAACGGCGCCTTCGGCGTTCCGGTCGTCATCCGCATGGCAACGGGCGCGGGAAAGCAGCTTGCCGCCCAGCATTCGCACAGTTTCGAAGGGCTCTACGCCCATATCCCGGGCCTGCGCGTGCTGGCGCCGGCGACGCTTGAAGACGCGCGCGGGATGCTCTGGACGGCGCTCCAGGAACCGGACCCGGTCATCATCTTCGAGAATGTCATGCTCTACAACCGCTCCGGAGCGCTCGCGGCCAATGCGGGGCCGGTGGACATCGAACGCGCGGCGGTGCGCCGGACGGGCGGCGACATCACGCTGATCACCTATGGCGGATCATTGTTCAAGACGCTGGAGGCAGCGGAAACCCTCGAAAAGGAGGGGGTGGACGCCGAGGTGATCGACCTGCGGGTCTTGCGGCCCCTCGACATGGAAACCGTCCTCGCCTCGGTGCGCAAGACCCATCGCGCGCTGGTGGTGGACGAGGGCTGGCGAACGGGCAGCCTTGCCGCCGAGATCGGCATGCGGCTGGCCGAGGACGCCTTCTTCGACCTCGACGCCCCGCTGGCACGCGTCTGTTCGGCGGAAGTGCCGGTTCCCTATGCGCGGCACCTCGAGGCTGCGGCCATTCCGCAGGTCGAAAGCATCGTCGCGGCCGCGCGGCGCACCATGGGACGGGAATGAGCCATGGGCACGTTCCGCATGCCCTCGCTCGGCGCCGACATGGAGGCAGGCACGCTGGCCGAATGGCTGGTCAAGCCGGGCGACACGGTGAAGCGCGGCGACATTGTCGCCGTGGTGGAAACCCAGAAAGGGGCCATCGAGATCGAGATCTTCGAGGACGGGACGGTCGGCGACCTCGTCGCGCAGATCGGCGAGACCGTCCCGGTCGGTGCACCGCTGGCCATGATCCTGGCAAGGGGAGAAGATACCGCAGCGCCGCTTCAGCCTGAGCAGCAGGCGCCGCCTGCCAAAACACCGGCCGTTGAGCCTGTTACCGCCAGGACAGAGGAAGCAGCCTCCCCGCCTGCTGCGACACCGGCACCCGTAACCGGCGGTTTCGTGCGCGCCAGTCCCGCTGCCCGCCGCCTCGCCCGGACAAGGGGCATCGACCTTGCCGGCGTGTCCGGCAGCGGTCCTGACGGGGCAATCGTGCTGGCCGACATCGAGACCGGCGCCGCGCGGCAACCCGCCGCAGGCGGGGCCGAGGGGATGCGCGCGGCAATCGCGGCGGCCATGGCCCGCTCCAAGCGCGAGATCCCTCACTACTACCTGGCCCATGATGTGGACCTGTCGCGAGCCGCGCGCTTCCTGGAAGACACCAATGCCGGCAAACCGGCGGCCGAACGGATGCTGCTGATCGCCCTTTTCGTCAAGGCCGTGGCGCGTGCCTGTGGGAAATATCCCGAGTTCAACGGCCACATGGGCGAGAACGGCTTTTCCCCGGCGCCGTCTGTCCATGCCGGCGTGGCCATCAACATCCGTGGCGGAGGGCTGGTTGCGCCGGCCATTCACGATACCCAGGACATGACGGCCGCCGCGCTGATGGCCGCGATCTCCGATCTCGTCGCCCGCGTGCGTGCCGGGCGCTACCGTTCCGGGGAACTGGCCAATCCCACGATCACGGTTTCCAGTCTCGGCGACCGGGGCGTGGACCGCCTGTTCGGCGTCATCTATCCGCCGCAGGTGGCGCTTGCCGGGTTCGGTACGCCGCGCCTTCGCCCCTGGGCGGACGGCACAACGGTCGACGCGCGCCTCGTCACAACAATCACGCTTTCGGCCGATCACCGGGTCAGCGACGGCCATCGCGGCGCGCTTTTCCTGGCCCGGATCGGACAATTGCTGCAGGAGCCGGAATCCCTATGAACCGAGACAAGCTGGAAACGCTGCTGACCCGCGAACTGCACCGGATCGCCCCCGACATCGATATGGCCGACGTCGATCGCGATGGCGACCTGCGGGAGGAATTCGACATCGATTCCATGGATTTCCTGAACCTCGTGGCTGCCCTGTCGGAACTGACGGGCGCGCCGATGCCGGAAAGCGATTACGGGCAGATGGGATCGGTCAATGCGCTTCTGGCCTATCTGGAAGACAGGACAGGACAGGCCGGCACGGGCTGAGCCCTGACGCCGGCCGGTTCCGGGCCTTCAGTCCAGTTCACCGGCCTTGCGCAGCATCTCCCAGCCCTCCTCGATCTGCTCGGCGACGAGGGGATGGGACAGCAGGTATTGCGCGGTCGAACCCTCATGACGCTCGCGCGCCATGGCCAGCGCGTTTTCCCATTCCTGCGGCTCGTAGTCGCCGCGCCCGAGCCAGGAAAGGGCAACCAGCGCATCCTGCTGGTCGTCGTTGAGCGCCTCGATCTCCTCGACCACTTCCTCGCGGCTCAGGTCGTCGGGCAGATCCTGCAAGGCCGCGGACACCTGGTCATCGGCGGGATTGCCGCCGGGATCGGGAACGTCGTTTTCCTCGCGGGCCATGATCGCCCGCAACCGCAGCAGGATTCCGTCCAGTTCATTGCTGTCGATCGCCAATACCGCCATGCCGGCCTCCTGTCTTTTCCTCATCGAACCATATGCCTTGGCGGCGCAAAGCCATTGACCCACGTCATGGCGCCCGCGAAAGATGGGCGGCGAACCAGTCGCCGGCCAGTTCCCCCACGCGCTCAAGTGCACCCGGCTCTTCAAAGAGATGGGTCGCGCCGGGAACGATCTCCAGCCTTGCCTCACAGTTCAGCCGCGTTAAGGCCGCGCGGTTCAGTTCCAGCACCTGGGTGTCCGCGCCGCCGACGATCAGCAGCGTCGGTGCCAGAACCTTGTGGAGGCTTGCAGCCGCCATGTCGGCGCGCCCGCCGCGCGATACCACGGCGCGCACCCGGTGCGGCGCCTCGGCAGCGGCCATCAGCGCGGCGGCGGCGCCGGTGCTGCCACCGAACAGGCCCACCGGCAGGCTGGCCAGTTGCGGCATCCGGGCCGACCATTCGAGCGCGCCGACAAGACGCCGAGCAAGCAGGGGGATGTCGAAAACGTTCGCCCTCTCGCCAGCTTCCGCCGGTGTCAGGAGATCGAAGAGCAGGGTCGCCATGCCGCGGCGGCCCAGCGCACCGGCAAGCTCCCTGTTGCGCGGACTCATCCGGCTGCTGCCGCTGCCATGGGCGAAGATCACCAGGCCCGAAGGCGCTTCCGGCATCGCAAGAATGCCAGGCAGGCTGCCCTCGGCGCTGTCTGGCGCATGAACGAAGACATCGGTTTCAGGCATGACTGGCACCTCCGGATGAACCGCGCGGCATGACGGCGAACCGCGCCGGTTAGACGATCTTTCGCCGCATCATGGGACCCGGATGAGCCTTACGCCTTGATGGCCGTCATCGCCGGCCGCCCGTCTTTTCCTCGAACGCTCTGAGTGGCATTCGGACAGCGGGGTGAAAATGTCGCCAATCTGATATATATTCATTTATTAGAATGCGTATTCGGCGAACAGGGAGGGGCCATGCCAACCGGATCCGACGGAAATGACGCCGGGGAGCGATGCCGGATCCTTGTGGCCGACGACGATGCGCAAACGCGCGCGACCCTTGTATCCGTGCTGTCCGGCGCAGGGCACGAACCGGCGGAGGCGGCCAGTCCAGCCGAGCTTTTCGGACGATTGGGCGAGACACGCTTCGACCTCGTCACGCTGGATCTCGTGCTGGGCGGCGAGGACGGGCTGGCGCTGGCGCGCAAATTGCGGTCGGAAGACAATATCCCGGTCATCATCATCACCGAGCAATCCGATCCGCTGGATCGCGTGCGCGGGCTGGAAAGCGGTGCCGACGACTACATCGCCAAGCCGTTCCATCCCCGCGAAGTGGAAATCCGTGTGCGCACGGTGCTTGAACGCTATGGCCTGCTGCCGCACCAGAAGACCGACAACGGACAGGACCTGTCGTTCGACCATACCGTCTTCAACGCCTTGCGGCGGCGTGTCCGGACAACCGATGAACGCGAGATCCACCTCACGGAGACGGAGTTCAACCTGCTGGCGCTGTTCCTGGAAAATCCGGGCCGGATCCTCTCGCGCGACGAGATCTGGCAGAAGCTGCGCGGCCGCGAACGCGATCCGCTCGACAGGACGCTTGACGGCCATGTCGCCCATCTGCGCGAGAAGATCGAGAACGACACCGACCGCGACATGCTGATCAAGAGTGTCCGTGGCGTGGGCTATGTCTTTGTCGGAGACGTGCGGCCGGCATTCCGGATGGAACCTGACGAAACCACGGCGGAACAGGTGGTTCGGGAACCCGGCCGGCAGGACGACTGAACCCGCCCAACAATTCTCAACACAATTCCCGTTGCGAAACCTGCCGGACCGGAAAAATATTTTTCCCGTGATCCGGAGCGCCGAACGCAACACGGCAAGCAGGCAACTGCACGAGGCAACATCGAAGCGTGTGCGCGAGGCAGACGGATTGTCGAGCCGGGGAGGCACAGCCAATGCAGGGGCCGCACTTATTCGCCAGCAACAGGTGTTCCAACTGTCCGTCACGCGATTTCGGACCATGCCGGGCCGCGGGCGCGGCAACCCTCCGGACCATGGCGGCCATCTCGTCGCCTGCCATCCATGAAGCCGGCGACACCATCATCGCCCAGGGCGAAACCGTCCATCACGTGGGCATCGTGCGTTCGGGCGTCGTCAAGATCACCAACACGACAGCCGACGGCCGCCACATGGTCATCGGTCTGATCGAGGAAGGCCGCCTTGTCGGCAACATCTTCGACCAGACTTCACGCTTCGGCTATGAGTGCGCGACGAAGGCAAGCATCTGCCTGATCCCCCGCCAGTCCTTCATCAACCTGGCTCACCAGGACGGGGACTTCTCCTGCGGCGTGCTGGAAACGGCGCAGCGGCAGGCGGAGGAAATCCAGGAATGGCTGACCCTTTTCAACTGCCGAACGACGCTGCAGAGGCTGGCCGGCTACCTGTTCGCACTGATGACCCGGCGGCAGGGCGCGATGCCGGCCGGAGAACCGGTCGCGCTGGAAATCCCCGTTTCCCGGAAAGACCTGGCTCCCTACCTGGGAACCACCACGGAGACGCTGTCACGGAACATGCAGCAACTGGCGCGGCGGGGCATCATCCGGGTTGTCGACGGCAGGCATGTCGTCATTGTCGACAGCAAGAGGCTGAGCGGCATGGCAGCCTCGATCGGCGACGAACTTCAGTCACTGACCCACGGCCGTCCGGTCACCGCCCCGATCGCCGTTTCCGGCAAGCCGCCGGCCCCGCTCCACGCGGCCTGAAGGCTCAACCGGCTGAACCCTTTCCCGGTGCGAGGCTGCGCATCAGGTCGACGACCTCGGCGTCATCGACCTGGGCAAACGAATGGTAGTGGGCGCCGACGGCGTAGAAACGTTCGGGTATTTCCAGGCAGACAATCTCGTCAGCCAGCGGGCGCAGACGCTCGAGCGTGTCGGCCGGGGCCACCGGTACGGCAAGCACGATCCGCGCGGGACCTCGCCGCGCCAGCGCCTTGAGCGCGGCCATGACGCTCGCCCCGGTGGCAATGCCGTCATCGACGACAACGGCGGTCCTGCCCGCCGCGGCGAGCGGCGGGCGGCCCTCCAGATACAGCGTCCGCCGCCTTTCGATCTCCGCCAGATGGGGCCTGGCCATGTCGCGCACATCCGCGTCCTCAAGCCCGTACATCGCAGCGACATCCTCGTTGACGGCAATGTCCGGCGCCTCGCCATCGACGACAGCTGCGAGCGCCAGTTCGTCATGACCCGGCGCGCCGATCTTGCGGACAAGCAGAAGGTCCAGCGGCCATCCATGGGCGCGCGCGATCTCGGCGGCGACAGGCACACCGCCGCGCGGCAGGGCGTAGACGATCACGTTCTCCCCCTCAAGGGTCTCCAGCGCCGCAGCCAGCTTGCGGCCTGCTTCGGCGCGATCCTGAAACAGGAACGTCATGGCTTTCCTCCATGGTCAGCAGCTTCACGGTTCAGCGGATCACCAGTCATGCAGATTGGCATTGACAGGCATCATGGGTCCAGACGGGCTAGGCTGGCGGGCACGGTGTTGACAGGCGTCAATGCCGGAGAGGTGTGCAAGGCCAATATGTGACGGCCAGGCGGAAGCCGGGGCAGCATGGAAAGCCGGCCGGCAAGCATCGCGCCAACGGCGTATGGCTGCATCCGGCAACCGGACACTGGCGAAGGGTCAAAAAACACCGGCCCAGAACGTCGTCCGGGATATTCAAGCCCCTGTTCCCGGACAACTTCGGTGCCGGCGGGCCATGGCATGCCCCAGACATGGCCCGCCGGTTCTTTCAAGGAGAACGGCCATGGATCGCAGTACTGGAACCCAGGCACACGGAACGGACGCCGCCGATGAAAGAACGCCGGCCTGCAGCGCCTGCCAAGGGCGCCGTGTCGAGCCCGTGGTCACCTCGGTGGTCTTCTTCTGGACTTCCATTCCCACCATCGTGGAAAACGTGCCTGCCCTGCTGTGCCGCGATTGCGGCGAGCGTCATCTCGACCACATGGTTGCCGAGAAGCTCGACGGCATTCGCCGCCTTGCAGGCCAGTCCGTCGCGCTGCGCCATGTGAACGTTCCGGTCTTCGACTATGCCTCCGGCAAATCCTGACAGGGTATGACCGCCCTTTCCGGTCTCATGCGTTGCTTGTCTCACGGTCCGGCCGCAGCGGCGGCATCGCGGCCTTGGGATTGCGCGCCCTCCCTGTCCGTTTGCGATCGTCGAACCGAAGGGCGACGGCATAGTGGACGGCAATCCCGGCCACGATGAACAGCATCTTGCCGAAGTCACTGACCGGCCAGGCCTCGAAGACGACCTGCAGAAGGATGGCCAGCAACGATCCTGCCGCAAAGACGGCCAATCCGTTCCGGCCGATGGTCGCAACGGGGCGCATGGGTGCGCTCGACAACAGCGCCCCGACCCAGCCCGTATGGATGACAGCATAGGCAAGCGCGAGCACATGGACGAGGCGGAGGAAGGCAAGGGCGCCCTTGTCCGTGTCGGCAAGCAGTGCCGGCAGGTGCGCCAGGCCCGGAACCGCGCCCATCTCCAGCTTCACCCAGAAGGCCGAGAACAGGACGAAGCCCCAGGACAGGACGAAAAGCACGGGATTGAAGGGCACCAGCGGACGCCCCTTCATGACGCCAAGGCCAATGGCTATGCCGCAGGCGAACACCAGTTGCCATCCGAAGGGATTGAGGAACCAGCCCCAGTCGCCTGGCCAGTTGGGCAGGTTGAGGCCAGTCAGATGGGCCAGGATCCATACGCACGCAGAAAGCGCGAGCATTGCCCACACGTTGCGCATGCCGACAGCCAGCAAGGCAATGGCGGCCACCAGCAGCACGACATAGAGCGGCAGGATGTTGAAATAGCCGATCTGGTAGCCCAGCAATGGAACGCCGAGAGCGGCCTTCCATCCGTCCGTCTGGAGGCGCGTGAAATTCACCTGTTCGGCGACTTGGTCGGTCCCCAGGAAGGCGACACCCGCGGCCAGGATCATGAGCGCAAGCGACATGGTGACGACATGGACGAGATAGAGCTTGCCGGCACGGCGCAGCATGCGGCCGGCGGCGCCACGCCAGTCATTCCGGAAGAACCCGCCCGAATAGGCCAGTGCCACGGCAAGGCCCGACATCAGGACGAAAGCCTCCGCCGCATCGGAGAAGCCGAAGTTGCGCGAGGTGAAGCCTTCCAGCGGATTGCCGGGCACATGGTTGATGAAGATCGTGAGAAGCGCCAGCCCCCTTGCCACGTCGAGCCGGACGTCCCTGGTTTTTGCGGCCGGCACAAAGGGTTGCGTCATGATGTCAGGCCACCGCATTTCGGGCGGATGCCGGCTGATCCGCAATTGTGCCACCCGAGGGAGCGGACATGCCGCCACCCTGCCAGCGGATGCGACTGGCTTCGCAGGCGAGGACGACCCGCGGGACGGCGCGTTCGGCTTCGGTCAGGAACAGGCCCTTGCGCGCGGCGGACACGCCGCTTGCGCGCGAGGAGGACCAGGCGATGATCGCCGGCGCGCAGACCATCGGCATGGCAACGGGAAGGAACCAGAATAACAGGCCGGTCTCCAGCACAGAGGAGGCGGCCAGCATCACCAGGCCCGTCAGCACGATCCACCAGGACGCCGCCCAGGCTTCACGCATGCCGATCTCGCCGGCATCGCGGTTCGTGGCCGGCCAGCCGCCATCGCGGCCCAGAAGAACCTGGGCGACCGAGCGGCTCTGGAACATCAGCGTGACGGGCGCAAGAACGCTCGACCACAGGATTTCGGCCAAAGTGGAGCGCATGACCGCGAACGGCCCGCCGAAGCTGCGCGCCGTGCCGGTCCACGCGGCATGAGAAGCAATGATCAGCTTGGGCCCGATGAGCAGTCCGAAGATGCCCACCAGCAGGGCCACGGCCTGCGCCGTCTCCGGTGTCGGGAAGATGGCGGGCATGCGGGGCACGGGAAAATAGTTCGGTTCCGGCGCAACCACCGGAGCCAGCAGCGAGGCCACGAGGAAGACCAGCCACAACGGCGATGCGGCATAGGCCATGATGCCCTGCACGAAGACGAACCGGCTCCAGGGACCGAGGCCGGGCGCGCCGATGAGCCGCGCGTGCTGGAGATTGCCCTGGCACCAGCGCCGGTCGCGCTTGGCGAAATCGATGACATTGTCCGGACCTTCCTCGAAGGAGCCTTCAAGATCGGGATCGACCCGCACGGTCCAGCCGTTGCGCGCCAGCATGGCGGCCTCGACATAATCGTGGCTGAGGATGTGCCCGCCGAAGGGCGGCTTGCCCGACAGCACCGGCAGGCCGCAGCTTTCGGCGAAGGCGCGGGTGCGCACGATGGCGTTGTGACCCCAGAACGGACCGGTGCGGCCCTGCAGGAGTGCAAGCCCGCGCGCGAAGAAGGGTGAGTAGAAGGAGGCGGAAAACTGGATCGCGCGGCCGAACCACGACCGCGCGTGAATGATCTTCGGCAATGTCTGGAGAAGGCCGAGACGCGGATCGGCCTCCATGCGCCGGGCCATCTCCACCAAGGTAGCGCCGTCCATCAGGCTGTCGGCGTCGAGAATGACGAGGAATTCGTAGCGCCCGCCCGAGGCGCGCAGGAACTCCGCCACATTGCCGGCCTTCTTGCCGGTGTTCTTCTCCCGGCGGCGGTAAAAGAAATTCATGGCCGGCGGGCCATCGCGGCGAAGCTGCTGCATCCAGCGGCGTTCCTCCGCGGCAATGGCCTCGTCGCGGGTGTCGGACAGGACCACGAATTCGAAACGCGTACCCTCGCCTTCCGCGTGCAGCGACCAGGCCATGGCATGGACGCGCGAGAGGACGTGGACCGGGTCCTCGTTGTAGACGGGAACGAGCACGCCGATGCGGTCAGCCTCGAGGGGTGCCGGGGCAGTCGCAGCCGGCTTCGCCACCGGCATGGGCGCAAGCACGCCCTGCAATGCCAGCGACGCGCCCCAGGCAATCCAGGCCGATGTCGCGGCGAGCAGCAGCACCCGGACAACGTCAAGCGGATCGAAGCCGTCCGACAGGAAGACATCGGCTGCCAGCCGCGCCGCGATGGCCGCGAATGTGAACGCAAACAGGAATGAGACGAAACGTCGAAACTGGACCACGACAGGGCTCGAATTCAGTTCGCCAGCCGCTTCATGGCGATGGGGAGGAAGGAGAATAGCCCGTTGCCGGCGGCCGCGCGGCGCGGACGTTCGACGACCTGTTCGGGCATGGCCATCGGGCTTGCAGGCGGCGCCAGGTCCGGCGCCTCGTCACGCGCTGCCATGTTCACGTCAGGACCGCTGCTCATCGCCTTTTCTCCATTGGACAAGCCAGTATTCGGAAATTCTGTTTTCGCGCTGGGCGAGATGGGCCTTCATCTCCACGGGGGTGCCTTCCGGCAGCTTAAGGTCGATGACCATGCGCCACCGGGTGGTCGTCTCGACCGGGGCGACCGTCGCATGGACGATCTCACCGGCGGAAACCTCGACCACCGCCTCAACGCCGGCGTCTGCGGGAAGGTTCCCCAGCAGGCCACCCTCGAAGTCGGCAACGAACTTGCGCGAGTCCTGCTTGTCGGCTTCATCCACGCCCGAAACGCCGCCGCCGCCGGCCGAAACCTCCACGACACGGGCCATGCGCGTGGCGTCTTCGGCGATCGTGCCCCAGGTCAGGCGGTAGCGGTATTCCAGCGCCTGGCCGGCGCTTGCCTCTCCCTCCGGCACCCAGAACAGGACGATGTTGTCGTTGACTTCCAGTTCCGTCGGGATCTCGATGAGGGTGACAGTGCCCCTGCCCCAGTCGCCCAGCGGTTCGACGAGCAGCGAGGGACGCATTTCGTAGTGGGCGCCGGCGTCCTGGTACTGCTGGAACGCGCGGCTTCGCTGATAAAGACCGAAGGCGCGCGGGCTGTCCTCGGCGAAGAAGGAACTGGCCAGTTGGCGGGGGTTGTTGAGGCTGCGCCACAACTCCTCGCCATTGGCGCGCACGATCTTCAGGCCCTCGCTGTCATGGACGGCTTCGCGGTAATCGTCGAAGGCGTGGCGGTTGATGCCGTTGTACAGGAACATGGAGGTCAGCGGCGCGATCCCCAGCCGGGCGACGTCGCGCCTGAGGAACAAACGCTTGGTCACTTCCATCTGCGTGGTTTCGCCAGGCGTGATGACGAAACGGTAGGCGCCAGTCACACTCGGGCTGTCGAGCAGCGCATGGACCGTCAGCACGCCATCGCCACGGGCCGGCTTCTCGATGTAGAAATCACTGAAGCGCGGGAATTCCTCGTCGGTGCCAGTCGCCGTGTCGACGGCGAGGCCCCGCGCCGAGAGGCCGTAGCGCGACCCGCGGCCCAGCGCACGGAAATAGCTCGCGCCCTGGAAGGCGACCAGTTCATCCAGAACCGTTTTTGAATTGAGGTTGTAGAGGACCCGGAAACCGGCAACGCCCGCCATGTCCACCTGCTTCATGCGCGCGGCGTCGAGGGGTTCGCGATAGATGAAATCGGCCGGGGAGAAGCCGACCGGTTCGGCCACTCCGCCGGAGACCGCATGAACATTGACCGGCGTGCGGAAAAGCCAGCCCATGTGAAAGGCCTGAAGCGCGAAGGATTCATTGCCGCGCCAGACCGATCGTTCCGGGTCGTAGGCGATGCGGCGATAACCGTCATAGTCCAGTTCGGCCAGGGCATCCGGCAGATCGCCCGAGGGGGGCACGTAGTCCGATGCCGCCAGGTCACGGGCGCGCGCGGTCAGGATGTCGAAGTCGAAGGGAACGC
Organism: Phyllobacteriaceae bacterium; assembly: GCA_002708825.1. Classification (GTDB taxonomy): domain Bacteria; phylum Pseudomonadota; class Alphaproteobacteria; order Rhizobiales; family Rhizobiaceae; genus Zhengella. The sequence continues at coordinate 15,672 of PAPF01000026.1, read as the reverse complement.
CGGCGGAAGCCGGTTCCGCGGCGGCAGTCCCGTCCGCGGCGCCAGCCGGGGACAGGCGGCCCAGGGTCGTGGCCGCCAACAGGCCAAGGGTCATCGCGAAATTGAATTGGCGACGCTGCATTATTGATCCTCAAGAATGTCGAGAGCTGCCGGGGATTCCGGTCTCGATGCTGCACCGCAAACAAGCGGGCCACTTTGCGGAGAATTTATGGCAGTCGTGGCGCGCCTGCGCGGCGGCTTCCATTATGCGAGCGCGCGGCCGCAATCAATGGATCGCGAACACGAACCAGAATGATTTTCAAAAGGAAAGGTTCCGCCGGTTCGGCGCATTCATGCTGGCACGCCACGCAGGGCCGCAGCCCAAGACTGCCGGCCGGTCAGGCCGGCTCCAGTCCGCACCAGCGCGCAATGAACAGCGCCGTCGCCTTGGTGACCCGGCGCATGCTTTCCAAGTCGACGCGTTCATTGAAACCGTGGATCGCCTCGGCATGCGGGCCATAGACGAGTGCCGGCGTATCGGCATAGAGGCCGAAGAAGCGGGCGTCGGTGGTGGCGGTGATGGCCGCCCGGTCAAGCGCGTCCCCTGTCACCGCCCCGTGGGCGGCCTCCAGCGTGCCGACGGCGGCCAGGGTCGTTTCGCGCCGGTCGTCGCCCAGCGCGTAGCCTTCGGCGTGGAAGCCATGATAGACGACCTGCGGCAGGTTCTTGCGCAGGAAGGCATTTTCCCCCGCGGCCTCGTTCAGCACGGCCTCGATTTCTTCCTTTGCCGTCGCGATATCCTGGCCGGGATAGAGGCCGATGCGCACATCGAACACGCACCAGGCCGGCACGGAACTCGCCCAGTCGCCGCCCTCGATGCGCCCGACATTGAGGTTCAGCGGATGGTGGATGTGACCGTAGGCATCGTGGCGGTGATTGCCCATGTTCCAGCGGTCCTGTAGCCGGTGCAATGCACCGATGAGCGGCACGGCCGCCTCGATGGCATTGGCTCCGCTGCCGGCATAGGCAACATGGGTGGGCAGGCCCTTCAGGTGGACCTGGAACCAGATGACGCCGACCTGGGCGGTTACGAGCTTTTCGCTGAAAGGCTCGGGAATCAGCGCCGCGTCGGCCCGGTAGCCACGCTGAAGGCAGGCCAGCGCGCCGTTGCCCGTGCATTCCTCCTCGACGACCGACTGGTAAAAGACATCGCCCGCCGGCGCCAGGCCGCAGGCGTGGAGCGCGTCAAGCGCGAAAAGGTTGGAGGCCAGACCCGCCTTCATGTCGCCCGCGCCGCGCCCGAACATCCAGCCGTCCTCGACGCGAGGCTCATAGGGCGGGCTGTCCCACATGTCGAGCGGGCCTTCCGGCACCACGTCGACATGGCCGTTGAGGATGAGGGAGCGCCCCTTGCCCGTTGCCGAGCGGCGGGTTGCGACGACGTTCACCGCGTCCTCGTAATTGCCGATGACCGGAGAGAAGCCGGGAAGATGGCGGATGTCGTCGACATCGAAGGTCCAGCGGTCGACAGCGAGGCCACGCTCGGCCAGTTGGCCGGCCATGAAGTCCTGCGCGCCCTGCTCGCGCCCGCGCGTCGAGGGAAAGCGCGTCAGTTCGGCGAGGAATTCCACCTGTGCATCGAAACGCGCGTCCACCGCGTTCAGGATTGCCGCCTGTTGCTTCTCGTCCATGGCCCGCTCCTAGAATCTCGGGATTTCGCCGTCGGGCACGATCAGCAGCGCGCCGGTGGCCGCGCGCACCGTTTCGATATCGGTTTCGCGCGCCAGTTCGCGCAGCGCGAAGCCGCCGGGCGTGACGTCGATGACGGCGAGTTCGGTGAAGATGCGGTTGACACAGGCGCTCGCCGTCAGCGGCAGCGCGCAGCGTTCGACAAGTTTCGGGTTTCCGGCCCGGTCGGTATGCGTCGTCAGCACCACGACGCGGCGCGCCTTCTGCGCCAGTTCGATGCCGCCGCCGACACCGGGCGAGAACTGGCCGGGGATTTTCCAGTTGGCGAGATCGCCGGCCTGGGAAACCTGGAAGGCGCCGAGCATGGTGAGATCGAGACGGCCGCTGCGCACCAGCGCAAATGAGAGCGCGCTGTCGAAGAAGGCGCTGCCCGGCACCGTGGACACATAGGCGCCACCGGCGTCGATCAGGTTGCGGTCGGCCATGTCCGGACCGAGCGCCGGACCGATGCCCGACAGGCCGTTTTCCGTATGCAGGCAATAGGGAAAATCGTCCGGCAGGTGATCGACCACCTTGGTCGGCAGGCCGATGCCAAGGTTGACGACCATGCCGGGCTGAACCTCGCGCGCCGCGCGTTCCAGCATTCTAACCCTGGCGTCGGACAACGTCATACTCCCTGCTCAGTGTCTTTAGCACCACGACGCGGTCCACGAAGGGACCCGGCGTGTGGACGGCGTCGGCAGACAGTCCGCCGAGCGGCACCAGTGCTTCGGTCTCGGCGATCACCCGGTCGGCCGCCATGGCCATCAGCGGATTGAAGTTTCGCGCGGTGGCCGCATATTCGAGATTGCCGAAGGGATCGGCACGGGCGGCATGGATCAGCGCCACATCGGCGCGCAGCGCCGTTTCCAGCAGGACCGTCTCACCATCCAGGTCCAGCGTCACCTTGCCCCGCGCCAGTTCGGTGTCGATGCCGATATCCGTCAGGAAGCCCTTGAGTCCTGCCCCGCCGGCACGGATGCGCTCGGCCAGAATGCCCTGCGGGCAGAACTCGACCTCCAGGTCGCCGGCATTCATCATGGCGATGGCGCGCGGGTTGAGGCCGATATGCGAGGTCACCAGCTTGCGGACCTGGCCGCTCGCCAGCAGGTGATCTATCCCAAGGTTCTGCTCGTTGGCATCGTTCTTGACGATGGTCAGGTCGCGCTTACCCTGCCGAACGATTTCGCGGATCAGCGTGAAGGGCGTGCCCGGCACGCCGAACCCGCCGACCATGACGATGGCGCCGTCGGGTATCGCCGCAACGGCCTCTTCGATCGGCGCGGTCTTGTCGGGAAGCCTCATGCCCGCCTCCCCGCCATTGCCTGGAAGGCATCGCCGGTGACCGACATCGGCTGGTCTTCGTGGAGGACGAAACCCAGCCGTTCATAGAAGCGCAGGGCGGCGGCGTTGTGCCGGTGCACGGTCAGTTGCAGGAAGGCCGCGCCCCATTCGGCCGCGCCATGGCTGGCTGCGGCCTGCAGCAGGCGTTCGCCGAGGCGCATGGAACGGGCCGCGGGCGCAACCCAGAGATCCTGGACATAGACCCCGGCGGCGGCGCGGTGGGTCGAATAGTAGCGCAGGAACAGGACGAGGCCGAGCGGTTCGGCTTCCCGGACTGCCAGGAAGCAGGCAAATGCGGCATCAGGGCCGAAACCGTCGCGACGGATCGTCTCCGGCGTCGTCAGGAACCGCTCGCCGTCGCCAAGCTCACCGGCCAGCGCCGCGAGCATTCCGGCGATGGCCTCGGCATCGCCGGGTTCGCCTGGGCGGATATGCGGGCCTTCCGTCATGCCGCGCGGTCCCACTCCAGGCCGGCCTCGTCGGCAAAGCGTTCAAGCGATGCGACCAGCAGCGCCATCAGTTCGTCGATCTGCTCCGCCGTTATGATAAGCGGCGGGCAGACGAGGAAGTGATCGCCCTCCACACCACCGCGCGTGCGCCGGGAATAGATGATCAGGCCGTTTTCATAGGCGATCTCGACCAGCCGGTTGTAGGCGTTCAGCCCGGCGGGCAGCGGCGTCATGGTCTTGCGGTCGCCGACCAGTTCGAAGGCCAGCAGAAGCCCCTTGCCGCGCACGTCGCCGATGAAGGGGAAGCGGTCCATCAGGCCCTGCAGGCGGCTTTTGAGCAGGTCGCCCATGCGCGCGGCATTGTCCACCAGCCCCTGTCTTTCGATTTCCTCCAAGACGGCGAGACCGGCCGCGCAGGCCAGCGGGTTGCCGGCATAGGTGAAACCGTGCAGGAAGCCGCCGGCATCGAGAATGGCCTCGACGATATCGTTGCGCGCCACCATCGCGCCGAGCGGCGCATAGCCCGCGGCAAAGCCCTTCGACAGGGCGACGATATCGGGCGTGATGCCCCAGTGTTCTGCCGCTGTGAATTTGCCGGTGCGGCCGGCTCCGGTCATCACCTCGTCATAGATCAGCAGGATGCCGAACTCGTCGCAAATCTCGCGAATGCGGGCATAGTAGCTGTCGGGCGCCACCAGCGCGCCGGTGGACGCACCGCCAATCGGCTCCATGATGAAGGCGAGCACGGTCTCAGGGCCTTGCGCGATGATCTCGTCGCGCAGCATGTCTGCATATTTCAGGCCGCGCGCCTCATCGGTGAGGTTGTCGCGGTCCAGATAGCAGGTCGGCGCGGCGATCTTGGGCATGGCCTGCATCATCGGCGCGAACGGCAGGGCCAGCGGATCGTAGCCGGTCAGCGCCAGCGCGCCCAGCGTGCAGCCGTGATAGGAGGGAAAGCGCGAGATCACCTTCCAGCGGCTGGCCTCGCCCTTCGTCAGCGCGTGCTGGCGCGCCAGCTTGATGCAGCTTTCCACGGCCTCCGACCCGCCGGAAACGAAGAAGACGCGGTCCATGCCTTCGGGCATGAGCGAGGCGGTTTTCGTGGCCAGGCGTTCGGACGCCTCGGTGCGGAAATGCAGACGGTAGCCGAAGGTCGCCTTGTCCATCTGCGCCTTCATCGCATCCAGCACGCGGCGGTTCGAATGGCCGATATTGGAGACCATGGCGCCGGAGGAGCCGTCGATATAGCGTTTGCCGTGTTCGTCGTAGAGATAGATGCCCTCGCCACGGTCGAGGAATGGCCGCGGCTGGCGCGACTGGTAGAAAAGGTTGGACATCGCCTGTCAGCTCCTGACGCCCTCTAGATGTTTACGCAAGAAGTTCCGGGTCCGCTCGCTTTCCGGGTTGCGGAAGATGACGCTCGGCGGTCCCTCCTCCACCACCACGCCCTGGTCCATGAAGAGGACGCGGTCGCAGACGGATTCGGCAAAACCCATTTCATGGGTCACGATGATCATGGTCATGTGCTCGCTGGCGAGCTTCTTCATCACCTGGTTGACCTCTTCGACCAGTTCCGGGTCGAGCGCCGAGGTCGCCTCGTCGAACAGCATGACCTTGGGCTTCATGGCCAGCGCGCGGGCAATGGCAACGCGCTGTTTCTGCCCGCCCGACAGTTGCGACGGCATGAAGTCGATGCGGTCGAGCAGGCCGACACGGTCGAGCTGTTCCTCGGCCAGCTTGTTCGCCTCGGCCTCCGACAGGCCCTTGAGCAGCTTCGGCGCCAGCGTGATGTTGCCGCGCACGGAGAGGTGGGGAAACAGGTTGAAGTGCTGGAACACCATCCCGATGTCCTGGCGCACCTGGTTGATGTGCTTCTCATACTGGCGGTGCGGCAGCTTCTTGTTGATTTGCGTGCCTTCCAGCCAGACCTCGCCGCCGGTCAGCGGATCGAGGTCGTTGATGGCGCGCAGGAACGTGCTCTTGCCCGAACCGGACGGGCCGATGATGGCGACGATCTCGCCCCGGTTCACCTTGAGGCTGATGTCCTTGATGACCTCCAGCGAGCCATAGCTCTTGCGGGCGTGGCGGACCTCAAGGAAGGTTTGTTGTTCGTTCATGCCTGGCCTCCCTTACCGCGACAACGCGATGCGCCGCTCGATCTTCCGGAGCACGTATTCCATGCCCAGATTGATGATGTAGTAGACGACCGCCGCGACGACGTAGAATTCGAAGGGCCGGTAGGTGCGACCGATGGCCAGTTGCGCCGAGAGCGTCAGTTCGGAAACGCCGATGACCGACACCAGCGCTGAATCCTTCAGCAGCGCGATCATGTTGTTGCCGATGGGCGGGATGACATCGCGCACCGCCTGCGGCACCACCACCTTGCGCAGCGCCTGTCCGCGACTGAGTCCCAGCGTGCGGGCGGCCTCCATCTGTCCCTTGTCGACCGCGACGATGGCCGTCTGGATCAGTTCGGAATTGTAGACGGCGAAATGCAGGCCCAGCCCGATGACGCCGGCGACAAAGGCCGGCAGGTCGATGCCGATCTGCACCAGGCCGAAATAGATGAGGAAGAGTTGCAGCAGAAGCGGCGTGCCCATGAAGACCCATTCGAAGGCACGGAACGGCAGGCGGATGACGACCGGCGCGTAGAGCGCGATGACGGCGAAGAAGATGCCGCCGAAGAAGCTGAGCAGCGCCGCGCAGACCGTGATCGCAACCGTCCAGAGACCGCCGAGCAGGATGACGTCCAGAAAGCGGGGGACAACCGTGAAATCAAGCCCCATGACGGCCTCCCGTGCTGTTGCCGGCGCGCGTCATGCGATCCTCGCTTTCCGGTCCGCCCAGGCAATCGCGCGTCCCGTCACGTAGATGATGACCATGTAGAGGGCACCCGACAGCATGAACATCTCGAAGGGCTTGTAGGTGGAGCCGATGTAGCGCTGGGCGGTATAGGTCAGTTCCACCACGGAAATGGCGGCCACCAGTGCCGTGCCCTTGATCAGCGCATTGATGTTGACACCGAGCGGGCGGATCATCAGCCGCGCGGCCTGCGGCAGGACCACGCGCGTCATGGTCTGGAAGCGGCTCATGCCCAGCGTGCGGGCGGCTTCCGTCTGCCCCTTGTCCACTGCGATGATGGCGCCGCGGATGGTCTCGGTCATGTAGGCGCCGATATTGACGCCAAGGCCGATCACGCCGGCCTCGAAGGCATCGAGCTGGATGCCGACCTGCGGGCCTCCGAAATAGAGCAGGAAAAGCTGGATCAGCGCCGGGGTGCCGCGGATGAGACTGACATAGGCGGCGCCCAGGAACCGGAAGAACGCCAGGCGCGACAGCCGGGCCGCGGCGCCGAGCGCACCGCAGGCAAGGCCGAGGATGGTCGTCAGCACCGACAGTTCGATGGTGATCCACGCCGCCTTGAGAAAGAACGGATAGACCTTGAGCATCAGCTCCGTATCCATGCCGGCTGGCCCTCCCTGCCCTTTGCCCTTCCGCTCAGTGGTGGTCCTTGCGCTTCAGAAGCGGCAGGGCACGGATCTCGCGCACCAGCGCGGTGGTCTCCTCAATGGCCGCGGCCAGGAACTTCGCGCCCGTTTCGGCATCGGCGACCGTCGGGTCGCCCATGGTGCCGTCGGGCGAGACTTCCGACCACCAGCGCATCAGCATGGCCTTGCCGCCACCCTTGGCGAGATCGAGGTTGAAGAAGCGGCTGTCGGGATTGTGAACGTTCTGTTCCGCCGCCTTCTCCGGATAGACATCCTCCGGATGCAGGTGCATGTACATGGCCGCCTCGAACTCGCCGGCGTGTGCGATGCCGCCGATGGCGGACTTGCGGTGCTCGTTGATACGGTCCGCGCACAGGTTCCAGTAGGAAGCCGACACGCAGATGATGCCGGTCTCGATCACCGTCTTGCGCGCGGCCAGGTCCAGCACCGGGTGGTTCGAGCCATGCGAGTTCAGGAGCAGGATGCGCCGGAAGCCGTGATGGGCGAGCGAGTTCGTCACATCGGTGACGAAGGCGATCAGCGTTTCGGGCTGGATCCAGATGACGCCCGGAAAATCCTTGTGGTGCTCGTTGAAGCCGTAGGGAATGGCCGGCATGACGAAGACCTCCCCGGGCGCGGCCTCGGCCACGCCGTTGGCCACGGCCATGCCCAGCACCGTGTCGGTATCCAGCGGCATGTGCGGCCCGTGGTCCTCGGTCGCCGAGACGTTGAGGATGACGACACGGTCCTTGTCGGCGTCGCGCACCTCTTCCCAGGTCAGCTTTCCGTATGCGGTCTTCATGAACGGCCCTTCGTCAGGAAACGGGTTGCCTGCCGGCTGCGGGCCGGCAGGCATGCCTGGCAGTGTCAGCGGATGTCGCCGCCGACCCATTCCTCGGCGATTTCCAGATAGGTGCCGTCGTCCATCATGGAGTCGAGCGCCTTCTGCATGGCCGCCTTCAATTCCGGGTTGCCCTGGCGGATGGCGATGCCGGCGCCGATCACGTCGGTTTCCAGGTCATCGAGCATCCTGTACTCGTAGCCGTTCTTCTTCATGGCCAGGATGGCGGCGATGGAATCGTTGACGATCACGTCGACGCGGCCGTTCTGAAGCTCCAGAAGAAGTTCCGGCAGGCCCTTGTAGGTGCGCACCGTGTAGCCCTGGTTGCGCGCCCATTCCTCGTGCGTCTCGCCGAGGGTAACGCCCACGGTCACGTCACCCAGCTGCTTGACGCTGGTAACTTCACTGTCCGGCTTGGTGAAGACCGCGCGCTTGGTGGTGTAGTAGGGTCCGACGAAGTCGACGACCTTGGCGCGTTCCTCGGTGATCGACATGGAGCCGACGATGGCGTCATACTTGTTGGCCAGAAGGCCGCCGATGATGCCGTCCCAGGCCGTCGTGACGATTTCCGCCTCGAGCCCCATGCGCTTTGCGATTTCCTTGCCGATCGACGGGTCGAAGCCGACCACCTCGTTCTGCTCGTTGACGAAGTTGAAGGGCGGATAGGCGCCGCTCATGGCAATGCGGATCGTGCCCTTTTCCTTGATGGCCTCCAGTTCCTCGGCGAAACCGGCGCCCTGCATCCCGAACAGCGCCACGGCGGCAAAACCCGCGGCGGCGGCTGTCTTCATCAATTTCCTTCGTGTCGTCATTTCGTTCTCCCTGTCTGGCTCTCAAAGCCCGGCGCGCGGGCGGCCCGGTTCCCTTCGGGCGGCCGCGGCCAGGCGCCGGATTGAACGCTTGCATGGCGCAGATCATCATGCAAATAGATATACAAAATTCTGATTATAGATTGAGGCAATGCTCAAGCCCTACGAACAGCGCTTTCCCTGGAATCTCGACTGGAACCTGCTGCGCACCTTCATGGTGGTGGTGGAACAGGAGAGCATCTCCCGCGCAGCCGACTTCCTGGGGTTGAAACAGCCGACGATCTCCAGTGCCCTGAAACGGCTGGAAGACACGACCGGGCACAGGCTGGTGGAGCGCAAGCCCAACCGCTTTCGCGTCACCCGGTCGGGCCAGATCCTCTACGCGGAAGCGGCCTCGATCTTCGGTGCGGTCTCGCAACTGCCCGCATTGATGGATGCGGAGGAGGAGGAACTGACCGGTCACGTGAGCATCGTCATGGCGAGCCATGTCGTCTCCTGGCATCTCGACGACATCCTGGAGCGGTTCGCACGGCGGCATCCGAAGGTCACCTTCTCCATGGTGGTTGCCGAAAGCGCCGAGGTGGTCAACCGGATCCGCCAGAACCGGGCGAGCTTCGGCATCTGCCTGATGAACGCCGTGCCCAAGGGTATCGAGGCACGGGTTCTCTTCCGCGAATTCTTCGGCCTCTATTGCGGGCCGCATCACCGGCTGTTCGGCAAGAAGGAGATCACGCTCGAGGATTTGCGCGGAGAGGCGTCCGTCTCCTTCCAGACGGAAATCGAAGGCGGACCGCTGGATTCGGTGGTGCGCCTGCGCGAGCGGGCGAACCTGGCGCCAGGCCTGCGCGGCATTTCCTCCAACCTTACCGAGGTGCGCCGGATGATCATCGCCAATATCGGCATTGGCGCCCTGCCCACCCATGTGGCGGAACGGGACGTGCGGGCCGGCCTGCTCAGGCAATTGCCGCCCTTCGCCTCGCTGCCGTCGGTCGACATCCATCTCGTCACCAATCCGAGGCGCAAGTTCGCGCCCCCGGAATCGGTCATGCTTACGATGTTCAAGGCACTTCTGGAGCAGGAACCGCTGGCCGCGCGCACCTATCGCGGATGAACCGGTTCCACCCTTGGCGGCTTTCCGACCCGGCCCGGAACATTATTTCTTGGCGGCCCTCCATGGGGCCTTGCGCGGGCGCCATCTCGCCCACATCTAACCGCGGCTCCGCTCCGTTTCCGGTAGCGGCTTTCAAAGGCCCGTGGCGCATGCCGTCGCTTCAAGCGGTTCCGCCGGATCATCCCCGAAATCCGGTACTTCCCACCCGTATCATATCCATCACGACCATCACCGGCGTCATTGCGGTCACCCTGTTCTTCGCCACCGAGGCGATTGCAGGTGCCATCGCCATGGTCTGGGCAGTCAGCGGATTGATGCATTTGACACCCACACCAACGCTCATTCTCTACGGGCTGGCGCTCGCCGCGGCGGTTGCGGCCACGGCCAAGGTCGCCATGCTGGCCTGGGCCGCGGAGACGGATCCCGCGAACAATGCTCCTGACGAAAACGTTCATGGAGAAACCGAACTCCACCAATCCGGAAAGGGTCAGGACAATCATGACTGAATGGATTTTTGTCGCCACGGGTCTCGTGCTGCTGTTTGCCGGTGGCGAGGCACTGGTTCGCGGTGCGGTCGGCCTCTCGCGCCGGTTCGGCGTTTCCGAACTGGTCATCGGCCTGACCATCGTCGGCTTCGGAACCTCGACGCCGGAACTGCTGGTCTCGCTGGACGCCGCGCTCTCGGGTCAAAGCGATATCGCGCTCGGCAATGTCATCGGTTCCAACACCGCCAACATCCTTCTCATCGTCGGCCTGTCGACGCTCATCGCCCCGATCGCCGCCTGGGATACGGCCGTGCGCCGCGAGGCCATGATCATGGCAGGCGCGGCCTTCGTGGTGATGGGAATCGCCCTGACCGGAATAATCTCGCTTCTTTCCGGCCTGATCATGCTGGCCATGCTCGGCGCCTTTCTCTTCGCTGCCTTCCGCTCATCGCGGCAAGACAGCGCCAAGGAGGAGCATGAGCCGGAAGGCCGGTCCCTGACCTTCCTGGTGCTTGTCACCGCCGCAGGCCTTGCAGCGCTGTTCGGCGGCGCGCGCCTGCTTGTCGATGGCGCTACGGCGATCGCAACGGCGCTTGGCGTCTCGCAGGCCGTCATCGGTCTGACCATCGTCGCGGTCGGCACGAGCCTGCCGGAACTGGCCACGTCGCTCGTGGCGGCAATCCGGGGCAATTCCGCCGTGTCGCTCGGCAACATCGTCGGCTCCAACATCTTCAACATCTTCGGCATCCTGGGAATAACGGCGATCGTGACCCCCATCCCCGTCGCCGCCTCGATGCAGCAGTTCGACATTCCCGTGATGGTGGCGTCCTCGCTGCTGCTGCTCGCCATCTTGCGCTTTGCCACCCGCATCCCGCGACTGGCCGGCGCGGCCATGCTGGCAGGTTATGGCGCCTATGTTGCCCTGCTGTTCGGCGCCTGAAGGCCGAGGGAAATGCATGCGGGCCCGGCGACGGGTCCGCAGGGCGCCCTTCGCAGGAGAAGGGCCGGCTCACGGATCGTTTTCCTTTTTCCCTGGTCCGGACCGGAAACGGAACGCGACATGACAGGGCTACCCCCCGAATGAGGCCGTCCGTGAAGCGTGCGGGGCCCCTTTCGGGTTAAGGCTTAGTGGTTTTCTGTGCCGCTGTGCCGGGCGTTGCCGGCCTGGGGGCGCGTGGCGAGGTGCGGATGCCAGCTTCGGGCCGCGAGAGGCGCACGGGTATGGCCGCGTTTTTAGGTTGGCTTTCGCACGCCGATCAATAACATGGTCCACGCCGCGCATTGTGCGCGCGCCAATTTTTGGGAGGTTTCACCATGTTCAAGATCGGCACCCGCCTGCTTGCCGCAGGTGCCATGTCGGCGACGCTCGCTCTCGGCGCCCTGCCGGCCAAGGCCGACGAATTCATCAACGTGCTCACCGGCGGCACCTCGGGCGTCTACTATCCGCTCGGCGCCGCGCTGGCCAAGATCTACGGCGAGAAGATCGAGGGCGCCCGCACCCAGGTCCAGTCCACCAAGGCTTCCGTCGAGAACCTGAACCTGCTCCAGAAGGGCAGCGGCGAGATCGCCTTCGCGCTCGGCGATTCCGTCAAGTCCGCTTGGGAAGGCGACGCCGAGGCAGGCTTCTCCAGCAAGCTCGAAAAGCTGCGCGGCATCGCGGCCATCTATCCGAACTACATCCAGATCGTCGCCTCGAAGGAATCCGGTATCACGTCTTTCGAGGACCTGAAGGGCAAGAGCCTGTCGGTCGGGGCCCCGAAGTCGGGTACCGAGCTCAATGCGCGCCGCATCTTCGAGGCCATGGGCATGAGCTACGAGGATCTCGGCCAGACCGAGTACCTGCCCTTCGGCGAGTCCGTCGAGCTGATCAAGAACCGCCAGCTCGACGCCACGCTGCAGTCGGCCGGCCTCGGCGTCGCCTCGATCAAGGATCTCGCGACCGCGCTGCCGATCACCATGGTTTCGGTGCCGCCCTCGGTGGCCGAGACGCTTGGCGCACCGTTCCTCGCCGCGACGATCCCCGCGGGCACCTACGAGGGACAGGCGGCAGACGTGCCGACGCTTGCCATCACCAACATCCTGGTGACCCACTCCGACGTGTCGGACGAGACCGCCTACCAGATGACAAAACAGCTCTTCGAGAATCTGCCGGAGATGGTCGCCGCGCACGCCGCCGCCAAGGCGATCAGCCTCGATGCCGGGCCCAAGGGCCTGCCGATCCCGCTGCATCCGGGCGCGGAGCGCTACTACAAGGAAAAGGGCCTGCTCTGATACGGGTCGTCCGCCCGTCGAGATCCCTTCGTCCTCCGCGGCCGCCTTCCGGGCGGCCGCTCGTCCTGCACGACTCCTTTTCCGGGGCATGACATGAGCAATCCGGCTGCCAGCGACGTCGGTTCTTCCGCGACCTTCCACGATCCGACCGGAGGCGGGTTCCCCGCCTCGCGGGAAGGGCGGCTCCTGTTCTGGATCGCCGTCGCGTTTTCGGTGTTTCAGCTCGCCACAGCCGCGCACGTCGTCAACCTGCCGAGCCAGATCGTGCGGGCGATCCACGTCGGCTTCCTGCTCCTGCTCGCCTTCCCGATGGTGGCCTCGGCCGCAGGGTGGCGCCTGCCGTGGAAGGGGCTCGCCTGGGCGCTGGCGCTGGCAGCGATGGCCGTCGCCGCTTACCAGTGGATCGAGTACAAGCCGCTGATCTTGCGCGCCGGCGACCCGCTGCCGATCGACATCGTGTTCGGCGTCGTGTCGCTCGCCACCATCTTCCTCGCCGCATGGCTGATCATGGGGCCGGCGCTGCCAATCATCTCGGGCGCCTTCCTCGCCTATTGCCTGTTCGGGCAGTACCTGCCGTCGCCGCTCAACCACCGCGGCTACGACTTTTCGCAGGTCATCGACCACATGGCCTACGGGACGGAAGGCATCTACGGCATCCCGACCTACGTCTCGTCCACCTACATCTTCCTGTTCATCCTGTTCGGCGCCTTTCTCGAGAAGGGCGGGATGATCCGTCTCTTCACCGACATCTCGCTCGGGCTTGTCGGCCATGCGCGCGGCGGGGCGGCCAAGGTGTCGGTCATCTCGTCGGGCCTGATGGGCACGATCTCTGGCTCGGGCGTCGCCAACGTGGTGACCACCGGCCAGTTCACCATCCCGCTGATGAAACGCTTCGGCTATCGCCCCGCCTTCGCCGGCGGCGTGGAGGCGACCGCCTCGATGGGCGGGCAGATCATGCCGCCCGTCATGGGCGCGGTCGCGTTCATCATGGCCGAGACGCTGGGCATCGAATATTACGAGGTCGTAAAGGCGGCGATCGTGCCGGCGGTGCTTTACTTCGCCTCGACCTTCTGGATGGTGCATCTGGAGGCCGGCAAGCGCGGGCTGATGGGCCTGTCGCGCGACGAGCTGCCTTCGGCTTGGGGCGCGTTGAAGCGCGGTTGGTACCTGCTGCTTCCGCTCGGCGTGCTCGTCTACCTGCTCTTCACCGGCTACACGCCGCTGTTTGCCGGGACGGTGGGGCTGGCGCTGACAGTGCTCCTGATCCTCGGCGGTTCGGTGGCGCTCGGCCTGCCGGGGCAGGCGATCCGCCTCATATTCTGGATCGGGCTCGGCCTGGTCGCGGCGAGCTTCTTCCGCTTCGGCATCGGCTTGGTGCTTGCGGCCGTGGCGGTGCTGGTCCTCGCCAACGTCTTCGTGGAAGGCGGCCGCAAGACGCTGGCCGTCTGCCGCGATTCGCTCGCCGACGGCGCGCGGACGGCGCTTCCCGTCGGCATCGCCTGCGCCATCGTCGGCGTGATCATCGGCACCATGACGCTGACCGGAGTCGCCAACACCTTCGGCCAGTACATCGTCTCCGTCGGACAGAACTCCCTGTTCCTGTCGCTCGTCCTTACCATGATCACCTGCATCGTGCTGGGAATGGGCATCCCGACGATCCCGAACTACATCATCACCTCGACGATTGCCGGGCCGGCGCTGCTCGAACTCGGTGTGCCGCTGATCGTCAGCCACATGTTCGTGTTCTACTTCGGCATCCTGGCAGACCTGACGCCGCCGGTGGCGTTGGCCTGCTTCGCGGCTGCGCCGATCGCCAAGGAGGGCGGGCTCAGAATCTCGATCGAGGTCGTGAAGGTCGCGGCGGCCGGTTTCGTCATCCCCTACATGGCCGTCTACACGCCGGCGCTGATGCTGCAGGACGGCGGGCCGCTGGCCGATGCGATCGGCTACTGGCCAGCGGTGGCCTACATCGTCTTCAAGGCGGGACTGGCGATCCTTTTGTGGGGCGCGGCGGTGATCGGGTTCCTGCGCGGGCCACTTGCGCCCTGGGAGCGCCTGATCGCCGCGGCGGCCGCCTTCACGCTGATCGCCGCGCTGCCGGTGACCGATGAGATCGGCTTCGCGCTCGCCGTCCTGGTGCTCGGGCTTCACTTGTGGCGGACCCGGGTGCGGCCGGTGGCGTCGGAGTGATGTGGTTGTGGATCGGAAACCGGTGAGGCTTCACGAGATGCCCCTCTTTGCTGCCGGACGTCTCCCTCTCAAGGAGATGATGCCGGCAGACAGAGGAGGGAAACCGGTTCCGGGGAGCGCGAGATCCGGGACACCCTCATGCCGATAGCACTGTGCATCATCGCCTCGGGCAAGACCACGATGCTTGCGGCCTCCGCCTTCACGCTCGCCTGGACGCATTCGGTGGAAAAGACCCGCTGGGAGGAGGAGTGGCGGGTGACGCCGGCCGGGTTGGAACTCATCGTCGCGCGGGTCGAAGGCACGGGCGCGGGGATGGAAATCCCCGATGGCGCGATGCTTGAAGACGGCATCTGGTCATACCGGCCGGATCTGCCGCCGCAGGCGACGCTGCATCTGGCGAGTTCCGGCGCCACGGCGAGCGGGTGGGAATTTTGCGCGAACGGCCGCTGCCTGACGCTCGGGGCAGACCCCGGGGAGCCGGTCGAGATCAAGCGCTGCGACGGATAGGGGCGCCCGGCCGCCCGGTCTTTCGTCGCTGAGGTATTTCGTTAGGCCATTGATCATGTGCCGCGCGAACAGCACCTCTTGGGATAGCAACGCGCCGACTGGAATGACGGATATGAAGGCCCAAGGCGGATGAAGCCTTCAGACGTTTGGCTTCCGACACTTCCATGCCGTCGTACTTCTTGCACCAGGTGTAGAATGTGGCGTCGCTGATCCCGCCCTTGCGACACATTTCACCTGCCGAAATCCCGACCTGATGCTCCTTCAAGATGCGAAGATCTGTTCTTCCGAGAACCGTGACCGCTTCATGGCCTGTCTCCTTCCTCGAGGAACAGGCTAACACAAAATCGGGGACATCTCAGGGAAGCACTTCAGTGACGACAGGGTGACGACACGGAGGTTAAAATGCAAAAAGCCCGCCGATGCCGCGGGCTTTTCTATCGTTGTGTTTCAGATGGTTGTTTGGTTGCGGG
>PAPF01000025.1 GCA_002708825.1 Phyllobacteriaceae bacterium | reverse complement strand
TCGGTAAAGGATGTCAGTCGCATTCCGGGTTGCCATCCGCTTGAATAGGTATTTACAATACCACTTATCAGATATAGACGGGGATGCAACCCCGAACACAGGAGCCGGCCATGGCCTCCATCGACACGCCCATCCTGTCCGCACGTCCGCAGATGACCGCCGAGCTCATGGCAAGGACCGGACTGGACGAGAAAACGCTGTCCAACTTGGTGCATCGTTTCTACGAAAAGGTGCGCGGCGATGCGGTTCTCGGGCCGGTCTTCGCGGCCCGGATTTCCGACTGGGAACCCCATCTGGAGAAAATGGTGGCCTTCTGGTCATCCGTCGCGCTGATGTCCGGACGCTATCAGGGCGCGCCCGTTCCCGCCCATGCCGGCCTCCCCGTCCAGTGGGAGCATTTCGAGCGCTGGCTGGACCTGTTTCGTCAGACCGCCGGTGAAAACTGCCCGCCGGAAGGCGCGGCCCATGTCATCGAACGCGCCGAGCGGATCGCGCGCTCGCTGCACAGGGCTGTCGAGGACGCGAAGACCCGGACCATCCTGTCAATGCTGTGAAACGAGGATCCCATCATGACCAGACCAGTTCCGCCAGCCAATCCGGCTGAACTCACCCGTTACATCGAAACCGAGTTCCACGCCCGGCACCGTGCCCAGTTGCCGGCGCTTGCGGCCCTGTCGGAGAAGGTCGAAGCGGTCCATCGCGGACAAGCGGACGTCCCGGCCGGGCTGGCCGCATTGCTGCGGCGGATGATTGGCGAACTCGAAGTGCACATGAAGAAGGAAGAACTGATCCTTTTTCCCGCCATACGCCGCGCGGCATCAGGACTGGATGCGCCAATTGCCGCCATGCGCGCGGATCACGACAATCACGAGGCGGAAGTCGAACAAATCCGTCGGTTGACCGGCGGCCTCACCCTTCCCGATGGCGCCTGCAGAAGCTGGACAAGGCTATACACCGAGGTCGGAGAATTCCTGGACGATCTGCAGAAACACATTGAACTGGAAAACGATGTCCTGTTCCCGCAGTTCGAGACCCGGGAGCCGGAACATGTCTGAGCTGAAGCTACCCAAGCCGACAAGGGAACTTCTTGACCGGCGACATGACCTCGCACCGGAGGCCGAGGATGCCTTTCGGGCGTTTTCAAGAGCGGTATTTGCCGAAGGTGCACTGGACAAGCGGACCAAGCAACTGATCGCTGTTGCCGTCGCCCATGTCACCCAGTGCCCCTGGTGCATCGAAAGTCATGTGAAGGCGGCTCGACGGGAAGGCGCTTCCGGCGAACAGATCATGGAGGCGATCTGGGTCGCATCCGAAATGCGCGCCGGCGCAAGCTGGGCACATGCACTGAAAACCGTCGAGATGATCGGCGATACCGGCAAAGACGAGACCTGATGCCACCCAGACCGCCGGTCCCTGATGTGCCTCAAGAGCGAATTCGTGCCAAGCGAATCTACCGCGCCGCCCGTGTTTCCGATGGGAAACGCATCCTTGTGGACCGTCTCTGGCCGCGCGGTGTGGCAAAGACACGCGCCAGGCTGTCTGCATGGTGCAAGGACATCGCACCAAGCAACGAGCTGCGGCACTGGTTTCATGCTCATCCTGAAGAGTGGCAGGCGTTCAGGAAACGATACGAGATGGAACTCGCCATGAATGATGAGCTGATCCAGAAACTCGCCGATCATGCGCGAGAGGGTGTCGTCACGCTCCTCTATGCATCGAAGGATGAGGAGCACAACAACGCCATCGTGTTGCGCGATTACCTTCGACAATACCTCTCCGGGGAATAGGGCCATGAGCGGATCAGACGACGACGGTTCACTGCATACACCGCTTTGCGACCTGCTTGGCTGCAAGGTGCCAGTCCTTCTTGCCGGCATGGGTGGAGTATCCCGGTGGGAACTGGCTTCTGCCGTGACCAATGCGGGCGGTTTTGGGACATTGGGCATGGTGCGTGAAGCCCCCGGCGTGATCGCCGACGAGATCAAGGCAATGCAGGCGGCGACGGACCGACCATTCGCCGTCAATCTGATCCCCGGTGCGACGGAGCCCGGATTGCTCGATGCCCAGATCGCACTTTGCCTGGAACTCGGCGTCACCGCCTTTTCCTTCTTCTGGGACGTTGTTCCAAATGCGCTCACCCGCGTCAAAGCCGCCGGCGGCCTGGTTCTTCACCAGGTTGGAACCGTTGAAACAGCACAGATGGCAGAAGATGCAGGTGCCGATGTCATCATTGCCCAAGGCATCGAAGCCGGTGGCCATGTTCACGGCCGAGCGCCCGCTCTTGATCTTGCGGAACGGATTCTCGCGCGCACCAGGCTTCCAGTCGTGGTTTCCGGTGGCATTGCAACGGGAGAAGGGCTGGCCGCGGCTCTCGCGATCGGCGCCAGCGGCGTGCAATGCGGAACAGCCTTTCTGGCAACCGAAGAGTCATTCGCGCATCCCTACCACAAGTCCCGGGTTGTGGACGCATCATCCGAAGAGACCGTCTTGACCGACATCTTCGTATTGAACTGGCCGGCAGGGGCTGCGGTGCGCGTGATCGGCAACAGCGTGACCCGGAAACTCGATGGCAACTTGCTGGGCCATGATCCGGAAACGCTTCCACGTCAGCCGATTGCCTGGGACGGCGAACAGCCGCGCCTGCGTTTCAGCACGGATTCACCCCTGCGCACGACAACGGGAAGCCTCGAAGAAATGGCCCTCTATGCCGGGTTGAGCGCAGGCGAAATCCGCAATGTCGTTCCTGCGCAGACGCGCCTCCGTGACATCGTTGCACAAGCGAAAGAAGCATTGGGCAGAACAGGCGCGTTGAAATCCAAGGTGGCATCATGAAGGACAAGTTCGAGAGGACAACCGCCGCCCGTGGCTATGCCTCACCACCCTGCTACGCGGCCGAGATCGCCCCCGACTACTTCGACCCGCACGCTGTTGATCCCGAACAGGCCCGCGATGTCGCCCGGTGGAGGAAGGCGGAACGAACCCGCCTGCGCGCCCAGAGAATGACCCTGTCGGTGGCCGAGCGGAAATCCGCCAGCGAGGCGCTTGCAGCCCACCTGCGGACATATCTTCGGAAACGGTTCGGCGACATGCGCGGCCAAGTCTTTTCCGCATACTGGCCCATCAAGGGTGAACCGGACCTGCGTCCACTGATGGATGAACTGCACAAGGCTGGCGTCACGGTGGCGCTGCCCCTGGTCGAGGTGAAACAGGCCCCCCTTGTCTTCCTCCGCTGGACATCCGACACGAAAATGGTGAGGGGCGACTGGGGTATCCCTGTTCCGCCGCGAGACGCACCCGAAGTCATCCCCTCCATCACCCTGGCGCCCGTCGTCGGCTGGACCGGTGACGGCTATCGCCTCGGCTATGGCGGCGGCTATTTCGATCGCACGTTGGCAGTCTTGACGCCACGGCCGTTCACTATTGGGACAGGGCTTTCATCAGCGCGATTAAGTACGATTTTTCCGCAGCCCCACGACATTCCACTTGATGTCATCGTTACCGAGGACGGCATCGGATTTGCCCGGTAATTCCGTCACGCCGCGTACTGACCGCGATACCCCTGTAAAACCCACGACCACAAGGCGCAATCAGCGAGGAGCGTAAGAGCCGACCCATGCGAACCGAACGGCATGGACGATGGCCCCATCGTGATCTTTTCCTGAAGTCCGCGGCGGCATGGCAGGCTTGGATGACGGAAGATCTCATATCCTGAACCGCGACATGCCAAGTCCGGCAATGTCCAGATCAGACGTCCGTGAACTGATGATATCGGAAACTACTTTCCCGGAACCGCAAGCCATGGTCCATCCCAAGGTCCCATGGCCAGTGTTCAGATAGAGCCCTTCGAAAGGTGTTGCGCCAACGATCGGGGGACCATCAGGTGTCATCGGGCGCAAACCACTCCAGAAGGCCGCCTCACGCATATCGCCAGCATAGGGAAAGAGATCACCAAATGAGTGTTCAAGGGCCGCCCGACGTCTTGCACTCAGGGTCGTGTTGAAGCCGGCGAGCTCAGCTGTACCACCGACACGGATCCTGTTTCCCAGCCGTGTGATTGCGGTCTTGTATGTCTCATCCATCACCGTGGAATTCGGAGCCTTTGTCTCGTCGGTGATCGGTATTGTGAGCGAGTAGCCCTTGACCGGATAGATAGGCAATTTGATCCCCAGTGGCCTCAGCATCGCTGGCGAATAGCTTCCCAACGCAACCACATAGGCGTCGGCAGATCTCCGCCCGGTTGAGGTAATCGCCGAAGTTATGATCCGGCCATTTGTTGTGAGCGAAAACAACTCTGTGCCGAAGGAAAACCTGGCGCCCATAGTCCTTGCAACCCCGGCAAGGCGCTCGGTAAAAAGCCTGCAGTCGCCGGTCTCGTCGCCTGGCAGCCTCAGTCCTCCGACGAAACCGGCGGGCGCATCGCCGAGCGCCGGCTCATGCAGGATACAGCCGTTACGATCAAGGACCTCGAACGGAACATTCAATTCCTTCAGGACATCGACATCGCGGGCGATTGACTCGAGTTGCTTCTGCGAACGGAACAGCTGCAGCGTGCCCTGGCTTCGCTCGTCATACGAAATCGCTGTCTCCTGGCGCAACGCGCGCAGGCAGTCGCGGCTGTACTCAGCGAGCGGAACCATCCGCGACTTGTTCAATGCATAGCGGCTCGAAGTGCAATTCCGCAGCATTGTTAACATCCATGCCCACATCGCAGGATCCATCTTCGGACGGATAACGAGCGGACCATGGTGCATGGTGAGCCATTTCAATGCTTTCAATGGCACTCCCGGGCCGGCCCATGGTGAAGCGTATCCTGGTGAGATCTGACCTGCATTTGCGAAACTGGTTTCACAAGCAGGTTTTTCACCGCGATCGATCACTTCGACTTCGTGGCCCGCCCGGGCCAGGTAATAAGCTGTCGTGACGCCGATCACGCCGGCGCCAAACACAATGACCTTCATACTTCTCGCTCCGGTCGATTATCCGTTTCGCGGGAAATCAGATGAGCCGTCTCGAAGGGCTCCCTGCCCTTCCTTGCGCCCATGGAAAATCCCGCACCCGCTTGGTCAGAAGTCTCACACAAGCTTCAGCTGGGGCCTTAATCCCAAGTATGGGTTCTCGAAAGAAGAGCCGGATGCTTCCCGACGCGCCTTTTCAGGTTGGTAGAGGACTTCTCGAAGTTCGATTTGGAATATTCCGCCATCTCGGTACGGAATCCGGAATTCCTCTCCTTCCGAAAGACCGATCAACGCCAAGCCCCTAGGGGACGTGATTGGAATGTACATTCCGACCGGCTGTAGCGTTCCGTAGGAAATGATTCTCGTTTGTGCTCCATCACGGTTCGCGGAGAACCGGACACGACTGTTCAGTGTCGCAACATTTTCCGGGACATCCTCCCGAAAGACGACAATGGCGGATTCAAGCTTTCGGCGAAGCATAAACGCCAATGGATCTCCGCGTCCCCTGTAACGATCGTACAAGACTTCCAGTATGGTGTGATCTTTCGTGGACAGAATGCAGGCTTGATTTGACATCGCAGTGCTCCATCGCTCCACCGGGGAGCGGCCAAGTTCATTGTGCAGCGGAATGCCCCTGGGCCGCGACAGGCGGCACAGGGGCTAGAATCCTGCGATGAGACAGCCTCCGAACAGGGAAAGCCGACAGAATGACCGGCGACTTGTCATTTCACGTGACCAGCGTGATCGGAGGAATCGTCGCCCGGATTAGCGGCGGTTGGCTGGCTTACTTTAATCACTGTCAGTCGGTGCGAGCGCCCATCCCGACCTACCCAGTCGATCGATTGACCTGAAGACAGCCCGATCAGTGCAGCGCCTATCGGCGTAAAAACCGACACGCTTGCGTTTGCGATATCGGCATCGATGGGAAAAACCAGTGTAACCGTCCGTTCCTCGCCCTTCTCGGTCACAAATGTGACGAGTGAGCCGATCTGGACGACGTTGGCGCCGATTTTCCGGTCATCGACAACACGCGTCCTGTCCAGTTCGGTGAACAGTTGGTCTGCGACCTCCGGGTTTCTTGCAGAAAGCGAGTCGGCAAGTTTCGACAGTCGTTCATGGTCCGAACGGCTCATGATGATGCCTGGTTTTCTGAAGTGATTTGTACGCGAGGCCATGCTGACCACCTATTGGTCTGCACTCATCAACAAAGTTGACAGTCATGCATAGTGTTATGGATATGATTTGTTGTCGCTCTATCGCAGCCTGCACCCATGAAGTGGTAAGCTGCTTGTGCCCCACGGCCGGGGCGCGACGCGACCGAGCCGGGGGTCAGGTGCCCGCGATTGGGCACACCCTATTCAAAATCCGAATTGGCGAAATCGTGATCATCGCTGAACTCTCGGAAAGATCGTGGGGAAAGTCAAGCCATGAACCCGTTGCGGCAAGTCACCCCATCCTGAGGCTTCAATTTCTGCTCGATCGAAAGGGTTCCTGGCAAAAACCATGCCTTGCAGGAGCGACATCAGGTTCATGAAGTTCAGTCATGTCGGCGTCTTCCTGAGAATGTGAATGGCGCAGGCTTGAGCGTCGTTTCCCTTGTTCCCGCCCATGATCTGGGCCAGCCCGATCTCGGCCGATACTATCTGACGTTTTCCGGCCGTGCCTCGAAGCTGCTGGACGATCTCATAAATCTGCGCCAGTCCAGATGCTCCGGGCGGATGTCCCCGTGCGAGCAGGCCGCCACTCGGATTGATCGGAATACTCCCGGTCAACGCCGTTTCTCCGCTGCACGTGAAGACTCCACCTTCGCCTGGCGCACAAAAACCCAACGTTTCGCAATGGACGATTTCGGAAATGGTGAAGGCGTCATGGACCTCAACCAAATCTACGTCACGCGGCGAAATTCCGGCCACTGCAAAAGCCGAGCGGGCACAGTGACGTTCGCTTTCCCAATACGTCAAGTCACGTCGAGGTTCGTAATCGCCCGAAGCCAGGACCGACGCTGCGATTTCGATGCCTTCGGCGGCACGCGCCTTCATCCATTCATGCGAGCAAACGATGGCTGCGGCAGCGCCATCACTGTTCGGGCAGCACGAAAAGAGCGTCAGCGGTTCCGCGATCATGGGCGAGGCCAGCACCTCGTCAAGCGTGACCGGCTTGTTGAACTGCGCTTTCGGGTTCAAAGCACCATTGGCATGGTTCTTCACCGATACCTGGGCCATCTGCTCTGGAGTTGTTCCAAACGTCGTCATATGTCGGTTGGCGATCAACGCGAAGGTGCCGGGGAAGATGTCGCCGAGTTGAGCTTCGAATTGTACCGTACCAGCTTCGAGTACGGTGCCCTTTGGCATAACCGCTTTGTCCACGCCGAAAGCGAGGACCACGTCGTAAATTCCCCAGGCGACATCACGCCAGGCCACCTGCAGCTTGGTTCGCTCGTTGCCTATGATCGCCCAGTCTTCGGACCAGTCGAACTGGAAGGCCTCGCCTGGCTCGAAGCTCAACGGCACAAAGGTGCCTCGTCCGGATGTCTGCATCTGTCTGTGCAGATCCTCCCGCCATTCCCGCGCAAAGGCCGCTACGCGGTTGTAGGAGCCGTCGTAGCCGAGGCTGATCAGGTCGACATGCAGTTGCTTTATCGTGCGCTTCTGCTTGCGCGGCTTCTTGGATTCCGTCCTCAGCCAGGCCGCCAGGCGATCGGCAAACGGATCAAGCTTGCTCGGCCGGTCAGGAACCTTGAACTTCGGCTCAACGCCATCAAGGCGCAGGTATTTACGGATGGTGCTCCGGGACAAGCCCGTCCGTCGGGCGATCTCGCGGATCGAAAGTTCGTCGCGGAAGTGCCAGCGTCGGATAACGCTCAATAACGCCATGTCGATCACTCCATGTCCCTCGTTCAAATGCCACGAGGGGAGGTTCAAACATGGGTCAATTCTCGATGGAAATATCCGGCTTTTCCGGGTCAGTTCTCAGCGGAAATCAACACCGGACTTGTAATTTCTGAAAATTGATTAATATGTGTGCAATGTCGAATGCTCTGCGCATCGCACGCGGCCGCTTCGGGAGGGTGGCGCTGCTGGATATGGATCGGCCTCTGGTGCGGCACGCGCACCCGCATTGCCACGTCCTGTTGAAGGTCGAGGGGGCCGACACGCAGTTTTCGGTGCGCGACCGGCTGGTGCCGCTCACCGACGAAAGCGCCGTTCTGATCAATGCCTGGGAGCCGCATGCCTATGCGCACGACCAGACGCGGCCGAAGACGTTGATCCTCGCGCTCTATATCGAACCGCAATGGCTCGGTCATTTCCGGCCGAACTGGGCGGCCAGCCACGCACCCGACTTCTTCGCCTCCAATGTCGGCGTGATCACCCCCGACATCCGTTCGCGCACGCGTACTCTTGCGGAGGCCATGGTGAAGGATCCGAACAGTGCCGACGTGCACGAAGTGCTTCTGGGCGAACTGATGGTCGCCGTCATCGAGCGCTTCGCCGAATGGCGGGCTGTGCCGAACTCGATCCGCGACCTCGCCTCGCGCCCACTGATCGACTTCCGCATCCGTAAGGCCGTCGAGCGTATGAAGGCGGCACCGGGCGAGATCGCCGATCTCGATCTGCTCGCGACCGACGTCGGCCTCTCGCGGGCGCATTTCTTCCGGCTGTTCGAGGCCTCGATGGGGGTGACGCCCCGCGTTTTCCTCAATGTGCAGCGGCTCGAACGTGCGGTCACGGCCGTCGCCGACGCGACGGACAGCTTCGCGACGATCAGCGACCAACTCGGATTTTCCATGCCGGCGCATTTCTCGCGCTTCTTCCATGATCATGCCGGGTCGTCGCCGAGCATCTTTCGCAGCGTAGCTCGGCTGTCAAACTCAGGTTTTGAGACTCCTCGGTAAGGTCTGATACCTCTCGGTATCGCCCGATCGGCCGCCCTTCTCCACCTTCGCTTCACAGCACCCCATCACTGGTGGGTGCGGGAGGAGCGAATGACGAGATTGAAGACGGCCGGAGCCCTCATCGGGCATACCGTCGAACGCGTCGAAGATGCCGGACTTCTGACCGGCCGCGGCCGCTACATCGACGACCTGCCCGTCCGGCGCGACACCGCGCATCTGGCGATCCTGCGCTCGCCGCACGGCCATGCCGAGATCCGCTCGATCGATACGGCTGCCGCCCGGGCACTGCCCGGCGTCTTTGCCGTGCTGACCGGCGACGATGTCGCGCGGCTTACCCGCAGCATGACCGTCGGGGTCAAGGCCAATGTCGAATGCTGGCCGATCGCCCGCGACCGGGTGCGCTATGTCGGCGAGCCGGTCGCTCTCGTCGTCGCCGAAAACCGCTATGTCGCCGAGGACGCGCTCGACCTGATCGAGGTCGATTACGAGACACTGCCCGCCGTCGTCGATCCGGAAAAGGCACTCGCCGAGGATGCCCCGGTCCTGCATCCCTCGCTCGGAACCAACCTCATCAACGAGCGCAGCTTTCGCTACGGCGACCCGGAAGCAGCATTTGCGGCGGCTGCCCATCGCGTCTCCATCCGCATCGCCTATCCGCGCAATTCCTGCACGCCGATCGAGACCTACGGCGTCATCGCCGACTACGATCCCGGCGAGGACGCCTATGACGTCACCGCGAATTTCCAGGGGCCGTTCTCGATTCATGCGGTGATTTCGCGCGCGCTCAACGTGCCCGGCAACCGCATGCGGCTGCGCACGCCGCCCGATTCCGGCGGCTCCTTCGGCATCAAGCAGGGCGTTTTTCCCTATGTCATCCTCGCCGCCGTCGCCGCCCGTGTTGCAGGACGACCGGTGAAATGGATCGAGGACCGGCTCGAACACCTGACGGCCTCCGTTTCGGCCACCAACCGGGTCACGACGCTGGAGGCGGCCGTTGCCGCCGACGGCCGTATCGCCGCACTCTCCTGGGATCAGCTGGAGGATTGCGGCGCCCATCTGCGCGCGCCGGAACCGGCAACGCTCTACCGCATGCATGGCAACATGACCGGCGCTTATGCGATCGAGAACGTCGCCATCCGCAACCGGGTCGTGCTCACCAACAAGACGCCGACGGGGCTCAACCGCGGCTTCGGCGGACCGCAGGTCTATTTCGCGCTCGAGCGGCTCGTCCACAAGATCGCCGACGAGCTTGGCCTCGACAGGCTTGCTGTCATCCGCCGCAACCTCGTGCCTGCGAACGCCTTCCCCTATCGCACCGCGACCGGTGGGCTACTGGATTCGGGCGATTATCAAACCGCAATTGATCGCGCCTGTGCGGAAGGCGGCCTCCAGTCGCTGCAACAGCGACGGGACGCGGCGCGTGCCGAAGGGCGCCTCTACGGCATCGGCTATGCGGCGGTGGTCGAGCCGAGCGTTTCCAACATGGGCTACATCACGACGGTGCTGACGCCGGAGGAACGCGCGAAGGCAGGGCCGAAAAACGGCGCCCAGGCGGTGGCAACCGTCGCGATCGATCCGCTCGGCTCCGTCACCGTCAAGGTCGCCTCGGTGCCCCAGGGCCAGGGCCACCGCACCGTGCTGGCACAGGTGGTCGCCGAGCGGCTCGGGCTCCCACTGGAAGCCGTGCGCGTCAACACGGAACTCGACACCGCGCGCGACGCCTGGTCGATCGCGTCCGGCAATTACGCGAGCCGATTTGCCGCTGCCGTCGCCGGCGCCGCGGCCCTTGCCGCCGACCGTATCAGGGACCGTCTTGCAGCGATCGCCGCCGCGCAGCTCAACGTCACGGCGGATCGGATAGACTTCGGGGCAGGAAAGCTCTTCGATCGTGACAATTCGGACAATGCCATCTCCTTCGGGCGTGTGGCGGCCGCAAGCCACTGGGCGCCCGGCACCCTGCCTGATGGAACGGGTCAGACGATCCGCGAGACGGTGTTCTGGACGCCGGAGCAACTCGAGGCGCCAACGGCAACGGACGGGATCAACTCGTCGCTCTGCCATGGCTTCATCTTCGACATCTGCGGAGTGGAGATCGACCGGGCGACAGGCCATGTGCGCATCGACCGCTACGTGACGATGCACGACTGCGGCCGTATCCTGCATCCCGGCATGGTCGACGGCCAAGTCCGCGGCGGCTTCGCTCAGGCCGTCGGTGCCGCACTCTACGAGGAATATGCCTATGGCGGCGACGGCAGTTTCCTGACCGGCACGCTCGCCGACTACCTGATCCCGACCGTGATGGAGACGCCGGAGCCGCTGATACTCCATCACGAAACACCGTCGCCCTTCACGCCGCTCGGCGCCAAGGGCGTCGGCGAGGGCAATTGCATGTCGACGCCGGTCTCAATCGCCAACGCCGTCGCCGATGCGCTGGGCGTCGAGGACATCCGGCTGCCGCTGTCACCGAGCCGGGTCAGCGAATGGCTCTATGTCGAGGAACGCCCGTCGTCGAAGCCGCAGGACGTGGCCCCGGTCGCCACCGGCGCCTCCGGCGAACGGTTGTTGACGGGTGCGGGCTCGGCCGATGTCGTCGCCACCCGCGAGTCTGTCTGGACGATGCTGCTCGACCCGAACACGCTGAAAGCCATCATTCCCGGCGCACACGAGGTCCGAAAGGTCTCCGACACGCATTTTCGCGCCGAGGTCACGCTCGGCATCGGTCCGGTCAAGGGCCGATACCGCGCCGACATCCGCTTGTCCGACATGATCGCGCCGGAAGCGGTCACGCTTTCGGGCGGCACGGAGGGCGCGCTCGGTTCCGGCCGCGGCACGGGCCGCGTGACGCTGACCGAAACGGCGACCGGCACCCGCATCGACTACCGCTACGAGGCGGCGATCGGCGGAAAGGTCGCCTCGGTCGGCGGCCGCCTCCTCGACGGCGCGGCGCGCGTGGTGATCGGACAATTCTTCCAGGCGCTCGCCCGTCATGCAGGCGGCGGAGGGCCTCCCAGCGCCGCCGCCGGCCTCATCCAGCGGATCGCGAACGTTTTCAGGAGGCGCGGATGAAGCCGGCATCCTTCGATTTCATCTGTCCTGACACGCTGGACGAAGCGCTCTCGGCGCTCGCCGAAGCAGGCGGCGACGGGCGCATCATCGCCGGCGGGCAGTCGCTGGTGCCCATGCTCAACATGCGCCTGGCCCGCCCCGGGGTGCTCATCGACATCATGCGGCTTGAAGCGCTGCGCCGCATCGAGACGTCCGGCGACGGGATCACCGTCGGCGCGGCCGTGCGCCAGGCGGAGCTGGAAGCCTCGCCGAACCTCTTGCGCGACCTGCCTCTGCTGGCCGCCGCTTTCCCCTGGATCGGCCATGTGCAGACGCGGGCCCGGGGCACGGTCTGTGGCTCGGTCGCCCATGCAGACCCAAGCGCCGAGCTGCCGCTGTCTCTGGTGACGCTTGGCGGCGCCGTCAGCCTGCGCAGCCGCAAGCAGAAGCGCAAGGTCACGGCGGACGACTTCTTCATCGGCATGATGGCGACCGACCTCGCCGAGGGCGAGATGATCGAGGCCGTGCATTTCCCGAAGGCCCGGCCCGGCACCGGCTATGCCTTCCGCGAGGTCGGTCGCCGGCATGGCGATTTCGCCATCGTCGCCTGCGCAGCCGTGGCCGACGACAAGGGATTGCGGCTCGGCATTGCCGGGGTCGATGACCGGCCGCGTGTCTTCGCGTTGCCGGCGCTCGACGACGACCAGTTCGACGATGCGCTGAACGACATCGTCTGGTCGCTGAACGCCCGGGAAGACATCCACGCCAGCGCCCGCTACCGGCGCGAACTCGTCCGCAATCTTGGCCGCGAGACCCTCAAGGAGGCAAGCCGATGCCGCGCATGAACGCTGCCCAGAGGCATGGGATCGAATTCACGCTGAACGGCCGGAAGGTCCGTGCAGAGGCTGAAAACCGGATGCTGCTCTCCGATCTGCTGCGCCACGAGATCGGGCTGACCGGCACCCATGTCGGCTGCGAGCACGGCGTCTGCGGGGCATGCACCGTGCAGATCGATGGAAAGCCGGCCCGCGCCTGCCTGACGCTCGCCCAGCAGGTCCGCGGAAGTGACGTGCGGACCGTGGAAGCGCTGGCTCCCGACCCGGCCGAGCTCTCGCCGCTTCAGGCGGCCTTTCGCCGCCATCACGGCCTGCAATGCGGCTTCTGCACGCCCGGCATCTTGATGTCGCTCGACGCCCTTTTGCGGGAGCGGCCGGACGCGGGCCGGGAAGACATTCGCGAGCACCTCTCCGGCCATCTCTGCCGGTGCACGGGTTACGCGACAATCGTCAAGGCGGCACTCGCCGCCGCGGAGGAACAACGGAAGGAGGAGACAACCAATGCTTGATCTTGGAACGAGCTTTCTCGCGAGCGTCGAGCGCGACCCGGGCGCGCTCGCGATCGTCGACGGAGAGATGCGACTGACCTATCGCCAATGGTACGACAAGGTTTCGGCACTTGCCGCAGCGCTCAGCGAGACCGGCCTGACGCGCGGAGACCATGTGCTGACCGCCATGCAGAACCGCTGGGAGAACGCGACGCTGCATTGGGCCTGCCAGTTTCTTGGCCTGGTCATCACGCCGCTCAACTGGCGGGCAAAGGCCGACGAAATCGACTTCGGCATTGAGGATGCCGGCGCGAAGGCCGTGTTCCACGACGCTTCGACGGAAGAGGCCGTGCGCCTGTCGCGCTTCGCACAGCACTTGCCGCAGTTCTCCGCCGAGGCGCTCGCGGATATCATGGACGGTGGAGCCCCCGATGCAGTGCCTGTCGCGGACGCCGCGGACTGGTCGTTGATGCTCTATACATCCGGAACGACGTCGAAGCCGAAGGGTGTGCCGCGCCGTCACCGGGCCGAACGCGCGGGCGGCGTAGCCCATGTCGCCCAGAACCTCTACCGGCATGGCGAGCGCACACTGGGCGTCATGCCGCTCTATCACACGATGGGCGTGCGCTCCCTGATCGCATCCTCGCTGATCGGCGGCACCTTCGTCTGCCTGCAACGGTTCGACGCCGCAAAGGCGCTTGACCTGATCGAAAAGGAAAAGATCACCAATCTATATCTGGTGCCGACGCTCTACCACGACCTCGTGCATCACGAGACCTTCTCGGCCGAGCGCGTCGCCTCGGTTAGAAAGCTCGGCTATGCCGGCGCCTCGATGACCGACGGATTGCTGAAGCGGCTGGACCAGACCTTCCGGCCCGAGCTTTTCGTCAACCACTATGGTTCGTCGGAAATTTACACCTTCACGATCGAGCAGAAGGCGGCCGCGAAACCCGGCTCGGCCGGCCGCGCCGGCATCAACCAGACGATCCGGGTCGTGAAGCTGGGCAGCCATGATCCCGACGAGCCGGCGGCCGTCGGCGAGGAAGGCGAGATCATCGCGCTGATGAAGAGCGACGAGGCCTTCGAGGGCTACTGGAACCGGCCCGACGCGGATGCCAAGGCACTTCACGGCGGCTGGTACTTCACCGGCGACACCGGCTTCGTCGATGGGGATGGTGATCTCTTCGTCACCGGCCGCGCCGACGACATGATCATCACAGGCGGTGAGAACGTTTCCCCGGTCGAGGTCGAAAGCTGCCTGTCGCTGCACGACGCCGTCGCCGAGGTCGCAGTCGTCGGCCTCCCCGACGAGCGCTGGGGCAAGATCGTTGTCGCCTTCATCAAACGGCGCGGCGAAGTCACGGCCGAGGATCTCGACCGCCATTGCCGCGATTCGGGTCTCGCCAATTTCCGCCGCCCACGCCGCTTCGTCTTCGTCGATGAAATCCCGAAATCCCCTGTCGGCAAGCTGCTGCGCCGCCTTCTGGTGGCCGGAGACTACACCGAGGAACGCATTCCCGAACATCAGTGAGTGGCAGCCCGCCGCCAGACCAACGAAAGGACATTCCATGGCCGAACACGCCACATTCCGGGACCCGCGCCTGGCCGAACTCGACGGCTTCGCCGTCACGATAGATACGGCCCGACAGCGCGCGGACATCACGCTCGACAATCCACCTTACAACGTGGTCTCGATGCAGGCCCGCGACCAGTTGCGACTCGTCTTCGAGGCGCTCGACGAGGACGAGCGCGTCCGCATCATCGTCGTTGCGGGCAAGGGCGAGCACTTCTCGTCCGGCGGCAACATCAAGGGCTTCCTCGAAGCGAGCCCGGAGCACGTCTCGCACCTCGCCTGGAACATCGCAGCACCGGCCCGTTGCTCCAAGCCGGTCATCGCCGCCAACCGCGGCTATTGTTTCGGCGTCGGCTTCGAACTGTCGCTTGCCTGCGACTTCCGTATCGCCACCGACACCACGCGCTACGCGCTGCCCGAGCAGAAGCTCGGCCAGATTCCAGGCTCCGGTGGCTCGGCCCGTCTGCAGAAAATGGTCGGCGTCACCCGCACCAAGAACATCGTGATGCGCTCGAAGCGGATCACCGGTCAGGAAGCCTACGACTGGGGTATCGCCTCGGAGATCGTTGCGGATGCCGATCTGGAAAAGGCCGTCGACGCGCTTGTCGAGGAGTTGATCGGCTTTTCTCCGCTGGCCCAGCGCACGGCGAAGAAGCTCCTGAACGACACGGACGACGCGCCGCTGTCAACGGCGATCGAGCTTGAGGGTCATTGCTACAGCCGACTTCGGACATCGGAGGATTTCCGCGAAGGCGTCCTGGCCTTCCACGAAAAGCGCGCGCCGTCCTTCGTCGGGCGCTGACTTGGCGGCCGGGCGGCCCCCGGCTTCATTTCCACGAGGAGGAAGCGGCCTCGGATCCGCTTCGGGAGGAACGAACATGGAAACAGTCAACCAGTCCACACGAGAAAGACGCTTTGTCGAACGGGGACCCGGCCTTGCGTCGGGTCTCAGGGACCTGCCGAAACATCTCGGCATCAAGACGATGAGCGCCGGGCTTGTCGCCGCCATCTTCGGCTGCTCCGGTCCGGCCCTGATCGTCATCGGGGCCGCGGAGGCGGGCCATCTCAGCAACGGGCAGACCGTCGCCTGGCTCTTTGCGATCTATGTGCTCGGTGGGATCATCAGCCTGCTGCTCGCACTCTACTACAAGCAGCCGATCAACGGCGCCTACTCGATCCCCGGCGCGGCCCTTGTAGCCGGCTCGCTTGCGACCATTCCATTCAGTGAGGCCGTCGGCGGCTTCATCATGGCGGGGCTTCTGGTTCTGTTGCTCGGTGTGAGCGGGCTCATCGGCAAGGTGATGCGCTGGCTGCCGATGCCGATCGTCATGGCGATGATTGCCGGTGCGCTGATCCGGTTCGCGATCGGCACGGTGACGGCACTCAGCTCGGCACCGCTGATTGCCGGCGCGGCAATCCTCGCCTTCTTCGTCTCGATGCGGTTGACCAAATCCATTCCGCCGGTTCTTGCGGCCCTTGTCGCGGGCCTGGTCGTTGCGCTTGCGACTGGGGCTGTCGGAGGCGGAGCCGCCAACATCGCCTTCGCCGCGCCCGAATTCACGATGCCGGTATTTTCCGTCGACGCCTTTTTCGCAATTGCCATCCCGCTCGCCCTTCTGGTGATCGGCGCCGAGAACGCGCAGGCGACCGGCGTGCTCATGGCCGAGGATTTCCGGCCGCCGGTCAATGCGATGACGATCATTTCCGGTCTCGGCGGTGTCGCAGCGGGTTTCCTCGGCGGCCATAACGCCAATATCGCAGGCCCGATGACCGCGATTTGCTCGTCCGAGCAGGCGGGCGAGAACAAGGAGGGGCGTTATGCGGCGACCGTTGTCAACGGGGTGCTCTTCGCCGCCTTCGGGCTCCTCGCCGGCGCTGCCGTTCCGATCGTACTCAGCCTGCCGTCAGCGCTCATCGGCACCGTCGCCGGCCTCGCCATGATCGGCGTGCTGCTGTCGGCCTTCCAGAACGCCTTCGGCAAGTCGCTCGGCAACCAGACAGGCGCTTTCGTGGCACTCGCCGTCGCCATGTCGAACGTCTCGCTGCTGGGTATCAGCGCACCCTTCTGGGCACTGGTTGCGGGCGTCATCGTCTCCGCCCTGGTCGAGGCCGGCAGAATAGGGGAGAAACAGGCCGCTTGAGTGCGGGTTGCCTTTGATCGGCAACTGCTTCCAACTCGCCCCCATTGCCAATCTGTATGGCTGGCATGGGGGCGAATGTGGAAACAATTTCTGTATCGGGTTCAAAACGGCTCAAAGCAACTTCTTTTGCATGGCCTCTGCGCCAAGACCCACGGCCCCGTTAAGCACGGGGCCGCTCTGTCAAATCTCAGTGTGCTCCGCCAGCTCCAGGGCATCTTCGATGTCTACCCCAAGATACCTGACGGTATTCTCGATTTTGGTGTGGCCCAACAGGATTTGAATCGCGCGAAGATTGCCTGTCGCCTTGTAGATCATCGCCGCCTTGGTTCGGCGAAGCGAGTGTGTGCCGTAGTCCTCGCATCGCAGGCCGATCGCGGCCACCCACTCATCGACCAATCTTGCGTACTGGCGAGTGCTCAGGTGATCGGCAGGATCGACCCGGCTGGGAAAGGCGTAGTCGTTAACCGTTCCACCTCTTCGCTCAAGCCAGGCAAGCAGGCTGGCCCTCACGTCGGCCGTGATCTCGAACTGAACCGGACGACCGGTCTTCTGCTGGATCACCATCGCGCGCGATCGAATCTCGGGCCCGGTCACGAGGGTTCCGGTCTTGATCTTCACGAGATCGCAACCTCGAAGCTTGCTATCGATCGCGAGGTCGAACAACGCGCGGTCTCTCATGCGTCCCTCGCTATCGAGGAAGAAGCGGATCGCCCATATCTGGCGCTGTTTCAGTGGCTTCTTCACACCGACCTTCCGGCCGGCGTTCCATGCCGGTCGACCCAGTGCAGCAGGATCATATTGTGCAGTACCCATTTGAGTTCTCCTTCGGCCGTCATTGGCCGTCGGAATAGTGCGCTGAAGTAAGGAGTATATGGAGCCGGGAGGGAACAGGCATCGCATATGCTAAATGGCCGAGTTGGGGGCGAAGGGCCGTTCTTCCCAGCAAAGCACATGTCCGTTTCTGGGCAGCGGCCATT
Organism: Phyllobacteriaceae bacterium; assembly: GCA_002708825.1. GTDB lineage: Bacteria > Pseudomonadota > Alphaproteobacteria > Rhizobiales > Rhizobiaceae > Zhengella. The sequence goes on along the minus strand of PAPF01000025.1, from coordinate 117 downwards.
GTTACGGCAACGACCGAAATGGTGAAGGGTTTCGGGTGCCGGCAGGCGTACGAAAGCCTCTCATGCAGGAACCCGTGGGCCACAGTCGATGGCTATGGGGATTTCGATGTGCGACCG
>PAPF01000024.1 GCA_002708825.1 Phyllobacteriaceae bacterium | reverse complement strand
TTCGACGGGCACCGCGACGGTGAACCCGGACGGCAGCTGGGGCCCGGTCACCTCGACCGCGCCGCAGACCTCGGGCGAGGTCACCGCGAGCCAGGAGGACGAGGCGGGCAATGCCTCGGGCGAGACGGAGATCTTTGTCCGGATGCCGCCGCTTGGTTCCGGACCTGGCTCCAGCCTTCCCGAACTGCCGTCTGGTGAAGGGCCGGGCGGGACCGGCGCGACCGGAACGGATGCTGGTGAGGAAGGTAGAAGCGCCTTCAGCAATGAAGGAACGATCGCCGGCACACTGCGCTGGATCGACAATCTTGGATCGGACGAACGCGGCCGAGGCAATCTGGCCGGGTTCGATGCAAGCGGATTGAACGGGAGCGGTCTATCGGTAGCGCTTGGCGATGGATTGCAGGGTGCGGAGATCACCACCTTCGGAAGGGATGGGCGTACCTACCTGACGGTTGTTCTTGACGGAACCGCTGGTGCCGAATGGAGCGTGTCGGGGCCAGGCGGCGGAGAACTCCCGATCTGGGTCGTCCGTCAGTCGGAGGGACAGGTCCTCATTCTCTGGCCGGCCGACGCGGCGGAGGGGGCGCTCGAAATCCGGATCCGCGCCGGTGACGGCATGGAAGCGGTCGTCCCGCTGATCGTTGACCGGGTCTCGGGCGAGGTGATCCAGACCGGCGCAACGCAAGTCACGCTCGATGCCTCCGCGGCAGTCGAGGACCGGTTGGCATTCCTGTCAAACCGCGCGGCGAATGAAACAGCCAGGCTTCTCCAGGCACTGAAGGAATAACGATGGCAGGCGTCATCAGGAATCGGCTTGGCCGGATATGCAACCTTGAGGGGATCAAAATGGAAAATACATACAAAGCGAGTGGAGCCCGTTCATTGCCGGGCCGCCGGCTTGCCCTGGCCGCGGTGGCGGTATCCGGCCTGCTGTCTGGTTGCGCCGTGACGGCCGTGCCGTTGACGCAAGCCGAGATCGCAAGCAAGGCGGCGGCGAACATGGACAGCCTTGACCGGGACCAGGAACCGGTCACCAAGCCGATCGGTCTCTATGAGGCCATGGCCAGGGCGGTGAAGTACAATCTGGACCATCGCGTCGAGATGATGCGGGTGACCCTGTCCCAGAAACAGTTGCGCAATGCATCCGCGCAGATGCTGCCGCAACTGGTGGCCAATGCAGGCTATGCCGGGCGTGACCGATTCGACGCCAGCTATTCGCGCACACTGTTTTCCGGCACCCGGTCGGCCGAACCGAGCACGTCTTCGGAAAAGCAGACCCTGGCCGCGGACCTGACCTTCTCCTGGCATGTGCTGGATTTCGGCCTTTCCTATGTCCGTGCGCAGCAGGCAGCCGACAAGGCGCTGGTGGCCGAGGAGCAGAAGCGCAAGGTGGCCAACCAGATCATGGAGGACGTCCGCACCGCCTATTGGCGCGCGATCAGCGCCGAACGCCTGCTGAATGGCCTCAACGCGCTTGAGGCGCGTGTCCGGGAGACCCAGCGCAAGAACCGTGCCTTGCGCAATGCCGGGCAGGCCTCGCCGCTGGTCTCGCTCACCTACGAGCGGGAACTCGTCGACATCAAGCGCAAGATCCAGAAGCTGGAGCGCGAACTGACCACCGCGCGCCACAAGCTGGCGGCGCTGATGAACCTGAAGCCAGGCACGAAGTTCACACTCGTTGTCCCCAGGCGCGAGATGGTCGACCTGAAGCTTGCGGCATCGCCGGATGAAATGATGCAGGTGGCACTGAACAACCGTCCGGAATTCCGCGAAGCTCTCTATCGCGGCCGGATCAACGAGAAGGAAGCCCGCGCCGCGCTCCTGGAAGTGCTGCCCGGTGCACAGCTCTATGCCGGCCTGAACATCGATACCAATGACCTGCTGTTCAGCACCGACTGGGTGAACTGGGGTGCCAAGGTCGGCTGGAACCTGATGCGGGTCATGCAGTATCCGGCGGCCAAGGCTTCCATCGAGGCGGACGGCAAGCTGCTTGACGCCCAGGCAAAGGCGTTGACCATGGCCATCATGACGCAGGTCTTCGTGGCAAGGACGCGCTACGAGCACCTGCGCCGCGAAGCGGCCACGGCTGCAGAATACTACAATGTCCAGCGCAAGATCCTCGGCCAGCTCAAGGCACAGGCGAATGCGAATGCCACCAGTGAACAGAACCTCATCCGCGAGGAAATGAACACGCTGATCGCCGCGGTGGAATTCGACATCGCCTATGCCGACATGCAGAACGCTTTCGGCGCCGTCTACACATCGCTCGGCGCTGATCCGGTCGACAATCCGGTCGACACCGGCGCGCCGGTGGACAACATAGCCTCCGTGCTGCGCGACACCTGGCGCAAGCGGGGCGACATGGAGGGCTGACAGCCGTCCGGTCCGCAAGCCGGTTGATCCTGTCAGGCCCCGCAGCTAACGTCTGCACAGGATCAACCGGGGGACTCGCTGTTGGACCCGATCGAGAAGGCAATTCGCGCGGCGCTGGAAAAGGGCGATGCTTCAGACCCGAAGCATCGCGAGCGCGTTTACCTGTCGGCGTTGTCGGCGCTCGAGCGGTCGCTGAAATCCAGTCCCGATACCCCGGCCGAAACAGCCGCCAGAAGGCGCGACGCCCTGCGCCAGCGCATCCGTGCCATCGAGACGGAATTCCGCCCCGCGATCGAACCGGAACCTGAGCCCGAACCCGGTCCGCCTGTAGAGCCTGCCATTCCGCCTGCGCGGGAACCAAGCGCAGGCGCCCACGCGGCGGCGCCGCCTGTCGGGATTGACACACCGCAGGACACGGCGCGGGACACGGATTTCGTGTCGCAATTGCGGGTGGACCGCCGGGAGGAGGGGCTGGAGGCCCCGCCTGCCGGTGAGCGTGGCAGGGTGGAACGCCGTCCGCGCCGCCGCCGCCCCTTCGCCCGACTCCTGACGGTGAGCCTGCTGCTTGTCTTTGTCGGTATCGGCGCCTGGTGGCTCTATTCCAGCCAGGCCCTGGTGCCCCTGTCCGAGCGCGATGGCGCGGTGCCCAACCCTCCGGTCCGCCTGAACGAGGACGAGTTCAGTCCCGCCGGGACGGATGGCGGCAGGCTTGGGGAAGTGCCGCAGGGCGGAAGCTGGATCACCGTTTTCACGCCCGACGATCCGACGACCGTCAGCGCCCCCTCGGGGACGACGGTCGACATTGCCGGAGAAGGCCGCGAAAAGGCATTGCGCATCACGCCCAGTGCGCCCGATTCGGCCGCCGTCTTCGATCTCGGCGAAGGCGTGCTGGCGCAGCTTGCCGGACGCCGCGTCACCTTCGATGTCAATGCCGCCGCGCCGGAAGGCGAATCCACCCAGATGTCGATCCGCTGCAACCTTGCCGAACTGGGCGATTGCGGGCGCAAGCGGTTCGACGTGGAAGCGTCGCGGCAGGATTTCCTGTTCGAGATCAAACTGCCGGACCGGCAGCCCGGCTCCTTCGGCTCGATCAGCCTGACACCGGATATCTCGCAGGGCCGTGTTCCCGTGGATATCTATGGCATCCGGGTCTTCATCCCGGATCCGTGATCCCGCGGCGCAAGCGCGAAAAGCAGTTGATTTCGCCTGCGTTCGGCGCCATAGGCGCTTGTCCGTCCTTTCCGGGTCCCGTCCCTCATGAAACCTGTCCTGCTATCGTCCGGCGACGTGCTCGCCGACCGGCGCGCCGAATATGGCGAAATGCTCCTGCACTCCGGTAATGCCGCCGCTGCGGCGGACCTTTTCCGGCAGGCCCTCGAACGCGTTCCCGGCTGGGCGGCCGGCTGGTTCCGGCTGGGCGAAATCCAGGAGGCAGCCGGCAACCTGTCGGACGCGACCGAAAGCTGGCGCCGGGCACTCGGCCTCGATCCGGCCGATCCCTTCGGCGTGACGCTGAAGCTGCAACTTGCCGGACAGGCCGGCGATGCCGCCGTCATGCCGTCCGCCTTCGTCGAGACGCTGTTCGATGCCTATGCCGACGACTTCGACAACGCTCTGGTCGAGCGCCTGGGGTACGCCGCGCCGGAGCGACTTGCCGAAGCCGTTGCGGCGGTCCACGGCACCGGCTTTGCCAAGGCGCTGGATCTGGGTTGCGGCACCGGCCTGATGGGCGCCCGCCTGAAAGGCATGGCGAGCCGGCTGGAAGGCATGGACATCTCTGCCGAGATGCTGCGCAAGGCAGCGGCGAAGGGCATCTACGACCGGCTCGAACAGGCCGACCTGACATTGCTTGAACCATGGTCGGGCATCGCGCCCGATCTCGTCACGGCCGCCGATGTCTTCATGTATCTCGGCGACCTCGAGCGTGTCTTCCAATGGATCGCCGCGACATTGGCGCCGGGCGGCCTGTTCGGCTTCACCGTTGAGGCGGCCCCGGGGGACGATGATATCGTGCTGCGGCCGTCGTTGCGCTATGCGCACGGCGAGACCTATGTCTGCAAGCAACTTGAATGCTGCGGGCTCGAACCCATGTCGATAACGCGCCACACGATCCGCATGGATCGCGGCGAACCGGTCGAGGGCCTTGTCGCGGTGGCGATGAAACCGGCAATGCGCCCGTCCGCGGTGGCAGGCTGGACATCTCCGGTGCTGGCCGACGAGGACGCCGCGAAGGATCGCCTGTCCGCATTGCATTGACGCTTGGCCGGACGCCTGCCGGCCCCTATCTTGCCGGCGTGACAGAGCAATCCGAACATGCGCCGGACGATTCCGGACAAACGTTCCTGCCCCCGGCCTTCCAGGCATGGTTCGAAAGCCGTGGCTGGGCGCCGCGGCCCCATCAGCGCGCCATCCTGTCCAAGGCAAGGGCCGGACAATCCGCGCTCCTGATCGCGCCGACCGGCGCGGGAAAGACGCTTGCCGGTTTCCTGCCGAGCCTGATCGCCCTGGCGGGCCGCAAGCCGCCGCGTCCCGGCGGTCCGAAGCGCGGTATCCACACCCTCTACATCTCGCCGCTCAAGGCACTGGCCGTTGACATCGAGCGCAACCTGGCCCGTCCGGTCGCCGAAATGCGGCTCGGCATTACGGTCGAGACGCGCACCGGAGACACGCCGGGCCACAAGCGCCAGCGCCAGAAGCTCGCACCGCCAGACATCCTGCTGACGACGCCGGAACAGCTTGCGCTCCTGCTCGCCTCGAAGGACGCCGCGCGCTTCTTCGCCGATCTGGAAACAGTGGTGCTGGACGAGTTGCATTCATTGGTCACCTCCAAGCGCGGCCATCTTCTCGCGCTCGGCCTGGCGCGCCTGCACCGCCTGCGCCCGGGTCTGGTGACCATCGGCCTGTCGGCAACCGTGGCCGATCCGGACGGGCTGCGGCGCTGGCTCGTGCCCCAGTCGCCGCCTGGCGCCATGGCCGGCCTCGTCGAGGTCGAAGGTGGCGCGAAACCCGTCATCCGCATCCTGGAATCCGAGGAGCGCATTCCCTGGTCAGGACATTCCGCCCGCTACGCCATCGCCGATATCTACGAGGAAATCCGCCGCAACCGGACGACACTGATTTTCGTCAACACCCGCAGCCAGGCCGAGATGGTCTTCCAGGAATTGTGGACCATCAACGAGGACAGCCTGCCGATCGCGCTTCACCACGGTTCGCTGGATGTCAGCCGCCGCCGCAAGGTGGAGAAGGCGATGGAGACCAACAGCCTGCGCGCCATCGTGGCCACCTCCACGCTCGATCTCGGCATCGACTGGGGCGACGTCGACCTGGTCATCCATGTCGGCGCACCGAAAGGCGCCAGCCGGCTTGCCCAGCGCATCGGCCGGTCGAACCATCGCATGGACGAGCCGAGCCGCGCCATCCTGGTGCCCGCCAACCGCTTCGAGGTGCTGGAATGCCGCGCCGCGCTCGATGCCAACTACCTGGGCGCACAGGACACGCCGCCGCTGGGGGAGGGTGCGCTCGACGTGCTGGCCCAGCATGTGCTCGGCATGGCCTGCGCCGAGCCATTTCGCGCTGACGAACTGTATGACGAGGTCCGGCTGGCCGAACCCTATGCGCGGCTGCCGCGTGAGGATTTCGACCGGGTGGTCGCCTTCGTGGCGACCGGTGGCTATGCCTTGCGAAGCTATGAGCGCTTCGCCCGCATTCGCCAGACGGCCGACGGGACATGGCGCATTTCGCATCCCTCGGTCGCCCAGCAATACCGCCTCAATGTCGGGACCATCATCGAGTCGCCCATGCTCACCGTGCGCCTGGCGCGCTCCGGCGGGCGCGGCGGGCCGTTGCGCGGCGGGGCAGTTCTCGGCCAGGTGGAGGAATATTTCCTCGAACAGCTTGCCCCCGGCGACACCTTCCTCTTCGCAGGCAAGGTGCTGCGCTTCGAGGGCATCCGCGAGAACGAGTGCTTCGTATCCCCGGCCGCGGATACGGAAGCGCGCATCCCCGCCTATGCCGGCGGCAAGTTTCCCCTGTCCACCTATCTCGCCAGCCAGGTCCGCGCCATGCTCGCAGACCCGGACAGCTGGTCGAAGCTGCCTGGCCAGGTGGCCGGCTGGCTGCGCCTGCAACGCGAGAAATCCCTCCTGCCGGATCGCGACAACCTGCTCATTGAGACCTTCCCGCGCGCCGGCCGGCACTACATGGTCTGCTATCCCTTCGAGGGCCGCCTGGCGCACCAGACGCTCGGCATGCTCCTGACCCGGCGGCTGGAGCGGATTGGCGCGCGCCCGCTCGGTTTCGTCGCTACGGACTATGCGCTGGCCGTCTGGTCGCTCGGCGACATGGGTGCCATGGCGGGCAACGGCCGCCTGTCCTGGGCTGCCCTGTTCGAGGAGGACATGCTGGGCGACGACCTCGAGGCCTGGCTGGACGAGAGCTTCATGCTCAAGCGCACCTTCCGCTACTGCGCGGTCATTGCCGGCCTGATCGAGCGCCGCCATCCGGGAAAGGAGAAGACCGGCCGCCAGGTCACCGTGTCCGCCGACCTGATCTATGACGTGCTGCGCACCCACGAACCCGACCACATCCTGCTCAAGGCCACCCGCGCCGATGCGGCTGCGGGCTTGCTTGATGTGCGAAGGCTGGGTGAAATGCTGCAGCGAATCAGGGGACGGATCGTCCACCGCGCGCTGGACCGCATTTCGCCGCTTGCCGTTCCGGTCATGCTGGAGATCGGACGCGAACGGGTCGAGGGCGGTGCAAGCGACGCGCTTCTGGCGGAGATTGCCGATGAACTGGTACATGAGGCCGCCAATGGCTGACATGACCGCGCCGCCAGCGTCGCGCGGTCCGCATGCGCCGGCCTGCCTGGAACTGCCGGTTGCCGGAGAAACCATGCTTCTCGATCCGTCGGGCGTGGCTGTCCTGCCGGAAAGCCGCGCGCTGCTCGTCGCCGACCTGCACCTTGAAAAGGGGTCTGCCTTCGCCGGGCGGCGCCAATACCTGCCGCCCTACGACACCCGCGCCACCCTGCTTCGCCTTGCAGCGGCCATCGCCCGGCATGATCCGGCTATTGTCGTCTGCCTCGGCGACAGTTTCCACGATGCGAAGGCGGCGGCGCGCCTGCCCGGCGAGGACCTCGTGCTGCTGTCCTCGCTGATGACGGGTCGCGACTGGATCTGGATTTCCGGCAATCACGATCCCGATGCCCCGGCCGGGCTGGCCGGCGAAACGGTGAGCGAGATCTGCCTGGGTCCGTTGACGCTGCGCCACGAACCGTCTGCCGGCGGTGGCTCGGAAGGCGAGGTGGCGGGCCACCTTCACCCTGGCGCTCGCGTCGTCCATCGTGGCCGTTCGGTTCGGCGCGCCTGTTTCGCCACCGACGGACGGCGCATGATCCTGCCCGCTTTCGGCGCCTATACCGGCTGCCTCAACATTCTCGATGACGCGTTTTCGGGCCTCTTCGAAAAGTCGTCCCTGCGCGCCTGCATGCTGGGCGGGGAGCGGCTCTTTTCCGTTGCCGCCAGCCGCCTGCGGCGCGGCTGACGCGGGCCTGCCCTACCGGGTGAGCCACAAGGCCGCGACCATCACCGGGACCACGAGCAGGCTGAGGCGCATGCGCAGCCGCCCGAACCAGTCCGGCGCCTGCCCGGAATGGACGGCGAACTGGTCCCATGCACCCTGCGCGGCAAAAGCCATGGCGAGCAGCGCGAAGGCGTAGACATCGGGCAATGCCAGGGCCGCCCATCCGGCCAGCGAGGGAACGGTGGACAGCACCAGGTCGCGCCGCGCGCTTTGGTCATCGCGCGCCGTGGCCAGGCCCCAGCGGATTCCGCCGAGAAACGACAGGATGACCGCGCCATAGCCCTTGAGCAGCGCAATCGTGGCATCGCGCCAGGGATGGTCGCCAGTGATCCCGGCAAGCCACAGCGTCAGTGCCAGAAACGGCAGGAAACCCGCCAGCGCCAGCGCCATGGCTGCCTTTCCGTTCGATGTCGAGACCGTGTCGTCCATGCTGCCCCCGGTTGGTTCGCCGGCCTCAGTCGCGCCGGAACAGGAAGCGCCCGAGCCATCCGGTGAAGACGGCCAGCGCCACGGCGAGGATCCCGTAGGTCAGGCCCTGGGTCTTCGCCATGGTGTATATGGTGGCCTCGAATCCGGATTTGACAATGACCAGCGGGGCGGACATCTCGTCGATGAACACGCCGTTGCGGAACAGGAAGGCGCGCGCGCGATGGGTGCCCACGGGGACGTTGGCGGGAATTGCGACAGACGCGCGAAACAGGTTCTGCGACAGGAAGCGGACGCCGCCGATCCGTTCCGTGTAGAGCCCGGTGCGGCGCTTTATGGCGCGCAGGGCCTCGGAGAATTCCGCGATGCGCGCATTCTCGGCGGCTCCCTGGTTGAAGGCGAGATTGGGCGCGCCCAGCGCAAGCTGCCGGTAGCTCGTTTCCGTGGTGATGTCCTGGATCGCCCGTGTGGTGGAGATCGAGTAGGACGCCGGCACGTTCTGGAATTCCTCGGCCTCGCGGTTGATCCACAAGCCGAAGAAGCGGTCCTTGCGCCGTACGGTTGCCAGGCGCGGCGGTCCTTCCAGCACCACCACCACATCGTAGCGCCCGGTCCGCCGGACTTCCGGATCGGCATTTTCGAGCGCTCCGAAGACCGTCAGGTCGGCGCCCGAAAAGCTGGACGTGATGCCGATCTTGTCGGTTGAAAGGCCGATCTGGATGGATTCCCGCAGCGGTTCCTGTGCCATGCCCGGCAGGGTGGCGCAGGCCGCAAGCGCCAGCGTCAGCCAGGACCGAACCAGCCAGGCGCTCCGCGCGCCCATCAGATCCCTCCCGCCGCGGCGATCGAGTAGACGTCGGAGGGCTGCAGGAAAAGGTCTACGGCAAGGCGCAGGCCGACCAGCAGGACAAGTCCGGCAAGCAGGGCGCGCAACTGTTCGCCGCGCAGCCGCTGCCCGACCTTGGCCCCGTATTGCGCGCCGATCACGCCGCCGATCATCAGCAGGAAAGCGAGAACCACGTCGACCGTCTGGTTCGTCATCGCGTGGACGATGGTGGTAAAGGCGGCGACGAAGACGATCTGGAACAGCGATGTGCCGATAACGACATTCGTCGGCACCTTGAGCAGGTAGATCATGGCCGGGACCATGATGAAGCCGCCGCCCACGCCCATGATGGAGGCGAGGAAGCCGATGAAGGCGCCCAGCCCGAGCACCGGGATCACCGACACGAACAGCTTGGAGGAGCGGAAGCGCATCTTCAGCGGCAGCTTGTGGATCCAGTTGTGCTGGCCCGGCTTGCGCAGGCTGGGTGCCGGCCCGCCCTTGGCCCGCGCCATGGCGCCGAGGCTTTCCCACAGCATCAGGCCGCCGATGGTGCCGAGGAACACGACGTAGAGCAGCGAGACGATCAGGTCGAGTTGGCCCAGTTCCCTGAGCTTTGCGAAGACGAAGACGCCCGCCAGCGACCCCGCTATGCCGCCGAGCAGAAGCATGGTGCCCAGTTTGAAGTCGAGCGTCTTGCGCTTGAAATGGACGAGCGCGCCGGAGACGGAGGACGCGACGACCTGGTTGGCGCCCGTGGCGACCGCAACGGCAGGCGGAATGTTGTAGAAGATCAGCAGCGGTGTGATGAGGAAGCCGCCGCCCACGCCGAACATGCCGGAAAGGAAACCGACCGCCGCCCCCATCGCCAGCAGGACGGCCATGTTGACAGACAATTCGGCAATCGGGAGATAGATACTCACCCGCCAGTCCCGCGTGCTCTGGAACCCTGGGGCACCCCGTCCCCGTTGCGCCCGTTCTTGCGCCTTCCCCGTGCGCCTGTCAAACCCTCATTGCCGCGATGGTTCACGAAGTCCGGCCCGGCGCAAATGTTGCCGCGCCTTCGTCAGAGCCCTACTTCTTCTCCAGCAGCCGCGTGATGAGGGTGTTGTCGACCTCGCCGGTTGCCGGCAGGCCGTTGGCGGCCTGGAAGTCCCGGATTGCCTGCTTGGTCTTCTCGCCCATGATGCCGTCCGGCGCACCGGCGTCGAAACCGTTCTTGTTCAGGATGAGCTGGATGTTGCGCACCGCCTTTGTCATTTCGACGCTGGCCGTGGTCTCGCCGGAAACCGTCCAGGCTTCGGGAATGGATGGCGTGTTGGCTTCGAGGTCGGGCGTGCGCGGCTTCCACAGGTCGGCCTTGGCGCGCGCCCTGTCGAGCTGTTCGGGCCGCATCGCCTTGGCGACCTCGTCGCGCTTCCTGGCGGCGTCCTTGTCGCCGTTGCGGGCCGCGACGGCGAACCACTTGTAGGATTCCTCCAGGTCCTGGCTCATGCCCACGCCCTTGGCGGCGAGAATGCCCAGGTTGAACTGGCTGTCCTTGACGCCAAGCTCGGCCGCTTCGATGAACCAGCGCACGGCCGAGGTATTGTCGGTGACGCCATCGGCGCCGGTTGCAAAGAGAACGGCCAGGTTGTGCATGGCGCTGGCATTGCCCTGCTGCGCGGCCAGCTGGTACCAGGTCTTGGCGGCTTCGAGGTCGCGTTCGACGCCGATCCCCTTTTCCAGCAAGTTGCCATAGCGGTATTGCCCGGCGGCGAAGCCGGCTTCGGCCGACCTGGCATACCATGCCGCCGCTTCCTCCGGGGAGGCTTCGACACCGCGTCCCTCGGTGTAGCGGTTGGCCACCTCGAAGAACGCCTTGGGATCGTTCGCGGCCACCGCCTCCTTGAGCGCGGCCGGTCCGAAGGGCAGCGACAGGGCGGTGTCCTCGCCGCTCGTGTCAGGGCTCGTTTCGTCCGAGGCAACGGAAGGCTCCGCATCCTCCTGCGGCATTGCCACCTCTGCCGGCAGGTCGCTTGCCATCTCCATGCCGGCATCCGCCGGATCGGAATAACCGTTTCCGGTATCGGCCAGATCGGTCATTTCCCCGGCGCCGCCATCGTCCGTTTCGGAAGTGCCGGGCAGTTCAGGCATCGCCTGGCGGACAGGGATCTCCGCTGTCGTCTCGGTGTCCGGCGCGATCGGTGCGCCCTGCATGGCCGTCGGTACCGCGTCCTCGTTTCCGCCGAGCACCATGCGGCCCACCTGCAAACCGGCAAGCAGGATCATGACCGCGCCTGCCGCCATCAGGATCGGCTTGCGCTTCTCCTGCAGCAGGTTTCCCATTCCCAGTTTGGAGCCGCTTCCGGCCAGGGTGCTCTTTCCCTTGAGCATTTCGGCTTCCGCCGCGGCGGCCTGGGCCGCGCGCCGGGCTGCGGCAATGAAGTCGGCCTTGGCGGTATCGGGATCCTTGACGCGTTCGGATTCCCGGTCGGCCCGGACCTTTTCCATGATGGCGTTCAGGTCCGGCGCGCCGTTTCCGGGCGCCAGCGGCGCATCGTCATCTTCATCGTCGAGGATGGGCGCCACGTCCATGGAGGGCTCCTGCGGCGCGGGCTCCTTCCTGCCGCGAAAGGCGCGGGTCAGCCCGTTCAGCACCGAAGGCCGCTTTGCCGGTTCCGGAACGTCGGCCGGCATGTCTTCGTTCAGGGCTGCGACCGCGGCAGCGGCAGCGGCCTGGGAGGGAGACACGGCCCCCGCCATGCGACCCGTCCCGGCCGGCGCGACAGCAAGTTCTGCATCCGCTAGGGCGTCCGCGGTATCGATGGAGGGCGTTTCGTGGATGGTGCGCTTGGCAGCTTTCGGCGCGGTCCGCGCTCCGCTTGCCCCGGCCGGCGTGCCGGGCTCAGCCTGCTCCCCCCTGGGGCCCGATGCCTCCAGCATCGCGAGGCGGTCGACGATCTTGAGAAGCGTCTCGTGGATTGCCTCGAATGTCTTGGTATTGCGTTCCTCCGAGCGGCGCGCGAGCTGGTCGAGCGACTTCAGGTCGTTGGCCAGGGCCGCGACGGCGTCCTGGTGCACGCTGTTGCTGGCGGAGGCCGAGCGCAGCGCGTCCTCGGCGGCCCGCTGCGCTGTCTGGAGGATGGTCTCGTGATTGGCTTGCAGCGCCCGTTCGATCTCTTCAAGGCGCGGCGCCAGGTTTTCCAGCTCGGGCAGCGCGGAGCCGGGCTTCGACATGAAGCGGGCCATGTCGGCCACCTGGGCTTCCAGGTGCTCGATCAGGTTCCGGTCGGCGGCTTCCGCATTGCGGCTGGTTTCGTCGAGGCGGCTGGCGATCTCGTCGAGCCGGTTGCCGAGTGACGCGACGAGCGAGGCATCGGCTTCCGGCAGGATGGCGCGGCTGGCCTCATCGAGCCGGGAAGAGATCGCTTCAAGACGCGACTCGATGTTCTCGATCGCCTTCGTGTCGGGAGCGGCCGGCACCCTGCGGTTTTCCAGTTCCTTCTGGAAACCGCGCAGCCGCTCGTCCAGCGTGTTCAGCAGGGCCGCCTCAGTACGCGACTGCTGCTTGGTGCTTTCGTCAAGGCGTATCGCCAGGTCCTGGAAGCGGGCTTCGATGTCGCGGGAGGTCCCGCCATCGCGCGGCATGGCTTCGATCTTGCCGGCCAGGTCGGCAATGCGCCCCTCCAGGTCCTTGAAGAGGTTGAGGCTCTGGCGCGAGGCGTCATGGGTCCGGTTCTCGACCAGCGAACCGAGCGCGTTGATACGGTTTTCCACGCCGTCGAGGATGACGGCCATGTCCGGCGGTGCCGGGGAATCCGAAAGGATGCGGGTGATCGAACCCAGTTGCGAGGCGATGCGCTCCAGGTCTTCGGAAGGCAGGTCGCGGTCGCGCGCAAGGTCGTCGACGCGCTGGGTCAGCGTGTGAAGCTGGTCGACGAGCGCGGCGTTGTCCTGGCTGGCCACTTCGCTGATCTGGCTGGCCAGCGAGGCGATCCGCGCCTCGATCCGTTCCAGCGGAACGGGATCGAATTGAACGGGCTGGCTGGACACGGAGGACGCCACGATGGCGCGCGATATCTCGTCCAGCCGGTCTTCCACCATGTTGAACAGGTCGGGCGAGACGCGCGCTTGTACCTCGGCGATCTGGGCGACGGCTTCGGTCAGCGTGCGGACCTTGTCTTCCAGCGAGGTCATGGCGCTGCGCGAAGGCACCTGTGCCAGCGCGTCATAGATGGCTTCCATGCGCTCGGACAGACGGTCGAACATGGCGTCGGCGCGTCCATGGGCTTCCATACCGCCCTCGATATGGTCGGCGATCCGGTCCCAGCGCCGGTCGAAATCGTCCCAGCGGTGGTTGACCGACTGCACCGTTTCCTCGCGCGCCAGCGCCGCGACGGTCTCGCGCAGGTCTTCAACGTCGTGGCGCAGCGCCAGCACGTCACGGTTCCCGCTGCGCTCTGAAAGCGAGGAGACGCCGGCGGCGATGCGTTCCAGTTCCGGCACCAGTTCCCGGCTGCTCAATCCCGATTGCACATCCTGGTAGAAATCGGCCATCTGCCGGCGCAGGCTGTCGAATTCCTGGCGGATGCCATGACTCATCTCCTGTCGCAATTCCTCGCGCAGCGCCTGCAAGTCATGGGAAATGCGGCTGATCGATCCGAATTCGTCGCTGCGCTCGCGGGCGCGTTCCAGATCGCGGGCGATGTCGTCATAGACGTTCGCGCGGGCCATGCGGCGCGGCTGCGGCGCCGTGGCGGCGCTTTCGGGCTGCGGCCTCTGCGAGGGTCTCGCCGGCCTTGCGGTCCGCTCGCCTGCGATCCTCCGCTCAAGTGCATCGAGCTTCTCGGTGATGTCATCCAGGATCGCGCCGGAACGCCGTTCGCGTCCTGCATTCAGGGAGCCGAGATAGGATTTCTTGTCGTTCATCGAAACGCCCGCTTGCAAGTTGTTGGCACCATGCCGGGTACCCGCTTTGTCTTGCCTGGCTGTCCGGCTGGCCCGGATGGCAGGGATGCTGCCGTCCCGGCCAGGCTCGTCCGCCTGGGTGGTGGGCCATGAAACGCGAAAACAGGTGGCGCAAATCACCGACGGCCCACATTCATCCGATCATGGTAAACAAGGCGTTAACCTCACGCCGGATGGCGGGGTGCTTGCACAATCCCGACCATTTGGTAAAAAACCGCCGCTTGGCTGGCGCCGCCCCTTGAAAGCGCGCCTTCCCCAGCGTATATGGCGCTTACGTAAACGTCAGATGCCCACGAACGCCCCCGGACCGGATTTCCGGGCTTCCGCCTGTAATCGCGGACCGGGCCAGACGCGTCGTGGATACGGAAAGATGAAGACATCATGGACATGACAACAGCCGCGGCATCGGGTGCCGCAAACCTGCGGCCGGAGCGCGAGGTCGAGGCCGGATACAAGCGTATCGGCGAGATGGCCGAGGAATACGGCGTGACGCTGCGCACATTGCGCTTCTACGAGGACAAGGGACTTCTGAACCCGCTGCGCGAAGGCAACATGCGCCTTTACGATCGCCGCGACCAGACGCGCCTCAAACTCATCCTGCTGGGCCGCAAGGTCGGTTTCTCGCTGCGCGAGGTGAAGCAGATGATGGATCTCTACGAACCCGAAGGATCCAACGTCCGGCAATTGAAGGTGACGCTGGAGAAGTCCGAACGGCAGATGGCCAGGCTGAACGCACAGCGCGAAGCGCTCGAGGAGGCGATCGGCGAACTCTCGGGCGCGATGAACACCGTGAAGCGGCTTCTGAAGGAAAGAACGGGCGCCGCCGGCGTCATGTGATGCTCGCAAGAGGCCCGAAAGCCCCTCCGCCCGACCGGCGCGAGGGGCTTTTTCATGAACGGTATCAAGGTATGCCCGATCTTTGACGCACATGCCAAACTGAAACGGCCCGATCGCTATTGACGTTTGCGTAAACGTCAATATTCTTGCGTACGAAAGGGAAGCGCCAGAGAAGGCGGCGCTTGGCCCGGATCATCTCATTGGAGGAACCCATGCCGACCTATTCCGCGCCGGTAAAGGATACGCTTTTCGTCCTCAGGGACGTGCTTGGTTACGAACGCTTCAGCAACCTGCCGGGCTTTTCCGACGCTTCGCTCGATGTCGTCGAGGCCATTCTGGAGGAAGGCGCCAAGCTGGCCGAGAACGTGATGTTCCCGCTCAACCAGGTCGGTGACCAGCAGGGCTGCACCCGCCACGACGACGGTTCGGTCACCACGCCGCAAGGCTTCAAGGCAGCCTACGAGGAATATCGCGCCGGCGGCTGGATGGGTCTTGCCCTTCCGGAGGAATTCGGTGGCCAGAACCTGCCCTACACGCTGCACACCGCGGTTGGCGAGTACATGTCCTCGGCCAACATGGCCTTCATGATGTATCCCGGCCTCACCCAGGGCGCCATGGCGGCCATCCTCGCGCACGGCACCGACGAACAGAAGCAGGCCTACATCCCGAAGATGGCCGAGGGTGTGTGGACCGGGACGATGAACCTGACCGAGCCCCATTGTGGCACCGATCTCGGCCTGCTGCGCACCAAGGCCGTGCCGCAGGACGATGGCAGCTACCGCATTTCCGGCCAGAAGATCTTCATCTCCGCCGGCGAACATGACCTGTCGGAAAACATCATCCATCTCGTGCTCGCCCGCATCGAGGGTGCGCCGGAGGGCGTCAAGGGCATCTCGCTGTTCATCGTGCCCAAGTTCGTGCTCGATGCCGATGGCAATCCGGGCGCCCGCAACGGGGTGACCTGCGGCTCCATTGAGGAGAAGATGGGCATTCACGGCAACGCCACCTGCGTCATGAACTACGACGATGCGACCGGCTATCTCATCGGCGAGGCGCACAAGGGCCTGAAGGCCATGTTCACGATGATGAACGAGGCGCGTCTCGGCGTCGGCCTGCAGGGCCTTTCGGTCTCCGAGATCGCCTACCAGAATGCCGTGGCCTATGCCCGCGAGCGTATCCAGGGCCGCGCGCTGACCGGCCCGAAGGCGCCCGACAAGAAGGCCGATCCGATCATCGTCCATCCCGATGTCCGCCGCACGCTGATGACCATCAGGGCCTTCAACGAGGGCGGCCGCGCCTTCATCCTGTGGAGCGCGCTGAAGTCCGACGTCGCCCACCGGTCCGGCGACGAAAAGGAGCGCCAGGAGGCTGACGATGTCATGGGCCTGCTCACCCCGATCATCAAGGGCGTGCTCACCGACAAGGGCTTCGAGAACGCGGTCAACGCCCAGCAGATGTATGGCGGCCACGGCTACATCGAGGAATGGGGCATGAGCCAGTATGTCCGCGATGCCCGCATCGCCATGATCTACGAGGGCGCCAATGGCATCCAGGCACTCGACCTCGTCGGCCGCAAGCTGCCGGCCAATGGCGGGCGCGCCGTGCAGGCCTTCTTCAGCGAAGTGGGCGAGTTCTGCGAGGCCCATCGCGAGGACGAGCGCATGAAGGGCTTCACCAAGGCGCTCAAGAAGGGCCTGAATGACCTTCAGGCCGCCACCATGTGGTTCGTGCAGAACGCCATGGCTAAGCCCGACAATGCCGGCGCCGGCTCCACCGACTACATGCACCTCTTCGGTCTCGTGGCGCTGGGCTACATGTGGGCGATGACCGCCAAGGCCGCCCACGAGCAACTCGACAGCGGCGCCAGCGATTCGAAGGAATTCCTTGACGCCAAGCTCGTGACCGCCACGTTCTTCATGGAGCGGCTCATGCCCGAGACCGGCATGCGCCTGGCCCGCATCCAGGCAGGTGCCGATTCCATGATGGCATTGCCCGCCGAGGCGTTCTAAGTTCGTCTTGAAGAAAAGGGAACGGGCCGGTCAGACCGGCCCGCTCCGGTTTTCTGGAACCGCAGATCCGGGAGGATACCGATGGCTGCAAACCCGGCCGACATACTGGGCGTCACCCGCCCATCCTGGGAGACCGAGGACGTCTCCATGCTCAAGGACATGGCGACGAAATGGCTCGAAGCCGAGATCGCGCCCCATTACGAGGACTTCGAGAAGAACGAGATCGTCGGCCGCGAGCACTGGCTGAAGGCCGGCGAGGCGGGCCTGCTCTGCCCGGCCGTGCCGGAGGAATATGGCGGGGCGGGCGGCACTTATGCCCACGAGACCGCCATCATCGAGGCCATCAGCCATGTCGGCGTCGACGGCTTCGGCATCGGCCTGCACAATTCCATCGTCGCGCCCTACATCGTTCACTACGGGTCGGAGGAGCAGAAGCGGAAATGGCTGCCGCGGATGGTTTCCGGCGAGCTGATCGGCGCCATCGCGATGACGGAGCCTGCGGCAGGTTCCGACCTGCAGGGCATCAGGACCACGGCCCGGCGCGATGGCAACCATTACGCCATCAACGGCTCCAAGACCTTCATCACCAACGGCCAGAACGCCAACCTGATCATCGTCGTTACCAAGACCGATCCGTCGGCCGGTGCGAAGGGCACGTCGCTGATCGTGGTGGAAACCGATGAGGTCGAGGGTTTCGAACGCGGCCGCAACCTCGACAAGGTCGGCCTGAAGTCCAATGACACGTCGGAGCTTTTCTTCAACGACGTTCGCGTGCCTACCTCCAACCTGCTCGGTGCGGAGGAGGGCCACGGCTTCGTCCAGCTCATGCAGCAATTGCCGCAGGAGCGCCTGATGATCGGCGCGACGGCCATTGCCATGATCGAACGGGCATTGGCGCTGACCGTCGATTACGTCAAGGAGCGCAAGGCCTTCGGCAAGGCGGTGCTGGAATTCCAGAACACGCAGTTCAAGCTGGCCGAGGCCAAGACCGAGGCGACCGTCGGCCGCGCCTTCTACAATCACTGCGTGGCAGAACATCTGGAAGGCCGCCTGACCGCGGAACTTGCCTCGATGGCCAAGTATTGGCTCAGTGATCTGCAGAACAAGATCATCGACGAGTGCCTGCAACTGCATGGCGGCTACGGTTACATGAACGAATATCCCATTGCCCGCATGTTCCGCGATGCCCGCGTGCAGCGCATCTATGGCGGCACCAACGAAATCATGAAGCTTTTGATTGCCCGCAGCCTCTGATCTGCGGCACAGGAAGGAGACATCCCATGGCAGATGCATATGTATATGACGCCGTGCGCACGCCTCGCGGACGCGGCAAGAAGGACGGCAGCCTGCACGAGGTGCCGGCCGTGCGCCTCGGCGCGAAGGTGCTGGAAGCCGTGCGCGACCGCAACGGGCTCGACACCGGCACGGTCGACGACATCATCTTCGGCTGCGTCGATCCGGTCGGCGAGGCCGGTTCGGTCATTCCGCGCGCCTCCGCCTTCGAGGCCGGCTACGACATCAAGGCGCCGGGCATGCAGATCTCGCGTTTCTGCGCGTCCGGTCTCGACGCCATCAATTTCGGCGCTGCCAAGATCGCCCAGGGCGCCGATGACATCGTCATCGCCGGCGGCGTGGAAAGCATGTCCCGCGTCGGCATGGGCATGTCCGGCGGCGCCTGGTTCATGGACCCCTCGGTCGGCCTGCCGTCCTATTTCATGCCGCAGGGCGTCTCGGCGGACCTGATCGCCACCAAGCACGGCTTCTCGCGCGACGACGTGGACGCCTATGCGGTGGAAAGCCAGAAGCGCGCCGCCCACGCCTGGGAGAAGGGCTGGTTCAGGAATTCCGTCATCCCGATCAAGGACCAGAACGGCCTGACCATCCTGGATCGTGACGAGCACATGCGGCCCGGCACCGACATGCAGTCGCTGGCCTCGCTCAACCCCTCCTTCGTCATGCCTGGCGAGATGGGCGGCTTCGAGGCCGTCGCCGTCCAGCGTTATCCGGAGATCGAGGGCATCAACTACGTCCACCATGCCGGCAATTCGTCGGGCATCGTCGATGGAGCCGCCGCCGTCCTGCTCGGCTCGAAAAAGGCCGGCAAGACCATGGGCCTGAAGCCGCGCGCCCGCATCCGTGCCTTCACCAACATCGGGTCCGAACCGGCCATCATGCTGACCGGCCCGGTGGACGTGACGGAAAAGCTCTTGAAGCGCGCGAAGATGAAGATCTCCGACATCGACCTGTTCGAGCTCAACGAGGCCTTCGCCTCCGTCGTTCTGCGCTACATGCAGGCCTTCGAGATTCCCCACGACAGGATCAACGTGAATGGCGGCGCGATTGCCATGGGCCATCCGCTGGGCGCGACCGGTGCCATGATCTTCGGCACCGTTCTGGACGAACTGGAGCGCCGTGATCTCAACACCGCGCTCGTCACGCTGTGCATCGGCGCGGGCATGGGCACCGCCACCATCATCGAACGCGTCTGACCGGGAGAGAGAAAGAAAATGGCTGAATACAGGAATTTCACGGTCGACGTGGACGCCGACGGCATCGCGCTCGTCACCTGGGACATGCCCGACAAGTCGATGAATGTCTTCACCCAGGAGGTGATGGACGAGATCGACGCGATCATCGACCAGGTGGTCGCCGATGAGGCGGTCAAGGGCGCCGTCTTCACCTCCGGCAAGAAGGACAGCTTCTCCGGCGGTGCGGACCTGACCATGCTGCGCGGCATCTTCGACACGATCCGCGACGCCAAGGCGAAGGATCCGGCCAGGGCCGCCGAACTGGTCTTCGACGCCGCCGGGCGCATGAACTGGCTGTGGCGCAAGCTGGAGACCTCTGGCAAGCCCTGGGTGTCCGCCATCAACGGCACCTGCATGGGCGGGGCCTTCGAACTGTCGCTGGCCTGCCATGCCCGCGTCGTCGCTGACAGCGACGCGGTGAAGATCGCCCTGCCGGAAGTCAAGGTCGGCATCTTTCCGGGAGCCGGCGGCACCCAGCGCGTGCCGCGCCTGACCGATACCCAGTCGGCCATGCAGATGATGACGACGGGCCAGACACTGACGCCCGCCAAGGCGCTCAAGATGGGCCTGGTGACATCCGTCGTGCCGGCGAAGAAACTGGTCGAGGAGGCGAAGAAGCTGATCCGGGACGGCCTGGAGCCGGTCCAGCCCTGGGACAGGAAGGGCTTCAAGCTGCCCGGCGGACCCGTCTATTCCGCGGCCGGAGCCAATCTCTTCCCGCCGGCCATCGCCCATCTGCGCAAGCAGTCCTATGGCAACTATCCGGCCGCGACCGCCATCCTGAAGTGCATCTATGAGGGCCTGCTGGTACCCTTCGACACGGCCCTGCGGATCGAGCAACGCTATTTCGCCGAGATACTTCAGACCACCGAGGCGGGCATGATGATCCGCTCGCTCTTCGTCTCCCTGCAGGAACTCAACAAGGGCGCGCGCCGGCCGGAAGGCGTCAAGCCGGTGAAGTTCAAAAAGGTCGGTGTCCTCGGCGCCGGCTTCATGGGTGCAGGCATTGCCTATGTCACCGCGAAGGCCGGTATCCCTGTCGTCCTGGTGGACCGCGACCAGGAAGCCGCCGACAAGGGCAAGGCCCATTCCGCCAGCCTGATGGACGGCCTCATCAAGAAGGGCCGCGCCACGGCGGAGGACAAGGAAAAGCTGCTCTCGCTGATCACGGCCACGCCGGACTATGCCGAACTGGACGGCGCCGATCTCGTCATCGAGGCGGTGTTCGAGGATTCGGAGGTCAAGAAGGGTGTGACGGAGAAGGCCGAGGCCGTGCTGAAGTCCTCCGGCATCTTCGCCTCAAACACCTCCACCATCCCGATCACCGGGCTGGCGAAGAACTCGAAGCGTCCGAAGAACTTCATCGGCATCCACTTCTTCTCGCCCGTCGACAAGATGATGCTGGTGGAAATCATCATGGGCAAGAAGACCGGCGACAAGGCGCTGGCTACCGCTATCGACTATGTCCGCGCGATCAGGAAGACGCCGATCGTGGTCAATGACACGCGCGGCTTCTACGTCAACCGCTGCGTGCTGCGCTACATGTCGGAAGCCTACAACATGCTCATCGAGGGCGTGCCGCCGGCCATGATCGAGAATGCCGCCAAGATGGCCGGCATGCCGGTCGGGCCGCTGGCGCTCAACGACGAGACCGCCATCGACCTGTCGCAGAAGATCCTCAAGCAGACCATCCGCGACATGGGCGAGAAGGCCGTCGACATGCGCCATGTCGAACTGGTCGACACCCTGGTCGACACCCATGGCCGTCTGGGCCGCAAGAACGGCAAGGGCTTCTACGATTATCCGGCGAAGCCCGCCAAGAAGCACCTGTGGCCCGGCCTGAAGGATCTCTATCCGCAGCAGGACCCGGACAAGGTGGATGTGGAGGAACTCAAGCAGCGCTTCCTCGTCACCATTGCGCTGGAAGCGGCCCGCGTGATGGAAGAGGGCATCGTCACCGATCCACGCGAGGCCGATGTCGGCTCCATCCTGGCCTTCGGCTTCGCGCCCTATACCGGCGGCGCGCTGTCCTATATCGACGGCATGGGCATGGCCGAATTCGTCGACCTGGCGAAGAAGCTGCAGAAGAAATACGGCAAGCAGTTCAAGGCGCCGAAGGGCCTGGTCGAGATGGCCGAAAAGGGCGAGACCTTCTACGAGCGCTACGGCGCGAAGGCGGAAGAGAGGCAGGCCGCCTGAGGCCGGAAGGGCTCCGATCCCATGTATGTATGGGCCCGCATGATCCGGATCGCGGCGACTTACCGCCGCCGCGGTCCCTTCCGGGCAGGTGACGAAAGCCGGCTCACCTTCCGTTGCCTGCCGACGGATATCGACCCGAACCTGCATCTCAACAATGCCCGCTACATGATGCTGGCCGATTGCGGCCGGCTCGACATCTTCTTCCGCTCCGGGCTTCTCAAGCTCACGCGGTCGCGCAACTGGGGTCCGCTCATGGGCGGCGTGCAGGCGGTCTATGTGCGCGAGATCCGGCTCTGGAAGCGGTTCGACGTGGTCTCCACCATCGAGACCTGGGAGGAAAGCCAGATCATCGGCCGCCACCGCTTCCTGCTGGAGGATGGCACCACGGCCGCCGTGGTCATGACGACCGCCGGCATCTACGATTTCGCCAACCGCCATTTCATCCGCGCTGGCGAAGTGATCGAGGCGCTGGGCTACGAGGACCGGCCGCGCCCGCCGACCGAGGCTGAACGCGCCTTCATGGCCTCCCACGCCAATATCCGCGCCTTTGCCAGGCAGGCAGTGCCGGGACCGTGACCGTTTTTCGGCCTGTCTTTTTTTCCGCCATGCCCTAACCTGCATGCCGATACGCGCGCAAAGCAGCGAAGCGAGGTGAGCAATTGACGGCACATATCGACTATTATTTCACCTGCATCTCGCCCTTCAGCTATTTCGGCCATCAGGCCATCGGCGCGGTGGCGCGGCGTCACGGCGCGGTGCTGGATCTGCGTCCTTTCAGGCTCGGCACGGTGTTCCAGACCTCCGGCGCGGTGCCGCTTGCCCAGCGCCCGGTTCCGCGCCAGCGCTACCGCATGCTCGAACTGCAGCGGATCGCGGCGATGCGGAACCTGCCGGTCAACCTGAAACCGGCGCATTTCCCCACCGATCCCGCGCTGGCCGACGCAACGGTCGCGGCGCTGGTGGAGGACGGGGCGGATGCCTTCGCCTATCTCGACAGCCTCTATCGCGCCGTCTGGGTGGACGAGTTGAACGTGGCCGACGACGCGGTGCTGGCCGACCGGCTGGAAAAGGCCGGCTTCGATGCCGCCGCCATCATCGCCAGGGCGCGTGGCGAAGCGGTCAACGCGCTTGTCGACGCCAATACCGAGGCGGCAATCGCAGCCGGCGCGCTCGGAAGCCCGACCTATGTGCTCAATGGCGAGGTCTTCTGGGGGCAGGACCGGGTGGAGCATGTCGATCATGCGCTGGCGACCCGGCGCGGACCGTTTTTCGCCGACATGGCGTGACAGCGCTCTGGACAGGCCGCCGCTCGCACCCTTAAGGTAAATATTCCTTCGAGCGGAAAGGCTGGATCCATGCTTTCCCATTCAGGCGTCTGGGCGGCCATCGATGCCCTTGCCGAACGCCACGGCCTGTCGGTCTCCGGGCTGGCGCGCCGGGCCGGGCTCGATTCAACGGCCTTCAACCGCTCAAAGCGCCTGTCCGGCGACGGACGCCCGCGCTGGCCCTCCACCGAGTCGATTGCCAAGATCCTCGCCGCCACCGGAACGTCGCTCGGCGAGTTCATGAAGCTTCTGGACGCCGGTCCGGCAGGCGGCTATGGCGCGCCGGCGCGCGTGCCGTTGCTTGGCGTCGCCCAGGCTGGCGCCGGCGGCTTCTTCGACGATGCCGGCTTTCCGGCTGGCCAGGGTCTCGACATCGTGGATTTCCCCGTCCAGCCGGGCGAGGGCGTCTACGCGCTGGAGGTTCAGGGCGATTCCATGCTCCCGGTCTACCGTGACGGCGACCGCCTGATCGTCCAGCCGGGCGCGCAATGCCGCAAGGGCGACCGCGTGGTCGTGCGCACGCGCGGCGGCGAGGTGATGGCCAAGGTGCTGGCTCGCCAGGGCCGCACGGAACTGGAACTGGCTTCGCTCAATCCGGACCATCCTCCCCGTGTTCTCGATCAAGGGGATGTGGACTGGATGGCTCGCATCCTCTGGGCGAGCCAGTAGGCGGCGGGATGCGCCTGCGCTGGCTGGCCCTGCCGGTGATGCTTCTGGCGGTCCTTTTCGCCGCGATGGAGTTCTGGCCCCGCGGCCCGGCCGAAACGGCCGTGAAGCTTGCGCCGCAATCGGAACGTCAGCCGCCGGCCACGGCCCCGCGGCAGGATGCCCGTCCCGCGCCGGAAGAGACAGTCGCCGCGCTGCCGGGCTACGAACGTGTCGCGCCGCGTCCGCCGCTCAGTCCCCTTGCCGCGCCGGCAGTACCCGCGCCGCCGCCCGATCCGTCCGATACCACCGGCTGGCAGGAGCGCCTGCTTCACCGGCCGGTGGCGCTGGAGGCCAACCTGCTGGAGGCGGAGGGCCATCGCCTGCGTCTCGACGGCATCGAGGCGCCGCCGCTGGAGACGACCTGCCGCGACGGCGACGGCCAGGACCAGCCCTGCGGCATGATGGCGCGAACGGCGTTGCGCCAATGGATCCGTGCGCGCGCCATTTCCTGCCGCGCACCGGAGAAGCCCAACCCGGCCGTCATCGCCACGTCCTGCGCGCTGGCCGGCGAGGACATGGCGGAATGGATGGCGCGGAACGGCTGGGCCCTGGAAGCCGAAGGCTCCGGCCTTGAAGCGCGCCTTGCCGAGGCCCGCGAAAAGGGCAGGGGATTGTATGCCTTCCAGGCGGTCAATCCGCTGCCCGCGTCTTCACAAGACGGGCGCTGACGCCCATATGCGGGATGCAGATGCCTGACAGCAAACAGGAGCCGACATGGCCAAACCCGTCACCATCACCGTCTCCCACGAACTGGGGCGCGAAAAGGCGCTCGAACGTGTGCGCGACCGTTTCGACCAGGTGGAGAAAGCCATCGGCATGGGCGTTCGCCTCGACAAGGAATGGCACGACGAACAGTTGCACTTTTCCGCCGGCGCCTTCGGCCAGACCGTGACCGGCACCGTGGATGTGAGCGAAACGGACATGACGATCCAGCTCATGCTGCCCGCCCTTCTCGCCGGCATGGCAGGGAAGCTGTCCGACACGCTCGGCAAGCAGAGCCGCCTGCTGCTGTCGAAGGAATAGGCGCAGGGTTCAGGCGAGGTCGCCGCTCAGCGCCTTGCGGATCAGCGCCCGCATTTCCGCGATGCCGTAGAGCGCCGTGAACGAGCCGAAGCGCGGGCCCCGCTCCTGGCCAAGCAGCACCTCGTAGATCATCTGGAAGAAGGCGACCGAGACGCCCGGCCCGCCATCCGGGCTGGTCTTCTTGTGGTCCTGGTAGCGCTCGATGCCGCGCGCCACGTCCAGCGCCGCATCCTGGATCGCCGCGCCGTCGGCATCGGCCGGCAGGGCGCCGAGCGAGGCTTCCAGCGCTTCGAGCGCCGCGCGCTCCACCTCGTCGGGCGCCCGGAATGTCTTGGCCGGCAGCACGAAATCGTCGAAATAGCGGATGGCGTAGCCGACCAGTTCGTCGAGCTTGGGATGCGTCTGCGCGGTCACGCCGGGGGCATAGCGCGAGATGAAGCCCCACAGCACGTCCTTGTCGTGAGCATTGGAGGCGCTGACCAGGTTGAGCAGCATGGCGAAGCTGACCGGCATGTCTCCGGCCGGCGGGTTGCCGCCGTGGATGTGCCAGACCGGGTTGGCAAGCCGGTTGGCCGTGTCCTGCCGCTCATAGGCCGACAGGAAGGTGAAATACTCGTCCACCGCGCGCGGGATCACGTCGAAATAGAGCCGCTTGGCCGTGCGAGGCTTCTGGAACATGTAGAGCGCCAGGCTTTCCGTCGGCGCATAGGCCAGCCACTCGTCGATGGTCAGGCCGTTGCCCTTGGACTTTGAGATCTTCTCGCCCTTGTCGTCGAGGAAGAGCTCATAGACGAAGTGCTCCGGCGGCCGCCCGCCGAGCGCCTTGCAGATGGAATCGTAGACCATCATGTTCGGTCCGTGATCCTTGCCGAACATCTCGAAATCGACGTTGAGCGCGGCCCAGCGGGCACCGAAATCGGGCTTCCACTGCAGCTTGACCTGTCCGCCGGTGACCCGCTGCGTGATCTCGTCGCCGTCCTCGTCGACATAGGTGATGGTGCCGTTGGCCGCGTCCACCGCCTTCATCGGCACATAGAGCACCCGGCCGGTCTTGGGCGAGATCGGCAGGAAGGGCGAATAGGTCGCCCGCCGCTCCTCGCCCAGCGTCGGCAGCATGATGTCCATGATGGCGTCGTAGCGTTCCGCGACGCGCAGCAGGATGTCGTCGAACCGGCCGGACTTGTAGTAGTCGGTCGCGCTGGCGAATTCGTAGTCGAAGCCGAACGTGTCGAGGAAGCGCCGCAGCATGGCATTGTTGTGGTGGCCGAAGCTCGGATAGTCGCCGCCGAAGGGGTTTGGCACCACGGTCAGCGGCATGTGCAGATAGGGCTCCAGCGCCTTGCGGTCCGGGACGTTTTCCGGAATCTTGCGCATGCCGTCCATGTCGTCGGAGAAACACAAAAGGCGCGTCGGCACGGTATCGCCCGTCAGCACGCGGAAGGCATTGCGCACCATGGTCGTGCGCGCCACCTCGCCGAAGGTGCCGATATGCGGCAGGCCGGACGGGCCGTATCCCGTTTCGAACAGGATCTCGGCGGGAAAGCCGGTCTTCTCGTAGCGTTTGATGATCTTGCGTGCTTCCTCGAAAGGCCATGCCTTGCTGCTCTGCGCAGCGTCTGTGAGGGCCGGTGTCAGGCCGGACTGGATGGTCGAGGACGCGGTCATGGGTTGGTGGCGCTCCGGTTGCGGTGCGATGCTTTATACGAGGATGCGCGCACCCTGATATTGAAGTGCCGGGCGGGGGTCAATCGGCGGACCCCTTAATTTGCTTGCGTCCGCGTGCGCCACACCATACCTATTCGCCCAACGGGATTGATCTGGAGTTGAAGATGAGCCTGCTCGCGACACAGGATGCGCTGGTTTACGTCATGGTGGTGATGTCGGCGGTGGACCGCTCCATGTCCGATGAGGAGATGCGGCGCATCGGCAATGTCATCGAGACGCTGCCCGTCTTCCGCGGCTATGGCGAGGACCGGCTGATCTCGGCGACGCGGGTGTGCCGGGAACTGCTTCAGGCCGATGACGGTCTGGACCGGATCTTCGACATCGTGTCGGAATCGGTGCCGCACCGCCTGCGCGACACCGCCTATGCCCTGGCCGTCGAGGTGGCCGCGGCCGACCTGCATGTCGAGCAGGAGGAACTGCGCTTCCTGCAGATGCTGCGTGACCGCCTCGGCCTCGACAAGCTGACTGTTGCCGCCATCGAGCGCGGCGCCCAGGCGCGGTTCCGCACCGCCGAGTAAGCGGGCCGAGCCTCACCCGAACGTGACTTGCCCGTGTGCGCCGGATTCCCCATGGCAGGACGGACCGGAAATCGAGGGTGAAACGCCATGCTTCAGTCGCTTCCCGAGCCCGTCATCCGTTTCGGCGCCTTCGCGTCCGTCTTCGCGGTGATGGCGCTGTTCGAGCTGTGGTCGCCGCGCCTGGCGCGTCCGGAAATGGCGGGGACCTGGAAAGGCAGGCGCTGGTTCACCAACCTGTCCATGGCGGTGCTGTCGACGATCCTGCTGCGGCTTGTTTTCCCCGCCGCTGCCGTGGGCACGGCGCTCTGGGCGGAATCGAGGGGCTGGGGCCTGTTCCCCGCGCTGGGCGTGCCGCCGCTGGCCGCCGGCATCCTGGCCTTCATCATCCTCGATTTCGCCGTCTGGCTGGAGCATTGGGCCAGTCACAAGATCCCGCTCTTGTGGCGGTTTCACCGCATGCACCATGCCGACACCGGTTTCGACCTGACCACGGCGCTGCGTTTCCATCCGGCCGAAATTCTCGTCTCCATGGTGTGGAAGGCGGCGATCGTCGTGCTGCTGGGTCCGCCCGTCGTCGCGGTTCTCGTCTTCGAGATCGTGTTGAACGCGACCGCCATGTTCAACCACGCCAATGCGCGCCTGCCGCTGAAACTGGACCATGTGCTGCGGCTGTTTCTGGTCACGCCCGACATGCATCGCGTGCATCATTCGTCATGGCAGCCGGAGACCGATTCAAACTACGGGTTCAACCTTCCCGTCTGGGACAGGCTCTTCGGCACCTATCGTGATCAGCCCCGGGCCGGCCATGACGGCATGACCATCGGGCTTGACGAGTTTCGCGGACCCGCGACCGCCAGCCTGCCCTGGTCGCTGCTGCTGCCCTTCCGGCGGTCCGGATACCATGTCGGCACCGCCGTGCGGTCAGAAGAAGCCGACCGGGAAATAGCGTAGGTAAAGCTCGTTCATCACGCCCTTGGCGGAGAGTTGTTTCAACGCCTGTTCCAGCGCCGGCGCCAGTTTTTCCTGGCGTGCATCGACGGCGATGCGATGCCCCGCCCCGAGCAGTCCCGGCGCGTAATAGGCGCCGCCGGAAAACATGCAGCAGGCATCGGCATTGGTGCCGCCCAGCCAGAAGGACAGGCGCATGCCGTCGGAGAAGACGGCGTCCGTCTTGCCGTCCTTGAGATCCTGCAGCATCCAGCTTTCGCGCGAATAGACCACCGCCTGCGCCGCGGGGAACCATGCGCGCAGCATCTGCTCGAACTTGGAGCCGTCCATCACGCCAACCCGCTTGCCGGCGATCGCATTCGCGACCGGTTCCTCCAGGCTTGTCTGGCGGCGGGTGGCGAACCGCGCGGGCAGCGGAAAATAGGGCCGCGTGAAGACGATGCCGTCCGTGCCGGCATCGGCGGGCAGGCCGCTCAGCACGGCCTCGCCCTGGTCGGAGCGCAGCGCGCCCGGCAATTCCTTCCATGGCAGGCCCTGGATCTGGCATTTGTCGAGCACATCCAGTTCCCGGCAGATGGCCTGCGCCAGGTCCACATGGAAACCTGTCAGCCGGCCATTGGAATCAAGGAAGCTGAACGGCGGGAAATCGGTCATGACCAGGAAGCGCAGCCGGCTCGTCTCGGCGAGGCTGACCGCGGGCAGGCGTTCCCCGCTGTCCCAGAGCACCGGGAAGCGGCTTGCAGCCTGCGCCACGGGCGCCTGCATGACGACGGCCATGGCGAGCGCAGCGGCCAAGCGGACCAGCGATGATGTGCCGTATGGCGTCAAGGGACGCGTCTCCTGCCTGCCTTTCGAAATGCGGCTGCTTGCGGGAGAGCAGCCGCGCCCGCCGCGTTCCATAGCACGGCGCGGGCCGGCTTGCGACCGGTCATGACAGCGTTCTTCTTGCAACTCCTGATCTATGGAAACGCGCATCGCACCTTGGTCTAATGCGCGTGTGTGCGGATACAGGAATGCAATCAGTGGGGGCGGAATGACAAGTCGTCAGCTTTTCGATGAGACGCTGGAGCATATCAGCCAGATCAACCGGGCGAATTCGGCCCAGGAGGTCTGCAGCCGCTTGCTGGCCATGACGGGCCGCTTCGGACTCGACCGCATGATCATCGGGTCCCAGCAGGACCCGGCGGCCGAGCCCGAGATCAGGCGCGAACACATCCTGCTTGGCGGCTGGTCCCCGGAATGGATAGAGCGGTATATCGGCTGCAACTATGTCGCGGCCGATCCCGTGGTGCACTTCGCCAAGCACAACATGCAGCCATTCACCTGGGACGATGCTGCCCGCGTGACACGCGGCAACAAGGCCGCGGACCGGGTCATGGCGGAGGCCGGGGATTTCGGCATGCGCCATGGCATGTCCATACCGCTTGTCACCACGGACGGCACGCTGGCATTGCTGTCGCTCGGTGGCGAGCACATGGACCTTCCGCCCGCGCATTTCGGGATGGTGGCTCTCGTTTCAACCTATGCGATAGAGCGCGCGCTGCATCTGTCCCGCGGTTTCACGGGCGAACGGACCGGGCGCCTGACCCGGCGCGAGGCCGAGTGCATTCGCTGGGCGGCGGCGGGCAAGAGCGAGTGGGAAATATCCCGCATCCTCGGGATTTCCGAGCACACGTCGGAAAAGCACCTTCTCAGCGCCAAGACCAAGCTTGGTGCCGTCAACCGGACCCAGGCCGTCGCCGAGGCGATACGCCAGGGCTACATTACGTGATCGCACCATATCCTTTCCGTTCCCGGCACTTATCTTTCCGGCAAGTGTCAGGGGGCGGACTTGCAAGGGAAAGTAAGAACGGCAAGCGTGCCGGGGACCAGGTTTCGGCTGAAGCCCGGCCCGGAAGCACAGGAAGATCATCTTGATTTGGCGCAGGGGAAGGACAGTGGTCCTTCCGTGGCCCATGTGTGGCAGGACGTTGCGCTGGAAGACCACGGCGAGAAGCGCAAGCCCGGACGCCTTGAAAGGCTCATGCGCCTGTTCGCGCCGGTCATCTGACCGCGCCGCCGATGCAGGTTCCCGCCTCCGCTTCGGCCAGGACGATCCATCACCCCGAAACTGTCCGGCTTGTCCGCATCCTGGCGCGCGCCGGTGTCGCACCGCGCGAAACGGTGGCGCTCATGCGCCGGGCCGCCCTCAACGGCACAACGGTCCAGCGTGAATTGCTGGCCTCGCCGGGTTTCGACGAAACGCGCTATTTCAGGGCGGTGGCGAGCGAACTCGGTTTGGCTTTTCGTGATACGATCGATCCCGCCGGGCTGATCTGGCCGGGACGGACGGTTCCCGCCATGACGTCGTCGCGCCCCGGACATTCCGTCCTTTATGCCAGCGATGGCGGACCACCGGAAACCCTCGTGTCGCCGGATGTCACCGACCTTTCCGCATTGACGGCATTCCTGCAGGGCGCCACCGGTCCGGGCCGCCCGGCAACGGTGGTTCCGCCCTCCCGCCTTCGCGATGCGCTCCTGCTGCGCCACGGGCAGGCGATCCGCGCTGAAAGCACGGGCCGGTTGTTCGCGGCCCGGCCGGACCTGTCGGCACGGCTTGTGGCAAACGGATGGCAGAGCTTTGCCGCGGGTGCCCTTCTGGTTGCCATCCCCGCGGGTCTCCTTGTGGTCCCGCAACTCACCCTGGCCGCGGTGCATGCGGCGGCAAGTCTCTTCTTCCTCGCCTGTCTCGTCCTTCGGACCATGGCGGTCCCCTCGGCCAGGACCCGCCGGCCTCGTCCCCTTCGTCCCGTTCGGGCCGATGCCCTGCCGGCCTATTGCGTCCTGGTGGCTGCCTACCGTGAAGAGGCGGTCATTGGCGAACTGCTCGCCAATCTCAACCAGTTGCGCTGGCCAAGGTCGAAACTGCACATCGGCATCGTCTGCGAAGCCGATGACCATGGCACCATCGCCGCCATACGCGACCACCCCCTGGCTGCCACGGTGGAGGTCATCGTGGTGCCGCCAGGTGGTCCGCGCACCAAGCCGAACGCCCTTGCCTATGCTCTGGCCGTCACCCGTGGCGATCTCGTCGTGCTCTATGATGCGGAGGACCGGCCACATCCCGGGCAATTGCTGGAGGCCTGGCAGGCCTTCAGCCAGGATGACCGGAATCTGGCCTGTGTCCAGGCGCCGCTGTTCGTCCGCAACGCGCCGCATTCCTGGCTGACGTCCATGTTCGCTCTCGACTATGCCGCCCTGTTTCGCGGGCTCCTGCCATGGCTGGCCCGCCGCGGGCTCTTCCTTCCGCTGGGTGGCACCTCCAACCATTTTCGCCGCGAGGTTCTGGAGGAGGTGCTTGCCTGGGACCCCTACAACGTGACCGAGGATGCCGATCTGGGCGTCCGGCTCGTGCGCAGTGGCTACCGCGCGGCCATGATTGAAAGGCCGACCCTGGAGGATGCGCCCGACACCTTCGCCGATTGGCTGGGACAGCGCACGCGCTGGCTGAAGGGCTGGATGCAGTGCTGGCTCGTCCACACGCGCCATCCCCGGCACCTGGCTTCGGAATGCGGCCTGGCGGATCTCCTGGTGATCCAGGTTTTCCTGCTGGGGATCGTCTTCTGCGCACTGGTGCACCCGCTGTTCCACATGACGGTCCTGCTTCACCTTGCCGGCGTTCTGGATACCCCGTCCGGTCCCGCTTTCATGCTCTGGTGCCTGGACCTGGGCCTCATGCTCTGCGCCTATGCGGTGCATTTCGCGCTGGGATGGCGGGCGATGTCGGCGCCGGAACGCCGGCGGCTGTCGTGGTGGCCGCTCGGCCTGCCGCTCTACTGGCTTATGCAGTCATGGGCCGCGTGGCGCGCCGTGCTGGAACTGGTCCGCACGCCGCACCGCTGGAACAAGACGCCGCACCGTCCCGCCTCGCTCAGTCCGCGCCGCCGCGTTCCAGGAAGTCCCCGCCGGAACAGATGATCGCGGCATCGGGTTCGCCGATCCGCTCCTCGTCGCGCTCCAGAAAGTCGATCGCGCGCAGGACGTGGCGGATGATCTCGATGCGCAGGCGCCGCTTGTCGTTGGCGCGCACGACGGTCCATGGCGCGTGCTCCGTGTGGGTCTTTTCCAGCATGGCGTCGCGATGGCGCGTATAGGCATCCCATTTCACGATGCCGGCGATGTCGATAGGCGAGAACTTCCAGTATTTCAGGCGGCTGTGCACCCTGTCATGGAAGCGTTTGAGCTGCGTTTCCTGGCCGATGTTCAGCCAGAACTTGAACAGGTGGATGCCTTCCTCCGAAATCATGCGCTCGAAATCCGGCACGTCGTCGAGGAACTTCAGATACTCCGCCGTCGTGCAGAAACCCATCACCGGCTCCACCACCGCGCGGTTGTACCATGAGCGGTCGAAGGTGACGATTTCGCCGGCCGTCGGGAAATGGGCGACGTAGCGCTGGAAATACCATTGCTGGCGCTCGGTCTCCGTCGGCTTGGAAAGCGCGACATTGCGCGTGTGACGGGGGTTGAGGAACTGGCGGAAGGCGGCGATCGAGCCGCCCTTTCCGGCCGCGTCCCGCCCTTCGAAGAGAATGATCACGCGGTGGCCGGACTTCTGCAGCCAGGTCTGCAGCTTCACCAGTTCCTCCTGCAGCGTTTCCAGCGTGCGGTCGTAATCCTTGCGGTTCAGCTTGTCGTCATAGGGATAGCCGCCCGCCGTCATGACATTGTCGCTGATCCAGTCGGGCAGGTCCGGATCCCCGATGTCGAACACCCGCTGATGGCCGTCCACCTCGATGGAGACAGGTTTCAGTTCGGTATCGCCGGCATGGCTGAGACGCTTTCCCATTGTCATCAAACCTTCATTCAAAGAAAACAAGGAAGCTGATCATTGCCCCAAACCGCCATCGAAGGAAACCGGGGCTGAACACGGGCGCCGTGCGGACGCCTAGCCGGAAAGGAAACCATGCGACCGCCTGAAGATCCCGGACGTGCCCTCATTGTTCTGGCCCTCGCGGGTTTGGCGTCCCTTGGCCTGGCCCTTTACGGCGGCGGGCTTGCATGGACGGGCGTCGTGCTGGTGCTGGCTGTCGCAGTTCTGCAGGTTGTTCGGATCGCCGGGCGCGGGCGGAGCGAGGCGCGTCCGGCGGCCGCCCTCCAGACGGCGGGCGACGAGGCCGTGCGCCGCTTCGCCGATGCCATGCCCGATCCGCTGGTCGTCTTCGGCAGCAGCGCGGAGATCATCTTCGCCAACCAGCCGGCCCGCGAGACGTTTGGCGAATTGCGGCAGGGCGTCTCGTTCCGCCTCCGCTTCCGGAGTGCGGAGATGATCGGCCTCCTCGACAGCGTCATCCGGGAGGGCAAGCCGCAATCGGCCGATTATGTCGAACGGCTGCCGCTTGAGCGCCGTTTCCGCGTGACGGCAAGTCCGCTGGGCGGCGCGCCGGGAACCTTCCTCGCCACCTTCTCCGACCGGACCGAGGTCTGGCGGATGGAGCGGATGCGATCCGATTTCATCGCCAATGCCAGCCACGAATTGCGCACGCCGCTTGCCTCGGTTTCCGGTTTCATCGAGACGTTGCGTGGCCCGGCGAGAGACGATGCGAAGGCGCGCGAGCGTTTTCTCACCATCATGCAGGAGCAGACAGGACGCATGGCGCGCCTGATCGACGACCTGCTGTCATTGTCGCGTCTTGAAATGAAGCCAGTCTTGCGTGGCCGCAAGCCGGTCGACCTGGCAACGCTCATGGAGCGCCTGATCGGCTCCATGGCGCATCTGGCGAGCGAAAGCGGTGTGACAATCCGCAGCGACTGGGGCGAAGCGTCGAGGGTCGTCTCGGGCGAGGAGGACGAACTGTTCCAGGTTTTCGAGAATCTTCTGGCCAATGCCTGCAAATATGGCGGTGGCGGCGGCCGCATCGATGTGACCGCAAGCCCGGCCAGCCTCGATGGCATGCCGGCCGTCTCCGTTTCGGTCCGGGACTACGGCAAGGGAATTCCCCGGGAGCACTTGCCGCGCATCACGGAGCGCTTCTATCGTGTGGATGCCGACGAGAGCCGGATGCGCAAGGGAACCGGGCTGGGCCTTGCCATCGTCAAGCACATCGTTGCCCGCCATGGCGGCCAGTTGAAGATCGATTCCGCGCCCGGCGAAGGGTCGACATTCACGGTTGTCTTGCCATCGGCATGAGTGCGGATATCTGCTTGCCTGAACGATTTGCCGCAGCCGGCGCCATGCCGAATCGGTGGCAGCGGCACACGACAAGCCCGGCGAGATATGTTAGCCGGTTATAGACATGGGCCGGCGCCGGCTTCGATGCGCCGCCCGGGAGGACAGGGAACCGGAAATGGCGGAATCAAATCACACCGTGCGCGGCTTCGACGCCGATCTTCACATGCTGGCCGACCGCATCGCGCAGATGGGCGGCATGGCGGAATCGATGGTCTATGACGCCGTTTCTGCCCTGGTCCGGTCCGACGAGAGTCTCGCCGGGGACATCCGGGCGCGCGACGTCGTGCTGGATCGCCTCCAGCGCGAGATCGACGACAAGGCGGTGAGGATCATCGCCCTGCGCCAGCCGATGGCCCAGGATCTGCGCGAAGTGGTCGGCGCCATGCGCATCGCTGCCGACCTGGAGCGGGTCGGCGACCTGGGCAAGAGCATCGCGAAGCGCATCGCCGTGATCAGCCGCGAAAGCCAGCCGCGCAGCTTCTACCGGGGACTGGAAGCATTGGCCGATCTCGCGCTCGGACAGTTGAAGGATGTCCTCGATGCCTATGCCACACGCTCGGTCGAGCGCATTCCTGATATGCGCGACCGCGACGAGGCCATCGACAGCATGTATACCTCGCTCTTTCGCGAGCTTCTGACCTACATGATGGAAGATCCGCGCAACATCTCGCCCTGCACGCATCTGCTGTTCTGCGCCAAGAATATCGAGCGCATCGGCGACCACGCCACGAACGTGGCCGAAACCGTCTATTACATCGCGACCGGCCGCCAACTCGAGGTGGATCGCCCCAAGGACGACGACAGCCACAAGGTCATGGTCAGGGAGTGAGGCGCAGGGCGCGCCCCCGGTCTGCCCCGCTCAGCGGTTGCGCCGCCGGTCGGATGCCGGCTGGAAAGCCAGCCGGGCGTGGTACTTGCAGTAGGGGCCGCTTTCGCCGGACTCGTGGCCGCAGAAATGGAAATCCTCGGCCAGCGGGTCGCCGATGGGCCATTTGCAGGTCCGCTCGGTCAGTTCCGTGAGCGCCAGGTGACGCGAAATCGGCACGACGATTTCCTGGCTGCGCGCGACCGGCACCTGTTCGGCGATCACGTCTTCCTCGAAGTCCGCCTGGAGTGCGTTGGCGCCCGACGTCATCGGCGCCATGCGCGGCGCGGGACCGGCCGGACGCGCCGCCGGTTTTGCGTTCGAGGATGCGGCTGCGGCCGGGCGGGCCGCCTTCTTCTGCCGTTGCGGGCTGGCCGCCGGCCTTCCGCGCCCCGAAAGCTTGAGCCGGTGAACCTTGCCGATCACCGCGTTGCGGCTCACCCCGCCAAGCTGGGCCGCGATCTGGCTGGCGCTCAGGCCCTCGGCCCAAAGTTTCTTGAGGAGTTCAACCCGCTCATCGGTCCAGTTCATCGTCATTGCTCCGGTCGCCGCATTTCAATGAATCCGCCGGCGTTCGCCCGGATGACCGGGCGCCCTGTCTGTCAACATTTTGGGTTCGCCGCACGAGATGTAGTCGTTGATTGACCGATAACTACAATACGCGGTGACTCGGTGACAAGAGTCCGGCCCCCTGGCTGCCGGGCTTTTCGCCGTTTTCCCCAAATTTGCTTGCGGGGTGAGTCCGAAATGCGACAGATGACCCTGCCGGGCGCTGGCGGCCCCTCGTTTTGCCGCCTGCCGCGGCCGCAATGATTGACTTGACGCCTTGAAACGGGAATAGTCGCCCAAGCCGCCCGGAGAGGCGGCTTTTTTGATTGTCCTTGCCCCGCGCCGGCCCGTTCCGGCAGTCCGGGGCTGTTCTGGAGATGACAAGCAATGCCCGGCTCCGCCCTGTTCGATACCTATGCGCGCATACCGGTTTCGCCGGAACGTGGCGAGGGGTGTTGGCTCATCATGAGCGATGGCGACCGGTACCTGGATTTCTCCGGCGGCATCGCGGTGAACTCGCTCGGTCATTGCCACCCGCACCTGGTCGCGGCCCTCACCGAACAGGCGGGAAAGCTGTGGCACACCTCCAACCTGTTCGAGATCCCGGGCCAGCGCCGGCTTGCCGAGCGTCTTGCCGAACATACCTTCGCCGACCGCGTTTTCTTCACCAATTCCGGTGCCGAGGCCCTGGAATGCGCGATCAAGACGGCGCGGCGCTATCATTACCAGAAGGGCCATCCCGAGCGCATCGACATCATCACCTTCGAGGGCGCGTTCCACGGGCGCACGCTGGCAACAATCGCCGCCGGCGGCCAGGCGAAATACCTCGAAGGCTTCGGCCCCAAGGCGCCGGGCTTCATCCAGGTTCCGTTCGGCGACCGCGAGGCGCTGCTGGCGGCCATCGGCGAGACGACCGCCGCCATCCTCATCGAACCGGTCCAGGGCGAGGGCGGCATCCGTCCCGTTTCCAGCGAGACGATGCGCGACCTGCGCGAATTGTGCGACAGCAACGGCGCGCTGCTCATCCTCGACGAGGTGCAGAGCGGTGTCGGGCGCACCGGCAGGCTGTTTGCCCATGAATGGTCGGACGTGGCGCCGGACCTCATGGCCATCGCCAAGGGCATCGGCGGCGGCTTCCCTGTCGGCGCCTGCCTTGCCACCGAGGAGGCTGCCGCCGGCATGGTCGCGGGAACCCATGGCACGACCTTCGGCGGCAATCCGCTGGCCATGGCGGTCGCCAACGCCGTTCTCGACGTCGTGCTGGAGGATGGCTTCCTTGACGAGGTGTCGCGCAAGGCGCTGCTGTTCAAGCAGGGCCTGGCCTCGGTGGTCGACGAATTCCCCGACGTGCTGGCGGAAGTGCGCGGATCGGGCCTTATGCTGGGCGTGAAATGCGTCATGCCGAACGCGACGGTCAATGCCGCCCTGCGCACGGCCAGGCTGCTGGCCGTTCCCGCCGGCGACAACGTGCTGCGCTTCCTGCCGCCGCTCACCGCCTCCGATGACGAGATCCGCCAGGCCGTCGAGCGGGTGCGCGAGGCCGCCGCCAGCCTGTCGGCGGCATAGCCAATGACAAGAAACACGGATGGAGCCTAGCCATGGCCGGAACCATGCGCCATTTCCTCGACCTTTCCGCCGTCACCGCGTCCGAATTGCGCGGCCTGCTCGACAGCGCCCGCGAGATCAAGGCCGCCACCAAGGCCGGCCATGGTCCGCGTCCGCTGGAAGGCAAGGTCCTGGCCATGATCTTCGAGAAGCCGTCGACGCGCACCCGCGTCTCCTTCGATGTCGGCATGCGCCAGCTTGGCGGTGAAACCATCATGCTGACCGGCGCCGAGATGCAGCTTGGCCGCTCCGAGACCATTGCCGACACCGCGCGCGTTCTGTCGCGCTATGTCGATGCCATCATGATCCGCACCACCGAGCATTCCCGCCTGCTGGAACTCGCCGACGCGGCGACCGTGCCCGTCATCAACGGGCTGACCGATGATACCCATCCCTGCCAGATCATGGCCGACCTGCTGACATTCGAGGAGCATCGCGGCCCCGTGGAAGGCAAGCGCTTTGCCTGGACGGGCGACGGCAACAACGTCCTCCATTCGCTCATGGAAGCCTCGGCGCGGTTCCGGTTCGAACTGGCCATCGCCCATCCCGAGGGCAGCGAGCCCGCGCCGGCCTTTGTCGACTGGGCCCGCGAGAATGGCGGCGTCATCACGCTCACCCGCGATCCGGTCGAGGCGGTCACCGGTGCCGATTGCGTCGTCACCGATACCTGGGTCTCCATGGGGCAGGAGCATCGCGCCCGTGGTCACAACGTCTTCCTGCCCTACCAGGTGAACAGCGAACTCATGGCGCATGCCAGGCCCGATGCCCTCTTCATGCATTGCCTTCCCGCCCACCGGGGCGAGGAGGTCACCGACGAGGTCATCGACGGCCCCCATTCGGTTGTCTTCGACGAGGCGGAAAACCGCCTTCACGCGCAGAAGGCCATCATCAACTGGTGCTTTGCGGCGGGGCTCTGACCGTGACGGACAATGACAAGGAGCTTGGCGAGATCGGACACGCCGGCGACGATGCCGTCGTGCCGTTCCAGGTTTCGGCCCTCGATGTGCGCGGGCGCATCGTTCAGCTTGGGCCGGAACTGGATTCCATCCTGGCCCGCCATGCCTATCCGCCGGAGGTCAGCCTGTTGCTCGCCGAGGCGGTCACCCTGGCCGTTCTGCTCGGAACGTCCCTGAAATTTTCCGGCAAGTTCATCTTCCAGACCCAGTCGGACGGTCCCGTCGACATGCTGGTCGCCGATTTCACCACGCCGGACGGCGTGCGCGCCTATGCCCGCTATGACGGGGACAGGCTGGCCGAGGCGGTCGCGGCCGGCCGCACGGCGCCCGAGGAACTGCTCGGGACAGGCATCCTGGCGCTGACCATCGACCAGGGCGTCCACATGCAGCGTTACCAGGGCATCGTGGAACTGGACGGGTCCAGCCTCGAGGTCGTGGCGCAGAAATATTTCCGCCAGTCCGAGCAGATCCCGACAGCCGTGCGCCTTGCTGCCGGCCAGCAGATCCTGTCCGGCAACCGCACGCAGTGGCGCGCCGGCGGTATCGTCGCGCAGTTCCTGCCCGATGCCCCGGAGCGGATGCGCATGCCGGACCTGCATGGGGGCGATGGCGACGACGGGAGCGGCCATGCGCCCGTGGACAATGCCTGGCGCGAGACGGAAGCGCTGCTGGCCACGATCGAGCCGACGGAACTGTGGGACCCCAGTGTCGGCGCCGAGCGCCTGCTCTACCGCCTGTTCCATGAACACGGCGCGATCGTCTACGAACCGGCCGCCGTCCACGACAAGTGCTCCTGCACGCGCGAGAAGATCGGCGCGATCCTGGACGGCTTCACCGCCGACGAGATCGAGGAGAGCATCGAGGACGGCAGGATCAGTGTCACCTGCGAGTTCTGCTCGACCAGCTACACCTTCGATCCCGACGATTTCCGCGACAAGTAGACCGGATGCACCCGGTCAGTTGACCATGCGTGCCACGCCGGGAATGTCGAGCGAGAAGGCGGGAATGTCGACATCGAACTGCCGGCCGTCAGCGTCGCTCATCGTGTAGCTGCCCTGCATGATGCCCGAGGGCGTGGGAAGCGGACAGCCGGACGTGTATTCATAGTGCCCGCCGGGCGCGATGACCGGTTGCTCGCCGACGACGCCGGGACCGCGCACTTCCTCCACCCGGCCAAGGCCATCCGTGATCCGCCAGTAGCGGGACATCAGCTTGACCGCGACGGTCCCCCTGTTGGCGATCTGGACCTGGTAGGCCCAGAAATAGCGGTTCTCCTCCGGCGCGGATTCCTCGTCCAGATAGATCGGTTCGACGCAGACTTCGATGTTTTCCGTATTCGCGCGATACATGGCAGACTCCACATCCCAATCATACACCCGCCCGGCGCCCTGCCGTCAACGGTCGGCTCGCAAGCACTTGATTGGCAGCATGCCGGCGCATTTGCTACGCCTTGCCCGAAAGGAGAGGCGACATGCTGGATGGCTGGGTGCGCAGGCGTATCGACCCGGGGCTGAGAGCCATGGCCCGGCGCATCGCCGCGGCGGACGTGAGCGCCAATCAGGTCACTTGGGCCGGCTGGATCGTCGGCATGGCCGCCGCTGCCGCCATCGCGGGCGGATGGCTCTGGACGGGCCTTGTCCTGTTGCTCGTGAGCCGGCTGGCCGACGGCCTGGACGGTGCCGTCGCGGCCATCAATGGCAAGACCGGCTATGGCGGCTATCTCGATATCGTGCTCGACTTCATCTTCTACGGCGCCATTCCGCTGGCTTTTGCCGCGCTCGACCCGCAGGCCAATGCGCTGGCCGCGGCGGCACTCCTTTTCAGTTTTTATGCCAACGGCGCCAGCTTCCTTGCCTATGCCGTGCTGGCCGAACGCCATGCCATGGAGAGCGTGGCGCGGGGCGACAAGTCGATCTATTTCACCACCGGCCTCGCCGAGGCCACCGAGACCATAGCGGTCTTCGCCGCCATGTGCCTGTTCCCTGCCTGGTTCCCCGTCATTGCCTGGGGCTTTGCCGCCGTCTGCCTCTACACGGCAGCCATGCGCATCCTTCTCGCCCGGCGCACATTCGCCGGCCGCGGCTGAGCGGTTCACACCCGAGCCAGCGCCTGTTCGATATCCGCGATCAGGTCGTCGGCATGCTCCAGGCCGACAGACAGGCGCACCGTGCCCGGCCGGATGCCCTGTTCCAGCCGCGCCTCTTCGCTGAGGTTCTTGTGCGTCGTGGTGCTGGGATGGGTCACGAGGCTCTTGGCGTCGCCCAGGTTGTTGGAGATGGCGAAGATCGAAAGCGCGTTCTCTAAGCCGAAGGCCGCTTCCTTTCCGCCCTTCAGTTCCATGCAGACCATGGTCGAGCCGCCGGTCATCTGCCGCGCAACGATGCCGGCCTGCGGATGGTCGGTCCGTCCGGGATAGATGACCTGCGCCACCTTGCCGTGGCCGGCCAGGAAATCGGCGATGCGCCCGGCCGAGGACGTCTGCTGCGCCACCCGCAGCGGCAGGGTTTCAAGCCCCTTGAGCAGCGTCCAGGCGTTGAACGGCGAAAGGCTGGGGCCGGTATGGCGGAAATAGTCGTGCAGGTTCTCGTCGATCCAGTCCTTCGACGACAGGACGATGCCGCCAAGGCACCGGCCCTGCCCGTCGATATGCTTGGTGGCCGAATAGACGACGACATGCGCGCCAAGCTCCAAAGGCTTCTGGTAGAGCGGCGTGGCGAAGACATTGTCCACGACGACGGTGATGCCGTTGGCATTGGCGATATCCGCGACCGCGGCGATGTCGATGACCGCCAGCGTCGGATTGGTCGGGCTTTCGAGGAAGAAAACCTTCGTGTTGGGCTGGCATGCCGCCTCCCATGCCTCGGGTTTCGTGCCGTCGATGATGGTCGCCTCGATGCCGAATTTCGGGCACAGCGTCTCCGCCACCCAGCGGCATGAGCCGAAAAGCTGCTTGGCGGCGACGAGATGGTCGCCGGCCTTCAACTGGCAGAGCAGGGCAGCCGACACGGCGGCCATGCCGGAAGCCATCGCGCGCGCATCCTCCGCGCCTTCCAGCGCCGCCATGCGCTTCTCGAACATGTCGACGGTGGGGTTCGCATAGCGCGAATAGATGAAGCCGGGTTCCTCGCCCTTGAAGCGGGCTTCGGCGGCTTCCGCGCTGTCATAGACAAAGCCCTGCGTCAGATACATCGCTTCCGATGTCTCGCCGAACTGCGAACGCAGCGTGCCGCCGTGAACGAGGGTGGTCTGCGGGTGGAGGGGGCGCTTCGTGTCGACCATCATGTCTGCCTTCACAAACAAAAAACCGGCCGCGAAAGTCGCAAAGCCGGTGTCATGCGGCCCCTTTTAGCGACTTGTTTAACGTGGCTGCAAGCCGGCCGGCCAAATCACCACGGGATAAACCGGCTTATATGACCGCGCGCGCCTTGCGTCAACGAAGTTGCGCGCTAAAGCTGTCCGGCCAGACAGGGGAGTGGGCACAGTGCGCCAGACAGGCATCCTGCCGGACCGGGACATAGCGGAACTGTTCAGCAAGGGCGGGCTGAAGAGCAGCCGCCCGCTGGACGACGACCAGATCCAGCCGGCGAGCCTGGACCTGCGCCTCGGCCACACGGCCTATCGCGTGCGCGCCTCCTTCCTGCCCGGCCCGGTGGCGACCGTGGAAAGCAAGCTGGACCGCCTCAAGCTGCACGAGATCGACCTGTCGGAAGGCGCTGTGCTGGAGACCGGCTGCGTCTACATCATCCCGCTGCTCGAAAGCCTCGCCCTGCCGGATACGGTCTCGGCCTCGGCCAACCCGAAAAGCTCCACCGGACGGCTCGACATCTTCACCCGCATCATGACCGACCATGGCCGCGAGTTCGACAAGATCGCGCGCGGCTATGCCGGTCCGCTCTTCATCGAGGTCAGCCCGCGAACCTTTCCGATTGTCGTGCGCACGGGATCGCGGCTGAGCCAGATCCGTTTCCGCACCGGTCATTCGCTCCTGTCGGAAGGCGAACTGATGCTGCTGCATCGCTCCGAGGCGCTGGTCGACGAGGGCGAGCCGCACATTTCCGGCGGTGGCCTTGCCGTGTCCATCGACCTGATGGGCTGTGAAGGCGGCCTGATCGGGTATCGCGGAAAGCACCACACCGGCCTGGTCGACGTGGACCGGCGCGCCGCCCACGACGTGCTCGACTTCTGGGAACCGCTGCAGGGCAGGGGGCTGGGCGAACTGGTGCTGGATCCGGACGAGTTCTACATCCTTGTCAGCCGCGAGGCGGTCCACGTGCCGCCCGACTTCGCTGCGGAGATGACACCCTTCGATCCTCTCGTCGGCGAATTCCGCGTCCACTATGCCGGTTTTTTCGATCCCGGTTTCGGCCATGCCTCGGCCGGCGGTCAGGGCGCGCGCGCCGTGCTGGAAGTGCGCAGCCATGAAGTGCCCTTCATCCTCGAACACGGCCAGATCGTCGGCCGTCTTGTCTATGAGCACATGCTGGCCCGGCCGGACATGCTCTATGGCGCGGACCTGAAATCCAACTACCAGGCACAGGGCCTGAAGCTGTCCAAGCACTTCCGCTGAGCGTTTGCGCCTTGACGCCGGGCGGGCCGCATGGCTCGCTTGTCTCTTGAATTGGTGCTTCACCGGAGCGGGGATACGGCAATGGCGATCTACCCGGAACTGGCCGAGAAATTCGAGAAGCTGCAGGACGATCTGGAAAAGGCGATTGCCGAGCAGCGCCAGGCCTTCAACTACCGCATCGAGCGTGGCCGCGTGGTCTTCGAAACCGAAGTCCTGCGCCTGCACAGGCAGATGCGCACGCGCCTGCTGAACTATGTCGCGGGCGCCCGGCTTCGAGTCGTCCT
Source organism: Phyllobacteriaceae bacterium (assembly GCA_002708825.1). GTDB lineage: Bacteria > Pseudomonadota > Alphaproteobacteria > Rhizobiales > Rhizobiaceae > Zhengella. Next base: position 23,863 of record PAPF01000024.1, on the reverse strand, counting down.
GACGGCGCCCTTCATCTATTCCGTCTTCGTTCCGCTGGTCCTGCTCGATCTTTTCGTCACGATTTACCAGGCAGTCTGTTTCCCCGCCTATGGCCTGCAAAAAGTGCGCCGGGCCGACTACATCGTCTTCGACCGCTACAAGCTGGCCTATCTGAACGGGCTGGAAAAGCTCAATTGCTGGTATTGTTCCTATGCCAACGGCCTGCTTGCCTATGTGCGCGAGATCGCCGCGCGCACCGAAACACGCTGGTGCCCGATCAAGCATGCAAAGCCGGCCAAGGGGGTTCATCCCTACCATGCCGGCTTTGCCGATTTCGGCGATGCCGAGGCCTATCAGGCGCGCAGTGTCGCAGCCGTGAGGGAAAGCCAGGGCTGAGATGTCCATGCCCGCTGGCCGGGCGGGATGAAGCCGGACCGGCCGACCGCTATTCCCCGGCCCTGCGCCAGATCGCGTAGTCCGGGATTGCCGTGTCGAGGCGGTAGTCGCGCCAGGCTTCGGCAAAGTCCGGATCGGCCTTGAGGAAGGCCAGCCAGTCGAACGGGATGTCGCCGAAGCCGGTTTTTTCCTCGCGCATGTCGACGATCACGATGTCGGGGCGGTTCTTGACGAAATCCTCCGCGGCGGTCTTGCGGGCATGGGCGGCCATGTCCTCCAGCGCCTTGCGCCGATCCACGTCGGTCTCCGGCGTGGATGCAAGCCCGGCAATCGCGCCGGGAACGAGCCACTGGCTCGGATAGCGGCTGGTCCAGCGCATGCCCGTCATGTTCACCATCGGGAACGCGGCCCAGACATTGCTGGCAAAGACCATGACGCCCTTGCCTTCCGTATCGCTGCCGATGGCGTCCGCCATCGCATGGGCAACCGGGTTCTGATGCGGTCCGCGCATCAGCGGCAGGAGAACGCAGGGATAGACGATCAGCATGGCGATCGCGAGCGGCACGATGCGTTGCGCGCGCAGGAGGAGCGCGCCGGTCCATGCGCTGGCGATCAGCGCCATGCCCAGCGCCGGAAGCAACTGGTAATGCCATCCCTTGAACTGGATGAGATAGATGATCGTGAGCGCCAGCGTGGCCGCCAGCAATCCCGCGCCGAACCGGCCTTCGGCGGTTCGCGGCAGGTACGCAAGCAGCAGCGCGGCAAGCAGCAGCGCAATGTAGTCTTCCACGAGCCAGGGCAGGAAATCGGCAAGCCCGCCCCCATAGCCGCCATAGACGAGACGCCCGATCGGCACGACCAGTGCAAGGTAATCGGGAAAGAAGGCGAGGATGGAGGCGAGGTAGAGCACCGCCGCGCCGCCGAAGACGAGGTTGTCCGCGGCGAAGGCCGGCCGCAGGCTGCGCGTGGAGACGATCTGCATGAGGGTGAAGGTCGCCGGCAGGATGAGAAAATGCGGCTTCAGAAGCAGGCCCGGCACCGCGTAGAGCGCAAGCGCCGCCATGGCTGCCGCAGGCAGCGTCCAGCCGGCGAGGCGCATCGCCGAGGCCACGATCCAGGGCAGGGCCAGGATGAGGAAGATGTGCTCGCGCTGGCCGAAGTCCAGCAGTGACGTGATCAGCAGCGCCCCCGCCGATGCGGCCACGAGCAGCGTGCGCGGAACATTGCCGGACGGGATATGCCGGGCAAGCCGGTCCACCAGGAACACCGTGACGGCGATGGCCATGAACAGGGCGGCAAGCAGGGCCGTGCCGTCCTGCAGGCCGGACCAGTCGCCGAAGACCAGCACCGCGCGGGTGATCAGGAACGCCATGGGTGGATTGATTTCCATGACGTCGGAATAGAGCGAGGCGCCATCCATCCACATGCGCGTGGCGACGAGATACCAGCTTGTGTCGCCGTTGAAGGGCCGCCCGTGGAGCATGGTCCACGCCGCCGCGCCGGCAAGCGCGGCCACGGCCAGCCCGGCATGGCCTTGCCAGGCTCGGGTTCCGATCGCCGGACGGTCCGGCACATGGGCGGCAACGGGTGCAAAGGCCCAGAAGCGGCTGGCGAGATAGGTCGAGGCGGGCACCACCGCCACGATGGCCAGCAGCGCCAGGCCATAGTCGAGCCCGAGCCAGCCGGTCACCGCAAGCGTGATCGCATGGCTCGTCAGGAAGGCGACCAGCGAGACCACGAGGAAGCGCCGCAGGTGGATGTCATGGTTGCCCTGCCGCCGGAAGCTCCAGTGGTGGTGCCCGAAATAGGACGCCATGAAAGCGGAAACGAACCCGGCTGCGTTCGCAGCGGCGGGCGCGAATGCCAGGCCGCGATAGGCGAGCCATGCCACCGCGACATGAATGCCGGTGGCCAGCAGGCCCACCATGGAAAAGCGGGCCAGTTGCCTTATGGACGCGATGGTCATCGCCGCTCGGCCACCGCATAGAGGGAGAGGCCGACCGGAAAGCGGATGCTCGACCCCAGCGCATGGCGTTCAAGGGAAAAGACCTTGTAGAGGAGGCGGTTGACCGGCCCGGCCGGCATTTCCTCGCCCGGCTTGCCCGGTCCGAACAGCCGCGCCTTGATCCGCGCCGCGACGGCCAGCGGAAACAGCAGGAAGTTGAAATAGCTCATGCGCGAAACGCGAAGGCCGGCCGCCTCGATGGTCTCCCGCAAGGCGGCCGCGGTGTAGCGGCGCTTGTGATGGTGGCGCTCGTCATGCTCGGACCACAGCCAGGGCATGGCGGGAACCGTGATGAGGATGCGCCCGTCCGGCCGCAGCTTCGCGCCGAGCGCGCTGAGCGATGCCCGGTCCTCCTCCACATGCTCCAGCACGTCGAACAGCGCCACGAGATCGTAGGTCCCGTCCGGCTGCGTGATGCGCGAGGGCAGTTCCCCGGGTTCCACGCACGTGATGCCGCGCGCATTGGCAAGGCGCCGGGCGTCCTCGTCGAACTCGAAGGCGTCCACATGGCCGAAGCGGGCCAGCATTTCCAGGTTGCCGCCGGAGCCGCAGCCGGCCTCCAGGATCGCCAGTTTCTTCGGCCCGGCCGGGAAATTCGCCTCGATCAGCCGCTCGATGATGGCGCGGCGTCCGGCGAACCACCAATGGTCCCTCTCGTTTTCGGCCATGGATGCATAGGCGCCGCGCTGCATGGCTTCAGAACCCTTCCATTTCGTCGATGACATAGAGCGGCCGGCGGCGCACCGCATTGGCCGTGCGCCCGACATATTCGCCCATCACGCCGAGGCCAAGCAGGTTCAGCCCGCCCAGGAACAGCACCGCGACGATGGTGGAGGTGTAGCCGGGCACGTCATTGCCGGAGATCATCCAGGAGGCGACCAGGAACAGCGCGTAGAACATGGCGGCCAGGGCGATGGCCCCGCCAATCGCCGTCCAGACCCGCAAGGGCAGGATCGAGAACGACACGATGCCGTCCACGGCCAGTTGCAGCAGCTTCCAGTAGCGCCACTTGCTTTCCCCGTCATTGCGCGCGGGGCGCACGTAATGGACTTCCTCGGTGCGGTAGCCGACCCAGGACACCAGCCCCTTGTTGAAGCGGAATCCCTCTTCCAGCGTGTTGAGCGTATCCACCACCTTGCGGTCCAGCAGGCGGAAATCGCCGACATTGTCGGGGATCGGATGTTCCGACAGGTAGTTGAAAAGACGGTAGAAGCCGTTCGCCGTGCGCCGCTTGACGGCGGTGTCGGACGTGCGGTCGATGCGGCGCGCATTGACCACGTGGGCGCCCGCGCGCCACTTGGCGACCATCTCGGCAACCAGGTCGGGCGGATCCTGCAGGTCGACATCCATCGGGATCACGGCGGCGCCTGCGGCATGCCGGATGCCGGCGGCAAGCGCGGCCTCCTTGCCGAAATTGCGCGACAGGCGGATGACGCGGATGTCGCCGCATTCGGCGGCCATCCGGCTGAGCAGCGCGAAGGTGTTGTCGCTCGATCCGTCATCCACGAAGACGAATTCCGCCCCGGCGTCGCTGCCTGCGGCCTCGAGGGCCCGCGCGATGGCCGGCCGTGTGACCGAGAGGAACCGGCGGATGCTGTCCTGCTCGTTGAGAACCGGGACGACGATGGAAAGGCATGGAGCCGGCCGTTCGGCCATCGTGGCGTGCATGCGCGAGACTGTCTGCATCTCGGAAATCTCTCGAACGGGTGGCCGGACCGGACCAGAAGCAACCGGCCGGCGGAATGCATCGGCAGCCTCATTCCTAGGCCCGGTACTGTAAAAATTCTGATAATTGCCGGCCTGGATGGTCTGTGCCGCAGGGCCTGCCCAATCCGGTCAAGGCCGGTTTCCGCGATCCGGGATCGATGCATTCAACGGTGAGATCAACGGTGATGTGGTGTCAGTCTATCGCTACGGCTGTGGTCTGTGTCGTCGAGATGCTGCTTCAATTCGCTCAGGTCACCGTCTACGCGCTTGACTTCCGTTTCGCCCCGGGCAATCAAGGCTCTTGGCACAGAAATAAAAGCAGCAATAAATGCGATGGCCTTGGAAGCAGATATTGTTAATCTCAGCCAGATTTTAGCGCGAGATCGCGTGTTCGGTATTTCCGTAGGCATGCCAATCAGCATTGTTAAACAACGTTATGGAGAAGGAATTCAAGTAGATGGATTTCGACTAATTAATTACGGCTATATCGAGTTGGGTCTCTATGATGATCAAGAAAAAGTAATTCATATTACATTATTAATTGGAAAATACAAATATATTGAAATATTCAAAATGAAATACGATCCTTCAGAGATTTTAGATATGGGATCGTGTGTGGGTGCTTTGATCGAAAAAAATATAGGGGTATTCTATATTTATAATCCATTTGTTGGTGATGAATATAGAAGCATTTGTACAAATCTAGGCGATGTATATCATTTTTATAAATCAAATAAAAAATATGAGCTAAATTCAATAGAAGTAAAGTATATTTAAACTGTCATTTTTGCTCACACACCCCAATTCCGCCAATCCAAACCCACCAATCCAGGCCGGCTTCGCACTGGCTGCCACAATGGTTCCGATGCATTCAGAGGTGAGATCAACGGTGGTCGTGAGGCCGTTGCGCGGAGTGTGGTTTATTTGAGTGTATTTTAAGGTTCGAGGAGGCGGTTTGTATGAAAATATAAATTATATATTGATATAAAAATCATCAGAAGTGGATTTTGAAATTTTGTCAAAAGCGATTATTGAAAAATGAAAAGCGTAATAATTCTGATTTAATAGCTATAGTTTCTTTATCCATAGAGGTAAACAGTAAAAGACTCGCATCTTTGAAAATATTAATCCCATCAATTTCACTTGGTATCGATGTAATATTTCTAATTGAAATGTCGATTACATTTATGAAATCAATTTTCACGTAATTGTGTATCGCTCGATTGTATCCGTCAGAAAATATCATTATAAAATTGGAAATAGAAATATCATTATTGCGTGAATTATTAAAATGTATGCCATGAATTGTCCAATCATGAAAATATTCGACCATATTTAGTATTTCATTGAAATTATCTCCTGGGTTGATTTCCCTGGTATTTCCAACTTTTCTCATTATTTTAGGCCTGTTGGCTTGGCGACTCAACCGCACTGCGGACAATTGTTCAAAAGTCGTTGAAGCTGTAGTAATGCAGTTTTAGATCGGCGTGCCGATGATTGAAATCCTTTCGTGAGAGCGGATATATGCAGATTGCGATCCGTAAGGCGATCTGGCGCATAGGATTGACCAACCAGCACAAATCGCCAATCCCCCAGCCCCCACCCCACAAATCCAGGCCGGCTTCGCACTGGCTGCCCACATTGATTCCGATGCAATCAGCGGTGAGATCAACGGTGGTCGTGAGGCGGTGGACCTGATAGCGTTTTCGCTGAGGGAGGCTCCAGGTGAAATCGCCATAGTCAGAACAGGAATTCGGATACCGACTGGCAATCAAACGGAAGCGGCCATCTTCAACGATGTTCTATCTGTTTGTTAATAAAACTCTTTTCTTCCACTGCATACTCGATCATCTCATCAATCGCGTGACGAAACCATTCCCAGTAGCTCCCAAATTCTCCAAAATTTTCCAGACCGGGTCCTACAAATGCATTGATCAACAAAACTTTCTCTGTATTTCCGGCCTCCCAACACGCGCATATATCGCAATCTGTTCTTTTTGCGAAAGGAAATAATCGACGGCTTTTTATAGTATCATTAATAAGAATAAAGTAATCCTCACCAAATGACGCATCGGTAATAATTTCCCAAACAGAAAAATTGGTAATATTATTTTTTACGATGAATACATGCTCGAAAGGTAGTGTGAGCCAATCCGGCGGGTATTTTGATGCGCTCATAACATCCGTTTCGCTAAAACAGCTTTCCGATAGATGGAAAAAATACGGGGCGACCATGAACTGTAAAAAAACAGAACACAGTTTCCGAGAACCCGGCCCTTCTCTCCCACATGAGAGCCGATGAGACCTGATTATAGCAAAGCGATCGACCTGGGTCTTTGTCAATGGGTCGTGATTTGGCTATTCGTTTGCCAATCCACCACTCGCGGCACCCCAACCGCCCCGCATTCCTTCCGAGGCGCTCGCCACCAATCCAGGCCGGCTTCGCACTGGCTGCCCACAAGGATTCCGATGCATTCAGAGGTGAGATCAACGGTGGTCGTGAGGCGTCAGGCAGAGCGACATTGAGCGGATTGCTTGGAAGTTCATGTGGTGAAATGATGATTGAAACCATGCGTTGGAAAAATTCGAAATCAACGATAGGCAGGGGCGGAATTTGAAATACAAGAATATCGGTGCGGCAATTCACAATTATGGACATAGCTTTATAAGCTACAACAACTACTTGGATGGTGGATTCATAATCGATGAACTTCGAAAAATTCATGAATTGGGGATTGATATCGAAATCGATATTTTGAATCTAAATTTTAGACCGAAAGAAATAAGCTCGCGCGTAAGAACGTCAGCATCTCATTATAAAAGTGATATTGGTCGCTTTTTTGCATCCATGAATGTGGATGCAACAAAAATACGACAGTTAAAAATAATATGGAATAAAGAAGATAATATATTAATAGAGGCGATAGATGATAGAAACATTAAATACATGAAATATATAAATATGAAATAAATGGAATGAACCGTTTTTCTGACAAAGTGATTGAGAAGAAATTTTGACGCTGATTGGTGCGACCTCGACTATCGAACCCCACATCCAACCCCCAATCCACCACTCGCGGCACCCAACCGCCCCACATTCCTTCCGAGGCACTCGCCCAGGTCCTGTCCCGCTTTCCCGCCCGTCTGCATGCTTGACTTCCGTTTCGCCCCGGTCAATCTAGGCGCCTGGCCCGGCGGGTGTAGTTCAGTGGTAGAACGCAAGCTTCCCAAGCTTGATGTCGTGGGTTCGATCCCCATCGCCCGCTCCAGCCACTTCCTCGGTCCCATCCCTTCCTCAGTGCGTCTTCAGCGCCGGGTTTGGCGTGTAGCCCGGCCCCACCGTCAGGGGATTTTCGGCGATCATGCCGGAGCCGACCTGGCTGCGGAACGTCATCGACGTGCGCCATAGCTCCCGCGTTCCGTCGCGCGACAGCAGCCGCACCTCCACCGCGTAGGGCCGCCCCTTCTCCACGCCATGCAGCGCCGGGGTGCGCAGCATGATGCGCGGCGCGCGCACCCGGAACCGCTCGCTGACGCGGATCGGCGGCCCGCCGGCGGGGTTCTCGAACGTGGCCTGGAGGATCGCGCCGGTCTCGACCGGCCTGACCGCGACGGCGGTGAACCCGGCAAAGATCTCCGACACCCGGTAATTGGCGATGAAGCCGCCGCCGGCGATTTTCACCGGGGCCTGCGGCCCCTTGTCCTCGCGCAGAAGCCACAGCGCGGCAAACAGCAGACCCGCCACGGCAAGCGCCGCCAGGCCCGCCGCCGTCAGGGAAATCTCGTGTCGCGCGGCTGCTGCCATGGCTCACCGTCTCTTGAAGTCGCCATCATGAAACCGTATCTGACGGGCGTCAATCACAGCCGGGATAAGCACATGGGCAACGCACTGGTCAGGTTTCTGGGAGATACCCCGGCGCGCGTCGCGCTCAAGCTCATCGTCGTCTCCTTCCTGGTCGGCCTTGTCATGGCCGCGCTGGACTGGACGCCCTGGGACGTGCTCTTCGCCATCCGCGAGTTCTTTCATTCGCTCTGGGCCATGGGCTTCGAGGCCATCGAACGCTTCTTCGGCTATTTCCTGCTCGGTGCCGTCATCGTCGTTCCGGCCTTTTTCATCCTGCGTCTGATCAACTACCGCAAGGGCTGAGGCGCGCGGCCATCATCCGCCGGAAAACTCGGCCGCCACCTCGAACAGGATGGCATGGCGCTCGCCAAGGCCCGCCATGTCGCGCGCATAGCCGCCGCCGATCACGCCGCACACCGGAATGCCGCGCTCTCGGAAATGGTAGAGCACCATGCGGTCGCGCGCCCGCAAGCCCTCGTCGGTGAGCGCGAGGCGGCCCAGCCGGTCGGCGTGATGCGCATCGACGCCGCCATTGTAGAAGACGAGGTCGGGCAGGAATCGCTGCCCGATCTGCCCCAGCGCCTCGGCCAGCGCCGCCAGGTAGGCCGCGTCGCCGGTCCCGTCGGGCAGTTCCATGTCCAGGTCGCCCGGAATCTTGCGCGCCGGGTAATTGCGTGCCCCGTGCAGCGAGAAGGTGAAGACGCGGGGCTCGCCGGCAAAGATGTCCGCCGTCCCGTCGCCCTGGTGCACGTCGCAATCGACGACGAGGATGCGCGCCGCCTCGCCCGTGGCCAGCAGCACGTTCGCCGCCACGCCCACATCGTTGAAGGTGCAGAAACCCGCGCCCTGGGCGCGCCGGGCGTGGTGGCTGCCGCCCGCCGCATTGCAGGCCACGCCGTGCTCCAGCGCCAGCCGCGCTGCCAGCACCGTGCCCGCGCTCGCCAGCCGGGCGCGCCGCGAGACCGCCGCGTCCACCGGAAAGCCGATCTCCTTCTCGATGCGCGCCGGCACCGCGCAGCCGGTCACCTGGTCCACATAGGCCGCGTCATGGGCCAGCGTCAGCCATGGCCGCGGCGCCTCGCCCGGTTCGTGCAGATGTCGGGGCCGCACCAGTCCGCGCTGCCTCAGCGCCGTCATGAGCAGCGTGTACTTGCTCATCGGAAAGCGGTGGACAGGCGAGAACCGCGCGTCGTAATCGGGGTGGTGAACGATATGCAGGGCCATGCCTGTTCAATAGGGCGGGACCGGGCGCACCGGAAGCCCGCAATGCGGCAATGGCATGAAAATGACAGGAGAGACCGGCTTGGCCGTCGACGATCCGGACCCGGCCGCCATCCGGCCCTTCGCGGTGACCAACCGGCTGGTGCTGGCCATCGCCGTGCCGATGACGCTGGCCTATCTCTCCACGCCCTTGCTCGGCCTGACCGACACCGCCGTGGTCGGCCGGTTCGGCGATCCCGCGCTGCAGGGAGGCCTCGCCGCCGGTGCCATCGTCTTCGACGTGGTCTTCACCACCTTCAATTTCCTGCGCGCCGCGACCACCGGCCTGGTGGCGCAGGCCAACGGGCGCGGCGATGCCATGCAGGAACGCCTCGTCCTTTACCGGGCCCTGCTCGTCGCCCTGGTCTCGGGCCTTGCCGTCACGCTGGCCGGACCGCTGATTGCCGCCGGCGGCCAGGCCTTCGTCGACCCCGGTCCGCGCGCGGCCGACGCCATGGCTCTCTACATCCTCATCCGCGTCCTTTCCGCGCCGGCCGCGCTCGCCAATTTCGTCATCCTCGGCTACGTGCTGGGCCGGGGCGAGGGACGCACCGGCCTCGCCCTGCAATTCCTCCTGAACGGCACCAATATCGCCCTGTCCGTCTGGCTCGGCCTCGCGCTCGGCTGGGGCCTGGAAGGCGTGGCGTGGGGGACGGTCATCGGGGAGTTCGTCACCCTTGCCGCCGGGCTTGCCCTGCTGGCACGCCGTTTTGGCAGGCAATGGCGCGTGCCCTGGGCGGCCGTGCTCGATACCATGGCCCTGATGCGCCTCTTCGCCCTGAGCGGCGACATCATGATCCGTTCCTTCGCCCTGCTGGCGGCCTTTGCCTGGATGACCCGCATCGGCGCGCAGCTTGGCACCGTGACGCTGGCTGCCAATGCCATCCTGCTCAACTTCTTCATGGTGGCCGGCTATTTCCTCGATGGCTTCGCCACCGCCGCCGAACAGCTTGTCGGCCGCGCTGTCGGTGCGCGCTTCCGCCCGGCCTTCGACCGCGCCGTGAAGCTGACCCTGTGGTGGGGGCTGGGGCTTGCGCTATGCCTGCTGGCGGTTTTCCTGGTGGGGGGAGAACGCCTGGTCGACGTCATGACCACGGCGCCGCAGGTGCGTGCCATGGCCATGGATCACCTGCTGCTGGCCTCGCTCTGCGCGCTGACGGGTGTCGTCGCCTTCCAGATGGACGGCATCTTCATCGGCGCCACCTGGTCGCGCGACATGCGGAACATGATGCTGGTCTCTCTCGCGCTTTATTTCGCATCCATGTGGGCGCTGGTGCCGGCCTTCGGCAATGCGGGGCTGTGGGCGGCGCTGCACGTGTTCCTCGTCGCCCGTGGCATCAGCCTCGGCGCCATCCTGCTCGTCCGCCGCCGCCAGGCCTTCCAGCCCTGATCGGTCAGAGCGGCGTGGAGGCCCATTGCTCCAGGCCCGTATCCCGCAGGGCGCCCGGATGGTCGATGCCTTCGCGGTCGAGGAAGGCCGAAAGCCCTTCGAGAATGCGCCGGGGCAGGCCGGGGCCGCCATAGATCATGCAGGAATAAAGCTGCACGAGATCCGCGCCCGCACGGATCTTCTCCAGCGCCGTCTCCGCGTCCTCCACGCCGCCAACCCCGATGATCGGCAGCGAAGGGCCGACGCGCTTGCGCAGTTTCGCCAGCACCGCCGTGGAGCGCCGGAACACCGGCCGCCCGCTCAACCCGCCGGCCTCGCGGGCCGCCGCCGTATCCGTCAGCCCGTCGCGCGCAAGCGTCGTGTTGGAAACGATCAGCCCGTCGGTGCCCTTGTCCAGCACCTCTTCGGCGATGTCGTCCAGTTCCACTTCGGAAAGGTCCGGCGCGACCTTCAGGAAGATCGGCGGGGCCTTGCCGGTCGCCACCGCGCTGGCATCGCGCGCCGCCTTCACGCGGGCCAGAAGGTCGCCCAGGCTTTCCCGGCTTTGCAGGTTGCGCAGTCCCGGCGTGTTGGGCGAGGACACGTTGACGGTGAGATAGGAGGCGAGCGGCGCGAAGGTCTCGACGCCTTTGACGTAATCGGCCACGCGGTCTGCGCTGCCTTTGTTGGCGCCGATGTTCACACCGACGATGCCGCCCCGGTCCGCCCGCGCCTTCAGCCGCGCCAGGCAGGCGGCATGGCCTTCATTGTTGAATCCCAGCCGGTTGATGACGCCCCGGTCCTGCGGCAGGCGGAAGATGCGCGGCTTCGGATTGCCCGGCTGGGCCAGCGGCGTCACCGTGCCCACTTCCGCGAAGCCGAAGCCCAGCCGCAGCAGCGCGTCGGGTACCTCGCCGTTCTTGTCATAGCCGGCCGCCATGCCCAGCGGATTGGGAAAGGTCAGGCCGCAGACGGTCGTCGCAAGGCGCGGATCGAAGCCCGCGTCGAAACGGCCGCCAAGCCCGGCCTTCAGCGCGGCGATGGAAAGCCCGTGCGCCGTTTCCGGCGAAAAGCGGAACAGGAGGGCGAGGCCGAGCCGATCCGCGATCATGGCTCACTCCGCTTCCAGCGGGGGAAAATCGTGCCGCCCGTCCGCCCCCAGTGGCAGCGGGCGGACCGCGCGAACGGCGGAAAGGTCGAGCGGTGCGTAGAGGTGGGGAAACAGCGCGCCGCCGCGCGAAACCTCGTAGGTCAGCGAGTCGCCCAGCGCCGCCGCGTCAACCGATACCAGCAGCAGGTCGTCCTGTCCGGCGAAGTGCTTCGCGGCGGTTTCCCTGACCTGCGCGGCCGTGGAAAAGTGGATGTAGCCGTCGGCCAGGTCCACCGGCGCGCCATCGAAACGCCCGGCTGCCTCGGCCGCCTGCCATTGTTCGCGAGTCGCGATCTTGTAAATGATCCGGTCCATGGCATGCGCTATAGTCCGTTCCGGCCCGTTGCGAAAGCGCGCAACCGGGGTTTGGGCACGCTTTCCCCATTTCCGGCCATTTCGGCGCGCATGCTGCGCAATCCGCGAAACCGGAAAGGACAGGGATCATGATTTCTTGGAAGACAGCCGCGACCGGCCTGGCGCTCGCTTTTCTTGCCGCAGGCCCTGTTTCGGGCGCCGAGATGCGTTTCGACATGCACAAGGACGGCGACCGCTGGGTGCGCCTGGACCGCCAGACCGGCGCGATATCGGTCTGCCGCGAGGAACGCGGCGAACTCGTCTGCCGGATGAGCGCCGATGACCGGGCTGCCTGGGACACGGAGGTCGCCGATCTGCGCAGTCGCATCGACCGTCTGGAAGCCCGTGTCGCGCAACTGGAAGGCCTGCCCGCGGCGCCGGGAGACAACGGTCTTCCAAGCGACGAGGAATTCGAGAAGACGCTCGGCTTCATGGAGAAGTTCATGCGCCGCTTCATGGGCATCGTGAAGGATCTGGAAAGCGAGCAGCAGCAGGGCCTTCCGCCGGACCGGACCTGACCGTCTCAGCCGGCCGCCTGCAGTTCCAGCTTCACCGACTTCCGCGTCGCCAGATCCATGACAAGGCCGACCACCTCGCCGCTGGCGACAGGCATGCCGTCGGTGGCACGGAAGAGTTCATGGTGAAGCCGGATCGTCTTGCCGGCGCCCGTTTCCGCCCGTGAGACGAGGATGAGGGCATCGCCCGCCATGGCCGGATTGTGATGGCGGATCTGCATCTCGACGGCAACGCGGCCAAGGCCGTTGTCATTGAGCCAACGCGTGCTGATGCCGGCATGGTCCCAGACATGCGGCGCGCCGTCGGTAAACCGCGAGATATGGAATTGCTGGGTCAGCCGTCCCTTTGCATCGCATTCCGAAGGGGTCACGATGCAGCGATGGGCAATCACCCCGCCCGCCGCCAGCATGGCGGCCTTGTCCAGGCCCGGCCGCGGGGCCGGATCGATGCTGCGCGGCATTGCCGGAGCGGCTTCCTCTTCACTGGCAATGGCGCCGGATTCGGGCGCTCCCGGCCCGTCCAGCGCGGTGGCGCAGAGGCGGCCGGTGGCGTTTTCCTCCATCCTGTGCACCACGCGCCCGGCAAGCGGCCCGCTGGCGATGACGCCGGAGCGGATCACGGCCGATTGCGCGGCCGCCAGTTCCGAATGGTAGCGCACGTGGCGCACCGGCGGCAGGCCGGCCATGTGGTCGCCGCCATGGGCAAGCGCGAAGAAGCGCGCCGCCTCGTCGAAGCGCTTCATGTAGAACTGCACGTTCATGTGCGCATTCTCGTCGCATTCCCACGTGTTGACGAAGGAACGGTGGGTCTCGATCATCTGGCTCACGCTTTGGTACCCGTTGCAGTGGCGAGGAAGGTTTCGATTTCGCTGAGGCTGCGGTCGGCCTGCGTTGTGGAAAAGGCCTGGAAGACGTGGCATCCGCCGGGCCAGATCGAGACCTGCGCCCGGTTGCCCGCTTCGCGCCAGCGTGCCGCCATGATGAGCGTGTCGTCGAGCAGCAGGTCGCGCGTGCCGCAGGTGAACAGGGCAGGCGGCAGCCCGGCCAGGCCGCCATGCAGCGGGGAGACCGAAGGCGACGCCCTGTCCGTGCCTTCAGGCAGGAACCGGGCGAGGAACTGGTCGATGTCGCCTGTGTTCAGCACAAGCTTTTCAGCGCCCCAGTTGCGCACGCTCGGCGTGCCGGAAAGGTCGTAGCAGCCGGCATTGAGGTTCGCCGCAACGAAAGGCGCGATCCCGTGCCGGTCGCGCAGCCGCATGAGCGTCAGGACCGCGAGGTGCGCGCCGGCGCTTTCGCCGCCGATGGCCAGCACCCCGGCAGGAAGATCATGGCCGCCGCCGGCAAGCCAGAGTGCCGCTGCCTCGCAGTCGTCCGGTCCGGCGGGAAAGGGGTCTTCGGGCGCAAGGCGGTAGTCCAGCGAGATGACGGTGAGGCCGGTGGCTTCTGCCAGCCTGCGGTTGCGCGCGTCGTTCTCGCGCGCGCTTCCGAGAACCCAGCCGCCGCCGTGGAAATGCAGGTAGGTTCCATGCGACCGTCCGCCCGAGGGCCGGTGGAGACGCGCCGACATGGCACCTGCGGGACCGGGAATGGAGATTGCCTGCGCTTCCCTGTCTTCCGCACAGATCGGAAAGGGCCCGCGCCCGTCGAGGCGCAATTGCCGCAGCACCGGCGGCGGAAACTGCCACATGTCCGGCGCCGCGCTGAGCCTGTCCACGATTTCCGCGTTCAGCGCGCGCGCTTCGTCGGGTACGCTGTCCGGTTCGAGAAGCGCGGCATCAAGACCGAGTGCTTCCAGGTAATCCGCGCTCATTGCGCAATCTCCTCCGTCTGTCGTCTTGTCCCGTCGCGGGCCATGAGCGAGCCGGCCAAAAGCACGCAAAGGTTTGCGCCCGTGCCCAGCAGGACCGCATCCGGGAGGGTCATGGCGGCAAGCCATTCGATGCTCGTGGTGTCGCTCAGCACGGCCTGCGGAAATGCCATGAACCCGCGCGCCGCCAGCACCAGCGCGGGGACCGCGGCTCCTGCAAACATCGCCGCCATCACCGGCGCGGCGCGCAGGTTTTTCCGCCAGCGCATTGCCAGGAACGGAACCGCCAACGCCGAAATGGTCAGGCTGCCGGGCCAGATCGCATGATCGAACGGCCGCATGGCCGGGTTGGCGCTCAACCAGGCGACGCCGGCCCCGGCTGCCAGCATCCCGGCGCGCGCCATCGCCAGCCGGCGCGATGCCGGACGCGGCGAACGCCCGGCCGGGTGAATGGCTCCGCCTTCCGCCATCAACCGGCCGATGGCCGCAATCATCGCAGCCGCCGTTCCCGCCGCGGCCAGCAGCACGGCCAGCAGGATCGCAGGCCACATCGCCGCAGGCATGCCGAATGCGGCTGCCGGAAGCAGGAAGGCGGTGACCGGGTTGAGCCGGATGTCGGCTGTCGTCAGCACATGATCCGCTGCGCCGCATGCGGCCCGGACGCTGCCAGGGCTTGTCGCCGGAAGGCCGCAGATGTCCACGAGGCCGGACAGGGCGCCCATCCCGTCGCGAAACAGCCAGCCGGCTTCCGCGCCGATCTGTCCGGCCGGAATGTCGGTCAGCGACCCGCCTGCGATCATGCCGGCGATGCGGGCATTGAGAACCAGTGCCGTGATGGCAAGGAGGACGAGGCCGGCCGCCAGAAGCGGCACGGACCTGCGGCGGCCATCCTGCTTCCGGCCGTTCGCTGGGGGCAGCAGAAGCGCAAGGACCATCCCGGTCAGCATCATGGTGGCGAACAGCGCCAGGCCGGCCGGCCAGCCGGATGCCGGCTCGATACCCCACTCCCAGGTGGAAACGGCCAGCGGCAGGGCAGAGAGGTCTGCCTGCAGGAGCCCTGTTTCCGGCACGCCTGCGAAGAATTCCGCCCAGGTCAGGTCTCCCGCCGCATGGGTCAGGACGGCCAGAGGCGCGGCCAATCCCACGAGAACGATCGCGAATGAAAAGGGCAGGCTGCGCGACGCGCTGTTGAATCCGCCCGTCCAGGCACCCGCCAGCCCGATCCCCGCCGCGGCCAGCCAATGGGCAGGCGCCATCGCGGGAAACAGGACGTCGAGCAGGAGCAGCAGGATGCGGAACTGGGCGGCCAGGATGCCGAGCGCCAGCAGGGCGAGGAATCCGCCCGCCACAAGCCGGACCTGCCGGTTGCCGGTCGCCCGCGACAATTGCCGGGCAAGGCTCCCGTCCCGGCTGTCTTCGGCGCTTGCGGGTGAAATGGCGCCGGACAAGCCGATGCCGGTCACCAGTCCGGCTGCCAGGATCAGGCCGAAGGCGGGATCGCTGACCGCAAGCCAGGAGGCAAGGAACATCATCCCGCCCGTCACGGTAGCGCCTGCCAGGCCGCTGGCACCGTGGACAAGGCCGCCATGCGGTGCGCCGGCGGCAAAGATGCCGGACTGCATCGTGCCTGACATCAGGCCGAGCAGAAGGAACGGCACCAGGGCGCCTGCAAGCACGAACCACTGGATGATGGCGGCAGGCACGCCGAGCCGTTCCAGGATCATCCCGGCGATCAGCACGCCGCAATAGCCGGCCGCGAGGATGCCTGTCAGAACGGGCGCCGGAATATCGCTTTCACTGGATTGCAATCTGGTCTTTCCTGCCGTCTGTCCGGCTGCCGTGCGCCTCGGTGCCCTGGTTCGCCGCTCATCTGCCCCGGATGCGCGGATTGCGAAAACTTCGCCTTGAAAACAACTCGTAACATCGGATAATTCAAACGCAAGCATTGCGCACGCGTTTGAGGTGCGTGAATGCCGCGCTTGGGAGGGCGATGTGACGGCTGGAACGAAATTCCTCGTGGCGGACGATCACCCGCTGTTCCGTGGCGCACTCAAGCAGGCCATCGGTGGCGCGGCCGAAGACACCGAAATCGTCGAGGCAGGGGATTTCGACACGGCCAAGGCCATAGCCGCCGCCCATGACGATCTCGACCTGATCCTGCTCGACCTGTCCATGCCCGGCGCCAGCGGCCTTTCCGCCCTTGTCGGCATGCGCGGCCTGCAGGCGGCCGTGCCGGTCATCGTGGTCTCGGCGAGCGACGATCCCGAGCCCATCCGCCGTTCGCTGGAACTCGGCGCATCCGGCTTCATTTCCAAGTCCTCCAGCATGGAGGACATCCGCAACGCGGTCGACGCCGTCCTCCGGGGCGAGATCGTGACACCCGCCAATATCGACCTGGGCGAGGAACACGATCCGGAGATTTCCGACCTGATCGCCCGCATCCAGACCCTGACGCCACAGCAGACGCGCGTGCTGTCCATGCTTGCCGAAGGCCTGCTCAACAAGCAGATCGCCTATGAACTCAACGTTTCGGAAGCCACGATCAAGGCGCATGTCTCCGCTGTCCTGCAGAAGCTCGGCGTGGACAGCCGCACCCAGGCGGTCATCCGCCTGTCCAGGATCGGCACCGAGCCCTTTTCCGTGACAGGCTGAACGTCATCCCGCGGCTCACTCGGCCGCCTTTGGCAGCATCTTGCGGCTGCGGTTGAGAGCGGTGCGCAGCGCCGCCGGCTTGACCGGCTTGTAGAGCAGCGGAATCTGGCGTTCTTCCGCCGCGGCCTTTACCTCGTCTGACCGGTTGGCGGTCAGCATGATCGCCGGCACATGCCGGCCGAGTTGCTCGTAAACGGAACTGATGGCCTCGAAACCGGTCGCTCCGTCCAGGTGGAAGTCGGCCACGATGACGTCGGGGACGAGGCCATTCTCGCCGAACGCCGCGGCGAACTCGGCCGCGCCGGCATGGGCGATCACCTCGCAGCCCCAGTTCTCGAGCAACATGCGCATGCCGTCGAGAATGCGCATGTCGTTGTCGATGCACAGCACCCGGGTTCCGGCCAGGGAGCCGCGCGCGGCCAGTGGCGTGGCGGCCGGGGTGGCCACCGCATCCTGTTCGGCTTGCGAGACCGGGATCAGGACCGAGAAGCGCGTTCCCTTGCCCGGTTTCGACCAGATGCGGATTTCCAGCCGCAGGACGCGCGCGATCCTGTCGACGATGGAAAGCCCGAGCCCGAGCCCCTCGGCCTCCCGCGCGCCTTCATCCAGCCGCGTGAACTCGCGGAACACCGTGTTGAGCTTGTCGGCGCGGATGCCGATGCCGGTGTCGATCACCTGGATCTCGCAAAGCCGGCCGCGCCGCCGCACGCCGACAAGCACCTTGCCGCTGCGCGTGTACTTGATGGCATTGGACACGAGGTTCTGGAGAACGCGCCGGAACAGGTTCCGGTCGGTCTCGACATTCAGGCTGGATGGCACGATCGCCAGTTCCAGCCCCTTTTCGCGCGCCGCCGGCGTGAAGTCGTTGCGCAACTGTTCGAGCAGCGAGTCGAGCCGGAAAATGCTTTCCTTCGGCTTCATCGCGCCCGTGTCGAGCCGGGAAATGTCGAGAACGGCGCCGAGGATGGTTTCCACCGAATCCAGCGAGGAATCGATGTTGGAGAGCGCCGAGCGCGTCGCCTGGTCCGAGATCGATTCCTTGAGCGCCGAACAGTAGAGACGCGCCGCGTTGAGCGGCTGAAGGATGTCATGGCCGGCGCCGGCCAGGAAGCGGGTCTTGCCCAGGTTGGCCTCCTCCGCGAGGCGCTGGGCCTGTGCCAGTTCCTCGTTGAGTTCCAGCAGTTCGGCCGTGCGCGCCGCCACCCGCTGCTCAAGCGTCTCGTTGGCCCGCTTGAGCGCGAGGTCGGCCTTGACCCGGTCGGTGATGTCGGCATAGCTGGCCACGACCCCCCCGTTCGGCATCGGGTTGGAACGGACCTCGATGATGCGCCCCGTGCTCAGGAGTTCCATCTGCCAGGTCGCGTGGGTCACGGTCAGCCGTTCAAGGATGGTCTCCTCGTCGGCCTTGGCGATGTCGCCGCGCCGCACGAGATAGTCGATCACCTTGGAAATGGACGTGCCGACCTGGCCCAGTTCGTCCGGCAGGTCGAACAGCGTGCGGAACTGGCGGTTCCAGCACGACAGGCCGAAGTCCTGGTCATAGACGGTGATGCCGTCTTCCATCTGGTCCAGCGCGATTTGCAGCAGGTCGCGGTTCTGCTGCAGCGCTTCCGAGGCGTCGTCGAGCAGCCGGTAGGCGTTGCGCGAATTGGCGTCGACGCGCTGGAAGAGCAGCGACAGGATCAGCCGCGCGGATGACGAACCGACCGCGCTGGCGAGCAGTTGCTCGGCAAAGCGGATCGTGCCGGCATCGGCGATCTGCGATCCCATGTACTTGCGTCCCTCGTTCCGCTCGAACGTCTGGAAGGAGCGCTCCGTGCGTTCCGCGCCAAGGTAGCGCGAGATGGTGTCCTTGAGTTCGCTGTTCGTCACGGCTGTGCGGAAGCGGCGCAGGCCGGAAATCTGGGCACTGTCGCGCGGTACGAAGATCGCCGCCTGGATGCGTTCGCGCGGCGTTGCGGCGCGCGACAGGCATCCCATGATGAAGAACAGCGTGTTGGCCGCAAGGCTCCACAGCACGCCATGGTTCAACGGCTCCGCTTCCACCCCGAAAAGGGCTTCCGGGCGCAGGGCGGTGAAGCCCCACAATCCGTCGGTGATGATGTGCGCGTCGTCGGGCATGAAGGACGGCAGCAGCAGCGTGTAGCCCCATACCAGGATACCCGCACTCATCCCCATTACGGCGCCGCGCGCATTGGCACCGCGCCACAGCAGCGCGCCGAAGAAGGCCGGCGCGAATTGCGCCAGTGCCGCGAAGGACAGCAGGCCGATGGAGGCAAGGCGGATGTTGTTGGCGATTTCGCGATAGTAGAGCAGCGCCGCCACGAGGATGAGGCAGATGGCCGCCCGCCGCACGTTCAGGATGATGCGCGACCAGTCTTCCTTTTCGCCCGCCGTCGGAATCTGCGCGCGCTTCAGCAGGACCGGGATGACAAGATCGTTGGAAATCATGATCGAAAGCGCCACGCTGGCGACGATGACCATCGCCGTGGCCGCTGACAGGCCGCCGATCAGCGAGACCAGGGCGAGGAAATCGCTGCCATGCACCAGCGGAATGGCCAGCACGTAGAGATCGGCGCTTGCCTGGTTTCCGATCGTGGTGATGCCGGCGAATGCGATTGGCAGCACGAAGATGTTGATGAGGACCAGGTAGAGGGGGAACAGCCATGTCGCGGTGTCCAGTTCGCGCTCGGACCGGTTCTCCACCACCGAGATATAGAACTGGCGCGGCAGCATAAGGATTGCCATGCCGCTGAGCATGGTCATGACGATCCAGGTCGTCGGACTGGTCTCGTAGGTCAGCGCCGCCTGTACGCGCTCGTTCGCCTGCATGGCGTCCAGCAGCGTCTTCGGCGTGTCGAACATGAAGAAGGTGACGGCCACGCCGATGGCGAGAAAGGCGACCAGCTTGATGACCGATTCCACCGCGATCGCCAGCACCATGCCGTCCTGGTGCTCCGTCGCGTCGGCGTGGCGCGTGCCGAACAGGATCGCGAACAGGGCCAGCAGGACCGCGACCGTCAACGCCATGTCGCCGGGGATCGGTATGCTTGCCCCTGCGCTTTCATGCGCGATCATCAGTTCGATGGACCCCGAAACCGCCTTGAGCTGCAGCGCGATGTAGGGAACGGTCCCGACCGTGGCGATGACGGTGGCCAGGGCTGCCACGGAAAAGCTCTTGCCGTAACGCGCGGCCAGGAAGTCGGCGATCGAGGTGATGCGTTCGGCCTTCGAGACCCTCAGGATGCGGCGCAGCATGCGGTGGCCGAAAAGGTAGACCAGGATCGGGCCGATATAGATGGTCAGGAATTCCAGCCCGCGCTCGGACGCAAGCCCGACCGAGCCGAAGAAGGTCCACGAGGTGCAGTAGACCGCAAGGCTGAGCGAATAGATCATCGGGCGGTATTCGCCCGCGCTGCGCTTGCGCCGCTTGTCGCCCCAGCTTGCAATGGCGAACAGCAGTGACAGGTAGGCGAGCGCCGTGAAAATGATCACCCAGCTGTTCATCCGGCCCCGCTCCTCCGCTCCAAAGGCCCAAGCGTCACGGTCCATTCATAGAAGATTGCGGCGCCCTGCGCGAGTCGCCGGAGACCCGATTGTGCCGGCC
The DNA here is from genome assembly GCA_002708825.1 of Phyllobacteriaceae bacterium. Lineage (GTDB taxonomy): Bacteria > Pseudomonadota > Alphaproteobacteria > Rhizobiales > Rhizobiaceae > Zhengella. The sequence goes on along the minus strand of PAPF01000024.1, from coordinate 3,217 downwards.
GGTCTCGAAGTGGCGGGGCAGCCGGGCCATGCAACGGCAGAAAAGGGTGGAGTTCTTTTCTGACCGTGCTACCGGTATGACTTGCAGGGTTCAAGAACTCATCGGCCAGGTCGGCAACGAACACGGAGAGGGAAAGCATATGTTGAAAGAGTTCAGGGAATTCATTGCCAGGGGCAATGTCATGGATCTGGCGGTCGGTGTGATCATCGGCGGCGCGTTCGGCCTGATCGTCAAGTCGCTGACCGACGACATCATCATGCCGGTCGTGGGCGCCATTTTCGGCGGCTTTGATTTTTCCGACTATTTCATTCCGCTCGCATCCGGCGTCACCGCCGACACGCTGGAGGCCGCGCGCGAACAGGGTGCGGTTCTGGCCTACGGCAACTTCGTCACCGTCGCGATCAACTTCCTGATCCTCGCCTTCATCATTTTCATGATGGTGCGCACGGTCAACAATATCCGCCGCTCCATGGAAGAGCCGGAAGCGCCGGCCCCCGACGCTCCGCCGCCGGCCGACATCGTGCTGCTCACCGAGATCCGCGACGCGCTCGTCGACAGGAAGTCCTGACACGCGCATGGCTGCCGCCGGACAACCGGTCCCGCGGCAGTCCGCGCATGGTAAAGGCCTGCTTTCGCTGTCGCCTAAAATGCCGGTTCGCCTGATCGCCGGATTTCAACGCCATGCCGCTATCCTGCGCGCCAACGGGATGACAGGTCCTGGCCGCATGGGGCGGTCCGCGGCCTGCCCTGCGCGACGGAGGCACGGCAATGGCGGTTCTGGTGACGGGCGGCGCCGGATATATCGGCTCTCACATGGTCTGGCGCCTGGTGGATGCGGGCGAAAGCGTCGTCGTCATCGACCGCCTGTCGACGGGACATGCCTGGGCCGTTGCCCCGGGGGCACGCCTTGTCGTCGGCGACATCGCCGACACGATGATGGTCCGCCGCATCCTGCGCGAGGAGAAGGTGGACGCCATTCTCCATTTTGCCGGTTCCGTCGTGGTGCCGGATTCGGTGGCCGATCCGCTCGGCTACTATGACAACAACACCTGCGCCACGCGCGGGCTTCTTGAAGCGGCAATCGATGCCGGGGTGGGAAACCTGGTGTTTTCCTCCACCGCCGCCGTCTATGCGCAGGGTGACGGAACCCCGCTGGCCGAAGACGCGCCGCTGGAGCCTGCAAGCCCTTACGGCAGGTCCAAGCTGATGAGCGAGATGATGCTGCGTGATACAGCAGCGGCACATGACTTGCGCTACGCGGCCCTGCGTTATTTCAACGTTTCCGGCGCCGACCCGGCAGGGCGGACCGGTCAATCCACGCCCGGCGCGACACACCTGTTGAAGGTGGCCTGCGAGACTGCCGTGGGCAAGCGCGCCTTCATGAGCATCTACGGCACCGACTATCCGACGCGTGACGGCACCTGCATCCGCGATTTCATCCATGTGGCCGATCTCGTCGAGGCGCACTGGCTGGCCCTTGCGCATCTGCGGGCCGGTGGTGAAAACCTGGTGGCCAATCTCGGCTATGGCGACGGCTTCACCGTCAGCGAGGTCATTGAATGCGTGCAGCGGGTGTCGGGCCGTGAGTTCGACCTGCGCCGCGAAGCCCGCCGCCCGGGTGATCTCCATGCCGTGATCGCCAATGCCGCCCGCGCCCGCAGCGTGCTCGGCTGGCGCCCGCGCCATGCTTCGCTGGAGGAAATCGTCACCAGCGCGCTGGCCTGGGAGGAACAGCTTCGCCACCGCCGCATGGTCGCAGCCGGTCCGGCCATCGAATCGCCGGAACCCGCAGACTGGCCAATGCCGGTCGAGCCGGAGGTGGCCGGGCGCTGACACGCTGGCCCGCTTGCGTTGAAGCCCGCGAAAGTGTGACAGACGGTATTGGAGACAACGAAAGCGGCGCGAAGTCTTGCCGGCGCCGACAGCCCTCCGTCAAGGCCGTTCGTATTTCGCACCCGCCTCGGTAATGACGAGGTCCATCGCGATGTCGTGGGGCTGCGGAAATATCGTGGCCAGCCGTGCGGCGTCATACCCTATCGCGATCGTGAAGGGGCGGGGCGTCAAGACTGCCAGCGTGCGGTCGAAATAGCCGCCGCCATAGCCAAGGCGATAGCCGTCGCCAGACCACCCGACCACGGGCGCCAGGGTAATGGAGGGAATGACTTCGGGCGCGTCCGGCGGCGGAACAAGGATGCCCCAGTCGCCCTTCACCATCTTCGTTTCGGGTGTCCAGCGGCGGAAGACCAGCGGGGCCTGTTTCACCTCGACCAGGGGCAGTGCGATAACGACACCAGCCTTGTGCAGTTCATCCATCAGGGGGCGCAGGTCCGGCTCGCCCCTGATGGGCCAGTATGCGGAAAAGACCTGCCCGCGCATGTCGCCGAACCGTTGCCGCAGATATGTCCGCAAGTGGGCTGCAATCGCCGCTCCGGAGGCTTTCCGCTCGGCCACCGACAGTGCCATGCGATCGCCTCGAAGGCGCATTCGTTCCGCCTTCCTCCACCGCGCGACGTCGCAGGCCTGTTCGGGATCGACAGCCAGCGGATCGAAGTAGTCGGGTGCGACTTGCGCGGCGTAGCAAGGCGGCGAGGCATAGCCACGGGCGGCGGGTGTGTTGTCGAACTTGTCCTTCATGATGCCACCTCTTGTCGGCATTCCGGTTTTCACGGCATTGACAGGATGGTCCGGGTCTTCGCGTCCTCGACCGCCCTGTGCAGCGAGCGCGCGATCCGCTCGGCCCGTTCGATGACATGGGCCGCGCCCTCCGGCGGGCAGGTTTCGCGGGCGGTCTGACGAAACAGCGCCAGCCAGCGCTCGAAATGCTGCCATTGGACGGGCAGGCCGGTGTGGGCGGGAACCGGCGCGCCCTGGTAGCGTCCGGTCATCAGCGCGACCGACGACCAGAAGGCCGCCATTTTCTCCAGGTGGGGTTCCCATTCGGAAATCCGGGCCGCGAAGACCGGCCCGAGAACCGCATCGCCGCGCACCTTTTCGTAGAAACGATGCACCAGCCGGGTCAGGATTTCCTCGTCCAGCCCGGTCCGCGCCATGATATCGGCGGTCATCTGCGGGCGGGCGGACAGGATGGGCGTGTCGATGGAGGCCATGGCCGGCTCCCGTGTTCGGGGTTGCATCCCCGTCTATATCTGATAAGTGGTATTGTAAATACCTATTCAAGCGGATGGCAACCCGGAATGCGACTGACATCCTTTACCGA
>PAPF01000023.1 GCA_002708825.1 Phyllobacteriaceae bacterium | reverse complement strand
TGAATATCGGCCAGGCGGCGCAACACGCCAACCTTCCGCCCAAGACCATCCGCTATTACGAGGACATCGCGCTCATCAAGCCGGATCGCGCGGAGAACGGCTACCGTGACTATTCGGAGGCCGACGTTCACCGGCTGCGCTTCATCCAGCGGTCCCGCAGCCTCGGCTTCACCATCGAGGAATGCCGCACGCTGCTTTCGCTCTACGAGGACAAGCACCGCGCGAGCGCGGATGTGAAGGCGCTGGCACGGCAGAAGATCAGCGAGATCGAGCGCAAGATGGAGGAGCTGAAATCGCTGCGCGAAACGCTTTCCGTGCTGGTGAAGCATTGCCATGGCGATGACCGGCCGGATTGCCCGATCATCGAGAGCCTTGCCGGGCAACGCGTCGAATGAGAAGGCGGATCATCCTTGCGGCGATCGCGGCGGTTGCCCTGGCGGTCATCGGGCTGCGTTTGCTGCCCGATGACGGGAACCGCGACACGTCAGGTAGCGGCGCGGCACTGGCCGATGTCACCGTGCCCCCGCTCACGGGTGCGGCGCTTGAGGGAAAGGCCGTCTTCGACGCCCATTGCGCGGCATGCCACGGCGAAAACGCGGCCGGGCGCGACGGCGCCGGCCCGCCACTGGTCCACACGATCTACCGACCGGCCCATCATGCCGACGCGTCCTTCATCCTTGCGGCGCGCAATGGTGTGATCGCTCATCACTGGAGCTTCGGCAACATGCCGCCGGTTCCGCAGGTGAACGATGAGGAGGTGGCAAGGGTCATCGCCTATGTGCGCAGGCTGCAAGAGGCAAACGGGATCCACTGAGAGCAGGACAAGGCGAAATCGCCTGGCGGGTTCTGGCCGTGCGTAATCGTCTGCCCGATCGTCAACTGCGCAGGTATTTGATCAGGGCGGCAATCGCCAGCCCGACAAGGATGAGGATGAGCAGCATGCCGATGCCGCCAAATCCCATGCCCATTCCGTAGCCGTCCATCATGTGATCGTCTCCTTCGTGGTCGTGACAAGGTGCCGGCGTGTCAGCCAAAGGGCGAGCGGGGGTATCAGGAGCCACTGCATCAGCGGGCTCAGGCCCGTGCCAAGAGGTGGCACACGCGGCATGAGGTCCGAATAGGTCCAGCGCAGGCTGACCTCGGTGTAGTAATATTCGAAGCCGATGGTGAGCAGCAGGCCCGTTGCCATGTAGATGGCGGCGGGCAACGGTTGCCATGTCCGGAACCAGAACCGCGAACGCGCCGCGAAGCTGGCAAGCAGGAATGCTGTCAGCGCAAAGCCGACATCGCCGATGGTCGCCTCCAGGCAAAGGATCACCCCGTCCCAGTGTGCCATCGTGGCCATGCCGGCATAGGTGGGTGCCTGCAGCATTTCCCATACGAAGTGCAGCAGGAAGGAAAAGAAGGCCAGCCAGATTTCGGGAACGCTTCGTGTCATGGCCGGCGGGATCCTCGCAATGCATTGCTTGTTGTCCACGCGTAGGCCTTTCACCTGCTGGAAGGTCAAGGCGACGCATCGCGGAGGCCGGGGCCGGAACCGGCCGCACCCGCCGCGGAACCTTCCAGCGCTGGAAGGGCGTTTCCCTCCCGCACATGCCTGAACAACCGATCAGTTCCGGGAGGAGAGTTCCATGTCCTACATCCGCTTCGGCCTGATGATCCTGACCTCGACGGTCGTGATGTTCATCCTGATGTATCTCAACACCTATGCCTGGGAGCACGTGTTCTTTTCCGAGACGCGCGCCTACATGGCGCTGGTCATGGGCGCCACGATGGCGGTCATCATGCTTGCCTACATGCTGGGCATGTATTCGAACCGCTCGCTCAACATCGCGATTTTCGCCGGATCGGTGATCGTGTTCGCACTGTCCCTCTGGCTCGTGCGAAGCCAGGTGACCGTTTCGGGGCCCAGCTACATGCGGGCGATGATCCCGCACCATTCCATCGCGGTCATGACGTCCGAGCGGGCGCAGATCCGCGATCCGCGCGTGCGCAAGCTTGCAGACGAAATCATCGCCGCGCAGCGCCGCGAGATCGCCGAAATGCGGTACCTGATCGCCGATGTGTCGGCGGGAAATGTCGTGGAGAATATCTACAGGGATCCGCCGGCCGAACCCGGCAGCATCCAGGATGCCCTGGACAATACCCTGATTTCGACACTCGATCCGGCGCCGATGCCGGCGGCCGAAGCGGAACAGGTGCTGACTGCAAGCCAGGTCTGCCGGTTCAATCGCAGCCCCGAGACCGATCCCGTCCTCTGGGCGTCGGCTGACGGAAACATGGCCGCCATGAAGCTCAACGGCGTGCTTGTCAGCCTCGATGGCGGCAGCCGTGCGGAGGATGGCGCGCGCCGGTTCGAAACAGAAGGGGCTGCCGTTCGGGTCGCCCCGCTGACGGAGGACGAGGCTGACTGGCGCCAGAACGCCGAACTCGTGTTCTCCCTCGAACAGGGTCTCGAGGCAGGCTATCGCGGTTTCTGGAGATGCTCCGGATAACCGGCTCCAATGCCGATGATGCCATTCCGCCCTCCGGCGCAGTGTGCGCGCGGTGCCGACAGCTGCACTGCCCGGCAGGCCGGTGGTATCAGAGGCCTTCCCGGCATTCGGCGATCACCTTGAGCGCCAGCGCCGGATCGTCCAGCGTCTCGGCAAGCGCCAGCGCGACCTTGGCCAGATAGACCTCGCCAAGCTCCGGCCCGGCCGCGTCTATGGCATTGGCGAGCGCGTCGTAGATCGTCTCGAACTGTTCGGTCGTCATGCGTGTTCCTCCTCACGGGCGAGGATGCGGGACAGGGCTTCGCGCACCGCGTCCGGACGGGCGTGGCGCCAGCGCGCGGCAATGTGGAGGTCCGGGCGGACCAGGTAGGCTGTTCCTTCTCCGGCGCAGAAACGGGCGGCCGCCGGCCCTGTCGCGGACAATGTTACCTGCCGCACGCCCTGAATGGCCGGCATGTCGGTCGCGCCGAAGGTGACCAGCGTCCATTCATCGCCGAGACGATCGCTCAGGAAGCCATCGTCCAGGGCAACGTCCGGCAGCATGGCGCCGGCAACCGGGCCGCCGCCGAATTGCGGATCGTCGGGTGCCGTCGCGGGGCTGTCGGCATAGGTATAGGGTGTCATCTGGCGCGGATTGGCCAGTTGGCCTGCACTTTCGCGGGTCAGCGCGAGCGACAGGGCCGCATCGCGCATCACCCGCCATCCGTGGCTGGGCGGCGTCATGAAACGGGTGCTCTTGGAGGCATTGGCGAAGACGTCGAGCGTCGCGCCGCGCCGCTCGGGCGTGTAGCTGTCCAGAAGCGCCTCGCCGGCCTTGCCGTTGATCACCGCGGCGAGTTTCCAGCCGATATTGTGGCCGTCGGCAATGCCGTTGTTGAGGCCGCGCACGCCGAAGATCGGCACGATATGGGCGCTGTCGCCGGCAAAGAAGATCCTGCCCTCGCGGTAGTCGTCGAGAAGCAGCGTGTTGGCGGAATAGATGCTCCACCATTCCAGGTCCCAGGCGCCGTCATGGCCGATTTCCCTGAGAACGCTGGCAACGGCGGTGCGCACGTTGTCTTCCCGGGTGGCCTCCTCGGCGTCCTCGTCGTCGCGCAGCTGGTAGTCGATGCGCCAGATGTTGTCCGGCTGGCGATGGATGAGAACGGTGCCGCCCGGCCGCGACACCGGATCGAACAGGGCGCGGCGGATCGTGGGGTAGGCGTGGTCCATCTGCACGTCGGCGATGACGTAGCGGCCTTCGTAGTTCGCACCCTTGAGGCGCAGGCCGCACATGCGCCGGATCGCGCTCCTGGCACCATCGGCGGCAATGACCCACCGGGCGGGCAGTTCGTAGCTCCCGTTCGGATCGGTGACAGCAAGGCGCACCCCGGCGCCGTCCTGCGCCAGGCCCGTCACCTCGCTCTGCCAGCGCGTCTCGACCAGGTCGCAGCCCGTGACCGCTTCCCACAGGAAGGCCTCGATATACTGCTGCTGGAGATTGTACATCGGGCGGAACTTCTCGTCCGCGCTGTCGGGCATGGCGAATTCAAGGATCTGACGGCCGCGATAGAAGCTGCGGCCGAGCGTCCAGCCGAGCGACTTCTCGAGAAACGGACCGACCACGCCAAGCTGGTCGAGAATGTGGAAGCTCGAGCGGGAAATGCAGATCGCCCGGCTGCCGTCATTGAAGGTGGCCTTGTTGTCGAGGAGGACGCTGCGAACGCCGAAGCGGGCGAGCGTGAGGGCGGCGACCATGCCCACGGGACCCGCGCCGACGATGGCGACAGGCTGCCGGGCCTCGACGGCCGGGCGCTCAGGGGGCGCGAAACGGGGATAATCGAAATAGAGCGAGTCAAGCTCGCCACGACCTGCTGGGCGCATGTATCACTTCCTCCTTGCTCCGGTTGACGTATAACGGCGCAGCCGCATCATTTCTGTCCTGTTTTTGGGAGGACACCGCCTGGACACGGCAATGGAAGACCTTCTTGAGTCCATCGACCTCTGTCTCGACCGCTCGGGGAACGAGGGGTGGACGGACGCCTTCATCGACCTGGTCGGCAAGACCGGGGCCGACCAGGTCATGGTGTTCAGCTACACGGCGGATGCCGCGGCCTGCCTTCTGTCGCGAAATTTCCGGATGCAGGCGCTGGGCCGGACGCTGGGCGCGCAATACCTGCGCGGCTGGTTCCGGCAGGACCCGCTGCATGCGATGGCGCTCGGCATGGAGCCAGGAACGCTCCTGCATGTCGACAGCCGCGACATTGCCGATGCCATGTCCCCGGCCTACAGGGCGCGCTTCTATGACGAGCCGGGCCTTGCGGGCAAGACGGCGCTTGTCGCAGCCGGGCCGTCCCTCAGGCTCGCCGTCAATCTCTATCACGCCGACGATGGGGGAAGGCCTGTGCCCGAGGCCCTGGAAAAGATCATCGGGCGCCTCGCGCTCGCGCATTTCGAGGCGCGCTCCGAGCCGGACTATCCCATGCCGCTTGCCGTCCTGTCGGAGCGCGAGCGCGCGGTGTGTCTCGGCATCCTGTCGGGACGCAAGGCGGAAGCGATCGCCGGCGACCTCGGGGTCGCGGTGACCAGCGTCGTCACCTACCGCAAGCGCGCCTACCAGAAGCTCGGCATCTCGTCGCGCGGCTCGCTGTTCGCCTTGTGCGGGCGATAGCCATCGCCGTCGCGGACCGCGCCGCCGTCACTCCAGCATGGGCAGGTTGGCGCAGACGAGTTCGCCATCCCGCGCATTCACCGCCAGATACCCGTCGATCATGCCGTTGTTGAAATTGTCGGGGTTGCCGGTATCCACAACGACATGAAATTCCCAGACCGGCGTGGCGATCCCGGAACAGGCGCGCAAGGGCCCATCCGGCTGCAGGGCGGTATCGGTGATGATGCGTGCCACCTCGGTCGCCGTTTGCCCGTAGGGGTCGCCCATGAGAATGGAGATGGCCCTTGCGAAGGCCTGGTTCTCGCTCAGATAGGCATCACCCGGACCGGCGTGGCCCGGCGTGGACGACGCTGCTTGCGCAGGCCGGACCGCCGCGCCCGGCAAGGCGCTCGCGGCCACCAGAATGACCAGGGCCAGGCGAATGGAAAGCCTGGCGCGGCCATGAGGCTGATCGATGCTCGTCATCTGGCACATCCCGATTTGCCTGATCCGGCATGCACCATCATATGCCAGCGGTCATCCGGCATTGATCGCTGTCAAGTGTGCCGCTTGCCGCCGGAACGCGCCGTCACCGCATCAGGATGACGGGAACCTTGCATGACCGGACCATCTCGGTGGTCGTCGATCCTATCACGAGGCTGCGGATGCGGCTGTGGCCGTAGGCACCCATGACGACCAGGCCGAAGCCCTCCTCCTCGACCATCTTGCCGAGTTCGGTTTCCGGCTGGCCCGGCACGACGCGCGTCCCGGCATCGATACCTGCGGCCTTCAGCAAGGCCTTGGCGTCCGCCAGGCCCTTCATGATCTCCGGCGAGCCGCTGCCGACGGTCACGACGGTCACGGCCAGTTGCCCAAAGAGCGGACTGCGCGAAATGTGGTCCACTGCCTTCATCGCGGAAGCCCCGCCGTCATAGGCCACGAGCACGTTCCGGATCGGCTTGAAGGCGCGGGCGGCGACGAAGACAGGCCGATGCGCCGCACGCACAATCCGTTCAAGGTTCGATCCGAGGTGCCCCTTCGCGAAATCCGCCGCCTCGCCGCGCTTGCCGACGACGATGACGCGGGCGTCGCCCTCGATTTCGCCGATGGCCTCGACGATATCGCCATGCCGCAAGCGGGTGGTGATCTGCGTGACGCCATCCTGGTCCACGATGGCGCGGGCATCTTCAAGGATCGCACGGCCACGATGGCTGACAAGCTTGGCGCGTTGCGCATCCAGTTCGGCGAGTTCCTCCATCAGTTTCGTTCGCGCGCCGAGGCGAATGGCGCCGGACAGGTCGGTTTTCTCCGGGGCCTCGCGCCGGCCCAGCACGTGGATCAGTTCGACCGGCGCCTGTGTGCGCTGCGCGATCCAGGCGGCATGGTGGCAGACGCTTTCGGAATAGATGGAACCGTCCACCAGCGCGATGATCTTGTCTGTCATGTTCCCTTCCTCCCTCAGTGCGCCATCAGCTTGTTCATGGCGCCGGGCTTGTCATGGATGGCAAGCCGGTCAACCAGCGTTTCGGTGGCTTCGTTCATGCCCACGACCTCCACTTCGGCGCCGTCGCGGCGGAATTTCAGGATCGCCATGTCGAGCGCCTGCACCGAACTGATGTCCCAGATATGCGCCGCACTGACGTCGATCACGACGCGTTCGGGCGCCTCGTGGAAGTCGAAGGCATTCATGAAATCCTCCACCGAGCCATAGAAGAGCTGACCCTCGACGCGGTACGTCCGTACACGCCCGTCCGCGCTGATCTCCGATGCCACGCGGAACAATTGCGCGATCTTGCCCGCGAAGAAGATGCCCGACAGCAGCACGCCCACCAGCACCCCGATGGCGAGATTGTGGGTGTAGACCACCGTGACGACCGTTGCGATCATCACGATCGACGACGAGCGCGGATGCACCCGCAAGGCCTTGATCGAGGACCATGAGAAGGTGCCGACCGACACCATGATCATGATCGCCACCAGGGCGGGCATGGGGATGACACGCACGAGATCGCCGAGCCCGACGACAAGGATGAGCAGGACCGTGCCTGCGGTGAAGGAAGCCAGCCTGCCGCGCCCGCCGGATTTCACGTTGATGATCGACTGGCCGATCATGGCGCAGCCGGCCATGCCGCCGATGAAGCCCGTTGCCGTGTTGGCGAGCCCCTGACCGATGCATTCCTGGTTGCGATCGGACCGGGTGTCGGTCAGGTCGTCCACGATGTTCTGGGTCATCAGGCTTTCCAGGAGGCCGACGGCGGCGACGGCGACCGAATAGGGCAGGATGATCCCCAGCGTTTCCAGGGTCAGCGGAATGTCGGGAAGGAGAAAGACCGGCAGGGTGTCGGGCAGTTCGCCCATGTCGCCCACGGTGCGCACATCCCAGCCGAAGTAAAAGGTAAGGGCCGTCAGCACGATGATGGTGACGAGCGGCGACGGCACGGCCCTGGTCACGAGCGGGAAAAGATAGATGATGGCGAGACCGGCGGCGACCAGCACATAGGTGAGCCCGGAAACCGTGCGGGGGTCCAGCTCGGGCAGTTGCGCCATGAAGATGAGGATGGCGAGCGCGTTGACAAAGCCCGTCATCACCGATTTCGAGACGTAGCGCATGACGAAGCCGAGGCGCAGGAGGCCGGCGCCGATCTGCACCAGGCCGGCCAGCACCGTGGCGGCGAGGAGGTATTGCAGGCCATGGTCGCGCACCAGCGTGACCATCAGCACGGCCGTGGCGGCCGTCGCGGCGGAGATCATGCCGGGCCGCCCGCCGGTGATGGCGGTGATCACGGCAATGGAGAAACTGGCATAGAGTCCGACCTTGGGGTCCACGCCGGCGATGATCGAGAAGGCGATCGCCTCGGGGATCAGGGCGAGGGCGACGACGAGACCCGCCAGCAGGTCGCCGCGAATATTGCCGAACCATTGGGCGCGGTAGGCATCGATGGAAATCATGGAAAAAAGTCCGTCTGCGGACCTCGCGGGAGGCGAGGCCGGTTTGCAAGGGCGTCTTGTGCCTTGGTTGTCCGGCGGATCGGCGGCCGGAAGAGCCACCCGGAGCGGTGTCCGGGTCCGGGTTTGTTGCATTGCGGAATAGACGGTCCCGGCCGCAAGGGCAAGCCGGGGCCGGGCAGATACGGGAATTCCCGGTGCGGCAGGCTTGCTTTTCATATCTCGCATTGTGCATATGTGCGGAACGCCAAGCCTTTCCTCCTGAAGACTGGAAGCCCGATGAAACGGATCGCGACGGTACTCATGCGCAGCCTCGCGGTGGTCCTTCCGGCCGCGGCGGGGGTATTCGCCATCCTGTTCGCCGGCACGTTGTTCGAGGCGCCGGAGGCCGGGGAGCGGACCGGCAGGGCGGTGCCGGTACGCGTTCTCACGCTTGCGCCGGTGGATGTCCTGCCGAGGGTCAAGGGCTACGGCAAGGTCACGCCGGCCCGCGAGTGGCGCGCGGTCGCACGCATCGATGGCGAGGTGGTCGAGACCGCGCCGGACCTCGCCAACGGCAAGGTGGCGAGAGAGGGCCGGATGCTGCTGCGCATCGACGATACCGACCTGAAGCTCGCCATCGCCCAGATCGATGCGCAACTGGCGGCGCTGGATGCCAGGGACCGGACGCTCAACGCAAGTCTCGCCATCAGCCGCACGGATCTCGATCTTTCCACCGCCGAACTGGACCGGCAGAAGGAATTGCAGGACCGGGGCGTGGCCACGCAGGCGCGGCTTGAACAGGCCGAGCGGGCCGTCATCGCGGCCAGGGCCAAGGTCACCGACATCGAGAACCAGCTTGTCCTCAACGATGCGGAACGCGATGTGCTCGGAGCACAGCGCGCGGTTTCGGAGCGCAATCTCGACTTCACGACGATCACCGCGCCCTATGACATCGTCATCGGCGCGGTCAGCGCGGAACTCGGCCAGGTGGTGACGCGGGGGACGACACTGTTCACGGCCGAGGGCAGCGAGGCAGCCGAGGTGAGCGCGCAGTTCGCGCTGGGACAGGCCGGGCCGGTGGTGCGCGCGCTGCAGGAGGGCCAGCGGGTCACCGATCTTGGCGCGACCGTGCGCCTGCCGGTGCCGGGGCGGGTCGTGACGTGGCCGGCCAGCGTGGCGCGGATCGGCGAGACGGTCGATGCGCGCACCCAGAGCGCCAATATCGTGGTTCGGGTCGACAATCCGCTCGACCTGGCAGAACCCGGCGTGCGCCCGCCATTGCGCCGCAACATGTTCGTCGAGGTGGAGCTTTCGGCCCCGGTCCGAAAGGCGATAGCCGTGCCGGCGGAAGCCGTCGAGGGCGGCCGGGCACTGCTGGCAGGCGAGGGCAACCGGCTTGAAGTGCGCAATGTGAGACCGGACTACGTCATCGACGGCATCGCGATCGTCACGGAAGGCCTGGCAGAGGGCGACCGGCTGGTCGTCAGCGATCCGTCCATCGCCATTCCGGGCATGGCGGTGCTCCCCGAGGAGGACGAGGCGCTCAAGGCCGCGGTCACCGCGATTGCCATCGGCCGGGACACGGACCGATGATCGGCCTTTTCGCGCGCCATCCGACCGCCGCCAACATCCTGATGATCGCCCTGATCGGGCTTGGCGCCGTCGCCGCGCCGGGCCTGCGGCGCGATACCTTCCCGGTCATACCGCCATCCGACGTGGAGGTGCGGATCGCCTATCCCGGCGCCGCGCCGGCGGAGGTGGAGCGCGGCATCTGCATGGTGGCCGAGGACCCCGTGCGTGCCGTGGAGAACCTTTCGGAACTGCAATGCCAGGCGCGCGACAACATCGCGGTGCTGACGGCGGAGATGAGCGAAGGTGCGGACATGGACCGGTTCGCCGCCGACATCAAGGCGGCGGTGGAAGGCGTGACGGGATTTCCGGACAAGGCAGAGGACCCGGTGACGCGCATCGTCGAGCGTGTCGCCGGCGTCGCCTCGGTCGCCGTCACAGGCCCGGACGATCCGGCCGTGCTGCATGCCTATGCCGACCGGCTGGCCGAGACCCTCAAGCGCAATCCGCGCATCACCCAGGCCAGCGTGGCGGGCTTCTCGGACCGCGAAATCGCCGTGGAACTGGAAGCCGACGCCCTTGAGCGCCACGGCCTGACCATTGCCGATGTCGCCGCCGCGCTGGCGCGCCACAGCCTCGACCTGCCGGCCGGAACGCTGGAAGGGCCGCGCGGTGATGCGCTTGTGCGGTTTTCCGGCGAGCGGCGCAGTGCCGCCGAGATCGCGGCCATCCCCGTGACGGGCTCGGCACTGGGCCGCGAGGTGCTGCTCGGCGAGGTTGCGACGGTGACGCCGGGCTTTGCCGATCCCGACACGGCGACCTGGTTCAACGGCCGGCGCGCGGCGGTCATCAATGTCGCCAAGACCGACAGCCAGGACGCGTTGACCGTGATGGATGCGCTGCGGGAGGAACTGGAGCGGGCGCGGGACGAGGCGCCGCCCGGCCTGTCGCTGGACATCTCGCAGGACAGCACGTCCAACATCGTCGAGCGGTTGCGCATCATCGGCACCAACGGTGTCCAGGGCCTCGTGCTGGTGCTCGCGGTGATGTGGCTCTTCTTCGGTTTCCGGTTCTCGTTCTGGGTGGCGCTCGGCCTGCCGGTCTCCTTCCTCGGCACCGTGTTCGTGATGCAACTGACCGGCCTGACCATCAACATGATCACCATGGTGGCGCTGCTGGTGGCCATCGGCCTGCTGATGGATGATTCCATCGTGATCTCGGAAAACATCGTGCGCCGGCGCCAGAAGGGCGAGAGCGCGATGGAGGCGGCGGTCAATGGCGCCAAACAGGTCATGCCCGGCGTGCTGGCATCGTTCCTGACCACGGTCATGATCGTCGGTCCGCTCGGCCTGCTGACCGGGCAGATCGGCGCCATCCTCAAGTTCATGCCGATCGTCCTGGTCATCACGCTGGTGGTCAGCCTGCTGGAAGCCTTCCTGATCCTGCCGCACCACCTCAAGCATTCGCTGGAAGGCGGGCTGGCGGAAGGACGCGTGAGCCGGGCCGTCAACGGCGCCTTCTTCGGCCTTCGCGACCGCGCCGTCGTGCCGCTTGCCCGGCTTGCGCTGCGTTTCCGCTATCTCACGGTCGGACTGGCCCTGTTCGCGCTCCTGTTCTCCGTGGCGCCGATCACCGGCGGGTTCCTGAAGTTCCAGAGCTTCCCGACGCTGGAAAGCGACACGGTGGAGGCGCGGCTGTTGTTGCCACAGGGCACGCCGCCGGAACTGACCGCCGAGCGCGTGCGCCGGGTCGGGGACATGCTGGAGCAGATCAACCGGGAGGAAACACCGAAGCAGCCGGTCGGCCAGCCGCTGGTCGGCGATGTCACGATCTCCTTCGGCTCCAATGCCGATGTTGCCGAAGGCGGTCCGCACATGGCCACGGTCAGTGCCGCACTGCTGCCGTCCGGCACGCGCACGACGACCGTCACGCAGATCCTCGACCGCTGGAAGGAACTGACCGGACCGCTTCCCGACATGGTGTCGCTGCGGTTCACCGACCGGGAGCGCGGCCCCGGCGGCAAGCCCATCGACATCCGGCTGCAGGGTGGCGAACTTGACCAGCTGCTGGCCACCGCGCAGGAATTGCGCACCTTCTTCCGCGGCTTCGACGGCGTGCGGGACGTTACCTACGACCTGCGGCCGGGTAAACGCGAATTCGTTGTGACGCTGCGCCCGGCCAGTGCCTCGGCGCTGGGCATCAGCGCCCAGGGCGTCGCCTCGCAGTTGCGCGCCGCGTTTCGCGGCGACACGGGCCTGTCCTTCCCCGACGGGCTGGGGCAGGTGGACATCGTCGCGCGGCTGGCACCGGACGACCGCGCCGATCCCGACGACATCGGCCGCATCCTGATCGCCGGGCCGGAGGGCGCGCTTGTGCCGCTGGCCGCGGTGGCCGACATCACCGCCGCGAGGGGCTTTGCCGGGATTACCCGGATCGACGGCGAGCGGACCGTTTCGGTGACCGGGTCCATCAATCCGGCAGTCGCCAATGCGCGCGAACTGATCGCGGCCATGAAGGCCGATTACCTGCCGGGGCTTGCAGAGACGAGGCCCGACGTGCGCGTCGTTGTTTCGGGCGAGGAGAAGGATACCGCGACCACCGGCTTCTCGCTTATCCGCAACATGGTGGTGGGCCTGGTCGGCGTCTACCTGATCCTTGCCTTCCAGTTCCGCAGCTTCATCCAGCCGCTCTCCGTCGTGATGGCCATTCCACTGGGCTTCGTGGGTGTGGTCTGGGGGCACATGGCGCTTGGCATCCAGCTTTCCATGCCGAGCATGGTCGGCATGGCGACGCTGGCCGGGGTGGTGGTGAACAATTCCATCCTCCTGGTCGAGTTCATCAAGAGCCATGTGGAGGCCGGCGACGACATGGCGAGCGCGAGCGTGAACGCGGTGCGAGACCGGTTCCGCGCCATCTTCCTGACGTCGCTGACAACGGTCGTCGGTCTCGGCCCGCTGCTCATGGAACAATCGACCCAGGCGCAGTTCCTGCGGCCCATCGTGACGAGCCTCGCCTTCGGCCTGACCGGGGCGACGCTGATGGCGCTGTTCGTGACACCGGCCGTCTTCGCCATCCTGCATGACCTCGGCGCCGTCAGGACGGGCCGGCACGAAAACCGGTCCCGGACAGCTGCCGCCAACGCATGAGGCCGGCCTGACCTGCAATGTGGCTCGAAGTTTGCTTGTCGCTGATGACAGGATCAAACCGGAGTCGCTGCTCATGAAACAGGCAAATCAGCCGCTGCAAGACAGGCAAGGTGCCAGCTTGCCGGTCATCGACGTCGCGGACCTTTCGACGTCCGATGCCGGCAGGCGCAAGGCGGTGGCGGAGCGCATCCGTGAAGCCTGCGTGACGCACGGTTTCTTCTATTGCGCCGGCCACGGCATTCCGCAGGGGCTGCGCGAGGCGGTTTTCACCGAGAGCCGCCGCTTCTTCGACCAGCCGCTTTCGGTCAAGATGGCGGTGGACAAGGCCAAATCCGCCTGCAATCGCGGTTACGAGGTGATGGGCGGGCAGACGCTTCAGGCCGGCGCGAAACCCGACCTGAAGGAAGGTTACTATATCGGGCTGGAACTGGAGCAAGACGACCCGCGCGTCAAGGCGGGGCGCTTCAACCGCGGAGCCAACCAGTGGCCGGACGACCTGCCGGCCTTCAAGCCGGTCATGAACGCCTGGTTCGCCGCACTCATCGACCTGTCGGAGCGGCTGATGCGCGGCATCGCGCTGTCGCTCGACCTGCCGGAAAACCATTTTACCGGGTTCTGCCGCGATCCGCTGGCGATCCTGCGCCTGCTGCATTACCCGCCACATCCGCCGCAAGCGGGCGACGACGTGCTTGGGGCGGGCGCGCATACCGATTTTGGCGGACTGACGCTGCTCGCGCAGGACGACAACGGCGGACTGCAGGTCTGGGACAAGGACAACGGGCGCTGGATCGACGCGCCACCCGTGCCGGATGCCTTCGTGGTCAATCTCGGCGACATGATCGCGCGCTGGACGAATGACCGTTACCGCTCAACGCTGCACCGCGTCATCAACACGTCCGGGCGGGAGCGCTATTCCGTGCCCTTCTTCTTTTCCGGCAATCCCGATTTCGAGGTCGCCTGCATCCCGACCTGCCTGGAACCGGGCGAGATGCCGAAATATCCACCGATCCGCGTGGAGGACCATCTCCTCGCGATGTATCGCAAGACCTATGCGGCATGAGCCATGGCTGATCCGGTCCTTCTCATTCACGGGGCCTGGCAGGGACGCTGGGTCTGGGACAGGCTGGTCCCGCTGCTCCAGGCGGCGGGCCTGAAGACACACCCGGTCGACCTGCCGGGCAATGGCGCGGACGGGCGCCAGCCGGAAACAGCCAGCCTCGAGGCCTATCTCGACCATCTCGGCCATGTGTTCGAAGCGGTGGATGGTCCGGTCTCCGTTGTCGGTCATTCAGGCGGCGGGATCGTGGCAACGGCGCTGGCGGAGCGGTGGCCCGACCGGGTCGCGCGGCTTGCCTACATTGCGGGCATGATGCTGCCGCCGGCCATGACCTTCGCCGACCTGTTGCGCCGCGAGCGCGCCTTCGACCGGGCGCTGGTCGGCATCGGTGCGCACCTGACATGGCCGAAGCCCGGGCTGGTCAGCGCCGTGCCGCCGGAAGCCGGCGCGCGCATCTTCCTCAACGACCTGCCCCTTGCCTCGGCCATGAAGCTGGCGCGCAAGCTCACGCCGCAGGGCGAGAACGGCCGCTCGATCGCGGCAAACTGGACGGCCGGGCGGTTCGGACGGGTGCCGCGGCTTTACGTGGAATGCCTGCGTGACCTGTCGGTGGCGCATGAGTTGCAGCGCCGGATGCAGGAGATGGTTCCGGGCGCCTGGCGGGTCTCGCTCAATGCCGGCCATGCGCCGCAGGCCAGCGTTCCCGGAAAGCTCGCCGCCGCGCTCATCCCCTGGCTGAAGGGGGCCTGAGCGCGGCGGCCTGCCATGCCTCAAAGGGCGTTGGCGCGGATTCGCTCCTGCAGGTAATCATGCGCCGTGATCGGCGGGTAGGTCTTCTTCGGCCCCTGGATGACGGCATCCTTGTTGGCCTGGCAGAAGAAGGGCAGGGAGTAGCGCGGGCCGAGATATTCGTCGGCTCGCGGCATGCGAACGCGATGCAGGGTGGACTGCAACTGGTCGTCGCTCCAGCGCATCAGCATGTCGCCGATATTGCAGGTGATGACGCCCTCGGCCGGTTCCACGTCGGTCCAGGCATGGGATTCGTGATCCTTGCCGGGGCAGACCTGGAGGCCGCCCTGGCCCACCTTCTGGTGCAGGATGGTCAGGCAGTCGAAATCGGAATGGGCCCCGGCGCGCCAGCCGGTGAAGTCCTCCGGCTTGGCGTTTTCCATGGGCAGGTAGTGCAGCAGGCGCAGCGTCGATTGGTATTGCGGGCTCATCGGGTCGTGGGCCTCGGTGAAGAAGTCCTCATGGAAGCCGAGCTTCATGGCGAAGCAGGACAGGACCTTCATGCCGAGTGCCCAGTTGGCCCGCTCGAAAGCCAGCATGACGGCCTTGAAGCCGGGCAGGTCATGGGCGTCCGGCCAGAGGTTTTCCATGCGCGGCAGGGTGATCTGATAGCTTTCCTTGTTGTCGGCGGTGCCGGTGGAGGGGCGCACCTGCGCCTTGTATTCCCAGCCGGCATTGGTGCCCTTGAGGAGCGGCATCTTCGCCTTGGCGTCCATGGGCAGGTCGAAGAAACTCGCCGTCATGTCGAAGGCCTCGTCAATCTGCGCCTGGGGGATGCCATGGTTGACAAGCTGGAAGAAGCCGATGTCCACCGAGGCGGCCCAGAGCTGGTCGGCGATCTCGTGCTTGCGGTTGGCGAAATCGGACAGGTCGATCTTCGGCACTTCGCGCGCGACGGTCGTTCCCATCGCGCCGATGGTGGCTTCCCTGTTCAGTTCGGCAAGGCTGTAGTCCTGTCTGGGTGCGGTCTGCATGTTCATGTCTCCAGATGTCCGTTGCGGCGCATGGCTGCCGCGTGAAGAAAAAGGAGCAATGACCGGCGTCCCGGCATTCGAGGGCCGGGGGCGTTGACTGCTTCTACTCCCTTGGCTTTGCGGCGGGCGGGACGGGCCCTTTCGTGATCCCCTGTCTCCTAGGCTTGTCTTGCGATGGTGCGGACGGCGGCCAGCGCCTCGGCGCCAAGCGCGTCCAGGTCGAGCCATGGAATGCGGCCGTTTTCGACCAGTGGCTTGCCGGCGACGAAACTGTGGCGCACGCGCATGTCGCCGCCTGAGATAACGGGCGCGATGGCGCGGTCGTGCTGGCCGAAATAGCGTGGCGAATTCAGATCGAAGAGCACGATGTCGGCAGCCTTGCCCGGCTCCAGCGTGCCGATGGCCTCCATCCCCAGCACCCTGGCGCCGCCGGCGGTCGCCCAGTGCAGCACGGTCTCGGCGGTGGTGGCCGTCACGCCCCCGGTCGCGCGGTGAATGGAAAAGGCGGCATGGAGCGCCGAAGCCATGTCGGCGGCCTCGTTGGCGCCGGCACCGTCCACGGCCAGCGAGACCGCGCCACCCATGGCATGCAGCAGCGGGGCCGGCGCGACACCGGAGCCGAGGCGCGCATTGGCCTGCGGGCAATGGGCCATGCCGGTTCCCGTTTCGGCAAGCAGCTTCACCTCGTCGGGCGTGCATTCCACCAGATGGGCAAACCAGACATCGGGACCGAGCCAGTCATGGCCCGCCAGCCATTCCACGGGCCGTTTGCCGTAGAGCCCTGTCGTGTGGTTCACGTAGTCCATGTTCTCCGACAGGTGGCTGTGCAGTCTCAGGCCCAGGGCCCGGGCCGCCGCGGCGATCTCCTTCAACTCGTGCTCCTGAAGCGAAAAGGTGGGCGTCGTCGGCGCCATCACGACGCGGCGCATGGCGCCGGGTGCCGGGTCATGCCAGCGTTTCGCATCCCGCTCCACCGCGGCAATCATCGTGTCGAGCGTTTCGGTGGGCAGTGGTGTGATTTGCGCGCTGTCGAAGGCGCGGGCCTTCGTCGCGCCGCCACGGCACAGCACGAAGCGGATGCCGAAGCGGTCTGCCATGTCGAACAGGATCCCGCCGGGATCGAAGTCGTAGCGGTCGGAATAGAAGTAGTGGTGGTCGGCGATGGTTGTGCAGCCGGACAGCACCAGTTCGGCCATGCCCACCTTCGCCGCCGTTTCCATCAGCGGGCCGGTGAGGCGGTCCCAATAGGTGTAGGGCACGAGGCGCAGCCAGGCGGCGAGCGCTTCGTTCATACCGGCCGGAACAGCCTTGAGGATCGACTGGAACAGGTGGTGATGGGTGTTGACGAGGCCCGGCGCGACGACGCAGCCGGATGCATCGACGATGCGCTCGCCGGGATCGGGCGAGAGTGCGCCGATTTCCGCGATGCGGCCGTTCCTGACCCGGAGACTGCCCGAGGCACGGGCCGTTTCGCCGGCCCTGCCGGTCAGGATGGCGTCCGCGCCTGTGACCAGGAAATCCATCAGCGGCTGCCCTTCGGCAGGCTCCAGGGGAAGAGCAGGCGCTGCGCCGCCGAGACCGCCTGGAACAGGACCAGCGACATGACGACAAGGATGGCCAGCCCTGCCCAGGCCTGCGGCACCTGGAACATGGATGTGGAGAACTGGATGAAGAAGCCGATGCCCTTTTCGGCGGCGACGAATTCGGCCACCACGGCGCCGATGACGGCCAGCGTGACGGAAATCTTCAGGCCGGAGAAGATGTAGGGAATGGCGTAGGGTATGCGGATCTGGGTGTATTCGCGCCAGGCCGGCGCCCGTAGCGAACGAGACAGTTCGATCAGTTCGGACGGCGTAGCGAGCAGGCCCGTTGTCATGGAAACGACCAGCGGGAAGAATGTGATGAGGAAGGTGATGACGATGCGCGGCGCGTCGCCGGAACCGAGCGCGACAATGATGATGGGTGCGATGGCGACGACCGGAGTGGACTGGATGACGACGAGCAGGGGGTAGAAGCTGTCGGACATGAATTTCGAGCGCGTCAGCGCCATGGCGATGGGCAGGGCGACCACGATGGAAACCGCATAACCGATCAGGGCGACGCGCAGGGTGGCCCAGACATGCTCGAACCAGCGGCCGGGCGGTATGGAGGAGAAGCCTTCGGCGATGCGCGTTGGCGCGGGCAGGACGAAGGAGGGAATGGAAAAGAGCCGCGTTGCGCCTTCCCAGAGAACCAGGATGACGAGGAAGGTTGCCGCCGGGCGGAAGACCGGCGAGGCGGCGAGACGCTGCCAGAATGGCGCCTGCCCCATGGTCCGTTCAGGCCGCGCGCTTGAGGAGGAGGTTGCGGAGATGGCCGGAGAAGTCATGCATCACCTTTGAAGACGTGGTTTCGACCGTGCGCGGCCGGGGCAGTGGGACAGGGAGATCCTCGATGATGCGGCCCGGACGCTCGCTCATGACGAGGACGCGGTCGGCCAGGAGCACGGCCTCCGAAATGGAATGGGTGATGAACAGCACCGTCTTGGGCCGGTCCTGCCAGATGCGCAAAAGCTCGAAGCCCATCTCCTCGCGGGTCAGCGCATCGAGGGCGGAGAAGGGTTCGTCCATCAGCAGGATGTCGGGATCCAGAAGCAGGGCGCGGGCGATGCCGACACGCTGCTGCATGCCGCCGGAAAGCTCTGAGGGCAGGCGGCGCTCGAAGCCCTTCAGGCCGGCCATGGCAAGGAGATCACGGGCGCGCGCCCTGTCCTCCACGCCGACGCGTCCGTGCTTGTGACGGATCGGGAAGACGACATTGTCCTCGATGGTTGCCCAGGGCAGCAGCGTCGGCTTCTGGAAGACGATGCCGACATCGTCGCGCGGGCCGCTGACCGGCAGGCCGAAGACCTCGACCTTGCCGGATGTGGGGGTGAGCAGCCCCGCTGTCAGCCGCAGCAGCGTTGACTTGCCGCAACCGGACGGCCCGAGGACCGCCACGAATTCGTGGCGGTTCACGGTCATGTCGACCCCGCGCAATGCCTCAAGGGCGCCGGACGCGGTTTCGAAGATCTGGCCGGCGCCGGTGAAGCGCAGCGCGGGGGTCTCTTGCATGGCGAACCTCAGCTTCCGGGCACGAAGGCGCGGTTGACGACGGTTTCGGGATCCAGCTTGGCGGTATCGAGGCCCTGCGCCTTCGACACGCGCTCCCAGGTGGCCTTGAGCCGTTCGGGCTTGAACACGCCAAGGCCGTCGGCTTCGGTGACTTCGTTGAAGATGAGCACGAGCGTGTCGTTGACCGAGCCTTCAACGGCTTCGGCTTTCAGTTCGGGCACGATGGCGGTGACCGCGGCAGCGGCTTCGGCCGGGTTTTCCTTCACGAATTCGACCGACTTGCGGAAGGCCGCGATGAAGCGTTTGGCAACGTCCGGGCGCTCCGCGAGGAACTTGTCGGAGGCGATCAGCGAGGCCGAGTAGAGTTCGAGGCCGGCCGCTGACCAGGGCATGACGACGATTTCCTTGCCGGCTTCCTTCGCCTGGCCGGTGTAGCGCGACACGTCGGTGACCCAGGCGATGATGGCGTCGGTGCCGCCTGTCATCAGCAGCGGGCCGAGCGCGCCGGGATCCGACTTGGTCAGCGTAATATCGCCTTCCGAAAGGCCGATATCGGCGAGGACGAGCGGCAGGAAGACGTTCGACGAGGGGAAGGGCGAGGTCGCCACGGTCTTGCCCTTGATGTCTCCGATGGCCTCGATGCCATTGCCCTTCAGCGTGTAGAAGGCATGGGGACCCTTGTTGAAGAGCGACATGACGGCGGTGACGGGAACGCCCTCGTTGACGCGCGCGGCCATCAGGGCGCCGATGTCGGCGGAACCGATGTCGGAGGTGCCGGTGGCGATCTTGGTGATGGCTTCCGACGAACCGCGTCCCTGTTCGATGGACACGTCGAGGCCGGCCTCGGCGCAGAAACCCTTCTGGATGCAGACATAGATCGGCGCCTTGTCGCCGCCGGGCAACCAGTCGAGCTGGTAGGTAACCTTGTCGGCGGCCGCAGCCGGCAGGGTCAGCGCGGCGAGCGCCACGGCGCCGGCGGCGAGTTTGGCTGCAAGTGTCTTCAGCATGTCAGTTGCCTTCCTGTTTTTGATGGTCCGGCCGTGCCGGAGCGTGGGAACAGGGAAAGCCGGCCCGTGACCCGCGAGGACACGAACCGGCTTAGCCGAGTGGGAGGATGAGAGAGGAAGGGTTCGGGTTTCAGCACGGGTTCGCCTCCGGACAGATACTGGCCTTGGCGAGCAATGTCCCGGGCCGGGCCCTGACCGCTTCTACTCGTGCAAGAAACCAAGCATGGGGCGTGCCAAGTGCGGGCCGGTTCTCCAACACTCTGGAATCCGAGGATTATTTGCGCCGGACAGACAACGGCGCCTGCGGCGGGCCGCGTGTTTGAATGCAAATGCGTCAGTATATGATTAAATAATATGCAGATGAATGAAATGAACAAAACATGCGCAATGCATCTTGCGCGGCGCGCCGGATTCGTTCTACGTTCCTGCGCGAAAGGCAGGTGTGCAATGACCATTTCATCCATTCGCAAGGAAGAACTGCTGCGCAGAACCATCGAACTGGCGCAGGAATCGCGGGCGCGGGGCGACCATCCGTTCGGGGCGCTGCTGGCCGGGCCGGATGGCGAAATCCTCCTGGAGGCCATGAACACCTGCGGCACGCAGGGCGACCGGACAGGTCATGCCGAACGCAACCTGATGACCGAGGCCTCGCTGCGCTACAGCGCGGAGGAACTGGCGGACTGCACGATGTTCACCAGCGCCGAGCCCTGCGCCATGTGCGCCGGGTCGGTCTACTGGACAGGCGTGGGCCATGTCGTCCACGGCATGAGCGAGAAGGCGCTGAAGGACCTGATCGGGCCGGACCCGGAAAACCTGACCATGGACCTGCCGTGCAGCACGGTGTTTGCCGCCGGCCAGCGCGTGGTGACGGTGGAGGGCCCGCTGCTGGCCGAGGAGTCGGCCAGGGTGCGCGAGGGGTTCTGGACCGGAGACGCGTGATGGAAGGCGAAGAGGCGTGGGTCCGGAAACGGATTCGCCGTTCGTGAAGGTGCTCATGGTCATCTGCCACCCGGTGCCCGAAAGCTACGTCATGGCCGTGGCCGGCGCGGCCCGCGAGGCCGCCGAGAAGGCAGGCCATGCGGTGGACTGGCTCGATCTTCATGCCGAGGGCTTCGAGCCGGTGATGGGGGCGGACGAACGGCGGCGCTACAATGCCATGACCCGCGAGGACCATCCGTTACCGGCCCATGCGGACCGGCTGGAGGCGGCGGATGCGCTCGTCGTCATCTATCCCACCTGGTGGTACGGCCTGCCGGCCATGCTGAAGGGCTGGTTCGATCGCGTCTTCACGCCGGGGCTGGCCTTTGCCGTATCCCCCGACAATGCGCCGATCCGCCCGCTGCTCACGAACATCACGCATTGCGCGGTCATCACGACCTGCGGCGCCCCGCGCTGGTGGTCCGTGCTTGTCGGGCATCCCGGCAGGAAGACGATCCTGCGCGGCCTTCGTGCCCTGTTCGCGCGCCGCTGCCGTACGCTTTTCCTGGCGCATTACCTGATGGACGTGTCCACGCCCGCCAGCCGTGCCGCCTTCATGAACCGTGTCGTCACGCGCCTGCCGGCCTTTCTGGGGCCGGCGTGACCATTGTGGAGAACCTCCGTTGAGAACCTGGATAAAGACCCCTCTTGCCATTCTCGCCGATAATGCCGGCGGCGGGCTGGTCGTGGAGGACAGCCGCATCGTAGAGCTGGTGGCGACAGGCAAGGCGCCCGCTGAGCCGGTGGACGAGACGTTCGACGCGTCGCGCCATGTCATCCTGCCGGGATTGATCAACACGCATCACCATTTCTTCCAGACCCTGTGCCGGGCCCATCCGGCGGCACGCGACAAGGAGCTGTTTCCCTGGCTGGTGGCGCTCTACCCGATCTGGAGCCGGCTGAACCGCGACATGTTCCGTGTCGGCGCGCGGCTGGCTTACGCCGAACTGCTGCTTTCGGGTTGCACGACG
Source organism: Phyllobacteriaceae bacterium (assembly GCA_002708825.1). Taxonomy (GTDB): domain Bacteria; phylum Pseudomonadota; class Alphaproteobacteria; order Rhizobiales; family Rhizobiaceae; genus Zhengella. The sequence goes on along the minus strand of PAPF01000023.1, from coordinate 185,297 downwards.
GCCATGGACCACAATTACATGCACTACGAGGGGCTTGAGGACGCCACCGACATCGAGGTGGAAGAGGCGCGGGCGCTCGGCATCCGCACGACGGTGGCGCGCGGCTCGCTGTCCCTTTCGCAAAAGGACGGGGCGATTCCGCCCGACACCATCGTCCAGGACGAGGACACGATCCTGGCCGACAGCGAGCGGGTGCTGCGCAAGTACCATGACACGTCGGACGGGGCGATGACCCAGATCGCGCTGGCCCCGTGCGCGCCGTTCAACGTGAGCATCGCAGCCATGCGTGGCAGCGCGGAACTGGCGGAAAAATACGATTGCCGCCTGCATACGCATCTGGCCGAGACGAAGGACGAGGAAGACTTCTGCAAGGCCGCGTTCGGCTACCGGCCCATCGACTGGCTGGAGGAATGCAACTGGCTGCAGCCGCGCGTCTGGCTGGCGCATGGAATCCACTTCACCTGCGAGGATTGCGAGAAGCTGGGCCGGCATGGCGTGGGCGTGTGCCATTGCCCGACCTCCAATGCCGTGCTCGCCTCCGGCTTCTGCAAGACGCTGGACCTGGAAGCGGCCGGCAGCCCGGTGGGGCTGGGCGTCGACGGCTCGGCTTCCAACGATTCCTCCAACCTCATGGAAGAGGTGCGCCATGCGCTGATGGTCAACCGGCTTGGTTACCGGTCGGCAGAGCGGATCACGCATCGCGATGCGCTGCGCTGGGCCACCACCGGCTCTGCGCGCTGTCTCGGGCGCACCGACATCGGCGAGATCGCAGTGGGCAAGCAGGCCGACCTGGCGCTCTTCACGCTGGATGAAATGCGCTTCTCCGGCGCCCATGACCCGATTGCGGCGCTGGTCCATTGCGGCGCCAGCCGGGCCGACCGGGTCATGGTGGCCGGCCAATGGCGCGTGGTCGACGGGGCCATTCCCGGCTTGGATGTGTCCAAGCTGATCGCTGACCACAGTGCGGCGGCGCGGACTTTTGCGTGACGGGAGAGCGTGATGGCAAATGCGGATATTCCAGTCATCGACCTGACGCCCTTGCGCGAGGGCGGCGCTGACGGTCTGGCTCAGGTGGCCGGCGAGATCGGCCGGGCCTGCCGCGGCATCGGCTTTTTCTACATCACGGGCCATGGCGTGCCGGACGAATTGATCGCCAGCGTCTTTTCGCAATCCGGGCGATTCTTCGCCGCGCCTGAAGCGGAGAAGCGCAGGACGCTCTATTCCGCGGCGACGGGCAATCGCGGTTACATCCCGATGGGCGGGGAATCGCTCGACCCTGACAAGCCGGCGGATATCAAGGAAGCCTTCAACGTGGGACTTGACCTGGCGCCGGACGATCCGGCCATCGTCAATGGCGCGCGTTTCCGGGCGCTGAACCTGTGGCCCGAACAAGACGGCTTTCGCGAAACCATGCTGGCCTATTTCAATGCGGCCTGGGGATTGGGGCGGCTGTTGCACCGGGCCTTTGCCCGTGACCTCGGCATGCCGGAAGACTTCTTCGACGACAAGCTCGACCAGCCGCTGGCCACCTTGCGGCTGCTGCACTACCCGGAGCGGCCGGCGGCGATGGAGGCCGGCCAGCTCGGGGCAGGCGAACATACCGACTACGGCTGCGTCACGCTGCTGATGACCGACGATGCCGGCGGGCTGGAGGTGCGCACACGCGAGGGCGCATGGTTGCCCGCGCCACATGTGCCAGGCGCCTATGTCTGCAATATCGGCGACTGCCTGATGCGCTGGACCAACGACACCTATGTTTCGACACCGCACCGCGTGGTCAATCCGGCAGGGCGGGAGCGCTTTTCCATCGCCTTCTTCCTCGACCCGAACCCGGATGCCGTGGTGGAGTGCCTGCCGACCTGCGCCGGGCCGCAGCGCCCGGCCAGATACCCGCCGATCAGCGGTGCGGACTATCTCGAAAGCCGGCTCAATCCGACCTATGCGCGCAGTGGACTGGCCTGAACGGCGGACCGTCATCGGGAGCCACCGAAGGGGCCGGCAATGCCGGCCCCGCTCGTTATTGTATGCAGGAGAGCATATAGTGATCAAAAAAAGATCAGTCAGAAAATTTTGCATAATTAATAGACTTTGCTACGGCCATGCTGACGGCCGGTGATCCGGCGCCATTTGCGGCGATGTCATTCAAGCACTTGAAAAATATAATCATTCATTGATCCGGGTCCGGATTCCGGGGTCTGGCACGGCGTTTGCTTTTTACCTGTCAGCGATGGCGCCATGCCGGTCCATCACGCCGAAAAGCCACTGACAAGCGAACGAACCAGGAGCTGGATCAATGTCTCATCAAGGAATGTCCCGCCGCTCATTGCTCAAGACCGGGCTGGCGGGTTTGGCCACGACCGCCCTGCCGCTGGGCGCCATCGCACCGGCCCGGGCGGCAAACGATGTCGTGCTCGGTGCGGTCTATGTCGGCCCGCGCGACGATTTCGGCTGGAACCAGGCCCATGCGGTTGCCATGGAGATCCTCAAGTCGGTGCCGAACGTCACGGTGATCGAGGAAGAGAATGTCCCGGAAACCGATGCCGTGGCCAAGTCCATGGAATCGATGATCAACCTCGATGGCGCAAACCTGATCCTTGCCACCTCGTTCGGCTACTACAAGCCCTTCGTGACGGACCTTGCCGCCAAGTATCCGGACGTCCAGTTCCGCCATGCCGCGCCGCTGTGGAACAAGGACACGGACCCGGCCAATGCAGGCAGCTATTTCTGCTATCTCAACCAGGCCCATTACGTGAACGGCGTTGCCGCAGGGCTGTCGTCCGCCACCGGCAAGATCGGTTTCGTCGCCGCCAAGCCGATCCCGACAGTCCTGTCCAACATCAATTCGGTTCTTCTGGGTGCGCGCTCGGTCAATCCGAATGCCACGGTGCAGGTGATCTTCACAGGCGACTGGTCGCTGCCGGTGCGCGAGGCGGAAGCCTCCAATGCGCTGGTGGATGCCGGTTGCGACGTGCTGACCTGCCACGTGGACGGTCCGAAGGTGGTGATCGAGACCGCCGAGAGCCGCGGCGTGAAATCCTGCGGCCACAATGCCTCGCAGGCGCCGCTGGCGCCCAAGGGTTTCATCACCGGCGCGGAATACAAGTGGGAAACCATCTACCGGATGTATGCCGACATGCTGGCCAAGGGCGAGGCCCTGCCGAACATCGTCGTCGGCGGCTACGACAATGACATGGTGCAGAACACGCCGTTCGGTGCGGGCGCCACGCCGGAAGCCATCAAGGCGGCTGAGGCCGCGATTGCCGGGCTGAAGGAGAAGAAGCCGATCTATGCCGGAATGCTGAAAGACAACAAGGGCAACGTCGTGATCGACAAGGACTACGACAATTACGACCCGTATCTCGACGGCATGGACTACCTGCTGGAGGGTGTGATCGGCTCGATCACCTGATCCTCCCGCGCCGGCAGCCCGTGACCAACGCCCCCGGTATGGCTGCCGGCTCCCTTTTCTCCATCTGACAGAAGCGTGGACATGGCAGCCACAGACATTTCCCCGGTCCGTCCCTTCCGCCCTTCGGCGCGCCTGCTCGGCATCGCCGAAAAGGTGGTCATCCCGTTGGCCGCCCTGATTGCCTCGGCATTCCTGTTCTCGCTGTTCCTGCTGGCGCTGGGCAAGAGCCCGGCGGAGTTCTTCCAGTTGGTCTGGCGCGGCGGTTTCGGCACGTCCTTCTCCTTCCAGAACACGTTGCAGCGCTCCGCCCCGCTGATCCTGACCGGTCTCGCCTTCGCCATTCCCGCGCAGATCGGCCTGACCATGATCGGGGCGGAAGGCGCGCTGGTCCTGGGTGGCTTCGCGGCCGCCGCCATCGCCATCCCGCTGGTCTCCTACGGGATTCCGGTCGCCTTCACGCTGCTGTTGATGGCGGTGCTGGCCATGGCGGCTGGCGCCGGCTGGAACGCGATTGCCGGCTGGCTGCGCCATGCGCGCGGCGTCAACGAGACCATTTCGACACTGCTGCTGACCTATATCGCCATCGCCATCATGAATTTCTTCGTGGAAGGCGCGCTGCGCGATCCGGCGTCGCAGAACAAGCCGTCCACCATGCCCATCGGCAAGGACTACATGGTCGGCGCCATTCCCGGCACGGATGTGCATTGGGGGCTGGTCGGCGGCATCGTGCTGGCGGTCCTGCTCTACCTCCTGATGGCACGCACGACGTTCGGCTTCGCCGCGCGGGTGACCGGCGGCAATCCGCGTGCCGCGCTCGCCCAGGGCCTGCCCGTGGGCCGGCTCATCGTGGCCTGCTCGGCCATTGCGGGCGGGGCGGCGGGGCTCGCCGGGTTCTACGAGGTCGCCGCCATTCACGGCCAGGCGAATGCCTCGCTCGTGGCCGGATACGGGTTCACCGGCATCCTCGTCTCCTTCGTGGCGCGGCACAACCCGCTGGTCATCGTGCCGGTCGCCATCATGTTCGGCGCCATCGAGGCGTCGGGCGGGCTGATCCAGCGGCGCATGGACATGCCGGATGCCACGGCGCTGGTGCTGCAGGGCATCATTTTCGTCGTGCTGCTGGCCAGCGAGACCCTGCATGGCCGGTTCGCCATCTTCAAGCCATCCATTGCGAGTGACCGGACATGAGCGACGAGGCACTTGCCACCATCCTGATCGCCATGCTGGGTGGCGCCATCCGGGTTTCCACGCCGTTCATGTTCGTGGCGCTGGGCGAGACGCTGACGGAGAAATCGGGCCGTATCAACCTTGGCCTGGAGGGTACGCTGGTCCTGGGCGCCATGGTCGCCTATGCCATCTCCTACCAGACCGGTTCGCCCTGGCTGGGCGTGCTGGCGGCCGGGCTGTCCGGCATCTTCCTCGGCATCATGCACGGGGCGATCTGCAGCCTGCCGCGGGTCAACGACATTGCCGTTGGCATCGCCATGATGAGCTTTGGCACGGGCATCGCCTTCTTCTTCGGCAAGCCCTACATCCAGCCCTCCGCGCCACGGCTGGAGGCGCTGCCGCTGGGTGGCTGGTCGTCCAGCCCGGCGCTGGAAAAGGCGCTGGAGATCAATCCGCTGTTCTTCATCGGCATTGGCGTGGCGGTTGCCATGTGGTGGGCGCTGGCCAACACGCGGTGGGGGCTGATCCTGCGCATGACCGGCGACAGCGAGCCGGCGGCACGCGCCATGGGCGTCAACCCGGTCGCTGTGCGCGTGATGGCCACGGGGCTTGGCGGCTTCCTTGCCGGCACGGGCGGGGCCTTCCTGTCGCTGTCCTATCCCGGTTCGTGGAACGAGGGCCTGTCGTCGGGCCAGGGCCTGATGGCGGTGGCGCTGGTCATCTTCGCGCGCTGGAACCCGATCCGCTGCATCCTCGCCGCGTTGCTGTTCGGGGCAGCGGGTGCCATCGGCCCGGCCTTGCAGTCGGTCGGCATCAGCCAGGGCTACTACTTCTTCAATGCCGCGCCCTACATCCTCACCCTTTTCATCATGATCGCCACGGCGCGTTCCAACGCGGCGGCGCGGGCCGCGCCGGGCGAACTGTCCATCGTCAAGTAGGAGACCAAGCATGAGTGCGCTCGGCGGACTGAACAAGACACCCAACGGCGTCGTGATCGGGCTGGTGCAATTGCAGCTTCCGGTCGTCGAGACGCCGGCGGACCTGAAGGCCCAGACGGACAAGATCGTCGCCATGGTCGCCAAGGCAAGGCGCAACATGGGCACGATGGACCTCGTGGTCTTTCCCGAATATGCGCTGCACGGCCTGTCAATGGACACCAATCCCGACATCATGTGCACGCTGGACGGGCCGGAGGTCGCGGCCTTCAGGCAGGCCTGCAGGGACAATGCGATCTGGGGCTGTTTCTCCATCATGGAGTACAACCCGCATGGCAATCCCTACAATTCCGGCATCATCATCGACGACCAGGGCGAGTTGAAGCTCTATTACCGCAAGCTGCACCCCTGGGTGCCGGTGGAACCCTGGGAGCCGGGCGATCTTGGCATTCCGGTCATCGACGGGCCGAAGGGCGCGAAGCTGGCGCTCATCATCTGCCATGACGGCATGTTCCCGGAAATGGCGCGCGAATGCGCCTACAAGGGCGCGGAGATCATGCTGCGCACGGCCGGCTATACCGCGCCGATCCGCGAGTCCTGGCGGTTCACCAACCAGGCGAATGCCTTCCAGAACCTGATGGTCACCGCCAATGTCTGCATGTGCGGCTCCGATGGCACGTTCGATTCCATGGGCGAGGGGATGATCGTCAATTTCGACGGCACGGTGATCGCCCACGGCACGACGGGACGGGCCGACGAGATCATCACGGCGGAGGTGCGGCCCGACCTCGTGCGCGAGGCCCGCAAGCATTGGGGCGTGGAGAACAACATCTACCAGCTTGGCCATCGCGGCTACACGGCCGTGCTCGGCGGCGCGCAGGACTGCCCCTACACGTTCATGCAGGACATGGTGGCGGGCCGCTACCGCCTGCCCTGGGAAGACGAGGTCGTGGTCACCGACGGCACGCGGAGCGGATTTGCGCGCCCGACGCGTAAATATGGCGAAAGCGCGAAACAGGCGGCGGAGTAGGTCCCATGGATGCCATCGTCGAGACTGATGCAAAGCCCGGCCCGGTCAGGGCCGACCCCTATGCCTGGCCCTATGACGGCGATCTCAGGCCGGAAAACACCGCACTCGTCATCATCGACATGCAGACGGATTTCTGCGGCAAGGGCGGTTATGTCGATGCCATGGGCTATGACCTGTCGCTGACGCGCGCGCCCATCGAACCGATCAGGGGCGTGCTGGCGGCGATGCGGGCCAGGGGCTTCACCATCATCCATACCCGCGAAGGGCACCGGCCGGACCTCTCCGACCTGCCGGCCAACAAGCGCTGGCGCTCGCGGCGCATCGGCGCCGGGATCGGCGATCCCGGGCCGTGCGGCAAGATCCTGGTGCGCGGCGAGCCAGGCTGGGAGATCATTCCCGAACTGGCGCCGGAACCGGGCGAACCGGTGATCGACAAGCCGGGCAAAGGGTCGTTCTGTGCCACGGACCTGGAAATGCTGCTGCGCACACGCGGCATCCGCAACATCGTGCTGACCGGCATCACCACCGATGTCTGCGTTCACACGACGATGCGCGAGGCCAATGACCGGGGCTTCGAATGCCTGCTCCTGGAGGATTGCTGCGGCGCGACCAAGCTCGAAAACCATCTGGCCGCCATCGAAATGGTGAAGATGCAGGGCGGCGTGTTCGGCGCGGTGGCCACGAGCGCGGCTCTTCTCGAAGCGCTGGAGGCCCTGTGATGGATGCGCAGGTTGCCGCCGTGGCTACCGGTACCTTGCCGGGCGCGGCACCGGTCAAACGCGGCTTCGGGCTGGAAACCGTCGGCATGACCAAGGTGTTCGGCTCGCTGACCGCACTTGACGATGTGTCGATCAGGGTGGAACCAGGCGAATTCCATGCGCTTCTGGGCGAGAACGGTGCGGGCAAGTCCACGCTCGTCAAGTGCATCATGGGTTTCTACCAGCCCACACGCGGGCAGTTGCTGGTCAACGGACAGGAGACGGTGATCCGTTCGCCGCATGATGCGCGCGCAAATGGCATCGGCATGGTCTACCAGCATTTCACGCTCGTGCCCTGCCTGACAGCCGCCGAAAACATGGTGATCTCGCGGGCCGACGTGCCGGCTGTCATCGACTGGGCCAGCGAGCGCCGGGCACTGGACGCGTTCATGGAGCGCATGCCGTTCCGCGTGCCGCTGGACGAGCCCGTCTCCGGGCTTTCAGCGGGCGAGAAGCAGAAGCTTGAAATCCTGAAGCAACTCTATCTCGACCAGCATTTCCTGATCCTTGACGAACCGACCTCGGTGTTGACACCCGGCGAGGCGGACGAGGTGCTGGGCCTCCTGCATGACATGGCGCGGGCCGGCGACATCACGGTGCTGATGATCACGCACAAGTTCCGCGAGGTGAATGCCTTTGCCGACCGTTTCTCGGTGTTGCGGCGCGGTGCCTATGTGGGCGGCGGCACGGTGGGCGAGGTTTCCACCGAAGAGATGTCGCGGATGATGATCGGCGAGACACAGATCCGCAAGAGCGCGGCGCGCGCAGCCGATGTGAAGAGCGACACGCTGCTGGAACTGGCGGGCCTTTTCGTGGATGACAGCGAGGGGCTGCCCGCGGTGGAGGCGGTCAGCCTCAAGATCAGGGGCGGCGAAATCCTCGGGATTGCCGGCGTCTCGGGCAATGGCCAGTCGGAACTGGTGGAGGCGATTTCCGGCCAGCGTCCGCTGAAGGACGGGCGCATCTTCATCAATGGCAAGCCGTTTGAATCGCGCCGCGCCGACTTCGACCGGTTCAAGGTCTTCGGCCTGCCCGAGGAACCCTTGCGCAATGCCGCGGTGCGGCGCATGAGCGTGGCGGAAAACATCGCCTTCCGTTCCTTCGACAAGCCGCCGGTCGCCAGCCTCGGCTGGTGGCTGAAACCCCATGCCATGCGCGAAAAGGCCGCCGGCCTCATCGAACGCTACCGGGTGAAGACGCCTTCGCCGGAGACGCCGATCGAGAACCTCTCGGGCGGCAATGTGCAACGGGCCGTGCTGGCGCGGGAATTGTCCGGCGATGTCGAGGTGCTGATCGTCGCGAACCCGTGTTTCGGCCTCGATTTCGCCTCGGTGGCCGAAATCCGCGCGCAGATCATCGACCAGCGCAACAAGGGGGCGGCGGTGCTGCTGGTCTCCGAGGATCTCGACGAGATCCTGGAATTGTCCGACCGCGTGGCCGTGATGTCGGAGGGGCGGATCACCCACGTCGCGCCCATCGGCGAGACCGACCGCAACACGATCGGCGCGCACATGGCGGGGCATTGAAATGATCGCGGTCAGGGCGGACCCCTACGACTATGCTTTCGATCCCGCGCATGTGGCGCTGGTGGTCATCGACATGCAGCGCGATTTCATCGAGCCGGGCGGCTTCGGCGCGGCGCTGGGCAATGACGTGTCGCGCCTGTCGGCCATCATTCCGGCCACGGCGCGGCTGATCGCCCTGTTCCGGGCCGAGGGCTGGCCGGTGATCCATACCCGCGAAGCGCACCGGCCCGACCTTTCCGATTGCCCGCCTTCCAAGATCGCGCGGGGCAATGCGCCCTTAAGGATCGGCGATGAGGGCCCGATGGGCCGGCTGCTTGTCGCCGGCGAACCCGGCAATGCGATCGTGCCGGCGCTCGCCCCCGCCGAGGGCGAACTGGTGATCGACAAGCCGGGCAAGGGCATGTTCTGGGCCACGGGCCTGCACGAGACATTGCAGGGCAAGGGCATCACGCATCTCGTCTTCGCGGGCGTGACAACCGAGGTCTGCGTGCAGACCTCAATGCGCGAGGCCAATGACCGCGGCTATGAATGCCTGCTCATCAGCGATGCGACGGAAAGCTATTTCCCGGAATTCAAGGCCGCGACCATTGCCATGATGACCGCGCAGGGCGGCATTGCCGGATGGGTGAGCGAACTCGGCGACCTGGAGTCGGCAATTGCAGGAAGGAAACACGAATGAGTGAGAAGACAGGCCGCTGGGCCGGACGGAACAGCGACAAGGATGCCGTACGCGGCGCGGTATGGGATGCGCTGGATGCCGGCGGCATGGCGATGGGGCCGACCTGGAGCCATATCCCCAACTTCATAGGTGCCGACATGGCGGCCTGGCGGCTGGCCCAGACGGACGCATGGAAACGGGCGAAGGTGGTGAAGTGCACCCCGGACCCGCCGCAGATACCGGTCCGCCTGCGCGCGCTCTACGAAGGCAAGATGCTCTATGCACCGGTGCCCTACCTGACGAAGGACTTTCCCTATCTGAGGATCGACCCGGCGAAGCTGAAGGAAAAGGGCGTCTCCTTCGAACTGGCGGCGACGTCGGAAGGCTACATGATGCATGGCGAGCGGATCGGCTTCGAGGATGTCGAGCCCATCGGTTTCGCCGTCGTCGGGTCCGTGGCGGTCAGCCGGCAGGGCGGGCGGACAGGCAAGGGCGCCGGTTTTGCCGATCTGGAAACCGGGATCTTTCGCGAGCTTGGCATCATCGGGCCGGATACGCCCATGGCGACCACCGTTCATTCGTCTCAACTGGTGCCGGATGACAAGGTGTTCATGATGGCCCATGACAGTCCGCTGGATTTCGTGGCGACGGAAGCCGAACTGATCGTGACGGGCAACGAGGCGCCACGGCCTTCTGGCGTGGCCTGGGATTTCGTCCAGGAAGACCAGTTCGAGCAGATCCCCTTCCTGCGCGCCCTGCGCGAGCGCATGGAGGCCCGGCAGGCATGATCGTCAACGATCCGGATACGATGGCGGAAGTGACCGGGGTTTTCAGGCGGTACGAGGAAGCCTTCATCGCCAATGACATGGCGGGCATGGATGCATTGTTCTGGCAGGACGAGCGGGTGGTGCGCTACGGCATCGCCGAGCAGCAGCACGGTGCGGCGGAAGTTGCGGCCTTCCGCCGGACCCAGCCGTCCGATGACCTGGCGCGCGACCTCGACAGGACGGTGATCACGACCTTCGGCAAGGATTTCGCCACGGCATCGACGCTGTTTCGCCGGGCCAGCGCGCCGGGTCTTGTCGGGCGGCAGATGCAGACCTGGGCGCGTATGCCCGACGGGTGGCGGGTCATCGCCGCCCATGTCAGTATCATCGCCGAACCCTGACCGATTCCACCAGCAGCGACGACAGTCCCCTTGAACCCGTCCGAGAGCCGCACCAGCGCCGACGCGATCCGGCTGGAACTCGCCCGGCGGATCGTCGCCGGCCTCATCACGCCCGGCACGGCGCTCGATGAAGGCGGGCTGGCGGCCGAATTCGGCGTGTCCCGCACCCCGGTACGCGAGGCGCTGCGCCAGCTCGCATCCTCCGGCCTCGTGCGGCAGCGCCCGCATCGCAAGGCAGTGGTCACCAAGCCGGACGAGGCCGAACTGCATGGCATGTTCGCGGTGATGGGCCATCTGGAAGCCCTGTGCGCGAAATTGTGTGCCGTCACGATGTCACCTGCGGAAAGGCGGGCGCTGGAAGCCCTTCACCTCGACATGGAAGCGTTGGTGCAGGCTGGCGACACGGCGGGCTATACCCTGGCCAACGAGGATTTCCACGGCGCCATATACGAGGGTACGCGCAACGCCTATCTTGCCGAAATCACGTTTGCGACGCGCCAGCGTGTGCAACCGTTCCGGCGGGCGCAGTTTTCCACGCTCGGGCGGCTGGCGGCTTCGCATGTCGAGCATACGGCGATTGTCCGGGCCATCCTGCGCGGCGCTACCCAGGCTGCCGAGGCCGCGATGGCCGCGCATATCGGCTTCGTGGAGGATGCCTGGCACCGTTTCGAGCACCGGACTCAGGCTGTCGCCGAACAGAAAGCCCTCCAGGAGCCGTAGGAGGATATGTCGCGCGCATCGCGCACGGCCTCGGCCTCGACCAGGAATCCCTTGGCGGTGCCGCCGTCTTCCAGCCGGAGGGTGCCAATGCCCAGCGGCGCCGGAATCCCTGCGACGAACGCGCCGAAAGCGGCTTCGTCCAGCGACCAGAGCTCGATGCCGATCCGCGATCCCGTTCCCGGCGCGACGCGCAGGAGGCCCGGCTTGGGCGGGACCGTCCCCGGGAGCGCATAGAGCCGGTATTCGGGCGCTGTCCGCGTGGCGGCGAGGAAGGTGGCATCGCGCGATGTCAGTTCGTGATTGAGCGGCATCCCCGATAGATGTGCACCGACCACGGCCAGGCTGACGCGGCCGGGCAAGGGTGCCGTGGCGGACTCACGCCGTACGCCGGTTTGCAGCATGTCGGCGATGCCGGCAAGGCGCGCATCGCTTCCGGCCGGCGCGATCAGGGTCAGGGAGGATGGCAGTCCGTCCGCGCGCCTGCCGACGGGAACCGAGAAGGCGGCGAGGTCGAGCAGGTTCACGAAATTGGTATAGGTGCCAAGGTTGGAATTGAGCGTGACCGGATCGGCCATAACCGCATCCACCGTGTAGATCGTGGGGATGGAGGGGACGGCGAGGCAATCGAGGCCGGCCAGAACCGGTTCCAGCGCCCGCTTCATGTCGGCCAGCCGGTAGAAGGCATCGAAGGCGGCGACGGCATCGAATTTCGTGGCATTCGATATGATGCCCCGCGTGACCGGATGGAGGGCGTCCGTTTCCGTTTCGATCAACGCCTTGACGGCGTGATAGCGCTCCGCCACCCAGGGGCCTTCGTAGAGCAGGCGGGCGACGGCGAAAAACGGATCGAAATCGATTTCGGCAATCGTGGCGCCGAAGCCGGACAGGGTTGCGAGATCGTGCTCATAGGCCTCCTCGGCCTGGCGGTCGCCGAAGAATTGCCGCTGCGCCTTTTGCGGGACCCCGACGGTGAAGTGCGGCGGCACCGGCGCCAGTCCGGCCGGCGGCAGCTTGCGCGACAGGAAGTCGGCCGCGTCGAAGCCTTGCGCCGCTGCCGCAGCCTCGGCCGCATCGGCCGCGGTGGCGGCAAAGACGGAGATGGTGTCCAGCGTTCGGCAGGCCGGCACCATGCCCGTGGCGGACAGCAGGCCAAGACTGGGTTTCAGTCCCGCAATGCCGTTCAGGGCGGCCGGTACGCGGCCCGAACCGGCGGTGTCGGTGCCCAGCGAAAAGGCCACGATGCCCGCACCCACGGCAACGGCTGAGCCGGATGAGGAGCCGCCGGGAACGAGTGCGGGATCGAGCGAATTGCGCGGCACGCCATAGGGCGAACGCACGCCGACGAGGCCGGTGGCGAACTGGTCGAGATTGGTCTTGCCGATGCAGATGGCGCCGGCCGCCTCCAGCCGTGCCACTGCAAAGGCAGACGTTTGCGCGCGATAGGCGAAAGCCGGACAGGCGGCGGTCGTCTCCATGCCAGCCACGTCGATATTGTCCTTGACCGCGAAGGGCATGCCGTACAGCGGCTTGCCCGAGGGTCCTGCCTCCTCCAGTGCCTGCGCCTCCATCAGCGCCTCGTCGAGCGGCTTCATGGAAATGAACATGGCCGGATCGCCATGGCTGCGGTGCGCCGCATAGGCCGTGCGGATGGCATCGGCCGGCGACAGGGCGCGCCAGAAGGAAAAGGCCTTGGCGGTCGGGTTCATCTTGTGCTCCGTGCATGAAATTTAGGCAGAAAAGTTGGAATTGTATGCAGTTTCCTGGGAATGATTCCCGAGGGCGGGATGCCGGCCAAGCCTTTCGGCGCAAAAATCCTCAACAACGAAAACAGCTTGGCGCGCACTGGCAGTGGTCTTGTGGCCTGCATTCCGCTTAACCTGTTGGCTTCTCAACAGGCGTCCAGCAAGCGCCGTGCCAGTTCATGCCATGCGACCGGAAGCGATTGGCATCACGGCCGGGACCGGGCTAGCCGAGCGTTTCGGCGAAGCTGGCGACGGCATCGGCGACGCTTTCGATGTGACCGGCCAGTGTGTGGCCGGAGGCCTTGCGCGGCTTGAAATCGTGATCGCCATCCTCCAGCCAGTGAAACCGGATCGTGCCCGGCAGCGGGTAGCCGGCCACCGCCTCGCGGGTGCCGAACGGGTCGCGCGTGCCCTGGCAGACCAGCGCAGGTGTTTCCAGGCCTTCCAGATGGGCGGTGCGCAGGCTGGCAGGCTTTCCGGGCGGATGAAACGGATAGCCGAGGCAAAGCAGGCCGTGGGCAAGGCCAGCGGCATGGCATTCATCCGCGATCATGCTGGCAACCCGCCCGCCCATGGACTTGCCGCCGATGATCAGGCGGCACTCCGCACCGAGGGCGCGGATGGCATTCCGGTATTCGTGGACAAGCCTTTCAGCGCGCGGCGGCGGTTTGCGCGTGCCGCCGGTCCGCCGCGCCGCCATGTAGGCGAATTCGAAGCGGATCACCGAAAGGCCGTGTCCGGCAAGGGCGGTGGCGATCGCGTTCATCCAGGGCGTGTCCATGGGCGCGCCGGCGCCATGCGCCAGCAGGACGGTTGCGGCGGCATCGCGAGGGCCGTCGCTGATGAAATCTATCCTGGCTGCGCCTGCTGCGGTCATCGGAACGGTCCTGTCTCTTCATCGGGGGGTGAAAATCCATCTGTTAACGTTAAGGCCCCGTCAATCATTCAAACATACCGTTCCATCCGGTCACATTCATCCAAACGAGAGTTCGCGGGGTCCGATGGGCTGGGCATGAGCGAGACGAGCAAGACGTCGGTGCAGGCAAGGGCGGACGATTCCACGGCCTACGGGGAGCGTCTGTCGCCGGACGACCTGTGCAGCTTGCTCGGGGTGGCCGCCGACTGGGTTTACGAGATCGACGCGGAAGGCCGCTTCACCTGGGTTTCGGACACCATCCGCCAGTACGGTGTCTCGCCTTCCATGCTGGTCGGCTACACGCGCGAGGCGGTGTTCAGCCGAATCGCGCTCAGCGCAGAGGAGATGGAAGACCATCTCGCGCTGGTCGCGGCGCGCAAGCCCTTCCGGGATTTCCGCGGCGCCTTCACCTCCCGCGACGGGACGTTCCGCTATTTCACCACGTCGGGTTTTCCGCGTTTCGATGCCGACGGCACGTTCCGGGGCTATTGCGGCATGTCGCGCGACATCACGGCCCTTGCCGGCGACAAGGCAGGGTTCGGCGCGTTGCAGCGGCAGCTCAACCAATCCCGCGCCCTGCTGGAAAGCGTGTTCTCCTCGCTCGAAGGCGGCGTGATCGTCTATGACGCCGATGACCGGCTGTACATGACCAACGCCGCCATACGGGCGCTCTATCCGGGTCTCGACCGGGCCATGTTCGCGCCGGGAACGCCGCTGGAAACCTTCCTGGGCGCCATTCACGATTCCGGTCACATCCTGCGCGATCCCGGCAGCGACCGGGCAAGCTGGATCGCCGAACGGAAGCGCCGCTATCATCTACCCTTCGAGGAATATGATGTCCGGCTCGCCAACGGGCGCTGGATCCGCTTCTCCAACAAGCGGATGGAGGACGGCACCTTCATCGGCCTGAGAACCGATATCACTGCGCTGAAGGAACGCGAAGCCGCGCTGGAAGACGCGCTGGCGCAATCCTCGCTGGCCAGGGAGGTGCTCAACGGGCTCGACCAGGCAATTTTCGTCAAGGACGAAGACCTCCGTTTCGTCAGCGCCAACGAGGCCATGGTCCGGACGCTCGGGCTGGACAGCGAAACGATTTCGGGAAAGCAGGCCCGCGACCTTGTCGGCGACGAACTGGCAGACCTGTTCGAGCCGAGCGAGCGCCACGTCCTGGCGTCGGGCGAGGCATTCGAGGCGCTGGAAAGCTGGGAGGAAGACGGGGAAACGCGCTGGCGCACGATCCGCAAGAACCTGATCGTGACGGCGGACGGAAAGCGCTACGTGGCCGGTTTCCTCAATGACGTGACCGACCTGAAGCGCGGTGAATCGGAAGCGGCAGCAGCGCGCGTGGAGGCGGAATCGGCCCGCCGGCGCCTGCAGGGCGCCATCGACGCGATGACCGACGGCTTCGTGCTGTGGGACGCCGAGGACCGGCTCGTCGCCTGCAACGATGCCTTCCGCAAGCAGTTCGCCTTCCTGCCCAACCTCAGGGAGGGCCGGACGTTCCAGGAGATGTTCGTCGAGTTCGCCCATACGGGCGTGGTGGCCGAGGCGGTCGGCCGCGAGGATGAATGGGTCGCGGAAAACAGCGCGAAGCGGGCCGAGGAGATCGGCGAGGAAATCGTCTTCAAGACCCATGACGGGCGCTGGATGATGCGGCGCGACGAGTTGACGCCGCTGGGAGACAGGGTCGGCATCCGCACCGACATCACGGCTGTCAAGGAGCGCGAGGAGGAGGCGCGAAAGGCCAACCAGCTTCTCCAGGACGCCGTGGACGCGATGGACCAGTCGTTCACGATCTTCGGGGAGGACGACCGTTTGCTGATGGCCAACAGGGCCTTCATCGATTCGCAGCAGGGTGCGCCGGTCGAGATCGGCATGACGTTTGCCGAGATGATCGGTTCGCTCGCCGGCCATCACATCCCCGACGAGGAAACACGCCAGCGCTGGATCGCGCGGCAACTGGCGCTGCGCGAGCAGGCGCTGGCCCATGACGGGCCCATGGAGATCAACCGGACGGACGGACGCTGGCACCTGCTGGACCTGCGCCGAACGTCGACGGGGGCCATGCTCGACATCCGCGTCGAGATCACGCAGGCCAAGGAGCGCGAGCACGCGCTGCGGGAGGCGCGCCGGACCGCGGAACTGGCCGACCGGGCGAAATCGGAATTCCTGGCCAACATGAGCCATGAGATCCGCACGCCGATGAACGGTGTCCTGGGAATGGCCGAACTGCTCTGCCGGACCAGCCTCGACGAAAAGCAGCGCACCTTCACCGACATCATCATGAAGTCGGGCAACGCGTTGCTGACCATCATCAACGACATCCTCGACTTCTCCAAGATCGATGCCGGCCAGCTGGTTCTCGATCCCGCGCCGTTCACGCTCGCCGAGGCGGTGGAGGATGTCGCGACGCTCATGTCGGTCAGGGCCCAGGAAAAGGACCTGGAACTGATCGTGCGCATCGACCCGGCGCTGCGCTCCGACTTTGTCGGCGATGCGGGGCGCATCCGGCAGGTGATCACCAACCTGATGGGCAATGCGGTCAAGTTCACCGAGACCGGGCATGTGCTCGTCAACGTGACCGGCACCGATCTCGGCGAACGCAGCCTGTTGCGCATTTCGGTGACGGATACCGGGATCGGCATCCCGCAGGACAAGCTGCAAAGCGTGTTCGACAAGTTCAGCCAGGTCGACAGTTCCTCGACCCGCCGTCACGAGGGAACCGGGCTGGGGCTGGCCATCAGTTCGCGGCTGGCCGAGATGATGGGCGGCCGAATCGGCGCCGAGAGCGAACTGGGCAAGGGCTCCACCTTCTGGGTGGAGATCGAACTGCAGAACCACGGAAAGAGGGCAAGAACCGTGAAAACACCCGTTGATGTCACCGGTGCCCGCATCGTCATCATCGATGACAATGAAGTAAACCGCGCCATTCTCATGGAGCAGATGCAATCCTGGGGTTTCGATGCCTGCGCGGCACGGGACGGGCGGGAAGGCATCGCCATCCTCAAGGCGGCCGCAGGCTACGGCATCAGCGCCGATTGCGTCGTGCTCGACTACCAGATGCCGGGTATGAACGGCGAGGCGGTGGCGGAAGCGATCCGGGCGGACGGCCGCATCGGCGGCGTGCCGATCATCCTGCTGTCATCCGTCGACCAGGTGCTGGATGGCGGCATCAATGCGCGGCTCGCCATTTCCGCAGCGCTGGTGAAGCCGGCGCGATCCTCCGCGCTTCTCGACGCCATCGTCAACGCCGTGCAGGATAGCCGCGCCACCCCGCGCGGGGAAGGCGAGGTGTTCGTCGCTGCTCCTGTGGGGAATGCGCCGCCGCAACCCGGACAGACCCAGGCGGCAGAAAAGCCAAGCGCCGTTTCCGGCAACCGTGTGGACGCGGACCAACCGCATCGCGTGGATATCCTCGTGGCGGAAGACAACGAGGTGAACCAGCTTGTGCTCACGCAGATCCTCGCCGATACCGACTATACCTTCAAGATCGTGACCAATGGCGAACTGGCCGTCGATGCCTGGAACGACATGGCGCCGCGCCTTGTGCTGATGGATGTCTCCATGCCGCAGATGAACGGGCTGGAGGCCACCGCACATATCCGGCGGGCCGAAAAACGCGACGGCCGTGCACGCACGCCTGTCGTCGGCGTCACCGCCCATGCGCTGAAGGGCGACCGGGAACGCTGCCTGGAGAGCGGGATGGACGACTATCTTTCCAAGCCGATCTCGCCCGATGCCCTGCTTCGCAAGGTCGGCGAATGGCTGGGCGCGGACGGGCGAGCCATGCGGGCGGCCCGCTGAAATGCCGCAGCCGGCGCGGTAAATCCGCGTCACCAACGAAAGCGGCGCGAACCCGGTTCGCGCCGCACGTGCTTCCCGATGCCCCCGCATACCGCACGCATGCGTTCAGGAAAGACGCGTTAACGTAACGTCATCCCGACGATGGCGGCATGGTGTTTTCGCACCATGCCGGAGGACCCGGCCAGCGGGTAGACATGAAAGACCGGTTTTTCTGTCAGGCCGGTTCGCCGGCGGGGTTGCCGGACATGCCGCGGTTGAGCGATTGCCCCACAATTCTGCTCAAGGGAAACCCGGCACGGGAAATCAGCACGCCCGGTTTCGCACCCCGCCGGTTTTTCTTCTCCCGCAAAGGCAATCGTTGCTGCTCAATGCCTTATGGCAATCGCGTCATGAGGGCGATTGCCTGCTGCACGTCAGGCGTGCGGGCCAGGGCGGGAAACGCGTAACGAGACCGACATCAAACTGTCATCGAACTGTTACATAGCTGCTTTAGGGCCAGTCACGCGCACAGAGAAACGCGCAGACATCGCCCAAAAAGGGAGCATCCAAGATGAAGAAATTCCTCCTGTCGACGGCCGCCGCCGCTGTCGTGATGGCCGGTTCCGCCGGCGCCGCCGCCGCCCGCGACCAGGTCCAGGTCGCCGGTTCCTCCACCGTCCTGCCTTATGCCTCCATCGTTGCCGAGGCGTTCGGTGAAAACACCGACTTCCCGACCCCGGTCGTTGAATCGGGCGGTTCGTCCGCCGGCCTGAAGCGCTTCTGCGAAGGCGTTGGTGAAAACACGATCGACATTGCCAACTCTTCGCGCCGCATCCGCGAAAAGGAAGTCGCGGCCTGTGCCGAGAACGGCGTCAAGGACATCATCGAAGTCCGCATCGGCTATGACGGCATCGTGTTCGCCTCCCAGAAGGACGGCCCGGCTTTCACCGCCTTCACCCCGTCCGACTGGTTCAACGCGATTGGCGCGAAGGTGCTCAAGGACGGCCAGATCGTCGACAATCCGAACATGACCTGGGCCGATGCCAATGGCGACCTGCCGGCCGTCGAGATCGCTGCCTTCATTCCGGGCACCAAGCACGGCACGCGCGAAGTGTTCGAGGAAAAGGTCCTGCTTCAGGGCTGTGAAGACACCGGCGCCATGAAGGCCATGGTTGACGGCGGCATGTCCGAAAAGGACGCCGAGAAGGCCTGCATGGCCGTGCGCACGGACGGCAAGTCGGTCGACATCGACGGTGATTACACCGAGACGCTGGCGCGCATCGACGCCAACAAGGACGGCATCGGCGTGTTTGGCCTGGCGTTCTACGAGAACAACACGGACAAGCTGAAGGTCGCCACGATGTCGGGTGTTGCCCCGTCCACCGAGACGATCGCTTCGGGCGAGTATCCGGTTTCCCGTCCGCTGTTCTTCTACATCAAGAAGGCGCATATCGGCGTGATCCCGGGCCTGAAGGAATTCGCCGAATTCTTCGTGTCCGAGGAAATCGCCGGCCCGAAGGGCCCGCTGGCCAATTACGGCCTTGTCGCCGATCCGGAACTGGGCGCGACCCAGAAGGCCGTTGCCGACGAGGCGACGCTCAGCATGTAATGCGGTCTTCCGGCTCCGACCCGGAGCCGGGACAGCCGGAGGGCGGCGTGACCGCCGCCCTCCCATTTATTTTCCGGCAGAGCCGGAGACAGACGGGGCGGCATGGCCATGACGACACTCTGGGTCCTTGCATTCGTGATCGCGCTGGCGGTCGCCGGCTATTTCGCCGGCCGGTCGCGCGCGCTCTCATCGGCCGGCGGCGATATCCGGCAGATGCATTCCGTGCCGGGTTATCATGGAGTCAACGTCTTCCTTTTCGCATCCGTGCCCGCCCTTCTGGTCATGGTGGTCTGGTTGCTGGTCCAGCCGCTGGTGATCCAGAACATGGTCTCTTCGCACATTCCAGCAGAAGCCATCCCGCAGGGTGCGTCGCTCGGGATCGTCATGAGCGATGTCCAGCGCGTGGCGGAGGGGCTCGACACAGCCGTTGCCGCCGGCGCGATGACCGAGGATCAGGCCTCGTCGATCCGCACCGAGTTCACCGATGTCCGCGAGCGCCTTGCCACGGTCGGCGTGGCCCTGGCATCGAACGTGGAGCCTGCCATCCTCAAGGCCGCACAGCATTACCGTTCGCTGAGCGCGACGGGCACGACCGCGCTGGCCATCGTCACGGTCTTGCTGGCGCTGGGCGGGTTCGCGCTCGCATGGATCCGAATCGCACCGCGCTTCCGGGCGCGAAACTCGGTCGAGAGCTTCGTGAAGGTCCTGCTCATTGCAGCCGCTTCCATCGCCATCCTGACGACCATCGGCATCGTGCTCTCGCTGATCTTCAACACGATGGAATTCTTCCGGCTCCATCCGGCGTCGGACTTCTTCTTCGGCACCGTCTGGAGCCCGAGCTTCGGCGGCGGTTCCGAACTCGGCATCCTGCCGCTGCTGTGGGGCACGTTCTACATTTCGCTCATTGCGCTGGTGGTCGCCGTGCCGATCGGCCTGATGGCGGCGATCTACCTGGCCGAATATGCCGGTCCTGCGGTCCGCAATTACGCCAAGCCCCTGCTCGAGGTGCTGGCCGGCATTCCCACCATCGTCTACGGCCTGTTCGCGCTGCTGACGGTCGGCCCGCTGCTGGTGGACATGTTCGGCGACAGCACCGTCGGCTGGATGCAGTCGGGCACCGCCGTCATGACGGCCGGCCTCGTCATGGGGATCATGCTGATCCCGTTCGTCTCCTCGCTGTCGGACGACATCATCAACGCGGTGCCGCAGGCCATGCGCGACGGATCGCTGGGGCTGGGCGCCACCCATTCGGAGACGGTCAAGCAGGTCGTCCTGCCGGCCGCGCTGCCCGGCATCGTGGGCGCCATCCTGCTGGCGGCCTCGCGTGCCATCGGCGAGACGATGATCGTCGTGCTGGGTGCGGGCGCCGCGGCGAAGCTGTCGCTCAACCCGTTCGAGGCCATGACCACCGTCACGGCGAAGATCGTCAGCCAGCTCACCGGCGACGCTGACTTTGCCTCGCCGGAGGCGCTCGTCGCCTTCGCGCTGGGCATGACGCTCTTCGTCATAACGCTGGGGCTCAACATCCTGGCGCTCTACATCGTCCGCAAGTACCGGGAACAGTACGAATGACCGACGTCACGACCAGCCTTCTGCCCGCCGGGCGTCCGACCGCCGAAGAGACGGCCAGGCGGACACGGTCCCGCAATGCCGCGGAAACCCGGTTCAAGGCCTATGGCATTGCCGCCATTGCCATCGGCCTCTTCTTCCTGGTTGCGCTGCTCTACGCGATCCTGACCAATGGCATGGGCGCCTTCCAGCAGACCTTCGTGAAGATATCGATCCCGCTCAATGCCGAGCAGGTGGCGGCGGCCGAGGCTTCGGTGGTCAAGACCTCCAAATATCGCGCCATGATCGAAGAGGCGCTCGCCGCCAAGGTCGCCGAGCGCGGGTATCAGACCGCGTTCACCGATCCGGGCAAGATCGGCGATATCCTGTCCTCCGGCGCGCCAGCGACGCTGCGCGAACATGTGCTGGCCAACGAGGCCGACATCGGCAAGGCGGTGGATTTCCAGTTCCTCGCCTCGTCGCGGGTCGACGGCTATCTGAAAGGGCGCGTCACCCGCGAAGCGCTGGCGCAGGACAAGAACCTCGACGCCGAACATCTCGACCTTGTCGACCAGATGCGCGAGGACGGCATGGTCGTGAAGCATTTCAACTGGGACTTCATCACCGGTGCCGATGCTTCCGACTCGCGGCCCGAACAGGCCGGTATCGGCGTCTCCATGCTGGGTTCGCTGTTCATGATGCTGGTGGTGCTGTTCCTCGCCCTGCCAATCGGCGTCGCCGCGTCGATCTACCTGGAGGAATTCGCGCCGCAAAACCGCTTCACGGACCTGATCGAGGTGAACATAGCGAATCTCGCCGCCGTTCCTTCCATCGTGTTCGGCATACTTGGCCTGGCCGCCTTCATCCAGTTCGCGCATCTGCCGCAATCGGCGCCGCTGGTCGGCGGGCTGGTGCTGACCCTCATGACGCTGCCGACGATCATCATCTCGACACGGGCATCGCTGAAGGCGGTGCCGCCATCCATCCGCGAGGCGGCACTTGGCATCGGGGCCTCGAAGATGCAGTCGGTCTTCCACCATGTTCTGCCGCTGGCCATGCCCGGCATCCTGACGGGGACGATCATCGGCCTGGCCCAGGCGCTGGGCGAAACCGCGCCGCTGCTGCTCATCGGGATGGTCGGATTCATCGCATCCAACTACCCCGACGGCGTGGCGTCCGGCTTCCTCGACCCGAACTCCGCCATGCCCGCCCAGATCTTCGAATGGGCCAAGCGCGCGGACCCGGCTTTCTATGAGCGCGCCTGGGGCGGCATCATCATCCTGCTGGTTTTCCTTGCGATCATGAACATTACCGCCATCATACTTCGCCGACGCTTCGAGCGGCGCTGGTGACCGGCCGAAAACGGAGCGCCGAGATGAACATGCGTACCGAAACAAAGATTGAAGAAGCACTCAAGACCATGCCGCAGAACGAAACCCACCCGTTCAAGATGCGCGGCGAGAAAGTCAGCGTCTTCTATGGCGAGAAACAGGCCCTCTACGATGTCGATCTCGATATCCGGGCAAACCAGGTGACGGCGCTGATCGGTCCGTCGGGTTGCGGCAAGTCCACCTTCCTGCGCTGCCTCAACCGCATGAACGACACGATCGACATCTGCCGCGTCACCGGAAAGATCACGCTGGACGGCAAGGACATCTACGACAAGTCCATTGACGTGGTGGAACTGCGCGCCCGGGTGGGCATGGTGTTCCAGAAGCCCAATCCGTTCCCGAAGTCGATCCGCGAGAACATCGCCTATGGCCCGCGCATCCACGGCCTGGCCCGGTCCAAGGCCGACCTGGAGGAAATCGTCGTCACCAGCCTGCAGAAGGCGGGTCTCTTCGAGGAGGTCAAGGACCGTCTCGACGAGCCGGGCACGGGCCTTTCAGGCGGCCAGCAGCAGCGCCTGTGCATCGCGCGCGCCATCGCGGTGTCGCCGGAAGTCATCCTGATGGACGAGCCCTGCTCGGCGCTCGACCCGATCGCCACGGCAAAGGTCGAGGAACTGATCGACGAACTGAAGGAAAACTACACGATCGTCATCGTGACCCATTCCATGCAGCAGGCCGCGCGCGTCTCGCAACGCACCGCGATGTTCCACCTGGGAATCCTCGTCGAGGAAGGGGCGACGGACAAGATGTTCACCAGCCCCGACGACAAGCGCACCCAAGACTACATTACCGGCCGCTTCGGCTGAGCCTTACCAATCCGGGAGACTGCGCCATGGGCGAGCATACCGTCACCTCGTTCGACGAGGAACTGGACGCGATGGACACGATGATCCGCACGATGGGCGAGCGGGCCGCCGAGATGGTGGACATGGCCACGCGCGCGCTGCTGACCGGCGACGTGGCGCTGGCGCAACGGGTGATCTCGGAAGACCGGTTGATGGACCAGATGCAGCGCGATCTGGACGACCGCGCCGTCATGCTCATCGGCAAGCGCCAGCCGATGGGGCAGGACCTGCGCTTCGCCGTCGGCGCCATGCGGATGGCCGGCGACCTGGAACGCATCGGCGACCTGGCCAAGAGCACCTGCAAGCGCGTGGGCTCCATCGGCGAGATGGTGGTGATGCGCGAGCCCAATTTCGGCATCGAGAAGATGGCCGGACTTGCCCGCAGCCAGGTCAAGGCAATCATCGACGTCTATGTCGGGCGCCGCGCGGACGAGATCGAGGAGATTCGCAATCGCGACGAGCAGATCGACATGGCCTATACATCCGTGTTCCGCGAATTGCTCACCTACATGATGGAGGACCCGCGCAAGATCTCGTCCTGCACGCACCTGCTTTTCTGCGCCAAGAACATCGAGCGCATCGGCGATCATGTCACCAACATCGCCGAGAACGCCTACTACATGATCACCGGCGACCAGTTGCCCATGGCCCGGCCGAAGGTGGACAATGTCGCCGAAGGCATAGGCTGAGAGCGGATACAGGCAGATGGCATCTCCGCGCATTCTTGTTGTCGAGGACGAGGAACCGCTTGGCGTCCTGCTGCAATACAACCTTGAATCCGAAGGCTACGAAGTGGAGGTGGTCAACCGGGGTGACGAGGCCGAACTGCGCCTGCGCGAGAACGTGCCCGATCTCCTCGTGCTGGACTGGATGCTGCCCGGCGTCTCCGGCATCGAGTTGTGCCGGCGCCTTCGCCTGCGGCCGGAGACCGAACGCCTTCCCGTGATCATGCTCACCGCGCGCGGCGAGGAAAGCGACCGGGTTCGGGGATTGTCCACGGGGGCGGACGACTATCTCGTCAAGCCGTTCTCGACGCCGGAATTCCTGGCGCGCGTGCGGGCGCTGATGCGACGGGCCAAGCCGGAAATGCTGTCCGGCACGCTGACGGTCGGCGATATCGTGCTCGACCGGGAAACCCACCGCGTCTACCGGTCCCGCCGCGAGGTCAAGCTGGGGCCGACGGAGTTCCGGCTGCTGGAATACCTGATGCAGCATCCCGGCCGGGTCTTTTCGCGCGGACAGCTTCTGGACAATGTCTGGGGCGAGACGATCTATATCGACGAGCGCACGGTGGATGTGCATATCGGCCGGCTGCGAAAGGCCGTCAATATCGGCAACATGCCCGATGTGATCCGCACCATCCGTGGCGCAGGCTACGCCATCCAGGAAAAGTGATTGACGGGGGCGGTGCCATCGCGACTGCCCCTGCCTCCGGCCGTCACCTGAAGCTCAGCCGTATGCGCAGCGCCAGGCTTCGCCCCGGCACGTCGTCCGGCGGGCGCGGATAGGGGGCGGCGCCACGCGCGGCCTCGAGCGCCCTTTTGTCAAGCGACGGGTCGCCGGAACTGGAACTGACGCTGGCGCCGAGAAGCGCACCCGAACGGGCGATGCGAAGGCTGAGGCCGACCGTGCCGCGACTGCCCGCGCCGCGCGGCTTGCGCCGGGCGACATGGCTGTTCACGCGCTGGCCATAGCTCGCCATGGCCTTGCGCATTTGCGCGCGCGAGGGAGCCGCGCCCTTGCCCCGTATCCCTTTCCGGGTGGTGGTGTCCCTGCCGGTTGCCTTTCCCGCGCCCGCCTTTCTCGTCTTTCGTCTTTCGGTGGCGTTCTGCGTTTTCTTTTCCGGCCGTGCCGGTCCGGCAGCCTTCGGGGGCGGCGGCGCGGGGGCCGGCTTGATGTCCGGGCGTGGCGCCGGCAGTACGGCGACGGTCTCAGGCAGGTCGGCCCAGCTTTCGCCTTGCGGCGGTTCGGGAATTGCCGGGGCGATGGCGGGCATGTCGAGGCGGGGCAGGAGGGCGGCGATATCGCTTGCCTCAAGCGCCACGACAGGCGGTGCGTCCGGAAATGATGGCACGGGCAGCGCAATGGCGGAAGGCGTTACCGCGGACGCATCCGAGATCTCTTCCGGGATGGCATCGTGCTGCGGCAAGGTTTGCTCTTGCGCGCTATCGTCTCCATCCTCGCCCGGCGCCTCGATGAGCGTGACGGTGACCGCCACATCGTCTGCCTCGCCGGCATCGCCACCGCCGGCGATGCCGTTGGCGACAACGGCGGCAAGGGCTGCATGGAGGCCGAGCGACAGGAAAATGGCGGCTGCGGCGCGCAAGGTCTTCATGGCCTGGCCTCCACGATCATCGTCAGGGTGGTCACGCCGCCGCTGCGCAGTCTTTCCGTCACCTGCACGATGGACGCGGCGCCGGCATTGCGGTCGGCCTTCAGCCAGGCGCGCTCCCAGTCTTCGGCCACGAAGGCGGCGGCCAGTCCGTCGAGCGCGGCATCGTCCTCAAGGCCGTTCCAGGCCATGCGCCCGTCGGCTGCGACATAGAGCGTGCGTGCCGGTGCCGGTGTTCCGGAGGGGATGGCGGGCGCGGATGCCGGCTCAATCGGCAGCGGGTCGGTTGCGCGGATCACGCCCGACAGCATGACGAAGATCAGCAGCAGGAAGACGATGTTGATCAGCGGCAGGGTGGGATCGGCCTGCGGCGCAGGCGGCAGGTCAAGGCGCAGGCGCTTCATCGGGCCGTCTCCCCGTCCGTGCCGGTCCCGGCGCGGGTGGCAACCTTCGTCCGACCCGCCCTTGCCGCGGCATCGAGCGCGGTGACCAGCGCCTGGTAGGGCGCGTCCGGGCCGGCGTAGACGATGAGCGGGCGGTCCGGATCGCCGGCCAGTGCAGCCGCCAGTTCTCCTTCGGCGACAGGTTCGCCATCCAGCGTGAAGCCGGGTCCGGACAGCGCCAGTATCTGTGGCGCCGCCGCCTGCGATGCCGCTGCTGCGTCCCCGGCCGGGGCCAGCGCCAGCGGCTGTTCGGCCTGGCGGACGAATTGCGCGGCCAGCATGAAGAAGATGACGAGGATGAAGACCACATCCATGATCGGCGTGAGGTTCACGCCCGGCCGCCGCGCGGCGCTGTCGAGAGAGATGCGCCGCCGGCTCATGGCTCGTGCCCCGCGCGCTCGCGCGGCCGTGTCAGCGCGCGGTTGACGGCGGCTTCCATGCGCCGCGCGATGTTGCCGGCCATGGCTTCCAGGATGGCGGCGAAGACAAGGGCGGCGAGCGCCACCACCATGCCCGCGGCAGTGGTCAGCAGGGCTTCCCAGATGCCGCCGGCCAGCAGGGCCGGATTGACCTGATCGCCCGCGCCTTCAAGTTCACGGAACGCCTCGATCATGCCGAGCACCGTGCCGAGCAGGCCGGTCAGCGGCGCGGCCGCGGTGGACAGATGCAGGAAGCCGATGCCGCGGCGCAGCCTTGCGAGGGCGGCGCGCGCGCCGATGTCGGCCTCCGTTTCCAGTTGGTCGGGCGTGGCGTTCGCGCGCATGGCATCCAGCCGCGCCAGCAGCTTGCCCAGCGCGCCGGAGGAATGGCGGCCCTTTTCGGCGCGGCCGGTCGCCAGGCTTTCGGCGGCAAGACCCAGCACCTTCTGCAGGAAGACAGCGACGACGAGGACCGAAAGGATGGCCAGCGCCACCATGGCCGGCCCGCCCTTCCCGAACAGGTCGCCCAGGGCGGGTGTCAGGGCTTCGAGGGAGGAGTCCAGCCAGGCGTTCATGGTGCGTCTCCGTTGGCCGTCAGGGCGAGCGGCGTGAAGGTCAGTCCGCATTCATCCCGGCCGATGCGTGCGGTGATGCCATATGCATCGGCCATTGTGGCCGGCGAAATGGCATTGTCGGGTTTTCCGTCGGCAAGGATGGTCCCGCTGCGCATGATGATGACGCGGTCGGACCAGCGCGCGGCCAGTTCGATGTCGTGCAGCGAGACAAGCACGGCCTTGCCAAGGCCGGCCTGCCGGCGCAGCGAGGCCATCAGCCGGATCTGGTGGGCCGGATCGAGGCTGGCGGCGGGTTCATCTGCCAGCAGCAGCGGCGTGTCCTGGGCGATCAGCCGTGCGGCTAGGACGCGGGCCAGTTCGCCGCCGGACATGGCAGCGGCGGGCCGGTACGCCAGATGGGCCACGTCCATCGCCTCCATGGCGTCGTCGACGATGGTTTCGTCGGCCGGTGAGAGACGGGTGCCGTAGCCTCCATGCGGCAGGCGGCCAAGCGCGACGATGGCGCGGGCGGCGAGGTTCCAGTGCACGACCCTGTCCTGGGGCAGATAGGCAAGGATGCGGGCGCGCTCGCCGGGCGCCATGGCGGCAAGCGCGCTGCCATTCCAGCTTGCGGTGCCCGTTGTGGCGGGAACGAGGCCCGCCAGGCAGCGCAGAAGGGTGGACTTGCCCGCGCCGTTCGGACCCAGCAGGGCGACGGTCTCGCCGGGTTGCGCGGCGAGCGACACGCCTTTCAGCACGGGCCTGCCGCCGAGGGCTGCCGAGAGGTTTTCCACTTGAAGCCCGCTCATGTCATCACCCTGCGGTTGGACATGACGAGCCAGAGAAAGAAGGGCGCGCCGATGAGCGCGGTGAGCACGCCGACATTGAGTTCGCGGCCCGTGGTCATCAGCCGAACGGCGATGTCGGCACCAAGCAGAAGGGCCGCGCCGCCGAAGCCGGAGGCCAGCAGGAGCGATGAGGGTCGCTCGTCGGTGAAGGGGCGCAGCAGGTGCGGCACGACGAGGCCGACAAAGCCGATCGTTCCGGCCACGGCCACGCCGGCGCCTGCCGAAAGCGCGACACCGGTGACCAGCATGGCGGCGGTACGCGGCAGGTGGATGCCGAGCGAGCGGGCCGTGTCCTCGCCCAGCGACAGGGCATCGAGCGCGCGGGCGGCTGCCAGCAGCAGCGCCCAGCCCATGGCCATCAGGGGCAGGGCCAGCGCCACGTCGGACAGCGCGCGGTCCTTCAGCGAGCCGAGCAGCCAGAAGATGATCTCGTAGGAGGCGAAGGGGTTGGGCGACAGGTTCAGCGCCAGAGCGGTCAGCGCGCCGGTCAGGCTGGTCAGCGCCACGCCGGCCAGAACCAGCGTCATGGGTGAGGCCTTGCGTCCGGCCAGGCCCATGAGGAAGAGTACCGCGCCGGCGGCGCCGGCGAGCGCGCCCAGTTGCACGGTGAAGCCGCCGAAGGCTGACAGGCCGGTATAGAAGACCGCGACGGCGCCCAGCGCCGCGGCGCCCGAGACGCCGACAAGGCCGGGTTCGGCCAGCGGATTTCGCAGGAAGCCCTGCAGCGCCGCGCCGCCGAGGCCGAGCGAGAAGCCGATCGTCAGCCCCAGCAGGGCGCGCGGCAGGCGGATGTCGCGCATGATGGTTGCGGCCAGCGGATCGCCGCCGGTCACCAGCGCCACCAGTCCCCGCCAGACCGGCAGGCCGGAGGCGCCCACGCCCAGCGATGCGACGAAGAGCGCAGCGGCCAGGAGGGCCATGAGGAGGGCGGGCCGGGTCACGAGGCGGGCCTTTCGCAGCCGGGCAGGCTGGCGCGCAACCGTTTCAAGGCGGTCACGGCCCTTGCGGTGAACGGTCCGCCGCAGGTCCACAGCGCCGGGTAGACCACGCCGCGCAGGATGCGCGCGCCGCTGGCCTTGAGGGCCGGATGATCGAAGAGTTTCTGCGCCAGCGCTGGCGCGGCCGGGTCGTCTGCCGGCAGCAGGATGACATCGGGGCGCATGGCGATGACGTTTTCCAGCGAGACGAAGGCCATGCCGCCGGTCCCCGGCTCGGCGCCGAGGTTCCTGAAACCGGCCGCCTCGATGACCGTATCGGGCAGCGTTCCCGCGCCTTCCGTCACGCCGTTCGGGCCATAGACCAGCAGCGAGGGGCGGAAGGACGCGGGGCAGGCGGCATCCGGCGCCCTTGCCAGTTCGGAATCGAATGCGGCCAGCAGGTCCCTTGCCTTTTTCTCCCGCCGCATGAGCCAGCCCATGCGGGCGATGTCGGCGCGAATGCCTTCCAGCGTCAGGTCGGGCGCGAAGGTCTCCACCCGGTAGCCGAGGCCCTTGAGCAGGTCGGTGGCCTTGCGCGCCGACCAGGCGCCGGTGACGACGAGATCGGGCGATGCGGCGACCACTTCCTCGGCAAGGCCACGATTGGCGGGAAAGGCGCGGGCCCCGTCGTGCAGGGCGGAAAGCGAGGGGTCGGTGGCCAGTTCCGAAACTGATTGCAACTGGCCTGGCGCTGCCAGCAGCATGGCAAGCTGGTCGGTGCACAGGTTGAGCGAATGAACCGTCGGCAGGGCGGATTCCGCCCGCGCGCCCGTTCCGGCCAGCACGGCCAGAAGGGCGGCGGCGAAGCGGAAGGCATGTCCGTTTCGCCGCGCCATGCTGCTTACTCCCCGCCGAACTTCGCGCGGAAACCGGCGAAGACCGAGATGCCCGGGGTCGAATAGCCCGCCACCGTCTCGTAACGCTGGTCGAGCAGGTTTTCGCCGCGCAGGTAGACCTCGTAATTTTCCGCGGGCTTCCAGGCGATTTTCGCATCGACCTTGAGGAAGTCGTCGAGCCTCACGTCGTTGAACGTGCCGAAGCCTGCCGAGACCCGGTCGGTCAGGTTGACCACGCCGCGCGCGGTGGCGCTGACCGTCCATTTTTCCGCCGGGCGCCAGATGGCGGTCAGCGCGATGTCATGCTCGGGCACGCGCGGGCGGCGCAAGCCGTCCGGCTGTCTTGTGCGGGTGTAGGTATAGGCACCCTTCAGGTCGAAGTCCGGGGTCACGGCCCATGCTGCCGCGACCTCGACGCCGGAGCGCTTCGTTACGCCCGGCACCTGCACATAGGAGAAGGTGGCGTAGGAATAATCGATCAGGTTGTCGGTGTTCAGGACAAAGCCGGTGACATCGACCACGAGACGCCCGCCCAGGAAGGTCTGCTCGATGCCGGCATCGAAACTGATGCTTTCCTCGGGAACCAGCGCCGCATTGCCGGTGCCGAAGGGGGCATAAAGCTCATAGAGCGAAGGGGCACGGAAGCCGGTTCCGGCCGAAGCATGAAGGCGGGTCTCCTCAGTGACATTCCATGAGGCGGCGGCACGCCAGGTGGTGTGACCGCCGAAGACATTGTGGATGTCATGGCGCAGGCCCGCGGTCAGCGTGAAGTTCTCCGCCGGGTTCCAGGCAAGCTGGCTCCACAGGCCGGTCAGGTTATGGGTGTCGTCGGTCAGGCCGCCGAAATTGTTGGTCGACCGGGCGGTCTGGCGCTCGTGATCGACGCCATATTGCAGCGTCAGCGCTTCGCTGAGGTCCCAGCCGCCCTGGTAGTCGAATTTCAGGCGCTGGCCGCGCCAGTTGCCGACGAAGGGGCCGAAGGCGGAAACGGAAGACAGGTCGCGGTCGACATCGAAGGCCTGCACCGAGACCGTGTTGCGCCAGCGGCCGTCGAACAGGTCCACATGGGCGCCGATGCGTCCGGCAACCTGGCGCGAACGGGCGGTGTTGAAGGAGTTGTCGGTGGGCGGATTGCCGGAATCGTCATAGTCGGCATTGGTGCGGCGGTAGAGTGCGCTGCCGAAGACCGTGACGATGTCGGAAAGCTGCTGCTCGCCGGCAAAATCGGCCGAAATGTTGTCGAACGCGTCGGCTTCGAGGCGGGCAGGGTCGAGGTCGACGGCGGCGCCGCCATTCACCCTCGCAGCCGAGATGCCGTCCGACCGGGTGCCGGAGATGCCGGCGGCGAACTTGCCGGTTTCCGACGCGCCGGAGAAGACATAGCCGCCGCGCCAGGTTCCGAAGGACCCGTATTCGCCGAAAATGTCGTGATGCAGGCCCTGTTCGATGCCGTTCAGCGTGGAGATGGCCAGGACGCCGGCCACGGCATCCGAACCGTACAGCGTGGATTGCGAGCCCTTGAGCAGTTCGATGCCGGTCACGCCGCCGGTCATCAGGCTTTCAAGCGCGGGCTGGACCTGCGTGGCGCTGGGGTCGGAAATGTCGATGCCGTTGACCAGCGTCTTGACGTATTTCTTGTCGGCGCCGCGCACGAAGAGGCCGGTCTCCTGACCGCCGGTGCCGCCATTGGCCGCGACGGAAACGCCGGGCAGGGTGGCGAGATAATCGGTGACGGCGGGTTGCGCGCGCTCCTCGATCTCTTCCTTCGTGACCACTTCGACCTTCAAGCCGACGCGGCCCTTCTTCTCGGTCGTGCGGTTGGGCGTGGAGACCACCACTTCGCCGGCATCGATGACGATGTCCTGGGCAAGAGCGGGCAGGGCGACGGTTGCGGAAAGCAAGGCGGAAAACGCGGCAATCCGCGCGGATGTGCAGGCAGATGCAGGCATGGAAACCCCTCCGGTTCCTCTGCGATTCGAGTGCCGGCAGGGAATGCCTCAAGGGGCAGCCAGCCAGCGGCGACAAACCGTCACCGCTTGCGCTGGGCAGCCCTGACACACCCCGTGTCCGGCCGGGTGACGCGCTGATGGCAGGTCTCCTGACTCACGGTTTCGCGGCCTGTCCGCCTTCCCGGTCCATTGCGGACCAGTGGCGTGTGGACGGGCCAAACCGCTCACAGTTGCGGGGGCAGTTCCGGCTTAACCGCATTGTCCGTTTCGGACGGGCGGCCTTCCGGATTCCCTCTTAGCTCCGGACAGCATGCCCGGAGACCATCAACGCCTTCCCTTAAACGCCTGACGGGATGACCTGTCAACGATTCGTCAAGAATTCGCCGTGTTCGTTGCCGGCCTGTTGTGAATCTGTCACGTCAAACCGGCGCGGTCGGTGCGGCGGCCCGTCATGACGCCTGTCCGCGCCGGCCCGCGATTGCGGCTTGCATGAATGCCGCGGCTTTCGTACGAGCCTGTGAACCCGGCCAGACCCACCGAATGCGCGGCCCATGCCCCGAACCGAGCTTCTTCGTTCCGCCATGCCCTTTGCCGCCGCCATCGCGGCCGGTGCGTCCGGCGCGGCGCTGGCCTTCCTTGCAGGCGTGCCGGCGCCCTTCCTGACCGGACCGGCGGTCGCCGTCACGCTGTGCGGCCTTGCCGGTGCGCGCATGGGCATTCCCGCGCGTATCCGGGACTTCGCGTTCATCATGATCGGCCTTTCAATGGGATCGGGCGTGACGCCGGACGTGACCGAAGCGCTGACGCGCTGGCCGGTCAGCCTGGCCGCGCTTGTCGCGGCGGTGGTCACGATCATGCTTGTCTCGCGGGCCGCCCTGGTCCGGTTCACGGGCGCGCATGGCCCTTCGGCCGTGCTCTCGTCGGCGCCGGGCCACCTGAGTTACGTGCTGGCCATGGCCGAGCAGTCCGGGCTCGATGTGCGCCTTATCGGGATCGTCCAGTCGATGCGGGTGCTGTTCCTGACACTGGCCGTCCCGCCGGTCGTGGAGCTTGCCGGGCTTTCCCGGCCGGGCAGCGGCCTCGCGGCGGAAACCATGCCGGCGGTGCAGATCCTGGCCGCGCTGGCGCTGGCGGGCGTTGCCGGCTGGGGCTTCAAGCGTGTGAACCTGCCTGCGGCCTACCTGCTCGGCGGGATGCTGGTCTCGACGGGCGGCCATCTGGGCGGCGCGCTGACCGGCGGCCTGCCCTTGTGGCTGTCAACGCCGGCCTTCGTTCTTCTTGGCACGCTGATCGGCACGCGCTTCTCGGGCGTTACGCCCGGCGAGTTGCGCCGGGCGCTCGGCGCCGGACTGCTGATCACCGTCATCTCCGTCGTCATCGCCGCGGCAGCGGCGGCCGTGGCGTCGGCGCTGACGGGCATCGATTTCGGCGCGATGCTGATCGCCCTGTCACCCGGCGGGGTCGAGACCATGACCGCCATGGCAACGCTGATGGGCGCCGATCCGGCCTTTGTCGCCGCCCATCATGTCTCGCGCCTGCTGTTCCTCGCCGCCTTCGTGCCATTCCTGCTGGTGCGGCAGAAGCGGCGGAAGGGCGACGGCGCGGATCAGTAGCCGGCGGGGCAGCGGGCGATGTAGCGGCGGCCGTAGCGGTCGCGGTAGACGCATTCACCGCGCCGGGTGGCCCGGCCGATCAGCACGCCCGATACGGCGCCGATGGCCGCGCCGGCCAGAACGCCGCCGGCCTTTCCGCCGGTGGCAATCGCGCCGGCCGCGGCGCCGATGGCACCGCCGGTGGCCGCATCCCGTTCGGCCGTCGTACAGGCCGCGAGTGCCATCGATGCGGCCAAGATCACAAGAACATTCTTCATGGCAATCCTCTCCATCCGGTTGCCCGCCTCCCGCCGGTTACAACATGCAAGACTCAAGGCGAATTTGGGGCATAACCACCATAGCCTGTCCACAGGCTCTTGGCGCGGCCCGTTCGTGGCGGCATTTTAGCGCAACACGATTGCCAACGGCACATTCTTGTGTTTACCATTTGGTCAAAAAGACGGGATGCCAGTTTTTTCATCAGGGGAACAGGAGCCAGACCATGCCAGTCAGGACGAAAGCGGCGGCGGCCTTGCCGATCAGCCGGCGCCAACTCATCGCAGCCGGCGGCGCGGGCGCTGCCATGCTCGCCATGCCGGGCCTCATCGGAAGGGCGCGCGCGGCGGACAAGATCAGGGCCGCGGCGATCTACACCGTGCCGGTCGAACAGCAGTGGGTGAGCCGCATCCACAAGGCCGCCGAAGCGGCGGTGGAGCGGGGCGACATCGAGTATGTCTTTTCCGAAAGCGTGTCGAACAGCGATTACGAGCGCGTGATGCGTGAATATTGCGAGGCGGGTTACGACCTGATCCTCGGCGAGGCCTTCGCCGTGGAGGATGCGGCGCGCTCCGTGGCGGACGATTACCCGGACAAGGCCTTCCTCATCGGTTCGTCCTTCAAGCCGCAGGAGGAGCACCCGAACTTCGCGGTGTTCGACAACTACATCCAGGACGCCTCCTATCTGACCGGCATCATCGCCGGGGCCATGACCAAGTCGAACAATATCGGCATGGTTGGCGGGTATCCGATCCCGGAGGTGAACCGGCTGATGCATGCCTTCATGGCCGGCGCCAAGGAGATCAATCCGGACGTGAAGTTCCAGGTGGCCTTCATCGGGTCGTGGTTCGATCCGCCCAAGGCCAAGGAGACCGCCTTCGCCCAGATCGATGCCGGCGCGGACCTGCTCTATGCCGAGCGCTTCGGCGTTTCCGACGCGGCCAAGGAAAAGGGCCTGCTGGCGATCGGCAATGTCATCGACACGCAGTCCGACTACCCGGAAACCGTTGTCGCATCGGCACTGTGGCATTTCGAGCCGACGCTGGATGCGGCCATCGCGAAGATCAAGGATGGCGCCTTCAAGGCGGAAGATTACGGCATCTATTCCTTCATGAAGGAGGGCGGCTGCTCGCTGGCGCCGCTGGGAACCTTCGAGGGCAAGGTCCCGGATGCCGCCATGGCCATGGTCGCGGAAAAGGAAGCGGCCATCAAGGACGGGTCCTTCGTGGTCGAGATCAACGACGAAGAGCCGAAATCGACGATGTAAGCTCCGGTTCCGGGCGGCAGCCAGCCTGCCGCCCGGCGCCTTGCGAAAGAGGGGATGGCTGTGCCGGGGGACACGCTCACGGACGATCCGGTGCTGCGCCTGACCGGGATCACCAAGCAGTTCGGCGCGCTCAGGGCCAATGACGGCATTTCGCTTTCCCTGGCGCGCGGCGAGGTCGTGGCGCTGCTGGGCGAGAACGGAGCCGGAAAGACCACGCTGATGAACATCCTGTTCGGCCATTACGTGGCCGACGCGGGCAGCGTTGAGGCTTTCGGCAAGCCGCTGCCACCCGGCGACCCGCGCGCGGCGCTTTCGGCGGGCATCGGCATGGTGCACCAGCATTTCACGCTGGCCGGACAGATGAGCGTGCTGGACAATATCGCGCTCGGAACACAGCCGCTGTTCTCGCCGCGCTTCGACAAGGCCGGCGCGAAAGCGAAGATCCTGAAACTCGCCGGCGACTTCGGCCTTCAGGTCAATCCCGATGCGCTGGTGCAGTCCTTGTCAGTGGGCGAGCGGCAGCGCGTGGAAATCCTCAAGGCGCTCTATCGCGATGCGCGCATTCTCATCCTCGACGAGCCGACCGCGGTGCTCACCCCGCAGGAGACGGACGCGCTTTTCGCCACGCTGAAGAAACTGGTTGCCGACGGGCTGTCGATCATCTTCATTTCCCACAAGCTGCATGAAGTGATGGCGGTGGCCGACCGCGTGGTGGTGCTGCGCGCGGGCCGGGTGGCCGGTGAAGTGGACGTTGCGGATACCGACCGGCACCAGCTTGCCACGATGATGGTGGGCCAGGAGATCGCACCGCCCGACATCGCGCCGCCGGTGCCGGGACCATCACTGCTGACGCTTCGAAACGTTCACGCGGCGGGGCAGGGCGGCGGGCCGGCGATCACCGGCGTCGACCTCGACCTGCGCGGCGGCGAGATCACCGGGCTTGCGGGCGTTTCGGGCAACGGCCAGGCCGCCCTCGCGGCGCTGATCGCGGGCACGGCGCGACCGATTGCGGGCGACGTCATCGTCAAGGGCGAGGCGGTCAGCGGCTGGTCGCCGCGCGCCGCACTGTCCCATGGCATCGGACGCATCCCCGAAGACCGTCACGCCACCGGCATGATCGACGACATGAGCGTGGCGGAGAATGTCATCTCGGAGGCCTATCGCAGCCGCCGCTTCTCGCGTTTCGGCTTCCTCGACTGGAGCGCAGCACGTACCTTCGCCGAGCGGATCATCGCCGATTACGACGTGAAATGCCCGTCGCCGGAGGCGCGCGTGCGCCTTCTGTCGGGCGGCAACATGCAGAAGCTCATCCTTGGCCGGGCGCTGGACGGCGAACCGGCGGTGATCCTGGCCAACCAGCCGACACGCGGGCTGGACGTGGGCGCGGTGTCTTATGTCCATGAACGCCTGCTGGAGGCGCGGGCGCGCGGCGCGGCCGTGCTGCTGATCTCGGAGGATCTCGACGAGGTGCTGGCGCTGGCCGACAGGGTGATCGTGATGTCGAAGGGGCGGCTTTCCGCGCCTTCGGCGCGCGGTGAGCGCAGCCTTGCCGAAATCGGCCAGTTGATGGCAGGCCACGGGTTCGCGGAGGCCTCCCATGCGGCTTGAACCGAGGCCGCGGCCAACCATGCTGCACACGCTGGGCTATCCGGCCGGGGCCATCGCGGCCACCGTGGTCTTCGCATCGCTCCTGGTGCTGGTCGCAGGGGCCAATCCCTTCAACGTCTTCTGGCTCGTCATCAAGGGTGCGGCGGGCTCGCAATTCGCCTTCATGGAAACGCTGACGCGGGCAACGCCGCTGATCTTCACCGGTCTGGCCGTGGCGGTGGCCTTCCGAGCGCGTTTGTGGAACATCGGCGCGGAGGCGCAACTCTATATCGGCGGGGTGATGACCGTGGTGCTGGGGACAGGAGCGGTGGCGCTGCCCTCGCTCGCGCTGATCCCGCTCATCATGGTGGCGGCCATGCTGGCGGGCGCGCTGCTGTTGCTGGGACCGGCCGTGCTCAAGATCCGCTTCGGCGTGGACGAGGTTGTCACGACGCTGCTGTTGAATTTCATCGTGCTGCTGTTCGTTTCCATGCTGCTCGAAGGTGTGCTGAAGGACCCGATGGGTCTTGGCTGGCCGCAGTCGAAAAAGGTTGTCGACGCGGCGGAACTGCCTCGCCTCGTCAAGGGACGGCGGCTTCACTGGGGGTTCGTCCTGGCGCTGGCGAGTGCAGTGGTCATCTGGGTGATCATGAAGAAGACGGCGCTCGGCTACGAGATGCGCGCGGTCGGCCACAATGCGGACGCGTCCCGCTTTGCCGGAATTCCGGTCAATCGCGTGCTGATGAAGACCGCGCTGCTTTCGGGCGGCCTTGCGGCGCTGGCCGGTTTTTCCGAAGTGGCCGGGCTGAAGGGCAACCTGACGCTCGACCTGTCGCCAGGCTTTGGCTACACCGGCATTGTCGTGGCCATGCTGGCCATGCTCAATCCGCTCGGCGTGGTGCTGTCGGCCATTTTCGTGGCTGGCATCTTCGTGGGCGCGGATGCCATGAGCCGGTCGGCAGGCGTGCCCTCCTACATCGCGCAGGTGATGGTGGCCGCCGCGCTCCTGACCATGGTGGCGGCGATCATGCTGTCGCGCTACCGCATCCGGTGGAGGTGAGGCCATGGGCGACGCGCTGGACATCCTTTTCACCGCCACGTTCTGGGCCGCGGCCATCCGGATCGCCTCGCCGCTGATCTTCGCCACGCTGGGCGAACTGATCTGCGAACGGGCCGGCGTTCTCAATCTTGGCATCGAGGGCATCATGACGGCGGGCGCGTTCGCCGGGTGGTTCGCGGTGTGGAACGGGGCGGACCTGTGGACCGGCGTCCTCGTGGCGGCGCTGACCGGCGCGGCCTTCGGCCTCGTGCACGGCTTTCTCACGGTGCCGCTCGGACTTTCACAGCATGTCACCGGCATCGGCATCACGCTGCTGGCTTCCAGCCTGACCTATTTCACCTATCGCGTGGCGCTGCCCAAGGTGACCTCGCCGCCCAAGATCGAGGCGTTCCAGGCCTGGCCGGTGCCGCTGCTGTCGGACATTCCTGTGCTCGGGCCGGCGCTGTTCAACCAGACGCCGCTGACCTATCTGGCCTTCATCATGGCAGGCCTTGTCGGCTGGCTGCTCTACCGCACGCCGGCCGGCCTGGCGCTGCGCGCGGTGGGCGAGAACCCGGCGGCGGTGGAGGCGCAGGGCATTTCGGTGACGGCGGTGCGCATGGGCGCGGTGATGGCGGGGTCGGCACTGATGGCCATTGGCGGGGCCTTCCTGACCATGA
Source organism: Phyllobacteriaceae bacterium (assembly GCA_002708825.1). GTDB lineage: Bacteria > Pseudomonadota > Alphaproteobacteria > Rhizobiales > Rhizobiaceae > Zhengella. Next base: position 147,293 of record PAPF01000023.1, on the reverse strand, counting down.
GCGCCTTCAACTCCTTCTTCTTCGAAATGGTCAACGGGCGTGGATGGATCGCCATCGCGCTGGTGGTCTTCGGGTCCTGGCGGCCGGGCAAGGCGCTCATCGGCGCCATCCTGTTCGCCGCCTTCGATGCCTACCAGTTGCGGCTTCAGCAGGTGGCCGGCGGCCTGGTGCCCTACCAGGTGTTCCTGATGATGCCTTACGTGCTGTCCATCCTCGCGCTGATCCTCGTGGCGCGGCGCGCCACATATCCGAAGGCGCTGATGATCCCCTACCAGAAAGGCGAGCGATAATTCCATGTTCGACATTCTCCTCAAGGGCGGCGTGCTGCCGGACGGCCGGACGGCCGACATCGGCGTCAGGGACGGGCTGATCGCGGCGGTGGAACCGGCGATCGAAGCCGCCGCCGGCGAGGTGATCGACGTGTCGGGCGATCTCGTGTCGCCGCCCTTCGTCGATCCGCATTTCCACATGGACGCCACGCTTTCCTACGGCCGGCCGCGCATCAACGCGTCGGGCACCCTGCTGGAGGGGATCGGGCTGTGGGGCGAGTTGAAGCCGCTGCAGACGGAGGAGGAGATCGCCGAACGCGCGCTTGCCTATTGCGACTGGGCGGTTTCCATGGGCCTGCTGGCCATCCGCAGCCATGTCGACACCTCCGACGAAGACGGGCTGAAAGGCGTGCGCGCGCTGCTGGCGGTGCGCGAGCAGGTCAAGGATTACATCGACCTGCAACTGGTCGCCTTCCCGCAGGACGGGTTCTACCGCTCGCCCGCTGCGCGCGACTGCACGATCCGGGCGCTGGACATGGGCGTGGAGATCGTCGGCGGCATTCCCCACTTCGAGCGCACCATGGCGGACGGGCGGCGCTCGGTGACCGAACTATGCGAGATCGCGGCGGATCGCGGCCTCATGGTGGACATGCATTGCGACGAGACCGACGATCCGCTGTCGCGCCACATCGAACAGCTTGCCTATGAGACGCAGCGGCTTGGGCTTCAGGGCCGGGTGGCCGGTTCGCACCTGACGTCCATGCATTCCATGGACAATTACTACGTCTCCAAACTGCTGCCGCTGATGGCGGAGGCGGGCGTGGCGGCCATTCCGAACCCGCTCATCAACATCACCCTGCAGGGCCGGCACGACACCTATCCCAAGCGGCGCGGCATGACGCGGGTGCCGGAAATGCTGGCGCACGGCATCACCGTGGCCTTCGGCCAGGATTGCGTGCTCGACCCTTGGTATTCGCTGGGTACCGCGGACATGCTGGACGTCGCCTTCATGGGGCTGCACGTCGCGCAGATGACCAGCCCTGCGCAGATGCGCGCCTGCTATGACATGGTGACAGTGAACAGCGCGAAGGTGATGGGACTCCATGGTTACGGCATTGCGCCGGGCTGCAAGGCGAGCCTCGTCGTCCTCGATGCATCCTCGCCGGTGGAGGCGATCCGGCTGAGGGCAAGCCGGCTCATGGTGATGGCCGGCGGGCGGATCGTGGCGCGCCGGGGCCGGCATGACACCGCGCTCGCGCTTCCGGGCCGGCCGGCGACTGTCCGCCGTCGGCACGGATCAGCCATGTGAAACGGACCGTCGCGACGCGCATGTCCTTGACCGGCCAGGCACCGCTCTTTAAGCGAGGCGTCAGCAGACAGGGCGGCGGCCAGCCGCGGGACAGGACCGGACACGATGCAACTGGACACGATCGAATCGGCCATCATGGCCATAGCCAATGGTGAACTCGTCGTGGTGGTGGATGACACCGACCGCGAGAACGAGGGCGACCTGATCATGGCTGCCTCCAAGGCGTCGCCGGAAAAGATCGCCTTCATGATCCGCCATACCTCGGGCATTTTGTGCGTGCCGATGACGGCGGCGCGCGCCGACGCGCTGCACCTCAACCCAATGGTGGCCAACAATATCGATCCGCTGCGCACGGCCTTCACCGTGTCGGTGGATTACAAGATCGGCATGACGACGGGCATTTCGGCGACCGAGCGCACCGCCACGATCACGGCGCTGGCCAATGGCAATGTCGCTCCGTCCGATTTCATCCGGCCGGGCCACATCTTCCCGCTGATCGCGCGGTCCGGCGGCGTGCTGACCCGCTCCGGCCACACGGAAGCGGGCGTCGATCTCGCCTCGCTGGCAGGGCTTGAGCCGGCAGGCGTACTGGCCGAAGTGGTCAATGACGACGGCACGGTCAAGCGCCTGCCCGAACTCATCGAGTTCGCCCGCGAGCACGACCTGCGCATCATCTCCATCGAGGACCTGATCGCCTACCGCATCCGCACCGAGCGCTTCGTCCAGCGGGTGGAGGAGAAGGATGTCACGGTCCATGGCGGACCGGCGCGCATCTACGCCTATTCCTCCGATTTCGATCCGCTGCAGCACGTCATCCTGACCTTTGGCGACGTGCGGTCCGGAGAGGACATTCCGTGCCGCATCTACCGCGAACAGCCGATGGACGACATGGTCGCGCGGCTCAACGGCGACAAGGTGTGGATGGATGCGGCGGTCAAGGCCATCGACGCGAATGGCGGGCGCGGCGTCATCATGATCCTGCGCAATCCGATGGGCCATGACGCGTCGGTGGACGAGCACGGCACCGACGGCGACGGCAAGGACGGCGAGCAGCACGGCAGTGCGCTGGCGCGACAGCAGCGCTGGCGCGAGGTGGGCGTCGGCGCACAGATCCTGCGCGACCTGGGCATCCGCTCCATCGCGCTCATCACCACCTCCGACCGGCAATATGTCGGACTGGGCGGCTTCGGCATCGAGATCACCCGCACCATCCGCATCTGACCGGCAACCCGGCCTGCCGTCTTCAGGCGTCGCTGGACTGGATGCGCGCGTAACGCAGCTGTTCGCGGATGAAGGCGGCAATGAAGGCCGCCGTCATGATGAGGACGATGGTGGGTGCCGGCGCACTGTCGATGAAGAAGCTCGCCCATATGCCGAGCACGGAGGCGCCGGCGGCAATGGCCGCGGCGCTGGCCATCATGGCTGCAAAAGTGCGTGTGAGCAGGAAGGCGATGGCGCCGGGTGCGACGAGAAAGGCGACGGCGAGGATGATGCCCACCGCCTTGAGCGCCGCGACGACGGCCAGCGAGACCACCGCCAGAAGCCCGTAATGCAGGAATCGCACCGGCAGGCCGATGGCGCGGGCGTGCTGCTCGTCGAAGGCCGCCATCGCCAGATCCTTGCGGAAAACCAGCATGAAGGCGGTGGCGATGGCGCTGATCGCCGCACTTTCGGCCAGGTCGGCCCAGGTCACGCCGAGCATGTCGCCAAACAGGATGTGGTCGAGGTGAACGTCTGTCGTCACCGACAGGTAGAGCACGATGCCCAGCCCGAACATGCCGGAAAAGACGACGCCCATGACCGTGTCTTCCTTGATGCGGCTGTTTTCCTTCAGGTAGCCGGTGGCGAGCGCGCAGCCCATGCCAGCGACGAATGCGCCCGCGCCAAGCGGCAGGCCGATCACATAGGCGATCACGACGCCCGGCAGGACGGCGTGGGAAATGGCGTCGCCCATCAGCGACCAGCCCTTGAGCACGAGCAGCGCGGAGATCAGGCCCATCGGCACGGCCACGGCGAGCGTGATGAGAAAGGCCTGCTGCATGAAGGGGAAGGCAAAGGGCAGCAGCGGATCGGACAGAAGCTCGTTCACGGACGCTCCTCCAGGGCGGCACGCGCCCTTGCCCGCGCGGCCAGCAGGCCATGTTTCGGCGCGAACACGAAGGCAGCAAGGAAAATCAGCGTCTGGAGGACGACGATGATGCCGCCGGTGGCGCCGTTCAGGAAATAGCTGGCATAGGCGCCGAAAAAGGACGAACCGGCGCCGATGGTGACCGCGATGACGATCAGGCGCGGAAAGCGGTCGGTCAGGAGATAGGCGGTGGCGCCCGGCGTCACCACCATGGCGATGACGAGAAAGGCGCCGACGGTCTGCAAGGCCGCCACGGTGGAAGCGGCCAGCAGCGCGAAGAAGAGGATCTTCAGCCGGTCCGGGTTCAGCCCGGCGGAGCGGGCGTGTTCCTCGTCGAAGAAGACGGCCATGAGGTCCTTCCATTTGGCCAGAAGGACCGCCAGCGTGACGCCGCCGATGATCGCCAGTTGCAGCGTGTCGGCCGGCGTGATGGCCAGGATATTGCCCATGACGATGGTCTGCACGTCGACGGAAGTGGGCGAGAGCGAGACCATGAAGAGGCCGAGGCCGAAGAAGGACGTGAAGATCAGGCCGATGATGGCGTCTTCCTTCAGCCGGGTGCGCCGGTTGAGAAACAGCATCGCGACAGCGGCCAGCGCGCCGGCGATGAACGCGCCCAGCGAGAAGGGCAGGCCCAGCATGTAGGCCCCGGCGACGCCGGGTACGATGGAATGGGAGAGCGCATCGCCGATCAGCGACCAGCCTTTCAGCATCAGATAGGCAGAGAGAAAGGCGCAGACGCCGCCGGTGAGCGCGGAAACCCACATGGCATTGACCATGTAGCCATAGCCGAAGGGTTCGAGCAGGGCGTTCATCGTCTCGTGTCCTGCCGCTTTTCCGGACTGGCGTCCGGTCCCGGTTCCGCGCCGGTGCGTCCCTTGCCGTCATAGAGCACGAAGGGCCGCTCGTCGTCCGTCAGGACGGTGATGCCGCGGGCATCGTCGTCGTCGTGCAGGTCGGAGCCTGCCAGGGTGAAATGGCGCAGCACGCCGCCAAAGGTTTCCTGCAGGTTGCGCGCGGTGAACACCTTTTCTGTCGGCCCCGCCGCCAGCACCGTGCCGCGCACGAGAACCGCACGGTCGCAGAACTCGGGGACGGAGCCGAGATCGTGGGTCGAGACGAGAATGACGCGGCCCTCGTCGCGCAGGTCGCGCAGCAGGGCGATGATCTGTTGCTCGGTGCGCACGTCGACGCCGGTGAAAGGCTCGTCGAGCAGGATCACCCTTCCGTCCTGGGCCAGCGCGCGGGCGAGGAAGACGCGTTTTTTCTGGCCGCCGGAAAGTTCGCCGATCTGGCGCTTGCGGTGCTGGGTGAGCGCCACGCGCTCCAGCGCGGCGTCGACGGCGGCACGGTCGGCCGCGGAAGCGCGGCGCAGCCAGCCCATGTGGCCGTAGCGGCCCATCATCACGACATCCTCGACGAGGACGGGAAAGTTCCAGTCGACCTGTTCGGACTGGGGCACGTAGGCGACGCGGTTGTCGCGCAGGGCGCGGGCGGCCGGCTGGCCGAGAATGGTGACGCTGCCGCGGGCCAGCGGAACGAAACCCATGATCGCCTTGAAGAGCGTGGACTTGCCCGCGCCATTGCCGCCGACGAGCGCGGTGATCGTGCCGGCGGGCACGGAGAAGGAGGCGTCCTTCAGGGCCGTCACGCCGTTGCGGTAGGTTACCGTGGCGTGTTCGACGGCAAGGCCGGGCTCAGCCATTCCTCAGGCCCTCGGCAATGGTACCGATGGTGACACGCATCATGTCGAGATAGGTGGGAACGGGGCCGTCGGGCTCCGACAGGCTGTCGACATAGAGCACGCCACCATAGGCCGCGCCGGTTTCGCGCGCGACCTGTTGGGCCGGCTTGGGCGAGACCGTGCTCTCGGAGAAGATGACGGGAACGGAATATTCGCGCATGGCGTCGATGACGGCGCGCACCTGCTGCGGCGTACCCTGGCCGTCGGCATTGATCGGCCAGAGATAGAGTTCCTTGAGCCCGAAGTCGCGGGCGAGGTAGGAGAACGCGCCTTCCGATGTCGCCAGCCAGCGGCGGTTTTCCGGAATGGCGTCCAGTGCCTCGTGCAACGGGATTGCAAGGCCGGCGATCTTCGCCTTGTAGATTTCGGCGTTCTGCGCATAGGCGCCGGCATTGGCCGGATCGCGCTGCATCAGGGCGTCGCGGATGTTGTCGACATAGACCTGCGCCGCCGTGATCGACATCCAGGCGTGCGGGTTGGGCTTGCCGTCATAGGCGTCGCCATCGATCATGATCTGGTCGACGCCTTCGGAAACGGTCACTTCCGGCACGCCATGAAGGTTGTTGAAGAACCGTTCGAACCAGCGCTCCAGATTGAGACCGTTCCACAGGATCAGGTCCGCGTCCTGGGCCTTGACCAGGTCGCGCGGGGTGGGCTGGTAGTTGTGCACCTCCGCGCCGGGACGGGTGATCGACACCACCTCGGCGTGGTCGCCGGCGACATTGGCCGCCATGTCGGCAATGACGGTGAAGGTGGTGACGATCTTCAGCTTTTCGGCCGCCTGTGCGGGGGAGCCAAGCACAAGGGCGGCTGCCATGCCCGCGAGGGCGAGGGACTGGCGAAGAAACCGCTTCATTTTCCTACCTGCAAATTGTTTGCATTAAAGCTAGAGGCGAACTGGCAGCGCGTCAAGGCACCTGCAAACGATTCGCAACTGGTGCTTCCATATTTGCAACTGGGTCGCATCTGGCTATGGTCCGGCGCATGAATGAACCTATGACGGCACATGACATGGAGACGGCCTTGCGGCGGGCGGGCGTGCGGATCACGCGGCCGCGCAGGATCATCCTTGCGATCCTGGCGGACCATGACGATCATCCGGACGCGCAGGCGATCTTCCGCCGCGCGGTGCGCAAGGATGCCTCGATCTCGCTGTCCACCGTCTACCGGACGATGAAGCTGCTGGAGGATCATGGTGCGATCCAGCGCCACACCTTCCAGGGCGGCCCGTCGCGCTATGAAAACGCGCCGCAGGCCCATCACGATCACCTGATCGATGTCGATACGGGCGAGGTGGTGGAGTTCATCTCCGAGCGCATCGAAGCGCTGCAGGAGGAGGTGGCGCGGCGGCTCGGCTACGAGATCGTCGATCACCGGCTGGAAATCTACGGGCGCAAGATCGGGCGCGGCAAACGGCGCGCCTGAGGGCTTGCGGCAGGCCTCACGCATCAATATATGAATACTGATAAATGTTTTGACGAGGAGATCGCCATGAGCGGCCCGACCCTTTTCACCTGTGCATCATGCGGCAAGAAGAACCGCGCGCCGGACGGCAAGCCGCTGGAAGCGGCGCGCTGCGGCGTGTGCAAGACACCCCTGTTTGCCGACCATCCGGCGGATGTGGACGAGGCCACGTTCAGGCGTATTGCCGGGGGCGACGACCTGCCGGTCGTCGTCGATGTCTGGGCGCCCTGGTGCGGACCGTGCCGGACCATGGCACCGGCCTTTGCGCAGGCGGCTGAAACGATGAAGGGGCGCATGCGCTTCATCAAGGTCAATGCCGACACGGCGCCCGGCCTGATGCAGGCCTACGGCATCCAGGGCATTCCCACCATGCTGATGTTCAAGGGCGGAACGCTGGTCAATCGCGTGTCCGGCGCCATGCCTGCGGGCCAGATCGTCTCCTGGGCCAGCCAGGGCGCCTGAGCGGAAACCAACCGCGCCTTACCGCGCGGTCCCTTGCGTGCAGCCATAGAGCGCTGCATCCTTGTGGGCGCGGTCGACGTGCTCGAATTCCAGCGTGGAGTGGTGCACGCCGAAGCGTTCCGCCAGAAGCCGCTTGATCGCGGCCTTGACGTCTTCCTGCCTGTCCCATGCCTGTGCCGTGAGCACGACATGCGCGTCGAAGGAGGCCGCATGTTCCTGCATCTGCCAGAAATGGACATGGTGGATACCGGCCACGCCGTCCAGTTCGCTTGCCGCAGCGATGATGTCCTTGCCCTCGAGGCCATCGGGGCTGCCGAGCATCAGGGTCCGGATCGGCCCGCCGATCTCGCGGAAGGCCAGCCAGAGGATGTAGGCGGCGATGGCGATTGTGATGAGCGGGTCCACGATGCGCCAGTCGTAGAGCAGGATCAGCGTGCCGCCCGCGATCACCGCGACGGAGGCAAGCGCGTCGGACAGGTTGTGCAGGAAAAGGGCGCGGATGTTCACGCTGCCCTTCTGCATCGACCATGTCAGGAACGCGGTGAGTGCATCCACGGCCAGCGCCACGCCGGCAACGATGACGACGGTCCAGCCGGCCACCGCCGGCGGGTCGATCAGGCGCATGGCACCTTCATAGACCAGGTAGAGGCCGACAAGGATCAGCGTCGTGTAGTTGATGAGCGCGGCGACGATCTCGATGCGGCCATAGCCATAGGTCATGGCCGCATCTGCCGGTCTGCGGGCGATGCGGCGCGCCGCATAGGCGATGGCCAGCGACGCCATGTCGGACAGGTTGTGCAGGGCATCGGCAATCAGCGCCAGGCTGCCCGACAGGATGCCGCCGGCGATCTGGGCCAGCGTGAGCAGGCCGTTGGCCCAGATGGCGACGAGCACGCGGCGGTCTCCGCTCGACGGGTCGAGATGGGCATGCCCATGCCCATGGGAATGTCCGTGCCGGTGGTGATGTTCGTGTGCCATTTATCGCCTTCCGGATTCCGGCCGGCCCCTGAAGACGGTGCGCCGGCCTGTCTGCTTCCGTTCCCGGTTAATCCCTCCAGCCGCTGCAGGTTCAAGCGTTTTCTTGCGGATCTGCCTACAGCCCGCCGAATCCGGCACGGGCGGACCAGTAGTCCCAGGCGCGGGCCTGCGGCATGTCGCCCGCCAGCATGGCTCCGGCCTTTTCGATCTCGCCATCGGAGAGATATTGGGGCTGGCCGAGGGGCAGGGTCTTGAGGATCAGTTCGGCGTTGTCGCGCATGTAGATGGAGACCATGCAGATGCCCTTGAGGTTCGCCGCGGCGCAGACGGCGCCGTGGCCGCGCAGCAGGGCGGTGGCATTGCCGCCCAGCGTCCGGGCCAGCGAGTGGCCCATCTCCAGCGTATCGACCAGCATGTTGGTATCGCCGAATTCGGCCTGGCTGTCCCATACGGGAGCGGTGGCGCCGGTGACCGATGCCATGTGGAAGACGGGTTTGAGCGGAATGCCGGTCAGTGAAAACGGAATGACGGCGGGCGCATGGTGATGTGACACGGCGTTTACGTCGGGGCGCGCCCGGTAGATGGCGCCGTGGATGAAGCGCTCGGCATAGGGCCGCCGGGGATCGTCGGAAAGCAGCGTGCCGTCGAGGTCGAATTCCATGATGTCGTCACGGGTGACGATTTCCGGGCTGCGCGAGCGCGACAGGAAGAACCGTTCCGGATCGACCGGATTGCGCACGCTGACATGGCCGAAGCCGTCGATGATGTTCTCGCGTGCCAGGATGCGGTTTGCGATGACCAGGTCGCGGATCGCGTTTTCGGTCAGGTCCTTCTCGTTCATGATGTTTCTCCCTCTGTTTGTCGTTTCGTGTTGCTTCAGCCGGGCAGCGACATCAGGATGACGCCTGCCGTGGCGAGAAGGGTGGCCATGACGATGGCGTGGCCGGGCATGGGTTCGGTCTTGAAGACGGCCACGGCCAGGAATGCGGCAATGTAGACCTCGACCGAATTGATGAAGGCCACGCGGCCGACGCCGGTCAGTTTCAGCGCCGCGAACTGGGACAGTTGCCCGGCGGCGATCAGCACCGCGGCCATCACCTGCCAGGGATTGGGCGCCTTCAGCACGCCGGCCAGGACCGCGCGGTAACGGGTGCTGACGAGGGCCGCCCCGGCATAGAAGACGATGGCGGTGACCGATCCCACGAAAGCGCCGAAAAAGGCGTCCGGTACGGCTTCCAGTCCGAACTTGCGCGCCACGAAGCTCAGCGCATAGAGCAGGGCCGAAACGATGCCGAAGACAAGGCCGCGCGAGATCATGGCGCGGCGGGCGGGATCATCGCCTGAAATGCGGATTCGGGCGCTGTTCTCGCGGTATAGCAGGTAGAAACTGGCGGCGATCAGAGCCATGCCGGCCGCGGCCATGCCGGATACCGTCTCGCCGAGCGCCAGCCAGGCCAGGATGACGGACATGAAGGGCATCAGGCGGCGTGTCGTCGAGGCCCGAATCACGCCTGCCAGCTCGATCGACCAGTACATGGTGATGCGGCCCCAGACGGTGGCAAGGAGGCCGGAGGCGACAAACCAGGCGGTTGCGATTCCCGCCATGTGCCAGGCGGATGCGCGCACCGGCCCGCCGCCCGTCGCCAGCCAGGCGAGGCCCGCAAAAAGACCCGTGGCGATGGCGGAAAGCAGGACACCGCTTTCGCCGCTGCTGGTCTGCGCGCCCTTGGCGATGGCGACGCTGGACAGGGCGAATGCGAAGGCCGCGCCAAGCGCCAGGAGTTCACCGGTCACGCCGGCCTGCCCGGGGTGCTGTCATCATCGTGATCCCGGAAGGCAGGACGGCCGGCACTTCCCTCTCCCCTTAGAAAGCTAAGGAAAACGCCTATACCGGGAATCCGCCGGGCTGTCGAGCGACCGGCAGGCATGGCTTATGCAATTGACAAGCGCGTTTTCCGCCCTTTATCCTGAAACAGTTAGCAATCTAATGATTGCCGATGTGGGAGGATACACAATGAAAAAGACAATTGCGGGCGTCCTTGCCGGCGCCGCGATGACCATGCTTGCCGCGACAGCCGGCGCGCAGGCCCAGACCTACAACCTGACCCTTTGCGGCGCGAGCCCCGGCGGCCTGTGGAGCCTGCTTGGCGCCGGGGTGGATGCGGCCGTCAAGAAGGCCTTTCCCGGTTCGACCGTGACCTACCAGACGTCCGGCGGCGGTCTCGCCAATGTCGCGCTGCTGGACCAGGGGAAATGCGATCTGGCCATCATCCACGATGCCGAGGCCAAGCTCGCGCTCGGCGGCAAGCCGCCGTTCCAGTCGGCCATCGACAGCATGGCCACCGTCGCGCAGCTCTATACCTGGGCGCCGATGCAGGCCATCGTGAATGCCGACTATGCCAAGGAGAACAACCTGACGACGCTCGAGGACATCGCGGCGCAGAAGCTGCCGATCCGCATCGCGCTCAACAAGCGGGGCAACATCGTCAGTTCGGTCGGCGAATCCATGCTCAACGCCATCGGCGCCAGCCCGGACACCATCAAGTCCTGGGGCGGTGACGTGCAGTTCGCGGCGTCGGGCGAGCAGGGCGACCTGATGCGCGACCGGCGCATCGACATGATCCTCAACTCGCTGTTCGTGAACCACTCCTCGATTCGCGAACTGGCCTCTTCCATCGACGTCAAGCTGCTGCCGGTGACGCAGGAAACGGCGGACAAGGTGATCGAGGAATGGGACATCAAGTCCTTCACGATCAAGAACGAGTCCTATGACTGGACCGACAGCGACGTGCTGACCGTCACCGTCTCGGCCCAGCTTTTCGTTCGCGCCGATGCCGACGAAACCATGGTGCACGACATCACCAAGGCGCTCGTCGACAATGCCGACCAGCTCAACGGCGTGCACAAGGCGATGGCGCCGCTGGACGTGGCGCTGATGGCCGGCGCCAAGACGGTGCCGTATCATCCGGCCGCCAAGAAGGTGTTCGAGGCAGCGGGCCACTGACCGCCTGACCCTGCATGCCGGTGCGGAGCAGCCAAGGAGCCGCCCCGCGCCGGCGCGTTTCCTTTCACTTCAGCCAGGGAACGGCGTGAAAGCCCATGTTCAAACTGTTCTTCGACACCGGGGCGCGGCGCTCGCCGGCCGGCCTGACCGGCCATGCGGTCAAGGCCTTTGCCGCGGCAACCGCCGTGTGGACCATTTACGCGGCCGCCTTCTCGCGCGGTGACGCGCTTTCGCTCATCATGACGTTCCTGTCGCTGATGCTGGTGCTGACCTTCGTGCTCATCGGCGCGACGGCAAATTCCGATCGCAAGCGCATCCCCCTTACTGACTGGGCGCTGGCGGTGCTGGCGGCCGCCTGCGGGATCTACTTCGTGTCACAGGCCGACATGATCGCCCAGCGCATCACGCTGCTCGATCCGCTGTCGGCCTACGACATCGGCTTTGCCTCGCTGATCCTGGTGCTGACGATCGAGGCGATGCGGCGTACCGTGGGCATGGGCCTCACCGTGATCGTACTGATCTTCCTCGCCTACAACCTGTTCGGCGACCGGCTTGGCGGCACGCTCGGCCATGGCGAGATTTCCTACACCCACTTCCTCGACATCATCATCTTCACCACGGACGGCCTGTTCGGCGTGCCGCTGCGGGTGGCGGCAACCTATGCCTTTCTCTTCGTGCTGTTCGGCACCACACTGTCCTATGCCGGCGGGTCGGTGTTCTTCTTCAACCTGGGCGCCTACCTCACGGGCAAGTCGCCCGGAGGCCCGGCCAAGATCGCGGTGATCTCGTCGGGCCTCTACGGCACGATCTCGGGAAGCCCCACCTCCGACGTGGTCACGACCGGCTCCATCACCATTCCGATGATGAAGAAGATGGGCTATCGCTCCTCCTTTGCAGGGGCAGTGGAAGTCGCCGCCTCGACGGGCGGCAGCCTGCTTCCTCCGGTCATGGGGGCAGCCGCCTTCATCATGTCTGAATATATCGGCGTCGACTATGTCGACATCGCCTTTGCCGCGCTCATCCCGGCGCTGCTCTACTATGTGCCGATCTACCTTCAGGTCCATCTGAGGGCGCTTCGCAACGGACTGGCCGGCGTCGACCGGTCCGAAATCCCGACGCTGGCGATCACCATGCGCGAGGGCGGCCTGTTCATCGTTCCGCTGGCGGTCATCACCTGGGCGCTGGTGGACGGCTATACGCCCACCTATGCGGCTGTCTACGGCGTCGCGGCCGTGCTGTTCGTCTCCCTGTTCCGGCAGAAGACCCGGCTGACGCCCAAAAAGATCTACGACATCCTGGCAGAAACGAGCCTGCGCACGGTGCCGGTGGCGGGCGCCTGCGCCGCCGCGGGCCTGGTCATCGGCGGCATCACGATGACGGGACTGGCGTCGAAGTTCAGCGCGCTGGTCTTCCTGCTGTCGGGCGCCGACCTGTTCTCCTCGCTGCTGATCGCGGCGCTTCTGACAACGCTGCTCGGGATGGGCATGCCGACGCCGAGCGCCTACATCCTGGCTGCCGTGCTGATCTCGCCGGTGATGCGCTCGCTCGGCATCGAGGACCTGCAGGGCCATCTGTTCCTGCTCTATTTCGCGGTCATGTCGGCGCTGACACCACCGGTCGCGGTCGCGGCCTACGCAGCCAGCGCCATAGCCGACGAGAACCCGCTCAGGATCGCGGCGCAGTCGGTCAAGATCGCCGTCGGCGCCTTCCTCATCCCGTTCTGCTTCGTTTACAACCCGGCGCTGCTGCTGCAGGGCACGGTCTGGGAAATCGTCTTCACGACGGCAAGCGCGGTGGCGGGACTGGTCATGGTTGCCATCGCGGTGGAAGGCTACTGGATGCGCGTGCTGCCGGGCCTGGCGCGCCTCGTTTTCCTTGCCTCCGGCCTTCTGTTCCTGGCCGCCGGCTACATCACCGTGGCCATTGCGCTCGGGCTGGCCGTTGCGGGGTTCGTTCTGGTGCGGGCCACCGCGCCGGCCGTCACCGCGCCGGTCCGGCCGAAGGCGGGCGAATGAGCGGCGGGATTGCAGGCATGCGGCCTGAGGGCTAAAGGCGGGGAACGAAAGGATCTCGGGCCATGGACGATTCTGACGCCAGACTGGACCTGCCGCTTGCCGGTGATGCCGACCTGCCGTTCGACGAGAGCGTGGGCTACCAGATCCGCCAGACGCAAAGGCTGGTTCAGCGCTACCTGCAGCAGAAGATCGAGCCCTACGGGGTGACGCCGGGCATGTGGTATTTCCTGCGCGCGCTGTGGCACCAGGACGGCATGACTCAGCGCGAGCTTTCGCTGGTGGTGGGGACGATGGAACCGACCACGCTGACAGCGATCAAGTCCATGGAGCGGCGCGGCCTGGTGCGCCGTGTCAAGAACGCCGACGACAGGCGCAAGATCAACATCTACCTGACCCGGCGCGGGCATGCGTTGCGGCGTGAATTGCTGCCGCTGGCCCGCGAGGTCGTCGAGCATTCCGTCGAAGGCTTCACCGACGCGGAACGGAGGGCGTTCCTCGGCCATCTGAGAGCCGTCCAGGACAACCTGCTGGCCCGGATGGAAAGCGACGCCGACCGGGCCGAGGAATAGGCGAGGGCACCCTGTCAGCCAAGGCGCGCCAGGAAGGCGTGCGCCGTCATCACCTCGCGCATGGGCAGGCCAAACTGCGCTTCGTCCAGTTCGCCGACGTGGCGCAAACCTTCGCCGTCCCACAGCCACCAGTAGGCGACATTGCCCTGGCGGTCGCGTACCGGCATGCGGAAGGTCGGGAAGGCCCGGAACGGGGCCGGACCCGGCACCGTGCCGATGCGCCTGCCGGCAATGCGGCCGCTGGCGAGCGCAGCGCCGAGCGCAAGCATGGCAGTGAAACCGCCTGGCGTTGCGGCCAGCGCGGCCAGATCGTCCGGCCGCGCGCGGTGCAGGCCCGGCAGCGCACGAACCACTTCCGGATAGGACGGGTGGTCGTGGGTCACCTGGACGTAGGCATGGCCCGCATCGGTATCGATCTCGACGATATCGCTCGGTTGCAGTTTCATCTCGGCTTCCCTGTCTGCGGCGTCCTCAGAGGCTGTAGGATTCCAGCGTGGCGGGATGGAAAAGCTCCTCCACCGCCACCTTGCGCGGCGACAGGCCCTGGGCGTGGTGATAGCCGAGGAACGTCTCCAGCACATGGCGGTTGCCCTCCAGCCCGTAGGACCAGATCTCCGGGCCCATCAGGGCGCGGGCGCGGGCGAGGTTGTCTTCCACGAAGGGCATGGTGACCTTGGTGGCCGATGTATCCGCAAGTGCTTCCTGCGCCATCCGTTTGGCCTGGGTGAAGGCCTTCATCAGGGCGCCGGGCAGCCAGGGATGCGCATCGGCCAGCGAGCGACGCAGGCCTAGAACATGCATGATGGGGAAGATGCGGGTCTTGCGGTAATAGGCCTCGGCCTCGCCGACCGTGTCGGGAAACAGCCGGCCGACCATTGGATGGCCCTCGTCGAAGCAGCGCGGGGCGCGCGGGCCGACAAAGCCGTCGATCTCGCCCTCGGCCAGCATGGCGTTCAGCGTCGCGCCTTCAGGCGCTTCCGTCATGGTGATCCCCTCGGGGACCGTGACCTTGATCTTCTCGGGCCGGCCGGGCGTGTTCATGCCGCCGCGCACCCAGCGGATTTCGGAGGGCTTCACGCCGTACTCGTCCTCGAGGATGCCGCGGAACCAGACATTGGCCGACAACTGGTACTCGGCGATGCCGATGCGCCGGCCGCGCAGGTCCGCCGGGGTTTCGATGCCGCGATCCTTGCGCACATAGATGGAGGTGTGGCGGAAGGCGCGCGACAGGAAGACGGGGATGGCCACGTAGTGCGGGTCGCCTCGCGCCACCGAGATGGAATAGGAGGACACCGAGAGTTCCGACACGTCGAAGGCCTGGTGGCGGAAGGCACGGAAGAACATCTCCTCCGGCGACAGTGCCATGCAGACGGGATCGACGCCGTCGATCTTCACCCGGCCATCGAAAATCGCCCGGGTACGGTCGTAGTCGCCCATGGCGACGGACAGTTTCAGGTCACTCATCGTGGTGACGCCTCCGCTTCGATCTGGTGTTTGAGGCTGACAGGCTGGCCGCTTTTCGCGGATTCCAGGATGGCATGACAGATTTCGAGGCTGGCCAGCCCCCAGGCGCCTGTCTGGACGGGGGGCGTGCCGTCGCGCACGGTCTCGACCATGGCATCGGTTACCTCGCTGCGCGGATGGGTGAGCGCCGGCGCGGCGATGAAGCTTCGTTCGGTATCGCCATGGACTTCCACGCCATCGGGCGTCAGGCGCAGGTCTGCGCGGTCGCAGGACACGATGACGGGACCGAAATGCTCGTGGTGCGCGGCGGGCGGGGGCATGTCGCCGGAGCCATAGGTGCGGGTGGATTTCAGCCGTGCTTCCTCATCGGGGGAGGCAACGGTGGCGAGCTTGCGCCGCGCGGCGCCGTAGGCGTCCGGGTCCTTCGCATTGCCGAGTTCACCGGTCCAGCCCATCCATTCGTCGCTGTCGAAATGGGCATAGCCGGAATAGGTGAGCGATGCGACGGCGCCGCCGGCAAAGGCGACGAGCGCGCTGTAGGCACCTTCCGTTGGGCGTTGGGGGTCCCACTTGCCGGTATGGGCGTAGACCGTTTCGCCGACCCCGCCGGCCAGGAGGCGGACGATGTCGATCTGGTGGATCGCCTGGGAGAAGATGACGCCGCCGCCCTTCGCCGTGTCCAGTTCCTCCGGACGGCGGGGGCGGTAGAGAAAGTCGGTGTAATTGAGCGCGTGGATCATGCGCACACGGCCGAACCGGCCACTGCGGATGAGGTCGAGGGCCGTGGCGACGGGCGCGTCGAAGCTGTGGCTCGGGCCGACAATGAGGTGAACTCCGGCATCCCGGCAGGCCGCCACCATGGCGCGGGCGTCGTACATGGTGATGGCCATGGGCTTGTCGACGATGACATGCTTGCCGGCACGCGCGGCCGCGATGACGTGATCGCAGTGCATTTCGTGCGGGGTCGCGACATAGACGATATCGACGGCGGGGTCGGCGCACAGCGCGTCCACGTCGGTATAGGCTCGACCACCAAATTCCGCCTCGAAGGCGGCGCGGGATTCCGCGCGCGGCGCGCAGGCGGCGACAAGGCGCAGTCGCGGTTCGTTGCGAAAGGCCGGCAGCATCAGCACGAAACCACGCCCCAGCCCGATGACGCCGACGCCGACGGTCGCGGTCTCAGAGGTCGAGGACAAGCCTGCCACCCTTCGAGCGCGAGACACAGATCATGATCGTGTCGTCCTTCTCCTCGTCCATCAGCACCATGTCGCGATGGTCGGCCTCGCCCGCTATCAGGCGCGTCTTGCAGGTGCCGCACGTGCCGCTCTCGCAGGAACTGACGGTCGGGAAACCGGCGTCACGCAGCGCTTCGAGGATGGAGCGGTCGGCCGGAACGGTGACCGTGCGTCCCGATTTCGCCAGTTCCACCTCGAAGGCGGTGTCGTCGGCGCGCACAACCTCGACCGGCTTGAAATCCTCGAAGTTGACGCGGCCTTCCGGCCAGTGGCCGGAGATCGCCTTGATCTCCTCCATCAGCGGTTTCGGCCCGCAGCAATAGATATGCATGGCTTGCGGTTCGGCGAAATGATCCCAGAAATCATAGACCCTTGCCGGATCGCCGCCATCGTGATGAACAAGAAGGCGGCTGCCATAGGCCGCGCGCATCTCGTCGAGATAGGCGGTCTCCTCCGCCGAGCGGGTGCAATAGATGATGCTGAAGGGCTTGCCCTGCTCGTCCAGTTGGCGGGCCATGGCATGGATCGGCGTCACGCCGATGCCGCCGGCGATCAGGAGATATTTGGGGGCATCCTTGAGCGCGAACTCGTTTTCAGGCGGTTCCACCGCCAGTTCCGTGCCTTCGACCGCCTCGTCATGCATGGATTGCGATCCGCCACGCGATTCCGCCTCGCGCTTGACCGCGATGACATAGGCCTGCGGATCCGCGCCGGGGCCGACAAGCGAGTAGCGGCGCATGGCACCGGATGGCGTGCGGACGGTGACATGGGCGCCAGGCTCGTAGGCCGGCAACGCCGCGTCCTTAACCGGAACAAGCGTGAATTCCATGATGGACGGAGTGAGCACACGGCGGCTTTCCACCGTCATGCGGATGGCTTCGGCGTTTTCGCTCATTGGTCCTTTCAAGTCCTCCCACCAGCTACTTAGAAAGCTAACTATTGGCTGTCAATGGCTGGACGATCCGCTGGCCGCGATGTAAAATCCTTAGAAAGCTAACCAGAATGTGCATGCGGGAGGAACCATGCTGACACCGGAAGAAAACGACATCCTCACGCGCGTCGGGCCCGACAAGCCGATGGGCAAACTGATGCGCCAGCACTGGACGCCGGTCTGCCTGATCGAGGAGGTGGCGGAGCGCGATGGCACACCGCTGCTCGTGGAGGTGCTCGGCGAACGCTATGTCGCGTTCCGGGACAGCAATGGGGACCTCGGCCTGCTGGACGAACTGTGCCCGCACCGCCGCGCCTCGCTGGTGCTGGGCCGCAACGAGGAATGCGGCTTGCGCTGCCTCTATCACGGCTGGAAGTTCGACGTGAAAGGCAATGTCATGGCCATGTCGTCGGAGCCGGAAGGCAGCCCGCTGATGAACAAGGTCCGGCATCGCGCCTATCCCGTGAAGGAATGGGGCGGTTTCGTCTGGGCCTGGTTCGGCGACCAGGACGCCGTGCCGGAGTTCGATCCGCCAGCCTTCGCGCCGGCCGAAGACACGCCGGTGTCGATCCTCAAGATCCGCATTCCCTGCAACTGGGCGCAGATCCACGAAGGCCAGATCGACAGTGCCCATTCCTCCAGCCTGCACTCTTCCGACATGGTGCCGGCGCGGGTGGAGCGGGCGTCGGCGGATGACAAGTCGTGGTACCGCCCGTCGACCGACAAGTCGCCGCGCATGCAGACGCAGACGACAAGCTACGGCTTCCACTACGCGGCGATCCGCAAGCCGATCAGGAACGCCGCCACGCACAATTACCTGCGCGTGACGGAGTACGTGGCGCCCTATTATTCGCTGATCCCGCCGAACAACATGTACAACGTCGCCTCGGTCATCGTGCCCATCGACGACGTGACGACGGCCTTCCACTTCATCGCCTGGGGAACGGACGAAGTGCCCTCGACGGAGGAGTGGCGCAAGTTCGCCCATGCGCGCAAGGGCATCGACCTGAACGACCGCTGGGAGCCGGTGCGCACGAAGGAAAACAACTTCCTGCAGGACCGGCAGGCGATGAAGCTCGGCAATTTCACCGGCATCAAGGGCATTCCGAACCAGGATATCGCCATGTGGGTGACGCAGGGGCCGATCGCCGACCGCTCTTCAGACATTCTCGGCGCCTCGGATCTCGCCATCGTCGAGTTCCGCCGCCTGATGGTGGACGCGGCGCGCAAGGTGGCGGAAGGCGGCGCGGCCATCGGCACGCAGGAGCCGCGCGTGCGCCAGGCAACCATCGCGTCACGCGAAGGCGTCTATCCGAAAGAGGTGGACTGGCGCAGGCTTGGCGAGGCCGGCGACACCATGGCAGCCGAATAGGCCCTTCCGGGCCAAACAGGACAGGCAGTGTTGGAGAATTTCCGCTTTCCGCTGGAATTGTTCCAGCAGACCCGCCGGATGCTCGACATCCGGCGGGTCTGTTCCTTCATGCGGCCGCCGTTCAGGGCCTGAGCGGCTTGAGATCGGGAACCGGGCCGTAGCTGCGCTGCTCGCCTGCAAAGCTCGCGCCGGGGGCGGGGAAGCTGACCGGCCCGTTCGGGCTGTCGACGGTGATGCGGCGAAGGTGCGGATGGGCGGAAAGCCCGCCCATGTCGTTGACCGAGGCCAGCGCGATATTCGCCCTCGCAAGCCGCTCGATGGCCTCTTCGGCATCGTAGCGGGCAAAGGCATCGGCCACGATGCCGTCGGTCTGCGAACGGTTGGCCACGCGGGCGACATTGGTGGCGAAGCGCGGATCGCTGGCCAGGCTCTCGTCGCCGATGAAGTCGCGGCACAGGATCGCCCATTCCCGGTCGCTCTGGATGGAAATGAGGATCGGCGCGCCGGATTTCGGCTGGAAGACGCCATAGGGCGAGATGGAGGGGTGGGCCAGACCGATCCGCTGCGGCGGCTTTCCGCCCTCATGGTTGAGCAGCGGAACGGCCAGCCAGTCGGCCATGACGTCGAACATGGAGACGTTGATGCCGGCGCCTTTGCCGGTGACGGAGCGGCGGATGAGCGCTTCGAGGATCGCCGCATGCGCGGTCGCGCCGGTGGCGATATCGACGACCGAAACGCCCACACGCGCCGGCTCGGACGGGCCGCCGGTAATCGAGCAAAGGCCGGATTCCGCCTGGATCAGCAGGTCGTAAGCCTTCCGGTCGGCCATCGGGCCGTCCTCGCCATAGCCGCTGATCGAGCAGGTGACGAGGCGGGGGTAATCCCTGCGCAGTCGCGCCAGGTCAAATCCCAGCTTTGCCAGCGCACCGGGCTTGAGGTTCTGGATCACCACATCGGCCCTGGCGATGATGGCTTCCAGCGCTGCCTTGCCCTTTTGCGAGGTCAGGTCGAGCGTCACGCTTTCCTTGCCCCGGTTGAGCCAGACGAAATAGCTCGACTGGCCGTTTGCCACGTCATCGTAGCCGCGGGCGAAATCGCCTTCCGGACGTTCGATCTTGACGACATGGGCGCCGGCATCGGCGAGCCGCGATGAGGCGAAGGGCGCCGCCACCGCCTGTTCGATGGCAACGACTTCCAGGCCTTCCAGCGGCAGCATCAGAACGACCTCGGCATTCCGAGAACGTGCTCGGCGACGTAGGACAGGATCAGGTTGGTGGAGATGGGCGCGACCTGGTAGAGGCGGGTTTCGCGGAACTTGCGTTCCACGTCGTATTCGGTGGCAAAGCCGAAGCCGCCATGGAACTGCAGGCATGCATTGGCTGCCTCCCAGCTTGCCTTGGCGGCGAGGTACTTGGCCATGTTGGCCTCCGCCCCGCACTGGCGCCCGGCATCGAAGAGCGCGCAAGCCTTCCAGCGCATCAGGTTGGCCGCCTCGACCTCGATGAAAGCCTCTGCGATGGGGAACTGGACGCCCTGGTTGCGGCCAATGGGGCGGCCGAAGACCTCGCGCTCGGACACATAGGCGGTCACCTTGTCGGTGAACCAGTAGCCGTCGCCGATGCATTCGGCGGCGATCAGCACGCGCTCGGCGTTGAGCCCGGTCAGGATGTACTTGAAGCCCTTGCCCTCCTCGCCGATCAGGTTCTCCTCCGGGATTTCCAGGTTGTCGAAGAAAAGCTCGTTGGTCTCGTGATTGACCATGTTGGCGATGGGCTTGACCTCCATGCCGTTCTTCATGGCGTCCTTGATGTCGACCAGGAAGATGGACAGGCCTTCGGACTTCTTCGCCACTTCCGAAAGCGGCGTCGTGCGGGCAAGCAGGATCATGTAGTCGGAATGCTGAACCCGGCTGATCCAGACCTTCTGGCCGTTGACGACATAACGGTCGCCCTTCTTCACGGCGGTGGTCTTGAGCTGGGTCGTGTCGGTGCCGGTCGTCGGTTCGGTGACGCCCATCGACTGCAGGCGCAGTTCTCCGGTCGCCAGCTTCGGCAGGATGCGCCTGCGTTGCTCCTCGGACCCGTGGCGCACCAGCGTGTTCATGTTGTACATCTGGCCGTGGCAGGCGCCGGAATTGCCGCCGGCCCGGTTGATCTCCTCCATGATGACGGAGGCTTCCGCCAGGCCGAGGCCCGAACCGCCATATTCTTCCGGAATCAGCGCCGCCATCCAGCCTTCGCGCGTCAGGGCATCGACGAAGGCTTCCGGATAGCCGCGCTCGGCATCCACCTTGCGGTGGTATTCCGGCGGGAATTGCGCACAGACGGCCCGCACGCCTTCGCGGATATCCTGGTAGTCGTCTTCGAGGAAGTTCATTGTCGGGTCTCCGGCTTTCGTCAGGCCTGACTAGCCAAAGCCCATGCATTGCGCAAATATATGTTTTGGATAGAAACCAGAACAATTCCTTATAAGAGAGAGCAGGCCTTTCCATGGATGTCAGGCACATGCGCTATTTTCTGGAAATCGTGGAGCGCGGCTCCATCACCGGGGCCGCGCAGAGCCTCAACGTCGCGCAGCCTGCGCTCTCGCTGCATGTGAAGAACATGGAGGAGCAACTGGGCACACGGCTGCTGGTGCGCAGCCGCTCCGGCACGGTACCGACGCAGGCCGGTGCGCTGCTGGCGCGCCGCGCGCGGACCATCCTCGACGATCTGGCGCGAACGGAGGACGACATCCGCACGCTGGACAGGGACCCTTCCGGCCTCGTGCGCATCGGCCTGCCGGGCACGATCGGCGGCATTGTCGCATTGCCGCTGCTCGAGGCAGTACGCGATGCCTATCCCGGTATCCGCCTCAACATCGTGGAGGGCATGAGCGGTTTCATTTCCGGCTGGTTGGCGGAAGGGCGCGTCGACCTTGCCGTGCTTTACAACAAGGCGTCCACGCGGGACCTCGCATCCGAACTGCTGCTGGAGGAAGAACTCGTGGTGCTGTGGCGCGGCGGGCTGGAGTGCCTGCCCGAGATGAGCCTTTCGGGCCTGCGCGGCGTGCCGCTGGTCCTGCCGAGCGCGGAACACGGGTTGCGCATCCAGATCGAGGCCGTGCTGCGCGAGACCGGTTTTGCGCCCAATGTGGCCGTCGAGATCGATTCCTATGCCAATATCAAGCGGCTCGTCGCTTCCGGCTTCGGCGCCTCCATCCTGCCGCTGAACACCGTGCGCGACGAGGTGCGCGCGGGGGGGCTTGCCGTCAGCCGCATCACCGGACCGGGGCTGTGGCGCAGCGTGCATCTCGTGCAACCCGCCGCCGGCCCCGGCTCGCGCGCGCAGGAAGCTGTCCGCGCCCTTTTGCAGGACACGGTTCCCGGCCTGGTCGCCCGCGGCGAGTGGACCGGCGCGCGCCTGCCGGACATGGGCCAGGGCACTTCCGGTTTTCCTTGAACCGCTCCGGATCCCGCTTTCGCGGCCCGGTCAGGCGTCGCCCATCACCGCTTTCGTCCTCTCCAGCGCGGTGCGGACGAAGCGCTCCAGGCCCATGGCCTCGGCCTGCGGCCGGTTCGGGACCTCGACGCTGACCGTGATGCCTTCAGGCAGGCGGGCGACGATGGGCGCGAAATCGATGCCGCCATCGCCGGGGATCAGCCGGGCCTGGCGCGCAACATGGATCAGGCCCGCGTCGGAGGGGTCGTAGGGCACGGGTCCGTCGCATATCTGGACATAGTTCATCATGCCGGGCGGCAGGTCCGCCAGGTCGTCGAGGGACGAGGCGGACCGGTCGAAATGCAGCGTATCGAACAGGACGGCGGCGGCCGGACTGGCGGCGGCTTCGACCATCCGCCTCGCATGGCCAAGCGTCTTCACCCCGGTCCAGGGCATGAACTCCAGGTCCGCGCTGAAACCGTAGGGTTCGACGCGGCCGCAAAGCCGGCCATAGGCATCGGTGGCGCGGGCCTCGTCCGTGTCGTCCACGGCCACGAGTATATGTTTCGCACCGAGTTCGGCAATCCTGTCGAGGAAGGGATCGAAAGCGGCGAGATCGGTATCGGGCTTCAGGCGGATCATCTCGGCATCCGCCATCGTCACGCCAGTGGCGTCCATGGCGGCCGTGACCTCGCGCAGGAGCCGGTCGTCGCCCATCAGGTCGGCCAGCGGCTCGCCGCCTGCCGGGAGCAGGCGGAAACTCACCATGTCGAAGCCGCAGGCGGCGGCAAGCTCAACCGATTCGACCGGGCCGGCGCCATTGGCCGTCAGGTAGGCCATGGAATAGAGCCGTTTCATGCCCGGCCTCAGGTCAACGGCGAGATGGACAGCGGCATGGCGACGGTGGATGTCATGTCCGGTGTCATCCAGTCGGGCCCGCCCTTCGGCGGCCACTTGCCGTCGGCGACCGACTGCGCGCGCGCCCTGGTCCGGGCTTCCAGGCTCTCATAGGGCCAGATCTGGGTCAGGCGCGGCGCGCCGTCGATCGAATACATGGCAATGGTCATTTTCGAATAGGCGAGCCTCTCCGGGACCGCCGCTTCCCACTTTTCCATGGTGGGTGTCAGGCCGTTGACCTTCATGCGGTAGGTGCGGATCTCGTAGACCGGTCCGAAGCTGCCGGTCTCCACGGGCGGCAGGAAATCCAGCGGCCTGTAACTGTCGAGGCTCATGCCTGTCAGCAGGTCGGCGCAGCCGAAGGGATTGGAGGAGCGCAGGACGCGCTCGCGCTCGGCCAGCAGGTCTTCATGGCTGTCGAAACCGCGCAGCAGGTGCACCTTGTTCAGGGCGCCGATATCGTTGCCCCAGGCGCCCAGCAGGCGGCCTTTCGCGTCCGGTGCGTTGACGAAGGCCTCGATGGCGGGCGCGGCCTTCGGGCCGCCGAAGATCACCGTGTCAAGGGTTGCCAGTTCGTAGAATTTCATCCGATCTCTCCCTGTTGTCAGTCGTTTGCGCGCCGGCACCGGCAAGGCCGGCCATGTGGCGCGCGGCGATGTAGCCGAAGGTCATGGCGGGGCCGAGGGTGATGCCGCCGGAGGGGTAGTGACCGCCGAAGATGGAGGCCATGTCGTTGCCCGCCGCGTAGAGGCCGGGTATCGGCGCGCCGGTGACGTCGAGCACGCGGGCTTCGGCGTCGGTCGCCATGCCGGCGAAGGTGCCGAGACTGCCGGGCACCAGGCGCACGGCATGGAACGGGCCTTCTTCAAGGGCACCAAGTGACGGGTTCGGGCCATGGGCGGAATCGCCCTGGACCCGGTTGTAGGGGGAGCGTCCGCGCCCGAAATCCGGGTCGTCGCCCGCCTTCGCATGGGCGTTGAAACGCGCGACCGTTTCAGCCAGCGCCCCGGCGGGCAGGCCGCAGGGAGCGGCCAGCGCTTCCAGCGTGCGCCCGCTTTTCAGGTAGCCGCAGGCCTGATAGGGGCGCAGCGGAAAGGGAAAGGGTTTCGCCCAGCCGATGCCGAAGCGCCGCTGCGCGCGATGATCGCAGATCAGCCAGCATTCGGGCTTGGCTGCCCCGGGCGTGGCGGCGAACAGCGCCGTCATGAAATCGTGGTAGCTGCCGGCCTCGTTGACGAAACGCCGCCCATCCGGAGTCACCGCGATGAAGCCGGGCTTGGCACGGTCGACCAGATGCGGGAAGTGGGCAAATCCGCCATCGCTGCGCGGCACGAGCGAAACCGGGCACCAGGCGCCCGCGGCAGCCTCATCCCCGGTGATCCGGGCGCCGGCGGTTTCGCCAAGGCGGATGCCGTCACCAGTGTTGGAGCGCGGCGCTGCGGAAAAGTGGCCGGTGCCGTCCGGGGCATGGTCGAACAGGCGGGCGATGCGGCCGCGATCATGCGGGAAGCCGCCCGTGGCGAGCACAACACCGCGCCGGGCCACGATCTCCACGCCGGACCCGAGCGTTGCGCCGCAGACACGGTCGCCGTCGTGCCGCAGCGCGGTTATGGGCGCATTCTCCATCAGCGTGACGCCGAGATCGAGCGCGCTTTTCATCAGCCGGGCGACGAGGGCATTGCCGTTGACCAGTTGCATGGCGCGGCCATGCAGGGCACGGTCGCGGGCATGGCGGGCAAGCCGTCCGGCGACATGCAGGGCGGAGCGCGCCGAGCGCGTCGCGTTGAAGAAATGGTTCATGTCGGCACCCGCCGCGATGCCCATGCCGGCAAGGCTGACAAGATCGAGCGGTGGCTTCAGCCTTGCGATGTCTTGGCCCAGCGCACGCCCGTCGAAGGGCCTTGCGCAGACCGAGCGCCCGCCCTGGCGGCTGCCGGGCGTATCGTGAAAATCGGGAATGCGGTTGCCGTCGATCCACTGGACGGCGGTATTCTGCTCGAAGAAGGCGACCATGTCCGGGCCGTTGGCCAGGTAGGCGGGTATGCGCGGATCGGCAACGCGGTTGCCCAGTTCGCACTTCAGGTAGGCAAGCGGTTCTTCCGGGTCTTCCTCGATCCCGGCGCGCCGGGCCAGCGGGTTTCGCGGAATCCAGAGCCAGCCGCCGGACCAGGCCGTCGTTCCGCCGAACACGGGTTCCTTTTCGGCCACGACGACGGAGAGGCCGTGAAAAGCGGCCGCGACCGCGGCTGCGAGGCCGCCGGCGCCGGAACCGGCGACGAGCACGTCGCATTCGATCGGCGCGGCGGGAGCGGACGTCATCGTTTCGCTGCCACCTTGGCCGCCGGTTCGGCACTATCGAAGAAGTGCGAGGCACGCGTGGCCGTGGCGATCTCGACGGCGGCTTCCTTCAGGGCGGGCGCCATGCGCTCCATGTAGTCGGGCGTCACGCGGACCGCCGGACCCGCAATCGACAGGCAGCCGATGACGTGCCCGCCATCGGGGTGGCGGATCGGAACCGCCATGGCGGCCATGCCCACCGTGTAGGAATCGACGGCCACGGCATAGCCGCGCTTGCGGTCGCCGGCCAGTAGTTCCAGCAGTTGCGACATGCTTTCCGGCGCTTTCGGTCCGGGTTCGAACGGCGGGCGCAAGCCCTGCCCCGCCACCAGTTGCAGCGCTTCCTCGTCGCTGATCGCCGAGAGCCAGGCGCGTCCGCCTGCCGAGCAGGCCAGATGGACGACCTGGCCCTGTTCGGCGTTGGGATCGTAGCGAAGCCCGCCGGTGGCGCCCTGGGAGACGCCGACCCAGATCAGGTTGTTTCCGTCGACGACGGAAAGGCGGATGAGTTCGCCGGAAAGACGCGCCAGGCGGTCCAGGATCGGCTGGGCGATGTCGGTCACGCCCATCTGTCCCAGGAAAGCCAGACCGAGCGCGGCCAGCTTGATGGTCAGCGTGTATTCGCCCTGCGCGCGGAGCTGGCGGACATAGCCGAATTTCGCCAGTTCGTTGAGCAGCCGGTGAGCGGCGCTGACCGGCAGGTCGAGATCGGCGGAAATGGCGCTGACCGTCAAGCCCGCCGGATTGCGCGCGAGCAGTTCGATGATGGCAAGCGACCGTTCGAGGACTCCGCTCATGGCACGACCTCCGGCGCAGCGGCGCCAAGTCCCGATGCGTCCAGCCGCAGGCGCATGCCCGATTCCGCAGACGCCTTGATGGCATCGACGATGGCGAGGTTGCGTGCCCCGTCCAGAGCCGAGCAGCGCGGCGCGGCCCTGCCATCGATGACATCGCCGAAATGCCGGACCTGGCCGATGTAGGAATCGGCGTCCTCCACCGTCTCGCGCGTGGGGCGCATCTCGTCATACCAGGTCTTTTCGCCGGGATGCGTCCAGACCGTGAGGTCCGGCAGGGAGAAGCCGCATGCCGAACCGGCGAAGAAATGGGACTGGACCTTGTGGGCGGGAAAGCGGCCGGGATTTTCGCCCGCCGCAATGTCCCAGGCCCAGGGGCCGCAGGCGGCGTCCGAAACGCTCAGCGTGACAGCGCCGCCGTCCCTGAATGTCAGGATCGCGCCGGCCGTGTCCTCCACCGGCAGGCCGCGTTCGGCATTGGAGACGATGCCCGTGACCGTGGCGATTTCGCCGAACAGAAAGCGCAGAAGGTCGATCTCGTGGATCATGTTGATCAGCAACGGCCCGCCGATTCCGGGCGTGCGGCGCCATTCGACGTCGAAATAGGCATCTTCCTTCCGCAGCGAACACAGCACCGAGCCCTGGACGAGATGGCCGAAGCGCCCGCCTGCCACAATATCGCGGGCTTTCAGGATGATCGGGTTGAAACGGCGGTGGTGCCCGGTCATCACGGGCACGCCGTGCCGGTCGATGGCATCGAGCAGCTTCCGGGCTTCGTTCACGCTGGTCGCCACCGGCTTTTCCACCAGGACGGGGATGCCCGCCTGTACGGCGCGTACGGCAAGTTCGACATGGCTTTCATTGGGTGTGGCGATGACGATGCCTTGCGGCCTGTCGGCGAGCATGGCGGCGAAATCGCCGTAGAGCATGGTGCCATACCGCGCGGCGATCTCCGCGCCGGCCGGTCCTGGTTCGACAATGCCCGACACGCGAAATCCATCCGCCGCGCTGATGGCGTCGAGATGGGTCCTGCCGATGATGCCGGCGCCAATAACAGCCAGTCGCTTGTCAGTCACGTTCACGTCCTCCCACGCCGCTGCCTCCCCCGTGCCTGCGGATCGCCTCATCGGGATAGCAGGATTTTCCGGATTTGTGAAAACTTTTTTATTCTTGAAAGGGTTTCCAATTTCCGATATTCCCGGACTCCGACGAGCCTTTGGCCGTCTCCATGCCTTGGGAGGGGCACGTGATCGCATCTTACCGCCAAAGGAACGGAATGGCCGCACGGAGGCGCTCGCAATGAGTGACGCGCGCCGTGCCATCGCGGATCTGCAGGAGCCGTCGAGCTTCGATGTGGCGGTGCTTGGCGCGGGCGCGGCGGGCATGGCGGCGGCGGTGTTCGCGGCGCTGGAAGGCGCGCGCGTCCTTCTTGTCGAGCGGACGGAATTTCTGGGCGGGACATCGGCCTATTCTGCGGCCACGACGTGGATACCCAATCCCCGCCATGCCCGTGCCATCGGCGCGGACGACAGTCCTGAAAAGGTGCGCGGCTACCTTGACCGGGCGGTCGGCAACCGGTCTTCGGCCGACATGCGGGATGCCTTCCTGAATGCAGGTCCCCTGGCGATCGACGCGCTGGAAGACAGGGCCGGCGTGCATTTCCGGGCGCGGCCGTTCCATCCCGACTATCTGCACGAGATCGAGGGCTCGACCTCCTTCGGACGGGCGCTTGAACCGGTCCCCTTCGATGCCAGCGGACTGGGACAGGACCTGAAGCTGATCCGGCCGACGATACCCGAATTCACCATCCTGGGCGGTCTGCTGATCGACCGCGACGACATCGCGCATCTCCTGAAGATGACAAGTTCGCTGAAATCGCTGGCCTACTCCATGCGCCTGATCGGTTCCTATTATGCGCAGAAGATTCGGTACGGGCGCGGCACACGCCTCGTCATGGGCAATGCGCTGATCGGGCAATTGCTGGCGGCCGCGCGCCGCCTCGGGGTCGTCATCGCGACGGAAGCGGAAGTGACCGGGTTTGCCGGTCCGGATGGTGCGGTCACCGGGCTGTCAGTGTGCCAGGGCGGGACCGAGCGCGCCATTGCGGTTACCGGCGGGATCATCTTGGCCAGCGGCGGTTTCACGCGCCATCCTGAACGGCGCGGCGAGATGCTTCCCGAGCCGCTGGCCGCCAACAGCCCCTCGGCGCCCGGCCACACCGGGGCGCTGCACGACATGGCGCTGGCGAAGGGCGCGGTCTATGGCACCGGCGCGGCCTCGAATGTTTACTGGGCACCGTGCTCGGTGCGCAGGCGGGACGATGGCACGACGGCCGTGTTCCCGCATTTCGTGCTCGACCGGTCGAAGCCCGGCACATTCGCCGTCGGGCGGGACGGGCGGCGTTTCACCAATGAAAGCCGCTCCTATCACGAATTCACGCTGGCCATGTATGCGGCCAACCGGGACGGCAGCCACATGCCGGTCTTCCTGGTCGCCGATGCCGCAACGCTTACGAAATACGGCCTCGGCATGGTGCGTCCGGGCGGCAAGGGGCTGAAACCCTATCTGGACGACGGCTATCTGGTGCAGGGGGCCACACTGGAGGAGCTTGCCGCAAAGCTCGGCGTGGACGCCGGAGGGCTGCGTGCCACGGCGGAGCGCATGAACCACTTCGCGCAAACGGGCCGGGACGAGGACTTCCACAGGGGCGAAACCGTCTACGAGCGCGCCAATGGCGATGGGTCGCACGGGCCGAACCCGACGCTTGGGCCGGTCAGGACCGCGCCTTTCTATGCCGTGCGGCTGGAACCCGGAGACATCGGCGCGGCAACGGGCCTCGTCTGCGACACGAACGCGCGCGTGCTGGACGGACAGGGCCGGCCCATTGACGGGCTCTATGCCTGCGGCAACGACATGCAGTCGATCATGGGCGGGGTCTATCCGGGACCCGGCATCACCATCGGGCCGGGCGTGACCTTCGGCTACATCGCCGGGCGCCATGCTGCGGCGAGGGCTGGCGTTGCGCGGGAGGATGCTGCATGAGCCGGGTTCTGGTCACTGGCGGGACGGGCTTTGTCGGCCGCTGGGTCGTCGCCGAGCTTCTTGCGCGCGGCGACGACGTGGTCGTCTTCGATGCGCGCCCCAATCCGGCGGCCCTGGACGAGATCCGGCAAGGGATGTCGGACAGTGTAACCTTCGTGACCGGCGACATCGCCGACGGTTCGGTGGCCGATGCCATGGACGGTTGCAACGGCATTGTCCATCTGGCCGGCGTCATGACCGTGGAGGCGGCGGCCGATCCGCTGCGCGCCGCAGCGATCAACCTGACGGGCAGCCTGCATGTCTTCGAGGCTGCGCTGCGGCACAAGATCGACAGGCTGGTCTATGTCTCGACCGCCGGGGTCTTCGGCCCTGACGACAGGGTGAACCCGCGACCCATGACCCATTACGGTGCGCAGAAACTGGCCATCGAGGGATCGGCGCGGGCCTATCATGCCGATCACGGCCTGCCGTCGGTCGGCTTCCGTCCCTACATCGTCTACGGTCCGGGGCAGAGTTCCGGAATTGCCGCCGGACCGTCCATCGCGCTCGGGGCGGCGATGCGCGGCGAACCGGCCACCATCCGCTTTTCCGGACGCGTCGGCTTCGTTCACGTTTTCGACGTGGCCCGCCTGATGGCCGTTGCGGTCTCGTCGCCCATGCAGGGCGCCGAGGCCTACACCCTTTGCGGCGAAACGGCGGAGATGGCCGATTTCGTCTCCGCCCTGAAGGTGCAGGTTCCGCAGGCGTCCGTCTCCGTCGAGGGGCCGCCGCTTCGCATCCCCGCCGATCTGGCCACCAGCGAAATGCCGCCCGAACTGGCTGCGGCCGGAATTACGGGCCTCAACGAGGGAATTGCTCTGACGCTGGAGTTCTATCGCGCGCGCCAGCAGGGGAGGACAGCCTGATGGCAAGGCCGGCCCTTTCGAATTGTCCAATGAATGCGTGTGTTCATCCATTTTCTCCTGATGCTATTTCAGGCTCCATGCCGGCTGGGAAAAGGGCTGTCAGGCAAAGGCCGCAGTCCAGGGCGGCAGCAGTCCGCCCGGTCGGCGACAAGTCCGGCGAGACAGTGAAAATGTGCAATCCGGCGTGGGACGGAGCGCGGAGGGGATGGCGGTGACGATCACGTTGAATGGCGAGACACGGGTCTTTCCCATCGTGGGCGATCCGATTGCCCAGGTGAAATCACCCGGCCTTCTTTCCGTCAGGCTGGCTGCCATGGGCGAGAATGCCGTCGTCGTGCCGGCTCATGTCACGCCCGCGGATTTCGACAGGTTCATGGCCGGGCTGGACGTGATGCGCAACGTGACGGGTCTCGTCATCACCGTTCCGCACAAGCAGGCGGCCAGGAATTACTGCGCGAAGGTCACCAGACGTGTCCATTTTGCCGGTTCCGTGAACGTGATGCGCCGCACCGGCGCCGGCTGGATCGGCGACAACACCGACGGCATGGGCTATGTGGACGGCATTCTGGCCGCCGGTGGCGCGGTGGACGGAAAGCGCGTCCTGCTCGTCGGCGCCGGTGGCGCGGGATCGGCGATTGCCTACGAGTTCCTGGCCCGGGGCGCTGACCATCTTGCGATCCACGATATCGACCACATGCGCCGCGATGCGCTGATCGCGCGGCTGGATGAGGCCTTTGCAGGCAAGGTTTCGGCGGGTTCGCCCGATCCGTCCGGGTTCGATGTCATCGCCAATGCAACCCCGCTCGGCATGCGGCCGGAAGATCCGCTGCCGGTGGATGTCGACAAAATGCAGGCCCGCCAGTTCGCGGCCTGCCCGATCACCAAGCCGGAGCGGTCGCCTTTCATCGAGGCGGCGGCGGCGAAGGGATGCCGGACCATGCCGGGACTTGGCATGTTCACGGCGCAGGAAGGGCTTCTTGTCGATGCCCTTCTGTCACTGGAAACGGATTGATCCATTCAAGGGAGGAACAGATGATCCGGAAGCTTTTTCTGAATACCGCAGCCATCATGGCGCTCTCGGCAGGCGCTGCCATGGCCGAAGTGAAGATTGCCGATGTGGCCGAACTTTCGGGCGCGGGTGCGGCAGCCGGCGCTGTCTGGCATGATGGCGTCAAGATGGCCGTCGAGGAAATCAATGCCGCCGGCGGCATCCTCGGCGAGCAGATCAACCTGGCCGAGTATGACAGCCAGACCGATCCGCAGGTCAGCCGCGCACTCGTGCAGAAGGCCATTGACGAGGGCGCCTTCGTCCTCCTCGGCACGGTCTATTCGTCCTCGACGGTGGTCAACATGCTGGTCGCCCAGCAGAACGGCGTGCCGCAGATCACCGGTTCGGAATCCCCGACCATCACCGCCAAGGGCAACCCCTACATCTTCCGCACGGCCTTCGGCGCGCAGAAGGGCCTTCCCAAGCTGGCCACCTATCTCAAGGACGGTCTCGGCGCGCAGAAGATCGCGGTCGTATGGGCCAATACCGAGTTCGGCAAGGGCGGCTATGACGCCTTCATGAAGATCGCTGCGGACATGGGCCTGGAGATCGTCGCCGACGTGCCCACCGAACAGGCGCAGGTCGACTTTGCCTCCGACGTGGCAAAGGTCAAGTCGTCGGGCGCGGATGCCGTCTTCGTCTACCTGACGGAAGAGGAAAGCGCCCGTTTCCTGATCGAGGCCTCCAAGCAGAGCCTCGGCCTGCCGATGGCCGGTGACACCGTGCTCATTTCCCAGAAGGTCATCGATCTGGCCGGGGATGCCGCCAACGGCGCCTTCGGCCATGTCGGCCTGACGGCTGAAGCCCCGGTTCCCGCGATCCAGGAAATGGCCGGCAAGTTCCAGCAGAAATACGGCTACGGTGCCGACCACAATGCCATCAAGGGCTATATCGGTGCCTACATGGTCAAGTATGTCACCGAGAAGATCGGTGAATTCGACCGGGAGAAATTCGCCGAAACGCTTCGCGGCCTGTGCCTCGATGCGGCATCGAATCCTGGCATCCTGATGGATACCTGCTGGGACGAGACCGGCGAGATGAGCCGGGCGAGCTTCCTGGTTGAAGTGGTGGACGGCGCCCAGAAGATCACCAAGACGCTTCCGGCCAACTGATCCGTCTGACGCGGGGCGGTGCCTGTCCGGCACCGCCCAATCCTGCACCTGAATATCCTTCCTGCGGAGGCGCGGGCGCATGTCCGAATTCATCCAGATCTTCATTTCGGGGCTGTCGGCGGGGTCGATCTACGCGCTGGCGGCGGTCGGCTTCACCCTCCTCTGGCAGGCCTCGCAGACCATCAACTTCGCCCAGGGCGAATTCGTGATGCTGCCTGCCTTCTTCGTGCTTGCGCTCTCGGTCAAGCTCGGCTTTCCCCTGTGGCTGGCCATGCCGCTCGCCATCGTCCTGTCGGTGCTCATCCTGGGCGCGCTGTTCAAGCGGCTGATCGTGGAGCCGATGATCAAGCACGGAACCCTGCCGCTGGTCATCGCCACCATCGCGCTCGGCCTCCTGCTGAAGGAACTGGTCAAGGAATTCTATTCGCCGCTCGGACAGCCTTTCCCGAGCCTTTTCCCGCAGGACGTCATGCAGGTCTTCGGCGCGGCCGTGTCCATTCCCGACATCGCCAACTTCATCATCGCGATGGGTGCCATCATCGGCCTGCAACTCTTCCTGGGACGCACCCGCACCGGCCGCGCCATGCAGGCGACGGCGCAGAACCCGGATGTCGCGCAGATCCTCGGCGTCGATATCAAGCGCATGGTGCTCTACACCTTCCTCATCAACGGTGCGCTGGCGGCCATTGCCTCCATCCTCATCACGCCGATCTACCTGGCGAAGTTCTCCAATGGCGAGACGCTTGGCCTGGTGGCCTTCATCGCTGCCATTGTCGGCGGCTTCAACCAGATCCGCGGCGCGCTTGTCGGCGGTCTGCTCATCGGTGTCATCGACAACCTGTCAGCCACCTATTTCTCATCCGAGTATCGCCAGGCGCTGCCGATGATCCTGCTCATCCTCATCATCCTGGTCCGCCCGCAGGGCCTGCTCGGAACCTCGGAGGGCCGCACGGTATGAAGCCCGCAACCGTCATCTTCGTCCTCCTTGCACTGGTGGCGCTCGTTCTCGCGCCGCTCGGGCAGGGCAATTACATCCTTTACGTGCTCGCCTCCTGGCTCATGTTTTCCATCGCGGCCATGGGCCTGAACCTGACGCTGGGATATGCCGGACAGATCAGCCTGGCCCAGGCCAGTTTCATGGGCATCGGCGCCTATATCACGGCGCTGGTCACGCTGGCCGGTTATCACTGGGTGCTGGGCTGGCTGGCGGCCATGGGCGCGACGTTCCTGATCGGGCTTGTGCTGGGCTATCCGGCGCTCAGGGTGCAGCACCACTTCCTTGCCTTCGTGACGCTTGCCTTCAACACGCTGGTCTTCCTGGTGCTTCGCAACGAGGAATGGCTGACCGGTGGCTCGCACGGGCTTGTGGGCATGCCGCGGCCCTCCTTCTTCGGCATCTCGACCATGAAGAACCTGGAGTTCTACTATTTCGTCCTGGTGCTGTTCGTCATCTCTGCCGGCATCTTCTTCTGGATCGTCCATTCGCCCTGGGGCCGCGCCTTCAAGGCCTTGCGGGAGAACCCGGTGCGCGCCGAAAGCCTTGGCGTGAACACGCGGCGCATAACGCTGCTCGCCTTTGCCATCGGCTCGGCCTTTGGCGGCGGCGCGGGCGCGATCATGACGCCCCTGGTGCAGTTCATCGAGCCGGGTTCCTTCGGCCTCATCCACTCGCTCAAGATCCTGCTCATGGTCGTGGTCGGCGGGGCGGGCTATTTCTTCGGGCCGATGCTGGGCGCGGCGGTGGTCATCCTGCTGCCGGAATTCCTGCGCTTCACCGAAGGCTACTACCTGATCCTCTATTCCACCGCGGTCATCATCCTGATGGTCTATTCGCCATCCGGGCTGATCGGGCTGGGCGACCGCCTGCTTTCCAGGTTGCGCCCGCAGCGCAAGGTGCGCGGCGACATGAAGGAAGGATCGAAACTGTGAGCCAGACCGTTCTTTCCGTTCGCAACATCTCCAAGTCGTTCGGCGGCATCCATGCCGTACGCGATGTCAGCTTCGAGGTTGCCAGGGGCGAAGTCCTCGGCCTGATCGGGCCGAACGGATCGGGAAAATCGACCCTGTTCAATTGCGTGCTCGGCCAGCTCCGGCCGGATTCCGGTTCCGTGAGCGTCAAGGATACGCCGGTGTCCGGAATGCGGGCCTGCGACCTCAACCGGCTGGGTGTCGGCCGCACGTTCCAGCAATTGTCGGTCTTTCCCGAAATGACCGTGCTCGACAACATCATCCTGGCGGGACAGGAGCATCACGGCACCATGCTGTCGCGACTGTTCGGGCCATCCGATGCGGGGCTGACGGAGGAGGCCGAGCAGATGATCGCGTTCTTCAGGCTGAGCCATCTGCGCGACGAGAAGGCGGGGTCGCTGTCCTACGGCCAGCAGAAGCTGCTCGACGCAGCCATGGCCTTCATGGCCGGGCCGGACCTGGTCCTGCTCGACGAACCGGCGGGCGGGGTGAACCTGACCATGCTGGAGAGCCTGAAGGAGCGGCTGCGCACCTACAACCGCGAGCACGGCACGACCTTCGTGGTCATCGAGCACAACATGGAATTCGTCATGAGCCTGTGCACCCGCATCATCGTGCTGGCCGAGGGTGCGGTGATCGCGGAGGGGACGCCGGAGGAAATCCGGTCGAACACCCAGGTCATCGACGCATATCTGGGGGGCTGAGCCGTGCTGGAAGTGAAAGATCTCTATGGCGGCTACGGCAAGATCACGATCCTCAACGGCGTGTCCTTCGCCATCCCGCGAGGCTCCATCACCACGGTGATCGGGCCGAACGGGGCCGGCAAGTCGACCGTGTTCAAGGCCATCTTCGGCCTGCTCAACATCCATTCCGGCCAGGTGCTGCTGGAAGGCCGCGACGTGACGGGGAGCAAGCCGCGCGACATGATCGCCCACGGCGTGACCTATGTGCCGCAGGGCCGCAATGTGGTGCCGCAGCTTTCAGTCTATCACAACCTGGAACTCGGCGGCATCACGGCGCAGGACCAGGACCGGGTGAAGGCGCGCATCGAGGTGGTCATGGACCAGTTCCCGATGCTGCGCGAGTTCCGCGACCGCAAGGCCATCGAATTGTCCGGCGGCCAGCAGAAGCAGCTGGAAGTCGCGCGCGCCCTGCTGCTCGATCCCAAGCTCATCCTGATCGACGAACCGTCCATCGGCCTGTCGCCGAACCTCGTACAGGAGGTGTTCCGCACGCTGCAACGCCTGCGCGACAGCGGCGTCACCATCCTCATGGTGGAGCAGAACGCCAAGGCGGCGCTGGCGATGTCCGATTTCGGCCTGGTGCTGGAACTGGGCCAGACACGCATGCACGACCGCGCCGACAAGCTGCTCAACGACCCAAAGGTCGGCCAGCTTTTCCTCGGCGGCCACATGGACGAAACCGACTGACAGACCGACTGGAGAGCAAGACGATGGATTTCCGGTTTGCCGACGAGCAGCGCATGCTGGTCGAGACCGTTCGCGGCTTCATTGCCGCCGAACTCACGCCGCTGGAGGATGAAATCGAGCGGACCGGCGTGTTGCGCCCGGAACTGGCGCAGGCGATCTTCGAGAAGTCGAAGGCGCTTGGCCTCTACGGCATGAACATTCCGGAAGAGCATGGCGGCGGCGGGCTTTCGGCGCTCGACACGATGCTGTGCGAGGAACAGTTCGGGCACACGACCGACATCCTGATCCGGCGCGCCTTCGGCAATGTCTACGAGGTCCTGCTGGCGGCGCAAGGCCCGCAGGTGGAGCGCTGGCTGAAGCCGGCGGTTTCCGGCGAGCGGGTCTGTTCGATCGCCTTTACCGAGCCGGGCGCCGGGTCCGACGCGGCGGGCATCAGGACACGGGCACGGCGCGAGAACGGCAAATGGGTCCTGTCGGGCACGAAGCATTACATTTCCGACGGCGCGTTTTCGGATTTCTTCGTCGTGACGGCGGTCACCGATCCGGACAAGGGCCATCGCGGCATTTCCATGTTCCTGGTCGACAAGGGCATGAAGGGCTTCACCGTGGGCCGCGACCAGCCGATGATGGGCGTGCGCGGCACCAGCCACATGGAACTGCATTTCGACGATGTCGAACTGACCGACGATCACCTGCTGGGCCGGGAAGGCGAGGGGCTGAAGCTGGCGCTTTCGGTGCTTGGCCGCGTGCGCCTTTCCCAGGTGGCGGCACGGGCCGTCGGCAAGGCAACCAAGATCCTCAACATGACCGTCGACCATGCCAACGACCGGCGCCAGTTCGGCCAGTCGCTGGGCGAGTTCCAGATGGTGCAGCAGATGCTGGCCGACAGCGCCATCGAGATCAATGCGGCGCGCACCGCGCTTTGGGAATGCGCCGACCAGATCGACGCCGGGCTCGACCCGCGCGCCAAGATCTCCATGCTCAAGGTGCAGGCGTCCGAGACGCTCGACCGGGTGGTGGACCGTTCCATGCAGATCTTCGGTGGCATGGGCTTTTCGAAGGATTTGCCCATAGAGCGCTACTACCGCGATGCGCGCATCTACCGCATCTTCGACGGCGCCTCGGAGATCCATCGCGGTGTCATCGCCAAGACCATGCTGAAGGGCGGCAAGTCCATCTACGATCCCTGGGCTGCATGATGACAGGCGGGCGGCGGCAAAAGTTCATGAGCGCGGCGGAGGCGGTGGGCCTCGTTCCGGATGGCGCGACCATCGGGCTGATCGGCGGTGGCGGCGGCCTTTGCGAAGCCATGGCCCTGCATGAGGCCATCGAGACGCGCTTCCTGGAGACAGGCCATCCGAACCGCATGACGCTCGTTCATGCGCTCGGGGTCGGCAACCGCAAGGACACCGGCATCAACCGCTTCGCCCATCATGGCATGGTGCGCAAGGTGATCGGCGGGCACTGGCCATGGTCGCCGCGCATGCAGCAGATGGCGGCCAGGGACGAGATCGAGGCCCATGTCCTGCCCGGCGGCGTGGCGATGCAGCTGATGCGCGAGATCGCGGCGAAGCGGCCCGGCCTGTTCACCCATGTCGGGCTCGGCACCTTCATCGATCCGCGCGTGGACGGCGGGCGGATGAACCGGGCGGCGAAGGACCCGCTGTGCGAAGTGGTGGAGATCGCCGGGCGGGAGTATCTGCGCTACCTGCCGTTCCGCATGGACGCCTGCCTGCTGAAGGGTTCCATCGCCGACGATGAGGGCAATATCAGCCTCGACGAGGAACCGGCCAATGTCGACAGCTATGCCATGGCGGCGGCCGTGCGCAACAGCGGCGGCGTGGTGATCGTCCAGGTGCGCGAACGCGTTGCCGCCGGCGCGCTGGGTGCAAGGCAGGTGCGGATTCCCGGGGCGCTCGTGGACGCCATCGTGGTCGATCCCGGCCAGCGGCAGGGCTACGAGATCGTCTACGATCCGGCGATTTCCGGACAGCGCCGCGTGGCGGAAGAGCCGCCGCGGATGCCGGAATTCTCCATACGCCGCATCGTGGCGGAGCGGGCAAGGCATGAACTCGCCGATGGCGCGGTGATCAATTACGGTTTCGGCATACCCGACCAGGTTGCCAGCCTCGTGGCCGCGCGCGGCGACCACGACCGCTACTACCAGACCATCGAGCATGGCACCTATGGCGGCACGCTGCTGACGGGCACGCTGTTCGGCTATGCCCGCAATGCCTCCTGCATGCTGGACGGGCCGTCGCAATTCGATTTCTATTCCGGCGGCGGGCTGGATATCGCCTTTCTCGGCTTTGGCCAGGTGGACCGGCACGGCAATGTCAACGCCTCGAAACTGGGCGGCGTGCCGGTGGGACCGGGCGGCTTCATCGACATCGCCCAGAACGCGCGCAAGGTGGTTTTCTGCGGCACGTTCGATGCCAAGGGGACGGACATGACGTCCGGGGACGGCAGGCTCGCCATCACCCGGCAGGGCGAGGTGCGCAAGTTCGTGGGCGCTGTCGACCAGATCACCTTTTCAGGCGCCCAATCGGTGCGCGACGGGCAGGAGGCGATCTACGTCACGGAACGATGCGTCTTCCGGCTGACCGCAGACGGGCTGATGCTCACGGAAGTCGCGCCGGGCATCGATGTGGAGCGCGATGTCCTTCAGCAGATGGATTTCCGCCCGCTGGTCGCCGACACGCTTGCGACGATGGATGCGGCCTGCTTCACGGCCTGAACGGTCAGCGCAAGGGAAGGGAGGCTACCATGTCCGGCGCCATTCACATCCTCAACGGTCCGAACCTCAACCGGCTTGGCACGCGCGAGCCGGAGATCTACGGCGCGGTCACGCTGACCGAAATCGAGGGCTGGTGCCGCACGGCCACCGAACGCGACGTGGTCTTCCGGCAGTCGAACTACGAGGGCGACATCGTCACCTGGGTCCACGAGGCCATCGACGCGGGTGCCGCCGGCCTCATCATCAACCCGGCGGGCCTGAGTTTCTCGTCCGTCCCGGCCTATGATGCGCTCAAGATGTTTCCCGGTCCGGTCATCGAGTTGCACATCTCCAACATCCACCGCCGCGAGGAGGTCTATCATCGCTCGCTGGTCTCGAAGGTGGCGACGGCGGTGATTGCCGGGCTGGGGCCGAAGGGCTATGTCCATGCGGTGAAGGCCATGGCCGACCTGATCAACGGCGGCCGCTGACAGAAAGGCCGCATCCGATGAAGACAGCGATTGCGACCGTTTCGATCTCCGGCGATTTCCGCGAAAAGCTGGCCGCCATCGCGTCGGCGGGGTTCGACGGCATCGAGATCTTCGAGAACGATTTCCTGGCTTTTGACGGCAGCCCGGCGGATGTCGGGCGCATGGTGCGCGAGCACGGGCTGGACCTTTGCCTGTTCCAGCCGTTCCGCGATTTCGAGGGCATGCCGGAGCCGCAGCGGGGGCGGGCCTTCGAGCGGGCGGAGCGAAAGTTCGACCTGATGAACGAACTGGGCGTGGACCTGGTCCTTGTCTGCTCCAACTGCTCGCCGCTGGCGCTGGGCGGTATCGACCGGGCGGCCGACGATTTCGCGGAACTGGGAGAGCGCGCGGCGAAGAAAGGCATCCGCATCGGCTACGAGGCGCTGGCATGGGGCCGTCATGTGTCGGACCATCGCGACGCATGGGAGGTGGTGCGCCGCGCCAACCATGCCAATGTCGGGCTGATCCTCGACAGTTTCCACACGCTGGCGCGCAAGATCGACGTCAATTCCATCCGGTCCATTCCGGGCGACCGCATCTTCTTCGTGCAGCTTGCCGACGCACCGATGATCGACATGGACCTGCTCTACTGGTCGCGCCATTTCCGCAACATGCCGGGCGAAGGCGATCTCGACGTGACGGGCTTCATGCGCGCCGTGGCGGCGACCGGCTATGACGGCATGCTGAGCCTGGAAATCTTCAACGACCAGTTCCGGGGCGGGTCGCCGAAATCCATCTCGGTGGATGGCCACCGCTCGCTCGTCTACCTGATGGACCAGGTGCGCCGGCTGGAGCCGGACATCGCCATCGACGTTCCCGCCATGCCGGACCGCATCGCGGTCAAGGGCGTCGAATTCGCCGAGTTCGCCGCCGACCACGGCGAGGCGGAGCAACTGGGCGCCATGTTGCGCATGCTGGGCTTCGAACGCTGCGGACGGCACGTCTCCAAGGAAGTGGACCTGTGGAAGCAGGGCGGGATCAACATCGTCATCAATACCGGGCAGGAGGGCTTTGCCCATTCCTCCTATCTGGTGCATGGCACCTCGGTCTGCGATATCGGCCTGAAGGTGGAGGATGCGGCCGCCACGGTGCAGCGCGCCCGGGCGCTGGGCGCCGAACCTTTCGAGCAGGCGGTGGGGCCGGGCGAATTGAAGATCCCGGCCATTCGCGGTGTCGGCGGCGGCGTCATGCACTTCATCGACGACAAGAGCGATCTGGCGCGCGTCTGGGAGATCGAGTTCGAGAAGGTTAATGGTGAGAAGGCGCCGACAAGCGCCGGCCTGATCCGCATCGACCATGTCGCGCAGACGATGAATTACGAGGAAATGCTGACCTGGCTGCTGTTCTACACCTCCATCTTCGCCACGGCGAAGACGCCGATGGTGGACGTGGTGGACCCGGCGGGCCTGGTGCGCAGCCAGGCCATCGGCAATGACGACGGCAGCCTGCGCATCACGCTGAACGGGGCGGAGAACCGCCGCACGCTGGCTGGCCATTTCATCGCCGAAAGCTATGGCTCCGCCGTGCAGCACATCGCCTTCGAGAGCGGCGACATCTTCGCCACGCGCGATGCGCTGCGGCAGAACGGATTCAGGGCGCTGGAGATTTCGCCCAACTACTACGACGATCTCGATGCCCGCTTCGGGCTCGACGACAGCCTGCTGGAGCGGCTCAAGGCGGGCAACATCCTGTACGACCGCGACGAGACGGGCGGGGAGTATTTCCAGATCTACAGCCCGGTCTATGGCGAGGGCTTCTTCTTCGAGATCGTGCAGCGGCGCGGCGGCTACAACGGCTATGGCGCGGCCAATGCGCAGTTCCGGATC
Source organism: Phyllobacteriaceae bacterium (assembly GCA_002708825.1). Taxonomy (GTDB): domain Bacteria; phylum Pseudomonadota; class Alphaproteobacteria; order Rhizobiales; family Rhizobiaceae; genus Zhengella. The sequence continues at coordinate 106,325 of PAPF01000023.1, read as the reverse complement.
GCCGCACAGAAACGCCACCTGAGGCCCAAGGGCATGCCGCGGCGATAGGCTGCCTCAAGGCAGCCGCTTCAAGACCGGACCGGTGGCCGAGGTCACGTCCTCACAAAAGGCGGGTCCCGTCGACATCTCTTCAAGGCGCCTTCATCCGCGGTCTCGCAAGGCTCTGCTCCCGGAAAAACCGGGCTACTTGATGAGTGCGACGGTCTCCCGGAATGCAGGGTGTTCGGCGCTTCGAAGCCATTCGAAGAGGACCATTTCGGTGGTGACGATCTGTGCGCCATGGCCGGCCATGCGGGCAAGGGCCGCGTCACGATTGTCAGGATTGCGCGAACCGATGGCATCGCACACGACGAAGGCGGACCGGCCGGCCGCGAGAAGGCCAAGCACGGTCTGCAGCACGCAGACATGGGCCTCGCATCCCGCGACAACGACATGCCGGTCTGCCGCGATGCGCTCCAGGAATCCGGGCTCGCGGCAGACGTCGAAGGCCTGCTTTGCCACAACCGGATCGTCCTGCACCGCAATATCGGCGACGGTGGCGCCCAGCCCCTTCGGATTCTGCTCGGTGAACAGGCGCGGTACATCCATGAGGCGCGAAGCCTCGATCAGCCGGTTGGCGTTCCTGATCGCGGCTTCGCCGCCGTGGATGGCCGGCATCAGCCGGGCCTGGAAATCGATGACCAGAAGCAGCGACCGGTCCGGGTCGATCGTCAACATGCCTTCTCCTCTACTTGCAGCAGGTCAATGCGCTCCTCGACATAGGCTTTCATCCGCTCCCCCGCCGATGCACCGAACATGCGGATACGCCCCGTATGCAGCAGGAGAAGAAGCCCTGCGGCATGGGCGAAGCAATCGACCATGAGCAGGTTGGCGCGTGCCCGCGACGCGCCGAGCGTGACGGCGGCATCGCCGATGGGGCGAAGCGCGGCTTCCAGCGCCGCGTTCAGCGTCACGTCGCGCTCCTGGCCGAGGCCGGCCGGCTTCATGCCGCCCCGGAAGAGATAGAAGCCGAGATCGAGATCGCGGGGATTTTGCGCATAGAAATCGAAAAAGGCCATGGCGGCGGCCTTGAGTTCCTGTTCCGGCCCCTTCGCCTGGCTCACGGCAGCGGCGACTGCCCTCCCCAATGCGCCCAGCGAATCATGAAGGAGCGCTGCATAAAGGGCCTCCTTGGAATCGAAATGGAAATAGAGCGCCGCCGGCGTATAGCCGGCACGAACGGCAATGGCCCGCAGGCTGGCGCCGTCCAGGCCTTCCTCTGCAAAGACATCGCGTGCGGCATCGAGAATGATTTCCCGCTTGCGTTCGCTTACCGCCGCGCGCCGGTTTTGCCGACGTTCCGGCATCGTGCCGCCTTCTTTCAAATCTGCTCCCTTGACGCATTTCTAACACTGTTCGATAATTTTACAATGTTAGAAAAAAGCTCCGAGGGAGAGTGCTCATGCTGATGTCGGCGGCAGACTACCGGGAATCCTTGCGCGCCTACAATCCGCGCGTCTTCGTCAATGGCCAGGTAGTGGGAAGCGTGGCCGACGAACCGCTGCTCGCGCCCGGAATTGCCGCTGTCGGCGTGACCTATGACTTCGCGCTGGAGGAGCGTCATCGTGCGCTCATGACCGCGCGGCAGGGCACGTCCGGCAAGACCGTCAACCGCATGCTCCATATCAACGAGACCTCGCAGGACCTTCTTTCCAAGCTGGAGGCGGTGCGCCTGGTCTGCAAGGCATCGGGGTGCGCCCAGCGCTACCTGACCCATGACGCGCTGAACGGCATTTTCCAGGCGACGGCGCGAACCGACGCAAATCACGGCACGGATTACGGCCAGCGTTTCCAGGCCTATCTGCATGACGTTCAGGACCGGGATTTGACCCTCGGTGTCGCCATGACCGATGCCAAGGGCGACCGCTCGCGCCGGCCCGGACAGCAGGCCAATCCGGACGTCTATGTCCACATCAAGGAGCGGCGCAAGGATGGCATCGTCATTCGCGGAACCAAGGCCATTGTCACCGGCGCGCCCTACATGCACGAGTTCCTTGTCATGCCCTGCCGCACCCACACGCCGGAGGACGCGGACTTCGCCGTCTGCTGTGCCGTGCCTTGCGACGCGCCCGGCGTGACGATCATTTCGCGCCAGGCAGGCCAGCCGGGCCAGGCCTCGGCGAAGTTCTCCCGCAAGTACGGGCAGGCCGTCGCCATGGTCGTCTTCGATGACGTGTTCGTGCCGCATGAGCGGGTCTTTCTGGCCGGGGAGACGGAGGAGGGCGGTTTCCTGACCACGTCCTACGCCACCCATCACCGCCATTCCTGCATCGGCGCGCGTGCCGGCTTCGGCGACCTGCTGATTGGCGCGGGCGCGCTGATGATCGAGGCGAACGGGCTTGATGCAGGGCGCCATGGCCATATCCGGGACGCGATGGTTGACCTCATCACCATCACCGAGAGCTTCTTTGCCTGCGGCGTGGCGGCCTCCGTCTATGGCACGAAGGACCCGGCCGGCTCGGTCATGCCCGATGCCGTCTTCGCCAATATCGGCAAATTGCTGCTCGCCACGAAAATCTATGACATGCACCGTGTTGCGCATTACGTCTCAGGCGGGCTGATCGCGGCGCTGCCCGGCCCGGACGAGGACCACAATCCGGAGACGCGGGCCTCCATTGCCGCCGTCATGGGCGGCCGCCCGGACATACCCGCCGAACACCGCGCCGAGGTCGCCCGCTTCATCGAGGACCTGACGGTGTCGCACGAGGCCGGCTGGTACTCGCTGATCTCGCTGCACGGTGGCGGGTCGCCGGAGGCGATGAAACGCGAGATCTGGCGCAATTACCCGGTCATGGAAAAGGCGGAACTGGTGGAGAACCTGCTGGACAGGGGCCTGCTGGCCGATGGCAGCCGCAAGACGCAGCAGCCTGGCCGCTGCTGCACGACGGGCTGCACGGTGCCCGAGCCCCTTTCGCGCAACGTTGCAGAAGAAGCCGAGCCCGTGCCGGGCGAATAGGCGCCGCCATCACGCTCAATCCGTGGACGCTGGATAGCCCGCCGCGCTCCAGGCTTTCCAGCTTCCAGGCACGTTTCGGACATCCTCAAAGCCGTTCGCCTTGAGCAGGCTGGCTGCAATGCTGGCGCGGTAGCCGGTGGCGCAATAGGTGGCATAAGTCTTGTCGCGGTCCAATTCGCCGAGGCGGCCCGGGAGGTCGCCAAGAAACATGTGCTGCGCGCCGGGAATGTGGCCACCCTCCCATTCCTCCGGCTTGCGGACATCGAGGAGGCGCACTTCGCCGCCGGCCTCCTTCAGCGCATGGACGGACATTTGCGGGATCTGTTCCACCGGGCGCCCGTCTTCCTGCCAGGCGGCCATGCCGCCGGCGAGATAGCCGGTCACGCGCACGAAGCCGGTGCGCCAGAGCAGCGTGAGGATGGCTGGCACATCGTCATCCGTTCCCGCGACGAGTGCCATGGGCCGATCCGGATCGAGCAGCCAGCCGGCCCAGACCGAAAGGTTGGGCTGACCGCCGATGTTGAGAGCCCCGGCAATGTGCCCCGCGCCAAAGGCCAGCATGTCGCGCACATCGAGAAGCTGCACATCCGGCTGTTCGATTGTCTGCGCAAACCGTTCCGGGGTCAGGGCAGGCGCCTTCGGCAGGTTGCCGAGCACTGGCGGCCCGCCTGCGTTCACCTTCTTGAGGTGCGGATAGTGTGTCGGCACGGGCGGCGCGTCGTCGAGCAAGGCCCGTTTGAATTCGTCCAGATCGCCGATCCGGCAGTAGCGGTTGAACCGGCGCTCATGGCCTATCGTGCTCGACATGCGGTCGCCGATGTCCGGGCCGCATTCCGAACCCGCGCCATGGCAGGGATAGATGATCACGCCGTCATCCAGTTTCATGTAGAAATCGCGGATGGTGTGGAACAGGGCCTCGGTCAGCGTCCCGGTCTGTTCGTCGCCAAGCAGGTCGGGACGGCCGACGGAGTCCACGAAGAAGCTGTCGCCGGTCAGTACGCCCCAGGGCGCCTCCTTGTGGCCCTCGAACAGCAGGAACGCGATGTGCTCGGGCGTGTGGCCGGGCGTGAAACGTGCCTCCATGCGCGCGCTTCCGAACGTGAACCTGTCGCCGTCGCGCACCGGATCATGGTCGAATCCGTAATCGGCGCCACCCTCCACACTCAGGCAGAGCCGTGCCGACCCGCCGAGCCGGTCGACGAGTTCGCGCGCGCCGCTCATGAAATCGGCGTGGATATGGGTTTCGAAGACATGGGTGATGGAGAGGCCATGGTGCCGCGCGATTTCCAGATAGATATCGACATCGGGGCGCGGATCGATGACCGCGGCCGTTCCTGCTTCGTCATCGCCGAAGAGATAGGATGTCTGCGCCACGCCGTCGGCAAGCACCTGTTCGAATCGAAGTGTCATGGCTGAAATCCCGTTTGCAGATCGAATCTGAAACGCGATTCAAGGCGTTTGCGTTCCTGCGCCTTGCCGTCGTGTGGCAATTGCCACGAAAACGACCGGCGTCGTGTTCGCCGGCCATTCCGCCCGTCATCATCCGATGCGCCGCCGGATCGACGTCAAATTCGTGCAAAGACCTGAAAAGTGGTGATCCCGGCAGGATTCGAACCTGCGACCCTCAGATTAGGAATCTGATGCTCTATCCTGCTGAGCTACGGGACCACGACGCTTCCTGATAGCAGAAGGCGCGGGCATTTCAAACGCCCGATTTCAGCTTTCAGAAGGTCCGCTCCGCGGCGCTTGCCTGGCAAAAACGATGCACCTTTCAGGCCCGCCTTTGCCCTCACTTGCCCGCGGGCGTCAGGTCCTGCTCGGCTTCTTCCGTCGGCTGGCGCGTGAAGCCGGACATGCCCCCGGTCTCCTCGAAGTCCCGCGTGATCTGGACCGGACTCACCGCATAGGCGGTCAGCAGTTCCGCGATCGAGCGCAGGGCGTGCATGTGGATGCGCTCATAGCCGTGTGACGCGTCCACGCCGAAGGTGATCAGCGCGGTTCGCACATCGTGCCCGGCCTCGATGGCCGAAGCGGAATCGGAGCGGTAATAGCGGAAGATGTCCTTCTGGTAGCGGATGTCGTTGTCCTGGCACAGTTCCACCAGCTTCTTGGTCAGGTGGTAGTCGAACGGCCCGGTCTGGTCGGCCATGCAGACGGTCACGCCGAACTCGCTGGAATTCTGGCCGGGCGCCGTGGTGCCGTTGTCGACCGCGAGCATGGAAGCCACGTCGTGGCTGACCACGGATGTCGCGCCGACGCCGACTTCCTCGGCGATGGTGAAGAGGAAATGGATGTCGACGGGCGTCGTCACGCCTTCGTCCTGCATGGCCTTCAATGCCGCCAGTTTCAGCGCAACGCCGGCCTTGTTGTCGAGGTGGCGCGAGACGATGTAACCGTTGTCGAGGAATTCGGGCTGCGGATCGACGGCTACGATGTCGCCGATCTCGATGCCGAGGCGTTCCAGTTCCGACGGGTTGCGGGCAAGCGCGTCAATGCGCAGTTCCACATGTTGCCAGCCGACGGGCAGCGTATCGACCTCGTCATTGAAGGTGTGGCCCGAGGCCTTGAGGGGGAGGATCGAACCGCGATAGCCGCCCTTGCGGGAATAGACGGTGACGCGCGCGCCTTCCGCGAAACGGGCCGACCAGTGGCCGATGGGGACCAGTTCCAGCCGGCCGTTCGGCTTCAGCGCCTTCACCTGTGCACCCAGCGTATCGACATGGGTGACGATGGCGCGCGCGCCTTCCTTGCGCTCCCCCTGCCGGATCGCCCGGATCGCTCCACGGCGCGTCAGTTCCACCTCGAGCCCAAGCGTCTTCAGTTCGCGCGAGACATGCCGGACAATGGTGTCAGTGTATCCCGTGGGGCTCGGTATCGCGAGCAGGTCCTTCAGCGTGCTGGCCAGATATCGGGTGTCGATGGCTAGTCGTGTCATGCGGTTCCACTATCGCCTCCCGGTCCCTTGAAACCAGGCAGGCGCCCTGTCTCTTGCTTTTTCATGCTGTCCCGGACGCGAAACCGGCATCCACTTTCGCTGGGACAGCGTCAGGTCGTCAGAACGGTCTGGCGCACCGAAGCCGGCACCGAAAGCGGAAACAAGAGGTCGATGAAGCGTTCCGCCGTCGGCTGGGGTTCGTGGTTGGCGAGCCCCGGCCGTTCATTGGCCTCGATGAAAGCATAATCCGGCCCGGTTGGCGACCGTACCATCAGGTCGATGCCGGTGACGGGAATGGCAATGGCGCGTGCCGCCTTGATTGCCGCGTCGACAAGCACCGGATGGACGATGCCGGTCACATCGTGGATGGTGCCGCCGGTGTGCAGGTTGGCGGTCTTGCGGACCTGGATTTCCTTTCCGTCCGGCGGCACGTCGTCCAGCGCAAAGCCGGCGCGGGCGAGCGCCCGGTCCGTTTCACCGTCCAGCGGAATGCGCGATTCGCCGCCGGTGGCGGCAGCGCGGCGCCGGCTCTGCTTGTCGATGAGTTCCCTGACCGTGGAGCGGCCGTCGCCGGTGATCATGGCCGGGCGGCGCACGGCCGCCGCCACGACGCGGTAGTTGATGACCACAAGGCGCAGGTCCTCGCCCTCCACGCAGGCCTCGATGATGACATCGTCGGAGACGGTGCGCGCCTGGTCGACGGCGCTGTCCACCTCGTCCATCGACGACAGGCCCACCGAAACCCCACGCCCCTGTTCGCCGCGCGCCGGCTTGACCACGACCTCCCCATGGCGGGCGAGGAATTCCTCGATCTCGGCACGGCTGGCGCCGGCGGACAACTGGTCGGGCACCACCACCCCGGCCTTTTCCACGAAACGCCGTGTGACCGTCTTGTCGTCGCAGATGGACATGGCCACCGCGCTGGTCAGTTCCGACAGGCTTTCACGACAGTCGATGGTGCGTCCGCCATGGGTGAGCCGGAAGAAACCGCCATCGGCATCCAGCACCTGGACATGGATGCCGCGTCGGCGCGCTTCCTTGACGATGATGCCGGCATAGGGGTTGAGATCGGCGTCGGCGTCGGCGCCGGTGAAGAGCGTCTCGTTGATCGGGTTCTTGCGCTTGACGGCGAAGAAGTGGACGCGGTGGAAGCCGAGCTTCTCGTAGAGCCTGATCGCCTGCTCGTTGGAATGGATGACCGACAGGTCCATGAAGGCCGCACCGCGCGCGGCATAGTGCTCGGCCAGGCGTCGCACCAGCGTCTCGCCGACACCCGGATGGCGGGCCTGCGGGTCCACGGCCAGGCACCACAGCGACGAGCCGCGCTCGGGATCATTGAAGGCGCGGTAATGATCCACACCCGTCACGGTGCCCAAGATCTCGCCGGTGGCCTCGTCCTCGGCCACGAAATAGGTGATGGCGCGGGCATCGCGGCGCGACCAGAAGAAATCCGGCGGCACGGGCACCATGCCGCGCGCGGCATAGATGCGGTTGATGGCGTCGGCGTCCGACTGGGATGTCAGGCGGCGCACGAAGAAGGTGCGCGAAACGTCATGCGAGGGCCGGTAGGTGGAAAGGTCCAGGCGATAGGTGTGGGAAGGATCGAGGAACAGTTCCTGCGGAGCCTCGGCCAGGATCACATGCGGGTCGCGGACATAGATGGCGATGTCGCGGCGGTCGGGCAGTTCCTCGCCCAGCGATGCGACCAGCGTCGCGGCATCGCTGAAGGTCTGGCCGAAGACGAGGCGGCCCCAGCCGCAGTTCAGCGCGAAGTTCTCCTTCATCGGGTTCGGACCGCCGTCATGGGGGTCGATGGGCGGCTTGAGCCCCTGCTCGCGCAGGCGCTTGAGCCGGTGCTGGCCGGCCTGTCCGCGTGTCTTGCCCTTCTGTGTGGCGCCCTTGCTCACAGCGCATGCTCCTGGAGCCACATTTCCAGGAGCGCGGCCTGCCAGAGTTCCGAGCCGCGCAACGGCGTGATGTGCGCCGCCGGATCGGCGAACAGCCGGTCGAGCCATTCCTGGCGGAACAGGCAGCGCTCGCGGGCCGGGCGGGCCGACAGCGTGTCGCGCACCATGTCCAGATAGGGTCCGGCGATGTATTTGAGCTGGGGAACCGGGAAATAGCCCTTCTTGCGGTCGATCACCTCATGCGGAACGACGAGGCGGGCTGCGTCCTTCAGCACGCCCTTGCCGCCATCGTTCAGCTTGAATTCGGGCGGGATGGTGGCCGCCAGTTCGGCCAGTTCGTGATCGAGGAAGGGCACGCGCGCTTCCAGCCCCCAGGCCATGGTCATGTTGTCGACGCGCTTGACCGGATCGTCCACCAGCATGACCTGGCTGTCGAGCCGGAGCGCACGGTCGACCGGATCCTCGGCACCATCGGCCATCAGATGGGCGGCGACGAGATCGCGGCTGACGTCGGTATCGGCAATCCAGTCGTCGGATAGCTGCGTCTTCAGCGTCTCGTGGTCGCGGTCGAAGAACACCCGGGCATAATCCGACACGACGTCGTTGGAGGATTGCAGCGGCGGATACCAATGGTAGCCGGCGAAGATCTCGTCGGCGCCCTGGCCCGACTGCACGACCTTGATGTGTTTCGAGACCTCGCGGCTGAGCAGGTAGAAGCCGATATTGTCGTAGGAGACCATGGGCTCCGACATGGCCGCGATGGCGCCGGGCAGATGGGTCATCAGGTCGGAGGACGGCACGAAGATCTTGTGGTGATCGGTGCCGAAGCGTTCGGCAATCAGGTCCGAATAGATGAACTCGTCGCCCTTCTCGCCATTGGCCTCCTCGAAGCCGATGGAGAAGGTCATCAGGTCGCGCTGGCCTTCCTAGGCCAGCAGGCCGGTGATGATGGAGGAATCGACGCCGCCCGACAGAAGCACGCCGACCGGAACGTCGGCGACCATGCGGCGGCGCACGGCCACGCGCAGCGCGTCGAGCACCCGGTCGCGCCAGTCCTCGCGCGTCAGGCCCTTGTCTTCGATGCGGCGGGCATGCGGCGGGTTCCAGTAGCGCTCTTCGGTGAAATTGCCGGTGGCGTCATAGATCCGCATGGTGGCCGGCGGCAGCTTGCGCACGCCCTTGAGGATGGTGCGCGGCGGCGGCACGACGGCATGAAAGCTCATGTAGGTGTGCAGCGCCTCGCGGTCGATGCCTGTGTCGATCTCCCCGCCCCTGACCAGCGCCGGCAGGGTGGAGGCGAAGCGGATCGCGCCAGGCAGTCCGGCATAATAGAGCGGCTTGATGCCGAAGCGGTCGCGCGCCATGACGGTGCGCCCGGAATCCCGCTCGGCGATGACAAAGGCGAACATGCCGTGGAAGCGCTGGACGCATTCGGCCCCCCAGGCATGCCACGCCTTGAGGATGACCTCGGTGTCGCCATGGGAGAAGAAGCTGTAGCCCTTGGCTTCCAGTTCGGCCCGCAATTCCGGATAGTTGTAGATGCAACCGTTGAAGGCGATGGTCAGGCCGAGTTGGGAATCGACCATGGGTTGGGCGGCGCGTTCCGACAGGTCGATGATCTTGAGCCGGCGATGGCCAAAACAGAACCGCCCCTGCTGGACTATTCCGCATCCGTCCGGACCACGTGGCGCCAGCGATGCAGTTATTCGTGAGACGGCTTCCGAATTGGCAAATTTTTCGTCGAAACGGATTTCCCCGGCTATTCCACACATGTCGGGTTGTATTCTCCTGTCTTGTTGTTCTTTGCGGAGAAAGATTTCCCCGTATTCACATTCTGCTTGCCGCAATATGGCTATTGCGGTGCGGCATTGTTAGGTGGGGGCTGTGCGAAAGGCAAACCCCGACGTTGGAAAACGCGCCTGCACGCTTCCGGTTCCAAACGGCCGTGGAAAAACCGGCGGTCAGTCTTTCGCCGCCAGCACCGTCTCGGCGAGCTTCACCCAGTAGGTGATGCCGTGGGCGATCGTCTCGTCGTTGAAGTCATATTCCGGGTGATGCAGGCCGGCGGTTTCGCCATTCCCGACATACATGAAGCAGCCGGGGCGGGCCTGGAGCATGAAGGCGAAATCCTCGCCGCCCAGCGTCGGCGGCACATCGTCGCGCACCTGCTCGTCACCGGCGAAGGCACGGGCCACGGAGGCGGCAAGCGCGGTCTCGGCATCGTGGTTCACGGTCACCGGGTAGCTGGTGACATAGGCGATATCGGCCGTCGCGCCGTGCGCCTGGGCGAGGCCCGTCACCAGTGCCTTGAGGCGCTCCTCCGCCAGCACGGCAAGTTCAGGCTTCAGTGCGCGCACCGTGCCGGCGATCGTCGCTGTCTGCGGAATGACGTTGTAGGCGTCACCGGCGTGGAACTGGGTGACGGAAACGACCAGGGATTCCACCGGATCGGCGTTGCGTGCGGCGATGGATTGCAGGGCCGAGACGATCTGCGCGCCGGCGACGATGGGATCGACCGTTTCGTTCGGATGGGCGGCGTGGCCGCCGCGCCCGGTGACGGTGATGTCGAACTCGGACGTGGATGCCATGATCGCACCGGGCCGCGTGGCGAAGTGGCCAACCGGGACGCCTGGCACGTTGTGCAAGCCATAGACGCTGGCGATGGCGAAGCGGTCCATGATGCCTTCCTGCACCATCACCTCGCCGCCACCGCCGTTCTCCTCTGCCGGCTGGAAGATCAGCGCCACGGTGCCGGCGAAATTGCGCGTCTCGGCCAGGTGCTTGGCCGCGCCCAGCAGCATGGCCGAGTGGCCGTCGTGGCCGCAGGCATGCATGCGGCCGACATTGCGCGATGCATGGGGAAGGCCGGTCGCCTCGCGAATGGGCAGGGCGTCCATGTCGGCGCGCAGGCCGACCGTCGGGCCGGGGCCGAGATTGCCGCGGATCAGCGCGACCATTCCGGTCTTCGCGATGCCGGTGTGCAGTTCGTCCACGCCGATCTCGCGCAGGCGCGCGGCGATGAAGCCGGCCGTCTCCGGCAGGTCGAATTCCAGTTCCGGGATGGTGTGCAGGTGGCGGCGCCATTCGGCGGCCTCGCGGGCGATCTCGGCGGCGCGGTTGAGAACAGGCATGGGACGTTTCCTCGTTTGGCCGCATGATTGATCACGCCGGTCACGGGATCGTCAATCTTTGCCGCTTTGATTTCGCCGGGCGGATCGGATACCACGGATGTTTCGGAACCGATGCCGCCGGACCCGACCGCTGAACACTGAACCAGAGCCGTCATGCCCCCTCGTCTGATCCGTTTCGTGCTGGCCGTCCTGGCCATTTTCCTTGCCGCCCCGGCGCTGGCGCAGAACCCTTATGTGGTCGCCGACGTGACGACGGGCGCCGTGCTGGCGCACAACAAGGCGTTCAAGCGCTGGTATCCCGCCTCCGTCACCAAGATCATGACCGCCCGGCTGGCCTTCAAGGCGGTGCAGGCGGGCGACCTGTCGATGAAGAGCCCGGTGCGGATGACGAGCCGGGCGGTCAAGGAACCGCCGAGCAAGATGGGCTACCCCGTCGGCACCGTGCTGACGCTGGAAAACGCGATCAAGATCATCCTGGTGAAATCGGCCAATGACGTGTCGGTCGCCATCGGCGAGGCGATCGCGGGCTCGGAAATGGAATTCGTCGCCATGATGAACGAGGAGGCGCGGGCGCTCGGCATGAACGATACGCGCTTCGCCAATCCAAACGGCCTTCCCGATGGCAAGCAGTATACCACGGCGCGCGACCTGGCCTTGCTCGCGGTCACGACCCGGCGCGATTTCCCGGCCTATGCCGGTTTCTTCGCCCTGGAAGGCATCAATGCAGGGGGCGAACTCATCCCGAACTACAATATCCTGCTCGGCCGCTTTGCCGGCGCGGACGGCATGAAGACGGGTTATGTCTGCGCCTCCGGCTTCAATCTCGCTGCCTCGGCCACGCGGGGCGGGCGCACGGTCGTCGCCATCGTGCTGGGCGCGCTGACGCAGGAGGACCGCGCTGACCTCGCCGCCGACCTGCTGGCGCAAGGCTTCGAGACGGACCCGGCCGGCAAGCCGACGCTGGCGAGCCTGCAGCCCTATGGCGAGGCACGCGACAAGGTGGCCGACATCCGCGGCTCCATCTGCACGCAGAAGGCCCAGCAGGCGCGCTATGATGGCCGCGATTTCGACGGCAAGCTGGTCTACCGGTCGTCGCACCTCCATCCGCTCAACCGCGAGCCCGTGGCCGTGGCCGTTTCGACAGGCGGCGCGACGGGACCGGCGGCGGCCAACACCATCTTCGCCGACGTGCCGGTGCCAAGCCCGCGCCCGGCGGATGCGCCGGTCATGGCCTTCACGACGCCGGAACCCGCGGGAGAAACCTCTCGCGAGGCGGCTGCATCGCAGTTGCGCGGCACCCCGGCGCCGGGCATTCCGGTGCCGACGCCGCGCCCCTCCATCTGACGAGACACCCCATGCCCGACCAGATTCCCGTCACCGTCGTCACCGACTTTCTCGGCTCGGGCAAGACAACGCTGCTCAACCGTCTCCTGAAGGATCCGGCGCTCAAAGACACTGCGGTGATCGTCAACGAGTTCGGCGAGGTGGGCATCGACCACCTGCTGGTCGAACAGTCCGCCGACGGTGTGATCGAGCTTTCCGACGGCTGCCTGTGCTGCACGGTGCGCTCCGACCTGGTGCTGACCCTGGCCGATCTCATCGACCGGGTGCAATCGGGCAAGATCGCCGCGCTGAAGAGGATCGTGATCGAAACGACGGGGCTGGCCGATCCGGCGCCCGTGCTCCAGGCGGTGATCGGCCATCCGGCGCTGCAATGGATGCTGCGGCTGGACGGCGTGGTGACCACGGTGGATGCCGTCAACGGCATGCGCACGCTCGACAACCACGTGGAAGCGGTGAAGCAGGCGGCCGTGGCCGAACGCATCGTGCTGACCAAGACCGACCTTGCCGGCGCCGAGGCCATCGCCACGCTCAAAGGCCGGCTGGCTGCGCTCAATCCGCATGCGCTCATCCTCGACGGGCAGGCCGAACCGTCCGTTGCGGCGCTCATGGATTGCGGGGCTTGGAACCCGGACACCAAGAGCGCGGACGTTCGCAAGTGGCTTGCCGCCGAGGAGACCGCGGGGCATGGCCATGACGGGCGCCATCATGGCGGCCATGGGCACGGACATGAGGGGCACCACCATCATCACGGCGGGCACAATCACGATGTGAACCGGCATGACGCGCGCATCCGCTCCTTCTCGATCGTGCATGACCGGCCGGTCGACAAGCTGGCGGTCGCCATGTTCATGGACCTGCTGGCCTCGGCCCATGGCGAGAAGCTCTTGCGCATGAAGGGCATCGTCGAACTCAAGGACGATCCGGAGCGTCCGCTCGTCATCCATGGCGTGCAGTCGATCATGCATCCGCCAGCGCGGCTCGACGCCTGGCCGGAAGGGCCGCGCGGCACACGCATCGTGCTGATCACGCAGGATCTCGGCGAGGATTTCGTGCGGCGCATGTTCGCCGCCTTCACCGATACGCCGGCCATCGACACGCCCGACCGCCAGGCCGTGACCGACAATCCGCTTGCCGTGCCGGGGTTCAAGGGGTAGCGGGCGAGGGGCGCGCCGGCAGGTCTACCCGCCGCGTTCGACCAGGAAGCGGTGACCGCCTTCGGCCGTTGCCGTCTCGATGAGCGCGTGGCCGTTTTCCAGGCAGAAGGCGGGAATATCGATCACGGCCAGCGGATCGGTCGTTTCCAGCCACAGGCGGCTGCCCGGCGCCATGGCCTGAAGCCGCTTGCGGGCTTTCAGGACGGGAAGGGGGCAGTTCAGGCCGCGCAGATCGTAGCTTTCCGGCTCAGAACACATTCCACCAGCGCTTCTTCTGCGTCGCGGAGGCTTCGGCGGACTGGTCGGGGCGCGTTTCGGGGACGGGCGCGGCACCGGCCTCGGCCTGCGGTGCGGGCGTGACCGGAGCCGGCGCGGCGGTTGCCGGCGCGGCGGCCGCTTCCTCGACCTGTTCCGGCTCGGGCGCCGGGGCGGGGGCGGGCGCACGGCGCGGGTCTTCCAGCGATGGCGGTGTGCGCGGGACCTTCTCGCCACGGGCGCGGCGCTTGGTCCAGTCGGCGACAAGGCGGGCTTCCTTGATGCCGTCGATGGAGGGGCTCAGCGGACGGGACGCGGCCTCGCCATTGGACAGGAGCGCCGAGAAGGCCTCGTCGTGGTCACGCTTCAGGGCGTCATAGGCCATGCGCAGGCTGTCGGGTTGCGACATTTGCGGGCAGGGGGCATTGCCGCCGCGGAAGGACTGACCCTCGGCAGGCGTCTGGTTGAAGACATAGCGGCGGCCGCAAACATCCACCTTGGGCGGCACCTTGGTCAGCTCGAAATGGTCATAGCCTTCCTTGAGCATGCGCCAGAACCCGATGTTCGGATCGTCCTTGTAGCGGGCCATGTTGGCCGGCGTCATGCGGAAGGGAAAGGCCTGGACCTGGAATTCGCGCTGGCCGCCACGGAAGGCGTCGCGTCCGAAGGCGAAGATCTCGGCCACCTGTTCGTCGGTCATCGAATAGCAGCCGGCCGACGAGCAGGCGCCATGGACCATCAGGTGGGAGCCGCTGCGCCCGTGGGCGCGGTCGAACTCGTTGGGGTAGCCCAGATTGAAGGCGAGGTAATAGGAGGACTTCGGATTCATCTGGTGCGGGCGGATGGTGTAGAAGCCTTCCGGCGCCTGACGGTCGCCCTCGATGTATTTCGGACCGAGCTGGCCGGACCACTTGCAGATCTCATAGGATGTGACGAGGTCGTACCGGCCGGTGTCCTTCTGCTTCCAGACCTCCAGCTGCCCTTCCTCCTTGAAGATGCGCACGACGATCGGCGACGACTTGCTCATGCCCTTCGCCTTCATGACGCGGACAAGGTGGTCGGGCAGCGGTCGCTCGGCCTTCGCGGCGCTGTCGAGCGCATCGTTGCAGCCTGCCAGCGCCAGCGCGGCGCCAAGTGCCAATCCCGTGAGAAGCCTGGATTTCATGGCTGGACCAACCGGTTTTCCCATTCATCGAAAGAGCGGCGCCACGACGCCGCCACAACAGGATGCTTAAGCGTTAACCATTGAAAAACCATTACCGCAAGCGCCTGTGACACGCGATCACGCAAGTGTCACTGAACAAACGGATTGGCGAATTTATGGCAGGCGCTGGCGGCGGGCCGGTCCGGGGTCCTCGCGCAAATCAGAGATTGCGCCCGATGGCGAGGAATTTCTGGCGGCGTTCGGCGCGCAGGTCGAGCCCGTCGGCCGACAGTTCGTCCAGCGCCTTGCCGATCTGCTGGCCGGCGGCGGCAATCACCCTGGAGGTGTTGCGATGGGCACCGCCGACATGCTCGGGAATGATGCCGTCGATGATCCCCAGTTCAAGCAGGTCCTGTGCCGTGATCTTCATGCCGGTGGCGGCATCGCGGGCACGCGTGGAATCATGCCAGAGGATGGAGGCCGCGCCTTCCGGCGAGATCACCGAATAGATGGAATGTTCCAGCATGTAGACGCGGTTGGCCGTGGCAATGGCAATGGCGCCGCCCGATCCGCCCTCGCCGATGACGAGCGAAACGACCGGCACGGTCAGATTGAGGCATTTCTCGGTGGAACGGGCAATGGCTTCTGCCTGGCCGCGTTCCTCCGCGCCGATGCCCGGATAGGCGCCGGCGGTGTCGACCAGCGTGATGACCGGCAGGCCGAAGCGTTCTGCCATGTCCATCAGGCGGACCGCCTTGCGATAGCCCTCGGGCCGGGCCATGCCGAAATTGTGCTTCAGGCGGCTTTGCGTGTCGGCGCCCTTTTCCTGACCGATGACGCAGACGGCGCGGCCGTTGAAGCGGGCAAGCCCGCCGATCACGGCATGGTCCTCGGCGAAGTTGCGGTCGCCGGCCAGCGGGGTGAATTCGGTGAACAGCGCCTCGACATAGTCCTTGCAGTGCGGACGGTCCGGATGGCGGGCCACCTGCGCCTTCTGCCATGGCGTCAGCGCCTTGTAGACATCGCGCAGGGCTTCCTGCGAGCGGCTTTCCAGCCGCGCGATCTCGTCACCGACATCGACGGATTCGCCGCTCTCCATCAATGCCTTGAGTTCAAGGATCTTGCCTTCGAGGTCGGCAACGGGTTTTTCGAAATCGAGATAATTGTACATGCGCCCCTGATCCCGCGTCTTGCGGCCTGGTCGTGGCAATGGGGTGCGGCATGCCGTCGGTGCGGCCGCGTCCCGCCTTTCTGGTCCCTCACATAGCGATCAAGGCGTCAGTCGGCAAGCGGGTGGTGCGCGCGCACCAGTTCCGCAAGGCGTTCCTCGAGCACATGGGTGTAGATCTGGGTCGTCGAGATATCCGCGTGGCCGAGCAATTGCTGGACAGCGCGAAGGTCGGCGCCGTTCTGCAGCAGATGGCTGGCGAAGGCGTGGCGCAGCACATGCGGCGAGACGGCCGCCGGCTTCAGCCCGGCACGGGCGGCCAGCGCCTTCAGGTCGCGGGCGAAGACCTGGCGGGGCAGGTGACCGCTTTCCGAACCCGGCGAGGGGAAGAGAAAGCGCGAGCCGGAAATTTCCCCGTTGGCATCCCGTATGGCAAGCCATGCGGCCATGGCGGCGCGCGCCTTGGCCGACAACGGCACCATGCGGTCCTTGCCGCCCTTGCCGCGCACGATGAAGAAACGCTCGTCACGCCTTGCGACGCTGACGGGAAGGGCAACCAGTTCGGAGACGCGCAAGCCGGTGGCGTAGAGAACTTCGAGAAGGGCATGGAGGCGCAGCGCGGCGGGTTCGCCGGAAGCGGCTTCGGCGGCGGCGAGATCGAGCAGGCGCGTCACCCCGGCTTCCGACAGGACCTTGGGCAAGGGACGCTGCCTGCGCGGCGAATCGATCACGCCGGTGGGGTCGTCACCGCGCATGCCCTCGCCGTAGAGGAATGCGAAGAACTGGCGCAGCGAGGAGAGCCGCCGGGCTTGAGTCGTCACGGCGAAGCCGCTTGCGGCAAGCGATGCCAGGTAGGCGGTCAGGTCAGCGGAGGTGGCGTCCACGAGCCCCGATGGCACGGCGGCAGCGGCCTCTTCCAGATCGCGGCGATAGGCAGCAAGGGTGTTGGCGGAGGCGCCGCGTTCGGCGGCCATCATCTCCAGGAATGCCTCGATCCGCGCGCCCGAATTGCTCATTCGTCCAGTTTCAGCCGCTCGGCCGGAATGCGCACCTGCATCTCGCCCTTGTTCGGTTTGACGAAGGTGGCGAGCGCGAACATGCCGCCATAGGCAAGTCCCGCCAGGATGCCGATCGTCACCAGAAACCGGAACAGTGTTGGCATCGCGCCGAACCTCGCCCTTTCTCGCCCTTGCCCCGCCGGCCCGTTATGGGACGGTGCGAAACGCATTGCAAGCGAGCGGGGAAGCCTCGGGCCTTGTGCGGCGCTTGACCTTGAGGCGCTTTTCATGTCGTAACGCGCCAGACACTGCACAGGCGGGCATTTGCCGGATGAGCATGCAAGAGGCCAGACCCGAAACGGACATCAAGGCGCTGCTCGGCGACCGGTCGATCGTGTTCGTCGGCCTGATGGGCGCGGGCAAGACCGCGGTCG
The DNA here is from genome assembly GCA_002708825.1 of Phyllobacteriaceae bacterium. Lineage (GTDB taxonomy): Bacteria > Pseudomonadota > Alphaproteobacteria > Rhizobiales > Rhizobiaceae > Zhengella. The sequence continues at coordinate 88,860 of PAPF01000023.1, read as the reverse complement.
GGCGCCGGGTCGCGCAACTCACCGGGCTGCCTTTCACCGACAGCGACCATGAGATCGAGCATGTCTCGCGCATGACCATCCCGGAACTGTTCGAGGCCTATGGCGAGCCGGAATTCCGCTCGCTGGAAAGCCGGGTCATCCAGCGCATCATCGAAACCGGACCGCAGGTGATTTCCACCGGCGGCGGCGCCTTCATGAACGAGCAGACGCGCGAAGCCATCGCCGCGCGGGGCGTTTCGGTGTGGCTCAAGGCCGATCTCGACCTGCTGATGGAACGGGTCAGCCGCAAGCAGAACCGTCCGCTTCTGAAAGACCCGGATCCGCGCGGCGTGCTGCGGCGGCTGATGGAGGTGCGCTATCCGGTCTATCAACTCGCCGACCTCGTGGTGCAGTCGCGCGACGTCAGCAAGGAGGAAATGGCCGCCGTGGTGGTCGATGCGCTGCATGACCACCTGGTGGCTCAAGCAGCGGGAAACGGAGCCTGAACGGCATGAGCAACGACATTGGTGAAACCGCAGCGAAGGTGGCCGTGGGGCTGGGCGAAAGGGCCTATGACATCCTGATCGGCTCAGGGCTGGTCGCCACGGCGGGACTGGAAATCGCTTCACGGCTGCCCGGCAGCCGCATCGCCATCGTCACCGACGAGAACGTCGCCGCGCTTCACCTCGACACGCTCAAGGCGAGCCTTCGGGAAGCCGGGATCGCCCATGAAAGCCTGGTGCTGCCGGCGGGCGAGAAGACCAAGAGCTTTCCCTTCTTCGAAAAGGCGGTCGATTTCGTGCTGGCCGGCCGGTTCGAGCGTGGCGATGCGGTGCTGGCCCTTGGCGGCGGCGTGACCGGCGACCTGGCCGGCTTCGTGGCGGGGGTGATCCGGCGCGGGATGCAGTTCGTGCAGGTGCCGACCACGCTGCTGGCCCAGGTGGACAGTTCGGTGGGTGGCAAGACCGGCATCAATTCCGCTCATGGCAAGAACCTGGTCGGCGTGTTCCACCAGCCACGCCTCGTGCTGGCCGACACGGATGTGCTGGACACGCTGCCGCCGCGCGAGTTCCGGGCGGGTTATGCCGAGGTCGCCAAGTACGGGCTGATCGACCGGCCAGACTTCTTCACCTGGCTGGAGGCGAACTGGCGTGACGTCTTTGCCGGCGGACCGGCGCGGACCCATGCCATTGCCACGTCCTGCCAGTCCAAGGCCGACGTGGTGGCGCGCGACGAGCGCGAGAGCGGCGACCGGGCACTGCTCAATCTCGGCCACACCTTCGGCCATGCGCTGGAGGCCGCCACGCGCTATGACAGCGCGCGCCTGGTCCATGGCGAGGGCGTGGCCATCGGCATGGCGCTGGCGCACCGCTTTTCCGCCCGGCTCAACCAGGCCAGCCCCGACGATGCGCGGCGCGTGGAAGCCCATCTCAAGGCCGTCGGCCTGCCGACGCGGCTACAGGACGTTCCCGGCGGCTTGCCTTCCGCCGAGCAACTTCTTGCCTATATAGCGCAGGACAAGAAGGTCAGCCGGGGAAGCCTGACCTTCATCCTGACGCGCGGCATCGGACAGTCCTTCATCGCGAAGGACGTGCCGGCGTCGGAGGTGCTGGCCTTCCTTCAGGAGCAACTGGACCCATGACACCGGACCTCTGGATCATTCTTGGCGTCGTCTTCTGCCTCATCCTCCTGTCGGCAACGTTTTCCGGCTCGGAAACGGCGCTGACGGCGGTTTCGCGGGCGCGCATGCATTCGATGGAAAATGCCGGCAATGCGCGGGCCGGAACCGTGAGCGCGCTGATCGAACGGCGCGACAGGATGATCGGCGCGCTGCTGATCGGCAACAATCTGGTCAACATCCTCGCTTCGTCACTGGCGACCTCGGCCTTCCTGTCGCTGTTCGGCGATGCTGGCGTGGCCTATGCGACGCTGGCCATGACGGTGCTGCTGGTGATCTTTGCCGAGGTGCTGCCCAAGAGCTGGGCGATTTCCAGCCCGGACCGTTTCTCGCTGGCGATCGCGCCGGTCATGCGCGTCTATGTTGCGGTCGTCGGCCCGCTGTCGAGCGCGGTCAACTGGATCGTGCGCCACGTCCTGGCGATCTTCGGCGTGCGGCTGGATGCCGGCCAATCCATGCTGAGCGCGCATGAGGAACTGCGCGGCACGATGGAGGTGCTGCATCGCGAGGGCGCCTTCGTGAAGCAGGACCGCGACCGGCTGGGCGGGCTGCTCGACCTGATCGACCTTGAAGTGTCCGACGTGATGATCCACCGCACCGGCATGCGCATGGTGAATGCGGGCGATCCGCCGGAGAAGGTGGTGCGCGAGGTTCTGGAATCACCCCATACACGCATGCCGGTGTGGCACGGCAGCACCGACAACATCGTCGGCGTGGTGCATGCCAAGGACCTGCTGCGCGCGCTGCACGACGTGGACAACGAGCCGTCGCGTATCGACATCGCCAAGGTTGCCGCCAAGCCGTGGTTCGTGCCCGACACGACGACGCTGCACGACCAGCTCAACGCCTTCCTTCGCCGCAAGGCGCATATCGCCATCGTCGTGGACGAATATGGCGAGGTGGAAGGCCTGGTGACGCTGGAGGACATCCTGGAAGAGATCGTCGGCGAGATCGCCGACGAGCACGATGTCGAGATGCAGGGCGTCAAGACCGAGGCAGACGGATCCGTGGTGGTGGACGGCGCCGTGCCGATCCGTGACCTGAACAGGGCGCTGGACTGGAGCCTGCCGGATGACGAGGCGACCACGATCGCCGGGCTGGTCATCCACGAGACCAAGCTGATCCCGGACGAGAAGCAGGCCTTCACCTTTCACGGCATGCGCTTCGTGGTGCTCAAGCGGGAGAAGAACCAGATCACGAAACTGCGTATCCGGCCGCTGGAGCCGGCCAAGACCTGATCGCGCCGCCGGCGATTTTCAGCGGCGTGCCGGTTCGCCCGGCGCGCGCGCCTCGACGGCGAGCGCGTGGACCGTTCCGGCCAGTTCAGCGGCCAGCGCCGCATTGACGGCGCGGTGGCGCTCCAGCCTGCTCATGCCGGCAAAGGCGGCGGCCGTGATGCGGACGCGGTAATGCGTCTCGCCGTCGCGGGGGAAACGTTCGTTGTGCGGCCGGCCGGTGTGATGGTGGCCGGCATGCAGGCTGCTTTCGTTGATGACGTCCAGGTGCTCCGGCGCGAATGCCTCGTTCAGCTTCGTCCTGATCGTCTCGTCCATGGACATGGTGGCGTGCCTTTCCCATATTCGGCGCAGGGCGCGGTGAATCGGCCCTTTGACCGCGATAAAACCCGTCTTGTCAATTCTTGTATCCGCGGCGGAAGCGCCCATAATCACCCGTTCGACAACGAAGCGCCGCAACAGAGCAACCGCAACAGCCGCACGATGAAGCCCTATTCGAAATATTTCGAGCGCATCCGCGTCCGGCCCGACCCGCAGGCGGCGGCCAGGGCGGAGGCGCCTTCCTGCCAGTGGGACGGCTGCGAGGAACCGGGCACGCACCGCGCGCCGGTGGGACGCATGGCGGAAGGCGAGTATTTCCATTTCTGCGTCGACCACGTGCGGCAATACAACAAGGGCTACAACTATTTTTCCGGCCTGTCCGATACCGACGTGGCGCGCTACCAGAAGGAAGCGCTGACCGGCCACAGGCCGACCTGGAAGCTGGGCACCAACAGCCAGACCTGGACGTCGAGCGACATGCGTTCCGGATCGGCGGCGTCGCGGTCCCGGCTGCGCGATCCGCACGGACTGTTCGGGCAGAACGCCAACCGGCCGGACCCCGTCCGCCAGCGCAGGCTCAAGCCGCTCGAAGCCAAGGCGTTCGAGACGCTCGGACTGGATGCCAAGGCCGGCGCAAAGGACATCAAGACACGCTACAAGGAACTGGTGAAGCAGCACCATCCGGACGCCAATGGCGGCGACCGGGGCTCCGAAGAGCGCTTCCGCAACGTCATCCAGGCTTACCGATTGCTCAAGCAAGCCGGTTTCTGCTAAGCCGGGCCGAACCGTATATTTGACCGGCGGGCAAACCGGAACGAACCGGCTTGCGCGCCGTTGGAGGCATGATGAACAAGGTCGATCGCGACATCGCCAATCTCCCCGACACGACCGTGCCGGTGAGGGAAACCTTCGGATTCGATTCGGAAATGGTCGTTCCGGCCTTCTCCGCGCCGGATCCCAACGTGCCGGACCTCGACCCGGACTACATTTTCGACAAGCAGACCACGCTGGCCATCCTTGCAGGCTTTGCCTACAACCGCCGCGTCATGGTGTCGGGCTATCACGGCACCGGCAAGTCCACCCATATCGAACAGGTGGCCGCGCGGCTCAACTGGCCCTGCGTGCGCGTCAACCTCGACAGCCATGTCAGCCGTATCGACCTCGTCGGCAAGGACGCCATCGTCATCAAGGAAGGCAAGCAGGTCACGGAATTCCGCGACGGCATCCTGCCCTGGGCCTACCAGCACAACGTGGCGCTGGTCTTCGACGAATACGATGCAGGCCGGCCTGACGTGATGTTCGTGATCCAGCGCGTGCTGGAATCCTCGGGCCGGCTGACGCTGCTCGACCAGAGCCGCGTGATCCGGCCGCATCCGGCCTTCCGCCTGTTCGCGACCGCCAACACGATCGGGCTTGGCGACACGACCGGGCTCTATCACGGCACCCAGCAGATCAACCAGGCGCAGATGGACCGCTGGTCCATCGTCACCACGCTCAACTACCTTCCGCATGACAAGGAAGTCGAGATCGTGCTGGCCAAGTCGCACCATTACCGCAACGAGCAGGGCCGCGACATCGTCGACCGCATGGTGCGCATGGCCGGTATGACCCGCGCCGCCTTCGTCAATGGCGACCTGTCGACGGTGATGAGCCCGCGCACGGTCATCACCTGGGCCGAAAACGCCGACATCTTCAAGGATGTGGGCATGGCGCTGCGGCTCACCTTCCTCAACAAGTGCGACGAACTGGAGCGTCCGATCGTGGCCGAGTTCTACCAGCGTTGCTTCAACGCGGAACTGCCGGAGAGCGCGGCCAACATCACGCTGAGCTGAGCGCAGGAACACCATGGCCGGACCCGGAGACAACCAGCGCGCACGCAAGCAGCAGCAGGCCGAGAGCGAGGCGTTCCGCCGCTCGATCACGGCGACGGTGCGCGCGCTTGCCGGTGACGGCGAACTGGAAGTGTCCTTTTCCAAGGACAAGCCGGCGCTGACGGGAAAGGCCGCGCGCCTGCCCGACCTGCCCAAGCGCCCGAGCGCGACGGACGTGGCGGTGACGCGCGGCACGGGCGATTCCATGGCTCTGCGCAAGGCCTGCCATGACGGACGCGTGCACATGCGCATGGCGCCCGAGGGCCGGCAGGCCCGCGCCATCTACGATGCCGTGGAGCAGGCGCGCTGCGAGGCCATCGGCTCCAACCGCATGTCCGGCGTGGCCGCCAACATTGCCACCATGCTGGAAGACAAGTACCAGCGCTCCAACCTCGCCGCCGTGACCGCGCGCGAGGAAGCGCCGCTCGAGGAAGCCGTCGCCATGATGGTGCGCGAACGGCTGACCGGCCAGCCCGTGCCGCCATCGGCGGAAAACGTCGTGGAACTGTGGCGCGACTGGATCGAAAGCAAGGCCGGTGGCGATCTCGACGACCTGCTTGCCAAGCTCGACGACCAGCCGGCCTTCGCCCGGGCCGTCCGCAACATGCTCGTCAGCATGAACATGTCGGACGAATACCAGGACGAGGACCAGCAGGAGGAAAGCGAGGAGAGCGAGGAGCAGGAGCAGGAACCGCAGGACCAGGGCGAGGACGGCCAGGAGGAAAGCGACGGCAGCGAGCCCTCGCAATCGGAGGAGGAACAGGCCTCCGACGAGGAGCAGCAGGCCGGCGAGATGGAAAGCGCCGACGCCACGGCCGACGAGTTCGCCGAGGACGACGACGAGGCGGAAACACCGGGCGAGGCGCAGCGCAAGGACGACCCCTTCTCGCAGATGACCGCGGAGCTCGACTACAAGATCTTCACGGCCGACTTCGACGAGACGGTGGGCGCCGACGAATTGTGCGACGCGGAGGAACTGGAGCGTCTGCGCGCCTATCTCGACAAGCAGTTGTCCAACCTTCAGGGCGTGGTCGGACGGCTGGCCAACCGGCTGCAGCGCCGCCTCATGGCGCAACAGAACCGGTCGTGGGATTTCGACCTGGAGGAAGGCTATCTGGACCCCGCGCGCCTGCCGCGCGTCGTCATCGACGAGATGAAGGGATCGTTCGCCTCGCTGTCCTTCAAGCGCGAGCGCGACACCAATTTCCGGGACACGGTTGTGACGCTGGTGCTGGACAATTCCGGCTCCATGCGCGGGCGCCCGATCACGGTAGCGGCGACCTGTGCCGACATCCTGGCGCGCACGCTGGAGCGTTGCGGCGTCTCCGTGGAAATCCTCGGCTTCACCACGCGGGCCTGGAAGGGCGGGCAATCGCGCGAGAAATGGCTGAAGGACGGCAAGCCGGCCAATCCGGGCCGCCTGAACGACCTGCGCCACATCATCTACAAGTCCGCCGATTCGCCATGGCGGAGGGCGCGCAACAATCTCGGCCTGATGATGCGCGAGGGCCTCTTGAAGGAGAACATCGACGGCGAGGCGCTGCTCTGGGCGCACAAGCGCCTGCTCGGCCGGCCCGAACAGCGCAAGATCCTGATGATGATCTCGGACGGCGCCCCGGTCGACGATTCCACGCTGTCGGTCAATCCCGGCAACTATCTCGAAAAGCACCTGCGCGCGGTGATCGACCTGATCGAGACCAAGTCGCCGGTCGAATTGCTGGCCATCGGTATCGGCCATGACGTGACACGTTACTACCGCCGCGCGGTGACCATCGTGGATGCCGAGGAACTGGCGGGTGCCATGACGGAACAGCTTGCCGCGCTGTTCGAGGAGCAGGGTGCGCGCGAGCGCGGCAGGACCGGCTCCCGGGGCCTGCGCCGGGCCGGATGAGGCGCGCCCGGGCCATTGCGGCGCTCGCTGCCCTTGCCATGCTGTCAGGAATTGACGCATCGGCGGCACGCGACTTCGACGCCCCGGTGACCGCGAGGTCCATCGACGCCTTCCGCATCGGCTCCGACGAAACCCGTTTCGGCCCGTTCACTTTCGTGGGCGGGATGTCCCTGTCCTCCGGCCTGTCGCATTTCGGGTCCCTTTCGTCATTCCGGTTCCTCGATCCGGGGTCGCGTTTCCTGGCCGTCACGGACAACGGCTTCTGGTTCGGCGGCCGTATCGAACGCGACGGCGAGGGGCGCCCCACGGGCATTTCCGGCGGCTGGATGAGCGAAATCATGGGGCCGGACGGACGCCCGCTCGGCAGCAAGTACGAAGCGGATGCCGAAAGCCTGTCGATCTTCGGACAGACCGCGACGGTGGGCTTCGAGCGCTATCACAGGATCACCAGCTACCGGCTTGAGAACGGCCGGCCGGGACCGGCAGGGGCCAGCACCGACTTCATCGTTCCGGCGCGCGAACTGCGAACCAATCGCGGCTTCGAATGCGTGGTCCATTCACCTGCCGAAGGGCTGCTCGGCGGCGGGCGCGTGGCGGTGACGGAGAAGAGCCTCGACCGGAACGGCAACATCTTCGGCGCCGTCCTGGAAGGCCCGAGGCGGGGCATGTTCACGGTCGCCAAGTCCGGCGTCTACGACATCACCGATTGCGCCTTCCTGCCGGATGGCGACCTGCTGCTGCTGGAACGGCGCTATTCGCTGGCGACCGGTGTCGGCATGCAGATCCGGCGTATCGCGGGTGCCTCGATCGGAAAGGGCGCAGTGCTCGACGGCGACATCCTTTTCACCGGCGGGATGGAATACCAGATCGACAACATGGAAGGCATGGATGTCTGGCGCGCGGGCGACGGCACGCTGCGCCTTTCGCTGGTTTCCGACGACAACAAGTCGCTGCTGCAGCGCACGCTCTACCTGGAGTTCGTCATCGCGGAATAGGCGTGGCGGCAGGCCGGACGGCGCCGCCCTCAGGCGGCTTCCGGAGCCACCGGCTTGAGCCGGGCCAGAAGCGCGCCATAGGGGGCCAGCATGACGAGGCCGACGGCGATCTTGACGCAGAAATCGCCGATGGCGAGCGACACCCAGAGCGGGACCTGCGCACCCATGAAACCGACCGGAAACGCCAGCGAGCCGTCTTCCAAGCCGAAGGCGGCATCGAGGAAGGCAAAGCGCGCGGCAAAGGCGATGGCGAAGAAGATGACCGTGTCGATCATCGAGCCGAGCAGGGTGGAGATGAGCGGCGCGCGCCACCAGGCCGTCCGGCGCAGACGGTCGAACACCGCCGTATCGAGCAGTTGCGCCACCAGGAAGGCCGAGCCGGAGGCGATGGCGATGCGCGGTGTCGCCAGCCAGACCGAGAGGAGAACGGCAAGCACGAAGCCCGCCAGCACCACCTTGCGGGCGGCGGCCACACCGAAACGGCGGTTCGTCAGGTCGTTGACGAGGAAGGCGACGGGATAGGTAAAGGCGCCCCAGGTGAGGATCTCGTCCAGCCCGAAATGGGCGAACGGATACTGCACGAGGATGTTGGAAACGGCGACGACAGCCGCCATGGCGGCCACGAAAGGCAGAAGGGAACGTATCGACATACGCATTTTTTTATCCTGGGTGATGCCACCAGCTGGCCGGCCGAAACCGGCGGGAAATGATGAACCCGGCAAGCCGCATGGCCTGCCGGGCCGAAGCAAGGGAAAATCAGGCGGCCTGTTCGGCCAGCTTCTTGGCGATCTGCTTCTTGAGAACGCGGGCACGCTGCGACAGGTCGTTGGAGGCCGCCTTCATGAGGAAGGCGTCAAGGCCGCCGCGATGCTCGACGCTGCGCAGGGCGGCAGCGGAAATGCGCAGGCGGTAGCTCTGGCCCATGGCTTCCGAGATCAGCGTCACCTGCACCAGGTTGGGCAGGAAGCGGCGGCGGGTCTTGTTGTTGGCGTGGCTGACATTGTTACCGGACATGACAGCCTTGCCGGTCAGTTCGCAAGCACGGGACATCTGATCACCTTTTGGTTCGTGTCTTTCGATGCAAGCCGGAAGGGAGCGTGAACGCCGCTCGCGTGAACCGCGTCCTGTTCCCGGGCTTGCCTCGTGGGAAAAATCCCGCGTTCCATAGTGTCATTGGCGCCGTGCGTCAACCCGCATTCGCCGGGCGGTGGTCCGCGGGAACCGGCGAGCGGACCACAACTTTGCCGGAATCGCCGCATAACCACAAGGCCGAGGGACGTCAAAGATGGGACTGAACGCGATGATCCGAATGACAACCGCATTGTGCGCGGCCACACTGGCAACCCTGCCTGTTGCGGGCCAAGCCATGGAGGCCAGGGACACCTTCGTCACGGAATACACCTTCTCCCTGCTCGGTCTGCCCCTCGGCCAGTCGCATTTCCGCAGTTCGGTGGACGGCAACCGGTTCACGGTGGAAGGGTCGGTGCGCAGTTCGGGGCTCGCCCTCGTCTTCGACAAGACGGTCGCCCATTCGCGTGTCGAAGGCCGCCTGACGGACAACGGTGTCGTGCCCGACCGCTATGCCATGAATTATGTCTCGGGCGAGAAGAAGCGCGCCACGGCGCTCGTCTTCCGGGACGGCAACGTGATCGAGGCCCGCGTGTCGCCCAAGCCGCGGAAGAACGAGAAGCTCGTTCCGGTCACCGCCGAGCATCTCAAGGCGGTCAGCGATCCGATGACGGCAAGCATCGTGCGCGCGGCGAGCCCGGAAGCGGTCTGCGGGCGGACGCTGCATGTCTTTGACGGCCGGATGCGCATGGATATCGCGCTGTCCAATCCGCAGACAGGCGACGTGACCATCGGCAGCTACAAGGGACCGTCCGTCACCTGCAAGGCGAAGTTCATCCCCGTGGCCGGCTACCGCACGGACAGGAAATCCATCCAGTACCTGCGCGCCAATGACGATATCAGCGTCACCTTCGCGCGCAGAGGCTCGACAGACGTTTATGCTCCGGTTAAGGCGTCGGTGCCGACCTATATCGGGCGGCTGACGATCGCCGCGACCCGGTTCGGGCCGGCGGACTGACACGACGGCACCGGAGCCGATCCGGCTGATGGCCGGGAGGGCGAATTGGTACGCGCGACATTCATCGGTTTTCTCGCCGTCGTGCTGTGGGCGCTGCTGGCGCTGTTTACCGATGCGTCCGGCGCCGTACCGCCATTCCAGCTCGCCGCGATGAGCTTCACCATCGGCGCCCTTGTCGGGCTGGCTGCGCTTCTTGTGAGAGGACAGCCCTTGTCTGCCCTGAAGGCCGACGGCCGCGCATGGGCTGTCGGGGTGATCGGGCTGTTCGGCTACCACTTCTTCTATTTCACCGCGCTGCGCAACGCGCCGGCCGTCGATGCCAGCCTGATCGCCTATCTCTGGCCGCTGTTCATCGTGGCAGGGTCCGCGCTGATGCCGGGCGAGCGGTTGCGCGTCCATCATGTCGCCGGCACGCTGATGGGGCTTGCCGGCACCGCGCTGATCGTCACCAAGGGCCAGGGCCTCTCCTTCGATCCGGCCTACGGGTTCGGCTATGCCATGGCCTTCGTCTGCGCCTTCCTTTGGTCGGGCTATTCGCTGCTGTCGCGGCGCCTGGCCGATGTGCCGAGCGATGCGGTGACCGGCTTCTGCGCGGCAACGGCGGTGCTGGCACTCGGATGCCATCTGGCGCTGGAGGAAACGGTCTGGCCGGCCACCACGCTGGAATGGCTGGCGGTGCTGGGGCTCGGCCTCGGACCGGTGGGCGCGGCCTTCTATTTCTGGGATCACGGCGTCAAGCAGGGCAATATCCAGGTCCTCGGCGCATCGAGCTATGGCGCGCCACTCTTCTCCACGCTGGTGCTGATCGCCGCCGGATTCGCCGAGGCGACCGTCATCGTGCTCGCGGCCTGCCTGCTGATCACCGGGGGCGCCATCCTGGCCGCCTGGCCGATGCTGACGAGCGGTAACAAGCAGGCAGACGGGGCATCGCCATGAGCCTGCTGCCCTGGCCTGGCGGACTTGCGGAAACCGCCAACGGCCTCCTCCTGCTGTCGGCTGTCGCCGCCGCGCTCTATGCCCTGCTGCTGCCGCAGCCGGTGTCCTGGCGGCGCACGGCGGTCAAGACGCTTTCGACCGGCCTGCTGGCGCTGATCGCCTTGCATGTGGGCGGTCCCTGGTTGCTGGTCGCGGGGCTGGCACTCTCCGCACTCGGCGATTTCTTTCTCGCCCATTACGACGACCGGTCCTTCATGGCGGGTCTCGGAGCCTTCCTGACCGCACATCTGGTCTTTGTGGCCCTGTTCGCGCTGCACGATCCGGCTGCCGGATCGGCGCTGCCGGTCACTGTCCTGCCCCTCTCCCTGGCGCTTGTCCTTGTCCTTGCAACAGCGGCATGGGCGCTGTTCCTGGCCTGGCGCCTGATGCCGGCGGTCAAAAAGCCCATGCGCGGGCCGGTGGCCGTCTATGTCGCGGCCATCGTCGCCATGGCGGCGGCGGCCTTCCTGTTCCAGTCGCCGGGCGTCGTGGCGGGGGCGCTGCTCTTCGTGGCCTCCGATTCGGTGCTGGCCATCGAGCGGTTCCTGATGCGCGAGGACGATCCGCGCCAGCGCGCGGCGCATCTCTTCGTGTGGATCACCTATTACCTCGCGCAGGCAGCCTTCCTCGTTGCGCTGACCTGAACCGGCAGATCCGCGCCGGACAAGGTTCAGGCCTTGTCCTTGCGGGCACGGATTTCGCCCAGCACTTCCCAGTCATCGGCATTCTCCATGCCCAGATGCGTGCGGATGGCGGTATCGCCCCAGCGCAGGAACGGATTGGTCTGCAATTCCAGGCCGATGGTCGTTGGCAATGTGGGCTTGTCCTCCGCGCGCAAGGCCTCGATTTCCTTCAGGCGGCCTGCCAGTACGGCATTGTCCGGGTCCACCGTCACGGCGAAACGGGCATTGGCCAGCGTGTATTCGTGGCCGCAATAGACGGCGGTTTCCGGCGGCAGGGCGGCCAGTTTCGACAGGGATGCGAACATCTCGCGCGGGCCGCGCTCAAACAGGCGGCCGCAGCCGAGGGCAAACAGCGTATCGGCGGTGAAGACGACCCGGTCATCGGGGAAATGGTAGCAGACATGGCCGGCCGTATGGCCCGGCGTGGAAATCACCTCGACGGCATGGCCTGCCCAGTCGAAGCGGTCGCCGTCGCCAACCAACCGGTCGAGCCCTTCGATCCTGTCGGCTTCGGCGGCCGGGCCGATGACCTCGCAGCCATAGGCGGCCTTCAGTGGCGCGATGGCCTCGACGTGGTCGCCGTGGTGATGGGTGACGAGGATGTGTGTCAGGGTCCAGCCCTTGCGGGCAAGCTGCTCGCGGATCGGCGGGTTTTCCGGTGCGTCGATGGCGGCCGTGGCTCCGGTGTCCGGATCGTGAACCAGGACACAGAAGTTGTCGCTGCGGCACATGAACTGTTCGATCTGCAATGGCATCTTCAATCTCCCTTGCTTCGGGGCCGAGCCTATTGGAGGCGTGGCGGATTGTCACTTGCCAAGCCCGGTTGCGCTCGACGTCCGGCATGCTACCGTCCCGTCCATGTATGGCGACATCGTCGATTTGCGAACCTTTTATGCCTCGACGCTCGGCCGGCTGGCGGAACGCTCAATCGCTCGGGCGCTGACAGCGGTCTGGCAGCCGCTGGCCAATGAGCGTCTTGTCGGGCTGGGCTATGCGCTGCCCTGGCTGGACCGGTTCTCGCCCGACGCGGAACGCACCTTCGCCTTCATGCCGGCCGGACAGGGCGCGGTGAACTGGCCGGTGGAAGGACCGGGCGCGGCGGCGCTGGTCTTCGACGAGGAACTGCCGCTGCCCGACAGTTCGGTCGACCGGTTGCTGATGGTTCACCTGCTGGAGCATTCGGAGAATCCCCGCGAAACGCTGACGGAGGCATGGCGGGTGCTGGCGCCGGGCGGGCGGCTGGTGGTGGTGGTGCCCAACCGGCGCGGCATCTGGGCGCGGTTCGAGCACACGCCCTTCGGCTCCGGGCGGCCGTTCTCGCGCGGACAGGTGACCACGCTGCTGCGCGATGCCAATTTCACCCCCGGCGCCTTTGCCGATGCGCTGTTCTTCCCGCCGTTGCGCAAGCGGTGGCTGATCCGCGCCGCGCCGTCACTGGAACAGGCGGGCCGGCGTATCTGGCCGCTCTTCGCCGGGGTTCTGGTGGTGGAGGCGCAGAAGCGGCTCTACCAGGGCCGGCCTGTCGCCCAGCGGGCCTCGCGCCGCGTCTTCGTCCCGGTGCTGGCCCCTCAGGCGGCATCACGGGTGCACCGGGACGGAAACGAAAACCGGGCGGGACGCCACAGCCCCGTTTGACCCGACCGCCTCGACATTTTGCCTTGCGGGCTGTATGTCGGCTCGCGGTCGCCTGTGCGCGGCCAAGCCAATCTTCACCCAAGGGTTTCCCGTCATGGACAAGAGCGCCAATCCCACCCGTCCCGTGCCCAATCCCGGCGTGATGGACATCGCCGCCTATGTGCCGGGCCGCGAGACCGTGCACGGGGTGGAGAAGGTCTACAAGCTGTCCTCCAACGAGACGCCGCTCGGCTGCTCGCCGAAAGTGCGCGAGGCCATCGAGGGTTCGCTGTCCCGGCTGGAAATCTATCCTGACGGCCAGTCGGAGGAATTGCGCCAGGCAATCGCGGAAGTGCATGGCCTGAACCCGGCCAACATCGTCTGCTCGAACGGTTCGGACGAGTTGCTGGGCCTGTTGGCCCATGTCTATCTCGGCGAGGGCGACGAGGCGATCTATACCGAGCACGGTTTCCTGGTCTACCGCATCCAGATCCTGGCCAATGGAGCGACGCCGGTCGTGGCGGCGGAAAAGGACGAAACGGCCGACGTGGATGCCATCCTTGCCTGCGTCACCGGGCGCACCAAGGTCGTGTTCCTCGCCAATCCGAACAATCCGACCGGCACCTACATCGCTTACGAAGAGGTCAAGCGCCTGCGCGCCTCGCTGCCGCCGCACGTGCTGCTGGTGCTCGATGCCGCCTATGCCGAATATGTGCGCCGCAACGACTACGAGGCGGGCATGGAACTGGTCGCCAACAACGACAACACCGTCATGACGCGCACCTTTTCCAAGATCTACGGCCTGGCCAGCCTCAGGATCGGCTGGATGTATGCGCCGGCCCATGTGTGCGATGCCATCAACCGCGTGCGCGGGCCGTTCAATGTCAATGCACTGGCGATCCGGGCCGGCGCGGCGGCGATCCGCGACCGTGGCTTCATCGAGGCGGCGGTGTCGCACAATGACGCATGGCTGGCCCGGCTGACCGAAGCCTTCACCGGGCTTGGCCTGCGCGTCACGCCCTCGGTCGGCAATTTCGTGCTGGTGCATTTCCCCGAGGACGATCCGGTGCATACGGCGGAGGCGGCGGATGCCTTCCTGTGCGCGCGCGGCTATGTGCTGCGCCGGGTGACCGGCTACGGCTTTCCCAATGCCCTGCGCATGAGCATCGGCACGGCCGAGGCGAATGAAGGCGTGATCGCGGCGCTGACCGAATTCCTGAAAGGATAGCATCGTGTCCGGCATGAACGGCAAGACCGGGGCGGGCGCGCCGATGTTCGCGCGCATCGCGCTGATCGGCATCGGGCTCATCGGTTCCTCGCTGGCCCATGTGATCCGGCGCGAGGGGCTGGCAGGCGAGATCGTCGTCTCGAGCCGCAGTGCCGAAACGCTGGCAAGGGCGCAAGAGCTTGGGCTTGGCGACCGCCATGTGGCCGATGCGGGGGATGCGGTGCGCGGCGCGGATCTCGTCATCGTCTCGGTGCCTGTCGGGGCATCGGGCGCGGTGGCGGAAGCGATCGCCGGGGCGCTCGAACCGGGCGCCATCCTCACCGATGTGGGCTCGACGAAGCGCTCCGTCATCGAACAGATGGCGCCGCATGTGCCCGAAGGCGTGCATTTCATTCCCGGCCATCCGATCGCGGGCACGGAACGCTCGGGCCCTGATGCCGGTTTCGCGGAACTCTTCGAGGGCCGCTGGTGCATCCTGACCCCCGTCGAGGGCACCGAGGCGGGCGCACTGGACCGCCTGCGCCTGTTCTGGGAAGCCTGCGGCTCGCGCGTCGACACCATGGATGCCGATCACCACGACCGGGTGCTGGCCATCGTCTCGCATCTGCCGCACATCATCGCCTACAACATCGTGGGCACGGCCGACGACCTGGAGACGGTGACCAAGTCCGAAGGCATCAAGTATTCCGCCTCCGGTTTCCGCGATTTCACGCGCCTTGCGGCGTCCGATCCGATCATGTGGCGCGATGTCTGCCTGCACAACAAGGACGCGATCCTTGAAATGCTGGCGCGGTTTTCCGAAGACCTGTCGGCGCTGCAACGGGCAATCCGCTGGGGCGATGGCGACAAGCTGTTCGACCTGTTCACCCGCACCCGGGCCATCCGCCGCTCGATCATCGAGGCCGGGCAGGATACGGCGGAGCCGGATTTCGGCCGCCACGCGGACCACGCCCACAAGCCCTGAGCCATCCGGTCAGGGCAGGCGCGGCAGTGGCTGCAGCCGGAAGAAGCCCAGCGACGGGACGCCATCGCTGACGCGGACGGGAATGACCGGACTGCCATTGCCGCCGCCGAGGGCCGTCAGCGCGGCGAGCGCGCTGCCGATCGTCTTCTCCTCGCGCGGATAGAGCCGTTTTGCCAGGGCGGCGAGTTCGGCCGGATTGCGCAGCGTCAGGCTGAAGTCGCCGTTCAGCCGGCCCTCGCCATCCACGCTGAACGGGCCGGTCAGGCGCGCGCCCGCCGACCCGCCAATCTCGAGCGAGAGATCGCGCAGCGTGCCTTCGAGACCGCGCAGGGAACGTTTGCCCGTAGCCATGTGCAGCGCGCCGTCGCGGATCGTCATGTCGGATGTCAGGGCGAGAGGCGGCAGGTCCACGCCGTTGGTCATGCCCTCGGGCAGGTTGACGCCGGTCAGGGCGGCGGCGAGGTCCAGTGATCCCTCGACGGTGCGCATGTGGGCCTGGACGGCGTCGGCGGTGGCGATGACCGGCGCATGGGACGAGCGGACCGAAAGGCGGGCATCGGTGGCCTGAAGCGAGGCGCGCGACGGCAGTGGTTCGGAGGCACGGACGCTGGCCTGAAGGCTTTGCCAGTCGGCGCGCAGGGGCACGAGGCCGGGCAGGTCCAGTTCTGCCGGGCCGTCGATTTCACCGACGACATGGCGCGGCGCGTAGACCTGGGCCGCGCTGCGCAAGGCACCGGCGCTGATGGCGATGCCCCCGGCCGGCTCGCGCCATGCGGTACTTTCACAGATCAGGCCGATGCGGAACGGATAGCCATGGGCCTGCGGGCTGGCGCATTCGGCCTCGATGCCGCGCGCGGCCTGGCGTTCCATGGCGAGGCGGGTTTGCGCTTCGAGCCGCCCGGCGATATAGAACCAGCCGGCCGTATAGAGGCCGATGGCCGCAATGACGGCCAGGGCGAGAAAGAAAAAGCGACGGGTGCTGCGCGGAGCGGGACTGGCCGGGCGGGACATGGTTGAGAGCAGCCTTTCACAATCAGGGGCGGACAAGGGCGCCATGAGCACTGACGCCGATATGGGCGATTTTTGGGTCTTCGGCTATGGCTCGCTGATGTGGCGGCCGGGATTTGACCACCTGGAAAGCCACCGGGCCCATCTTTACGGCTTTCGCCGGGCGCTTTGCGTGCGCTCCTTCGTGCATCGCGGAACGGAACAGCGGCCGGGTCTCGTGCTCGGGCTCGACAAGGGCGGCTCCTGCGTGGGCGTGGCCTTCCGTGTCTGCGGGACGCGGCGTACGCCGACCATCGATTACCTGCGCGGGCGGGAACTGGTTACCCATGTCTATCGCGAACGCTGGCTCAACATAGCCCTTGACGACGGGCGCCGGGTGCAAGCGCTCGGCTATGTCGTCGACCAGCACCACCATCAGTACGCCGGGCGTCTCGGCATCGAGGAAGCGGCGCGCCATGTGCGCGGCGCGCACGGGCAATCCGGTCCCAATGACGAATATGTCGCCAACACGGTGGAGCATCTGCGCCACATCGGCATTCGCGACCGCTGGCTGGAAGCCGTCGCCCACCACATGCGCGAAGGCTGACACGTTCCGCGTCAGCGGCGCGGGAGCCCGGAGGTCTCGATGCCCAGTTCCTGCAGGCGGCGGATGGCCGTCTCGGGCATGGGCGGCGGGTTCGCGCCGGTCGCAGCTTCCACGAGATAGGCGTCGCAGGCGGCCTCCGTCTCGGCCTGGAGCCGGGCCTGGAACTCCTCGCGCGGCAGGCCCGCTGGAATGGGCGGCAGGAAGCGGGCGCGAATGGTTCCGGGATAGCGCAGCATCTTGCGGCGCGGCCAGTAGAGGCCGGCGCAATGGGCGACGGGAACGACCGGCACGTTCAGTTGCACGTAAAGCTCCACGATCCCGTACTTGTAGGCCGGCTCCGCGCCCGGCGGGCGGCGCGTTCCTTCCGGATAGATGAGGAGCTGGCGCCCTTCGGCCATCTTCTCGCGGGCTTCCTTCACGGCCTTCTTGAGCGCCACCGAGCGCTTGCCGCGGTCGATGGGGATCATGCGCATCTTGGCAACATACCAGCCGAAGAGCGGGATCCACATCAGCTCGCGCTTGAGGATGTAGAGCGCGTCGGGGATCCAGGGCAGCAAGGAGAAGGTGTCCCATGCCGACTGGTGCTTTGGGGCGATGATATAACCGCCATCGGGCAGGTTTTCCTGGCCGGTGACCTCGGACCTGACGCCGCCGATCCGGTCGAGCAGCCAGAGATTGACCTTCGCCCATGTCTTGGGAACCCACCATGCCCTTTCGCGCGGGGCCAGGAAGTAGAACGGCGTGTAGACGATCATCTGGACGAGCGTCATCACGTAGAAGGCCGCGTTGAACAGGAGCGAGCGCAGAAGGATCATGAGATTTCAGAACCGGTCTTGAGGACTGGGATTCGGTCCGGATTACACGATGACGCGGGAAAGGCAAAGCGGGACGATGTCAACGCGCCGATGCGCTCATCATGGGCGAGGAATCGCGCACCGGCAGGACGCCGCGTGCCAGGGCAGCCACATACTTGGCGTATTCGGTGATGAGCACGCGCATGGCGGCCGGCTTGGTCATCCAGCGGCCATCCTCCATCGGCGTGTTGACCACGGGCCAGGGTACGATCTCGATGTCGCGGGCGGTACGCTTCAATTCCACCATCGAGCGCGGCATGTGGTAGTTGTTGGTCACCAGGATCACGCTCCTGTAGCCATTGCGCTCCAGCCACTTGGCGCTTTCGGCGGCATTGCCGATGGTGTCGAGCGCCTCGATGTCGATGTCGATGCAG
Source organism: Phyllobacteriaceae bacterium (assembly GCA_002708825.1). Classification (GTDB taxonomy): domain Bacteria; phylum Pseudomonadota; class Alphaproteobacteria; order Rhizobiales; family Rhizobiaceae; genus Zhengella. Next base: position 70,518 of record PAPF01000023.1, on the reverse strand, counting down.
CAGTTGAAGATGGCGCTGCGGGCGCCGGTGGCCTGGCGCAGGCTGGTGCGGGTCGTCACCGGATTGACACCGGAAATGAGCAGGCGCTTGCCCTGGCCCTTTTCCAGCAGGGAGACGGCCGTGTCGAGGCGGTGATAGCCGCCGGTGAGCACGATGATCCCGTCGGCGCGGCTCATGCCGCCAGGTGGCGCCATGCGGCCGACAGCGTCAACGAAGAAGGCGAAGCCGGCAACAAAGACAGCAGCCACGACCAAGGTGGCAAGAAAGGTGTAGCGCCAGATGCGGCGCAGGCGGCGGATCGTTCCGCTCCCTTCGATCCTGCCCTGTACTGCCACGGTCACGGCCGGGCCGGCGGGCTCCTCGTTCGCGTTCATGATCCTTCGATACAGGCCAATTGCGGCATTGAATAGCCGGAAAAGCGGCAATTCAGGCATATCAGACGGCGCTGAAAATCCTGGCAGATCATTCGCCGGCCGTGGTGTCGAGGTCGCTGAGGCTGGTCAGCACGGTGTAATGGGTGGTCAGCGCGGTCAGGAGGGCGATGAGGATGACAATGGCGATGACGCCGAGATATCCGGCGAGGCCGATGCCGAACGAGCCGAACAGCGCGGTCGCCTGGGCTGCTTCCGGCGTGGCCAGGTTGCTGGCCGACCACCACGAGCCCAGCAGGAAGACGGCGACCGCCAGGATGCCGCCGATCGCCGCGCCCTTGAGACCCACCGCGAGGAAGTGGCGGCGGAACTCCACGGCGATGAACTTGCCTTCGGCGCCAACGAAATGCAGGACCTCGATGATATGGTCATTGCCGGCCATTGCGCCGCGGGTGGCGAAGACCACGGTCAGGACGGTGGCCGACAGCATCAGGACAAGGACGGCGACCCCGATGGAAACGGTGGTCCGCGCCATGGAGACCAGCCGGTCCACCCAGGTGCGATGATCGTCCAGCGACAGGTTGGGGATGGTGCCGGACAATGTCTCGCGCATGGCCGCGAAATCCGGCGGGTCGGTCTCGTCAATGGTGACGACGACAAGGCGGGGAACGGGCAATTCATCGATGTCGAGGCCGCTGCCAAGCCAGGGTTCCAGAAGCCGCGCGGTTGCCTCCCGGTCGACGATCGTGGCCGCGCGGACACCGTCGAAGGTCTGGGCCATGGCCGCGGCCCGCGCCAGGGCGTCCTCCATGTCGATACCCTCGCCGGGGCGGATCTGGATGGTCGCCTCGCGGGCGATCTGGCTCTGCCAGCCCGATGCCGTGTCGCGAACGAGGGTCACCGCGCCAAGCGTGAGGCATGACAGGAATGTCATGATGGCGATGACGAAGACGAGGGCGCGGCCGGCAACATTGCCCGAGGGGACGATCGGCGTCGGCCGGCGGGCGCGCGTGTTGAGCACGCGCGGGACGGCGCGCACGGGCAGGTCGGGCAGTTTCGGCAGGCGGGACGCCTCGCGTTTGCCCGCCGGTACGGGCGGGCGGTTTGCCGGCTTTGACCCTTCAGTCATAGATGTCCAGCCTCCCGTCGGCGAGGATCATGCGCCGGGCGTCCACCTGGTTCATCAGGGACAGGTCGTGCGTGGCGATGACAACCGCCGTGCCGGACCGGTTCAGTTCGATGAAAAGGCGCAGCAGGCGCCGCGCCATGGGGGGGTCCACATTGCCGGTCGGTTCGTCGGCGAGCAGGATTTCCGGCTGTTCGATGAGGGCGCGGGCGATGGCCGCACGCTGCTTCTCACCACCGGAGAGAACGGGGGGGAGCACGTGCATGCGGTCGCCCAGGCCGACCCATTTCAGCAGTTCGGTGACGTCGTTGCGGTAGCTTGCCTCCTCGCGCCCGCGAATGCGCAAGGGCAACGCCACGTTTTCCCATGTCGTCATGTGGTCCAGCAGGCGAAAATCCTGGAACACGACGCCGATGCGGCGGCGCAGATGCGGCAGTTCCGCCCGGGTGATGCGGGTGCGATCCTTGCCGAAGACCGTGATGAGACCGCGCGTGGGCTTGAGCGACAGGAACAGCAGGCGCAACAGCGTGGTCTTGCCGGCGCCCGACGGGCCGGTGAGAAACTGGAACGATCTCTCCGGCAGATGGAAGGAGACATCGCGCAGGATCTCCGGTCCCATGCCGTATCTCAGTCCCACGTTCTCGAAACGGATCACGCCGCCTGTTTCCTTCACCGGATGGGCCGCGGCCGCGACCCTGCGCCGCCGGGCAAATCAGTTCCCTGTCTTGGTTAACGGTCCCGAACGGGAGGGGTCAAGAATCCTCTGCCAGCATGGCGTATTCGAGGCCGCGTTAACCATTTGTTCACCATGGCCGCGCGACACATCGTAAAAAGGGAGAATCAGGCGCAGACGATGCCGCAAGGGACCATGCATCCGCCGCTGGAAGGCGAAATCCTGGACCTGCACGGCGGGGCCGCCAGGCGCGCGGAGCCTGGCTTGCGCGACGATGCCGAACTCGTGGGCTACGAAACGGCGGGCGATACCAATACGGACCGTGCAGTGAACGCTTCGCGAAGGGCGGGCGAGGCGGGTTTGCGGCGCATCGGCCGCCCTGGCGCGCCGGCCGCATCCGACGGCCTGGCCATGCTGCGCAGCGCGCCATCGCCGGCGGACGATTCCGGTTCACGCGAGCCGCTGGCCGGGCGCATCCTCAAGGTCACCGGTTTCATCGTGGCGGGCGCTGCCTTCTGGATCAATGGCGGGCATGCCCTTTTCACGGGCGGAACGGACGAGCCGCTTGTCATCGCATCGCTCGATTCGCGCATGGAAGCGCAGAAGGGTCAGCCGTTGCTCCGGATCGATACGCGGATCGAAAACCGTGGCGCAAGCGCGGCAATTCTCCCGGCACTGCTCGTTTCGGTGCATGCGAAGGACGGATCGCTGACGCAATACAAGCTGGGGACAAGCCGCGAAGGGCTGGCACCGGGTGGCAGCCACCTCTTTTCCGGCCGCGTGGCGGCGCCTAATATGGGCGTGGAGCGGGTGTCGGTGCGCCTGGCAAGATCAGGGGACGGATGATGCAGACGGTCAGGGGCAAGCAGATCGAGGTGCTCTACAGCGCATCGACCATCGCGCGGCGCAATCTGGAACTGGCCAAGGAGATCGCCGGGCGCGACTTCAGGGACCTGCTTGTCATATCGGTGCTGAAGGGCTCGTTCATCTTTGCCGCGGACCTGATCCGCGCCATGCATGACGTGGGCGTGGCGCCGGAGGTGGAGTTCATCATGATCTCCTCCTATGGCGCAGGCCGCACATCCGGCGAAATCAAGGTGCTGCGCGACATCGACAACGATGTCTCCGGCCGCGACATCCTGCTGATCGACGATATCCTGGAATCCGGCAAGACACTGAAATACACCCGCGACCTGATGCTGTCGCGCGGCGCCCGGTCGGTGTCCATCGCCGTGCTGCTGGACAAGCGGATGCGGCGCACAAACGACATCGACGCGGATTTCACCGGGTTCGATTGCCCGGACTATTTCGTGGTCGGCTACGGCATGGATGCCGGCCACGCCTTCCGCGAACTGCCCTATGTCGGGTTCATCAAGGACGAGGCTTGAGAGACGAAAAATGGCCAGGATCCTGCTTGTCGAAGATGACGATTCGGTCCGTACCTTCACCGCGCGCGCGCTCGGCGTCGACGGTCATGACGTGGAAACGGCCGAGGATGGCGAGATCGGCCTTTCGATCCTGACAGACGAATCGGGCGGTTTCGACCTCGTGCTCTCGGATATCCGCATGCCGGTGCTGGACGGGATCGAGATGGCCAAGACTGCGGCGCGGGATTTCCCCGGCCTGAAGATCCTGCTGATGACGGGCTATGCCGAACAGCGGGAAAGGGCATCCGACCTCAGCGAGGTCATCATCGACGTGGTGCCGAAGCCGTTCACGCTGGCGGAAATCCGCTTGGCCGTTGCCGGCGCGCTTGCTGCCTGAACCTTCAGCCCTGCATCGTCTCGCAAAAGGTCAGCCGGTTCGCGAACGGATCGGTCAGTGTCATCTCCCGCATGCCCCAAGGCTGAGCGATGATGCCCGGACGAAGGTGGCGATAATCCTTCGCCAGAAGGTCGTGCAGAAGCGCATCGAGATCTCTGACAGACATGCGGATATGGGCGCCGGGCGATGCATCGCCATGATGTTCCGACAGATGCAGCACTGATTGGTCCCGGCGGACTTCCATATAGAGTGGCAGACCGGGTTCGAACCGATGTTCGAAGACGACTTCAAAGCCGAGATAGCTGCAATAGAAACCGCGCGCCCGGGCCTCGTCGAAAATCCGGAGGATGGGCACCGGTGCCGCCAGATCGCTCATTGCAGGTCCAGCAGCCGTTCCAGGTATTCCTTTTCAAGCTGGGGTGACAGCGCGTTGCCCAGACGCTTGCGGATGGCTTCGAGAATTTCACGGGCACGCTGGGCGTCGATCTCGTCGGGCACTTTCACGGTGTTGCCGAAATCCGGGCCGGTGGTGGCGCGCGGCCGGCCGAGCGGATCGCGGTCGTCGGCGCGGTTGTTGCCGCCCGGCTCGCCGCCGCCCTGGCCATTCTGCTGGGCCTGCTGCTGCATCTGGTTCATCATGTCCTGGGCGCCGCGGCGCATGGCTTCGAGTGCCTCGCCCTGACGGCCGACGGCCTGTTCACCGTCGGCCTCGCCCAGTGCCCGGCCGGCCTGGCCCATCCGGTCCTGCGCCTCGCCGAAGCCCTCGCCGGGTTCGATGCCCATGCCGCGCAGGTCTTCCATGAGCTGGCCCAGTTCACCGCGCAACCGGCCCTGGCCTTCCTGCAGGCCGCGCAGGGCCTCTGCCAGTTCGTCCGGCGTCATTCCGCCCTGGCCCTGACCGGGCTGCTGGCCGCCCTGGCCCTGCTGCCCCTGCTGGCGGCCCTGTTCGCTGCGCTGGCCCTGCTGGCCCCTCTGGCCTTGCTGGCCCTGGCGCTGCTGTCCTTGCTGACCCTGTTCGCCGCGCTGCATCTGGTCGAGGCGGAAGGTCTCGTTCATCATTTCCTGCTGACGGCGCATGAGTTCGCCAAGGCGGTTCATCTGCTCGCGCATCTGGCCCTGCTGGCCCTGCTGGCCTTCCTGCTGCCGGCCTGCCTGCAGGTTGCGCATCATGTTCTCAAGCTGGGAGAGAAGCTGTTCGGCCTGTTCGCGCTGCCCGGATTTCGCGAGGTCTTCCATCTGCTGGAGCATGCGGTCGAGATCGGACTGGTTGAGCTGCTGCATGTCTTGCGGCATCTGCTGCGCCATGTTCGGGTCCTGCTGCGCGCGCTCGGCGAATTCGCGAAGGAATTCGTTGAGCGCCTCGCGCAGTTCGGCAATGCGGCGTTCGATCTCCTCGTCGCTGGCGCCGTTTTCCAGTGCGTCGCGCAGGGCCTGCTGGGCATCCCGCAGGCGCCTTTCGGCGTCGGTCAGGTCGCCATCCTCGATCTGGACGGCCAGTTCCCACATGTAGTCGACGGTTTCGCGCAGGGCATCGTCGCTTTCGGCAAGATCCAGGCGGGTGCGCAGCGCCATCAACCCGAGATAATGCGACATGTTGGAGAAGGTGTCCTCGGGCCTGAGGGTAACCGAGTCGAGAAGAAGGAGGACCCTCTGCTTGCGGTTGGCATCGAGCGCCAGGATCCGCCGCTGCTCGATCACTGCCCGGGCGAGCGGATTGGTGAAGACGCGTTCCGGCATGGTCAGGGCGAGCGGTTCCGACATGCCCTCCTGCCCTGCGGCATCGGTCACCTTCAGGCGCATGCGCGCCGGCGCGCCAGCCCAGGGATGCTCCGCCATCACCGTTGTTGTCTCGGCCTCGCCCTCGCGTCCGCGCGGCAGGGTGAGCGGCATTTCCGGGGCATCGTAGAGCGGCCGGGCATTCGGCGCCTGTTCGCCGGCCAGTTCAAACAGGGTTTCGCCGGACTGGACGCCGTAATCGTCGCTGACCGTGTAGGAGAGCGTGAAGGCGCCGTTCGGTTCACGCTTGGGATCGCCCGAAAGCGCGACCTGCGGCGGCTGGTCGGGAATGACGGTGAAAGCCCAGTCATTGACCGCGCTTTCTCCGGTGGACAGGCGCAGAGCGCCATCGTCTTCAAGCGTCAGGGTGAACTGGCGCGCGACGGATCCCGAGGCACCGGACGGCGTGACCTGGCCCGCGGCCGGACCCTCCGGCTCGATGATGCGTTCTGCCGTGGCTCCCGAACGGAGGAAGGTCAGTTCCTCGGCAACCGACCCGCCGGTGACGCGGACGACGGCCTTCGAGCCTTCGGGCACCGTGAATTGCGTTTCGCCACGGTTGGCCTCGGCGGTCAGGAAGACCGGAGCGCGGCCGGTATAGGCCGGCGGCGTGACCCAGGCGTCGACGCGCGGCGGAATGGCGGGCACGCCGCCACGCGCCGAAAAGGCATCGACCAGCGAGCCGCCTCCGGGACCGAACGAGAAGGCGAAGGCACCGGCCAGCAGCAGGGCCGGAATGGCGCGCAGGGCCCATGGATCGCGGGCGGGAATGCCGGTGCGCGGGGCGCCCGACGACAGCCGGTCAAGCCCGGCGGCGATGCGCTTCTGGTGCTCGCGCCACAGCGCCTCGGCGAAGGGATCGCGGCTGACCGCGGCGATCCGGTCGGTCTGCGTGGTGACGGGGCGGTGCAGCAGGGCGTTGGCCCGCTCGATGCGGTGGTCGATCTCGCCGGCGCGCGGCCAGCGCATGTGCGACAGCGGATAGAGGGAAGCCAGCCCGGCAAGGGCGAAGACGCCGGCGACCGCGAGGCGGGCCCAATCCGGCACGATCCGGAACAGGCCGAACCAGGAGACAGCGGCAAACAGCGTGGCAATGATGACGAGCGGCAGGACCAGCGGCCACAGGCGCTCGACGATCATGACAAGGCGCACGATGCCGCGTGTGCGTTTCAGGCGTTCCAAGAGGCCTGCCGTGGTCTCCATGCCGTCCTTCCGCATTGCCGGCGGGCCATCCGCCGGTCCTCACACGATGAGGATAGCGGAAATTGTGCCAAAGGCGAGGCCGCTGCACGCAAACGTGAAGTTCCGTCTTTTCCCGTGCCGGCGGTCAGAGCCAGTCCGGCACGGAATCGAGGCCGATCAGCGCGTCATGGGACGGGCGCGGACGGATGACGTGGAAGCGGTCGCCATTGACGAGGACTTCGGGGACCAGCGGGCGGGAATTGTAGGTGGACGCCTGAACCGCGCCATAGGCACCGGCGGAACCGATGGACAGCAGGTCGCCGGAAGCGACACGCGGCATCTCGCGGTCGTGCGCCATGTAGTCGCCGGTCTCGCAGACCGGGCCGACGATGTCGGCGGTGATGCGCGATGCGGTGGCCGCTTTCTGTTCGACCGGATAGATCTCGTGATGGGCGTCGTAGAGCGTGGGGCGGATGAGGTCGTTCATGCCCGCATCGACGATGACGAAATTCTTGGCGTCGCCTTCCTTCACGTAGATGACCTGCGTGACGAGGATGCCGGCATTGCCCGCGATGAGCCGGCCGGGTTCGAAGATGGCCTTCAGGCCAAGCTGGGTGACATGCTTGCGGACCACTTCGGCGTAGTGTTCGGGAAGCGGGGGCGGATTGTTGTCGTCCTTGTAGGGGATGCCGAGCCCGCCGCCGAGATCGACATGCTCGATTTCATGGCCATCCTGACGCAGGGTCTGGACCAGTTCGGTCAGCAGGGCGAAGGCGTCGTCAAAGGGCTGCAACTCGGTGATCTGGCTGCCGATATGCATGTCGATGCCGGAGACGCGGATGCCGGGCAGGGTGGCCGCCTCGGCATAGACCGCGCGGGCGCGCTGCCAGGGAATGCCGAACTTGTTCTCGGCCTTGCCGGTGGAAATCTTCTTGTGGGTCTTCGCGTCCACGTCCGGGTTTATGCGCAGAGAGACGCGGGCCTCATGGCCGAGCGCCGTGGCGCGCGCCGAAAGCAGTTCCAGTTCCGGCTCGGATTCGACATTGAAGCAGCAGATGCCCGTCGAAAGTGCGAAGTCGATCTCCTGCGCCGTCTTGCCGACGCCAGAGAAGACGATGCGGCTGGCGGGGATGCCGGCGGCGAGCGCGCGGCGCAGTTCGCCTTCCGAAACCACGTCGGCGCCAGCGCCCAGATTTGCCAGTGTCTTCAGCACGGCCTGATTGGAATTGGCCTTCATGGCGTAGCACACCATGGCGTCCAGTCCCTCGAAAGCCTTGGCGAAGACCTGGTAGTGGCGCGTCAGCGTGGCGGTGGAATAGACGTAGAAAGGCGTGCCGACGGCGCGCGCGATGTCCGGCACCGGCACGTCCTCGGCGTGCAGCACGCCGTCGCGATATTGGAAGTGATTCACGGGTTCAAGGTTCCGGGGCCCTGGAGAAGGATCACTCGATGAGCGAATCGAGAATGAACGGCTTGTCGGCAACCGGTTTTTCCGGAGCGGCAGCCTGCTCGCCGGTCCTGCGGGCTTCCTTCGCTTCGCGAACGGACGCCTCGTAGGGCGTTTCCAGCGTGGAGCGGCGTCCGCAGGCAGATGCCATGGTGGCGATCAGCAGGAGGCAAAGCGCGGCGGTCAGCGGTTTCCTGAATACGGTCATCGGTGTTCCGTTCGTGTGATCGATGCGTTCTATAGCCGATCGCGCGGGCTTTTGCACCCGGGTTCGCAACTGCCTCACCCCCTGGCGAGACGCTTTTTCCAGTCGCGGACCTGTTTCTTCACCTGGGCGGGCGCGGTGCCGCCATAGGAGGCGCGGCTTTTCACCGACTGGGCAACCTGGAGAACGGGGAAGACGGCCTCCGTGATCGCCGGGTTGATTTCCTGCAGGTCTTTCAGCGGCAGTCTTTCCAGCGCGCAGCCGCGTTCCACCGCCAGGGCGACGGCACGGCCGGTAACGTGATGGGCTTCGCGGAAGGGCAGGCCGACCTCGCGCACCAGCCAGTCGGCAAGGTCCGTCGCGGTGGACATGCCGGCGCCGGCGGCCTTCTTCATGGCTGCAACGTTGACTTCCATCTCGTCGAACATGCCGGTCATGGCGGCCAGCATCAGGTCCAGCGTCTCCGCGGCGTCGAAAACGGCTTCCTTGTCTTCCTGCATGTCCTTGGAATAGGCCAGCGGAAGGCCCTTCATCACGGTCAGCAGGGCGATCAGGTCGCCATTGATGCGGCCGGTCTTGGCGCGAATCAGCTCGGCGGCATCCGGGTTCTTCTTCTGCGGCATGATGGAGGAACCGGTGGAGAAGCTGTCGGACAGCTTCACGAAGCCGAATTGCGGCGTCGACCAGATGACGATCTCCTCGGCCATGCGCGACAGGTGCGAGGCACAGATGGCGGCCACCGCGAGGAATTCCAGCGCGAAATCGCGGTCCGAGACCGTATCCATGGAATTGCGGGTAGGCTCGCGGAAACCGAGCGCGCTTGCCGTCATGTGGCGGTCGATCGGATAGCCGGTGCCGGCCAGCGCGGCCGCACCCAGCGGGCATTCGTCGAGGCGTTCGATGGCGTCGGCCACGCGGGAGCGGTCGCGGGCAAACATTTCCACATAGGCCATGCAATGATGGCCGAACGTCACGGGCTGAGCGGTCTGCAGATGGGTGAAGCCCGGCATGACTGTCGCCGCGTGGGCCTCGGCCTTGGCGATAAGCACCTCCATCAGGCCCTTCAGCGCGCCATGGATGCGCTGCAATTCCTCCTTCACCCAGAGGCGGAAATCCGTGGCGACCTGGTCGTTGCGCGAACGGGCGGTGTGCAGCCGGCCGGCCGCCGGGCCGATCAGGTCGGCAAGCCTTGCCTCCACATTCATGTGGATGTCTTCCAGCCGCGTGGAAAACTCGAACGTGCCGGCCTCGATCTCTGACAGGATCGTGTTCAGTCCGTGAACGATCTTGTCATGGTCGTCCGCCGAAATTATGCCAGTTTCGGCGAGCATGGCGGCATGGGCCAGCGAACCGCGAATGTCCTGGGCGTAAAGCTTCCGGTCGAAGCCGATGGAGGCATTGATGGCCTCCATGATGGCGGCCGGGCCGGAGGCGAAACGTCCGCCCCACATCTGGTTGCTGGTCTTTGTGTCGCTCATGGCCCTGTTCACACTTGCGGAGTGGTTGTCGAATGGCTGACGGAAAGACGTCCCTGTCCTTCAAATGGATTGCCGGCGCGGCGGTGGCCGCCGTGATTGCCGGCGCGGGCGCGGTATACGTGACAAACGCGCCGTCTGGCAATGGCGGGACGGATGTTGCCTCGGCGCAATGCCCGGCCAATCCGACACGCAAGGCGGCCATGGATGCCGCGGCGACGGGCGAGGTGGCGGCATTCCTCGTCACCGATCCGGAGGACCTGAGCCCCGTTGCCTTCCAGGGGCCGGATGGCAAGGCGATGACGCTCGCGGACTTCAAGGGCAAGACCATACTCGTCAACCTCTGGGCGACCTGGTGCGCGCCCTGCCGCAAGGAGATGCCGGCGCTTGACGGACTGGAGCAGCAGCTTGGCGGCGACGAATTCCAGGTGGTCGCGGTCAACATCGACACGGGTGACAATGCCAAGGCCGAGCAGTTCCTGGACGAGGTGGGCGTGACCACGCTCGCCAATTACCGCGACCCCTCCATGGGGATCCTCAACGAGTTCAAGCGGCGCAGCCTGGCGCTCGGCCTTCCGGCCACGGTTCTCGTCGATCCGCAAGGGTGCCTTCTCGGCAAGCTGAACGGGCCTGCGGAATGGGACAGCGAGGATGCGGTGCGCCTGATCGATGCGGCCATGGTGCCGGCAAGTTAGGCAAGCCCGGGCGCAACTGGGACAGGTCTTGCTGTCTGCCCAGCGGAAACATGGGCCGGATGATGGCACTCATGGGCCATGGTTCCGGGAAAATCCGTCCCGCCGTGAACCTTCTTTTCACCCCTCTCCTGCACCATGGCGGTGTGTGTGCGGAGTGAATAGAGATGGCTTATCAGGACCCCTCCCTTGAGCGGTACCTCCGGAACTGGCTTCCGGTGGTTATCATTGGTGGCCTGGCCGTCGGGGCCAGTGCAATGTTCGGCGTTGGCGACAGCAAGGCAATTGCGGGGCATTGCAAGGCACAGCCAGAGCGCATGGCAGATCTCGACGCGATGTCGAAAGGCAGCATGTCCTTTTTCAAAGCGACGGATGCACGCGACATGACCGGCCTTTCCTTCCGCGGACCCTATGGCCGGCAAATGACCCTTGCCGACTTCAAGGGAAAGACAGTGCTCGTGACTTTGTGGGCGGAATGGTGCCAGGTTTGCCGCGGAAGCATGCCGGGCCTCAACGAATTGCAGCGGCGGTTTGGCCGCGGCGCTTTCGAGGTGGTCGCCGTCAATATCGACAACGAAGGCGGTCCGGCAGACAGCGCAAAGCAATTCATGAAGAATATCGGCGCTAGCGCACTCAGGCCATACGGGTATGACGGTATGGGACCCTACACGCAGTTCATTTCGCATGGCTTCGGACGCGGCATTCCCTCCTCGATCCTCGTCGATGCCGAGGGTTGCCTCATGGGCAGGCTCATTGGAGGCGCAGCCTGGGGGACCGAGGATGCCGTAGGCCTGATCAAGGCTGCCAAGAAGCGCAGGCTGCCGGCGAGTTGACATCGGAGGGGCGGTGCCGGTCAGCCCAGCCGGCTTTCGAAGTCCTCATAGCCGAACTCCCTGACCACCCCGGTTTCCCCGGTGCGGCTGTCCCAGATGACGAGGGCGGGCAGGGGTGTGCCGTTGAAGGTGGTCGCCTTGACATTGGTGTAGTAGCCGAGATCAAGGAAGACGAGCCTGTCGCCGACGTCCGGCAGCCGGTCAAAGCGGTAGGTGCCGATCGTGTCGCCTGCCAGGCAGGTCGGACCGCCGACACGCGCCACGTTCGGGTCGTTGACGTCACGTGGCTCCAGATCGCGCGGCAGGGTCTTGGCGCCGAGGCATTCGGGCGTGAAGGGGGCTTCGAGAACATCCGGCATGTGACAGGTGGCCGAGGCATCCGTGACGATGACGGGCGCTCCGGTGACACCGACATCCAGGACTTCCGCCACCACGGCGCCGGCATGAAGCGCGACGGCCGTTCCCGGTTCCAGATAGACGGCAAGGCCGGTGCGCTCGCGAAAGCCGCGCAGCAGGGCTATGGCCTGATCGACGGGAAATCCGTCTTCGGTGAAGAGCACGCCGCCGCCCAGATTGATCCAACCGATTGCCGGGAAGAGGAGGGCGAAGCGCGTTTCGACGGCTTCGAGATAGCGGGCGAAGGCGTCGATGCCGTGATCGCACAGCGCGTGGACATGGATGCCGGCGAAGGGCGCCATGTCGTCCGGCGTGAGGGATGCAGCGTCGATGCCGAGCCGAGACCATGGCCCGGCCGGGTCGTAGAGCGGGTTGGCGACTTCGCGGTGATGCGGGTTGAGCCTCAGTCCCGGTTCCGGTCCTGACCGGCCTTCGAGCAGCGGCGCGAAGCGGCGATATTGTGTCAGCGAATTGAAGATCAGGTGATCGGAATAGCGGCAGATATCGTCCAGATCAGCGGATTTGAGGCCGGGCGCGAAGGTGTGCGTCTCGCCGCCGAACCGGGTCTTTCCGAGGCGGGCCTCGTGGAGACCGCTGGCCGCCGTGCCGTCGAGATAGCGGGCGATGATGTCGGCGACGGCAAAGGTGGAGAAGGCTTTCAGCGCCAGCAGAACCTTCAAGCCCGCCTCATCCGCGATTCGGCGCAGGATGCGGCAATTGTGCTCGATGCGGGCGCGGTCGATCACATAGGCCGGGCTTGGCAGGCCGGCAGTCTCCAGCATGTGGAAATATCCCGGCTGCATGGCGTCAGCCCGCCCAGGGCCAGGAGCCATCCAGCGGCAGTTCGGCCACCTGCCAGCCGATGCCGGTCTCCGGCATCAGGGCCAGGAAGGGATCGGGGTCGAGTTCCTCCATGTTGACCATGGTGCCCGGATTCCAGGCGCCGTTGGCGAGCAGCCTCGCTGCCGTGATGACAGGAACGCCGGTGGAATAGGAGATCGATTGCGCGCCGACCTCGCGGTAGTTGTCGGCGTGGTCGCATGTGGACCAGATGAAGAAGCGCTTCTCCTCGCCATTCTTGCGGCCGCGAACATCCACGCCGATGCAGATCTGGCCGGTATAGTCCTTCGCCAGGCTGGCCGGGTCGGGCAGCAGGGCCTTGACCAGGCGGTTGGGCGTCACCATCACGCCGTCCACCTCGACAGGAATCGAGGAGGTCAGGCCAAGCCGGTCGAGCACCTCGAAGACCTTGAGATAGTGTTCGCCGAAGCCCATCCAGAAGGTGATGCGTGGCGTGTCCGGGAAATTGACCGCCAGCGACTGCAATTCGTCATGGCCCATGGAATAGACGCGGTGGGCGCCCACCTCGGGCAGGGTGACATCCATCCATTCGGAATGGTGCGGCATGGTTCGCCATGCGCCCTCGTCCCAGGTGATGACGTCCTCCTTGATCTCGCGCAGGTTCACGTCGGGATCGAAGTTGGTGGCGAAATAGCGTCCGTGGCTGCCGCCGTTCACGTCGATGATGTCGATGGAATCGATCGTGTCGAGCAGGTGCTTGCGCGCATGGGCGCAGAAGATGTTCACCACGCCCGGGTCGAATCCCATGCCGAGCAGGGCGTTGATACCCTTTTCGGCAAAGGCCGGGCGGCGCGGCCATTCATGGTAGGCATACCAGTTGGGCCGGATGTTCTCGACATGCTCCTCCTCGGCGAGAGCGGTGTCGATGTAGTGGGTCCCGGTTTCCAGGCAGGCATCCATGATGGCCGGGTTGCAATAGGGCGAGGCCACGTTGACGACGATGTCGGCGGCCGTCTCGCGCAGCATGGCCGCGGTCTCGCCCACATCCCGCGCATTGACGGGCACCGGCTCGATCAGGCGGTTCTCGTTGGCCGCCGCCCAGCGGGCGTGAACGGCATTGGCCTTGGCCGTCAGCTTTTCCAGCGAGCGGCTGGCCCAGTAGATGTCGCCGAAGTCCCTGCGGAACTGCACGGCCTTGTTGGCCGCAACGTCGCCGACGCCACCCGCGCCGATGATGACCAGGTTCGGTTTGCCCATCAGGCCGTCTCCCGTTCCGTTCACATCGTGACCCGTCGAGGGCGGACCCTGTCACGGGGCCCTGTCGCCATGATCAATGGCGTGATGCGATCCTGTTTGCTCCAGCTTGTTGACGGGCCTACCTAGCGGCGATGGCGCCGCCGGGAAAGGGTCAAAGTCCTTGCGACGTGGATTCCTGCTTCGCCTAGCGGGTGGGAACCGGGGTTTCGCCGCGATAATCGTAGAAGCCGCGCCCGGTCTTGCGGCCGAGCCAGCCGGCTTCGACATATTTCACCAGCAGCGGGCAGGGCCGGTACTTGCTGTCGGCCAGGCCGTCATAGAGAACCTGCATGATGGACAGGCAGGTGTCGAGACCGATGAAATCGGCCAGTTGCAGCGGACCCATCGGGTGGTTGGCGCCCAGCCGCATGGCGGTGTCGATCGCCTCCACGGAGCCGACGCCCTCGTAGAGCGTGTAGATCGCCTCGTTGATCATCGGCAGGAGGATGCGGTTGACAATGAAGGCCGGGAAATCCTCGGCCACGGTGATCGTCTTGCCGAGCTTTTCCACGAAATCGCGGGTGGCGACGAATGTCGTCTCGTCGGTGGCGATGCCGCGCACCACTTCCACCAGCTTCATGACCGGCACCGGGTTCATGAAGTGGATTCCGATGAACCGCTCGGGCCGGTCGGTCTGTGCCGCAAGGCGGGTGATGGAAATCGACGAGGTATTCGTCGCCAGCAGGGCCTCGGGATTGAGGACCGGGCAGAGCTGGGCGAAGATCTTCCGCTTGATGGTCTCGTCCTCCGTGGCGGCCTCGATGACGAGGTCGCAGGCGGCGAGATCCTCCAGCTTCGGGGCGGGCCTGATGCGCGAAAGCGTGGAGGTGCGGTCCTCCTCGGTGATCTTCCCGGAGGCGACCTGGCGGGCCATGTTGCCGTTGATCGTGGCAAGCCCGTTCTCGATGCGGTCTTCGGAAATGTCGTTCAGCAGGACATCGTAACCCGCCTGGGCGCTGACATGCGCGATGCCGGCCCCCATCTGTCCCGCCCCGATGATGCCGATGGTCCTGATACCGGTCATGATTTCGTGCCCGTCCCGTTTGTCGCTCTTGTCACTGCCGGTCCTGCCCGAGGTCCGGTTTTGCGGCGCACATTAAGGCAGGAACGGGGCTGTTGGAACAGGCATTGTCGCCACACCGGCAACAAAAAACCGGGGCGGTGATGCCGCCCCGGCCCGATGCGTTCAGGGCATCCCGCCTACAGCGCCTTTTCAAGCTCCGGCAGGGCCTCGAAGAGGTCGGCCACGAGGCCGTAGTCGGCGACCTGGAAGATCGGTGCCTCCTCGTCCTTGTTGATGGCGACGATGACCTTGGAATCCTTCATTCCGGCCAGATGCTGGATGGCACCGGAAATGCCGCAGGCAATGTAGAGTTCCGGCGCGACGACCTTGCCGGTCTGGCCGACCTGCCAGTCGTTCGGCGCATAGCCGGCATCGACGGCGGCGCGCGAGGCGCCGACGGCGGCGCCCAGCTTGTCGGCCACCGGCAGGATGACTTCCTGGAACTTCTCTTCCGAGCCGAGCGCGCGGCCACCGGAGATGATGATCTTGGCCGAGGTCAGTTCCGGGCGGTCGCTTTCCGACAGTTTGTTTTCCACGAAGCTGGACAGCGCCGGATCGGCGACGGCCTCGATGGACTCAACGGACGCAGAACCATCCTGCCCGGCGGCCTGGAAGGAGGCGGTGCGCACCGTGATCACCTTCTTGGCGTCGGTGGACTGCACGGTCTGGATGGCATTGCCGGCATAGATCGGACGCTGGAAGGTGTCGGCGCTCTCCACCGCGACGATCTCGGAGATTTGCATCACGTCGAGCAGGGCCGCGACGCGCGGCATGACGTTCTTGCCCATCGTGGTGGCCGGGGCGACGAGCGCGTCGTAGCCGTCGGCGAGCGCGACGACCTGGGCGGCTGCCGGCTCGGCGAGGCGCTCGGCGAGCGCATCGGATTCGGCGAGCAGCACCTTGCGCACGCCCGACAGCTTCGCGGCTGCGTCAGCGGCGGCCTTGGCGTCCTTGCCGGCGATGAGGATGTCCACGTCGCCGCCCATCTTCAGGGCAGCGGAGAGCGCCTTGGCGTTCTGGTCGGACAGGGAAGCGTTGTCGTGATCGGCAACGAGAAGAATGGCCATGTGTCTGTTCCTTTCCTACCGGTCCTTACAGGACGCCCGCTTCGTTCTTCAGCTTGTCGACGAGTTCGGCGACAGAGCCCACCTTGACGCCCGCCTTGCGGCCTTCCGGCTCGGCGGTCTTGAGCACCTTGAGGCGCGGCGCGGTGTCGACGCCATAGTCGGACGGTGCCTTCTCGTCGAGCGGCTTTTTCTTCGCCTTCATGATGTTGGGCAGCGAGGCATAGCGCGGCTCGTTGAGGCGCAGATCCGTGGTGACGATGGCCGGCATCTTGAGTTCGACCGTCTGCAGGCCGCCGTCGACCTCGCGGGTGACGGTCGCCTTGCCGTCCTCGATCTTCACTTCGGAAGCGAAGGTGCCCTGCGACCAGCCCAGCAGCGCGGCCAGCATCTGGCCGGTCTGGTTGGCGTCGTCGTCGATGGCCTGCTTGCCGAGGATCACCAGTTCCGGCTTTTCCTCGTCCACGACGCCCTTGAGGATCTTGGCGACCGCCAGCGGCTCCACCAGATCGTCGGTCTTGACGAGGATGCCGCGGTCGGCGCCCATGGCGAGAGCGGTGCGAATGGTTTCCTGGCACTTCTGCTCGCCAATGGAAACGGCCACGATCTCGCTCGCGACGCCGGCTTCCTTCAGGCGGATGGCTTCTTCCACGGCGATTTCGTCGAAGGGATTCATCGACATCTTCACATTGGCAAGCTCGACGCCCGAGCCGTCAGCCTTGACGCGGATCTTCACGTTGTAATCGACGACCCGCTTGACCGGTACCAGGACTTTCATGCACGTGTCCTCTCTAGTGTTGGATTTTGTCGGCGGAAACTAAGCGCCTGAAATGGCGCAGGCTAGCCCCGCAGCGCAATTTTCGCGTCCGGTTTCGACGCTTTCCTCCCGGCGGTCTCGGCCGCCAGCCAGAACATACCGTGCGGTATGTAGCTTGTGTCGAATACGGGCGTCAATTGTGTGCGGCGCAAAAAACTGCGTTGCGCCGATCAGTTTCGCCCCCAGCGGCGGCTTGCGGTCCGCGGTTCCGCCTTCCTGACGGGAAGGGGCGGCGGTTCCGTCTCGACGGCCTTGGGAGTGACGATCGCACGATCGAACAAGGGCACGCCGCGCCTGCGCAGCACAAGCACAAGCAGCCCGCCCGCAACGATCCCGCCGAGATGGGCCGCCCAGGAAACCTCGTCCTCTCCTGATGTCAGGAACATGACCAGTTGCAGGCCGATCCACAGCAGGAGCGGGATGAAGGCCGGGATGCGCAGCGGAATGCGGCCCAGCGCGAGCACCCAGACCTTCACGCGCGGATGCAGCAGCAGGTAGGCCGCGACGATCCCCGCGACAGCGCCGGACGCGCCGATGAGCGGCGTTTCGGAAGCAGGGTCGATGAATCCGTGCAGCCACGCCCCTGCCGCGGCGCACAGAAGGTAGAAGAGCAGGTATTTTACGTGACCCAGCGCATCCTCGACATTGTCGCCGAACACCCAGAGGAAGAGCATGTTGCCGCCAAGGTGCATCAGGTCGCCATGCATGAAGGCATAGGTGATGTAGGTCAGTTCCTCGGGGACCCGCACCAGTTCCGGCGTCAGTTCGTTGATGTCGTGGACCACGGACGGGACGTAGCCATAGCCCAGCGCATCGGCGATGAGCGCCTGCTGCCCGTTGAAGCCGGTCAGCAGGAAAACCACGACGTTGATTGCGATGATCGCGATGGTGACGAACTGCGCCTTTATGTGGCGCAGGCTGTTGGCGTCATGCAACGGAATGAACATGAATATCCGCCGTCCCCTGTCCGCTCGTTCAGCGGTTCGCCCCCGGCACCCATAGCACGTCGCCCGCGCCGTTTCCATTGACCACGCGCGCGGCCACGAACAGGAAATCGGAGACGCGGTTCATGTAGCGGATCGTCTCGGGATTGACGTGCTCGCCGGGCTTCTCCGCCAGTTCGACGATCAGGCGCTCGGCGCGCCGGGCGGTCGTGCGCGCAAGGTGCAGGGCTGCGGCGGCCGGCGTTCCGCCCGGAAGCACGAAGGACTTGAGCGGCTGGAGACCGGCATTCAGCGTGTCGATATCCTTCTCCACGCGTTCCACCTGGGAATGGACGATGCGCAAGGGCTCGTAGCCCAGATCCTCGCCCGTGTCGGGCGTGGCAAGGTCGGCGCCCAGGTCGAACATGTCGTTCTGGATGCGCGACAGCATGGCGTCGAGCCCGGCATGGGAATCGCCGGTGTGAAGCCGCGCCATGCCGATGCAGGCATTGGCCTCGTCAACCGTGCCGTAAGCATCGACGCGAAGGTCGAATTTCATGCGCCGCCCTCCGGCTGCGAGCGCCGTGGTGCCGTCGTCGCCGGTGCGCGTGTAGATCCTGTTCAGCCTGACCATGATATCCCCTCGATTGCTTGCCGCTTGTCAGCCCGGCCGGGCGAAATAAAGTGCGCCGACGATAAGCAAAATGGCGATGAACTGCAGGAAGACCCGCGCCTGCATCAGCTTGTTGGACGTGTTGGCGTCGCCGGCCCGCATCATGTTGATCAGCCCCCTGACGAGGACGAAGGCCACGGCGGCCATGGCGATCATTGCCAGAAACTTGAAAACGGTATCCATTTCCTGCTTTCCCGATGGACCGGAAGCCGGTCCGCTTGTCCTTCAAAAGAATCGCGTCATCCTTGCCCGGCGGTGATCCGGTAGGCAAGCGCCGGGGGAAGAAAACGCTTGATGAGCACGCCGGCCCGGGCCGGCAGGGTCATCACATAGTGCGGTTTTGGCCGGGGACTATCGAGGGCGTGACGCAGAACACGATGGACCGCTTCCGGCCCCGGCTTCCAGCGCGACACCGAACCGCCGGCCTTCATGCGCGCAAGTTGGGCTTCATAGGCCTCGCGGTGCGGCGAACTGGCGATGTCGATGTAGCGCAGGAACCAGGGCAGTCCGTTCGCCGCGATCTTCGAGACGACGGGCCCCGGTTCGATCAGCGAGACCTTGATGCCCGATCCGGCCAGTTCGGCGCGCAGGCACAGCGTCAGGCCTTCCACCGCATGTTTCGAGGCCGCGTAGGCACCACGGTATTTCACTGGAACGAGGCCGAGGATGGAGGAGCAATTGACGATGCGGCCATGCCCCTGGGACCGCATCACCGGCACGATGCGCCGGGTCAGGTCGTGCCAGCCGAAGACATTGGCCTCGAACTGGGCGCGCAGCGCTTCGACAGGCAGATCCTCCACCGCGCCGGCCTGGGCATAGGCGCCATTGTTGAACAGGGCATCCAGCCGTCCACCGGTGCGTCCGAGGACATCCTCCACCAGGGTGGCGATGGACCGGGCATCGCAATAATCGAGGTAAAGGGCCTCGATGCCGTCGGCTTCAAGGCCGGCCAGATCCTCCGGCTTGCGGGCCGTGGCAAAGACGCGCCACCCTTCCGTCTTGAGCGCGCGGGCACAATATGCGCCAATGCCCGATGAGGCGCCGGTGACGATGATGGTGCGGGGAGGGGTCATGCGGCAACGCCCTTTCTGTATCGACCGCATTTCCCATATAGAAAAACGGGATGCAACCGGAAGGACGGGCGAATGCGCAGTTACATCGCGGCCAGGCGGATCGTCGCAGACGCGCTCGGGCATTTTTCCCGGGACGATGGCTGGGCGATGGCCAGCCATGTGGCACTGTCCACGCTGATGGCGCTGTTTCCCTTCCTGATCTTCGCCACGACGCTGGCGGTCTTCCTGGGCGCCGACGCCTTCGCGGACTCGGCGGTCCACCTCATCTTCGACACCTGGCCGGAAACGATTGCCGAGCCGCTGGCGCGCGAGGTCACCAACGTGCTGACGACCCAGCGCGGCGACCTGCTGACCATCGGTGTCGTGCTCGCCCTGTTCTTTGCTTCCAACGGGGTGGAGGCGCTGCGGACCTCGCTCAACCGCGCCTACCGGCAGGTCGAGGGGCGGTCGGTCTTCCTGTTGCGCGCCCAGAGCCTTGGTTTCGTGGTGCTGGCCACGGTCGTGCTTGTCGTCGTCAGCCTGCTGCTTGTGGCGCTTCCGGTGATCGTGCGGCAGATCACCCTGCGCTTTCCGGCCGTTTCCGAATGGTATGGCAGTTTCGACGCGCTGCGGCTGGGCGTTGCCGCCATCGTGCTGACGGTCGGGCTGGTTTCGGCCCACAAGTGGCTGCCCTGCGGGCGGCGGACCATCCGCGACATCCTGCCGGGCGTGGTGCTGACGCTGCTGTTCTGGATCGTCGGATCCTCGGGCTTCGCGGCCTATCTCAACAGTTTCGCCAATTACGCCTCGACCTATGCCGGGCTCGCCTCGATCATCATCGCTCTGGTCTTCCTCTACATGATCGCGGCGATCTTCATCATCGGCGCCGAACTCAACGCCGCCATCATGCGCTACCGCTCCCTGCGCCAGCAGGTTTCGGACCCGCCCCGGTCGCCAGGGCCACGCCAAAGCTCGTGACGGCCATGCCGAAGATCTGGACGGGCAGCAGTTCCTCGCCGAACAGGATCCAGGCGAAGACCGCCGTGCAGGCCGGGACGAGGTAGAAGAGCGAGGCGACCTTCGAGATCGCGCCTTCGCGGATGAGATACATCAGCAGCATGATCGCGCCGATCGACAGGACGAAAACCAGCCATGTCATGGCGAAGATGGTGCTGCCGTTGATTTCCAACTGGCCCTCCTCGAAGAACAGGATCATGGGCACAGCCGCGACAACCCCGCCGAGATATTGCCAGAAGGTGCCGCGCATGAGGTTGGCGCCCTGCACGAAACGCTTCTGCCAGATCGTGCCGGCGCTCATGCCGAGCACGGAGATGACCGATGCGGTGAGCGTGGCGACCGTCACCCCTGCGCCGACGACGCCGATCTTCGGCCACAGGACGATGACGACGCCCGCGAAGCCGACGATGAGGCCGGTCCAATGGCGGGCCGTAACCCGTTCGCCGAGCGCCGGGACCGCCATGAAGGCGGTGATGAGCGGCTGAAGCCCGATGATGAGCGCCGAAAGGCCGGCGGGCATCCCGTGACGGATGGCCCAGAACACGCCGCCGAGATAGACGCCGTGCATCAGCACGCCCGCGATCATCGAATGAACCATGTGGGCGGGCTTGAGGCGCGGTCCGGCAAACCAGGCGACGAGGGCCGCGATCAGCGCGGCCGAGATCACGAAACGCACGCCGAGAAAGGTGAACGGCTCGGCATAGGGCATGGCGTAGCGCGCGCCGATGAAGCCGGTGGCCCAGAGGCCGACAAACAGGGGGGGAGCGATGCGGGCCGGGTTCATGGGTGGTGGCTGGACGGCTGAAGACTGTTTCTGGACATGGGCACCCCGCATATACCGGCCGCCGATTTAAGCAAAGCGAAAGAAATCGACGTTACGCTACGATTGCGCTTGCGTGATGCGCGGGCGAGATCTCGAGGGTGCGTGTCATGATCTGGAGAATCGATCCTTTCTGGCTGGTGATGGGCTTCATCGTCGTGACGATGCTGAGCTACCTGTTCGGTTATGCGCTGGACAGGATCATGCGCAGCGACGGGTTCGGTCCGGCCGGCAACATGGTGGTTCTGGTGGCCGGCTTTTTCGGAACCATCTACCTGTGCAACTGGTATGGCATCCCGTTCCGCAACATCCAGATTGCGGTCGCGGCGGGCCTGGGCGGCGGTTTCGCGCTGATCAGCCTGGCGGCCATCGCCAAGGGCATCTTCTACCGCGCCGACTGAGCGCCTCAAAGCCCGACCATCCTTCGGATATCGGAAGGCGTGGCGCCCGCGTGCCTGAGCGCGGCGAGCGCCGTATCGCCCCGGCTCTTGGACAGCTTCCTGCCATCGGCATCGAGGACGAGGCGATGGTGGTGATAAACGGGGGCAGGCAGGCCGAGCAGGTCCTGCAGCAAGCGGTGCAATGATGTTGCGTGAAAAAGGTCGCGTCCGCGCACCACGTGCGTGACGCCCTGCAGCGCGTCGTCAACGGTAACCGACAGGTGATAGCTGGCTGGCGTTTCCTTCCGGGCCAGGATCACGTCGCCCCAGCGCTCCGGTTCGGCCGCGACATGGCCGGTCTCGCCGCCAGGGCCTGCGCCGGTTTCCTCCCAGCCCGCGACATGGCCTGCAAAGTCCAGCGCCGCCTTCATGTCGAGACGCCAGGCGAAGGGTTCGCCGGACGCCATGCGCGCCTTGCGCTGGCTGTCCGGCAGGGTCCTTTCGGTTCCCGGATAGAGCGGCGCGCCGTCGGGATCGCGCGGCCAGGGAGCGCCGCCGGCCTCAGTCTCGGCGATCGCCGCGCGGATGTCGCCGCGCGACATGAAGGCCGGGTAGACGAGTCCCTGGCCGGCCAGGGCGTCGAGGGCGGCAGCGTAATCGTCGAAATGGGCCGACTGGCGGCGCACCGGCTCTTCCCATTCTAGGCCGAGCCAGGCGAGATCCTCCAGCATGGCGGCTTCCAGCGCCGGTGAGCAGCGCGCGGTGTCGATATCCTCCATGCGCAGCAGGAACCGTCCGCCGGTCGCGCGCGCCATGTCATGGTTGAGGCAGGCCGAACAGGCGTGGCCCAGGTGAAGGGCCCCGTTGGGACTGGGCGCGAAGCGGAAAACGGGTCTGGTCATCTGGGGATCGGCACGGACCTTGATCTGCGCGCGGACACTAGCCGCGAGCGGCCCGCGGTGGCAAGATCGCGCCATGCGCCCGATCGAAAGCCTGGACGACATTGCCGAGGGACTGGACGCCCTTGCCCGGCAGGACCGGCGGCTCAGGCCCGTGATCGCGCGCGCCGGGGCCGTGCCGTTGCGGCGTTCGCCTCCCGGCTTCGCCTCGCTTGCCTCCATCATCGTGGCGCAGCAGGTCTCCAAGGCGAGTGCCGACGCGATCTTCGGCCGGCTTGCCGGACTGCTCGACCCTTTGACGCCGGATGCGGTGCTGCAAGCGGACGAGGATGTGTTCCGCGCCGCCGGCCTGTCGCGGCCCAAGCAGGCAACGCTCCTCGCCATCGCTGCGGCGGAAAAGGAGGGGCTTGGCCTTGACGACTTGTGCGCCCTGCCGGCCGGCGAGGCCATCGGCCGGCTGACCGCCATTCGCGGGGTCGGTCCATGGACAGCGGAGGTCTACCTGCTGTTTTCAGGTGGCCATCCGGATATCTTTCCCGCCCGCGACGTGGCTCTGCAGGCCTCCGTTCACGAGGCGCTGGGGCTTGCTTCGCGGCCCGGTGAGAAGGCGCTGGCCGCGCTTGCCGAATCATGGGCGCCCTGGCGCGGCGTGGCCGCCCGCCTGTTCTGGGCGCATTATGCCGCGATCCGGGGCCGCGATGGTGCCCCGCCGGCCGTGTGAAGCCAAAAAGGCAATGAAATCAGGCCGGGCTTTGTCGGGGAGAGACGAAATAGCCGCTTCACAATGCTGTCATGTCCGGCTTACAGTATCCGCGCGACAGACCTGAAACATAGGGGGTCATGGCGTGACGGTGCACGTCAATCCGGACGGTTTGCCCGCACTTGTACTGAATGCGGACTACCGTCCCCTGAGTTATTATCCGCTGTCCCTTTGGTCGTGGCAGGACGCGATCAAGGCCGTATTCCTCGACCGCGTGAACATCGTCGCGGAATACGAGCACGAGGTCACGTCGCCCAGTTTCCGCATGCGGGTGCCCAGCGTCGTTTCGCTCAAGACCTATGTCCGGCCGGCGCGCCATCCGGCGTTCACGCGGTTCAATGTCTTCCTTCGCGACAAGTTCCGGTGCCAGTATTGCGGGTCGGAGGAGGACCTGACCTTCGATCACGTGGTGCCGAGGCGCTGCGGCGGAACCACCAACTGGGAAAACATCGTCGCCGCCTGTTCGCCGTGCAACCTGAGGAAGGGCGGCATGATGCCGGAGCAGGCGAAGATGTGGCCGCGCCAGAAGCCGTTCCAGCCCACGGTGCATGACCTGCACAACAATGGCCGCGCGTTTCCGCCGAACTTCCTGCACGAAAGCTGGATGGACTATCTCTACTGGGACGTCGAACTGGAGCCCTGACGCTCTGCAGCGCATTCAGGCTCTGGCAAAGGCGCCGCGAAAGGCGACCGCCGCGAGGAAGGCGCTCGCCACGACGTTCCAGCCGGCAAAGGACAGGCCGAAAAGCCGCCACGTGGCTTCGTCGCAGGACGGCGGACGCTGGGTGGTCGCGCCCTTCAGGAGGTCCTCGACCGAACCGGAGAGGACCGGCGCGGCGGATGTGCAATCGGCAGGACCCTGCCACCAGTGCCATTCCACGCCCGCATGGTAGACGCCCAGTACAAGGCCGTAGACCATGAGCGCGCCGCCTGCCGCCAGAAGCAGGCGCACAAGCCTCTGGCTGGCGCCGAACCAGGCCAGCAGGAACGTGGCCAGCATGAGCGGCGCGCCAAGGTAATAAGGGGTGCGCTGTTCAAGGCACAAGGCACAGGGAATGTAGCCGCCGATATGCTCGAAGCCGAGGGCGATGAGGACGGTTCCGGCCATGGCGACTGCGAGGAGGAGCGCGGTCCAGGTGGCTGTTCGGGTTGCGGCGGCGTTCATGCGTGTTTCGTTCCTGTCAGAAAACGTAGCGGATGGCGACGAAGCCGCCGATCAGCAACACCATGAAAACGGTGAAAAGAAGATTGAGATACTTCTCGATGAAGATGCGGATCGGCTCGCCCCAGCGGTAGAGCAGCCAGGCGACGAGGAAGAATCGCGCCGCCCGCCCGATGATGGAAACGACGGTGAAGACCAGGAAATTGAGCCCCGTGGCGCCGGAGAAGATGGTGAGCACCTTGTAGGGAAAGGGCGTGACGGCGGCAAAGAGTACGCCCCATCCGCCCCAGGTGTTGTACCAGGCGCTGATCTGGTCGAAGGCGTCCACCTTGCCGTAGAAGGCGAGAATCGGCTCGCCGACCGTTTCATAGAGAAACATGCCGATGGCATAGCCCAGGAACGCGCCGGCGACCGATGACAGGGTGCACAGCGTGGCGATCCGGATCCAGTTGGCGCGGTTGGCCAGCACCATGGGGATGAGCAGGACATCCGGAGGAATGGGAAAGAAGGAGCTTTCGGCGAAGGAAATGCCGGCGAGCGCCTTTTCGGCATGGCGGGTGCCGGCCAGCGAAAGGGTCCAGTCATAAAGGCGGCGCAGCATGCGGGATCAACCTTGGCAGTTCGGGACCGGACCCATGCCGGCGTCTTTCTTCCGTGTAAGCGTGCGGCGCCATGCTGGCAAGGCCGCAAAACAGGTCATGGTTTGAATGTGATTGACGTGACCCGCCGGGACCGTATAGTCCGGCATCGTCGCGGCCAGGCGAAGGCCCATGCCGCTGGCCCCTGTGGCGGAATTGGTAGACGCGCTCGACTCAAAATCGAGTTCCGCAAGGAGTGCTGGTTCGATCCCGGCCAGGGGCACCATTTCCCGATCGGCCGCGCCTTGCCGCCACCCCATGAACCCGGTGATCAGGATCGTCCGCCATTTCCCTTGCGGAAAACGAACTGCGTGTGCTGGCGCCAGGTCTCGCCGGGGCGCAGCACCGGTTGCGGAAAGGCCGGGTGGTTGATCGCGTCGGGCCAGACCTGGGGTTCCAGCGCCAAGCCGGCATGGGCCCCCATGCGGCGGCCGTCGAGCCCTTTCACCGGTACGTCGAGCGGGCCGCCGTCGTAAACCTGAAGGCCGGGCTCTGTCGTCCGGATGTCCATGGAAATGCCGGAGAGGGGAGCCCTGAGCGTGGCCACGTGCGTGATTTCCCGGCGCCTGTTTGCAAGGCAGAAATTGTGATCGATGGCGGCGGACCCGCAGACCGCGCGCAGGCGCCGCGGCCGGCGAAAATCGAAGGGATGGCCGTCAACCGGCGCAATTTCGCCGGTCGGGATCAGTTCGGCGTCGACTGGCAGGTAATGATCCGCCGCGACCTGCAACTCGTGGTCCAGGATCGTGTCCGTGCCGTCAAGGTTGAAGTAGCTGTGGTGCGCCAGGTTGCAAAGCGTCGGCGCGTCGCTCCGTGCTTCCAGTTGGATGTCGAGGACGCCGTCTCCGGGCAATGACAGGACCTGCCGGATCGTCATTGCGCCAGGGTAGCCCATCTCGCCATCGGCAAGGCGGATCGACAGCGTGACCCTGTCCGCCGCGGCATCCTCCAGCGTCCAGAGCCGCTTGCCGATATTGGCGCTGCCGCCATGCAGGTGATGCTTGCCGAGGAAATTCCGGTCGAGCTGGTAATCCCGCCCGTCCAGCGTGAAGCGGCCGTCGCGGATACGGTTGGCGCAGCGCCCGGCCGTTGCGCCAAAGAAAGGCGAATGGGCAAGATAGGCGTCCAGCCTTTCAAAGCCCAGGACAAGGGGTGGCCTGTGGCCGGCAAGCCTCAGGTCCTGCAACACCGCGCCATGGGTGAGGATGGTGGCGGACAGTCCGCCGCCTTCCATGCCGACCGCGTCCACGGGGCTGCCGTCTGCCAGGGCGCCGAAGCGGAATATACCTGTCATGGACGAAACTCCGGCATCGTGAAGCACCGTGAACCAAGGGCAAGGCAGGGCCGAAGCCGGTGCCGTCGAAGTGACTGCAATGGAGCTAGAAACGCGGTCCGTCAACAGAGCCCACACGGGGGTCCACCGGCAAGGTCCGGTTGGCTGGCAAGCCGCGCGTCATGGAACCCGCCAAGCCACAGGCGCGCGCGAAACGATGTTGATATGCGACGGAAGGAAGCGGGTTCCGGTCGTGTCCCGGCTTCCGAAAGAGCGGACGGCGGTCCCTTACGCGGGTGCGGACCGGCCGCCGGGATCGCTCATTTCCTGCGTTGCCGCCACGGGCCTCGAGCCATTGTTCAGCGGTTCAAGACATTGCGAACAGCGTATTTCCTCGACAAGCGAAATGTCGCCCTCGACCACGATGTGATTGACGGTTCCGCAGGCCGAACAGGTCAATGTGTGCGAATGCATCGGGTGCTCCTTTCTGCCCTTGAGGCGGGAGCTCAGACCCGGTTTGAAAGGGAAATGTCTCTCAGGCATCGGCTGCCGTATCGAGTGCCGACGATGCTTCATACTTATCACATGCGAGGACTCCTGGCGAATCCTGTACCGCGCCGATCACCTGACCAAAGGGAAGGCGGTACCCGCCGGAAGCGCACGGGGAGCGCAAAGAAATCCTGTTGCTCAGGGAACAAGACAGGTGCACGGCCATTGGCCCGGAAGGAACCAGAGGAGGTTATCATGTCTGTTGCCCGCACAACCGAAATCAGCGCATCCGGTTCAAGTTTCGACGGCGCGATCCAGAACGGCGTCGAGCGCGCTACCAGAACCCTGAAGAATGTCGAACAGGTCTGGGTGAAGGACATCAAGGCCAAGATCTCGAACGGAACGGTCGATGAATACAGGGTCGACATGAAGGTGAGCTTCGTCCTCGACGACTGATCCCGTTTCCATCACGGACCCGCAAGGCAGGCCCTTGCGGGTCCCCCGTCACCAAGCCCGGATTCAAGACATCGGAGCGCATGGCTGAAAAGAAGGATGCTCGCCAGAAGCCGCTGATCCTGATCACTGGCGCCGCTGGAAACATTGGCGCGGCCGTCGTCAAGGCGCTGCGTTCGCGCTACCGGCTTGCCGGCCTCGACCTGAAGCGCGAGGGCGCGGCCTGTCCGGTCGTGGAGGTCGACCTTTCATCGCGCGATTCCGTGCGCCTGGCGCTAGACGAGGTCGGCAGGAAGCATGGACGCAAGATCGCGTCGGTCATTCACCTTGCCGCCTATTTCGATTTTTCCGGCGAAGACCATCCGCTCTATGACAAGGTGAACGTGGAGGGAACGCGCAACCTGCTCGACGCGCTTCAGGATTTCGAGGTCGGCCAGTTCGTCTATTCCGGGACGATGCTGGTGCACAGGCCGGGCGAACCCGGACTGCCCATCACTGAGAAGGCTGCAATCGACCCCAAATGGGCCTATCCGCAATCGAAGGCGCGCGCCGAGCAGGCGATCCGCGACCATCACGGCAAGATCCCCTACGTCCTCCTGCATCTGGCCGGTCTCTATGACGAGGCGGGCGCCGTTCCCACGCTTTCGCACCAGATCGCGCGCATCTACGAGCGCGACGCGAAGGCGCATGCCTATTCCGGTTCGCTGGAGACCGGGCAGGCCTTCATTCACAAGGACGACATGGTTGACGCCTTCGTGCGGACAGTGGATCGACGCGATGCCCTTCCTGACGACGTCACCATTCTCGTTGGCGAGAGCGATGCGGTCTCCTATGGCGAATTGCAGCGGCTGATCGCCGCGGAAATCCACGGTGAAGAACAATGGGACACGCTTTCCGTGCCGAAGCCGGTCGCCAGCGCCGGTGCCTGGGTGGAGGTGAAGAGCGAGCCCGTCGTTCCCGATGACTTCGACCAGGGCGAAAAGCCGTTCATCCGTCCCTTCATGATCGCCATGGCCGACGACCATTACGAACTCGACACGACACTGGCGCACGAACTGCTTGGCTGGACGGCGAAGCATTCGATCAGGGAAACCCTCCCGGAAATGATCGAAAACCTGAAAAAGGACCCTGCGGGCTGGTACCGGCAAAACGGGATCACCCTGCCGCCCTGGATGGAAGAGGCGGAGAAGCTGAAGGCCAATCCGGAAGCGCTGCGGGCGGACGCCGAGAAACGCTTCCGTGCCGCGCACCGGCGTTCCCTGTGGGCGCCCTTCATCAACATGGGTCTCGGCGCATGGCTGATGACCAGTCCGCCGGTCCTGGGATATGAATCTGCGGCCATGGGCTGGAGCGACGGGCTCGCGGGCCTCGCCATCGTCCTGCTTTCCTTCCTCACCCTGTCCTGGCGCCTGAGCATCGTGCGCTGGGCGGTGGCCGCGGCAGGCCTCTGGGTCATGTTCGCGCCGCTCGTCTTCTGGGCGCCGACTGCGGCGGCCTATCTCAATGGCACATTGGTGGGCGCGCTTGTCCTTGCCCTTGCGGTGGTGGTGCGGCCGCCGCCCGGCGTCAGCGTCGTGGCCGCGACCACTGGGCCGACGGTTCCGCCCGGCTGGGAATTCTCGCCGTCGAGCTGGTTCCAGCGCATGCCGATCATCTTCCTGGCCGTCGTGGGACTGCTCGTCTCGCGTTACCTGACGGCCTATCAGCTCGGGCATGTCGACAGCGTCTGGGATCCCTTCTTCGCCGGGGCGGCCCCGAACGGCAAGAACGGCACCGAAGAGATAATCACGTCCTCGGTTTCCGAGGCCTGGCCGGTGCCCGATGCCGGTCTTGGGGCGCTCACCTACATGCTGGAAATCCTCACCGGCCTGATCGGCTCGTCGCGCCGTTGGCGCACCATGCCCTGGCTCGTCATGCTGTTCGGCATCATGATCGTGCCGCTCGGCATCGTCTCCATCACCTTCATCGTCATCCAGCCGATCCTGCTCGGCACATGGTGCACGCTGTGCCTGATTGCGGCCGCCGCCATGGTGATCCAGATTCCCTATTCGGTGGATGAACTGGTCGCGACCGGGCAGTTTCTCGCCAGGCGGCACAAGGCCGGCCGGCCCGTCCTGCGCATCTTCTTCACCGGCGACACGGACGAAGGCGCCGACAGCCGGGAGGACGACGACGACTTCGATCTCTATCCCTTGCAGGCGCTGCGCGAAATGGTGATCGGCGGCGTGTCGTTTCCGTGGACGCTCGTCGCCTCTGCGGGTGTGGGAACATGGCTCCTGTTCACACGCCTGACCCTCGGCTCGCAAGGCATGATGGCCAATGCGGACCACCTGATCGGCTCGCTTGTCATCACGGTCAGCGTCACCGCGATGGCCGAGACCATGCGGCCCGTCCGCTTTCTCAACATGCTGCTCGGTTCCGGTCTCATCATCGTCGCACTGGTGTCCGGCGCGACCCTGCTGCAGTTGGCCGCCAGCGTGCTGGCGGGTATGCTGCTGATCGGCCTTGCGGTGCCGCGCGGGACGATCCGCAACAGCTATGGCTCCTGGGACCGGCTGATCGTCTGAGGCCGGCTGCTGCCCGGAAGGCCCGGCCCATGGAACCGTGCGGCAGCATGGGCGTTGCCGCGTAAGGAGGAATCCCATGTCCCTGCGCAGATTTCGTCGAGACCACGTCACGCGGCCCATCTTCGACTGGGCGAAAAAACAGCTTCCCTCGCTGTCCGAAACGGAACGGCAGGCGATAGATGCGGGCGAGGTCTGGTGGGATGCCGAGCTTTTTACCGGCGATCCCGACTGGCGCAAGCTCCTTGCCACCGCACCGGCCCGCCTGAGCGACAAGGAACAGGCCTTTCTGGACGGGCCGTGCGAGGAACTGTGTTCCATGCTGCACGACTGGGAGATCACGCGCGCGGGCGACCTTCCGCCGCAGGTCTGGGCCTTTCTCAAGGAGAAGCGCTTCTTCGGCATGATCATTCCGGAGAAGTATGGCGGCCTTGGCTTTTCCAACTTCGCCCATTCGCAGGTCGTGCGGCGCATTTCCACCGCGTCGATCACGGCCGGGGTCACGGTGATGGTTCCCAATTCGCTGGGGCCGGGCGAATTGCTGCTGCAATTCGGCACGCAGGAGCAGCGCGACCACTGGCTGCCGCGCCTGGCTAGTGGCGCTGACGTGCCCGCCTTCGCCCTGACCAGCGAACACGCCGGCTCCGACGCCTCGGCCATGCGCGACACGGGCGTCGTGTGCCGGGGCACGTGGAACGGCGAGGAGGTTACCGGTCTGCGGCTGAACTGGTCGAAGCGCTACATCACGCTGGGGCCGGTCGCCACCGTGCTCGGGCTGGCCTTCAAGCTACGCGATCCCGACGGCCTGCTGGGGCGCAGCGATGCGGAGGGCATCACCTGCGCCCTCATCCCCACGGACCTGCCGGGCGTGACAACCGGACGCCGGCACATTCCCTGCGGCCAGGCGTTCCAGAACGGCCCGACAACCGGCGAGGACGTATTCGTTCCGCTCGATCACATCATCGGCGGTCCTGAGAGGGCTGGCCAGGGCTGGATGATGCTCATGAGTGCGCTGGCAGCCGGGCGGGGCATCTCGCTGCCCTCGCTGTCGTCGGCGGCTGCCTCCATGTCGGCCCATGCGACGGGCGCCTATGCACGGGTGCGCGAGCAGTTCGGCATCCCCGTCGGCCGTTTCGAGGGCGTGCAGCGACGCCTGGGCCGCCTTGCCGCCAATGCCTATACGCTGGATGCCGCACGCCACCTGACCTGCGCGGGCCTCGACGAGGGCCGCAAGCTGGCGGTCATTTCCGGGATCATGAAGGCGAATGCCACGGAGCGCATGCGCGATGCCGTGGACGACGCCATGGACGTGCATGCCGGCAAGACGGTGATCGACGGGCCGAGCAACTGGCTCGGCAATTTCCACAAGGCGGTGCCGGTCGGCATCACGGTGGAAGGCGCCAACATCCTCACCCGCAACCTGATCATCTTCGGGCAGGGCGCGATCCGGTGCCATCCTTACCTGCTCGATGAAATCCTTGCGCTCGACATGGCGGAACGCGACGCGGCGCTCGATGCCTTCGACAAGGCGTTCTGGGCTCATGCGGGCCATTCGGTCAAGACGCTGTTCCGGGCGCTTGGCCGCGCCTGGACGGGCGGGATGTTTGCGCCGGCGCCGGACGCGGGCGGCGCACGGCGTTTCTACCGGCAGATGGGGCGCCATGCGGCAGCCTTCGCGCTGGTCTCCGATTTCGCGCTGCTGACGCTCGGCGGCGCGCTGAAACGCAAGGAAATGCTGTCGGCGCGTCTCGGCGATGTTCTCTCCGACCTCTACCTCGTTTCGGCGGTCCTGAAACGGTGGGAGGATGAAGGGCGGCAAGCGGCCGACCTGCCGCTGGTGGAATGGGCGGCGACGGAGGCCTTCGCGCGCATTGGCGCAAGCCTCGATGAGGTGCTCGCCAACCTTCCCAACCGTGCGGCCGCGCTTTTCCTGCGGGCCGTGACGCTGCCGGGCGGGTCGCACCGTGGTCCGTCCGACGCCCTGACACGCGAATGCGCCGAATTGCTGCTGTCACCGTCGCCCACGCGCGACCGGTTGACGGCGGGCGTGCGCGCCGTGGCCGGAAGGGGCGCGCTCGCGACGCTTGAGGAAGCCTTCGAGGCCGTGACCGCGACCGACCGGCTGCGCAGGAAGCTGCGTGAAGCCGGCATGAGTGCCGATGAGGCGATGGAGAAGGGTGTGCTGGCACCTGGCGAGGCGGACGCGCTCCGGCGGGCCGACGATCTCGTCGCGCGCGCCATTGCGGTGGACGACTTCGATCCCGCCGAGATTGGCGCCGTGCGAGAAAGGGAGGTCCATCGCGATGCGGCGGAATGAGCGGGCAAGTCCGCGGCAGGGCCGGGGTGGTGGATCGCCATGAGCACGACCGCCAAGCGCCTGGCTGAATATGTGGCCAGGC
The DNA here is from genome assembly GCA_002708825.1 of Phyllobacteriaceae bacterium. Taxonomy (GTDB): domain Bacteria; phylum Pseudomonadota; class Alphaproteobacteria; order Rhizobiales; family Rhizobiaceae; genus Zhengella. The sequence goes on along the minus strand of PAPF01000023.1, from coordinate 38,035 downwards.
GCGACTTCAGCCGGACGGCCGAACCAACGGGAGCCGAAAGCGGGGCGGCGCAAGGCGAACCACGCTTCGTGGTGCAGAAGCATGATGCGTCACGGCTGCATTACGATTTCCGGCTGGAATGGGATGGCGTGCTGCTGAGTTGGGCGGTGACACGGGGTCCGAGCGCCGATCCCTCGGCCAAGCGGCTGGCGGTGCGCACGGAGGATCATCCGCTCGACTATGGCGATTTCGAAGGCACGATCCCGGAAGGCGAATATGGCGGCGGCACGGTCATGCTCTGGGACCAGGGGACATGGGAAGCGCAGGAGGACTTCGCCAAGGGGCTGGACGAGGGCAAGCTGAAGTTCACGCTGCATGGCGCCCGCATGAAGGGCGGCTGGGCGCTCGTTCGCATGCGCGGCAAGGAGAAGCGCGAGAACTGGCTCCTCATCAAGGAGCATGATGCGTTCGAGGAAGACGACGCGGAGGCACTGACACGGCGTTACAAGACCAGCGTTTCCAGCGGGCGAACCATGGCGGCGATCGCGAAGGGCACCCCAGCCAAGGGGAATGATGCGAAAGGGGGGCTCATGAAGGACCAATCCCGCCGGTTCGACCTCGCACGGCCGGATTTTCGCGAGCCGGAACTGGCGAGGCTGGTCGACGATGTGCCGGAAGGCGAAGACTGGCTGCACGAGGTCAAGTTCGACGGCTACCGGTGCCTGGCGGCGCTCGGCAGGCAAGGTGTGACATTGTTCAGCCGCTCCGGCCTCGGCTGGACCGGACGCTACGAGGGCCTGCCCGAGGCCTTCGAACTGCTCGACTGCCGGAACGCTCTCATCGATGGTGAGGTGGTGTCGGGTGCGAAGGGGGAGGGTTCTTCCTTCTCGTCCCTGCAACGGGATCTTGAGCAGGGAAACCCGGTGCTGTTCATGGCCTTCGACCTGCTTGAACTCAATGGCGAGGATCTGACGGGCGAGGCATTGCTGGAGCGAAAGGACATGCTCCGGGACCTGCTTGCGGGCCTGCCCGCAGATTCACCGGTGCGCTATTCCGAGCATGTGCGCGGCCATGGACAGGCGGTGTTCGAGAATGTGCGCAAGGCCGGCGGCGAGGGCATCGTCTCCAAGAAGGCTGACAGCCGCTACAAGGGAAAGCGCAGCGGCGCGTGGCTGAAGATCAAGGCCGCCCATCGCCAGGAATTCGTGGTTGCCGGCTGGTCGCCGTCCGGCAAGAAGGGCCGGCCGTTCTCCTCGCTCATCCTCGCAACCTTCGAAGAAGGCGGGCTCACCTATCGCGGCCGCGTCGGCAGCGGCTTCAGCGACGGCGACTTCGACCGGCTGACACCCATGCTCGACAGGCGCAGCCGCAAGACCGCGCCCCTCGACGGTGTTCCCCGGGAGGTCGAACGGGATGCGCGCTGGGTGACGCCGAACATCGTCGTTGAGGTGGAAATGGCGGAACTGACCGATCAGGGCATCATCCGCCACGGCGTCTTTCTCGGCTTGCGCGAGGACAAGGATGCGAAAGCCGTGAAACTGGAGAAACCGCAATAGGAAGGGCGCCATGCCGGACTATCTGGGCATTGCCATATCGCATGCGGACCGGGTCGTGTTTCCCGATGCAGGCTGCACCAAGGGAGACGTTGCCGCCTGGTACGCGGAAGCCGCCGAACGCATGCTCGCGCTTGCCGGGCGCCGGCCCGTGGCGCTGTTGCGCTGTCCGCAGGGGCGGGACGGGGACTGCTTCTTCCAGAAACATGCCGGCAAGGGTTTCCCGGCCCAGATCGATACAGTCCGTATCAAGGAAAAATCCGGCGATTCCCAAGCCTATATGGAGATCCGGCAAAGAGCCGGTTTCGTGGCCGCCGCGCAAATGGGGGCGATCGAGTTCCATATCTGGGGTTCGCGCAGCGACAGGCTGGAGAAGCCGGACAGGCTGGTCTTCGACATCGACCCCGACGAGGGACTGGCGTTCGCTGATGTGAAGCGCGCCGCCTGCGACCTGAAGGACTTTCTCGGCGAAACCGGCCTTGAGAGCCATCCGCTCGTCACGGGGGGCAAGGGGGTACATGTCATCGTGCCCTTGCGCCGCACGGTCGAATGGGAAACCGCCACGGGCTTCTGCCGCACGGTTGCGGCCCATTTTGCCAGCGCCTACCCGGACCGCTATGTCGACACCATGTCGAAGGAAAAACGCAAGGGCCGGATCTTCATCGACTGGCTTCGCAACCAGCGCGGCAACACCGCCATCGCACCCTGGTCGGTGCGCGCGCGAGCCGGCGCGCCCGTTGCGGTTCCGCTGAAATGGGACGAGTTGCAGGCCTGCGAGGCGGCCAACCGCTTCTCCATGGGCGATGCCATGGCGCGCCTGTCAAAGCCCTGCCCGCTCCTCGACGCAAAAAGACAGACGCTGTCGGCGGCCACCATCGATGCGCTGGAAGCAGCGGTGACGGGCTGACGCGGGATGGCCCTATTCGCTATCCGGGTTTCTTCCAGAACACGGGCGTCCGCTTCAGGTCCTTCCACAGGGTGCGGGCATGGGTCCAGGCGGTTTCGGCTTCCATGGCCTTGGCGCCTAGAAGACGTCCGATCGCGCGCTGGACGGCCGGATCGGCATCGGCGCCGGCCGAATCCTCCGCGAACCATGTCTCCGCCATGCGCGTGTCGTTCAGGGCGCCAAAGACATCCTGAAGCGACTTGAGGTGCGCGAGGAAGGGCGCGACCTTTTTCCGCGGGTGAAGCGGGCCGAGAAACTCGGCCGCGTAGCGCAGTTTCTTCAACTCCTTGCGCAGTTCGTGCCGCTGTTCCAGCGTCAACCGGTCGATCTTGCGGGCATGGGCGCGGGTCTTCTTCCAGCGTTTCTCCAGTTTCACGCCGGCGAGGCCGCGAACCGGCACGGCGCGCCATTTGGCCTGATCGGCATCATCCGCGGTCATCCATGGCGCGGTTTCGACCCAGACTTCGAGGTCGCGCAGAAATGCGCCTGCACGCGGACCTGAAAGTGTCCTGCGAAGGGCCCTGCGCAAGAGCGCCGCGCGGGCCTCCACGGATTTCGCCAATGCTACCGCGCCCTTGTCATCGGGCCGGACCCTTGCCAGCGGCCGCACCATTTCCGCCAGGATCACATCCACGTCGCGCACCTTGCCGGCCTCGCGGCCCAGCCATCTGGCCTCGCTGGCAAGTACCTTGCGCGTCTCGCTGTCGGTCACCTTGCCGAAGATGGACAGGGCGCTGCGCAGGCGGCGCAGGCCGATGCGCAACTGGTGCGGGCCCTCCGGATCGTCGCTTGAAAGGATCGCGCGCGCATTGGCCGAAATCTGCTCAAGGCATTCGCGCAGGACCAGCCCGGCTGCCTCGCCCGCCGTCATTGCGCGTTCGAGGCGAACGGCGCCTGCCTTGCGGACCGCCACGTCCGCGACGGCGGTGCTGTCTCCCTCGCCCGCAACACCGTTTCTCAGCCGAGGCTTCAGGTCCTGTTCCTCCATGGCCTGCTCCGGTCAACCCTGTTGCGGGCAGTTTCTTCCGCTTCCAGCCAAAAGGCAATTCGCGGACCGGGCGGCAAGGGAAGACGGATGCGCCGGCGGGATCGCGCCGGCACGTCCCTTGTCAGGCCGCGTGCTTGAGCGGATTGCCGGCAGCGGTTTCAACCAGTGCGCGGTGAAGCGCGCGGGCACCGGCTTCCTTGTCCTCCTCGGAAAGAAGGAACTGCACATCGACGCCACGTCCCGTCTCCTGGGCGGCGATGGGCGTGATGCCGGCATCGCGCAGCGCCTGCAGCCCGTTGAGCATCACGTCCTGACCGGTCAGGTCCCGGCCGATGGCAGAGACGATGGCCGCGCGGCGCGCGGTGATGCGGGCATTGGGATAACGCTCGCGCAGGTCCCGCTCGACCCGGCGCACGCCCTTCAGCGTCGCCTCCACATGGTGGACGATGGAGTTGGCGTTCGATGCCTTGGAAACGATGCGCAGGCGATGGCGTGTCAGCGCATCGAGGATGGCCGCGTCGTAGCCCTTCACGCCCACCATGTCCTGCTCGAACAGTTCGATGGAGGTGATGGTCAGACCGGTGATCATCTGCACGCCCGGCTCGCCGGCCAGATCGGCGTCGATCAGCGTGCCCGGATCATGCGGTTCGAAGGCATTGGCGACGCGCAGCGGCACGCCGGCCTGGCGCAGGGTCTTGGCCGCCTTGGGATGGATGGCTTCCATGCCCATGTTGGAAAGCTGGTCTGCCACGTCGTAGTTCGTGCGGCCGATCTTGCGCACCTTGTCCGCTCCGACAAGCTTCGGGTCGGCGCTGGAAAGGTGGAACTCCTTGTGGATGATCGCCTCGCGCGCGCCGGTCAGCGCGGCGATGGTCGCGAAGGTCACTTCCGAATAGCCCCGGTCGAATTCCTTCATCAGGCCTTCCCGGCATTGCGCATAGCCGGTGACGATGGGCAGTTCGCTGGCCAGGTCGACGTCGGCGAAGGCGGTTTCGATGCGTTCGTGCAGGTCCGGCTGGGATTCGTCCCGCCAGCCGGTCAGATCGACCAGGCGCGCATTGACGCCATGGCGGCGCAACAGGATCGCCAGGTTGTTGGCGGAGTGGGCCTCGCCGAGGGCGGCAAGCAGTTCGCGCGTCGTCTGCATGTGCTCGGTCAGCTGGAAGTGCCCGTAGGAACACAGGCGCTGAAGGTCGATCAGGCAGCCGCGCGCGCCCTCGATGCGTTCGCGCACGAATTCGTCAGCCGCCTGGCGGTCGGCCGCATGGTCGAACAGGCCGGCATTGATCTCCAGCATGGCGCGCGCCGTCTGCGACAGCGCATCCATCCAGCCGTGGTGGTTGTCGGCGCTGGCAAAGAGCGCGTAGACACCCAGTTCGCCGGATTTCTTGTGTTCCAGCAGGCGGTCGGTGATGCCGCCAAAGGCGGAAACGACGAAAACACGCTGGTAGAGGTCCGCGCCGGTGCGCTCGCCGACCAGGATCGTGCCCAGCAGTTCGCGCAGCCTGCTCATGGAGGTGCCGCCGATTTTCTCGACGGTGTGCGCGCATCGCAGCGGCTTCTCGTCCCGCGATGCGTCCTGGCTGTTTTTATCAGCCTTTGTCATTGGTCATTTACTCCTCTCAGGCCAACGGGCCCGATGCGATTTCAAGCGGAAGGGCTTCGCCTCGGGCCGCCAGGAAGTCCGGCCGCGGTTTCGAGGCCGCGTATGGATCGCGCAGCGCGTTGGAGACCGCGTTGAACACGAAGAAGGCGTTGGACCGGGCAAACGGCGTGATGTTGGAATTGGACCCGTGCATGGTGTTGCAGTCGAAAAGCACCAGCGTGCCCGCCGGGCCGGTCGCGCTCTCGATGCCATTCTCGCGGGCCAGCCGGCTCAATGCCTCATGCGAGGGCGTGCCGACCTCCTGCGCCTTCAGCGAGGTCTTGTGGTTGTCGTCCGGCGTCTCGCCCGCGCAGCCGATGAAGGTCTTGTGCGAACCCGGCATCAGCATCAGCGCGCCGTTGTTGGGATCGTTGTCGGTCAACAGCAGCGAGGCCGAGACCGCGCGCATGCGCGGCATGCCGTCCTCGGCGTGCCAGGTCTCGAAATCGGAATGCCAGTAGAATTCCTTGCCCGTGAAGCCCGGCTTGTAGTTCAGCCGCGACTGGTGGATGTAGACCTCGTCACCCAGCAGGAAGCGGGCGATTCCGGCCAGGCGCCGGTCGCGGGCCAGCCGGTCGAAGATCACGCTCTGCTCGGGCAGCTTGAAGATGGTGCGCACCGCATCGTCGCTGTCAGGCTCGGTGATGACCGTGTCCTGCATCAGCGTGCGCCCGCCCTCGCGAAGGCCCTTTGCTTCGGCCTGCAAGGCCTTCACTTCCTCGGGCGTGAACAGGTTTTCGAGCACGAGAAAGCCGTTGCGCTCGAAGCTGTCGGCCTGCTGGGCGGTCAGCGGAGCGTCGGGGCGCCACTGGCTCCAGACCGTGCGGTCGTGCCGCTCGCTCCAGGTCTCCTCCGGCAGGCGCGTGGGGTAGGCGTCGGTTGTGTTGCGTTCGGGGTTCTGCATGAGATTCATTGCTCTCTCCCGTCCTTGTTCGTGTTGGTTGGCGTTTGTTCCGGCGCCCCGTTTCAGGCCTCCTCGGCCACGAGGGCGTAGGATCCGTCGTCCTGGTGCACTTCCTGACCGGTGACCGGCGGATTGAACACGCAGGCCATGATCATTTCCTCGTCGGCGCGCAGGATGTGGTTGTCATGCTTGTCGAGCGCATACATGACACCCGGCCGGATCTGGTGAACCTCGCCGGTGGCAATGTCCTCGATGGAACCGGACCCGGAGATGCAATAGACGGATTCAAGGTGGTTCTTGTAATGGAAGTTCAGTTCGCCACCGGCATGGATGGTGGTGATGTGAAAGCTGAATCCCATCTTGTCACCGGCAAGAAGCAGGCGCACGCTCTCCCACCCGTCCGACACGACGTGGCGTTCGGTATTCCTTGCCTTGTTCAGGTCACGCACGATCATTCTTCTTCACTCCGCTGCAATGGTCTTGGGTTGGATGACGGTTGCGACGGCCGCCTCGAGGATGTCGAGCCCGCGTTCGAGCCGTTCACGTTCGATGGTCAGGGGCGCCAGGATCTTGACGACTTCGTCGAAGGCGCCCGACGTCTCGATGATCAGGCCGTTGCGGAAGCATTCCGCGCAGATGTCCGAGGCGCGCTCGCCGCTGCCAACGTCGACGCCCTGCATCATGCCGCGGCCCTTGACGCGCGCGCCCGGCACGCGGCCTGCGATACGGCTCAGCCGCTTGCCCAGAAGGTCGGCCTTGCCGGCGATCTCTTCCTGGAAGGCGCCGTCGGCCCAGAATTTTTCCAGCGCCACGCGCGCGGTCACGAAGGCATGGTTGTTGCCGCGGAAGGTGCCGTTGTGCTCGGCCGGACCGAAAATGTCGTGCTCAGGGCGGATCAGCACGGCAGCCAGCGGCAGGCCGTAGCCAGACAGTGATTTGGCCATGGTGACGATATCCGGCATGATGCCGAAATCCTCGAAGCTGAAGAAGGTTCCCGTGCGTCCGCATCCGGCCTGGATGTCGTCGACGATGAAGAGGGCGCCATTGTCGCGGGCGATCCTTTCGATACGGCGCACCCATTCCGGCGAGGCGGCATTCAGCCCGCCCTCGCCCTGGACCGTTTCCAGGATAATGGCTGCCGGTGCGTCGATGCCGCCGGAAGGATCGGAGAGCATCTGTTCCAGAAGGGCCGCGGAATCGGCATCCTGGTCGAGAAAGCCGTCAAAGGGCATGCGGGTGACATCGGGCAGGGTTACGCCCGCGCCACCGCGATGATAGCCATTGCCGGTGGCCGCCAGGGCGCCGTTGGTGACGCCGTGGAAGCCGTTGGTGAAGGCGATCACATTGGTGCGGCCGGTCACCTTGCGGGCCAGCTTGAGAGCCGCCTCGACGGCATTGGCGCCGGTCGGGCCGCAGAACATCACCTTGTGGTCCATGCGGCGCGGCTTGAGGACGATGTGCTCGAATGCTTCGAGGAAATCGGCCTTTGCGCCGGTATGCATGTCGAGACCGTGGGTCACACCGTCACCGGCGACATAATCAACCAGCGCGGCCTTCATGTCGGGATCGTTGTGGCCGTAGTTGAGCGACGAGCAGCCGGCCAGGAAATCAATGTATTCGCGGCCGTCCGCATCGGTCAGCGTCGCGTTGCGGCCGGTCTCGAAGACGACAGGGAAGCCGCGGCAATAGCTGCGAACAGCCGATTCGCGTCGGGAAAAAATGGTCGTGTCGTCCGTCGTGGCGGAAGTCATGGGAACCTCTTTTCAGGTTTGTTGTCTTTGTCTTCGCGCAGGTGGCGAAATCAGGCGGCGGCGCGCCTTGCATCCGGGAAGCGGATGGTCACCATGTGCTCGGTGTCGTGGCGGCCGTCGAAATGATCGTCCCGCCGGAAGTGCGGGCGGTCGCTGAGCCTGCCGCCGCGGCTGCGGGCCAGGGACGAAAACAGCGCCCAGCTTGCCTCGTTGTCCGGCGTGATGGTGGTCTGCAGACGGACGACATCCTTGCAGGCGTCGCGGTCAAGCAGATGATTCAGCATGCGCTTGCCCAAGCCCTGGCCCTGGGCCAACGGCGAGACGGCAACCTGCCAGACAAAGAGCGTTTCGGGATTGTCGGGCAGGCGATAGGCAGAGATCCATCCGACCAGCTTGCCGTCGGCACGGGTGGCCGCAACGCATGTTTCGGCAAAATGGTCGCACTGGATCAGGTTGCAATAGCGGGAGTTGACGTCCAGCGGTTCGCAGGCCCTGACAAGTTCCCAGACGTCGCTGCCGTCCTCGCGGGTGGGCTCGCGAAAGGTGATGGTGTCTTTTCGTTTCAGTGCTTCAACGGGTTTCATTGGTCTCCGAAATGCCTGTTCAATGTGCTGCGGATATTATGATTATCGAACTATATGACAACCGCTGATGCCAAAAAAAGTTCTAAAAAACACATAAATTATTGAAATCGATATGGAAAAATGCAATATGATATGTTTTGCAAATCAAAATGGTTTTTCCCATCTGAACAACCGGAAGGGGTGGCATGGAAGACAGGGTACAGGCATCGCTGATCGCGTTGAGGCGTATTCTCCGGGCAACGGAATTCAACGCCCGCGCGCTGGCCAAGGCGACCGGGCTGACGGTGCCGCAGCTCATCGTGCTGGAAATCGTCGCGCGCAATGACCGCGTGGCCCCGAAGGCGATCGCCGCCCAGGCCGGCGTCGGTCAGGCGACGGCGACGACGCTGATCGACAAGCTGGAGCGGCGCGGCCTGGTGTCACGAACGCGCGGCCAGCGCGACAAGCGAATCGTCTGGGTGAGCGTGACGGAGGAGGGGCGGGCCGTCTTGGCGGCGGCGCCGGACCCCTTGCAGCGCATCTTCGCGCGCCAGTTCTCCGACCTTCCCGACTGGGAACAGGCCATGGTCCTCTCGGTGCTGGAACGGGTGGGCGACATGCTCAACGCCGGCGACATCGACGCCTCGCCGCTGCTCGACGTGGGCGCGATCGTGGCGAAGGAGTGAGGCAGCGCGCAGGCGCTGCCGGTTGCCCTCTCAGCGGCGCCGGATGAAGCCGCGCATGCGCTTGCGCACAAGGCGCGCGAGATTGCGGGTCTCGGTGTAGAGGTGCAATTGGGCGGCTGTCTGGCGGGCAAGCCGGTCGGCACCGGGTGTCAGGCCGACGATGAGCGTGCCGATGGTCCGCCGCTCGCTCCACAGCCGGTCCATCTGCGGGTGATCGGGCGCGGCGCAGGAATCGGTGATGGTAATGTTGGGATCGTCGAGATGCGTCTTGGTCGCCTCGATCATCAGAAGCGCGCCGGGCGAATAGGCCGACAGCGTCTCGTCATAGGCCGTCTTCCACGTATAGGCCACGCCACGTTCGACGTAGACGACAAGCGCCGCGATCGTTTCCCCGTCCAGGGTCAGCGTGTGGACGCGCACCATGTCCTGTTCGGACAGGCGATGGACTGCTTCGCGCACGAAGGCGGCCTGGTAGCGGTCGGATGCCAGGGCTGTGCGTTCGCGCCCCTTCCAGCCCATCAGTTCCAGCGTGAGGAAGGATTCGCAGCCGCGGCGGATGTCGTCGGGATGGCGGGCCACCTGGTATTCCAGGGTCCCCTTCTCGGCGAGCCTGCGCCACAGGCGGCGGTATTCCCGGAAATGGTGCGAATTGAGGGAGTTGCGAAGGTAGGTCTCGCCGTCCAGGTCGCTTTTCAGGAAGGCGCGCTCGCGCGTGGCCGCGGTCAGGACCGGCAGGTTGCGGCCCATGGCTGCCGTGCGGATGATACTGGCGGCCTCGCCGTCCAGAAGCATGTCGGGCAGGACCAGCACGTTCGGCAGTCCGAGCGCGGGGCGCGTCAGCATGGCCATGAAATCGTCGACGATGCCGACGGGATCGTCGCGGTCGATCAGCGGCGTGCCGAGCGGGCCGTAGGGGCTCGACCAGGCGCGCAGGATGGCCGGGCCTATGCCGAGGCCGGGGCGTTCGACCGAATAGGGCAGTAGAAACCGCAGGCGCGAGCGGTGATCGTTCTCGTCGCGCATGACGGCGAGGAAAACCTCGCGGTCTTCCAGCCGCGGCATGGCGGGTGCAAGGAAGCGCGGATTGAAGAAGACATTCGGCTCGATGCTGCGGGCGGCCAGGTGATCGAGTTCCTCCACCAGCTCGAATCCGGCCGATGCCGCGTAGACCGACAGGCGGCGCGGGCTTCCCGGCAGGGTAGCGCCATGCAGCACGTCAAGCGGCATCTCCCCGGAGCCGGTTCCCCCGATCCCGGCGAGATCGGCGATCAGCTGACCCGATGCCGTGCCGCTGAATTCTTCGAAGAGAGGAATCGCTGCCATGTCAGGCTTTCCCCCGTGACCAGTTGGCGGGCAGGGCGACGAACATGACAATCCCGTTGCGGCGCCAGACGGTATGAATGAGCAACAAGGCCTCCACGCCCATGGCAATGGCGGTCGCAATGGCCGCGCCCCAAAGCCCCCAGACCGGGAGGAAAACGATGTTGAGCACGATATTCGTTGCCAGCGCAACGCCATAAACCGCCGCACAGGCTGTCTGGTTGCCGGTCATGGTGAGCAGGCTCTCGGCCGGCCCGACCGAGGCGCGGGCCACGACTCCGAGCACGAGCACGAACAGCATCGGGTATCCGGCGGTGAACTCCTCGCCGAAAAGCCCGAGCAGGACATGCCCCGACAGGAGGATCGCGCCGCCCATGGCGACGGATGGCCAGAAGGTCCAGTGGACGGTTTCGCGGGCGAAGGTGCCCAGCCTGGAGGCGTCCGGATCGTTTGCCAGTGTGGCGAAACGCTGCGCGGCACCCGCCTTCACGGCGAAATAGACGAAATGGACCAGTGCGAGGATCTTCACCGCGGCATAGTAGATGGCGACATCGTGAGGTTCGAGATAGCGCCCGACCATCAGCACGTCGGCATTGGTCATCAGGAAGAAGAAGCCCTCGACGAGGAAGATGGGCAGGGAAACCCTGATCCAGCCCCCCATGTGATAGGCGCGGGGGCCGTCGGGCACCTCGCGGTCCGCCCAGGCGGTGACAAGCACGAGCTGGCCGACCGTGGTGACATAGGTTGCCGCTATGGCTGAAATGATGGCCGTGTTGGCATCGGCGGGGAAGCCGGCCAGCAGGGCGGCGCCCATGAAGGCGAGGATCAGGACCGGGCGGACGAGATAGATCGGCGCAAGGGCGGACAGGGCCCAGGCATGGGCGCGGGAAATGCCCTGCAGCACGTCGGACAGCGCGATCATCGGCAGGCAGATCAGGCCGAGCCAGAACGGCACGATGTAGTAGCTCTCGATGCGGTCGGCGAAAAACCATACGCCGGCGATCCCCAGGGCGGCGAGTGCCGATGCAGCGAGAAGGGCGACAAGCCGGCTTGCCAGGGTGATGCCGCGCAGGCTGTCAAGGTCGCCGCTGGCGCGGTATTCGGGCAGGAAACGGATGATGGATGTATGGAAGCCGAAGCAGGAAATGTTTCCGGCGATGATCATCGTGACCCAGACCAGGACAAAGATGCCGTAGTCGAAGGTGCCCATCCAGCGGGCCAGCAGCACCTGCGAGACGAAGGCCAGCGCGGCGGACACGATGCGGATGGCAAAGGCGATCAGCGACATGCGGCTGGCCTTGCCGCGTTCGTCGGCGGCGAAGACCAGTTCGTCGAAGCGGTCCGCAAGCGGCCGCGCCCGGATGGCGAGCGGCCCCGGCAAGATGCGTTCGGTCGTGGCGGCGGCGGAGAAGCGCACCCCTGTTCCCTTTGATCCCGATGTCCCGTCTCCATTTAGCAATGAGACTTTAAGAAACAGTTGGCCTTGACCGTGCGGGCGCCCGGACGGCCTTAGAAACATGAACTGCGAATGAATGGCGCGGTCCGGCTGTGTTCAGCGTGGCCCGTCCATCATGCGGTCATTGGAAGCCGTTCAACCAGGGAGAACCACCATGACCCAGCAGACGACAAACCTGACCCGCCGCTCCTTCTTCGCCCGTTTCGCCGCACCGGCGCTGATTGCCGCGGCAGCCGTGACCGTTGCGCCCGCCATCGTCCCGTCCGGCGCCGAGGCTGCTTCGCAGGCCTACCGGGACGGCTACCGGGAAGGCAAGCGGATCGGCCGCGAACACGGTTACACGGATGGCTACAAGGGCGCCTACAAGGCTTCCTATGTCGATGAACTGATCAACGGGCGTTCCGCCTTCACCACCAAGAGCACCCGCAGCGCCGACTATGCCCGCGGCTACCGGGTCGGCTACCGGAAAGGCTACATGCTCGGCTACCGTGCCGGCGAGCGCGACGGCTCGCGTCACGGCCGCGAGGATGCGCGCGAATGGAAGGCCGATCTGCGCGACAAAATGCGCACCTGCATGCGGACCGGCCGCTGCGACTTCTGAGCCGCACCCTGCATTCCAAAAACGAAGACCGGCGCTGCAACCGCGGCGCCGGTCTTTTTTCATTCCGTTACTGGATAACGTCAGGCCAGCACGCCGTGGCAGTGCTTGAACTTCTTGCCCGAACCGCATGGGCAGGGCTCGTTGCGGCCGACCTTGCCCCAGCTTGCCGGATCGGCGGGATCGCGATCCTCGGGGGCGACCTGGCGCGGGGGCGTGTCGTCGAAGACGGCTTCCACCGGTTCGTCGAATTCATCCAGGCCCGTGGTCAGGTCGAAGTGGCTGCCTTCGCCCTCGGGTGCTTCCGGCATGGGGTTTTCGGCGGCCTGCTGGACGATCTCGACGCGCATCAACTGCGCGGTCACGACCTGGCGCAGGTTGGCGAGCATGGCCTGGAAGAGTTCGAAGGCCTCGCCCTTGTATTCCTGGAGCGGATCGCGCTGCGCATAGCCGCGGAAACCGATGACCGAGCGCAGGTGGTCCAGGTTGACAAGATGCTCGCGCCAGAGATGGTCCAGCGTCTGCAGCATGATCGACTTCTCGACATAGGTCTGCAATTCCGGGCCATAGCGTTCGAGGCGCTCGTCAGCGGCCGTTTTCGCGGCTTCGGTCAGGCGTTCGGTGATGTCGTCCTCGGCAATGCCGTCTTCCTTGACCCACTCGTCTATGGGCAGGTCGAGATTGAGATAGGCCTGGACGTCCTGCTTGAGGCCGGCGACGTCCCACTGGTCGGCATAGGCCTTCTCCGGAATGCGCTTGGCCACCATGTCGTCGATGACATCCTGGCGCATTTCGGCGACCGTTTCGGACAGGTTCACGCCGTCCATCAGCTCGAGGCGCTGTTCGAAGACCACCTTGCGCTGGTCGTTCATCACGTCGTCGTACTTGAGGAGATTCTTGCGGATGTCGAAGTTGCGCGCCTCGACCTTCTTCTGGGCCTTCTCGAGCGCCTTGTTGATCCAGGGATGGATGATGGCCTCGTCTTCCTTCAGGCCGAGCTTCTGGAGCATGCCGTCCATCCGCTCGGAGCCGAAGATGCGCATCAGGTCGTCCTGAAGCGAGAGGTAGAATTTCGACTTGCCGGGATCGCCCTGGCGGCCGGAGCGGCCGCGCAACTGGTTGTCGATGCGGCGGCTTTCGTGGCGCTCGGTGGCCAGAACGTATAGGCCGCCGGCGGCGAGCGCCTCGTCCTTCAGGCGCTTGATGTCGGCGCGGATGGCCTCTTCCTTCGCCTGGCGTTCCGGGCCCTCCGGCATGTCGCCGAGTTCCTCGGCAATGCGCATGTCGGCATTGCCGCCGAGCTGGATGTCGGTGCCGCGGCCGGCCATGTTGGTGGCGATGGTGATGGCGCCGGGAACACCGGCCTGGGCGACGATGGAAGCCTCGCGCTCATGGTGGCGGGCATTGAGGATCTCGAAGTCCTTGACCCCGTCGCGGCGCAGCAGTTCGGCCAGGAATTCCGACTTCTCGATGGATGTCGTGCCGACGAGGATCGGCTGCCCCTTGGCATGTGCGTCCTTGATCTCGCGGACGATGGCCCGGTACTTCTCCTCGAAGGTGCGGTAAACCTCGTCGTCCTCGTCAAGCCGCTGGATCGGCAGGGTGGTCGGAATCTCGGCGACATTGAGGCCGTAGATGCTGGCGAATTCCTCGGCTTCCGTGGACGCGGTGCCGGTCATGCCGGCGAGCTTGCCATACATGCGGAAGTAGTTCTGGAAGGTGATGGAGGCCAGCGTCTGGTTTTCCGGCTGGATCTGGACACCTTCCTTGGCTTCCAGCGCCTGGTGCAGGCCCTCGGAGAAACGGCGGCCGGGCATCTGGCGGCCGGTGAACTCGTCGATGATGACGATCTCGCCATTGGTGACGATATAGTCCTTGTCGCGCTGGAACAGCTTGTGGGCGCGCAGCGCATTGTTGGCATGGTGGACAAGGGCCACGTTCTCGACGTCATAGAGCGATTCGCCCTTGAGCAGGCCCGCTCCGGTCAGCAGGCGCTCGATCTTTTCCGTGCCCACTTCAGTGAAGGTCGCCGTCTTCTGCTTCTCGTCGATCTCGAAGTCCTCGTCGAGGAGTTCGGGGATGTAGCCGTTGACCTGGACATAGAGTTCGGAGCGGTCGTCGAGCGGGCCGGAGATGATCAGCGGCGTGCGCGCCTCGTCGATCAGGATGGAGTCCACCTCGTCGACGATGGCGTAGTTGTGACCGCGCTGGACCATGTCCTCGCGCTGATACTTCATGTTGTCGCGCAGGTAGTCGAAGCCCAGCTCGTTGTTGGTGCCGTAGGTCACGTCGCAGGCATAGGCCATGCGGCGCTGCTCATCCGACATGCCATGCACGATGATGCCGGTCGAAAGGCCGAGGAAGCCGTAGAGGCGGCCCATCCATTCGGCGTCGCGGCGGGCGAGGTAGTCGTTCACGGTGACGACATGGACGCCCTTGCCCTCAAGCGCGTTGAGATAGACGGCGAGCGTGGCGACGAGTGTCTTGCCCTCGCCGGTGCGCATCTCGGCGATGGAGCCTTCATGCAGCACCATGCCGCCGATGAGCTGGACATCGAAATGGCGCATGCCCAGCACGCGCTTCGACGCTTCGCGGACCGTGGCGAAGGCGGGCACGAGGAGATCGGCGATCTTCGCCCCGTTGGCGATATCCTCGCGGAACTGGTTCGTGCGGGCGGCAAGCTCGGCATCGCTGAGCGCCGCCATTTCGTTTTCCATGGCGTTGATCGCCTCGACGCGCGGTCGCATTCCCTTGATGCGCCGGTCGTTGGCAGAGCCGAAAATCTTGCGGGCGAGTCCGCCGAAACTGACCATGTCGGTCCTCTCAATCTCGATCATCCGGCCCTGAGCGGGGCCGGTTGGTGGCGGCGGGCCGGACAGCCTTTCAGGACAAGGCGGGACGGCATTGCGCCGGACCATGCGCGAAACTGGTTCTGGACGCACGGTCGCAGGACAGATAAGAGGGGGCAGATGCGATGTCAACGCCGCCGGCGCGCGGCGCTGCATGCCAATTTCGGCCACAATTGCCGGTTCTTCCGGGCCGGCAAAGACCCCATTCGGAGTTATCTGACATGCCTGTTTCGTTCAGCCGCCTGACCGCCGGCCTCTCGGCCGCCATCCTTGCCGCCGGTCTCCTCGCCGCGCCGGTCCTGGCAGCAGAGGATACGGTGGTCGCCACTGTCGACGGAATGGAAATCACCGAAGCCGACCTGTCGCTCGCCATTGCCAATCTCGACCAGCAGTTTGCCCGCCTGCCGGAAGACCAGCGCCGGGGCGCTGCGCTTTCCGCCCTCATCGAGATCCGTCTGCTTGCGCAGAAGGCGCGCGAGAAGGGCTATGACAAGGATGCCGGGTTCCAGAACCGGATGGCCTTCCTGGCCAACCGCGCGCTTCATTCGGAATATGTCGAGAAGGAAGTCGCCGCGGCCGTCACCGACGAGATGGTGCGGGCGCGCTATGACAAGGAACTGGCCGACACACCGCCCTCCAACGAGATCCGCGCCCGTCACATCCTCGTGAAGACGAAGGAAGAGGCCGAGGCGATCATCGACGAGCTGGACGGCGGCGCCGATTTCGCGGAACTCGCCAAGGCGAAGTCGACCGGCCCGTCGGGGCCGAACGGCGGCGACCTGGGTTATTTCCAGCAGGGCCAGATGGTGCCTGAGTTCGAGACGGCGGCCTACGGGCTGGATGTCGGTGCCCATACCGCGGAGCCCGTGCAGACGCAGTTCGGCTGGCATGTCATCAAGGTGGAAGACAAGCGCGCGGTGCAGCCGCCGGCCTTCGACGACGTGAAGGAGCAGGTGCGCTCGGCACTGCTGCGCGAAACCTATTTCGAAATGGTCTCGAAACTGCGCGAAGGCGCCAAGGTCGACGTCACCGACGAAACGCTCAAGGGCGTCGTCGAGCAGATGGACAAGGCCGAGTAACCGGTCCGAGTCCCGGGGCCGAACAACCAGCAAGACGTCCGGAGCGCTGCACCCATGTCCACGTCCGTTTCCCCGCTCGCGCCGAAGGTCCGGCCCGACATGCCGGTCATCGACGGCGTCGCCATGGCGACGGCTGCCGCCGGCATCAAGTACAAGGGCCGCACCGACCTGATGGTCATGACATTCGCGCCGGGCACCGAGGTGGCCGGCGTGTTCACGCGCTCGAAATGTCCTTCGGCGCCGGTGGACTTCTGCCGGGCAAACCTGCCGCACGGACAGGCGCGCATCCTCGTGGTCAATTCCGGAAACGCGAACGCGTTCACCGGGCGCAAGGGCCGGGAAGCGACCGCCATGACGGCATCAGCGGCGGCTGCCGCCGCCGGTTGCGGCGAGAACGAGGTCTTCCTGGCGTCGACCGGCGTCATAGGCGAACCGCTGGCCGCGGAGAAGTTCACGGGCCTGCTTTCGGACCTGGCGGCGAAGGCCGTGGCGGATGGCTGGCATGGTGCCGGCGAGGCCATCATGACCACCGACACCTTCCCCAAATACGCAACGGCGACGGTTGATCTCGGCGGTGTGCCGGTGACCATCAACGGCATTGCCAAGGGCGCCGGCATGATCGCGCCGGACATGGCGACGATGCTCAGCTTCATCGCCACCGACGCGCCCATCGAGTCTGCGGCGCTGCAGGCCATGCTTTCGTCCGCGACGGGGCCGACGTTCAATTCGGTGACGGTCGATTCCGATACCTCGACCAGCGACACGCTGCTGCTGTTTGCCACCGGCAAGGCGGAAGGTCGTGGCGCGCCGCGCATCGCCGACCCCGCGGATGGCCGCCTTGAAGCCTTCCGCGAGGGGCTCTTCACGGTGATGCAGGACCTTGCGATGCAGGTCGTGCGCGACGGCGAGGGCGCGCGAAAGTTCATCGAGGTGCAGGTCACCGGGGCCGAAAGCGATGCCTCTGCCAGGCGGATCGCCCTTTCCATTGCCAATTCGCCGCTGGTCAAGACCGCTGCGGCGGGCGAGGATGCCAACTGGGGCCGCGTCGTCATGGCCGTGGGCAAGGCCGGCGAACCGGCCGACCGCGACCGGCTGGACATCTGGTTCGGCGGCATGCGCCTTGCCCATCACGGCGAACGGGATCCCGATTACTCGGAGGAAAAGGCCTCCGCCTACATGAAGAACGACGAGATCGTGATCCGGGCGGATATCGGTCTTGGCAAGGGCAATGCCACGGTCTGGACCTGTGACCTGACCAAGGAATATGTCGCCATCAACGGCGACTACCGGAGCTGAGGGCGGGGTGGACGGACCGGTGAGACGCATGGCGCCGGAAGACCTTGGAATCGTCAGGCGCTTCGAGGCGGCGGGCTTCAGGGCTTGGCCGGCGACCTCCATCCAGTATGACGGAACCTGGGCGATCCGCCTGACCGCGAGCCATCCGGCCAAGCGGCTGAACTCGATCAATCCGCTCGATCCGGCCGATGTGCGCGACATTACCGGGCGCATCGCCCGGGCAGCCCCGCGCTTCGAGGCCTATGGCCGCGATCTCGTGCTGCGGCTGTCGCCGCTTGCCGGCGAGGAACTGACCCAGTGGTGCAACGAGCAGGGCTGGGAGCGGTTCGGCGAGTCCATCGTCATGATCGCGGACATCGCGGCAATTGCCTTTGACCAGACGCTGGACCAGTTGCCGGTGCGCGATGTCGCCCGCTTCTCCGCCGCGCATCTGGCGGTGCGCGGCCTGGGAACCTCGATGCGGGCCGGCATTTCGGAAGTCGTGAATGCCATCGAACCGGAAACCGGGCTGTTCCTCGCGGAGAAGGACGGAAAGCCGGTGACAACGGCGATCTGTGTGCATGACGGGGATCTGGCCGGCCTGTTCGAGGTGGCGACGGCTGCGGCGTTTCGTGGCCAGGGCCATGCCCGCAACACGGTGCTCACGGCGCTCAAATGGGCGCGCCTGCGTGGCGCCAGGACAGCCTGGCTGCAGGTCGAGACCGGAAACTACCCGGCTGTCGCGCTCTATTCGAACCTGGGGTTCCGGACGCTTTATTTCTATCACTACCGCAAGCCTGCGGGTGGGCAGCAATGAACGCGCCCCGGTCCCGGCGCATCCTTCTGGTCGCTGCCTGTGCGCTGGTCGATGCCGACGGCCGCGTGCTTCTGACGCAACGCCCGGAAGGCAAGGCGCTTGCCGGCCTCTGGGAGTTTCCAGGCGGGAAAGTGGAGCCGGGCGAGACGCCGGAGGAAACCCTCATCCGGGAACTGGAGGAGGAAATCGGCGTGCGCACGAAGGCCGCCTGCCTGGCGCCGCTGACATTCGCCAGCCACAGCTACGACGATTTCCACCTGTTGATGCCGCTCTATGTCTGCCGGCGCTATGAAGGGTACCCTTCAGGGCTTGAAGGCCAGGCGATCAAATGGGTGCGCCCGCGCGACATGCGCAACTATCCGATGCCGCCCGCAGACGAACCGTTGATCCCTTACCTGATCGATCTGCTGTAAAGCGTTTCCCCTTCCCGTTGCAATGCGCCTTTGCATCGCTTTCGCGAAATGCCTGTCCGCGACCGGCATTCGCTTGCGCCGGAGGCGCTCCGGCCCATCGCGCAATCGTCCTTGCGATTTATCGTTAATCGATCGTTTAGCGATCAATGGCATGGTCTGGACGGGACGCGCATTGCGCGAAGTGGTTCTGCAAGTGGCTGGGGGTTACGACATGGCCGAGAGTTCAGACTGGTATTCGATGAGAGGCACCGTGCGCAACAGCGCCAGCGCCGCGGGCATGGGCGTTCTGCGCATCGTTCTCCTGTTCGGCTCGGCGGCGGCGGCACTCGCGGTGATCCTCACGCCGGTCGCGGAAAACCATGTGCGCACACTTGCCCAGCGCGGCGGCCCGGCCGGCCTCGACCGCATGGCCACAGGCTCCATCGGGCCCGCCAGCAATACCTATGTGGTAAGGCGCTCCGTGCTGCAGGACGGGCCCGACTCCGTTTGCATCATCCGCGACAACGGTGTCCGGTCGGGCGACTGCTGACGGCAATTGCGGAACGACAGAGCGGAAAACAACCACAAATTGCCATTTGTTAACCGTCTGCGTTAGCGGTAATTAAAGTCAGTCCCGCTAATATCTTGGGATCGAGGATCGCAAGAGCTGGATGGCGCGCATGTTCAAGAGATTTCTGAAAGATGAAAAAGGGACGACAGCCATCGAGTATGCGCTGATTGCGTCCATCATCTCGATCGCGATCTTTTCTGCTGCCGCGTCCATCGGGACGAGCGTCAACACCGGCGTGAAGCCGGTCTCCGACAAGCTGCAATAACGCAGCGTCATTTCCCCTGGCGTCCAAGGACCTCGGCCAGCGAGTGGCTCGCCGAGCCGGGTTTGAGTGGCTTCTGCTGGGAGGGATCCGGTGCCCATCCGGACAGCCAGACGATCGAGAACGTCGCCCGGATGCGCCCGTCCGGGTCGCTGAAGCGTTCGGCGTAGACCTGCATTGCGCGGGCCAGCACATCCCTGCGCAAGGGCTTGCGGCTGCGGCCCGCCAGCGCATTCGTCGCGCCCATGGCGCGCAGGTCGCGCAACAGGGCAAGCGGGTCGGCGTAGCGCACGGTCAGGTTCTCGAAATCGGTGACAGGCAGCGCGAAGCCGGCCCTTTGCAGAAGCGCGCCGGCGGTGCGCACATCGGCGAAGGGATGGACTCGGGGCGCGGCGCCGCCGGTGATTTCAGTCTCGGCGGCCAGAAGGCTCTCGCGCAGTTCGGCCAGCGTACCGGTTCCTGCCATGGCGCCGAGAAACAGGCCGTCGGGTTTGAGTACCTGACGAACCTGGGCCAGCAGGCCGGGCGTGTCGTTGACATCCTGAAGGGTCAGCAGGCTCACTGCGAGGTCGAGGCTTGCCGGTTCGAGCCCCAGCGTTTCGGGGCCGGCCGTCAAGGTGTCCGCTTGGTGGGCCGGGAAAAGAGCATCGGCTTCCACCGAAACAATGCCTTGCACCTTTCCGGAAGCCGCCAGCGCCTCGCGGGCATGGCCGGTCAGGCAGTGCAGGACGCCGGCCCTGGCGAATGTCCGGCCGGTGGTGGACAGGCGCAGGGCAAGATCCTGCGCCGCGTGGCGCATCAGGAAGTCGGCGCCTTCAACCGGATCCCGGAATGCGCGGCGCCGTCGCGCTAGAACCTGTCCGGTGTCGAATACGGTTTGCATCGGCTTGCCTTTGGAGTTGAAGGACGCAATCCTCACGTGCATCATGGATTGCCGCCATGGCTCTGGCGCAAGAGGTGGCTGATCGGGGCGGGATGATCAAGGGCCGAATTTCCGTTTGGGGCGAAGAGGCTGCGCGGATCCTGTTTCCGCCGGCCTGTCCGGGCTGCCGGCGCATCGTCAGTGCGCCGGGCACGCTGTGCGGACGGTGCTGGCCGCACCTGCGCATGATCGAACATCCCGTCTGCCCGGTCTATGGCACGCCGTTTCCGCACGACATGGGCGAGGGCTTTCTTTCCGCCGAAGCGATCGCGAACCCGCCGCCCTTTGCCCGCTGCCGTTCGGCGGCCGCCTATGAGGGCACGGCGCGCAGGCTTGTCCAGGCACTGAAATACAACGACCGCACCGATCTGGCCCGCTGGATGGCAGGCTGGATGCACCGCGCCGGACACGACCTGATCTGCGACGCGGATGTGATCGTGCCGGTGCCGCTGCATCCCTGGCGGTTCTTCCGGCGCCGCTTCAACCAGTCGGCGGAACTCGGGCGGGCGCTGGCCGGCCGTACCGGCCTGCCGTTCCGGCCGGAGGCGCTGGAGCGAAGGCGCAGGACCGCGCAGCAGGTGGGGCTGGCGCGCAGCGAGCGCGAGGCCAATGTGCGCGGCGCGTTCCGCGTGCCGGACACGATGCTGGCGGAGGTGCACGGGCGCCGCATCCTGCTCGTCGACGACGTCTACACGACCGGGGCGACTGTCAATGCCGCGACGCGGGCGCTGAAACGGGCCAAGGCAGAAGATGTCGATGTCCTGACATTCGCGCGGGTGCTGCCGGGGGACTTCCAGAGCCTGTCCGGCGGGCCTATATAGCGGGAACAACAGGGAAACCGTTTCATGGTTGAAGTCACGATCTACACCCGGATGTTCTGCGGATTCTGCACGGCCGCAAAGCGCCTGCTCGATTCCAAGGGCGTTTCCTACACCGAGCACGACGCCACCTACTCGCCGGATCTCCGGCGCGAGATGATCGAACGGTCGCAGGGCGGCTCCACCTTCCCGCAGATCTTCGTCGGCGACGTTCATGTCGGTGGTTGCGATGACCTGCATGCGCTCGACGCCGCCGGCCGCCTCGACGGCCTGCTGGCCACCGGTACGCTTTCCTGAGGACGAACGCGTCATGACCCGGTTCATCGCAGCCTGCATCCAGATGCGTTCCGGCACCGATCCGGAGGAAAACGCCGCGGCCATGGAGGCCATGGTGCGCGAGGCTGCCGCGCAAGGGGCGCGCTACATCCAGACGCCGGAAATGACCGGTGCTGTGCAGCGCGACCGCAAGGCGCTGTTCGCTGTGCTCAAGGCGGAAGACGAGGACATCATAGCGGCAACCGCCGCACGGCTGGCCGGTGAACTGGATGTCTTCCTGCATGTCGGTTCGACGGCCATTGCCGTTGCGAATGGCAAGATCGCCAACCGCGCCTTCCTGTTCGGTCCCGGCGGCGAAAGGATTGCCAGCTACGACAAGATCCACATGTTCGACGTCGACCTCGACAATGGCGAGAGTTGGCGGGAGTCCTCCACCTACACGCCGGGAGGCGAGACGGTCATCGCGGACACCGGCCTTGCGAAAGTGGGCCTGTCGATCTGTTATGACCTGCGTTTCCCGCAGCTTTTCCGCGCGCAGGCCCTGGCCGGCGCCGAGGTGCTGACGACACCGGCGGCGTTCACGCGGCAGACCGGCGAGGCGCACTGGCACGCGCTGATCCGCGCCCGCGCCATCGAGAACGGCGCCTGGGTGATCTCGGCCGCCCAGGGCGGCACCCATGCCGACGGGCGCGAGACCTATGGCCATTCGCTGGTCGTCGACCCCTGGGGCCGGATCGTCGCCGACAAGGGCGACGCGGAACCTGGCGTGCTGATGGCAGAGATCGACACGGCAGCAGTCGCCGGGGCGCGGGCGAAGATCCCGAACCTTAAGAACGCGCGCGACTTTTCCGTCCGCTCGGTCGCGGCGGCGGAGGCGGAGCAGGACGCATGATCCGCTTCTCGCTTTCCTGTGACCGGGGCCACGCCTTCGACGGCTGGTTTGCCAGCAATGACGATTTCGACAGCCAGAAAGAGCGCGGGCTGGTCTCCTGCCCGGCATGCGGTTCCGGCGCTGTTTCCAAGGCGCTGATGGCACCGGCCGTCTCGACCGGGCGACGCAAGGAAAAGATGGCGCTGGCCGTGTCCGCCGAGCAGAAGGCGGCGCTGGCGAAACTTCGCGAACTGGCGAAGGCCGCCATCGCCAATTCGGAGGATGTGGGCGACCGCTTCGTTGAGGAAGCGCGCAAGATCCACTACGGCGAGGTCGAATCCCGGGCCATTCGCGGCGAGGCCACTCCGGTCGATGTGGCCGAACTCCTCGACGAGGGGGTGCCGGTGATGCCCTTGCCTGTCCTGCCCGACGACAAGAACTGAGCCTGGCCGCGATAGGGTTCCCCGCCCGGGCGGGATTTCGCTATTTCGGCCGCGCGGCGAGCACCATGTAATTGACGTCGAGATCGCGCGAGCGGGCCCAGCGGTCAGCCAGCGGGTTATAGGAAACGCCGCTGCGTTCCAGCACGGTCATGCCGGTGGGGGCAAGGGCGGCGTCGATCTCGGCCGGGGTCACCAGCTTTTCGTATTGGTGGGTTCTCTTGGGCAGCCAGCGAAGCACGTATTCGGCGCCGACGATGGCAAGGCCCCAGGCCTTCATGGTGCGGTTGATGGTGGCGATGAACATGAGGCCGCCGGGCTTCACCATCTCGGCGCATTTGCGCATGTAGAGGTTCACGTCGGCGACGTGTTCCACGACTTCCATGTTGAGCACCACATCGAAGCGTTGACCGGCATCGGCCAGAGCCTCCGCCGTGGTCGCCCGGTAGTCGATCTCCAGCCCGCTCTCGGCGGCGTGGATGCGGGCAACCTCGATGTTCACCTCCGAGGCGTCGGCGCCGGTGACCGAGGCGCCCAGACGCGTCATCGGCTCGCTCAGCAGGCCGCCGCCGCAGCCGATATCGAGGAAGCGCAGGCCCTCGAAAGGCCGCGAGGCCCGGGGATCGAGCGCGAAATGGGCGATCACCGTTTCCCGGATATAGTCGAGACGGACGGGGTTGAACTTGTGCAGCGGGCGGAACTTGCCGCGCGGATCCCACCATTCGGCGGCCATGCGGGAAAAGCGCTCGACCTCGGCTGCATCGATGGTGGTCTGGCCCTGGCTGTTCATTCCCGTGCTCCGTTTTCACGCCTGTCCTGCTACCGCCAAGGGAAGTCGGCCTCCCGGCTGCGAAAGTCAAGGCTCCATGGCGCCGGGCAACCTTGCGCAAGACCATCCGATTGGATATGGAAGCCGCGCACGGCGCTCCGGCTGAACGGCACAGGCGGTGCGCTTTCTCATGCAGGCGGCGCATCACGGCGCCCCTGGAAGCGATCGGGGACACTGGCGGCTTTCCATGGCGCGTATCGTAATGAAATTCGGCGGCACGTCCGTTGCCGACCTGGAACGCATCCACAACGTCGCCCGTCACGTGAAGCGCGAAGTCGACGCCGGGCATGAAGTGGCCGTCGTCGTTTCCGCCATGGCCGGCAAGACCAACGAACTGGTCGGCTGGGTGCAATCCATGCCGAAGGTGACCGGCGCGGCCTCGCCTTTCTTCGATGCGCGCGAATATGACGCCATCGTCGCTTCCGGCGAACAGGTGACGTCCGGCCTGCTCGCCATCGCGCTTCAGTCCATGGGTGTCAATGCGCGGTCCTGGCAGGGCTGGCAGATACCGGTGAAGACCGACAACGCCCATGGCGCGGCGCGGATCGCCGATATCGACGGTTCCGACCTCGTCCGCCGGTTCGGCGAGGGTCAGGTCGCCGTCGTCGCCGGCTTCCAGGGTATCGGGCCGGACAACCGCATCGCGACGCTGGGGCGGGGCGGGTCCGACACGTCGGCGGGGGCCATCGCCGCGGCGGTGAAGGCGGACCGCTGCGACATCTACACCGACGTGGACGGGGTCTACACGACCGATCCGCGCATCGAGCCGAAGGCACGGCGCCTGCCGAAGGTTTCCTTCGAGGAAATGCTGGAAATGGCGTCGCTCGGCGCCAAGGTCCTGCAGGTCCGTTCGGTGGAACTGGCCATGGTACACAAGGTGCGCACCTTCGTGCGATCCTCCTTCGAGGATCCCGATGCGCCCGGCATGGGCGATTTCGACAATCCGCCCGGGACACTCATTTGCGACGAGGATGAAATCGTGGAACAGCAGGTCGTTACCGGTATTGCCTATGCCAAGGACGAGGCGCAGATCTCGCTGCGCCGCCTGGCCGACCGTCCCGGCGTCTCGGCCGGCATTTTCGGGCCGCTGGCCGAAGCCAACATCAATGTCGACATGATCGTCCAGAACATTTCCGAGGACGGGTCGAAGACCGACATGACC
Source organism: Phyllobacteriaceae bacterium (assembly GCA_002708825.1). Taxonomy (GTDB): domain Bacteria; phylum Pseudomonadota; class Alphaproteobacteria; order Rhizobiales; family Rhizobiaceae; genus Zhengella. Next base: position 13,083 of record PAPF01000023.1, on the reverse strand, counting down.
TTCACCGTGCCGACCGGCGACCTCGACAAGGCGCTGGCGGTGCTGGACAAGAACCGCGACAATGTCGGTTTCGACGCTGTCCAGTCCGAAGGCGGGCTGGTCAAGGTCTCTGTCATCGGCATCGGCATGCGCAGCCATGCCGGCGTGGCGGCCACCGCCTTCAAGGCGCTTGCCGAAAAGGGCATCAACATCCGCGCCATCACCACGTCCGAAATCAAGATATCGATCCTGATCGACGGCCCATATGCGGAACTTGCCGTGCGCACGCTTCATTCCGTATACGGACTGGACAAGGCCTGAGCGTACAGCCGTCCGGGACCTGACCGGTTCGCAACCCGGCGGCTGACAAGCCGGGCGCAAGACAGAGGCGGGACAAAAAGAAATCGCGGGGGCGGGGCGGCGCGGCCATGCGGGCCCGCGCGGCCCGGACCTTTTGGAGGTGGAACGATTCATGCCTGAATTCGCGGTCGGCCCCCGGGTGCTGCTCAAGCGCCTGCGAGAAATCATGGCGGAGGCGCTGGAACCGCAGCCGCGTCTTGATCGCATCGTCGCCGAGATCGCCCGCAACATGGTCGCCGAGGTCTGCTCGCTCTACGTGCTGCGCGCCGACGGCGTGCTGGAACTCTATGCCACCGAGGGCCTCAATCCGCAGGCCGTCCACCTGGCCCAACTGCGGCTCGGCCAGGGCCTTGTCGGCACCATCGCGGCCTCGGCGCGGCCGCTGAACCTTGCCGACGCACAGAGCCATCCCGCCTTCACCTACCTGCCGGAAACCGGCGAGGAGATCTATTCCTCGTTCCTTGGCGTACCGGTGCTGCGCGCGGGCCGCACGCTTGGCGTCCTCGTCGTGCAGAACAAGACGCAGCGCGTCTATCGCGAGGACGAGGTGGAGGCGCTGGAAACCACCGCGATGGTCATTGCGGAGATGATCGCCACCGGCGACCTCGCAAACCTGTCGCGCCCGGGCATCGAACTGGACCTGCGGCGCCCGGCGGTGTTCAAGGGCGTGGCCTTTTCCGATGGCGTGGGGCTCGGCCATGTGGTGCTGCACGAACCGCGCATCGTCGTGACCAACCTTTTCGCCGAGGACACGGATGCGGAGCTTGAGCGGCTTGAAAAGGCGCTCGGTTCGCTGCGCCTGTCCATCGACGACATGCTGACCCGCAGCGAGATCGCCTTCGACGGCGAACATCGCGCCGTGCTCGAAGCCTACCGCATGTTCGCCCATGACCGGGGCTGGGTGCGCCGGCTTGAGGAGGCCATCAACAACGGCCTGACAGCCGAGGCCGGGGTCGAAAAGGTGCAGAGCGACATGCGCGCGCGCATGATGCATGTCACCGATCCCTATATCCGCGAGCGGATGAACGACTTCGACGACCTTGCCAACCGCCTGCTGCGCCAGCTCATGGGGCGCAGCCCGGAGGATCTGGCGGCAAGCCAGCCGCGCGATTCCATCATCGTCGCCCGGTCCATGGGCGCGGCGGAACTGCTGGATTATCCGCGCGAGCGGCTGCGCGGGCTGGTGCTGGAGGAAGGCGCGGTGACGAGCCATGTCGTCATCGTCGCGCGTGCGATGGGCATCCCCGTCGCCGGCCAGGTCAAGGGCGTGGTGTCCATGTCCGAGAACGGCGACCCGATCATCATCGACGGCGATGACGGCTCGGTTCATCTTCGTCCGCAGTCCGACATCGAGCAGGCGTTTGCGGAAAAGGTGAAGTTCCGCGCCCGCCGACAGGAACTTTACCGGTCGCTTCGCAACCGCCCGGCCGTGACAAGGGACGGCCAGACCATCAGCCTGTTCATGAATGCGGGGCTGGCGGTGGACCTTCCGCAGCTTGCCGAATCGGGCGCCGAGGGCATCGGCCTGTTCCGCACCGAACTGCAGTTCATGGTCGCGGCTACGTTCCCGCGTGCCGAGGAGCAGGAGAGGCTCTACCGGCAGGTCATCGAGATCGCCGAGGACAAGCCCGTCACCTTCCGCACGCTGGACATCGGCGGCGACAAGGTGCTGCCCTATTTCGCCGCCTCTCAGGCGGAGGAAAACCCGGCGCTTGGGTGGCGCGCGATCCGGCTGACGCTGGACAAGCCCGGCCTGTTCCGCACACAGATGCGCGCCCTGCTGAAGGCGGCGGGCGGGCGCGAGTTGCGCGTCATGCTGCCGATGGTCACCGACGTTTCGGAAATCCGCGCGGCCCGTGCCATGATCGACCGCGAAGTGCGGCACCTGTCGCGTTTTGCCCATCTCCTGCCGACGCGGCTGAAGCTGGGCGCGATGGTGGAGGTCCCGGCCCTTCTTTGGCAGATGCCGGAGCTGATGAAGCAGGTGGACTTCCTGTCTGTCGGCTCCAACGACCTGTTCCAGTTCATCATGGCGGCGGACCGCTCGAACCCGCTCGTGGCGGACCGGTTCGACCCGCTGGCGGCGCCGTTTCTGCGTGTGCTGCGGCAGATCGTGGACGCGGCGGCGGCCGCGAACACCAGCCTGACGCTGTGTGGCGAACTGGCCGGGCGCCCGCTTTCGGCCATGGCGCTGGTCGGGCTCGGCTTCCGCTCCATATCCATGGCGCCGGCGGCCATCGGCCCGGTCAAGGCGATGCTGCTGGAACTGGACGCCGCTGCCTTGAACGCGAAGCTCACGGCTGCGCTGGACGCGCCGGGCCGCACCGACATTCACGCCATGCTGCGCGAATTTGCCCGCGACCACTCGATACCCTTGTGAGGCGGGCGGCAGAATGACGACGATACCCGCCGACAGGCTGGCCCAGGTCCTGAAGCGCTTCGAGATGCTCGAGGCGCAGATGGCGGCGGGCGTGGAGCCGGACGCCTATGTGAAGATGGCCGGCGAATATGCCGACCTGGAGCCGCTGGCCAGAAAGGTCCGTGATCTGATCGCCGCGCGCGAGGAACTGCAAGGGCTCGATGCCCTGCTGGCCGACCGGTCCACCGATCAGGAGATGCGCGATCTCGCCGAAATGGATTATCCGGAGGTCGAGGCGCGCATCGAGGCGCTGGAGAGCGAGATCCGCATCCTCATGCTGCCGCGCGACGCGGCCGACGAGAAAAGCGCCATCCTGGAAATCCGGGCCGGCACGGGTGGCTCGGAAGCGGCGCTGTTCGCAGGCGACCTGTTCCGCATGTATGAGCGCCATGCCGCCGATCATGGCTGGAAGGTGGAAGTCGCTTCGGCCAGCGAGGGCGAGGCGGGCGGCTACAAGGAAATCATCGCAACGGTTTCGGGCAAGGGCGTGTTCTCGCGGCTGAAGTTCGAATCCGGCGTTCACCGGGTGCAGCGCGTTCCGGTGACGGAGGCGGGCGGGCGCATCCATACGTCAGCGGCCACGGTGGCCGTGCTGCCGGAAGCCGAGGACGTGGACATCGACATCCGTCCAGAGGACATCCGCATCGACACGATGCGGGCATCGGGCGCGGGCGGGCAGCATGTCAACACGACCGATTCGGCCGTGCGGATCACGCATCTGCCGACCGGGATCGTGGTCACCTCGTCGGAAAAGTCGCAGCACCAGAACAGGGCGCGCGCCATGCAGGTCCTGCGCGCCCGGCTCTACGACATGGAACGGGAACGGGCGGCGGACGAGCGATCGGAGGCGCGGCGCCTGCAGGTGGGTTCGGGCGACCGGTCCGAGCGCATCCGCACCTACAATTTTCCGCAAGGCCGGGTGACGGACCACCGCATCAACCTGACGCTCTACAAGCTGGACCGGGTGATGGAAGGTGATCTCGACGAGATCATCGATGCACTTGTCGCCGACCACCAGTCCAGCCTGCTGGCCGCCGAGGGCGGGGCCTGACCGTGCGGCTGGACGCGCTGATCGGGCAGTGCCGCCGCATGCTCGCAGAGGCCGGCGTGAAGGAACCGGGAACCGACAGCCGGCTGCTTGCCAGCGGTGTCCTCGATCTTGATGCGGCGCGGCTGATCGCCGATGGCGACCGCGCGATCCCCGACGAACAGGTGCAGCGTCTCCTGCAGGCCGTGGCGCGCCGGGCCGCAGGAGAACCGGTCCACCGGATTCTCGGGCATCGCCCGTTCCGCAACCTTGTCCTGGCACTGTCACCGGAGACGCTGGAACCGCGTCCCGATACGGAAATCCTCATCGATCTGGTCGTTCCGGTGCTGGAGGAGAAAGTGCGGAGCGGAATCAAGCCGCGCATTCTCGATCTTGGCACCGGAACCGGTGCCATCCTTCTGGCGCTGCTGGACGAGGTGCCGCAGGCGACCGGGCTGGGCGTCGACATTGCAGCGGGCGCGGTCGAAACCGCCCGCGCCAATGCGCGGACGGCCGGGCTGGACACAAGGGCCGCGTTCCGCGTGTCCGACTGGTTCGCGGACGTTGACGGAATTTTTGATGTCATCGTGTCGAATCCGCCCTACATACCGAGTGACGGCGTGAAGCGTCTGGATCGCGAGGTTCGGGACCACGATCCCCGTGCAGCGCTCGATGGCGGCCTCGACGGCCTGGACCCCTACCGGGTGCTCGCCGCGGAAGCAGCCGGCCACCTCGCACGGGACGGCCTGATCGCCGTCGAGCATGGTTTCGACCAGCAGGAAACGGTTTGCCGCCTGTTCGGCGAATCAGGTTACATTGTGGCGAAAGCCGCGCGGGATCTTTCCGGCCATGACAGGGTTATCCTGTTTGAAAGGCTATGAAAAACGGGGGACAGGACGATCCTGGAAAAAAAGCTTTGCATTCCATGCGAATGACTATAGTTTCCGGGCACCGGACATGAACAGGCTGTTGACCTGAACCAGTACCGGTTCCCGCTGACGAACAAGGAAGCACAGGAAGGCCGATGCATATTGCATCGCCGGGCGCGCGCAGAAGACGCAACCTGCCATCCGCGACGCCCTGTCCACGTCAGTCAGGCAGAATTCGCCAATGGCAGAGCCGGGGGGGCATTGCCGGGCTGCAGCCCAAGGAAGCAGGGCGTAGTGCGATCCTGAACGAACATCGATTCCGATTGAAGAGAGAGACATGAGGCCAAACCAGCAGAATCGGCGCATGCGCGGGCGGAACAACAACAACCGCAAGGGTCCCAATCCGCTGACCCGCACCTATGAGAGCAACGGGCCGGATGTGAAGATTCGCGGCTCCGCGCAGCAGGTGGCCGACAAGTACGGCGCGCTGGCCCGGGACGCCATGAGCGCCGGCGACCGCGTCATGGCCGAGAATTACCTGCAGCATGCCGAACATTACAATCGCATCATTGCTGCCGCCATGGCGCAGGTGCAGCCGCAGCGCGATGCCCGCGACGATGACGACGATGATGGCGACGAGCGCAACGAAGGCGCCAGCGCCTCCGACAACCGGCGCGACAACCGCGACAATCGCGGCGACGACAGCCGCGGCGACGATGAGCGTGGCGATGACGGTTCCGGTCCGCAGCCCGTGATCGAGGGCACGCCGGCCGAAGTGGCTCTTGGCGACGATCAGGGCGAAAGCCAGGGTGGCCGCCGCAACCGCAGGCCGCGCCGCCGCGACCGCGACCAGGACGGTGAAGCACCCGCGAAGGCCGGTGGCGAAGCGCCCGCCGCAGAGCAGGACAAGGCCGAACCGCAAGCCGGCGATGGCGACGGCGACACCGGAAAGCCGAAGCGCACCCGCCGCCCGCGCAAGCCCAAGGCCGAAGGTGAATCCACCGAAGGCGGCGACGGCGGACAGTCCGGCGGCGAAAGCGCCGTGGAAGCCGCCGAATAAGGCGGCTTGCTTTCCGCGACACGATTTGAAGGCGGTGCTCCGGCGCCGCCTTTTTTCGTTTCCGTGCCGCCGCGTGATCGTGTCAGGCGCCGCGCGGAGCCCACAGGATGATGGCGGCACCTGCAAGGCAGATCGCGGCACCGGCCATGTCCCAGTGATCCGGCCGATGGTCTTCCACGATCCAGAGCCAGGCGAGCGAGGCGGCGATGTAGACGCCGCCATAGGCTGCGTAGGCACGGCCGGCAAAGGCGGAGGGGCTCAGCGCCAGCAGCCAGGCGAACATCGCAAGGCTGGCCATGCCCGGCAACAGCCAGAGCGCGCTCCTGTCCAGCCGGAACCAGGCCCAGAAGGCGAAGCATCCGGCGATTTCGGCCATCGCGGCCAGTACATAGACCAGTAGCGTGTTCATAGGTTTGGCTTAGCCGATCAGAAACCGCCGGTCCATCGAACCGCGCCATGCGGCGGCATGCCGCATCGGCGCTTCCTGCAACTTGCGGAATGAGCGGCCGCTTCCCATATCCGGAACGAACAAAGAGGGGACGCCTCCAGGAGGGTTCCCGTCACTTGGCCCGACCCGGCGCCGCGCGAAGCGGGCCGGTGAGGAGAGGAGACAGGACATGAATGTCGAGAAGTATTCCGAACGTGTGCGCGGGTTCATCCAGGCGGCACAGACCGCCGCGCTGACCCGCAATCACCAGCAATTTTCGCCCGAACACCTGCTCAAGGTGCTGATCGACGACGAGGAGGGTTTTGCGGCCTCGCTGATCGACCGTGCCGGCGGGCGTTCCAAGGATGTTCGCATCGGCGTCGAGGCCGCGCTCAACGCGATGCCGAAGGTCGAAGGCGGCAACGGGCAGCTCTATCTCGCCCAGCCTCTGGCCAAGGTCTTCGCCACGGCGGAGGATCTCGCGAAGAAGGCCGGCGACAGCTTCGTGACGGTGGAGCGGCTGGTAACGGCGTTGGCCATGGAGAAGTCGGCCAAGACCGCCGATATCCTCGCCAAGGCTGGCGTGACGCCGACGGCCCTCAACCAGGTCATCAACGATATCCGCGCCGGCCGCACGGCCGATTCGGCCTCCGCCGAGCAGGGCTATGACGCGTTGAAGAAATATGCCCGCGACCTGACGGCGGATGCGCGCGCCGGCAAGCTCGATCCGGTGATCGGTCGTGACGACGAGATCCGCCGGACCATCCAGGTCCTGTCGCGGCGCACCAAGAACAATCCCGTGCTGATCGGCGAACCGGGGGTCGGCAAGACCGCCATCGCGGAGGGCCTGGCGCTTCGCATCGTCAATGGCGACGTGCCGGAGAGCCTGAAGGACAAGCGCCTGCTGGCTCTCGACATGGGATCGCTCATCGCCGGCGCGAAGTATCGCGGCGAGTTCGAGGAGCGGCTGAAGGCAGTGCTGTCGGAAGTGCAGGCGGCTGCCGGCGGCATCGTGCTGTTCATCGACGAGATGCACACCCTGGTGGGCGCGGGCAAGTCGGAAGGCGCGATGGACGCCTCCAACCTGCTGAAGCCGGCACTGGCGCGCGGTGAGTTGCATTGCGTGGGTGCCACGACGCTGGACGAATACCGCAAGCATGTGGAAAAGGACGCTGCGCTGGCGCGCCGTTTCCAGCCGGTCTTCGTCAACGAGCCGACCGTGGAGGACACGATTTCCATCCTGCGCGGGCTGAAGGAAAAATACGAGCAGCACCACAAGGTCCGCGTTTCCGACTCGGCGCTCGTGGCTGCGGCCTCGCTTTCCAACCGCTACATCACTGACCGCTTCCTGCCGGACAAGGCCATCGACCTTGTTGACGAGGCGGCATCCCGCCTGCGCATGCAGGTGGACAGCAAGCCCGAGGCGCTGGACGAGATCGACCGTCGCATCATGCAACTCAAGATCGAGCGCGAGGCGCTGAAGGTGGAAAAGGACGAAGCCTCCAAGGACCGTCTGGCAAAGCTGGAGCAGGAACTGGCGGGGCTCGAGGAGGAATCCGCCGCGCTGACGGCCACCTGGCAGTCGGAAAAGGCCAAGCTTGGCGAGGCCGCCGACCTGAAGCGCCAGCTTGACGAGGCACGCAACGACCTGGCCATCGCGCAGCGTTCGGGCGAGTTCCAGAAGGCCGGCGAACTGGCCTACGGCAAGATCCCGGAACTGGAGCGCAAGCTGACGGCCGCCGAGGAGCGCGACGGCGATGCCGGATCCATGGTCGAGGAGACCGTGACGCCGGACCATGTGGCCCATGTCGTCTCCCGCTGGACCGGCGTGCCCGTGGACAAGATGCTGGAAGGCGAGCGCGAGAAACTGTTGCGCATGGAAGACGAACTGGCGCGGCGCGTGGTCGGCCAGGGCGAGGCCGTGCAGGCTGTTTCCAAGGCGGTGCGCCGGGCCCGTGCCGGATTGCAGGACCCGAACCGGCCGATCGGCTCGTTCATGTTCCTCGGCCCCACGGGCGTGGGCAAGACCGAACTGACCAAGGCGCTGGCCAATTTCCTGTTTGACGACGAGAGCGCGATGGTGCGCATCGACATGTCGGAATACATGGAAAAGCACGCGGTCTCGCGGCTCATCGGCGCGCCTCCCGGCTATGTCGGCTATGACGAGGGCGGGGCGCTGACGGAAGCGGTGCGCCGCCGGCCCTACCAGGTGGTCCTGTTCGACGAGGTGGAGAAGGCGCATCCGGACGTGTTCAACGTGCTGCTGCAGGTCCTGGACGACGGCCGCCTGACCGACGGGCAGGGCCGGACGGTGGATTTCCGCAACACGCTCATCATCATGACGTCGAACCTGGGTTCGGAATATCTGGTCAACCTCGGCGAGGAGCAGGACGTGGACGCCGCGCGCGACGATGTCATGGCCGTGGTCAAGGCATCGTTCCGGCCCGAGTTCCTCAACCGCGTGGACGAGATCATCCTGTTCCACCGGCTGCGGCGCAAGGACATGGGCGCGATCGTGGAAATCCAGCTCAAGCGGCTGGAAAAGCTGCTGGCGGACCGCAAGATCGTGCTCGATCTCGACCGCGAGGCCATCGAGTGGCTGGCCGACAAGGGCTACGATCCGGCCTATGGCGCGCGCCCGCTCAAGCGGGTGATCCAGAAGGAGCTTCAGGATCCGCTGGCCGAGAAGATCCTCATGGGCGAGGTGTTCGACAACTCGACCGTCCGGATCACCGCCGGGTCCGACCGGCTGGTCTTCCGGCCCAAGGGCGGTGGCGAGGCCACCGAACAGGCCGCCTGACCCCCATAGCGGGTCAGCAGGGAAAACGAGGGCCGGGCGCTTGACGCGTCCGGCCTTTTCGTCTGCTCATGGGCCATGACGCTCGACGAGTACAACGCCTTCTGCGCTGGCCTGCCGCATGCCAGCCATGTCGTGCAATGGCGCGGCGCGCATGTGTGGAAGGTGGACACGAAGGTCTTCGCCATCGCCCGTTTCGATGCGGGCGATCCGGGGCGGGTGACCTTCAAGTGCTCGGCCTTTTCCTATGCCATCCTCAAGGAGCAGCCCGGCCTGCGCCCGGCGCCGCATCTGGCCAGCCGCGGCATGACCTGGATTCAGCGTGTCTCGGATGAAAGCATGGATGACGAGGCGCTGAGGGACTATCTCGCCGAAAGCCACCGTCTCGCCGCCGAGGGGCTGACGAAGAAGCGCCGGCGCGAACTGGGCTTTCCCGGCATCTGACCGTCATCTTCATGCCCGGTTCATCATCGATGTGATCTGATTGCCGAGCCGAATGCGAATCAGAGCGGGAGCAGCGCCTTGAAAGTCCACACCCTTGCCCTTTCCCTCCTTCCCCTGATTGCCGTTTCGCTGCCGGCGCTGGCAGCGGAAAAACCGCTGACCGTGGCCCAGGTGGAGGCAGAGGTTCATATCGGCCGCAATGGCGAGCGCATCTACGTGAACCCGTTCACGGGCGAGGTGGTTGCCGTGGAACCGGCGCGGCGTACCCATCGCGAACCGGTTCGCCGTCTGCCGCGCGACCACTATGACCCGTCCAGCCGCCAGTTCCGCGAGGTCCCGGCCGAACGCCGGGCACGTCAATATCCGGGCCTGGATGCGCCGCGGCCGTCGCGCCCCCTTGCGCCGGCGATTGGCGACCGTGCCGTGGAGCGCGCGCCCCTGTCGGAGGCCAGGGCCGAGCCGCCCGCGCTCGACCGGCGGGCAACCGGCACAGTGCGCCAGGACATGGAGGCCGACGCGTCGCCAGCCCGGCCGCTGGCCGCATCGCGGCTGGCGATCGCCAAGGCGCAGGTGCTGCTCGACCGCGCCGGGGCTTCGCCGGGCGTGATCGACGGGGTCAACGGCTCCAACATGGCCAATGCGCTCCGGGCTTGGCGGATGATGACGGGCAAGGATCTTGCCGTCACCGACGAGACGCTGATCGATTCGCAACTTGCCGCGCGCGGCGGGCCGGCGTTTGCCGATTACCGCATCACCAATGCCGATGCGGCCGGCCCCTATGTCGCGTCGGTTCCCGCCGATTATGGCGACAAGGCCAAGCTCGAGCGGCTGTCCTATACGTCCCCCGCCGAGGCGATCGCGGAAAAGTTCCACATGGACGAGGCCTTCCTGCGCTGGCTCAACCCGGAGGCCGATTTCTCGCGTCCGGGAACCGTGATCAAGGTCGCGGTGCCGGGCATGCGGGTCCATTCGGATGTTGTCCGCATCGTCGCCGACAAGGGACGCGAGCAGGTTCTGGCCCATGATGCGGCCGGCAGGCTGGTCGCGGCCTATCCGGCCACCATCGGGTCCACCGACACGCCGTCGCCGAGCGGCACGGTCACCGTCGAGCGTATCGCATTCGATCCGGAATACACCTACAACCCGAAGATCAATTTCAAGCAGGGCGCCAATGACAAGGTGCTCCGCATCCCGCCGGGACCCAATGGCCCCGTCGGCAGCATCTGGATCGCCCTGTCGAAGCCGACCTACGGCATTCACGGGACACCGGAACCGTCGCGCATCGGCAAGACCAACAGCCATGGTTGCGTCCGGTTGACCAATTGGGATGCAGACGAACTGGCGCGGATGGTCAAACCGGGCGTGACCGTGGAGTTCACGGAATAACGGCGGAGCGCGCTGTCAGCGGCTGGCAACTTCCAGTTCGCCGTTGTCGCCGGTTTCCAGCAGCGCCTCGATGCGCTCGCGTTCCTGCTGGAATGCTGCCAGTTCCTCACCCTTGAGCACCTTGCCGGTGGGCAGGCGGACGCGCATAGGGTCGACCTTGCGGCCATTGACCATGAGTTCATAGTGCAGATGCGGACCGGTCGACAGGCCTGACGAGCCGATATAGCCGATGATCTGGCCCTGGCGGACACGCGCGCCGGCCTTGATGCCCTTGGCGAAGGCGCTCTGGTGATTGTAGCTGGTCTTGTAGCCGTTGGCGTGACGGATGATGGTCTGGCGACCGTAACCGCCGGCCCATCCGGCCTTCTCCACCTCGCCATTGCCGGACGCGATGATCGGCGTGCCGGTGGGAGCGGACCAGTCGGCGCCGGTATGCATGCGCGAATAGCCCAGGATGGGATGGCGCCGCATGCCGAAACCGGAGCGGAACTTGCCGTTGGGAACGGGATTGCGCAGCAGGAACTGGCGTGCCGAGCGGCCGTTCTCGTCGAAGTAGTCCGTCTTGCCCGCCTCGTCCTGCCAGCGGAAAAAGCTGCGGGTGTGTCCGCCGAAGCTGGCTTGGACGTAGAGCATGCGCGACTTGTCCGTGGCGCGCGAATTCTCGTCCGGGTTGGAAAAGAAGATGTCGATCCGGTCGGAGGGGTTGAGCCGGGCCTGATAATCGACGTCGGCGGCCAGCAGGCGGATCAGCTCCTTGGTCATCTCCTCCGTCAGTCCGTAGGAAAAGGCAGCGCGGTAGATGCCGTCATAGACCGTCGGCAGGTCGGTCTTGGACCGGACCGGCGGCGGCGAATTCTCCAGGTAGGTTGCGACGTCGAACGAGCCGAGCGGTTCTTCGGCCGGAACATACTGGCCGCGGTCGTCCCGGGCTATGGTCAGGACATGGTCTTCGCCGGCATAGACACTGGCGCGCATGATGGTGGCCTTGTCGCCGAGCGTCTCCAGCCCGAACCGGACGACTGATCCGGCTTTCAGCCGCGAGCCCTGAAGCAAGGTTGCAATGGCCTCGCTCATGCCGGCGGCGTCGGGGCCCTCATAGCCGTGGCGGGCGAAGCTGTCGGCCAGTTCCCCGCTTTCACGAAAGACGATCACATCCTCGGCATAGCCGACCGACGGTTCGTCACCGATGGAGAGCGGCGCAAGAGAGACGTTTTCCTGGACGATCTTCACATTGTGGGGCAGCGCCAGCGTCAGGCCCGGATAGGTTTCGCCGAAACGGGTCGGATCGACGTAGTGCAGGGCGGCGACCTGGACCGCGCCGTCGGTCAGGATCGCACCGGTGCGGCGCACGACCTCCTCGACCTCGTTGGCGGAAAGGCCGCTGCGCTCGTCGTATTCCGCCGAGGCCAGCGGGAAGTCGAGGGTCCGCAGCGTGACCTCGCTTTCCACCTTGGCGCCATAGATCGTGCCGGTCGTTCCCTCGGCCGGGGCGACGGCCTTCTCGGAGAAAACCGACAGGGGATCGAAGCGGGGATAGGAACGGTCCGTCGTGTGCCCGGCGGCCAGCGCCATGGACACCTCGACAAAGGGAACCATGCGAACAACGTTGGAATCGCCGCTGCGGACCATGGTGGAAACTTCCATGCGCTTGCGGTCATTGGCCTTGGGGGCGGGACGCGCCAGGGCGAGCCGCCCGGTCTTGGCCACACCGGTCCCCTCGCCATCGGGGGCCAGTTCGTCTGCCAGAAGGATTTCCGGCGGTGTCGCAAGTTGCTGGCGGCCTTCGAGCGCTGCGGAAAGTGCAACTCCCATGAGCAGCGTCGAGGTCAGGCCTGTCAGGAACGTCCCGGAAAGCCAGCGCACCGAGATTTCACGCCGGTCCGGCGGCTGCCGGCGGCCGCCGGCGAGAATCGGGTCCGTGTTTCCAAGCGCCTCAACGATTCCAGGCGTTTCCTGCATGCTGCCCCTATCCAGTCCCTGTCGCTTGTCCCCCGACCTGCATGACGGCAAGGCCCTCGGCCCTGTCCGGCCAGCGGACAGTTGCCCGGCGGCCGGTTCAAGTCAACTGCGGAAACGCGCGCGCATGACACCCGCTGCCGCCCCTTGGCGCTAGGCGCGAAATCCGGCCTCAATAAGGCGCGGTTCGGCGCAGGCATGGCAAGTGGCGAATGGCTTTCCGGCGTTGTCAAAAAAACTTCAAAAAAGCGATTTGGCCTTGTTGACAGGTTTGGTTGGCGGGGCCTATATACGCCTCACAACGAGGGCGGCGGCGCTGCTGGCGACAGCGGGCTGCGCCCTTGAGTTTCCGATAGGGT
>PAPF01000022.1 GCA_002708825.1 Phyllobacteriaceae bacterium | reverse complement strand
GGTATCGACCTTGGGTCTGCGCGATGTCACATCCAGCATCAGCGCCATGACGTCACGGGTCTCACAGGGCTCGATCACGCTGTCGATCCAAAGGTTGGAGGCGAAATTATAGGCTCCTTGAAAATCTTCGTATTCCTTGCGGATCGGCGCCTTGAAGGCTTCCTCCTCCTCGGGGGTCCAGCTTTTGCCTTCGCGTTCGTTGATCTGCGCGCGGACCTGCGCCAGCACGCTGGCGGCTTGTTCCGGCCCCATGATCGCCGACCGTCCCGTCGGCCAGGCGAACATCGCGTCCGGCTGGAACGGGCGCCCCAGCATCGCCAGGTATCCCGCGCCGTAAGAGCCGCCGGTGATGATGGTGAATTTCGGCACCCGGGCCGAGGACATGGCCGTGATCATCTTGGCACCGGCCTTGGCGATGCCCATCTGCTCGACCTCGCGGCCCACCATAAAGCCGTTCACATCGGCCAGGAACAGCAGCGGAATATCGCGCTGGACGCAAAGATTGATGAAATGTGTCGCCTTCAACGCGGCTTCGACGAACAACACGCCGGTATTGGCGAGAATGCCCACTTCGTGCCCATGAATACGGCCCCAGCCGGTCATGATCGTATCGCCATAAAGCGGCTTGAACTCGTGGAAATCGCTGTCATCCACCAGCCGCGCTACGATCTCGCGGTTGTCGGTCGGCACTTTGGGGTCGCGGCTGACGATGCCGTAGATTTCCTCGACCGGATAGGCGGGCGCACGCGGCGCTTCGGGCGTTTTGCGGGGCTTGGGCTTTTCGCCCAGATGGCTGACGATCTCGCGCGTGATGGCCAAGGCGTGGGCGTCATCCTCGGCCAGATGGTCGGTCACACCGGAGACGGACGAATGCATCTTGCCGCCGCCCAGCTCCTCGGCATCCACCTTTTCGCCGGTTGCGGCAAAGGTCAGCTCTGGCCCGCCCAGATACATGAAGCCCTGGCCGCGCACGATTACCACCTCGTCGCAGAGCGCCGGGATATAGGCACCGCCAGCGGTACAGGGCCCCATGACCACGGCGATCTGCGGCACCCCGTCACCGGACATGCCGATCTGCTGGTGAAAGATCGACCCAAACTGCCCTTCGTCGGGGAAGATGTTTTCCTGATCGGGAAGGAATGCACCGCCGGAATCCACCAGCGTGATGACCGGAAGCTGGTTCTTCCAGGCAATCTTCTGGGCGCGGACGTGCTTGCGCGAGGTCATGCCGAAATAGGTGCCGCCCTTCACAGTGGCGTCATTGGCGATGATCATGCACTGGCGGCCCTCGATCACGCCGATACCGGTGATGATACCCGCGCCCGGTGGCACGCCATCGTATTTTCTCAGTCCGGCCAGCTCGCCGATCTCGAGGAAGGGCGTGCCGGGGTCGATCAGGCGCTCGATGCGTTCGCGCGGCAGGATCTTGCCCTTTTTTACATGCCGTTCGCGCGCCTTTTCGGGGCCGCCGACGCGTTGCAGAAGCCGAAGCGCATGCAGTTTTTCGACCTTCTCGCGATAGCGCGCGTCGTTTTTCCGGAAGTCGTCGGACCCGGTATCGAGTAGGGATTTCATTCGTGTCATGGCAGGTCTGGGGATTTCCTGAGAACAAAGGCAACCTTGGCGGCGCTGGGTTTTTCGAAAGTGTCGGCCGCAACCAGATGCACGTCGGCCTTGAAGACCAAAGAGTCGCGCAGCCGCTGCTCGATCTTCTTTTTGAGGGCGGCGTCGTCGGCCGGATCGCGGCCGGGGCCGCGTTCGACAATCACCGTCAGCGCGCCCTGCGTTGTGTGGCCCTCGAAATCGGCCACGATACGCATGACGCCATTGGTCTCCGGCACCATCTCGGTGATGACGCTGTTGATGGCCGACGGAAAGACATTGGCCCCGCGCACGATCAGCATGTCGTCGGTGCGGCCGGTGCAGCGGATCTTCGGCCCGGTGCGGCCGCAGGTGCATTCGGTGTCGATGACTTCGATATAATCGCCAGACCGGAACCGCACCAGCGGGCTCGCCTGTCGGCCGATCGCGGTATAGATCATCTCGCCTTCGGCCCCCTTTTCCCAGGGGATGATTTCGCCGCTGTCAGGGTCGAGCAATTCGGTGATGATATAGTCCATGTTGACCATATGCATGCCCGACTGCTCCTCGCATTCGGCCCAGTAGGTCACGCCCAGATCGGTGCCGCCCAGCATTTCGGTGCATTTCGCACCCCAGGCGGCCTCGATCTTGGCGCGGATTGCGGGAATGCCGCCGCCGGGCTCTCCGCCGACGATCACATGTTCGACCCCCAGTTCGCTGGCCTTGCACCCCAGCACCTCGGGCGCCTTTTCCGCCAGGTGCAGAACGAAATTCGGCGCGCCGACGATACAGCGCGGGCGCGTGTCGGCACAGGCGCGCAACAGGCGGTCCGCACCGCCATCCGCCCCCACCGGCACATCGATCGCGCCCATGTACTGCAACCCCTGCATCACCGGGATACCGCCGACAAAGCCCTTGGCCAGCGAAAACGCATGCAGCACCATGTCGCCGGGCCGAACGCCGTTGGAAAAGAAACAGCGCGCTGTCATCTCGTGCCACATTTCGGCGTCGGATTCTGTCAGGGCCACATATGAAGGACTGCCTGTGGTGCCCGACGAGGCCTGCATCTGGATGATCTCCGACATGGGCGCGGCACGATGCTTGCCAAAGGGCGGCTCGGCGGCAAGGCTCTCCCTGATCTCGGTCTTGTAGGTATAGGGCAGCTTCCGCAGGTCTTCGATGGTACGAATATCGTCGAATTCCACACCGGCTGCGGCGAACTTTTCCAAATAGAAGGTCGAGTTCGCCCTGAGATAGGCCATCTGATCGCGCAGCCGCTCTTCCTGAATGCGGCGGACCTCGTCCAGGGGCTTACCCTCGATCTCGTGCCAGAAACGATCATTCAACTTGTCGGCGGCGTCCTCCCGCCGGAAGCGCATTCCAAATTGCATGTCATCCTCCGTGACGTGCAGCGCGATCAATAAGACCGCGGCATGCCCATGACCTTTTCACCGATGAAGCTCAGGCACAGTTCGCGGTTCACCGGCGCCGTGCGCAGCAGACGCACCAGCGGGTACATCTCGTAGAGCCCCGTGTCTTCGGTGAAACCCGAT
The DNA here is from genome assembly GCA_002708825.1 of Phyllobacteriaceae bacterium. Classification (GTDB taxonomy): domain Bacteria; phylum Pseudomonadota; class Alphaproteobacteria; order Rhizobiales; family Rhizobiaceae; genus Zhengella. The sequence continues at coordinate 63,439 of PAPF01000022.1, read as the reverse complement.
CCGCCATGCGCCTGAAGCGCGGCATCCACCGCTTCGATCCCGGCCTCGGCGGCGGCGTATTTCGCCATGTTCGACGACGCCCCCGCCGGCAGCTTGTTATCGAACTCCCATGCCGCGCGGCGGGTCATCAGGCTGGCCATCTCGACCGCTGTATGCGCCTTGGCCATCGGGTGCTGCACCCCTTGGTGCGCGCCAATGGGCTGACCAAAGACATTGCGCTCGGACGCGTAGTTCACCCCCTTGTTCAGCGCGAAACGCCCGATACCGCAGCACAGGGCGGCCAGGATGATGCGTTCGGGGTTGAGGCTGTCGAACAGGATCGAGAAGCCCTCGTCGACCTCGCCGACCACATCCTCCGGGCCCAGGTCCACCTCGTCGAAGAACAGCGTCCACTGTTCCTCCGGCAGGGGGATCGAGATCTTCACCCGCTGCTTTTCGACACCTTTTTTCTTCAGATCCACGGCGAACAGGGTAAAGCCGTCGGTCTTGCGACTGACCTCGGTATGCGGCTTGGTCCGCGCCACGACCAGGCAATAGTCCGAGACCTCGGCCCCGGTGATAAAGGTCTTTTCGCCTGACAGGCTGAACCGGTTGCCCCGGCGCTTGGCCAGCGTGGTGGCCTTCATCGTGTTCGACCCGGCCCCCGGTTCGGTGATCGCGAAACAGAACTGGATATCGCCGCGGCAGGCCGCCGGCAGCAGCTCTTTCTTGTGGAATTCGCTCCCGTGGCTGGCGATATGGGCCAACGACATGGTCGGCCCGACCACCATCATCAGAAGCGGAATGCCGTGGTTCGCGGTGCCCTCCATGAACAAGGCCATTTCGGTCATGCCAAGGCCCGCGCCGCCGTATTCCTCGGGCACCATGATGCCCAGGAAGCCGTCATCGGCAATCTGCTTGAACATCTCCCGCGGGAACTCGTGCCTGCGCGCGTGGTCCAGCCAATAGGCATTGTCGTATTTCTGCGCCAACTGGCCGCCGTATTCGTAAATCTGGCGCTGTTCGTCGTTTAAAGTGAAGTCCATAGTCTCTTCCTCAGGCCTTGAATTCGGGCGCGCGCCGGTTCTCGAACGCGTCGAGCCCCTCGGCGACGTCATCGCTGGGCAACGCGCGCACGGCGGCGTCACGCTCCAGCCGCATTTGCTGGTCGATGCCGAGATCCGCGCCTTCGCGTGCCAGCCGCTTCATCTCGGCGATACCGGGACGCGAGCGGGTGGCAATCTTCTGGCAGTATTCCAGCGCGGCCTGATGCAGATCCGCATCCGGCACGATGTAGTTGACCAGGCCGGCATCCTTGGCCTCGTCCGCCTTGAGCCAGCGGGCCGAGAACATCAGATCCAGCGCACGGCGCAGGCCCATCAGACGCGTCAGCCGCTGTGACCCACCCCAGCCCGGGATCAGGCCGAACTGCGCGTGCTGATCGCCGAATTGGGCGGTCTCGGCGGCGAAACACACGTCACAGGACAGCATCAGTTCGATCCCGCCGGCCAGACACAACCCCTGCACCGCCACGACCACTGGGAGGGAGGAGGTTTCGAGCGCGCGCAGGTTGTTCATGCCGAAGGCGATGAAATGATCCAGCGCGGCGGGATCGTTCAGTTTGCCTTTCACTTCCACCAGATCGGCACCGGTGCAAAAGTGCTTGCCTTGCGCCCGGATGAGGATCGCCCGAATAGCCGGGTTCGCCTCAAATTCCGCACGTGCGGCAGATATGCGCTCATGCACCTCAAGTGACAGGCAATTGAATTTCTCGGGGCGGGCCAGTTCGATGATGCCGACGTTGCCCTCGGCGCTGACGATGACGGGATCGCTCATTTCGCGGACCCCTTCGCCTTCTTGTCATATTGCAACGCCATGCGACCGACCTTCTCGCGGGCGATCACCAGCTTTTGGATCTGCGCGGTCCCGTCGCCGATCTGAAGGCCCAGAACGTCGTTGTAGCGCTGATGATGCGGCAGGTCTGTGGTATAGCCGTAATGCCCGTGCAGGATCAGACACTGGTGCAGGATCTCGCAGGCGGTCTTGGGCAGGTACCATTTGCACATCGCTGCCTCGGAGGTGTGGGGCAGGCCGCGGTCCCGCAGGTCCAGCGTGTAGTAGCAAAGCTGGCGCATCATGGTCAGTTGCGTTTCCGCCTCGGCCAGCGGAAAGCTGACGCCCTGATACTGCACGATCGGCGCGCCGAACGCCTCGCGCTCCTGCACATATGCCCAGGTCTCGTCCACCGAAGCCTGCGCCGCGCCCAGGCATTCCAGACCGATCAGCGCACGGGAATAGTCGAATCCCATCATGATGGTGCCAAAGGCGCGGTCCTGCTCGGCCATCATGTTTTCGGCCGGCACGAAGACATCGTCGAAGAACACCGATCCACGCCCGACGGGCTTGGTGCCGATGTCGTCGAAATGCGTGCGCTTGATGCCGGGTTGGTTCAGGTCGATGAAGAAGGCGCTGACCCCGCGCGAACCGCCATTGGGATCGCCGGTACGGGCAAAGACTACCGCCGCATCGGCCTGGCTGGCAAAACTCATGGAGGTCTTTTCACCGTTCAGCCGCCAGCCGTTTCCGGATTTCTCGGCCTTCAGAATCAGGTTCGCCGCATCCGAACCGCCGCGCGGCTCGGTCAGGCCCAGACCAATGACGGCATCACCCGAAACCACCTTGGGCACCCATTCCGACGCGATGTCGCGCGAGGCGTGCTTGGCGACCATGCCGCCCATGAGCGATCCCAGAAGCTGCACGTAACTTGCGTTGAAATCGGCATAGGCGATCTCTTCGACGATCAGCCCCGACGTGACAGAGCTTTCGCCCAAGCCGCCGAATTCCTCGGGCAGGTCGGGGCCGATCAGGCCGAGCGCCCCCATTTCCCTGATCAGGTCACGGTCGAATTCGTGCTTGGCGGCCCGCTCCTGATAGCTGGGGGCCAGCTTTTCGGTGGCAAAGCGTTTCGCCGTCTCGCGGAACGCTTGTTGGTCCTCTGTAGGCTGAAACTGCATTCCCTCCGCCCTCCCATTGCGGTGAATTCCTCTTTAAAAAAATCTAACAAACGTTAGAATGCAGCGCAAGAGGTGTTTTCAAAGGAGGGGAGCATGATGAAGTCTTTGGATGAAACGGGCTACGGGGCGCTGCTTTCACCAATCAGCGCGGGCGGCAGGACGTTGCGCAATCGCGTGATAATGGGCTCGATGCATACGCGCCTTGAAACCGAACCTGACGGTATCGCCAGGCAGATTGCCTTTTATGCGGAGCGGGCCCGCGGCGAGGCGGCGATTTTGGTCACGGGTGGTTTTTCGCCCAATGCCGATGGAATATTTGATCCCGACGGTCCGCGTATCGATGATCGGGACGAGGCGCTGAAACTGCGTCCCATCTGCGAAGCAGTCCAGGCCGAAGGTAGCCTGATCTGTGCGCAGCTTCTTCATGCCGGCCGATATGCAAAGATTGAAGACTGCGTTGCTCCGTCGCCGATTCGCGCGCCGATCAATCGTTACACGCCCCGCGAGATGAGTGATGCAGATATCCGCCGTACAATCTTGGATTTCGCAGAAGCCGCTGCCAATGCTCAAGCTGCCGGATTCGACGGTGTCGAGATCATGGGCTCCGAGGGTTATCTCATCAACGAGTTCACCGTCACGCACACGAACAAACGCGAGGATGACTGGGGCGGAAGCGTCGAGAACCGGCATCGCTTTCCGGTCGAGATCGTGCGCGCCGTTCGCGCGGCCTGCGGACCGGATTTCCTGATCATCTACCGGATCTCCGCCGCGGACCTGATCGAAGAGGGGGCACCGACCGAGGAGATCGCAGCGCTGGCACAGAAGATCGAGAAGGCAGGAGCCGACATTCTGAACACCGGAATCGGCTGGCACGAAGCGCGTGTACCGACCATAGCCTATCCCGTGCCACGGGGGGCCTGGCGAAAGGCCGCGGCCAACGTGAAGGCCGCGGTTTCAATTCCGGTAGTGGCCTCGAACCGCATCAACACTCCCGATATCGCGGAGGATATTATTGTTTCCGGTGAGGCGGATATGGTCTCGATGGCTCGGCCATTCCTGGCGGATCCGCTTTTCGTGAAGAAGGTGCGCGAAGGCCGCGCCGAGGAAATCAATACCTGCATTGCATGCAACCAAGCCTGTCTCGATTTCATATTCTCCGACCGACCGGTCGGGTGCCTCGTCAATCCACGAGCCGGGCGCGAAACGGAATTCCGGGACACGCCCGCGGAATTGCCGAGGAAGGTGGCGGTTGTCGGCGGCGGGGCCGCGGGAATGGCGGCGGCGGCCGAAGCGGCGCGGCTTGGCCATGACGTCACGCTTTTCGAAGCTACGGACGAACTTGGCGGTCAACTGAACCTTGCGCGCGCGGCGCCGGGTAAGGACGAGTTCAACGAAACCCTTCGTTATTATGCTGGTCAGATGAGAAAGCACGGAGCAAAGCTGCGGCTGGGACAGCGGGCGCAAGCCGATGATTTGGAGGGTTTCGATCATGTGGTGATCGCGACCGGGGTGGTCCCGCGCATTCCCGATCTGCCGGGCATAGACCATCCCAGTGTCGCAACCTACGCCGAGATTCTCTCTGGCGCGCGCGTCGCAGGCGAGACTGTTGCGGTGATGGGCGCGGGCGGGATCGGGCACGACGTGGCCGAGTTCCTCGTGACCGAGCCAGCCGAGGTCCACAACACCGGAACATTCTGCTCGACATGGGGCGTCGATCCGGAATTCGCCGCACCGGGCTCCTTGGTAAGCGATCCATTGGCGCCAAAACCCTCGCGGCGTAGAGTTGTCATGCTCCAGAGAAAGACTTCGAAGCCCGGTGCAGGGCTCGGCGTCTCGACGGGATGGATCCTGCGCAACGCCCTGCGCAAGCATGGAGTCGAGGCCTTGTGCGGCGTGGTCTATGACAGCATCGACGACGACGGGCTGCATATCCTTTTGGACGGCAAGCCAAGGGTCATTGCCGCCGATACCATCATATTGTGCACTGGCCAGGAACCCGAGTGGAGCTTGGCCGACGAGCTTGCATCGCGCGGCGTTGCGGTCACAATGATCGGCGGTGCCAAGGAAGCCGCCGAACTCGATGCATTGCGCGCCATTGATGAAGGGGTGCGCTTGGCTCAAAGTTTCTGAGATGGCACCGTAACAATGGAGGATGCGATGCTGCCTGAGGTGCTGCGCGCGGGCCGCGCTGATCTGTACTCGGTCTTCCGCACCTGCGCGGTGGGGAGGGACGGCGCGCTTGCGGTCGAGGATGGCGAGACCCGCCGCAGCTATGGCGAACTGCTCGACCGTGTGGATCGCTTGGCGTCGGTGCTTCTGTCGCGAGGGGTGGCGCCCGGCGACAGGATCGCCATCCTGTCGCATAACCGCGTCGAGTATCTTGAGCTGGAACTTGCGGCGGCGGGAATCGGCGCCATTGTCGCCTGCCTGAACTGGCGGCTCGCCGCGCCCGAGCTGAAGCATTGCATCGAACTGGTCGAACCGGTGCTGGCCGTGGTCGAACCCGAATTGCGTGATGCCTTTCGCGCAGTGTCGGATCTGCCCGGCCTGGAGATCGGACCCGAATGGGAGCAGGCGCTGGCCTCGGCGAACCCGGACCCGCGCACCGGCACGCTGGTGGATGATCCTGAGGCTGGCCTCACGATACTCTATACCTCGGGAACAACCGGGTTGCCGAAAGGCGCCCTAATCAGCCACCGTGCCCATATCGCGCGTGCCATGGCCTTTGCGGCGCAGCTTGCGCTGGATCCCGATGACGGTTTCATCGCATGGGCGCCAATGTTTCACATGGCATCGACCGATCAAGCGCTGGCGACGCTTCTGCGTGGCGGGACTGTGGTGATGGTGGATGGACTGCAGCCCTCGGTCATGAATGAGGCGCTGTCACGCCACAGGATTGGCTGGTTCGTGATGATGCCCGGGGCGCTTGAGGCCTTCATCGCCGAACGGCGCGCCAATCCACTGCCGTTGAAAGGGATCAAGGTCTGCGGCGCGATGGCCGATCTGGTGCCGCCGCACCAGATCGCGGAACTGACGAGTCTTCTCGGTGCGCCCTATCTGAATTCCTTCGGAGCCACAGAAACCGGTCTGCCGCCGGGCACCGCCGATCTGATCGCCCCCGGTGTCGCGCCCGAGACATTGTCCAAACGGATCAGCGCATTTTGCGAGGTTCGGCTGGTGGATCCCGAGGATCGTGACGTCCCGATCGGATCGCCCGGCGAAATGGCGTTGCGTGGACCGACCCTGTTTTCAGGATACTGGAATGCCGACGACACCAACGTCAGCGACTTCCGCAACGGTTTCTTTCATATGGGCGATCTGTTCCGCCGAAACCGCGATGGTACAATCGATTTCGTGGACCGGGTGAAATACCTGATCAAGACCGGCGGCGAGAACGTCTATCCAGCTGAAATCGAGCGTGTGCTGCTTGCGCATCCAGGTGTGGTCGATGCAGCGGTTGTGCGGGCGCTCGATGCGAAATGGGGTGAAAGCCCCGTTGCGTTTGTCGCATGCGGCAACGATGGACCGGGCGCCGAAGAGTTGATGCAGTTATGCCGCGAGAAGCTAGCGGGCTACAAGCGACCGCGCGAGTTCCAGTTCATCGCATTCGAGGATTTTCCGCGCTCGACGAGCGGCAAGATCCAGCGCCACATCCTGGAAAGCCGGTTGACGAACTGAGAGGCCGCCGGCGGGAGAACCGGAGTTGAAGCTCCGGGCAGCCGATCGACCGGCCGTCAACCGACCAAGCGGCTTGCAGCCTTATCCGGCCACGCCCGTCCGCCCGACAAGGGCCATCAGCGTTCCGGTCATCGCGGCGACGAGCCTTTCGTCCCCGCCCTTCACCGCAAAGGCGCGCGCCTCGCAGATCGTCAGGGTGCGCCCCGGTTTGACCACATCCGCGACGAATCGAAACCGCTCGCCGTCTGCCGGGTTGAGCAGGTTGATCTTGAATTCCACAGTCAGCACCGCGGCCTCGGCGGGCATCAGAGAGAAGGCCGCATAGCCGCAGGCACTGTCGAGCGCGGTCGACACGATCCCGGCGTGCAGAAATCCGTGCTGTTGAGTCAAGGCATCATTATGTACCATCTCCAGCACGATACGACCGGGCGAGAGTCCGGCAATACCGATCCCCAGCGTTTGCATCACCTTCTGGCGCTCGAAACTGTCGCGCACGCGCGCGTCATAGTCAGGATTCTTCGGTTCGAATTCCGGCATAGACTGTCTTGCACTCCCTTTTTCAGCGATCGATGATCAGTCTTAACCGGCTATTCAACCTGTTATCTTGGAAAAAACGGCCATCGGATGGTGCTGCTGCCTGAAGGCGAATCGCGCCGGGGGGCTTCCCGGCGAAGGCGCGGCAGGCGGCCGACATGTGCGACTGGTCGTAGTAGCCGGTGTCGAGCGCCAATTCGCCCAGGGGTTTTGCGTGTTTGGCAAGCCCGCCCAGTAGATGACGAAATCGACGGGTTGCGGCTAGCCGACGGCGCGACATGCCCGTTGCCATCCGGATGCTGCGCCTCTCGCTGCGAGCGCTGGTAGGCGCCGTGCCGATCGCAGGGAAGCCAAGTTCGCAGGCAAGCCGGTCAAGCGCGGCTACAAGCGGAACAAGAGCCTCGTTGCCGGTGGTAAAGTCGTGCAGGAAACCGGCCAGTTCGACGAGAGATGCCTCGGGCGGAAGCCGTTCGGGCGCGGAAGCGAGTCGCAGCCCTGCCGACACTCCCCGGAAGGGCGCGATCCGCGGGCTGAACGCGGGGCGGGGTGGCGTGAGGGTCGGGCGGGGGAGGGCATTCTTCCCCAGAAGCGGGTCGAAAGCGAAGGAAAGCGTGAAGAGATCCGTGGCAAAACGGCCGCTGCCATGTCCCGTGAGATGACCCCAATCGCGGAAGACGAACATGTGGTCGACCGGGGTGGGCCCCCCGGGCGGCGGTGCGAGCTCGAGAAAAAGCGGCGCGGGCGCCGCCTCATCCGGTGAAGGCATGCCTGTTCTCGGTCACGAAATCGGCAAAACGGCGCGCCGGGTGTCCAAGCACGTCGCTCACCGTGGTCTCGATGCCGGCGAGGTAACCCTTGGGTGCGATCGAGGCCAGTTCCACCATGGCCGCGGCGACCTCGTCCTGCATCCCGCCGGCGATCTTTGCCGCCTTGGCGTCCTCGGCGGACAGGGGCGCGCAAGCGACCTGCCGACCCGTCGCTTCCGACAGAATTGCCGCAATCTCTTCTCCAGACAGGGCCTCGGGACCGGTCAGGCCATAGTACTTGCCTTCATGCCCCGCGCCGGTCAGCGCATCGGCCGCGACGTCAGCAATGTCGCGGGCATCGATCCAGGCCACAGGCCCCCCCAGATCGTCGTAATAAACCCCGTCCCTTGCGATGTTTCCGGCCTGCCACAACAGGTTTTGCATGAAATAGGTCGGTTGAACAAAGGTCCAGTCGAGGCCGCTTTCCTTCAGCAGTTCCTGGGTTTCCGAATGCCACATGCCAAAGGTCAGCCTGGCTTTGGGCGAGGCACCAAGTCCGGTGGCCAGAACGACGTGGCGCACCCCTGCCGCCTTCGCCGCTTCGATCGTATCGGCCTTCCAGCGGCGCATGTGCCGGTGCGCGGGTGTCACCAAATAGATCCGTTCAGCCGTTAAACAGGCACGATTCAGCGCAGCGGGATCGGTGAAATCGGCAACGACGGCTTCGCACCCCTTGGCCTTGAGCGCGTCGAGCTTGGCCGGGTCGCTGGTGACGGCGCGCACTTTCGCGCCCTTGGCCAATAGCGTATCGACAAGGGGGACGCCGGTGGTGCCGGTTGCTCCGAAGACGGTAATCATGATCTGTCCTTTCGCAGGGCGGCGATGGCTTCCATCGTCTCGGGGTTGCTGACAGAGGACAGGTCGCCCGGATCCTCGCCCAGAAAAGCGGCGCGCACGAGCCGGCGCATCGTCTTCATGCTGCGGGTCTTGGGAAGCGCCTCGACGAAATGGATCTCGCGCGGGCGGAAGGGCTTGGAAACGATCTCTCCCACGCGGTCCTTGAGCTGCTCCACTAGTGCCGCGTCGGGCAACACACCGGGCGACGCGACGCAGACGCAGACCACCGCCACGCCTTTCAGATCGTCCGGGGCAGCGATGGCCGCCGCGTCCACCACCTTCCCCGTCTCGGTCAGCGCCGCCTCGATCTCGGGCGGGCCGATGCGCTTGCCGGCAATGTTCAACGTATCGTCCGAGCGGCCGAGGATATACCATGTGCCATCCGGATCGCGGCGCACCCAGTCGCCGTGCCGCCAGATGCCGGGGAAGGTAGACCAGTAGGTTTCGAGATAGCGTTCCCGGTCTCCCCAAATGGTCGGTGTCAGCCCGATCGGCGGTTGGGTCACGACCAGTTCGCCAACCTCGCCCGGCGCGGCTTCGCTTCCGTCCACGCGCAGCACTTTTGCGCCGACCCCCAGTGCTTGAGCAGAGAATCCACCGGGTTTGACCTCGTGCAATACGGTTGAAGTCAGGATCGCGCCGAACAACTCGGTCCCGCCTGAAATGTTGAGCGGTACCGCGCGGCGGCGGCAGATATGGTCGAGATGCCACAGCCAGGCGTCATCGGTCCAAGGTTCGCCGGTCGAGGCGACGATGCGTAACGGCGAAAGGTCGTAGCCGGAAAGTGGCCCGGGATCCTGAGTCATGAACTGCCGCACCAGCGTGGGGGCGACGCCAAGGTGGGTGACGCCCATCTCCGAGGCTAGGCGCAGCAGCCGGAAGGGGTCGTCCGGCATCGAGGGCGCACCCTCGGCGAGCGCCAGCGTGGCGCCCGAAAGCAACACCGACAGAAGCGTGAGTGGCCCCATCACCCAGCCCATGTCAGTCATCCACAAATGACGATCGTCGCGTTTCATGTCGAGGCACAGCAAGAAGTCGGCCGTGGCCTTGGCCTGGACACCGAGATGGGTATGAACCACGCCCTTGGGCTTGCCAGTCGTACCCGAGGTGTAGGCGATAAGCAGGGGCGCATCGGCGTCTACCGGATGGGCGGGACGCCTCGCGTCAGCTTTGCCGACGGTCTCCTGCCAGTCGAGATCGCGGACTGGATCGGCCACTATGCCGCCGAACCGCCGCAGGCTGAGCACGGTATGGACAAGTGGCACCTCCTTCAGGGCTTCGGCCAGCGTCGCCTCCATCCAGACGGGTTTTCCCCGCCGGGGCGTCGCATCTGCCGTCAGCACCGCAACGGCACGGGCATCGTTCAGACGGGTGGCGATGGCGTGCGCGGCAAAACCGGAGAACAGCGGCACCGCCACGGCGCCCAACCGTGCGATGCCCAGAAGCGCCGCCTCGATTTCCGGAATCATCGGCATGTAGATACCTACCGCCTGTCCGGGCTCCACCCCGCGAGCGGCAAGGGCCGATGCGACGCGGGCGGCCTCGGCGGCAAGCTCGGCATAGGTCCAGCGGCGGCGGCTTCCATCCTCGCCAACCCAGTCGATCGCGGTCTTGTCGCCAAGTTTTCCCGCGATGCGGGCGTCGAGACAGGTCTCTGTCAGATTCAGGGTACCCCCGACAGCCCATCGGATCGAATCTGGCCCCGCGGATATATCCCGCAGTTGCGTATAGGGACGATTGAACCGGATGCCGGCATAGCCGATTATCCGGCCCCAGAACCATTCCGGTTCGGCGTTGGCACGTTTGACGAGACCTTCGTAACTGCCCGCACCACAATCATCAATGAACGCCGCGAGCGTGCTTGCTCGTTGAATAACAGGGTCCGGTTGGAACATTCTCTGCCTCGCATGAAACAAAAAAAAGGCCGCACCTGAGGCGCGGCCAGTTGGGGAGGATACTTAGACACGCCTCGACCGCGATGGCACTTGATTGGACGTATTCATTTTTCGATCAACCGTGCATCGACAAGCCGCCCGAAACGGAAATCACCTGGCCGGTGATGAATCCTGCATCGTCGGAAGCCAGGAAGCAGATTATTCCGGGGTAATCGCTCGGCTGCGCCAGGCGCTTCATCGGAATGGCCCGCTTGAGGCCTTCCGCGATCTTTTCACCAGCGTCGCCCTGAGCGACCTGGGCGAAGAGGGGCGTATCGGTCGGGCCCGGCGCAACCGCGTTCAGCTGAACGCCTTTGCGCGCCAGTTCCCGCGCCACGGTCTTGGTAAAGGAGATGATGCCGCCTTTGCAGGCCGAATAAACCGCCTCGCCCGACGATCCGACGCGGCCGGCGTCGGAGGCGATGTTGACAACGCGGCCGCCGCCATTCTTGACCATGCCCGGAAGCACCGCGTGATGCATGTTCAGCGGACCGTAGAGGTTAATGTCGATGACTTTTTTCCAGAGATCCGCGTCTGTATCGAGGAATGGCTTGATCACGTCCCATCCGGCGTTGTTCACCAGGACGCTTATCGGACCTCCGGCCTCGAACTCGGCAACGGACTTGTCAACCTGGGCGCGATCGGTGATGTCTACCTTGAAAGCCACGGCCTTGCCGCCCGCATCCCGGATCAGGCGGACGGTCTCCTGTGCGCCTTCTTCGTTCAGGTCGAACACCGCGACCTCTGAACCTTCCTCGCCGAACCGTTGACAAACGGCGCGGCCAATGCCGCTTCCGCCTCCGGTGACAATGACACGTTTGCCATTCAATCCATGCATTTGGGCTGCCTTCCTACTTCTGTGAGCACCTTTGTGAGAGCTGCTGAGCTAGAGGGTGCGCTTAACAATATTCTAACAATCGTTAGATTTATCGCAATAGACAGTCCTTTGTCCAGTTGTTATGTAAGCCATATGTGTATGCAGCCGCCTCAAGCATGCCTTGCCGGCGACGTTCAGAGCAAGGCGGAAAGGACCCGCGAGGAAATCCTCCGCGCGGCAGCGCGTCTATTCCGCTATGAGGGATTTAATTCGACGTCGATGCGGGAGATCGCACGTGAAGCGAACATCGAAGCCGGGAGCATCTATTACCATTTCGACTCAAAAGAGAAGATACTGGATGTGGTGCTCGACATCGGTGTCCGGCGTCTACACAATGAGGTGGCTAGGATAATTAGGTGTGCGGGTGCAAATGACGAACCCTTCCGCGAAACTTTCGCGAAACTGGTCGACACGCATCTGACCTTCCTTTTGATAGATAGCGACTTCACGTCTGCGAATATCCGAAACTACCCGATGTTGTCGGAGGAAGCACGACGCGCTCACCGGGAACTGCGCGGCTCATATGCTAAGTTGTGGGGTGGATTCCTGCAGAACGCCCGCGACAAGGGTCTATTGCGCAAAGACATTTCAGTTTCTCCCATCCGCCAATTCATCTTGAGTGCGATGAACTGGACCGTTGAATGGTACGAAGTGAAACGTTATCCGGTCAGTATTCTCTCAGAACGCATGAGCAGATTCATCCTGGACGGAATGTGCGACAAGCGTCGTCCGGGAAGTAGCCTCCCCAAGCCATACGTCATAGCCCTCCCGGAGCCGGTCGAGCCCCACGGAAAAGCGGCCAGGACACGTAGCGAAGTCCTGCGCGCGGCCGCGCGCGTTTTGAGAGATAGGGGGTACAAGGCTACGACGATACGCCAGATCGCTGTTGAGGCAAATATGGAGGCGGGCAGCGTCTACTATCATTTCAAATCAAAAGAGAAGATAGTAGACGAGGTGTTGCAAACCGGATTGAGCGACCTACTTGTCGGTGTCAGTCGCGTCATTGAGCAGTTCGGGGAGCCCAACGATCATTGTGCCAGAATATCGGCGGCCATTTCGGCTCATATGGATTTCCTATTCAGGGCCAGCGAGTTCACGTCGGCAAATGTCCGTAGCTATGGAATGTTGCCCACGAAGCTTCGTCGCAGGCACCGGGTTATCCGTCACGAATACGCGGCTGTTTGGGACAAGATGTTGTCCGATGCGCAGCAAAGCGGTGCTGTGAGAAAGGACATACAGATCGTTCCTCTGCGCCAGGTCATGCTGGGAGCCTTGAACTGGACCGTTGAATGGTTCGACCCACGGAAAGCGGGACTGGAAGGATACCACACCCTGTCCGAGTTTTCCGACATGCTGGTAAGGCTCCTTTTCAACGGAATCAGCGAGGCGGAACAACCGCTTAGAGAGGGGAGCTCTAACGGCTTACTTCGCGCTCGCGAAGGCTCAGACCAATAGGAAGTGATACAAGCCCTCGGCGACGGATTTCTCCGGGCTTGCCTGCCAGGACAGTACTCTTACACTTGCGATACGCGATCCCTTCCGCGTCACGGTCGCCTGCGCAGTCAGCGGTCCCTTCACACCAGGTCTGAGGTAGTCGACGGTCAGGTTGATCGGCTTGGCTGGCACATCCGCGAAATCGGGTTGGACTGCAATGGCGGCTGTGGCTTCCATGAAGCTGGCGATAATCCCCCCGTGGTAATGCTCCATAATCGGGTTTCCGATATGGCGCGAATCAAACGCCATCTCGGCTTTGGCATGGAACTTGCCCACTTCCAGAATATCAAAGTTCAGAAAGCGGAAGAACGGAACCCGGAAAACATTCATGTTGACGGCTTGCAGGTCCATCTTATGGCTTTCCCCTGGTCATTGCCTCAAACAGGCTGGTTTTGCCGCGCGTCAACGCAAACGAGGCAGTCCCGCGCGCGATTTCATCATCGACATGATTGTCAAACCAGATGCTGCCGGAATTGAAGGCGATATGGCGTGTCTTGCGATAGCAATGGGCGCGGACGATCACATCGGCGCGCGATCGGGCGGGGCGCAGGTAATCGACCCGCAGATCCAGCGTGGCCATGGTGCTGACGCCCTCGATGGCGACGAAATTCGCGAGCCCGAAAACACTGTCGAGCAGCGCGGTCAGAATGCCGCCATGCAGCAGGGTCTGATCGCTGTCGACACAGAAATCGGGATTGAACGGCATCCGCACCTGGACAGCTTCGGTCGAGACCTCCTCGATCTTCAACGCCATGTGGGTGATCAGCCCCTTCCCGCGCGCGTTCCACATCTGCGCGATCTGGTCCATCTTTTCTTGCGTGATTTCGGACATTCAATCTGTCTTTCAGCGGCCGGTGAAATTCGGTTTTCGTTTTTCCAGAAAGGCCGCGATGGCTTCGTGATGGTCTTCGGTCTGGTGCATCAAGGCCTGATATGCCGCGGCCGCATTCAGGAAATCGGGAAGATCCATGCGTTCGGCGTTGCGCAACAGGCGTTTGGCGACGCGCACGGCCCGAGGCGGCTTGGATGCGATGACCGCGGCGCGTTCGCGGGCACATTCTATCAGCATATCATGGGCGACGACTTCTAGCACCATGCCCAGCTCGAGCGCCTCTTCGGCGCCCACCATCCGGCCCGAAAAGGTCAGGTCCGCCGCTTTCTGATGCCCCAGTCGGCGCAACAGGAACCAACTGCCCGCATCGCCGGGAATGATGCCGAGATTGATGAAGACCTCGCCGAACTTCGCGTTCTGCGAGGCAATGCGCATGTCGCACATCATGGTCAGATCGCACCCGGCGCCGACGGCCGCGCCATTCACGGCCGCGATGGTCGGGATGTCGAGGTTGTAAAGAGCCTGGGGCAGGCGCTGTACCCCATCGACATAGCTTTGAGCGGTCGCAAGCGGCTCCTTGCGGAACACGCTGTCGGGGTCGTTCATCTCCTTGATGTCGCCGCCCGCGCAAAAGGCCGGGTCGGCGCCTGTCAGGATCATGACGCTGACTTGCGGGTCTGCCTGCACCTTCGCGAAGGTCTCCAGAAGCGCACCGATCATGTCATTTCCGGTAACCGGGTTCCGGCGCGCGGGGTCGTTCAGCGTGACCGTGGCGATCCGGTCGGAGATGTCCAGCAGGACTGGGGTCTCACTCATTCTTTCCATCTCCGCGCTCGCGCTTTTCGAACATCTCGGGGTTGATCATGTCACGTGCGTCGTGTCCCAGATGCAGGGTTTCGCCACCATCCACATAAATGTCTTCGCCCGTGATGAATTCCCCCAATCTGGACGCAAGGAATATGATCGTGCCGGAAATGTCCTCGGCCGCGCCCATCCGGTTCAGAACCGAACGGTTCAGCTGTTTCCAGTGGTTCGGCGAAATGGGATAGCGTCCGAGCGCCTCGGTCTTGATCGTGCCCGGGGCGACGCAGTTCAGGCGGATGCCGTATTCGCCCCACTCGGCGGCCAGCGTTTTCATCATGCCCGTCACACCGGCGCGGGCGGCGACGGTGTGCGTGAACCCGGTCAGCGCGGTTCGGGCCGAAATGGCCGTGACAAAAACGATCGATCCGCCGTTGTCGTACATGAAATGATCCGCCGCGGCGCGGGTCATCTGCCACGATCCGATCAGATTGTTGCGGATCACGGCCTCAAAGCCCTTGTTGGTGATATCGCGGGCGGCGGCGATGTATTGCCCGCCCGCGTTGTTCACCAGCACGTCAAGCCGACCGTAATGGCCCTTGATGCGCTTCATCGCCGCTTCGATGCTGTCTTCGTTGCGGGTGTCGCCCGGCACCACGAAGGCCTCGCCGCCTGCCGCGCGGATCATCTCTGCGGTTTCCTGCAGGGGGTCTTCGCGGCGCGCGAACAAGGCCAGCCTGGCTCCGCAAGAGGCCATTTCAAGCGCTGTGGCGCGCCCCATGCCGGACCCCGAACCTGTCACCAGGGCAACCTGGCCGGCCATGAGATCGGATGCGTATCTCTGTTTCTGCTGTGTCATGGCGCGCCTCAGTTCTTCAGAAGCTCACCGGAGATGATCAGCTTGCGCACCTCCTGTGTGCCCGCGCCGACCTCCAGCACCCGGCCCGTGCGGAACAGCCGGTTCACCTCGGTGTCGCGCATATAGCCCGAGCCGCCGTGGATCTGCACCGCCTTGTCCAGCACGAACGAGGTTGCCGCGGCGGCCTTGAAGATCGCGGCGGCGGTCAGCTTGTGGATCTCGCCGCGCCCGCCGGCGCCCTCTTCCAGGCCCTCGCACATGGCCGCCGTCTTCAGCGACAGGCTGCGCGCCGCCTCGATTTGGGTGTACATGTCGGCCAGCATCGCCTGTACCATCTGGAAACTGGCGATGGGCTTGCCGAATTGCTGGCGGGTCTTGGCGTAGTCGATCGAGATATCGAGCGCCCGCTGCGCGATGCCGAGCGCGTTGAAGCAGACGATGGCGCGTTCCAGATCCAGACCGGACATGGTGACGGCCACGCCGCCGTCGAGCTTGCCGACCATGTTGCGGGCGGGAACGCGGCAATCCTCGAACACCAGTTCCCCGGTGGGCGAGCCGCGGAACCCCATCTTGTTCAGCTTCTGTGCCACCTTGAAACCGGGCGTGTCGGTTTCCACGATGAATGCGGAAATGCCCTTGGCGCCCTTCTCGGGCGAGGTCTTGGCATAGACCAGCACCAGATCGGCGACCGGCCCGTTGGTGATGTAGATCTTGGCGCCGTTCAGGATGTAGTCGTCGCCGTCCTTCCGCGCGGTAGTGCGCATCGAGCCGAGCGCGTCCGACCCGGCACCGGGTTCGGTCAGGCCCAGGGCGCCGATCAGCGAGCCGTCGCAGAGGCCTGGCAGATATTTTTTCCGCAGATCATCATTGGCGTTGCGGTAGATGTTGTTGACGCACAGATTGTCGTGGGCCACATGGGTCAGCCCGATGGCGGCCGAGGCGCGCGACAACTGCTCGGTGATGATGCAGGCCGAGGTGAAATCCAGCCCGGCGCCGCCGAACTCGGGCGGAACGTTCAGCCCGAGATAGCCCATCTCGCCAAGTGTCGGAAAAACCGAGGCCGGCAGGTCGTCGGTGTTGTCCATCTCCGCGTTCAGGTGATGGAACTCGGAGAAAAAGAACTTGCCGGCCTGATCGGCCAGCGCCTGCTGCTCATCGGTCATGAAATGCGAGGGCAGGTCGGGGGCATTGCGGAAAGTCTGGTTCATGGTCATGTCCTCCCTCAGGCGCGCAACAGTTCTTCGGCGATGATGATCTTGCGCACCTCGCTGGTGCCGGCGCCGATCTCCAGAAGCTTGTTGGCGCGATAGAGCCGGTTGATCTCGGTGTCCTGCATGTAGCCGGAACCGCCATGGATGTGGCAGGCCTCGGTCACCGCCTTGTTGAACGCCTCGCCGGCGTAAAGACAGGCCGCCGCGGTCAGCTTGTGGATCTGGCCGCGGCCGCCGGCGCCCTTGGGCAGGCCGACGCAGGCCGCCAGTGCCCGGTGGCCAAAGGCGCGGGCGGTCTCTAGCTCGATATAAATCTCGGCCAGTTTCGACTGCACCATCTGAAAGCTTGCGATCGGCTTGCCGAACTGTTCGCGGAGCTTGGCGTATTCCAGGCCCAGTTCCAGGGCGCGCTCGGCCATGCCGACACAGACCGAGGCGACCATGGCACGTTCCAGGTCCAGCCCGCTCATCACCACCGATACGCCGCTGTTTTCGGCGCCGACCAAGGCCGAGGCCGGCACCCGGCAATCCTCGAACAGTAATTCCCCTGTGGGCGAGCCGCGGAACCCCATCTTGTCCAGCTTCTGCGCCACCTTGAAGCCGGGATTGTCCGTCTCGACGATGAACGCGGAAATTCCCTTGGCGCCCTTGGACTTGTCGGTCTTGGCATAGAGCAGAATCACGTCGGCGATCGGGCCGTTGGTGATGTAGATCTTCGAGCCGTTGATGACATAGTCGTCGCCGTCTTTCCGCGCCGTCGTCGCCATCGAACCCAGCGCATCGGACCCCGCGCCGGGTTCGGTCAGGCCAAGGGCTCCAACGAGTTCGCCCGAGCAAAGGCCGGGAACGTATTTCTTCACCTGCTCTTCCGAGCCGTTGCGCAGGATGTTGTTAAGGCACAGGTTGTCATGTGCCCCGTGCGACAGCCCGACGGCCGGGTTCCATTTCGAAATCACTTGAGATACCAGTGCCTGGGTGAATTCGTCCTGACCTGATCCCCCCAATTCTTCTGGGGCGGTGACGCCCAGAAGCCCAAGTTCGCCCATCTGCTTGAACAGATCCTCGGGCCACCATTCTTCCGCATCCATTCTTTCCTGCAGCGGATGCAGCAACTCGCGCGAAACGCGGTCCACATGATCGACGATCTGACGCTGTTCGCCTGTCAGCGAGTAATTGGCCTTTATGGCCTCTAGCTCGGCCAACTTCGGCCCTGCCTGAACACTCATTCCAAATCCTCCCAATCGGCTTGGCAGCTTCCACTGTTGACCAAAATCAAACATATGTTAGAAAATATTTCAAGGCACCGCGTTCATGGTCGGGCGTTGAGTGCGATTGGGTGGCGCAAATGGGGGGGCAGGGAAAATGACCGATCAGGTTGTGCTTTGTAAGAGCGACGGACGCGAGATCCGCATCACGATTAACCGTCCCGACCAGCGAAATGCGTTGAACCGGGACGTCGCTGAGGGGATCATTGCTGCGATCTCAAAAGCGGAGGCCGATCCCGGCTGCCGCGTAATCGTGCTGACGGGGGCGGGCGAACGCGCCTTTTGTGCTGGTGGCGACATCAAGGCGGGTGCCGATGGTGGCCCGTTTGTGATGGACCCCTCCGAGCCGGGCCACTTTGCCGGTCAGTTGTTCGAGAAAATCGAGGCCTGCAAGAAGCCGACCATCGCGCGAATCAATGGTGTGGCGATGGGCGCGGGCGCAGGTATCATCTGCGCCTGTGATCTCGCAGTAATGGCCGATCACGCCCGGATTGGAACGCCGGAGGTAAAGGTGGGCCTGTTTCCCATGACAATTGTGCCGTCGATGATGCGGGTGCTGCCCAGGCGGCGGCTGATGGAGATGTTCATCACCGGTGTACCTCTGACGGCAGAAGAGGCGCTGCGCTACGATTTGGTGAATTACGTGACAGAGTCAAGCAGCCTGGATGCCAAGGTCGATGAGCTGGTCGCCCAGATCGCCGCGCAATCGCCGACCGCGATCCGGCTGGGCAAATACGCCTGTCACGCGATGGAGGACATGACCTATCCGCAGCAAATGCGGTTTGCCGAATCGCTGTTACCGCGGGTGGCGCAGACGGAAGACGCGCGAGAGGGCTTCGCGGCCTTCATCGGCAAGCGCATGCCGGAATGGACCGGGCGCTGAGCCCAGGCAGGAGGACGATATGCCGGATCGAAAGCTGCGCATAGGATGCGCGTCCGGCTTCTGGGGCGACACGCCGGAAGCCGTTGGGCAATTGGTGAACAAGGGCGGGATCGACTATCTGGTGTTCGATTACCTGGCCGAGGTGACGATGTCGCTGATGGCGCGTGCGCGGGCGAAGTCGCCCGAGGCAGGGTTCGCCCCGGATTTCGTCAGGGCGCTGGTACCCTGGCTGGCCGAGATCAAGGCCAAGGGGATCAAGGTAGTGGCCAATGCCGGCGGGGTGAACCCGCGCGGCTGCCGCGACGCGCTGGCCAGGGCGGCCGAGGCGGCGGGCGTCGACATCTCTATCGGCGTCGTGCTGGGCGACGACCTTCTGGACCGCGCGGACGAAATCCGCGCCCGCGGCGAGACAGAAATGTTCTCGGGCGCCGCCTTCCCCGGGGATGTCTGGAGCATGAACGCCTATCTGGGCGCTCGCCCCATCGCCGTGGCGCTGGATGCGGGAGCCGAGATCGTGATCACGGGGCGCTGCGCCGATAGCGCGGTGGCGCTGGGCTCCTTGATGCATGAATTCGGCTGGAAGGATGACGATTGGGACAAGCTCAGCCAGGGCTCGCTGGCCGGCCACCTGATCGAATGCGGCCCGCAGGGCACGGGGGGCAACTTCACCGACTGGAGGGACGTGCCCGGCTGGGACGACATGGGCATGCCCATCGTCGAGGTCTCCGAGGACGGCAGCTTCGTCATGACCAAGACGCCGGACACAGGCGGCCTGGTGGTGCCCGGATCGGTCGGCGAGCAGATGCTGTACGAGATCGGCGATCCGCGCGCCTACCTTCTGCCGGACGTGATCTGCGACTGGTCCGGGGTCACCCTGGAGCAGGTCGGCCCCGACCGGGTGCTGGTCAAGGGCGGCAGGGGGTTGGGGCGCACCGGCAGCTACAAAGTCTCGGCGACCCATGCCGACGGGTGGCGCGCCATCACTACGCTTACGCTTGCCGCTATCGACGCCCCCGCCAAGGCTGAGAGGGTTGCCGAGGCAATTTTGACACGCTGCCGCCGAATTTTCCGCGACAGGAACCTCGCTGATTTCCGGCAGGTCAGCGTCGAGGTGCTGGGCGCCGAGGCCGCCTATGGCGCCAATGCCCGGGCACAGACGCGCGAGGTGGTGCTGAAGATCGGCGCGGTCCATGACGATCGCGCCGCGCTGAATATCTTTGCCGGAGAAATCGCACCGATGGCGATTTCGACCGCGCAGGGTCTGACCGGGTTCTTCGCCGGACGGCCCAAGGTGCAGCCGGTGGTGCGGCTGTTCTCTTTCCTGATGGACAAGGCCGATACTCCCCTCGCGGTCGAGGTCGACGGCGCGGGTGTGCCCGTCGCCATCGCTGCCGAGGCGGTGCGCCTCGATCCGCCCGCGGCGCCGTCGGCGGAAGGCCGCGAGGCCGGTCCGGACGCGGTCAAGGTGCGGCTGGTGGACTTGGCCTGGGGCCGCTCCGGCGACAAGGGGGACATCGCCAATATCGGCATTCTGGCGCGCAAGCCGGATTACCTGCCCTATATCCGCACCGCCCTGACCGAAGAGGTGGTGAAGGGCTACTTTGCACACCTCTGCAACGGAGTGGTCGAGCGTTTCGACCTGCCGGGCAGCAATGCACTGAACTTCCTTCTGCACGAGTCTCTGGGCGGCGGCGGCATCGCCTCGGTCCGCATCGATCCGCAAGGCAAGGGCTTCGCGCAGATGCTGCTCGACATCGAAATACCCGTGCCCGCCGATCTGGCCGCGCGCGACGGGCTGCGCCCTGCCAAGAGTGCGTGAAAGGAAAAAAATGAGCATTTCCAAACTGCTTGTCGCCAACCGGGGCGAAATCGCGGCACGCGTGCTGCGCACCGCCAGGGCGCAGGGGCTGGCAACTGCCGTCCTGCGGCATACCTTCGAACAGGAGGGGCCGGCCCACCTGATTGCCGACGAGGTGGTGACGATCGAGGGGCCGACCCCGGTGGCGGCATATCTCGATATCCCGCAGATCGTCGAGGCGGCAATGCGGATCGGCGCGGATGCGGTGCATCCCGGCTATGGATTTCTCTCCGAGAACGCGGGCTTCGTGGCCGCGCTGGAACAGGCGGGCATCACCTTCGTCGGCCCGACGTCGCAGGTCATCGACCTGATGGGCGACAAGGTGCGCGCGCGGGCCTTCGTCGAGGAGCGCGGCTTTCCCGTCGCTCCCTCCGCCATTGAGGACGACGATCCGGCGAGTTTTGTCGAACGCGCCCGCGCCGTTGGCTATCCGCTGCTGATCAAGCCCTCGGCCGGCGGCGGCGGCAAGGGCATGCGCGTTGTGCGCGAGGACCGCACGCTGGAGACCGAGATCGAAACCGCGCGCCGCGAGGGCGAGCGCTATTTCGGCGACGGGCGGCTGTTCGTGGAACGCTACATCGAACGCCCGCGCCATATCGAGGTGCAGGTGATGGGCGACGGGCAGGGCGATGTGGTCCATTTCTGGGAACGCGAATGCTCGATCCAGCGCCGGTTCCAGAAGATCATCGAGGAAACGCCCTCTCCGGCGCTCTCACCCGAGCAACGTCTGAACATCTGCGAGACCGCCGCCGGGATTGCCCGCGCCGTCAACTATCGCGGCGCCGGTACGGTCGAGTTCATCTATGCCCCAGATGGCGCGTTCTATTTCCTGGAGATGAACACGCGTCTTCAGGTCGAACATCCCGTGACCGAGATGGTAACGGGCTTCGATCTGGTCGCCGAGCAGTTGCGCATCGCGGCGGGCGACGGGCTCAGCGTCTCGCAGGCCGACATCCCGCAGATTGGTCATTCTATCGAACTGCGTATCTGCGCCGAGGATGCGACGGCCGATTTTCGCCCCGCGATCGGCGATATCCTGCTGCTGGACGAACCCCGTGGCGAAGGCGTCCGCGTGGACAGCGGCATTCTTGACGGCGGCAAGGTCACGACCGACTTCGACCCGATGCTTTCCAAGCTTATCATATACGGCGCCGATCGGGCCGAGGCTATTGCTCGCGCGCGGCAGGCGGTGCGGAACTACGTCATCCTCGGGGTGACGACCAATACCGGCTATCTGGATGCGATCCTCGCCCATCCCCGCTTCGCCTCGGGTGACGTCTCGACAGGTTTTCTGGCCGAAGAGGCAAAGACGCTGACCACGCCGGGCGATGACGTGTCCGACCTGCTGATGGCGGCGGCGGCCCTGTCGGACGAACGGTTGGTGGCCGAAGTGATGCAGATACCGGCGATGCACCGCAAGATGGGTGGGTGGAGAAACTGATGCGCAGGATATTCCAGGTCGGCGGCGTCGAAGCCGAATGCTGGCTCATCCATGATGGGAGCCGCTTTATCCTGAACACGCCCGATGGCGCGGTTCCCTGCCAGTTGGACGCAACCGGGGAACCGGGCGGCCATGTCCTTCGGACGCGGGGCGTCGTGCAAGAGCTGCGGCTCGCCATCGGACCCGATTCGACCTTCGTGCACCTGAACGGTCGGGCGTACGAGATTGGGCGGGTCGATCCCGCTCGGCGTCTGGCCGGAAGCGATGGCGGCGCAGCAGATGACCGCATCGTGGCGCCGATGCCGGGGGTCGTCGTGTCGGTGGCGTTCAAACCCGGAGACGCCGTCAAGGAAGGGCAGCCCCTGCTGGTAATCGAAAGCATGAAGCTGGAGACCACCCTGTCCGCGCCGCGCGACGGCGTGATCGCCGAGATGCCATTTGCCGCCGGCGACAGTTTCGGGCTGAAGGCCGTCCTTGCCCAGTTGGCACCGGAGGAGAAGTGACCATGCGCCGGATTGAAAGCCAGATCGACACCAACGCGGCCGACTTCAAGGCCAATTTCGCCGCGATGTCAGAGCGGTTGAAAGAGTTCCACGCCCGCCAGCACGCGGCCCGCTACGAACGCCCGCAGCGCGACATCGAGCGTCTGGCCCGGCAGAACAAGCTGGGCGTGCGCGATCGGCTGGAACTGCTGCTGGACCCCGGCACGCCGTTCCTGGAGTTTTCAACCCTGGCCGCCTGCCGCGAATACGATGGCGCGGTCCCCGGCGCCGCCGTGGTGACCGGCATCGGCATCGTACAGGGTCGCGAGGTCGCCATTCACGCCAACGATGCCAGCGTCAAAGGCGGCGCATGGTATCCCCATACGGTGAAAAAGATCGTGCGCCTTCTGGATGTGGCGCTGGAAAACCGCCTGCCGGTCATCCATATCTG
The DNA here is from genome assembly GCA_002708825.1 of Phyllobacteriaceae bacterium. GTDB lineage: Bacteria > Pseudomonadota > Alphaproteobacteria > Rhizobiales > Rhizobiaceae > Zhengella. The sequence goes on along the minus strand of PAPF01000022.1, from coordinate 40,203 downwards.
CGACAGCGCGGGCGGTTTCCTGCCCTTGCAGCACGGCGTCTTTCCCGACCGGTATCTGGGAGGGCGGGTGTTTCGCAACCAAGTCAAGCTGAGCCAGGCCAATATCCCGCAGATCGCCGTGGTCGGCGGGCACTGCACGGCTGGCGGCGCCTATGTGCCGACGCTGAGCGACTACAACATCATCATCGAAGGCACAGGGGCGATCTTTCTGGGCGGTCCGCCGCTGGTCAAGGCGGCCACCGGCGAGGAGGTCGGCGTTCAGGAACTAGGCGGCGCGGTCATGCACACCTCGGTTTCGGGCACGGGCGACTACCGCGCCGCGACCGAACAGCACGCCTTTTCACTGGCCCGCGAGATTGTCGGCCAGTGGAAGCGCACGCCGAAAACGATCATCGAAACCGCGGCCTTCGAGGAGCCTTACTACGATCCAAAGGAACTCTACGGGATCATTCCCAAGGACCGGAAAACCCAGTTCGACATGCGCGAGGTTCTGGCCCGGATCGTGGACGGTTCGCGCTTTCACGAATATCAGCCCGACTATGGCACCACGATGGTGTGCGGCTTTGCCCATATCTGGGGCTACAAGGTCGGCATTCTTGCCAACAACGGGGTGCTGTTCAACGACAGCTCGCTCAAGGCCGCGCATTTCATGCAGCTTTGCAACCAGAACCGCACGCCTCTGGTTTTTTTCCAGAACATCACCGGTTACATGGTGGGCCGCGAATACGAAGAACGCGGCATCGCCAAGGACGGCGCCAAGATGCTGATGGCGCAGGGCGGCTCGGTCGTGCCTAAATTCACCGTGATCGCCAATGCGTCTTACGGGGCAGGCAATTACGGCATGTGCGGGCGGGCCTGGGATGCGCGCACGCTGTTCATGTGGCCCCAGGCCGAGATCGGCGTGATGGGCGCGGATCAGGCTGCCAACACCATGGCGGACGTCAAGATCCGGCAGCTTCAGCGCGAAGGCAAAGAGCTGACCGAAGAGGAAATCGCCGCGATCCGCGAACCGGTGCTGGAAAAATACAAGCGCGATGTCGAGGCCTATACCTCGACCTCGGAATTGTGGGACGACGGCATCCTCGACCCGGCCGATACGCGCAACGCGCTCGGCATGTCGATCTCCGCGTCTTTGAACGCGCCGATCGACGAGCCGCATTACGGGATATTCCGGCTGTGAGGACCCGGGGGCGGCACTGTATCGCCGCCCCGACAGAACAGGTCCCAAGCGTTTCAGTTGGGCTGGCGCCGTGCCTCCTGGATGGACACGACGTCCGAGGCCGCCATTTCGGGGCGGTTCTCTTCCACCCTTCCTAAAGGCGCGACGGGCTTTAGCCCGGCCAGGCAATCCCGCGCAAGTTGCTGGTATTCCGCGGTGCCGCGCGTCTTCCATGCCACTTCCTTTTCGGTGACCTCTCGGATCACCTTGGCCGGCGATCCGACCACCATCGAGCGCGGCGGGACCACCGTCTCGCCGCGCACAAAGGCTTGGGCGCCGACGATCGATTCCGCGCCAAGGATCACCCCGTCCATGATGACGGCATTCATGCCGACCAGAGCGTTTCGTCCGATGGTGCAGCCATGTAGGATCGCGCCGTGGCCGATATGGCCGTCCGGTTCCACCACCGCGTCGCGGCCAGGGAAGGAATGCAGGATGCAATTGTCCTGAACATTCGCGCCATCCCCGACCACGATCCGTCCGAAATCGCCGCGCAGGCTGGCTCCGGGGCCGATGTAGCAACCGTGACCGAGGATCACGTTTCCGATCAGCATCGCCTGGGGATGAACGAAAGTGTCCTCGGGAATGACCGGAACGAAGCCTTTGAATTCGTAACAGTTCGCCATGTCGTGCTCCATCGACTGCCGCGGTTATCCGTCAATGCTGGACCCGTATGCAGGAGTTCCCTCAATTGCCTCGCCAGTCTGGTTCCCCTCCAGGCTCGCGGAATTTGCAAACGCTGACAACCGGGATGCTCCTGCTTTTTACCAAAAGCGCCAAACCGTATCCTTGATTGGCTCATGCGACGTTATCCAAACAGTTGTTAGAAAAATGTTCAAGCACGTCGCGCCCTAATGTAGGATATTGACACGACTTCATTCCGGCATCTAAAAATCTAACAATTGATAGAAAATGCGTGGCGCCGGTATCGGAGTGCCCGAACGAAAAGGGAGCGAGAGAAATGAAGGACAAAGCGTATGTCGCCGGCGTCGGGATGGTCCCGTTCCAGAAACCTGGGAAATCGGAAAGCTATGACGTGATGGCCGCGACTGCCACGCGCGCCGCGTTGGCCGATGCGGGGCTCGACTATGGCAAGGTGCAGCAGGCCTATGTGGGCTATGTTTATGGCGACAGCACCTGCGGCCAACGGTCGCTGTATCAGGTCGGCATGACCGGAATTCCGGTCGTGAACGTGAACAACAACTGCTCGACCGGATCCTCGGCGCTGTTTCTGGCGCGCCAAGCGGTCGAGAGCGGCGCTGTGGACTGCGCCCTGGCGCTGGGTTTCGAGCAGATGCAGCCCGGCGCGATCGGCGCGATGTTCCACGACCGGGTCAGCCCCTTCGCCTCGTTCGACGAGGAAACCGACGATCTCGTGGGCAACCCGGAGATCCCGCTGGCGCTGCGCTATTTCGGCGGCGCCGGCAAGGCGCATATGGAGGAGTTCGGCACCACGCTGGAAACCTTCGCCAAGATCCGCGCCAAGGCCAGCCGCCACGCCGCCAGGAACCCGGTTGCCCTGTTCCGGCAGGAAGTGACGCCCGAAGAAGTCCTGGCGGCCCAGGTCGTCTGGCCGGGCGTGATGACAAGGCTGATGGCCTGCCCGCCCACCTGTGGCGCGGCCGCGGCGATCATCTGCTCCAAGGAGTTCGCCGACAGACACGGGCTCGACAGCTCGGTGCGGATCGCGGCGCAGGCGATGACGACGGACGGCCCCGAGACCTTCAACGCCCATGACATGCGCGAGGTGGTCGGCCTCTCGATGGCCAAGCGCGCGGCCGATCAGGTCTACGAGGCGGCGGGCATCGGGCCGCAGGATATAGACGTGGTCGAGCTGCACGACTGCTTTGCCCATAACGAGCTGATCACCTACGAGGCGCTCGGCCTTTGCGGGCGCGGCGATGCGGCGAAATTCGTCGATGATGGCGACAACACCTATGGCGGCAAATACGTGACCAACCCGTCCGGCGGTCTGTTGTCCAAGGGGCATCCGCTGGGGGCGACCGGCCTTGCGCAATGCACCGAGCTTGTCCAGCAGCTGCGCGGCCAGGCCGATGCGCGCCAGGTCGACGGCGCGCGCCTGGCGCTGCAGCACAATCTGGGCCTCGGCGGGGCCTGCGTGACCACGCTTTATGAAAAAGCCTGACGAAACGGATCGGGAGGAGACGTCATGACGGGAAAACTCGACGGGCGCGTGGCGCTGGTTTCGGGGTCGGGCCGGGGGATCGGCCGGGAAATCGCGCTGAAACTGGCCTCGGAAGGGGCGCGCGTGGTGATCAACGATCTGGACGCCGATCCGGCCAATGAAACCGCCGAGGCGGTGCGCGCGATGGGTGCCGAGGCCGTGGTCTGCGCCGGTAGCGTCACCGAAGGCGGGTTCGCCGAACGGTTCATCAAGACCGGCGTAGACAGCTTCGGCGGGCTCGATATCATCGTGAACAACGCAGGCTACACTTGGGACAGCGTCGTTCAGAAGATGTCCGACGAACAGTGGCAGGCGATCATCGACGTCCACCTGACGGCACCCTTCAAGATCCTGCGCGCCGCCCAGCCGGTGATCAGCGCCAAGGCCAAGGAAGAAGCCGCCGCCGGGCAGGAAGTGTTCCGCAAAGTGGTTAACATTTCGTCCATCGCGGGGACCGGCGGCAATGCCGGTCAGATCAACTATTCCGCCGCCAAGGCAGGCATTCTGGGGGTCACCCGGACGATGGCCAAGGAATGGGGGCGCTACAAGGTGAATGTGAACGCGGTAGCGTTCGGTCCGATCCGCACCCGCCTGACCGAAGGCAGTGCAAAAGGCGACAGCACGATCAAGGTCGAGGACAAGGAGATCAAGGTCGGCGTGAATCCCGATCTTCTGTCGCAGATGGAGCGGATGATTCCGCTGGGTCGTGTGGGCACGCCGCAGGAGGCCGCCGGCGCCGTCTATCTGTTCTGCTCGCCGGAATCGAACTTTATCTCGGGCCAGCACATTATTTGTGGCGGCGGGTTCGTGATCTAGAACTTCGACCCGGGCCCTGTAATCGGGTCCATTAAAGAACGTGCTCGTCCGGGCGGCCATAAGAGGTTTGCTCGGATTTTTCCAAACTCCAATCCAACACGTTCAGGACGGTTGACTCACTGGCTTCATGTGCCTAACAGTCGTTAGTTAGGTGTTGAGGTAAAATGAAGACCCATGGCTGATACCACTGCGAGCAAGGTCAACGAGACATCGCGCAGCGCGGTCGGGCGGGATGGCGTGCTGGATATTGCGGCGCGGCTTTTCCGTGAACAGGGCTACGGGTCCGTATCGCTCAGAAAAATCGCCGAGGCCGCCGGGATCAAGGCGGGCAGCATATATTACCATTTCGGCTCTAAGGACGAGATCGTTGCGGCGATCCTCGATGCCGGCATCCAAGCGGTTCACGACCGGATGCGCCAGGCGGTGTCGGCGCAGCCGGCCGGCGCAAGCGCCGAGGCCGTCCTGCGCGCCGCGATCGAGGCGCATCTGCGCGCGCTTCTGGATGTCAGCGATTATTCCTCGGCCAATGTGCGCATCTTCGGGCAGGTTCCACAATCGGTCCGCGATGCCAACCTTCCCACGCGCCGCGCCTACGAGGCCGAGTGGGACAGCCTGCTGGCGCGGCTCCGCGACAAGGGAGCGCTGAAACCGGATGTAGAAATCCGCCGCCTGCGCCTGATGCTGATCGGCGCTCTCAATGCCACGCTGGAATGGTTCGATCCGAAACGCGGCAGCGCCAGCGCGCTATCGCAATCCTATGCCGATGTGTTCCTGCACGGCATCCTAGACGATACCGGGGGTTGAGGGTTGGCGCGACTTGAAACCGCGGTACTGACCGCATCCGAAGTCTTTACCCGCAACCACGCGGCGCAGCGCGCGCGGGTCCAGACCCTACGCGACCGCGTCGCCGCGGCAACGGCGGGCGGACGTCCCGATATGGTCGCGCGGCACCGCAAGCGCGGCAAGCTTCTGGTGCGGGAACGGATCGACCTGCTGGTCGATCCCGGCACCGCGTTTCTGGAACTGTCGTCGCTGGCCGCTTACGGGCAATACGGGGGCGAGGTGCCCGGCGCCGGGATCGTCACCGGCATCGGCATCGTCCACGGGTTGCCCTGCATGATGATCGCCAATGACGCCACCGTGAAGGGCGGCTCCTTCTACCACGAGACAGTCCAAAAACACATCCGCGCCCAGGAAATCGCGGCTGAAAACCGGCTGCCCTGTCTCTATCTGGTGGATTGCGGCGGGGCCTATCTGCCTGAACAGGACCGGGTCTTTCCCGATGCCCGCCATTTCGGCAATTCCTTTTATCGCCAGACCAACATGTCCGCCAGCGGCCTGCCGCAGATCTCGGCCGTGTTTGGCGGCTGCACGGCGGGCGGGGCCTATATCCCGGCGCTGTCGGACGAGGTCATCATGGTGCGCGGCAACGCGCGCATCCATCTGGGCGGGCCGTCGATCGTCAAGGTGGCGATCAACGAAGAGGTCGATGGCGAAACGCTGGGCGGAGCCGAGATGCATTCGCGCGTTTCGGGGGTGTCCGACCATCTGGCCGAAGATGAGTACCACGCATTGGCACTTATGCGCGACATCGTGGCCGAACTGGGCCAGTCGCGCCAGATGCATCCGGACCAGCCCCCCGAAGCGCCCGCCCACGATCCTGAAGAGCTGCTTTGCGTGATCAGCGCCGACCGCAAACAGCCCTATGACATGCGCGAGGTGCTGTTGCGGATGATCGACGCGGGCGAGTTCCGCGAGTTCAAGCCGGGATGGGGCGAAACGCTGGTTTGCGGTACGGCGCGCATCCACGGCTATCGCGTTGGTATCCTGGCCAACAACGGGGCGCTTTTGTCCGACAGTTCGCTGAAAGGTGCGCAATTCGTGTCGATGTGCGATCAGCGCAATATCCCGCTTCTGTTCCTGCATAACATCTCGGGTTTCATGGTCGGCACCGAGGCCGAGCGCGGCGGTATCGCCAAGGACAGCGCCAAGCTGGTCTATGCCATGTCCGTTGCCAAGGTGCCGCGCCTGTCGGTTCTGCTGGGCGGCTCATACGGGGCCGGAAACTACGGCATGTGCGGGCGCGGTTTCGCGCCGAATTTCCTCTTTGCCTGGCCCACGGCGGAACTTGCCACCATGTCCGCCGACATCGCCACCAACGTGATGCTGGAACTGCGCCGCCAGAAGGGGGGCGAGCCGGAAAAGCTGGCGGCCGACCTTGCGAAGATCGAGGCTGAGGTGCGCGCCCAGTATGGCGAACAGTCCGATCCCTATTACGCCACTTCGCGGCTTTGGGATGACGGGCTGATCGAACCGGGCCAGACACGCGACATCCTCGGGCTTTGCCTGGCCATTGTCTCTTCGGTGCCCGAGGCCAAGCGCCATACCCCCGTGTTCAGAATGTGAGGGCCGGACGTGACCGAGAGCCATGAAACGATCCTTGTCGAAACGGATGCGCGCGGCGTCGCCACGGTAACGCTGAACCGCCCGGACAAGCACAATGCCCTGAACGGCGATCTGATCGCCGAACTTTACGGCGCAGCCGTGAAGCTGGCCGCCGATGACACGGTGCGCGTCGTGGTGCTGACCGGCAACGGCAAAAGCTTCTGTGCCGGGGGGGATTTCAACTGGTTCGCCTCCAACGTCGAAAAATCGCGCGCCGAGCGGGTGGACCAGAGCGCCACGCTGGCGCGTTTGCTGCGCCGCCTTGATACCCTGCCCAAACCGCTGATCGGAAAGATCAACGGACCGGCCTATGGCGGCGGGGTCGGCATGATTTCGGTCTGCGACTACACGATCGGTGCCGAAGGCGCGCGGTTCGGTCTGACCGAGGTCAGGCTCGGCCTGCTGCCGGCCAACATCTCGCCCTACGTCGTGGCCCGCATCGGCAAGGTGCATTCCCGCGAAACCATGCTCTCCGGGGCGCTCTTCGACAGCACACGCGCCGAACGGATCGGTCTGTTGACCGAAGTCGTGGCCGCCGATCAGTTGGATGCAGCGGTTGAGAAAGTGGTGCATGATCATCTGCAGGCCGCCCCTGGCGCCGTGGCCGATACCAAGGCGCTGGTCGCCTATGTCGCGTCCCACGATCTGGAAACCAACATGATCTACACCGCCGACCGGCTGGCCGATGCCTGGGAGACGGAGGAAGGCATCGAGGGGATCAACAGCTTTATCAACAAAGCCATCCCGTCATGGCGGGGCAAATGAGTTTCACTCGCGTCCTGATCGCCAACCGGGGCGAGATCGCCCGCCGCATCCAGCGCGGGTGCCGCAAGCTGGGGCTGGAAAGCGTGGCGGTGTTTTCGGAGGCCGACCGCGACGCGCCCTTCGTGACCGAGGCCGATCACGCCCTGTGCATTGGCGGGGCCGCGCCGTCGGAAAGCTATTTGAACGTCGATGCCATCCTGGACGCCGCCCGTGCGGCCGGGGCAGGGGCGGTGCATCCGGGCTATGGCTTTTTGTCTGAGAATGCCGGTTTCGCCGCTGCGGTCGAGGCGGCGGGCCTCGTGTTCATCGGGCCGGGACCTGACGCGATCGCCCGCATGGGATCCAAAATCGAGGCCAAGGCCGCCGCCGAAGCCGCAGGTGTGCCTGTGCTGCCGGGCTATCGCGGCGAAGGTCAGTCCGACGCGCGATTGCTGGAAGAGGCCAAGGCGCTTGGCACGCCGTTTCTGGTCAAGGCCAGCGCGGGCGGCGGCGGGCGCGGGATGCGGCTTGTCACCGACCTGGGCGACGCACCCGAGGCGATTGCATCTGCCCGGGCCGAGGCGAAAGGCGCCTTCGGCGATCCGGCGGTGTTCCTCGAACGCTATGCGCCCCGTGTCCGCCACGTCGAAGTGCAGGTGCTCGGCGATACCCACGGCACCGTGCTGCATCTGGGCGACCGCGATTGCTCGCTGCAACGCAACCACCAAAAGCTGATCGAAGAAGCCCCCGCCGCCGATCTTCCCGAGGCTGTGCGCGACGACATGCGCGCCGCGGCGGTGCGGCTGGCGCAGGCAATCGGCTACCGCTCTGCCGGCACTGTGGAATACCTCTATGATCTGGCCCGTGGCGAATACTACTTCCTCGAGATGAACACCCGCTTGCAGGTGGAACACCCCGTGACCGAGGCGATCACCGGCATCGACCTGGTCGAATGGCAGTTGCGCATCGCGCGGGGCGAGCCGCTGACACTGGCGCAATCGGATGTGCAATTCGACGGGCACGCAATTGAAATCCGCATCGCCGCCGAAAACCCGGGCGAAAATTTCCGCCCCGAAACGGGCCAGATCACCCTTTGGGCGCCGCCCTCAGGCGTGCGGCTGGATACGGGAGTAGAGTGCGGTTCGGTCGTCGGCCACCACTACGATTCCATGATTGCCAAGCTGATCGTCCACGCGCCGGACCGGGCCGGGGCGATCCGCCGGGCGATCACCGCGATCGATGCTTTTGCCGTCGGCGGCGTCGGCCTAAACCTGGCCTATCAGCGCGCGCTTCTGATCCATCCCGATTTCCGGGCGTTCCGGCATCACACGTCGGGCCTGGCCGAGATGTTCCCCGACGGCTGGACGCACCCGGCCCCCGAGGCGCAGGACATGGCGCTCGCCGCGATGGCGTTGCATCTGCATCTCGCCCCGGCGGGCGCATCGCCATGGGAAAGCCTCGGGTCATGGCGGCTCACCGCGCCCGCAGGGCGAGCCGGCGCGGTATCTTATTGGGACACAGCCAATGAAGAGCCGATCCGCATGACCGGCTCAGGGGCAGAGCTTGCCGCCGGGCTGCCGGACGGCCAAACGGTCGCTGCCGAGGCCGCCGCCTTGGCCGGGGACCGCCTGCACGGACGTATCGGCGGCGTCCCGTTCTCGCGCATAGCCCATGTCGAACGCGCCGGCGATCGTTGGCGGGTGCATCTGCAAACCCCCGCCGGGATGATAGCGACGGACCTGCGCACGCTGGAGGGCCGGCACCTGAGCCGCGCGGCGGGCGGGCCCGCCGGAGTCGACACCCTGGTGGCGCCGATGCCGGGCGCCGTGGCCGAGATTCGCGTCGCGCCCGGCGACCATGTCGCCGCCGGCGACACGCTGGTGGTGCTGGAAGCGATGAAGCTCTTGCAGAGCCTGCGCGCGCCGGTCGCGGGCGTTGTGGCTGAAATCTATTGCGCGCCGGGCGACACCGTCGCCGGGCACGCCCCCCTCGTCAAACTCGATCCGGAGGACAAGAGATGAACAGACAGGATGCAATCACCTCCGCCGGCGGGCCGTTCAGCGATGACCTCGAGATGATCCGCGGCCAGTTACGGCGCTTCATCGAGACCGAGGTGACGGCCAAGGCCGACGCCTGGGAAAGGGACGGCATGGTACCGCGCGACGTGTTGCGCCGGATGGGCGATCTGGGCGTGCTCGGCATGCGCTATGACGAACGATACGGCGGCGCGGGCCTCGATGTGATGGCTAGCGTGATGCTGGCCGAAGAGGTGGGGCGTTCCACCTTCGGCGGCTTCTCGGCCACGGTTCTGGTGCATACCGACATGGCCTCGCCGCATCTGGAGAACGCCGGTACGCCCGAACAGAAGGCGCGCTGGATGCCGTCGATCACCTCGGGTGAAAAGATCACCGCCGTTGCCGTGACCGAACCGGGCGCGGGATCCGACGTGGCCGGCATGCGCAGCCGCGCGGTGCAGGACGGGTCGGACTGGGTGCTGAACGGCACCAAGATGTTCATCACCAACGGCGTTCATGGTGACCTTTACTTTGTCGGGGCCAAGACCGACCCCGATGCCAAGGGTTCGCGCGGGATCACCATGTTCGCGATCGAAAAGGGTACACCGGGCTTTTCGATCGGCCGGGCGCTGAACAAGACCGGCTGGCTGTGCTCGGACACGGCCGAGCTGATCTTCGAGGATGTGCGCGTGCCGGCCGAGAACGTGCTGGGCGAGGTCAACCGGGGTTTTTACTCGGTGATGAAGAACTTCCAGAACGAACGCATCGTGCTGGGCGCAATGGCCTGCGCAGAGGCGCAGACCGCGCTGGACATGACGGTGGATTATGTCAAGCAGCGCAAGGCCTTTGGCGGCGTTTTGTGGGACAAGCAGGTGGTGCGTCAACGCCTGGCCGACTGTCAGACGCGGATTGCGGCAGGACGTCAGCTTGTCTATCACGCCGCGGGTCTGGACGCGGCGGGCCGTGACTGCGTGAAAGAGGTCTCGATGGTCAAGGCCTATTGCGGCGAACTGGTGAACAGCGTGCTCTACGACTGTGTCCAGTTCCATGGCGGCATGGGCTACATGCGCGAAACACCGGTGGAACGCATGTCGCGCGATGCCCGCGTTCAGGCCATTGGCGGCGGCGCCAGCGAAGTCATGCTGGAAGAAGTCGCCAAGCGGATGTGAATGAACACGCCATAGTTATGGGAAACTATTGAAAGGAAGAACGGCATGCTTATTGAAGCAGGAAACCAGCGGTCTGTAATGAGCCTCGCTCGCGATGTCGGCGTTATCATTCTAGGTACACTTCTTCTTGCAATCTCCGCCAAAGTCGTGGTGCCGTTTTACCCGGTGCCTATGACAACCCAAACTCTCGTGGTCCTCTGTCTGGGGCTGTTCCTCGGACCGGTTCGCGCCGGCGCGACCGTGGCGGTTTATCTCTTTGAGGGTCTGATGGGGCTTCCGGTGTTCGCGGGCACGCCGCCTGCCGTCGCCGGTCCAGCCTATCTTCTTGGGCCAACTGGCGGCTATCTGATTGGGTTCTTGCTTTGCGCAGTTGTATCCGGCTTCGTTGCGCAGAGATTGAGCGGGACTGGACCTGTGTCCGGCGCCTTTCTGGCTGTCCTTTCGGGTTCGATTGCCATTTACATGCCGGGACTTGCCTGGCTGGGGAGCTTCCTCGGTTATGATGAAAAGCTGCTCGCCGCCGGCCTGTATCCGTTCGTATCCGGGGATGTCACAAAAGCCGCGATTGCCTGCGTCCTGTTCATGATATTCCGCGATTCTCATGTGATGCGGAGGATCAGGTAGTTATCTGATTGGCGAGTTGCACAAAGGTCAGTTGCTGTCTGATTGCCAAACTCGCCTACGCGCGATAACCAAGATGAGATGAGGCGTCTGTTCATATCGGTAGCTGCAGCGGCCGTGTAACGAAGGGTCGGCGTGCCCCGACTCTGGTTCACACCGCCGCAGCGCCTTTTCTTGGAACTGTAACCGCGGCCGATCCGACTTATTGATGATCTGAATGGATTGGAGAATCGTCTTTGAGCGGAGTTGTCACCCAACAGATCGTCGGACGAGCTTTTTAACCTTGCCGACACGACATTTCCATCGAGCCGCACGTCCTCATACGCCCGTAAATATCCTCGAAGCGGAAACGTCGCTCTGCCGAAACGAAGCCAAGAGGTCGTGCCATTGCATCCAACGGGAGATCACAGCGGCAGTCTGAGTCTTGCGTGGTGGCTACCTTGATCTGAATGCCCACCGGAATCGCGCGGCAGGGCGACTGGCAGGCTATTTGAGGCGCAGCGGGCAATTGTGTCACGAATTTTTCGCGTTCGGCTGGATGATGACTTGAGAATCTAACAGATGTTAGAATAAGGTGATTGGAAGCTGCCTCGAGCGAAAGGTCGGAATAATGGTTGGGCCACTGGAGAACCTCCGCATCGTTGAACTCGGGCATGTTATCGCCGGACCGCTTGCCGCTTCTCTGCTTTCCGACTTTGGAGCGAAGGTCGTCAAGGTGGAGACGCCGGGACGTCCGGACATGATGCGTGACCTGGGCCCCACGGCGATCGATGGCGTGGGGGTGTGGTGGAAGACCCTTGCGCGCAACAAGCAAATCCTTGGTCTCGACTGGAAAAGCGAAGAGGGGCTGAAGGTACTCCGCAAGCTTGTGGAACGCTCGGATGTCCTGGTCGAAAACTTCCGGCCTGGCGTTTTGGAGCGCGCCGGGATCGGGCCCGAGGTGCTGCACGGTTGGAATCCCGATCTTGTGATCCTTAGAGTGTCGGGATACGGCCAGGATGGCCCGATGCGCGATACGCCTGCATTCGGGCGCGCGGCGGAGGCGATGAGCGGCCTGGCGCATCTGACCGGATTTGCCGATGGTTCGCCGATGCACCCGGGGTTTCCCGCCGCTGACAGCACGACAGGGTTGATGGGGGCGCTTGGGCTGATGATCGCGCTATATGCGCGGGAACGCGGTGTGGTGCGCGGGCAGGTCGTGGATCTGGCCGTTTTCGAGGCGCTCTTGCGACTGATCGATTATCATGTCCCGGCGGTGACGGGCGCCGGCATCGCGCCGATCCGCAATGGATTACGACAGCCAATGGATTTTGCGCCGGGCGGAATGTTCCGCACACGCGACGGAATATGGGTCACTGTTTCGGCCGGCAGTGCCGAAACAGCGCGGCGTCTCCTGCGCGCGGTTGGCGGCGATTCCTTGGCCGATGATCCGAGATTTGCGAGCCTGCACAGCATGTCACAACACATGACGGAGGTGTTTGACACGCTGAACGCCTACATCACGGCACGTGATTTCTCAGAGGTTCAAGTGGAGTTCGAACGTCACGATGCGGTGGCAGCTCCCGTTTTGTCGGTCGAGCAGATAATCGACCATCCGCAGATTTGCCATCGGGGCGATATAGCCTCGGTAGAAGGCGACCCGACACATGTTGTCGGTCCGGTCCCGCATTTCAGCATTACACCAGGTGTCTTGCGCTGGCTCGGCCGCCCGAGAGGGGCGGATACCGCCGCCGTGCTGGAGGCGCTTGGTTATGATGACGTACAAATCGCAGATCTGGCGAGGACAGGATGTATTGAGACCGCCCTTGAGGAGGAACGGACATGACATTCAGGATGTCTGAGCAACAGAGCGAAATCCGCGAAAGTATTCTGCGGATTTGCGCGCGTTTCGACGACGAGTACTGGCTTGAACGGGACAGCAAGGGAGGCTTTCCGCACGATTTGCACCTGGCCATGGCGCAAGGCGGTTGGCTGGGGATCGCGATGCCCGAGGCGGTCGGCGGCGCGGGATTGGGGATCACAGAAGCGACGGTCATGATGCAGGCGATCGCAGAATCGGGCGGCGGCGCCAGCGCCGCTTCCGCCATCCACATGAACATTTTCGGGCTCAATCCGGTCGTGAAATTCGGAACGGCTGAGCAGAAAGCACGGATGCTGAAGCCCCTGATCGAAGGGCGGGAGAAGGCGTGTTTTGCGGTAACCGAACCGACTACGGGCCTCGACACCACCAAGCTCAGGACCATGGCGGTGAAAAAGGGGGATCACTATGTGGTGCATGGTCAAAAGGTATGGATCTCGACCGCACAGGTTGCCGACAAAATGTTACTTCTGGCGCGGACAACGCGGCTCGAGGATGTTGAGAAGCCAACCGAGGGACTGAGTCTGTTCTATACCGATCTCGACCGGAGATTCGTTGATGTGCGCGAGATCGAAAAGATGGGTCGCAAGGCGGTTGATTCCAATGAAGTATTCATCGACGGGCTGCCGGTTCCGGCCAATGACCTGATTGGCGAAGAAGGGCAGGGTTTTCGTCAGATACTTCATGGCCTGAATCCCGAGCGCATCCTGGTGGCCGGCGAATGTATCGGCATCGCGCGCAACGCGATCATGCGCGCAGCGGACTATGCCAAGGAGCGCTCCGTATTTGGTCGTCCCATTGGTCAAAATCAGGGCGTTCAGCATCCTCTGGCCAAAGCTTGGGCGAAAGTCGAGGCAGCCAATCTCATGGTCATGTATGCTGCTGAGCTGTACGACTCACAACTGCCTTGCGGCGTGGAAGCCAATGCGGCAAAGCTCCTCGCCGCGGAGGCGGCCGTCGAGGCAACCCAGGTCGCCCAATTGACATTTGGCGGATTTGGGTACGCCAAGGAATACCATGTTGAGCGTCTCGTGCGCGAAGCGCTGCTGTTCCACATCGTGCCTGTCACGCCCCAGATGCTGATGTCTTTCATTGCGGAAAAAGCGCTCGGACTTCCAAAGTCCTATTAGGCCCTGTGGACGGATTGGAGAAGGGTTTCGCCGGAGCGCTCGTCGCCCAGGGCCTAGTTTCGAGCATTATCTCTGCACGAGGCGCGACGCAGGCTTGACCAATTTTCTAAGGTGCGTTAGATTAATCCGAAAATTAACCCTTGATGGGTTCGGGAGGAGATGTGATGGCGAAGGCTGTGTTCGGGTCGTCGATGGACGACCTGAAACAACGACCAACTGTGTATGCGAGTGATCTCTTCGCGGGCAAAGGCGTCGTGATCACGGGCGCTGGCGGCGGGCTTGGCTTGGCAATTGCGGTCCTGTTTGCGCGGCTTGGCGCCAACATAGCTATCAATGGCCGAAACGAAGAGAAGTTGGCTGTAGCTGCAGAATACCTGCGCGGCTTCGGTGGCAAAGTCCTGTCGCAGCCCATGTCCATCCGCGATCCGGAGCAGGTGACGTCGTTTGTAGAAGCGGCCGAGAGTGAGCTGGGCGGCATCGATATCCTTGTCAACAATGCCGGCGGCCAGTTCCCGCAGCCTGCCATCGAATATTCGGTGAAGGGTTGGAACGCCGTCATCGACACCAACCTCAACGGGACCTGGTGGATGATGCAGGCTACGGCGCGGAGATGGATTGAGGCGAAGCGGCCGGGTTCAATCATCAGCATCGTCGCCGATGTCTGGCGAGGCATGCCGGGGATCGCTCACAGCTGTGCTGCGCGAGCGGGCGTCATCTATCTGTCCAAATCGATCGCCGTGGAATGGGCGCCCAACAACATCAGAGTGAACTGCGTCGCTCCCGGCTGTTGTGAAAGCAATGGTTTCCACAATTACACCGCTGAAGGCGCTGCGACCTTCGAAGAATCAAATCCGATGAGACATGCCGGCGACGAATGGGACGTTGCCGAAGCGGTTGTCTACTTGGCTGCATCGTCCGCCAAATTCATTACCGGAGAGGTCCTGAATGTCGATGGTGGTCAGCAGTTGTGGGGTGATCCGTGGCCGACGGGGCGCCCAGATTATTTCCGCATCGCCTAAATTTCTTTGGAGATCTCGAACATGCCGGTAGCGCAAAGCTGATGAAGTACATGCGACCTGAAAAAACCCAATCCCACGACGAAGCGATTCTGGAATGCGTCGGGATCGAGCGCCGGTTCGGAGGTGTCGTCGCTGTAACCGGTGTGGACCTCGCCATCAACCATGGCGAGATCTTTGGTCTTGTTGGCCCGAATGGAAGCGGCAAGACCACGCTGACAAATGCGATCTCGGGATTTTATCCGCCGAACAAGGGTACTGTTCGCATGGCGGGAAAGGACATCACCGGCGTGGCGCCACACAAGGTGGCCAGACTTGGTGTTGCACGGACGTTTCAGAATCTCGCCCTCTTCAACGGAATGAGTGTGCTCGACAACATTCTTTTGGGAAGACACATACATATGCACCCAGGTGTTCTTCCCACGATGCTCTATTGGTGGGTGGCGCGGCGCGAGGAAATCGCGAACCGAATGATTGTCGAGGAAGTGATCGAGTTCCTTCAGCTCGAGAGCGTTCGCAACGAATTGGTCGATGGCCTTCCCATCGGATTGAAGAAACGGGTCGAGCTCGCCCGAGCTTTGGTTTCGGAGCCGAGAATGTTGATTCTTGATGAGCCAATGGCCGGCATGAATCAGGAGGAGAAAGGGTATATGGCTCGCTTCATTCTGGATGCGCGTGCCGAACGGGGAATCAGCGTTCTTCTGATTGAGCACCACATGGATGTGATTGTCGGCATTTGCGACAGGATGCTCGCGCTCAACTACGGCGAGATGATCGCCGGGGGCATTCCGAAGGATGTCGTCAAGGATCCGCGGGTTATCGAAGCGTACATCGGGGGTGGTGCGCATGGCTGATTCTGTTCTTGATCGGCCGATCGAGGCCGAAACCATCGGAACCCTGCTCGCGCGAAACGCGGACAAGTATGGATCGGATATCGCTATTCGAGAGAAGGAGCTTGGTATCTGGAAAGAGACCAGTTGGGCTGAATACACTGAGGAAGTGCTCGCGTGTTCGGCTGGCCTCGAAAAAATCGGCATAAAACCCGGTCAGGCAGTCCTGATTTTGGGTGACAACAGAGCGCTCTTGTACGCAGGAATGCTCGCACTCGCGTTGGTCGGTGCCTACGCGATGCCCGCTTATCCCGGCGTAACGCTTGACGAGCTCCGGCATTTTGTAGGCGAGGTCGAGATCGTCGCCGCCTTTGCCGAAGATCAGGAACAGGTGGATAAAATCCTGGAGCTGCGCGATGCTGAAGCGAAGGGAATTCTACATATTGTATATGTCGAAGAACGTGGGCTCGGATTCTATGAAGCCGACGGGCTGATGTCATGGGAACACCTGACCGAGGTCGGCAGGCATCATCTCAACGAAGACCCGAAGCGGCGCGGTGAACTCATTCACCGGACCAAGCCGGAAGACCCGGCGGTGTTCCTGCATTCGTCAGGTACCACGGGTAAGCCCAAAGGCGTGGTTCTCAGTCAGAAGAACGTTATAGCCGCAGCACGCAATGGTTTCGCCGCCGGTGCGTTCGAGGTCGGCGAAGAGGTTCTGGCCTATTTGCCGATGGCATGGGTCGGCGACTACGCCATAACTGTCGCGGCAGCGTTGCTTCTTCGTTTCACCGTCAGTGTACCAGAGCGGCAGGAGACCGTTATTCGAGACATGCGCGAAGTTGCCCCCACATTCTACCTGGCCGCGCCCAGGAGCTGGGACAACATCCTTACCACGATACAAGTCGGTATTGAAAATTCGACACCATTGAAGAAGTGGCTGTACCAATTCTTCATGAACAGGGCGGTGGCTGCGGAGTCGCGCAAGCTCGCCGGCAAAGGTGGCGGTGTGCTGGAACCCCTGAACCGGCTGTTGGGCGAGGCACTCATATTCGGTCCGATCAAAGACCAGTTCGGCATGAATCGACTGAAAAACGCATTTACCGGTGGCGAAGCCATTGGTGAGGATACGTTTGTCTTCTACCGCGCAATCGGCATCAAGTTGCGCCAGCTTTACGGCCAGACCGAAAACAGCGCGATCAATACGATCCAGTCACCGAGTGAAGTGCGCCTTCACTCCGTGGGCAAGCCAGCTCCGGGTGTAGAGGTTGCAATCGCCGATGACGGCGAGATCCTCTTGCGGTCCGAAAGCGTGTTCGAGGGCTATTACAACAACCCCGAGGCCTCGGCCGAGGCTCTGAAGCGCGGGTGGCTGCACACGGGCGACGCCGGGTATCTCGAAGAAGACGGGCATCTTGTGGTCTTGGGCCGCGTTTCGGAGGTTATGTATACTGCAGGGGGCGAGCGTTACGTGCCCAACTACATCGAAAACCGCCTGAAATTCAGCCCTTACATAAAGGATGCCGCTGTGATTGGCGCCGGGCGGGAGGAATTGACCGCGATGGTTTGCATCGATTTCGATGCTGTCGGGCACTGGGCCGAGGTCAATGGTGTGCCTTATGTCTCGTATGCGGATCTTTCCCAGCGCGACGAGGTTGCCACGCTTCTTCACGAAGCCTTTCGGCGAGTGAACGCCGTGATATCCGAGCCACTGCAAATCAAGCGCTTCGTAAGTCTACCCAAGGAGTTCGATCCAGACGACGGCGAGATAACCCGGACACGCAAGTTGCGCCGGAGCGTGGTCGAGGCTCGATACGACGTCGTGATCGGGGCGCTTTACGATGGCCGCAGCGAAGTTCGAGTGAGTGCCCAGGTGACTTATGAGTCCGGCGAAATCGGGAAGGTCGAGCGGACCCTCCCCATCAGGGAGGTATAGATGGATCCGGTTTTCCTAGCTGAACTCGCGATCAACGGGGCCCTCACAGGTTTGCTCTACTCGCTTTTCGCGATCGGTCTTGTACTGATCTACAAGGCTTCCTCGGTGCCAAACCTTGCCCAAGGCGGGCTGACCATGGTTGGTGCCTATGTCGTTCTGGCATTGGCGCGTGACGTCGGCATGCCGCTGTGGCTGGCGATTCCGCTCGCGATCGCCATCATGTTCGGACTTGGCTTTGGAATTGAACGTGTTGCGCTACGGCGCCTTGCTGGGCGCCCTGTCGTGATGATCCTGATGCTTACGCTGGGCCTCGACATCTTCCTGCGCGGGACAACACTTGCGGTCTGGGGCGGGACGTCGAGATCGATGGAACTGGGCATCAGTTATGAACCGCTGTTTCTCGGGGATATCCTGATCAGCAGGATTCATCTCGTCGGATCGGTCGTCGCGGTGATCTTGCTCGCCGCCTTCCTGCTCTTCTTCCGCACCCGCCTGGGCGTCAAGCTTCGCGCGATAGCCGACGATTACATGGCGTCATGGTCAGTCGGAATTTCGGTTGAGCGAGGGGTGGGGCTTTCCTGGGGCTTGGCATCTGTTGTCGCGGTTTCCGCCGGGGTGATTTGGGGCGAGATACAGGGTGTGGACCAAGCTCTTTCGCTGCTGCTGCTGAAAGGCCTGACGGTGGCTGTGCTGGGCGGGCTCGACAGCATCCTGGGCGCCGTAGTCGCGGGTATCATTCTTGGCGTTGTCGAAAACGTCGGAGCAGACTTCTTAGATCCGCTTGTGGGTGGCGGAAGTCGTGAACTGATTGTAGCCGCGGTTCTCATTCTCACAATCATGATCCGTCCGCACGGCTTGTTCGGACGCCACGACATAGAAAGGGTGTAATTGAATGTTCTACCGCCTTTCTGGTGTGTATCACACCAATTACATCTCGGACAGCCGTATTTACAAGGTTCCCGCTGACCGGAACCTGGCTCTGACCTTCCTTATACTTGGCGTGGCCGCGCCGTTTATCGCTCCGTCGCTATACGTTAACAGCTACATGTTGCCTTGGCTTATCTGGACTTCGGCGGCGCTTGGGTTGAACCTTGTGACCGGCTGGGCGGGACAGCTGCATTTGGGTTACGCGGCGGTCATGGCGGTGGGCGCATATTCGGCGATCCACGCAGCCCGCTTTGGGGTGCCGTGGGAATTCGCGCTGATCATCGGCGGGCTTTCCGCTTCGGTAATTGGCAGCTTGTTCGCGTTCGCGGCATTGCGGGCCAAGGGCCTCTATCTTGCACTGACGACATTGGCCATGCAGTTCATCATGGACTGGGTGCTGACGCACTCCCCGGCGATTTCGGGCGGTTCGCATGCCTCACTGCAGGCGCCAACGCTGAAATTGCTTGGCCAGGAAATCACGTCGGATACAGGTCTGTACTATGTGGCGCTCGCCTGGTGTCTGTTGGTCACCATCTTCATGCTGAACCTCAAGCGCACCGGCCTTGGACGCGCCTTGGTTGCGGTTCGCGAAAAGGATTATGCAGCTGCCATTCTGGGCGTGTACAGCTTTTACTACAAAATCGTGGCGTTTGCGATGTCGTCCTTTATCGGCGGCGTTAGTGGCGCCTTGCTCGTTGCGACCTTCTTCTTCCTGGCTGCACCGGAGCAGTTCTCGGTGGCGGTTTCAATCCAGGCGCTGGCGATGGTTATCGTTGGCGGTTTGGGGAGCATCATTGGATCCTATTTTGGTGTCGCGCTGATTCTCTTGGTTCCAGGACTGGTCAACGGGGTGGTGGTCGCCGCCTCTGAGCAGTTGGGGATGCAACTCAACGTCGAAACACTCGCGCATATCCCCAACGCTGTCTACGGCGCGCTGATTGTCATCATACTTATAATCGAACCTCTTGGTCTTGGAAAACTCTACGGCAACATCCGGGATTACCTAATGGTTTGGCCGTTTGATCAGCTTAGGAAATAGAATTCATGTCGATGGAAGACCAGACTGTCGCCGAGCCCATTTTGTCGATGAACAGTGTCGAAGTGCTGTACGATAACGTTCTATTGGCAATCAAAGGCGTCTCGATCGAGGTTCCTAAGGGCAAGATGGTTGCTCTTCTGGGGTCAAACGGGGCGGGCAAAAGCACGACACTCAAGGCAATCAGCGGCCTGTTGAAAGCCGAGCGTGGTCATATCAGCCGCGGTGAGATCCGTTTTGGCGGAACCGTTATCACCGAGGCTCTCGCGCAAAAACGAGTGGAGATGGGCATTTGCCATGTCATTGAAGGCCGTCGCGTTTTCGAACATCTCACACCCGATGAAAACCTGATCGCCGCGGCGCCACTCGGCATGAGCAGGGCTGCGTTGAATGCGGAGAAAGACAGGATCTACAATTATTTTCCTCGACTGGCCGAGCGGCGCAACTCCTTTGCGGGATATCTGTCTGGTGGCGAACAGCAGATGCTCGCCATTGGCCGGGCTCTGGTGACGCAACCGGACCTGTTGATGCTTGACGAGCCAAGCCTTGGACTTGCCCCGTTCCTGGTGGCCGAGATCTTCGACATGATCAAGAAAATCAATCGGGAAGAGGGCTTGTCAGTTCTTCTTGTGGAGCAAAACGCACTCGCGGCGCTGGAGATCGTGTCCGACGGATACCTGATCGAGAACGGCCGAGTTGTCATGCATGACACGGCGGAGGCGCTCAAGTCGAACTCCGACATTCAGGACTTCTACCTCGGTGGCAAAGAGGGAAGCAATTTCCACAACGTGAAACATTACAGTCGGCGTAAACGGTGGTTGAGTTGACCGGGCGCCCCGGTCGTTTCTACGGGAGGTAAACATGAAACTACTCAGCAGTGCCGCATTTATTTCTACCATCGTCTTCGGGATGGCAATGTCCATACCTGCAGCTGCATTGGCCGAACCATTCAGGGTCGGTGTCTGCTACGATCTGAGCAAGGCCTATACCTTTGCAACGCCGCAGGTTGCTCAAGCCGCGAAAGATCTGGCAGCGCTTGTGAACCGCAAAGGCGGGATCGGAGGCGAGCCGGTTGAAGTGATCGTGCGCGATCACGGCAATGAACCGCAACGAGGCGTGGAATGCTACGAACAGTTGAGCCGCGAAGGAGTGTTTGTATTCGATACATTGTCGACACCCGTATCGCTTGCGGTTCTGCCGCGGGCAATGGAGGACGGACGCGTCCTCATGCAGTCCCTTGTTGGGCGGGGCGACGCGGTTGATGGGACTGTCTTCGATTGGGTCTATCCGATCGGGCCTACTTATTGGGGCCAAGCGGCAAATGACATTGCATATATTAAACAGCTGCATGACGGCGACTTATCGAATGTCAAGGTTGGCTTCGTTTATTTTGACTATCCTTTCGGCCAGGAGCCGATCGAGATTCTGAAGACGCTTTCCGAAAAGGAAGGTTTCGAGCTTCTGCTCTACCCGGTGCCGCTTCCCGGCAATGACCAGTCAGGTGTCTGGTCCAAGATACGCCGCGACAAGCCCGATCAGATTGTCGTCTGGATGCTTGGCGGTGCACATGTCGTCGCTTCAAAGGAAATGAAGCGGAACGGTATCCCGATGGACAAATATATCTCGGTCAACTGGCTGAACGAAGTAGATATCGCCAACATCGGCGCAAAGAACGCCATCGGCATCAAGCGCGGGACGAACGTGGTCGGCGGCCAGGACATACCGCTCTACAAGGAAATCATGGCCGAGCTCTATGATAAGGGCAACGGGAACGGTCCGATCGAAAAGACCCAGGACGTTTTCTATAATACAGGCCTCG
This sequence comes from Phyllobacteriaceae bacterium, assembly GCA_002708825.1. Classification (GTDB taxonomy): domain Bacteria; phylum Pseudomonadota; class Alphaproteobacteria; order Rhizobiales; family Rhizobiaceae; genus Zhengella. The sequence continues at coordinate 18,437 of PAPF01000022.1, read as the reverse complement.
CGATGTATTCGATCATGTTCGAGGCCGCGCGCAAGGCAGTTGAGCTGCAAGGGCTTCCCATAACGCCCGATTCCTACCGTGCCGGATTAGAGTCGCTACGAGGCTTTGATGCGAACGGATTGATGGCTCCGATCACCGTTACCGCGCAAGACCACGGAGGCGGCGGAGCAACAAGGATCGAAATGTGGGACGGCACAGCCTGGGTCCCACAGACTGACTGGCTTTCCGAATATTCGGATCAAGTTTGGGCGGTAGTAAAGGAAAGCTCATCGAAGTTCGGCAAATGATGCAGCATCAATTCAGCCTGTTCGGCGTCCGAAGGAGGAGATGCAGGGCGACCGGACAAAACCACAACCAGGGAGAAATGAAATGAAACTTCTGTCTACTGTTACTACGGCCGCCTTCGCCACGATGTTGGCGTTAGGGGCTACCGAGGCGTCCGCACAAGACAAAGAGCCGGTGCGTTTCGGCCTATGCTTCGATCTCAGCAAGTCCTATACCTTTATCTCTCCGCAGGTCGCACAGGCGGCGCAGGACTTGGCGAAGTACGTCAATTCAAATGGCGGTGTGGAAGGGCATCCTGTTGAGGTTGTCATTCGCGATCACGGTAATGAACCCCAGCGGGGCGTGGAGTGTTATGAACAGCTCAAGCGTGAAGGTGTTTCCATCTTCAACATGCTGTCGACTCCGGTGACGAATGCCGTATTGCCGCGGGTGATGAAGGATGGGAACATCCTGATGCAGTCCTTCGTCGGTCGCGGTGATGCCGTCGACGGCGAGGTGTTCAAGTGGATATTTCCTGTCGGTCCGACCTATTGGCAGCAGGCGGCAAACGATGTCGCCTTCATCAAGGGCCAGATGAACGGCGATCTGAGCAAGGCCAAGATCGGGTTCATTTACCTCGATTATCCCTTCGGCCAGGAACCCATCGAGATTCTCAAGACACTGGCCGAAAAGGAAGGATTCGAACTCGAACTCTATCCGGTTCCGCTGCCCGGTTCGGATCAGTCCGGCGCCTGGAGTAAAATTCGCCGCGACAAGCCCGACTATGTGATCAGCTGGCTGCTCGCCGGTGGTCACGTGGTTGCCGCGAAGGAAATGCGGCGGAACGGATACCCGATCGACCGTTATCTGTCGGTGAACTGGCTGAACGAAGTCGACATCAACAACATCGGTGCGGCCGACGCCAAGGGCATTCTCCGCGGGACCAACGTGGCCGGCGGCCAGGAAGTACCGATCGTGAAAACAATGCTCGAAACGTATTATGCGAAGGGTGAAGGTAGCGGCCCGGAAACCCTTGTCCGTGACGTGTATTACAACACCGGTATGGCGATCTATTCCGTCGGTTTCGAAGCCGTCCGTCTGGCCATCAAGCAGAACGGTTGGCCGGTGACGCCGGAGAGCATGAAGACCGCCTATGAATCGATCTCCGATTTCGACGGCAACGGGCTCATGGCTCCGGTCACGGTGACCGCATCCGATCACGGCGGTGGTGGCAAAACCCGTGTCGAGCAGTGGAACGGCGAGACCTGGGTTCCGCTGACCGATTGGAGCGCTGACTACACCGATGTGGTGTGGGAGGTTATCAAGGAAAGCTCCGCGAAGTTCACGGTCGAATAATACCAATCCTCCCCGCGGCCTTTGTGCCGCGGGGAGCCCCCCGGCTGTCCGCTGGCCGAAAGCGGTTCCCAGATCAAGATAGGCAGGAATATGAACCCGATCGAAGTGACGGTTGAAGAAGGGATTGCGACGGTTTGCATCAACCGTCCAGAGCGCAAGAATGCTCTTTCCGTGGCGGCCACCAACGGGCTGACCGAGGCTTGGGAAAGGGTCGAGGCCGACAATGCGATCCGCGTGGCGATTCTAACCTCTGCAGATTGCGGCGTGTTCAGCGCCGGGCTCGACCTTAAGGAAGCCACCCAGATCGCGCGCGCCGAAGGCGTGGATATCCTGACCAAAATGCGCGATCCCTTTCACGAGACCATGCGTGCCTGCAAGAAACCGATCATCGCAGCGATGACCGGATCGCTGATGGCAGGCGGCATGATGCTGACCCTGAACTGCGATTTGCGTGTCGGTTTGAAGGGCACCAAGGTCGGCATTACCGAAGTCAAGATCGGCCGCGGTTCGCCCTGGGCGTCGCCGGCGCTGTCGATGCTGCCGCAACCCGTGTTGATGGAGATCGTCCTGACCGGCGACCTGTTTCCGATCGAGCGGCTGCACGAATACGGATTCACCAACTATATCGAAGATACGCCCGACGCCGTGCGCGCCCGCGCCCGGGATCTGGCAACGCGGATCGCCAAGGGCGCGCCATTATCGGTGATCGCCGCGAAGGCGAGCGTACGCGCCACAATGGATCTGGGCTGCGCGGGCGGCTTGGAAGAGGGCAAGCGCCTGCACGAAGTGGTCTATGCCAGCAATGACGCCATCGAAGGTCCCAAGGCCTTTGCCGAAAAGCGCGAGCCGGTGTGGACCGGAACCTGAAGGAGACCGCGATGAGCGAGCTGATGCGCCTGGACAGGGATGGCCCCATCGGCATTCTACGATTTCTCCAACCCGGGAAGCGGAACCCGTACAGCATTGCCTTTGTCGACGCGCTGATCGAGAACCTGCGCGAGGCTGATCGGGACGACGGCGTTCGCGCCGTGGTGATGACCGGCGGCGATCATTTCAGCAGCGGTGGCGATCTGGTCGGGTTTCAGTCGGAAATCGCCAAAGGGGCCAGGGCCACATCGGAAATGGTCGAAAAAGTCCACGATGGCGGGCGCGCCGCCTATCTCTTTCGCAAGCCCCTGATCGCGGCCGTGAATGGCGTTGCCTATGGGGCCGGATTGAGCCTTGCGCTGTCGGCCGACATTGTCGTTGCCGCAGAAGATGCGCGCCTCTGCGAGGTGTTTGCCCGTGTTGGAGGCTGTCCTGATACCGGGTCGAGCTGGTTGTTGCAGCAAAGGGCTGGCGCGGGCGTCGCCCGGATGCTGGTGCTGACGGGGCGTGAACTCGACGGGCGCGCGGCAAGAGAGCTTCGCGTGGTCGAGGAATGCGTTCCCTCGGGGCAGGTCGAAAGCCGCGCCGTGGAGATCGCCCGGGAGATTGCGGCGCATCCGATGTTCGGTGTGCAGACGGCCAAGCGCGTCATGCGCGCTTCGGCCGAGTGCAGCTACATCGAAGCGCTGGACATCGAGCGCGATACTCAAAGCGTTCTGCTTTGCGCGCATGACTTTCCAGAGGCCATGTTGGCTTTCTCGGAGAAAAGAAAACCAGAGTTCAAAGACCGCTGACACGGTCGAGGCCACATCAAGAGACTTATGGAGAGACCGCAGTTATGAAGGTGCTTGTGCCCGTCAAACGCGTGATCGATTACAACGTGAAGGTCCGCGTAAAGGCGGACGGATCGGATGTCGATCTTGCCAATGTGAAGATGTCAATGAACCCGTTCGATGAGATTGCCGTGGAAGAGGCGATCCGGTTGAAAGAGGCGGGAAAGGCGGAAGAGATTGTTGTCGTTTCCGTTGGTGTCAAGCAGGCGCAGGAAACGTTGCGTACCGCCTTGGCCATGGGTGCCGACCGGGCGATTTTGGTGGTTGCCGCCAAAGACGTTCATACGGATATCGAACCTCTGGCCGTTGCCAAGATCCTCAAGAGCATTATCGACGAAGAAAAGCCGGGAATCGTGCTGGCCGGCAAACAGGCGATCGACAATGACATGAATGCGACCGGCCAGATGCTTTCTGCATTGCTGGGCTGGAGCCAGGCGACTTTTGCCTCGAAGGTCGAGATAGACGGCAATCATGCGGTGGTCACCCGCGAGGTCGATGGCGGTCTGCAGGCGATCAAAGTGAAGATGCCGGCCGTCGTGACTGTCGATCTGCGCCTGAACGAGCCGCGCTATGCCTCACTGCCCAACATCATGAAGGCGAAGAAGAAGCATTTGGATGAAAAGACCCCGGAAGACTATGGCGTCGATGTAAGTCCGCGCCTCGAGGTCGTTTCGATAGCCGAGCCAAAGGCACGCAAGGGGGGCGAAATGGTCGACTCGGTCGACATGCTCGTTTCGAAACTCAAAGAGGCAGGAGCAATCTGATGGCAGTCCTACTACTGGCAGAAGTGAACAATGGCGAACTCGCCTTCGACGCTACGGCAAAGGCGGTTACCGCTGCCAAGGCGCTTGGCGATGTCACGGTGCTTTGCGCCGGCGCTTCGGCAGCTGCGGCGGGTGAAGCCGCGGCCAGGATCAACGATGTCGCCAAGGTGCTTGTGGCCGAAGATGCCTCGCTCGGGCACCGCCTAGCCGAACCGACAGCCGCTCTGATCACTTCATTAGCCGGTGACTTTTCCCATATTTGCGCACCGGCCACGACCGATGCCAAAAACATCATGCCCCGTGTGGCTGCATTGCTTGATGTCATGGTTATCTCAGATGTCTCCGGGGTCGTTGACGCCGATACATTCGAGCGCCCCATCTACGCAGGCAACGCAGTACAGACCGTGAGGTCAAAGGATGTAACCAAGGTTGTGACCTTCCGGACATCGACATTCGACGCTGCCGGCGATGGCGGCTCGGCGAGCATTGAAACAATCGGTGCCGCGCACAACCCAGAGCTATCTGAATGGGTTGAAGACAAGGTTGCCGAGAGCGACCGCCCTGAACTCACCTCGGCCGGCGTGGTCGTTTCCGGCGGTCGCGGTGTCGGCTCCAAAGACGATTTTGCGTTGATCGAGAGGCTGGCCGACAAACTGGGCGCCGCCGTCGGCGCGTCGCGTGCTGCAGTGGATTCGGGCTTTGCACCGAATGACTGGCAGGTCGGACAGACCGGCAAGGTGGTGGCTCCTGACCTTTATGTCGCAGTGGGCATTTCCGGCGCCATCCAGCATCTCGCGGGAATGAAAGACAGCAAGATTATCGTGGCGATCAACAAGGATGAAGAAGCGCCGATCTTCCAGGTCGCCGACTTCGGCCTCGCCGCAGACCTCTTTTCCGCTGTACCCGAACTGATCGAAAAGCTGTAAGTCCAGTTCCACTTCGAATATGAAAAGGCCCGCCATCCCGGCCTGTTTGGAAACGATTGGAGGCTCCGGCAAGACCGGGGCCTCTTTTGGTGTCAGAGTAAGCGCCCACCGGACCCGGCGTTTCGTCTTGCGGTGAGTTGCGCGACGTTCGCGTGCTGATTCTCGTTGCAGAATAGTTTGCCGTATAAGCCAAAGTCCAGACACGGAACGTAAGCTGTCATCAAGGCGGTGCCGGATTTGAGCTAATGGAATGAACTGCCTTCCCGCCGAGACGCAGCTATTGTCGCGCGTTTGGTGGAGAAGAAGGAGCATTCTGATGGATATCACGGTTCTTGGGATTGATCTGGGCAAGACGGTTTGCAGCCTTGCGGGGCTTGATGCCAGCGGCGCTGTGATTTTCCGCAAACGCATCCAACGGTTTCGACTGCTGGATTTTCTGGCGGAGTTGCCGGCTTGTATTGTCGCGATGGAGGCCTGCGGGGGCGCACATCACATTGGGCGCTTCTGCCTCCAACATGGGCATGAGCCCCGATTGATGTCGCCGCTGTATGTCCGGCCTTATGTGAAGGTTCACAAGAATGACGACCGCGATGCAGAGGCGATCGCCGAAGCCGCCACCCGACCAACAATGTCGTTCGTTGCAATCAAATCTGAAGAGCAACTCGACCTCCAGGCTTTGCACCGTGCGCGGGAACGTCTGGTGTCGGATAGGACGCGCCTGATCAATCAGGGTCGTGGCTTTCTGATGGAACGCGGTATTCGTGTCGGTACAGGCCGTCACGTATTTCAGAAAGAACTGACAAGACTGGCGGCGGGGGGCACTGTCGATCTATCGCACCGCATCGTCCTGATGTTGTCGGACATGGCAACAGAACTGGCAGACATCAACCGCCGGGTTGCGGCCATCGATGCCGAGATCAAGGAACTCGCCAAGACAAACGCCGACATGCGGCGGCTGATGGAGATCCCCGGTGTTGGTCCGACGATCGCCTCGGCCCTCGTAGCGGCCGTCGGTACCGGCAGCAGCTTCGGCAAGGGCCGCGATCTCGCTGCTTGGCTCGGCCTTGTTCCGCGACAAATCACGACGGCTGGCAAGGCAAAGCTTATCGGTATCTCGAAGCACGGCAATCGCTACTTGCGCAAACTCTTCATCCACGGCGCACGAACGGTGCTGCATCTCGTGCGCGACAGGACGTCGCCGATAACGCGATGGGCGGATGGTCTGAAGGAGCGAGCGCATGTGAACGTCGCTACGGTTGCCATGGCCAACAAGTTAGCGCGCATTGCCTGGGCCGTCTTGACGAAAGGCGAACGATACCGAGCCGCTGCGCTGGTCGGTTCGTAAGTCCAGCGAGACGAAAAATAGAGGAATCTGCGGGCGAGAAGGAGATGGACCAACGACCAATCGGCGTTCTGTAAGTCTGACGGGGAGCATGGCCCCCGAGTGCCGATGAGCTAACGAGACACAGGACGCGCGACTTCCCATCTTGGTCAGGGGCAGATCGAATGGCCTCACAAACAGACCGAATACATAGAAGCAGGGTCAGCGGTGCATCGACAAATCGCTTGCAGGGGAAGGCAGTTCATACATACCCCCCGGAAATCGGACACTGACGTAAGCTACGATTTGTTGTCTGCTGGTCTTCGACGAGAAGGAGATCAGAGATGTCGAAACGCAAGCAGCATTCGCCGGACTTCAGGGCGAAGGTCGCCCTGGAAGCAGTAAAGGGCGAGGAGACGGTATCGGAACTGGCAAGCCGGTTCGGTGTTCACCCGACGATGATCCATCAGTGGAAGCGTGCGTTGCTCGAAGGCGCTTCGGGCGCGGGCCGACCGAAGCCGGAGATCGACGAGGATCAGGTCAACGGTTATGCAGGTTGCGGACGACTTGGGGATCGGATTATCGAGCCTGACGCGCTGGAAGCGGCAATACCGGGAAGCTGATTTGTTGGCCGGTCCGCACGAGGATACGGCCAAGGAACTGGCACGACTTCGCAAGGAGAACGAACTGGTCTGAAGAACGATCTTCCAGACCCGCACCGCCGCAGAACTGGCTCTTGGCCGACATATCGATGGCATTTTCAATCCACGTCGGCGGCATTCCGCTCTGGGATACGAATCGCCGGTATCATTCGAGGCCGAAATGGCCATCGCAGAGTGAAAGCCGCTCCACAAAATCCGGACAAGTCCAAACACATCAAGACCGGCGAAGGGGCATAATGTTATTTTCTACGGCGAACCGCGAGCACGGCGGGTGCTGAAGCCCAACAACTCGCGTGAGGACCTGCATGTCGCGAAAGCTCATTTCGCTGCCGATGAGAAAGCGCGTGACACGGCGTTTTCCACGGGTCAGGTCGGTTGCTGAAAAATTAAACATTTGTTAGATTTTTGCAACGCAACCGCAAACATACGGGTTTCACAATGTCGCTGATCACGAATTCCTCGGCCTGGGCTTCGGACGAACACAGGATGTTCGCCGAAACGACGCGCAAGCTGTTCGACGCCGAGATGGCGCCGAATGTCGACAAATGGGCCGAACAGGGGATCGTCGACCGCGATTTCTGGCGCAAGGTTGGCGAACAGGGCGTCATGGGCGGTTCCATCGCCGAGGAATATGGCGGGTTCGGCGGCGGCATCGGTTTCGACGCGCTTACTGTCTACGAACAGGGGCGCACCGGCGACACCGGCTGGGGGTACGGTATCCAGAGCATCGTGATCCATTACCTGGACGCCTATGGCAGCGAAGAGCAGAAGAAGAAGTGGCTGCCCCGACTGATCAGCGGCGAGAGCGTGGCGGCGATCGCCATGACCGAACCGGGAACGGGTTCGGACCTGCAAAACGTCCAGACCTATGCGGAGAAGGACGGCAATCACTACAAAATCAACGGCTCGAAGATATTCATCACCAACGGGCACACCGCCGACATCATCGTGATCGTGACCAAAACCGACCGCAGCGCCGGGGCCAAGGGCGTGTCGCTGATCGTGCTGGAAACCGAGGATGCCGAAGGGTTTCGCCGCGGGCGGAACCTGAAGAAACTCGGCATGAAGGGGTCGGATACGGCCGAGCTGTTCTTCGAGGATGTGCGGGTGCCGACGGCGAACCTGCTGGGCCAGGAGGAGGGGCAGGGGTTCTATCAACTGATGAAGCAACTGCCCTGGGAACGGCTGATGATCGGCATCACCGCGCTTGGCTTCATCGACTTCGCAATCGCCGAGACGGTGAAATACGTCCAGGACCGCAAGGCGTTCGGCAGCCGGATCATGGATTTCCAGAACACCCGGTTCAAGCTGGCGGAATGCAAGACGAAGGCCGAATTGCTGCGCAGCTTCGTCAATGACGGGATAGCCCGCCTGGAAACCGGCAGGCTGGATGCGGCTACCGCGTCGATGGCGAAATGGTGGGGCAGCCAGACGCAGAACGAGGTCATGCACGAATGCCTGCAACTGCATGGCGGCTATGGCTTCATGATGGAGTTCCCGATCGCGCGGCTCTACGCCGACAGCCGGGTGCAGATGATCTATGGCGGCACCAACGAGATCATGAAGGAACTGATCGCGCGGTCGATCGACATCTGACCCGCGCCACCGGGCCGGTGCGGCGTCAGTCGTCGCCGGCCCCCAGGATCTCGGCGGTATGCTCGCCCAGGCGGGGCGCCGGGCGGTGGTCGGACCGCGCCGGCGTGGCCGAGAACCGTACCGGCGGGCGTGTCGCCCAGATCGTGCCCTCGCTGGGGTGGTCCAGCCGCTGAAAGAAGCCTGTCGCGGCAAGATGCGGATCGGCTGGCAGATCGGCAAGGTTTCGCACCGGCATCGCCGGGATGTCGGCCTGTTGCATCAGCTCCATCCATTCATCGGTGGTCCGGGTCGGTGCCAGTTCGGCCACCATGTCGTAGACCGCGCCGATATTGCGGCTGCGCGCATCCATGTCCGTCACCCAGGGATGATCGACCATGTCGGTGCGGCCGACCGCCTGGAAAAAGCGTGCCCATTGGACATTGGTATAGGGTAGGATGGTGATGTAGCCGTCCCGTGTCTGCACTGGTCGGCGGTGCGGCACCAGCATACGGGCATAGCCGAAATCCTGCGGAGTCTCCTCGAACGTGGCACCGTCAAGATGCTCGACCAGAAGGAAGGAAGAAAGCGTTTCGAACATCGGCACTTCGACATGCTGTGCCTCGCCGGTGCGTTCGCGGTGAAACAGCGCCGCCATCACCGCATAGGCCGCGGTCACGCCGCCCAGCTTGTCGGCCAGGATTGTCGGCGCATAGGCAGGCGGCGCGTTGGGGTCGCGCAGGGCGGCAAGGCTGGCCAGCCCCGAAACCGACTGTACGATGTCGTCGAAGGCGGGCCGATCGGCATAGGGCCCGTCCTGGCCGTAGCCTGTGGCCGAAACGGTGATCAGGTTCGGGTTCTCGCGCCGCAGGGTTTCGGGGTCGAGAGACAGGCGCGCGAGCGCGGCGGGCCGGATGCTGGAAATCATCACATCCGCATCGGCAAGCAACCTGCGCAAGCGTCCCTGGTCGTTAGCGGTCTTCAGATCGAGAACGACGCTGCGCTTGTTGCGGTTGGTGCCGAGAAAGGCCGCGCCCATCTTCTTGTTCCGCGACGGCTGGACCTGCCGCAAAAGGTCGCCCTCCGGGCTTTCGACCTTGATCACGTCGGCACCCAGCTCGCCCAGCATCTGGGTCGCCAGCGGGCCGAACACCACCGAGGTCAGGTCGACGATCGTCACGCCATCGAGAATCGATGCCTTGGGTTCCGTTTTCATGGTCTCAGCGGTCCTTTCTGGACATCGCGCCGAATTCCGTCCGGATCGCCGCGCCATCCGCGTCGAAGCCGGGCGAGGGGCCGAGCGCCGGATTCCCCCCGCTTCGCCTGATCGGCGGCGCGGGCATGCGAAACGCGCCCGCGGGCGACGCGATGGTCGTGCGGTCGAGCTGGGGGTGTTGGGACAGGGCGGCAATGTCGTTCACCGCGCCATAGGCGATCATCGAGCGCGCCAGCAGATCGAGCATGTCGGGCCGGTCCCGCGCCGCAAAGGCGGCCTCGATCATCGGCTGCAGCACGCCCCGGTTGCTGTTGCGGCTGTCATTGCTGTCAAAACGCGGATCCGTGGCCAGGTCCGGCTGTGACAGCACCGTGTCGCAGAACCGCGCCCATTCCCTTTCGTTCTGGATCGAGATCACGATCTGTTCGCCATCGCGGCAGGTATACGCGCCATAGGGGCAGATGTTGGGGTGGCTCAGACCGACCCGCGGCGTGTGCCGGTTCGCGTATTCGTGAAACACCAGCGGCACCGCCATCCAGTCCGCGAGCGTGTCGAACATCGCCACCGAAACGCCGGTTCCCCGGCCTGTGCGGCCGCGCTCCACGAGCGCCTCGCAGATCGCGGCATGGGCGGTCATGCCGGTCGAGATGTCGCACACCGACACCCCCACCCGGCCAGGGCCGTCCGGCGTCCCGGTGACCGATGCCAGGCCGCTTTCGCATTGGATCAGAAGGTCGTAGGCCTTGGCATCCCGCATCGGCCCGTCGGCGCCATATCCGGTGATGTCGCAGGTGATCAGCTGCGGGAACCGTTCGCGAAGCGTCGCCGAATCGAGCCCGAGCTTTTCCAGCGCGCCGGGCAGAAGGTTCTGGATGAACACATCGGCGCGTTCCAGCATCGCAAGCAGCAGCGCGCGGTCCTCGCCGGACTTGATGTCCAGCGCGACCGATTCCTTGCCGCGGTTCAACCAGATGAAATAGGCGCTTTCGCCATGTGCCGCAGTGTCGTAGCCGCGGGCAAAATCGCCGGCTCCCTTGCGTTCGATCTTGATCACCCGTGCGCCGGCATCGGCCAGCCGCGACGTGCAGAACGGCGCCGCGACGGCCTGTTCCAGCGCGACGACCAGGGTGCCGGCCAAAGGTCCGGCCTGCGGCCCGCAATTCTGATTGCTCATGATCTTCTCGCTTTCGACTTACCAGCTTGAATAAAATCTAACATCTGTTAGAAATGATATCAACACACTCGGATGGCAATTAAAAGCAGGGCCATAATGCAAGACAAGACCGGATCGGATCAGGTATTCCGGCGCGCGCTGGCGGATGGCGAGATCGCGCTCCCAAAATGCGACAGTTGCGGAAAATTTCATTTCTTCCCGCGCGTCGTCTGCCCGCATTGCCATGAAACGGCGTTGTCCTGGCACAAGGCCAGCGGTTGTGGAGAGGTGCATACGACGACCGTGGTGCGCCGCAGGTCCGAGCAGGGCGGGGACTACAACATCTGCATGGTCGAGCTGGAGGAAGGCGTGCGGATGATGAGCCGGGTCGAGGGGGTCGCGCCCGCGGATGTGGCGATCGGTATGGCGGTCACCGTCTATGTCGGCGAGATCGACGGAAAGCCTGCGGTGCTGTGCAGGCCGGTGGAGGGCTGAGCGATGACGGGAGGTTTGCGGGGAAAGACTGCCATCGTGGGCACCGGCCATGCCGGATTCGGCGAGGCGCATGGCCTGACCGCCTATGACATCATGGCCCAGGCCGGGCTGGCGGCGGTGGCCGACGCGGGGCTGTCGCTGGCCGATGTCGACGGGCTGTTCTGCACCATGATGGAAGACAGCATGCCGGCGCTGATGGCGGCCGAGTATCTTGGTATCCAGCCGCGATTCGTCGATGGTACGATGACCGGCGGGTCGTCCTTCGTGAACTACTTGACCTCGGCGGCGATGGCGCTCGATGCGGGACTGTGCGACGTCGCGCTGATCGTCTATGGCTCGAATCAGAGAACCGCGTCGGGACGGCTGGTGACGGCCTCGCGCCCACCCGAATACGAGGCCCCGTATAAGCCGCGCTATCCGATCTCTGCCTATGCGATGGCCGCGGCCCGGCATATGTACGAATACGGCACCACCCGCGAGCAACTGGCCGATGTGGCGGTGGCCGCGCGCGCCTGGGCGCGGCTCAATCCCGAAGCGTTCGATCGCGGCCCGCTGAGCCGCGAGGACGTGCTGGCCGCGCGCATGGTAGGCGACCCGCTGACTGTGCGCGACTGTTGCCTGGTGACTGACGGTGGCGGCGCGGTGGTGATGGTGCGCGCCGACCGTGCCAGGGATTGTCCGAAGCCGCCAGTCTATCTGTTGGGCAGCGCCGCAGCCAGTTCGCACCGGCAGATATCACAGATGCGGGATTTCACCACCACCGCGGCCCGCGAATCCGGCGCGCGCGCCTTCGCGGCGGCCGAAGTGGCGCCGGGCGATATAGACCTGGTCGAGCTCTATGACGCGTTCACGATCAATACGATCCTGTTCCTGGAGGATCTCGGGTTCTGCGCCAAGGGCGAAGGGGGCGCCTTTGTCGAGGGTGGACGCATCGCCCCGGGCGGGGTGCTGCCGGTGAATACCAATGGCGGCGGGCTGTCCTGTGTGCATCCGGGGATGTACGGCATCTTTACCGTGATCGAAGCCGCGCGGCAGATTCGTGGCGACGCGCCCGGACAGCAGCTAGAGAATATCGACCTGGCGCTTGCCCACGGCAATGGCGGCGTTCTGTCCAGCCAGGTCACGGCGATCTTGGGATCGGGAAACACGCTGTAGGGCGTTCTAGGGAGGAAGAAACATGCCACTGGATTTCGAGGCGCTTTCGAATTGGGATTTCGAGGAAATCGAACAGACGCTGAGCGAAAGAGACACGATTCTCTATGCGCTCGGGCTGGGTTTCGGCGAAGACCCGACCGACAAGAAGGAACTGGCCTATGTCTACGAGGACGGGCTGAAGGCGGTGCCGTCCATGGCGGTCACGATGGGCTATCCGGGGTTCTGGCTGCGCGACCCGAGAACCGGCGTGAACTGGCAGAAGGTTCTGCATGGCGAGCAGTGGCTGGACATCTACAAGCCGCTGCCGGTGAAGGGCAATATCGTCGGTCGCAGCAAGATCGACTTCATCTCCGACAAGGGCGAGGGCAAAGGCGCCGTCATCTATCAAAGCCGCGAAATCATCGACGCCGATACCGGCGAAAAGCTGGCTCGCGTAGCGATGTCGGCCTTTTGCCGTGGTGACGGCGGCTTCGGCGGGGAAAACCGCCCCGGACCGACGCCTGCCGAGTTGCCCGACCGCGCACCCGATCATGTCTGCGACATCGAAACGCTGCCGCGGCAGGCGCTGATCTATCGGCTCAGCGGCGATTACAACCCCCTGCACGCCGATCCCGACGTGGCGCGCTCGGTCGGGTTCGACCGGCCGATCCTGCATGGGCTGGCCACCTATGGCTTGGCGGCGCGCGCGATCCTCAAATCGCTGCTGGACTACGACGCCAGCCGTCTCGTCGGGCTTGATGTGCGGTTCTCGGCGCCGGTCTATCCGGGTGAAACCGTGCGGTTCGAGATCTGGGAAGACGGGGGCGAGGCCCGGTTCCGTGCCTCGGTTCCTTTACGCGAGGTGGTGGTCCTGAACAATGGGGCCGCCAGGTTCGCGTGAGGGCGGGAAAGATGCAGCCGCTCGACGATATCCTGGTGCTCGATTTCAGCACCCTTCTTCCGGGTCCGATGGCGACGCTTATGTTGGCCGAGGCCGGCGCTGAGGTGATCAAGTTCGAGCGCCCCGGTACAGGCGAGGGCGCGCGCCATGCGAATCCCAAATTAAATGGTGAAAGCATCGGCTTTGCCGTGCTGAACCATGGGAAGCGGTCGGTAGCAATTGATCTGAAGGCAGAGGGCGCGGTGGAATCGCTGCGCCCCCTGATCGAGAACGCCGATGTGCTGGTCGAACAGTTTCGCCCGGGCGTCATGGATCGGCTGGGGCTGGGGTATGACACCCTTCGCCGGATCAATCCGGGGCTCATCTATTGCTCGATCACCGGCTATGGCCAGACCGGGCCAAAGGCGGCGTCCGCCGGGCACGATCTGAACTATGCAGGCGATTCGGGCGTACTGTCGCTCAGCCGGGGCCCCGACGATCATCCGACGATGCCATCTGGTCTGATCGCCGATGTTGGCGGCGGCACCTATCCTGCCGTGATGAACATCCTGCTCGCGCTTCGGGCTCGCGACCGGAACGGGCAGGGGATCCACCTGGATATCGCGATGGCCGAGGGCGCCTTTGCCTTTGCCTATTGGGCCCATGCCGAAGGCGTGATCGCTGGCCAGGACATCGACAGCGGCGGCAGCCGGCTGACAGGCGGGCTTGCGCGCTACCGGCTCTATACTGCAGGCGACGGACGGCAGGTCGCGGTTGGCGCGCTGGAAGAGAAATTCTGGCAGGCCTTCTGCGACGTGATCGGCCAGCCGGCCGATCTGCGCGACGATTGGGCTGATCCGGAAACCTGCGCTGCAGAAGTGGCGCGGCGTTTGGCAGAGAGGCCTTCGTCCGATTGGGCGCCGCTTCTGGAGGAGGCGGATTGTTGCTGTACGGTCGTGAAAACCCCTGCCGAGGCCGCCGCAGACCCGCATTTCGCGGCGCGCGGGGTGTTCGGCCGGAAGCTGGCGATTGCCGGCACCAAGGTGCCGGCCCTGCCATTGCCGATCGCGCCCGGTTTTCGTGGTCCGGCGGATCAAATCGGTCGCGCGCCATCTTTGGGAGAAGACAATGCGCGCCATGCTGTGGTGGAACTTGAGCCGAAATGAATCCCGTTGACGCGTGGGCTTTCGGACATTATTCTAACATTTGTTAGAAATATGAGGGAGAGTTGCGATGGCACAGTCTAAGGAGGGCTTGTCTGCTGAGGCCGGTCAGTATGTGATGCCATCGCGCTTTGTTGAGAGCGACAGCGTGGAAGTGCAGGATTTCGTTTCCTCAGCATTGCGTGATCTGCCTGCGGATGCAATCGACCGGGACAAGGCGATCCGCCTTTTCGAGGCGGTACGCGATGGCATCCGTTACGACCCATATTGTTTTGCATTGGACGAGGATTCTTATCGAGCCAGTCGGATCGCGGGCGCCGAGGCGGCGTTCTGCGTCCCCAAGGCCATTCTTCTAGCGGCTTGTCTGCGGGCCGCGGGCATACCGGCGGCGCTGGGTTTTGCCGATGTCCGCAACCACCTGAACACACCCAAACTGCAAGAGCTGATGGGCACGGATCTGTTCATCTATCACGGCTATGTACAGCTGTGGCTGGATGACGAGGTCTACAAGGTCACTCCAGCCTTCAATATCGAGCTGTGCGAAAGGTTCGGGGTGAAACCGCTGGTCTTCGACGGCCATCACGATGCCCTGTTCCACGAGTTCGACGAAAAGAACAATCGGCACATGGAATACGTGAACGACCGTGGTCTCTTTTTCGATGCGCCGATAACGGAGTTCCTGCACGTTTTCCGGGAAACCTATCCCCAGCTGGAGGAGTTCAACCGCGTTCGTATTGCCAACGGGTCCAAGGGCTATGATGCCGGATTCTCGGTAGAAGGCGAGTCATGAAATACCTGGAGGATTTCCATCCAGGCCAGGTGTTTCGCTTTCGAAGTGCACCGATGAGCGCGGAGTCGATAAAGGCCTTTGCCCTGGAATGGGACCCGCAGCGGCTGCATACCGACGAGGATTATGCCACCGCCATGCACGGAAGCCTGATTGCCTCCGGTTTTCAGACCATGCTGGAGGCGTTCAAGCCCATCATGATCGAAATGATGGTCGACGTGGCCAATATCGGCGGCATGGGCTTTGACAATCTGCGCTGGTCGCGCCCCGTTCGCCCCGATGAACCGCTCGATATCGAGATGCAGGTCAACTCGGTCACGCCGTCGCGCAGCAAGCCCGACCGGGGTGTTCTCCACTATACGCTGCGTGCCAAGAACCCGGCGGGCGAGGTCGTTTTCTCCACAGACACGCCTGTCATGATCAAGCGAAAACCAAATGAAACAGACTGAAGACAACACCCAGGATCAGCAAGACCTGCGCCTGCTGAGGGAAAGCGCCCAAACCCTGTTCGCCCGGGCAGGCGGCAGCGACCGCGCCAGAAAACTGCGCGATGCCGGTGGTCGGTGGGGTGACGGCATGATTACCGAACTTGCCGGCGCTGGCGTTTTCGGCGTCGCGGTGCCGGAGGAAAACGGCGGCCTGGGCATGGGTCTTGCTGCTGCCGGCGTGCTGGCCGAGGAGGCCGGCCGTGTCATTGCCCCCGAACCTGTGGTGGCAACAATCGGGCTGACGATCGGTCTCTTGTACCGTCTTTGCCCGGATCACGGGATGTTGGAAAAGGCCATCGGGGGCGAAACCGTGCTGGCGACGGCCTGGCAGGAACGCGGCGCGGCGGGGGTCGCGCCGGGCAGGGACTGCCGCTTTGCGGGCGGCAGGCTGACCGGCGCGAAAGCCTGGATCGCCGGTGCGGTCGGGGCCGACGGCTATCTGGTGGTGGCCGAAGGCGACGGCGGCGCGGTTCTTGCCTATGCGGAGGCGGGCGCGGCCGGGCTGAACGTCGAAGGCCGCCGGCAGGCCGATGGCAGCGCATTGGGCGAACTGTCCTTTTCGGCGACGCCGGCCGAGCTTCTGGCCGAGGGGGCGGCGGTCGAGGCGGCTCTGGCCGAAGCGGTCAGCGACACCACCGCGCTGGCCGCGGCCGAGCTTGTCGGGCTAAGCGGTCGTGCCTTCGAGATCGTGCTTGATTACGTCAAGACTCGCGAACAGTTCGACAAGCCCATCGGTGCCTTTCAGGTCATCCAGCACCGCGCTACCGACCTGTATGTGATGCAGGAGGTCGCCCACGCAGCGGTGCGCGAGGTGTTGTCGTCGATGGACCGTGCCGCGGCCGGACCCCAAGCGCGTGCCCGCCTGGCCAGCCGCGCCAAGGCTCGCGCCGGCGTGGCGGCAAAGAAGATCACGCGCGATGCGGTCCAGCTTCACGGGGCGGTCGGATATACCGACGAATTCGACATCGGGCTATTCCTGAACCGGGCGCTGGTGCTGTCGGCTTGGCTCGGGGACGACACCTATCACCGGCGGCTCTGGCTTGATGCCCGCGACAAGGAGGGGGCGGAAAGATGACGGACTGGAATGCGATGACCGACGAGGATTTCCGCCGCGAGGTCCATCAGTTCTTTGAATCCGAGTACCCCGAGGAATTGCGCCACCTTCCGCACCGCCCGACCTTTGCCGAGGTCGAGCATTGGCATCGCAAGCTCCATGCTAAGGGCTGGGTCGCTCCGGCCTGGCCCGCCGAGTATGGCGGCATGGGGCTGAGCGCCGCGAAACTTCTGATCTTTTACGAAGAACAGCAACGCTGGGGTGTGAACCGTGGGCGCGACATGGGCGTGCAGATGGTTGGCCCACTCATCATCAAGTTCGGTACCCAGACGCAAAAGGACTATTGGCTGCCGCGGATCCTGAGCTGTGAAGACATCTGGTGTCAGGGCTATTCCGAGCCAGGCGCCGGGTCCGATCTGGCCAACTTGCGCACCCGCGCAGAGATCGACGGGGATGACTTTGTCATCAATGGCCAGAAGATCTGGACCACCATGGCGCATGACGCCACGCATATCTTCATGCTGGTGCGGACCGATCCCGACGCGCCGAAAAAGCAGCAGGGCATTAGTTTTATTCTGGCGCCGATGGACCAGCCCGGGGTCGAGGTGCGCACGATCCGGACGCTGGCCGGCGAAACCGAGTTCTGCGAGGTCTTCTTCGACGATGCCCGCACGCCTCGCGCGAACCTTGTGGGCGAGCTGAACAAGGGCTGGACGATGGCCAAGGCGCTCCTGAGTTTCGAGCGTATCTTCATCGGTTCGCCCAGCCTTGCGCAGAACGCTCTGGGTCAGTTGGAGGTTTTCGCCCGCGGCCGCGGGGCGTTTGACGATCCGGTGTTCCGCGACCGTTTTGCCCAGGCCGCGCTCGACGTGGAAGACCACGCCGCGCTCTATTCCCGGTTCGCCGATCAGCTCAAGCGTGGCGAAACGCTGGGCGCGGATGTCTCGATGCTCAAGATCTGGGTGACCGAGTGCTTTCAGCGCATCACCGAGTTGATGATCGAGGCGGCCGGACCGGATGGTGGCACCATCGGCCCGCTTCAGGTCGGCAATGTCAGCGTCGATGTCCTGGCCAGCTTTTACAAGGCCCGGCCGACCACGATCTACGGCGGATCGAACGAGATCCAGCGCAACATCTTGTCCAAGGCAGTCCTCGGACTGCCGGGCTGAACCGATACCAACGTCCAAGGGAGGAACCCCACAGTGTCAAACCGTTATGCGAAGTATGACAAGCTGAAATTTGACTACCCGGCGGATCGCGTCCTGCGCATCACTTTCGATCGGCCCGAGAGCTTCAACTCGGTCGATGCAGAAACCCATACCCAGATGACCGATATGTGGATCGACATCGATCGCGACCCCGATATCAACGCGGTCATCGTGACCGGCGCGGGCAAGGCGTTTTCGGCCGGCGGCGATTTCAGCCTGATCGAAAGCATGATCGGCAATTCGCACGAGATCATGAAGACGTGGAAAGAGGCCAAGGACCTCGTCTACAACATC
>PAPF01000021.1 GCA_002708825.1 Phyllobacteriaceae bacterium | reverse complement strand
TCGCCACCCGCTACGACAAGACCGCAAAGTCTTTCCTCGGCTTCCTATGCTTGGCTGCGGTGCGGCTCTGGTTGCCGTCTTTTGTCAACAGGACCTAGCGACGGGGCGCGGATCGACGGACTGAGGCACAGCAATGTTGGGGTCCTGAACAACGAGCAGATGGTCGTTTCAACCCAGCTCGATACGGAGAAATGGCAGGACCTGCTTAGTCAGTTGGGCGAGGCCGTTGAAGATGCAGATGCGAGGTTTCGGCTTGTCTACCTGATCGACGATTTTATGGGTAGTGGATCGTCTTTCCTTCGCTACAACGACGAGAAGAAGAAGTGGTCAGGTAAACTCAATAAGTTCAAAGAATCGATCTTCCATGCGCAGGATCAGCTTGCAGACAGGAAGATCTTTTCGGACGATTGGCAGCTCTGCATTCATCATCATATCGGCACGTTTGCGGCATCGCAAACAGCAGTTGAACGTGAAAAAGAGGCGCGATCGGCATTTCAGATCGAAGGCTGGGCATCAGAAGTTCATTTCTCCTTCGGAACGATCCTGCCTAAAAATCTGCCCATAAATACGCCGGGGAACAACTTCGATGACTTCATCGAGTTGACGAACATCTACTATGACCCTGCCATCCGAACGAAACACACAGACGTCGGTGGAGTGACGCATTTGGGGCTCGGATACGCCGGCTGCGCTTTGCCGTTGATCTTGGATCACAACACGCCAAACAACTCGGTGGCGCTGCTGTGGGCCGAAACCGAGGGCGGAGAACGGGAAGGTGGCACGATTGCGCCAGCGATGAGTCCGCTTTTCCGTCGCCGCCAGAGACACGTATAGGTGCGACTTGGTAAATCCATTTGAAAAGCGCGCGACCGAGTACCTGCTGCAAGACGAGGCCTTCCTGGCTGTCGTAACACCGGAACCATTGTCTACGTTTTTCAAGAAGCCGGCGAAGGAGGGAAAGCTCTATGATCGGCTAGCAATGGTCATCGGGACGCCCGGAAGCGGGAAGACGACTCTCGCGAGATTGTTCAAGTTCTCAACGCTTCAGGTCTTGCTTCGGAATCGCGGATTCGAAACCTACAAGACTTTGATCGACGCGCTCACCTCTTGTGCCGCGATTCGTGACGGCCGGCCCGCTGTTATCGGCTGCCGGATCTCGCTTGAAAGTGAGTATCGCGAGTTTTGGGAGTTCCCGTATCCGGACAGCCTAAAGTCTTCACTGACAGTCGCGCTGCTTCAGGCACGAGCTGTGCTGGCGTGGCTCCGTGATGCGCAGGCAGCCGGCATTAGCCTTGAGAACATCGAGATCGTCGCCCGCCCCGATGCCGATGCTGCCCTTGAAGCTATCGGCGGTGCAAACGGTATCGGCCTGCAGCGTCGCGCCAGAGAAATGGAAACTGCGATTTACGAAATCTCTGCCGCCCTTGTTCCTCCAGACATAGATGAGGTCGAACAGAATGCGGCGGCGGCAGCGTATCGACCACTGGATGTCATAGACGCGTTCCGGGTCAAGGATGGGTCTGGCGACCTCGAACTCATACCGTTGGTTGTCTTCGACGATGCACATTTCTTACACCCAAACCAATTGCTTGCGCTCCAACGGTGGCTTGCCCGCAGGGAATTGCGGGTGGCCCGGTGGATACTGACCCGCTTGGATGCGTTGGCCCCCGCGGATGTCCTTATTGAGGGACAGAATGTCTTTGACGAGAGCGAACCCGGCCTAAAGCGTGCACGTGAGATCACCACCATCTGGATGCAAAGCAGCGAGGGGAGATCGAGTCAACGGCGAGCCTTCCGCAAGATGGCGAAGGACATGGCCGGCCGATATCTCAGTCAGATGGACGTCTTCAACCGTCGGGGCCTGAACACGCTTGGCGATCTCCTCTCGACGCATGTCGACGATCTTCCACCTTCTAAGGCTGACAGGCTTGCGAAAAAAGTCGACACAATTCAGCGACGAAATTCGATTACTGCTGAGCGTCGAGAGGCGCTCGAACGGGAGGTTTCGGAATACCTGGCGAAAAGTGGCGAGCCTTCCAACGACCTAAGGCTGGCGATGCTCGCCATACTTCTCGAACGATATGCAAACCGAGTCCCCCAACGCGGTCTCTTCGAAGAAGCGACCGATCTCGAGCCTTCTCGACCTGTGACAGCCAGCGCGGCGATCGCTGACGGCGCCAAGATTCATCTGCTGCATCAATTCGACCGACCATATTACTATGGCATCGACACGCTCTGTGACGCGAGTTCGGAGAACGCAGAGCAGTTCCTTCACCTCGCAGCAAGGCTCGTCGCGCAGTCGGAAACTCAGTTGATCCGGTCGAAGGCGCCGACACTTACCAGTCAGGTCCAACATAACCTGCTGCGCGATCGCGCGGAGGAGATGATCCGCGAATGGGATTTCCCTCTCCATCATCTTGTGAAACGGCTGTCACAGGGGATCGCCGACCAGTGCATTGAAAAAAGCTTGGAGGGCAACGCGTCGCTGAATGGAGGCGCCAACGCCTTCGGGATTCCTCAGGAAGAATTCGATCAGATCCCAAAGTTGCGCCCTGACCTTGCAAAGGTGCTTCAGTTCGGTGTGGCCTACAACGCCTTTGTCCTAATTCCGAACCATGGTGCGAAAAACAAGATCTGGTGTCTCATCGAACTATCCGGGGTTGTTCTCATCAAGAGCGGGTTGACCCTGAAAAGGGGAGGGTTCCTTGAACGACGCGTGGAAGACCTCACCCGTTTGCTGGGCGAGGCCAAATAATGGCGCATGGATGGCGATGGGATCCGTGCGTATCGCACGATGGCTCAGAAGCTGAAAGCTTCGCGTCCGAGTACTTCTCGCAGACCGGCAGGAAAGCGTTGTTAATCGCAGGTGGTGGATTTGATCCACGCGCAACCCAGATCGCTGAACGTCTGGCTGCGGCCGGTGCCGATGCTCAAGCATTGTTCATCAGAGAGAACAGGCCCAATCCAGACGCCGAACTCACCCGCCGCGCCGAGAAGAATATTGAGAAGCTTCAGACGCTGCTCCCCTCGAATGATATCCTTGCCGTCGAAATCTTCGGCGCTGATGGCGCTGTTGTCGGTGGGCGCAATGTTACACTGGGCGTGTCGCGTCACGATCTGAGCACAGTAACGGACGTGATCGTCGACATCAGCGCCCTTTCGGTGGGCACAGCGTTCCCTTTGATCAGATTGTTCGTTGAGCGGATTAATCGAGGCAAGGATCCGCAGAACCTTCATCTGTTTGTGTCGCATGATCCCAATCTTGACGCGCAAATATCCTCTGTGGCGAGTGACGTCCCGGGCTATGTTCATGGGTTCAAGGGAGGGCTGACGCTAGACGCTGCCTCCCGGGCAGCGAAGTTGTGGCTGCCACAGCTTGCAATGGGGCGCCAGCAGGCTCTTTCTCGAGTCCACGATTTCGTTGCCCCGCACGACACATGCCCGATCCTGCCTTTTCCGGCGCGAGACCCACGCCTCGGTGACTTGCTGGCAGAGGAATATTTGGGAGAGTTCGAAAGCGGCTGGTCAGTCGATGCCCGCGACGTCGTATACGCTGATGAACAGGACCCTCTGCACCTTTATCGCACTATTCTGCGCTTGGATGATTTGCGCAAGCCGGTGTTCCGCGATGCGGGAGGATCGATCTTGGTTCTCTCTCCATTAGGGAGCAAAGTGATGTCCCTCGGTGCATTGATGGCTGCACTCGAGCGAGATTTACCAGTCGCTTACCTCGAATCGATAGGGTATGGTTTCGATGCGTCCGCGGACCTCGCTTCGCCGACGCCCCATATTATTCATGTCTGGTTGGAGGGAGAGGTCTACCCGCAGCCGCGCCCCAGGCTGAAGAAAGGACACACCCCATGAATCACTCGGGCGAAAGGCCGAAGATCTTTGGCACGGGTTTGATCGCCCTCGATCTTGTCATCGGACTCGACAGTGACGCGCCAGTGCATTCGTGGGCTGGCGGGACGTGTGGCAACGTTCTTACCATCATGCGGTACTTGGGCTGGGATGCCTACCCGATCGCTCGAATGAATGGTGATCCTGCATCCGAACGTGTTCGGGCTGACCTGGTCAGGTGGGGAGTGAGCCTGGATCATACCAATTGCGCTCCGACGGGCCACACTCCGATTATCATTCAGCAAATTAAGCGAGCTCGCGATGGTTCGCCGACACATCGGTTCCTTTGGACGTGTCCACATTGCGGAAAACGTCTGCCCAGCTATAGGCCCGTGACGCAGCATGCAGTGGAAGAAGTCGCTCGGGACCTACCTGGCTCTTCGGTGTTTTTTATGGACCGGCTGTCAAGGGCAGCGCTTTCGCTCGCGGCGGAGGCCGCACATGCCGGGGCCGTGGTTGTGTTTGAACCGTCGGGCAAATCTGACGAAAAGCAGTTTGCGGAGGCGATGAAGATCGCGCATGTCGTGAAGTACTCCGATCAGCGCCTTTCCGAGGCGGGTGGCGCTATGACCGACTCAAGTGCCACACTCCTCGAAATTCAGACGCTTGGTTCGCAAGGGCTGCGATACAGGCACCGTCTCGCCGGTCAGATTTCCGATTGGAGTCTCTGCCCCTCTGTCCCTGCGCCGCGCGTCATTGATACCTGTGGCTCGGGAGACTGGTGCACGGCCGGCATTCTGGCTCGTGCAGCTTCGCGAGGACTTTCGGGATTAAGGGAGATGGATGCTCAAGGATTGTCCGAGGCACTTCGCTTCGGGCAGGTTCTCGCCGCATGGAACTGCGGCTTCGAGGGTGCGCGAGGCGGCATGTATTCAGTCGAGGCGTGGGAGTTCCAAAATCAAATCAATGCAATTATGAAAGGTCGGCCAGTCCTACGCACCGTGGCCCGTCAAGAGCGCTCCGCACCATCGATTGCATGTCCCGCTTGCCCGCCGGCTCTCGGGGCTACCGCGTCCGCATCAAATTAGTCTTCGGCGTCGCAGGGAATGAGGTCAAGACTTCTTTCGACGTTTTTCCGTTGCCGCAATCATCGATTCTGGCCGAGACACGTCCAAAACGACTACGGTCAACTTGTCCTTCATCTCAACAGGCAGGTCCTCGGTAAGCATTTCCTCCAGCGCCTCAGCACTCTCTGGGACGTCGGCGCCGTCGCCTCTGGCCGGAGTTCTGAACTCCGTCCCGAACCAGAAGACCAGGTAGATTCCAAAGCCGCACGCTTGGGCATCTGAAGCATAGCCTGCAAGCTGGCTGGTAGCTGCCGTCCAGAGTTCAGCGTTGTAGTGTCGCTTGGCCTCGATCGGGAGGTTATTTCCGGCGTGACTGAGCAGAAGAACATCCGCTCTCGTATTCTCGCCGCGACGGGCCTCGGGGAGGCTCGCTGCAACTCCATACTTTTCGAACTGCGGCCGAAGCAGTTCGAGCAGACGGTCTCGGTCTTCATTTTCAATTTGGGGTTCGGTCGCTGCTCCATAGCCATCGGTATTCCAGAACCGCTTCCATGGCACCTCGCTTCCAGTTCTGAGCGTCGTCTTGTATCTCTCGACTTCTTCGAGAACGATAGCGGCGAGGTCGGAAGGACTTGCCGGCGGACCATTTGCAAGCGCGTCCATGAGCTGGCCGACGGACGGCGCGCTGTAGTGGTCGTCGCGAAGCTTGCGAGCGTGTTCCGCAGCCGCATGAGCGATATGAGGATGCCAGCTTTCGTGGATATGTGGAGCGAGCGTCTTCAAGCGTTCTCCCGCGTGGGTCGACTTCGAAGTACTAAGGCGTCGGATTGCGGCCCTGACAATTCCACTTATGGTATTTGACCGCCGCCAGTCGTCATCCCTCGCGGGGTGTCTCTTGCCGAGAACCTTGATCCTCAGGCAATCTAGGAAATCGATGTCCGGGCAAAGGTCGTTAAATGCCTTGGCAATATCCCCGCCGGGAGCCAACAGAGCTGCTTCCTGCTCGTCCTCGGACAGTTGGTTCGCGAGGTCCGCGGGCATCAGGGCCAGGCCGGCGAAATTCCACAAATTTCGTTGCTCCGCTTCGAGGTCGTCGCGATCGATCGCGCGACCGACGATACGGGACAGTTCGCTGGTGCTCAGCGCGGTCGCGCACGCGCTCAGCGCCTGCCTGAGTGCCTGTATCGGCAGATTCGGTCTTTCGTCGAGCAGGCTGGCCAGACTTTTACGAACCAGCGCCGGTTCACCTGCGCTTGTAAGATGATGGAGGCCATCAAGGCCATCGTCGCCCGCATCGAGGGCGGCATTCCAATATTTAAACATCAAGTCAACGCCTTGATCCGCGTCCCGAGCCAGGCGACTGACGGCCCATGCTGCAATCGAAGGAGCCTCGTCGCGACTGAAATACGATTCCCGGAGTCCGACCAAAGCGATGATCAGGGGCGCGGTAGAGAGGTCGTTTTCCCGACCATGCAAAAGCGCCTGGTGCAAACCTGCGGCGACTACGTGCTCCTGTGGGTAGGTGCCGTTCCTAGCTGCGGCTTTCCCGAGATCTTCGACACCAACCTTGATGTCGGTATGAATTGCGAACTGGACGAAGCCTTCCGCAATCGCGGCGGCGATTTCGTCATTGGTGTATTTTATGATCTTTTCGAGTGGCTGCTGGTCTTCGCGAATCCTCGAGTTCCGGTAGTGCTCTGCTGCCCAGCTCAAGACACCGAACTGACCCGGCGCGCCACTCGCAATAGTATCGACATTTGGAGACAGCTCGGTGATGTTTTTCTCCCGCGAGCTTGCTGTTTCCCTTTCCTGCTTCGCTTTCCGCGTCGCTTCCCGTTTCTTCCAGGCCGCGTTTGGATCTGAGAGGAGAGACTTGATGAAGCCCTTGAAGCGGCCCTCCTGCTTGAGCTGCGAAACGATCGTGTCTTGCCAACTTGGCCAGTGCGTTTCGCTGCGCGCCGCATAGGCCACGATCTGGAACATTCGTTTACGCTGTCTCCCCGTCTTCTCCGTCTTGGCGAGCTCCAGCAGACCCTTGATCAATGCGTCCGATGGGAGCCGCCGGGCAGTCGAGATATACTGATTGCTGACCATCCATGGACCCTCGTCGGAGGGGCTGTCATCCATGATGGCGACAAAGAGTTCCAACTCCCGACGATCCGTATCGCGATCAATCCAACCTCGAATTGCCTCGACGACGTCGCTATCAAGCATGTCCCAACGGTGTTCGCGGACATTGTCGAGCCACGACCAAAGCCGTGCAGCGGTAATCTCGGGATTGGCACGGATTGCGGCGACAAGTGCCTGATTGAGTAACGACTGCACCTCAGACTTGTGCTGACCTTGATTTAGGACACTTCCAATCCCATCG
The DNA here is from genome assembly GCA_002708825.1 of Phyllobacteriaceae bacterium. Classification (GTDB taxonomy): domain Bacteria; phylum Pseudomonadota; class Alphaproteobacteria; order Rhizobiales; family Rhizobiaceae; genus Zhengella. The sequence continues at coordinate 27,596 of PAPF01000021.1, read as the reverse complement.
TCGAACAGGTCGGCTCGGGGGGATCGCCGCAATGCGATGCTCAGGGGCACGAGTGACCCGGTATCGTCTATGTCGTCATCATCTCGCGATCGCGCCGGCAGGGCATCGAAATCCAACAGGAGCTGGCGCAGTTCTGCTGTTCGAATCTCATTCGTCGGAATGCCGGCCAGGACACGGGCTCGTATCGCCAACTGGCTTCGGTCCGGCGAAAGGGCGCAGAGATCATCAATCAACGCCCGGCGCACAGCGTTCTGATCGGCAGGCTTCGCTACGAGCACTTCCGCGGCTCTTTCCCGCATCCAAAGTGGGCGGTCCTTGGCGAGTGCGATCTCGCGCAGTTTTTCCGACACTCTTGCGACCGGCGGCCCGTCAGCGAGAGCCTGGAGAACGGTGACTTGCAGATGACTGCGTACGTCGGCGTCGAGAATGGCAATGAAGTCGTCTGCAAGATCATCGGCGGCAAGTCCGCCCAAGACCGTCGCATCGTCCTGGGATGCCAGAAAATAGGGGTCTTCCCGATCCAAGTTGACGAGAATCTGCTTGCGTCCGGCCGTGTCGAACACCGCGGCATCACCATATACCAGCACCGTCGCAGCGTCGCGCTCGATGAGTCGTCTCGCCCCGCTTGGATCCCCCTGGTTGTGAAGATGGGCAGCGAACCACGCGTACAGCCCCCTGAGCTCGCTTGGCGCTTTGTGGTCGTTCCCCGTTATCAGCGCCGTCGCCCGACGTAGCGGAAACGCCGGAGCGCCTGCGCCGACCACCCTTCTTGCCAGGAATCTCGCAGCCAGAAATTCCGCGACCGTCCTGTGAAAAGGCTGAAACGCGTGCCCCTCGCCCCTGAACAGGGCAGTATCCAGCGTGGCTTCGGCGATAGTCGATCCAAGTCGTAGGGCATGGATTCTGACATATTCGGTGTCGGCTGAACCTGGCGGCAAGCTGTTTGAGCGCCACAATGCTCGCGCCCCCGAGGCCAGAAAGTGGAAGCATATGGCGGAGGCGGCCTCGATGATTTCATCAGCGCTCGGTCGCGGATCTGTTTCTCGTTCAAGGTCATGCTCATGAGCGAGTGCCCAGATGGCCTTGTCGAACAACTCAAAGCGTGTCGTCGGCCAGTTTCCATTCGAAACGACGACGGATTGGAGCAATCTCAGACTTAGCGGGTTCTCAAGAAACGCGTCGGCGCCTCGAACACGCGCTTCTTGGACGAACTTCTTCGGATCGGGTTGCCCCAGCGCTTCCAATATAGTTTGCGCCTCGTCTTCCTCCAGTGGAAGGAGATGCGCCACCGTGATCGGCTCGTTGTTTGCAGCGCGCCGCATGGCTTTGATGTCGGCGGCGTCACGCCAATCCTCGGCTCGACAGGTGAGGCGCCATCGGCGGATGTTTCTTGTTGAGATCGCACTGGCGAGCTGCAGGAGCTTGTCCTTGGCGCCATCGCCCGAACGGTACTCATCGAGTGCATCGAGGTAAGCAGTGCCGGAGCTGCTCAACGGTGTTCCGTTCATCACCTCTCGGCAGGTCACGGCCTCTCCGCCTTCGGCAGCCGCTTCGTACCGTAATGCCGTCGATTTTCCCGCTCCAGGCTCGCCGAGCAAGACGACATACGGTCTGTCGCGCAGATGGCTCAGAGGGTGAACCATTGTTTCGCCCTTGGTTTGAACGGCGACTCGCCTGTCTAAAGATGCGCTTTCCATGGTCGGAAAGTAGTAGCGATATCTTTTCGACGAAACACAGACATTATTGAGAGCGGCTCCCGGACAGCAGTTTTACCCTGGTTTGTGGCGAATCTCGCCTCGCGGATGCTGAAAGCGACACGTATCCTGTGCCCTTGATTGTCAGAAAAAGATATCCTATTTTCTGACACATGACGACAGCCACAACACCAGTTTCCGATCGTATCATGCGTCGCGCCCGCGCTGGCGGGCGTGGCAGTGTTTTCACGCCCAGTGACTTTCTGGATGTGGCAGGGCGCGCCGCCGTCGATCAGGCCCTCTCCCGCTTGGTCAAAAGTGGGAAGCTGCGCCGCTTGGCGCGCGGTCTTTATGACTACCCGAAGGTCCATCCGAAGCTGGGGCCGCTTTCGCCGGCACCCGACGACGTTGCGCGTGCACTTGCCCGGGAGACCGGTTCGCGCGCGCAGATCGCAGGTGCGCACGCAGCGAATGCACTCGGCCTCTCGACCCAGGTTCCTGCTAAGAGCCTTTACCTGACCGACGGGCCCTCACGCCGGATCGTGCTGGGCAAGCGCGTGATCGATCTGCGACACGCGTCACCCAAGCATCTGATTGCTCCGGGCAGTCCCGCCGGGACCGTTGTTCAAGCCCTCCGCCATGTCGGACCGGTTCGCGCTGCTGATGTGGCCCGGGTTGCAGCCCGTCGGCTATCGGCCAGCGACAAGAGGCTGCTCGCGTCCAACGCCGTCCAGGCCCCGACTTGGATGCGCCCCACGCTGATCTCGATCGGCAACACAGCATCGGAAGCAATAAATGGATAAGGTCGCTCGTCTTCCGGCAGGTGATCGTGCAGCGCTTTTTGGCGAAACCGGCGCCGGCCGTGGCGTTGCCAACACGATCATCGAAAAGGACTTTTGGGTCTGCTGGACCTTGAAGCTATTGTTCGGTCTTCCGAAGAACGCGGCCGCCAGCCTAGTTTTCAAGGGCGGAACGTCTCTGTCCAAAGCCTTTGGCATCATTCGCCGCTTCTCCGAGGACATCGATCTGTCCTTCGATCGGGCGGATCTCGGCTACACTGGCGATCGTGATCCGGAGCAGGAGGGCATCAGCCGGAAGAAGGCAGGGCGGCTCATCGATGACCTGGTGGAGGATGTCGAGAGACATATCGCCGACAGGTTGCTTCCTGCCCTTCGCGCCGCGATCGTCGATGAGCTCGGCGAACCGCAAAACAATGAGTGGACACTTTCGATCGATGAAGCCGATGCGCAGACGTTGAATTTCCACTACCCGATCGCGCTTCCAGCGGCCGAATATCAAGGCATGGCGTACATCACGCCACGGGTGAAGCTCGAACTCGGTGCCCGCGGCGACCCTTGGCCGATTGAGACGAAGGACATCCACCCTTACGCGGCCGAGGATTTTCCTGACTTCTTCGAGGATCCGGACACGGCCGTCACAGTACTCTCGGCACGACGTACATTTTGGGAAAAAGCCACGGCCTTGCACGCGGAGGCCAATCGTCCTGCCGCGTCCGCGACACCGCAATATTTCTCGCGCCACTATTATGATCTCGCCATGCTGCTTGGCTCCGACGAGGGCAAGGCCGCTGCCGCTGATCTTGAGCTTCTGGCAACAGTGGCGAAGCACAAGGCAACCTTCTTTCGCTCGGGCTGGGCAAACTACGATGCGGCGCGTCCAGGCACCTTGCGGCTGATGCCCAACGAGGTGCGGATCAAGGATCTTAGAGCCGACTACGGTGAAATGGCGCCCATGATGTTCGACGACAGCCCGCCGTCCTTTGACGACATTCTCTCCAGGATCGAAAAGCTGCAGGAGTCCATCAACAGCTAGGGATACGACCTGCCGAGAATTTGGAACTGACGATGCGCGAGATGCCTTTCACCCGATCCACGGTCATCGATGCCAACGAACTCGTCGCCGCGGAAGTGCGCACGCACACGCAGATCAACAAGATTGTGCTCCGAATAGGCTGGAGTCGGAGGTCCCGGACGACAATTCCCTGGGCATGGAGAAGAAGCTCGATCGCCTACTGGCAGGAGTGGTCATGATCACGATGTGCGTCGCCATGATGACGGGATATCTCTCCGCGTTCGCCTTCAGGCTCCCGGAAACGTTTCCGGTGCTGTCTTCGATCGGCTGAATTCGACGCTCGTTGAAGAGACCGTGATTTAACCTTCCTGGCGCTGGAAGGCGCAGGCTTGACCTCTGTAGGCCTTAGGGAGGTAGCAGCGATGGCCTCTAAAACCGAAATATTGGAGCGGATATCCTGCGCGTATTCAGATGTGCCTGCCGGCAAAACCGGCCGGACATCGCCGAATTCATGTTCACAGCAGTGGAGAAACTGGATAGCGAACGCTCGAATTCCGCTGCAGGAAAACGCCCCTTGATGGACGCCTATCGCGATTTGGCTGCTTCCTGTGGATGTGAAAAGGCGTGAAATTCGCAGGCGCCATCACGATGCCAGCGCCTCCAGCACTGGGCATTCCGGCACGTCCTCGCCGGAGCACTGAGCCAGCGTTCTAGCCAGGAGCCGTTCGATGCGCCGAAGGTCGGCGATCTTGGCCCTGATTTCCGCCAGATGCGGTTTCGTCCGTTCCTGGATCTCGGCGCAGGTCTGAGCCTTGCGGTCGACGAGATCCAACAGGCCGCGGATCTCATCGATGCCGAAGCCGAGTTCCCGGCTGCGCAGGATAAAGCGCAGGCGCCGCACGTGCGTCTCGTCATACAGCCGATATCCCTTGGCACTACGCGGCGGCTCCGGCATCAGGCCGATATTTTCATAGTAGCGGATGGTCTCAATGTTGCACCCGGTGCGCTTGGAAAGTTGGCTGCGCTGCAGCCCCTTCACCGGAACGTGTTCTATCATGGCGCAATTTTCCCCTTGAGCCTGTAGTGACTACAGGAGCTATGTACCATGGGACCGAATAGCTGTCATGAGGGTTTTGGATGATGAATGGTGCACGTGAAGCGTCCCTGGATCCGGCGCGCGGAATCGACGGTGGCGAAGCGGATTTGGCGGATTCTCCCGAGTCCGACCGCACGGCCTGGGCAACAACCGGGCTCGGCATACTGGGCGCGCTGGCCATGACCTCGTGCTGCATCCTGCCGCTGGTCCTGGTGAGTTTCGGCGTTACCGGCGTGTTCATCGCCCAGCTCGGTGCGCTCTATGAATACAAATGGATCACCTTCACGCTGAGCGCTGCCTTTATCGGCTACGGGTTCTGGAAGGCGTACCGGCCGATCCCGGCCGTGGCCTGCGCCGACGGAAGCTGCGCGCGGCCGATGAACCGCACATTGATGCGCGCCATCCTCTGGATCGCCACAGCCATCGTCGCGGTTGCGGTGCTGTTTCCCTACGTATCGCCCTACTTTCTGACCTTCTGAAAGGAACCTCGAACATGAAGAAATATCTCGTTCCCGCTGCCATATGTGCCTGGATTGTCGCGTCTCCGGCTCTGGCCGGAGAAAAGCGGATCGACGTCAATGTCGGCGAGCTGACCTGTCCATCCTGTTCGTATATTGCGGCCTCCTCCATGAAGGCTGTGCCAAGTGTCGAGATCGTCGATTTCAAGCAGGGCAGCAAATGGGGTGAAGGCGTGTTCACAGTCACATTCGACGATCAGTTGGCCGATGCGGATATGATCGTTGATGCCGTCAAGGCCAATGGCTATCCGGCTGAGGTTCTTCTGGCCAGCAACTAACCCGAAGCAACACCATGGGCGACGACCGCAAGAGTGACGGGGGCAATATAGGCCTCGGCGCAGTCGCTTTGGTGCTGTGTTGTGTCGCCCCGCTGCTCTTGCTTACGGCCGGCGGCGGAGTGTTGACCGCAATCGCCAGCTATTTCGGTTACGCCTGGATTTTGGTTCCGGTGCTCTTGGCGGTGCTGGCAATATACGTCTTGCGGCGACGGTAACGGCCGGTGACTTTTGAGAAAAAGTAGAAATATGAGTGATAAGACCGGCAACAAGCTCTTAACGACTGGCATCATAGGCACCGTAGTCGCCGCACTGTGCTGTTTCACGCCGGTTCTTGCCATTCTATTGGGCGCGGTCGGTCTCTCGGCTTTGCTTGGCTGGATCGATTACGTGCTGCTTCCGGCCCTGATGATTTTCATTGCATTGACCGGTTACGCCGTCTGGCGCCGCCAACGGCGCATACGGCAGACCTGAGAGGATTTCTTAAATGACGGACGATTGCTGCATACCCAAGGGCAACTACGATCTCGCGGTTATCGGGGCTGGTTCCGCCGGCTTCTCGGCCGCCATCACGGCCGCCGAAGAGGGTGCTAATGTTGCGCTCATCGGCCACGGCATGGTCGGCGGCACCTGTGTCAATGTCGGTTGCGTGCCGTCCAAGACGATGATCCGCGCCGCGGAGGCGCTGCACGGTGCACGCGCCGCACAGCGTTTTCCCGGCCTTGCGGGCGAAGCCAATGTGGTCGACTGGGCAGGTCTTGTCGCGGCCAAGGACGATCTGGTCACGACGCTCAGGCAGAAGAAGTATGCCGACCTGCTGCCCGAATATAATGGCGTCGCCTATCTGGAAGGAAAAGCGCGCCTGAATGGCGCCGGCGTGACCGTGGGTGGCAGTACCATTCCGGCCGGCAGGGTCATCGTTGCCACCGGCTCCTCGCCGGCGGTGCCGGATATTCCGGGCATAGCCGAGATTCCCTACCTGACGAGCACCACAGCGCTTGAACTCGAAACCTTGCCGCGCTCGCTGCTAGTGATCGGCGGCGGCTATATCGGCTGCGAACTGGCGCAGATGTTCGCGCGCGCCGGGGCGGCCGTGACCCTGGTGACCCGCCGCCGCCTGCTGCCGGAAGCCGAGCCGGAAATCTCGGCGGCACTGACCGACTATCTCCGCGATGAAGGGGTCACCATAAAGACCGGGCTCGCATATCGTGGAATTACGCGGGCAGGCGACGGTGTAGAGCTTGCGATCACCGTGAACGGCGACGAACAGATGCTCGGCGCCGAGCAGGTGCTTGTGACCACCGGGCGGTCTCCGAACACCGACGGTCTTGGGCTCGGCGAGGCAGGAGTCAAGCTATCCGATAACGGCGGAATTGTCGTCGACGACCGAATGCGGACGACGCGGGAGGGTGTCTACGCTGCGGGCGATGTGACTGGCCGCGACCAGTTCGTCTACATGGCGGCCTACGGCGCCAAGCTCGCGGCGCGGAACGCGCTGAACGGCGACAGCCTCGTCTATGACAACGCGGCCATGCCGTGGGTGACCTTTACCGATCCGCAGGTCGCGGGCGTAGGACTGACGGAACAGGCCGCGCAAGCCGCCGGTTTTACGACCAAGACCTCGATCGTTCCGCTCGACCAGGTGCCGCGGGCGCTCGCCGCACGCGACACGCGCGGGCTCATCAAGCTGGTCGCCGATGCCGGGACCGACAGGCTGCTTGGCGGCCAGATTCTCGCGCCAGAAGGCGCGGATAGCATTCAAACCCTGGTTCTCGCCATCAAGCACGGCATGACGACAGGGGCGTTAGGCGAGACGATCTTTCCGTATCTCACCACGGTCGAGGGACTGAAACTCGCCGCGCAGAGCTTCGGCAAGGACGTGGCGAAGCTGTCCTGCTGTGCCGGATAGGAGGCAAAAATGGAACCGTCACACCGATATGGCGTTGCCGGGGTGCTTGTCGCCCACATCGTATGCTGTGGCGGGGTGATCCTCGTCGCCACCGGCGCGGTCAGCTTGGCGGGTCTTACCAGTTGGCTGACAGGCGGCGGGCTTTTCTGGCTTGCCGCCGCTGTCCTGGCCGTCGTTGGAATCGTCTTGTGGCGCCGGAGCGCGCGACCGGGCGGCAACGATCCTCGCAAGGACACCGTCACGCATCCCCTTCACGGCCAGCATAAATAGGCTTTCGCCAGAACCGATGGCAGCTTTCATGAAAAGAAGGTGACCAGTCCATAGGCTGCACCAACTGAAAAGGCAGAACCATGAGCGACAACAAAAGTTTCGACCTGATCGTGATCGGCGGTGGCACAGGTGGAAACGGTGTCGCCCGGATGGCCGCCAATGCGGGCTGGAGGGTAGCCAGCATCGACAGCCTACCCTTCGGCGGCACCTGCGCGTTGCGGGGCTGCGACCCGAAAAAGATGCTGATCGCCGTCACCGAAGGGGTCGAGTGGGTCCGCAGCCTCGACGGTAAGGGGCTGGAGGCAAAGACCGCCGTCAACTGGCCGGAGATGATCGCCTTCAAGCGCACCTTCACCGACGCCATGCCCGGCCGCATCGAGGGTGGACTGGAGAAAGCCGGTGTCAGCGTGTTGCACGGCGATGCGCGCTTCACGGGGCGCGATACAATCGAGGTCGATGGCGAGACCCTGTCGGCGAAGCACTTTCATATCGCCACCGGCGCCCGGCCGATGACGCTGGACATCCCCGGCGAGGAATTGCTGGCGACCAGTACCGATTTCCTCGAATTGTCCGAACGGCCCGACAGGGTGGTGTTCGTCGGCGGCGGGTTCATCGCGATGGAATTCGCCCACATCGCCAAGCGTGCCGGCGCGCGCGAGGTGACCGTCCTGGAAATGATGGAGCGGCCGCTGGGGAATTTCGATCCCGACCTGGTCGCGATCCTGTCCTACGCCACGGCCGATCTCGGCGTCGATCTGCGAATGGAGGCCAAAGTCCTGAGGATCGAGAGGAATCGCGCAGGTTTTGCGGTCACCAACGAGACGCCGGGCGGCGTAGAGACTGTCGGCTGCGATCTGGTGGTCCATGCAACCGGGCGTGTACCCAATATTGACCATCTCAACCTCGAAGCCGCGGGCGTCGAATATAGCCGCAAGGGCATCAAGGTCAGCTCCTTCATGCGCACCACCAACCCCGCCATCTTCGCCGCCGGCGATTGCGCAGACAGCGGCCCTAACCTGACCCCTGTCTCAGCCAATGAAGGCCGGGTTGCTGCCAAAAACCTGCTTGCCGGCAAGGATGAGCACGAGGTGAATTACCCGCCAATCCCAAGCGTTGTCTTCACACTGCCGCAGCTGGCTTCGGTCGGGTTGTCCGAAGCCGCAGCACGCGACAAGGGATTGGATTTCGACACCCATTTCGACAAAACGGCGGGCTGGTATTCGTCGCTGCGTGTCGGCGCCAGGCACACCGCCTACAAGGTTCTGGTCGAAAAGGGGACCGGAAAAATCCTGGGCGCGCATCTGATCGGCCCCGGCGCCGAGGAACAGATCAACCTCTTCGCGATGGCGATGGGCGCGGGCCTGACCGCGAACCTGATCAAGGGCCTCATCTTCGCCTATCCCAGCTTCGCCTCCGACATCGGCTCGATGGTGTAGGACCCGGCGGGGTCCGGCAGGGTCCTCCTGACACGCCAAAGTGAAATCACCAGGCTGCAAGGGCTCACTTTCTCACTTGTTGACTCCGTACCGATATACGGAGTGCATATGTGCCTGAAAGGTGAAGAGCCATGGCAAATCCAATGACCATTGCCCGTGCTGCCGAAAAGGCAGGTGTTGGTGTGGAGACCATCCGCTTTTATGAGCGGCGCGGGCTGATCGCGCAGCCGCCTAAACCCCGTGACGGCGGCTACCGTCACTACGATCGCGAGACTATCGAACGTATCCGCTTCATCCGGCAGGCCCAGGAACTTGGCTTTTCGTTGCGTGAGATCGACGAACTCCTGGCACTGAAGACAGACGCCCACACTGACTGCGCCGACGTGCGCCTGCAGGCGGTTGCCAAGCGAAAAGAGATCGAGCGTAAGATCGGGCAACTTGAAGAGATCAGGTCCGCGCTCGACGCGCTGATACCCACATGCCCCGGCGGTGGAGACCTGAGTGCCTGCACGATCATGGAGGCGTTGAGCCACCGACGAGCGGCGACAACCCCGGCGCCTTCTCAAGGCCGCTCCGGCAGTATGGAAACGCGCGCGACATTCACGATCGACGGCATGCACTGCGACGGCTGCGCGCGCACGGTTGAAGCCGTGCTCCTGAGCGAGCCTGGAGTCAGCGAGGTGGACGTCTCGTTCAGCCGCCGGGAGGCCGCAATCCGTTTCGATCCCGCGGCCATCAACAGGGGCCGGCTGGAGCAGGCCATCGTCCGGGCGGGCTATTCGATCATGGAGCCCTCTTAGACAATGGAATTCGGGCTGTTCAATCTACTCATCCTGCCATTGGGGCTTGGCCTGTTCGGCTTCATCGAACCCTGCTCGATCGGCTCCAGCCTGATCTTCATCAAATATCTGGAAGGAAGGAAGGACACGCGGAAGCTCGCCGAAACGGCACTTTTCGCGGTGACGAGGGCGCTGTTCATCGGGAGCCTTGGTGTGGCGGCGGTTCTGGTCGGAACGGCGTTTGTCGGGTTCCAGCGCGGCGCCTGGATCGCGCTCGGGTCTGTCTATACGGCAATCGGTGCCCTCTATCTCACCGGCCGGGCCGGGTTTCTGATGCGATCCATCGGGCCGAGGCTGGCCGGATTGAACGGCACACACGGCTCGATCGGGCTGGGCATTATCTTCGGCCTCAACATCCCCGCCTGCGCCGCGCCGCTACTCCTGGTCCTGCTCGGCTTCGCGGCAACGGGCGGGGCGAGCGGCTCGGCGCTCATCAGCGGCTTCGTGTCGCTGGCGGTGTTCGGGCTTGCCCTGTCGCTGCCGCTGGTGGCGGCGATGGCCTTTGAGCCGGCGCGGCGGATGCTCGACAAGCTGGCAGGCCTGTCGGCACGGATGCCCTTTTGGGCGGGCGTCCTTCTCATTGTCCTCGGTCTGTGGTCGATCTGGTTCGGCCTGTTCGCCACGCTACCGACCTCTACCTGAATTCATCACGAATGGCTCTTGACTCCGTAGTCTGGTACGGAGCGCAAACTACCTCTCGAAGTGGCTCCCCATGCGGAGCTTCAGGAATCGGAGGCAGTCATGATTGCAGGGCTTGCAGGAAGAACCGTCGCATTGACCCTGGCCGGCGTCATCGCCGCAACCGGTCTCTCCGCCGTCCAGGCGCAGGCAGGGGAGACGTTCCAGTACGACGAAACCAATGTCAGGCCGGCCGTCTATTTCGCCGCGCTGTCGAACCTCGCCAATGCGGTGATGTTCTCCGGCCTCGGCGAGGCGCTGGTCATCTCGCCCTATGAGCGTGATGAATGGCTGCGCCGCGCTGGCTACGTCACGCGCCCCGCCATGCCGGACATGGCGGCGGTCGGCCCCGTCTACGCTGGCGCGGAGCCGCGCTTTGCGGGCGCGCCGGATTTTACCGTGCCGCGGACGCTGGTCTGGGAGCAATCCTCCTTCGACCGGACGCTGGACCCGGGCGCGCAGGCCTGGGCGATGGTCAAGATCGCCAGCCCTGAATTCCACCTGCAATATCACGACCTGCCGGACAACAAGCTCGCCGGATTGATGATGATCCCGCAGGCGCGCGCCCAGGCCCAGACGCTCGAGAAGCGGCTTCTCAATCCAGCCGGATTGTTTGCGCCGCTCCATGCTGACGGCACCTTCGGCGAGCCTTCGCCGCGCGACCAGATCGCGGTGGTGTGGGCAGCGTCCAATATCATCCTGGCCAGCACGAGCCGGCGCGATGACTATTGGCACGCGGCTTACCGCGATCTGACGGATCCCGACAGCTATCGCGACCTTCTGCGCAAGGCGTTCGCGGCGGTTCAAAAGCTGCCGCCGCAGACGCCGGCCGAGCGCGGCCTCGCCGTCGAGGCGCTGGGGCGCTTCGCGCTCGCAACCGGCGACGAGGAGGAGCGGGCGAACGCGCTGACGCTTGCCCGCGAACATGCCGACGCCTTGAAGCAAGGTGAGGCAACGGAGATCGAGGATATCGCGCTCACCGTCTACGCCCTGACGGAGGCTGGGCGGCTACTTGCCGAGCCCGGCTATGGAGAAGCGGCCGCCACGGTCTTTCGCGACCGTCTGTTGCCGCTGTGGAACGATGCAGCCTCAGCTTTCCGCAGCGGAGAGGAGTCGACGATCTATACGCCGCGTCTGGCAGGCGCGATTGCGGCAGCGCTCGACGCCATGCGCTGGCACGGTCCGGAAGACCTTTCGGCCCGCGCGAACGCACTGTTCCCGCGCTTCTTCGAGAACGCCGTCATCCGCTCCGGCCTCATGCAGGCGAGCCCGCTGCCGCTGGTGGCCGCGCCCTATCTGAACAGTGAGCCGGCAGAGCATTTCGCGCATCCTGTGCTTCCCCGGGCGGAGCGCACCGGAACGGCGCCCGTCTTCGCCTCCGAGGCGGTCTACGCGGATGGCGGCTGGAGCGTGAGCGATCCGACCTTCCGCACGGCCGACGCTCTGTTCCTCGCCAATATGCTGGCCATCCGGAGCGATGACGGTCGAACCGACACCTTCCTAGATGAAGCTCTTATCGCTGGGCTGGGGAGGTAGATCCGATGCCGGTTTCAGGCCCCGTGGCAACGACCCCTGCCAACACCCTGCAACTCAAGATCGGCGGCATGAGCTGCTCCTTCTGTGCCAATTCGATCTCGTCGGCGCTCCTGCGGGACAAGGGCGTGCGGGAGGCCCATGTGTCGCTCGCCCATGAGGAGGTGCTGATCCGCTTCGCACCGGAGCAGACTGACGAAGGCCGGATCAAGCGCACGCTGACCGATCTCGGCTTCACGATCCGCGATCCACGCAAGGTCAGTGCCTTCGAGGAACAGAAACGTGCCATCCGGCAGGAGGCCGCGGATCTTGCGATGGCCGCGGCGGCAGCGCTTGTCCTGTTCGCGGCCATGGCCGCCATGTGGTTGGGCCTCTGGCAGATGCGCGACTGGCATGTCTGGACGGCGTGGGCCATCGCCACTCTCGTCTTCCTGTGGAACGGGCGGCGCATTATCCGCATGGCCTGGGGCGCGGCGAAGCGCGGCATCACCAACCAGCATGTCTTGCTCTCCGTCGGCGCCATCGGAGCCTATATCGGTGGTGTGCTCGGCGCGCCCCTACCATTCCTTAGCTGGTACGGCTTTGTCGGCTTCCCGGCGGTGGATTTCTTCGGCGTCGTCGTGTTCCTCACCGCCTATCACCTACTCTCGGGTTGGGTGTCGCTCTTGGTGCGCACGAAAGCCTCGGAAAGCGTGCGCCAGCTTCTCTCCATGCAGCCGGCGACGGCGAATGTCATCCGTGACGGTGGAGAACGCGAGGTCGCCATCGAGGCGGTGGTAGTGGGCGATCGTGTGCGCGTGCGCCCCGGCGAGCGTGTGCCCATCGACGGCCGGGTCGTCGAGGGTGAAAGCGCCGTGGACGAGGCGATCGTCACCGGGGAATCCGTGCCCGTTGAAAAGGCCGTGGGCGCTGAAGTCATCGGCGGGTCGATCAATCAGACCGGCGCGCTTCTCGTCGAGACCACGCGCCTCGGCGAGGAGGGTTTTCTCCATCAGGTCGCCCGCCATGTCGAGGAAGCCAAGGCGATGAAGCCGGGTATCGTCGTGCTGGTCGACCGGGTGCTGAAGCGCTACGTGCCTGCTGTTCTGATCATCTCCCTTGCCGCGTTTCTGTTCTGGGGCCTGTCGCCGGATAGTTGGAGCCGCGAGCCGCATTGGGTGCGCGCCATCTATGCCGCCGTCACCGTGCTGGTCATGGGCTATCCCTGCGCCCTCGGCATGGCGACGCCGCTGGCGCTGATCCGGGGCGGCGGTATTGCCGCCACGCGCGGCATCCTGATCCGCTCGGGCGAAGCCTTCCAGGTGCTCAAGGACATCACCCATGTGGTGCTCGACAAGACCGGCACGCTGACCGAGGGCAAACCTCGGCTAGTCCAGGTCGTTCCCCTCAACGGCTTTGACCGCGAGAGGGCCCTCGCGCTCGCCGCCGCGGCCGAGGAGAAATCCGAACACCCATTGGCCAAAGCGATTGTCACCGGCGCGCAGGCAGACGGCATCGCCTGGGCCGAGGCGCGCGAATTTCATTCAGTGACTGGCGGCGGGGTGTCTGCCAGCGTCGAAGGCGCGCGGGTGCTGGTCGGCGCGGCGCGCCATCTCGGCGCCGAAGGTGTCGATACGCAGGTCGCCGAAGCCGTGCTGCAGGAGCAGGAAGCCCACGCGCATACCGCCGTGCTGCTGGCCGTTGACGGCAAGCCTGCCGGCGTGCTGGCGCTGGCAGACACGTTAAAGGCTGACGCAAAGGAAGCCGTCTCGTCGCTCAAGCGGCAAGGCATCACGCCCCTGCTGGTCACCGGCGACAATCGCCTGACCGCTGAGACGATCGCGCGTCAGGCCGGGATTGACACCGTCCATGCCGAGATCCTGCCGCAGGACAAGGCCGGGATCGTCCGCGCCCTGCAAGCCGGAGCAATCGCAGGAAAAGTGGAAACCGGTTTTCCGTCCGCGATTGCGACCAAGCAAAGAACGCGCGCGCGTGTGGCCATGGTCGGCGACGGCATCAATGATGCACCCGCGTTGACCCAGGCCGATGTCGGCATCGCCATCGGCGCGGGCACCGACATCGCCATCGAGTCTTCCGACGTCGTTCTTATCGGCACCCGCGTCGGCGCGACTGGCGAAGCCATTCGCATCGGCGCCGTCAGCTATCGAAAGACCGTCCAGAACCTGTGGCTCGCCTTCTTCTTCAACGGAATCGGCGTGCCGTTGGCGACGACGGGTCTGGTGCATCCGTCCTGGGCGATGATCGCAATGGCGTTGTCGGTCAGTGCCGTGCTCGCCAATTCCTTTGGCGGGCGTCTCTTCGACCGCCGCGCCGTGCGGGATATAAAGGAGCATGCTGCTATGACGGAACCCCAAGCAAAAAGCGCACATGGGCGCGAAACCATCGGACTTTCTGTGCCAAGTATCCACTGTCAGGGCTGTGTCGACACGCTCACCGCCGGCCTGACAATGCAGGACGGTATCCTCGACGTGAGCGGTGATCCAGCGGCCAAGACGCTTGCCGTCACCTTCGATCCCAGGCGCCTCGCGTCCCGGAATATCTCGGACGCGATCACCCGGCTCGGCCACCGGGTCAGCGGACAGGTCGAATCGCAGCGAAAACAAACGAAGGGAAAGCAGACCGTATGAGCGGGATCGAAACGCTCCTGCAAAACATCGACGGCCTTACCCCGCTGACGGTCGCCCTCGTGCTTCTGGCGGGCCTTGTCGTCGGGATCGCGCCGAGTTCGTTTCCACTTATCGCCGTGGCCACCGGTCTTGGCGCTGGCGAAGGAACGAACGCAACAGACAATGCGCGTATGCGCGGGTTTGCCTGTCGGCCGGTTTCGCGCTCGGGATCGTCACGGTCGATATCATTCTGGGCGGCCTTTTCGGTCTTGCCGGCTTCGCGGTGTTGCGCTTGCTGACGTCCGCGCTGGCCTATGTCTATGGGCTGCTGGCCCTCGTGCTGGCAGGGACCGCACTGGCGTTGTGGCGTGTCATTCACATTGCCATCCCGATGCTTCGTCCCTCGGCAGGATCGGCGAGCACGTTTTTCGGCGCCTATGCCCTGGGTTTGCCGTTCGGCCTTTCCACGCGATATTCCCCGATCGTTGCTGGATCGCACGCATCTTTGTCCAAAGGCGCATCGCGCCTCTGGATTTCACATCGTCTTTGCTTGCAAAATGCTGATAGAAGGTCGAGCGCCCGACGCCCGCTTCCTCGCAGAGTTCATCAACTCGGATATCCCGGTACTCCTTCTGGCAAGCCAGCGTGATCAACGCATCCTGCACGGCCTCGCGGGTGCGTCTTGCGTCCCGCCTCAGCGGACCTGTCGTCCGCGCGTTCGTCGTTAAGTCAGACATTCAGGGCAGCCTGTCTGTTTGCGGCACGAGATTCACGCACGGCAACAAGCTATTGTCCAGCGGGTTGAAAACAAAGAGGAGCGAAGAGTGACGCGCGATCGTGATCAATCCACAGCGATGCCCCGTTGGGTCAAAGGCTCGCTTGCCCTTGCCTGCATCCTCGGCCTCATCTTGGTCGTCGTCGCATTAAGCGGCGTTGGTGGACCGCACGGTCCGGGCCGCCACCTCCCGGCGCAGCCCGGTGCGGCTCATCCCAATTAGGAACGGGCCAATTGATCTTGCCATCCGCGGCGCAACGCAAATTCCTGCTGGTTGTCCACGTCGCCACATCCGTGGGATCGCTTGGCGCAATTGCGGTGTTCTTGCTTCTGGCGATCATCGGCACAGTCGATAGGCGGCTGCCGCCGCTCGCCATTTATCCGGCGCTGAGCCAAGTGGCATGGTGGATCATTGTACCCCTTGTCTCGGGCGCGCTATTGATCGGGATCATCCAGTCTCTCGTGACGCCTTGGGGATTGTTCCGGCATTACTGGATCATCGCCAAGCTAGTGCTGACCGTCTTCGCGCTCGGCGTCTTGCTGCTCCAGCTGAGCGGGATCGATCAACTCGCCCGCGCGGCGGCAGATGGCTCGTTCACCACGGATGCGTTCGCCTCGGTACAGGCCTCGCTGATCCTTCACGCATCCGGCGGCCTTGTCGTGGTTCTTCTGGCACTGGTGCTCTCCATCTATAAGCCGCGCGGGCTGACACCTTATGGCGCACGGCGGCTGCGTAGCGGTCAATGATCGGAGGTCTCCTGCCTTCGTCATTGAAATGCAGCGTCAATGGGTGATGGTGGCATGTGGCCACGTTAACCGTCCTGCCAATCACCAGAAGCTCGCACTTGAGCGATATGTTAGAAGTCGCGCACATGACGGGTACCAATGATGGGTTCAGGCAGGTCATGGGCGGCAAATCATTGTCTCTTTCGGCGTTCGCCAACAAGGACGCTAACAGCTATGGCGTGATCCGGCTGGCGGCTGCTATCGCGGTGATTTTCACCCATGCATTTGGCGTCGTTGGCGGCTGGGAAGCCGCCGAGCCGCTTGCTGCGGCGACCGGATGGTCGCTAGCGGCGCATGCCGTGCATGTGTTTTTCGTGCTCTCCGGCTTTATGGTCGCGGCAAGCTGGGAACGCGCGGCGGGCTGGGTCGATTTCGTGGTGGCCCGCGCGCTGCGCATCATGCCGGCGCTGATCTGCGTAAACCTCGCCATCGTTCTTATCGGCGGCCTGTGGCTAACCTCGGCCGCCCCCGCCGACTACTGGACGCTAGACAACATCGGCACGTTCCTGGTGAAGGCAACCCTACTGTTCTCGGTCGGGGCCGCTCTTGACGGTGTCTTCACGGACAATCCGATGGGAAGCTCCACCAATATTCCCATCTGGACAATCCGTTTCGAGGTCATCTGCTACGCAACGCTGGTTGCGTTCATGTCCGCGCTGGCAGCGCTGCGGTTGCGGGGGCTGCGACGGCTCGTCCCCGTGCTGCCGGTGCTGGCGGTGGCGGCGGTCGTAATCAGCATTGCAGGCGATCCGGAACAGTTCAGCTTCGCAGCGCAACTCGCCAGATTTACGCTCGCCTTCTATCTCGGCGTTGCATGCTGGATTGCGCGCGATCACGTTCCGGTTCGGCGCGACATCGCTCTTGCCTTCGCCGTGGCGGTTCTCGCGGTCCTGCTCAGCGGTCTGGCTATCCGCTACCCCGTAATAATCGTCGCGACGGCCTATTGGAGCCTGTGGCTGGGCAGCATCCAGATGGGCAGGCTCCAGAGCTGGACCGCTCGCATCGACCTTTCCTACGGCGCCTACATAACCGGCTTCTTCATCCAGCAATGGCTGGTGCAGGCGATGCCCTGGATGAGCGTGGCACAGAACGCGCTCTTCGCGACTGTGCTTGCCCTCACCGCAGCCTGGTTTTCCTGGACTCTGGTCGAGGCACCGGCGCTTCGCCTGCGCCGACCGCTTCTGCGGCGCATCGGCATGAGCGGTCCGGTTGCAACGCGCGCGCGAAAGGGCGCGGCGAGCCTAGAGGTAACCTATCGTTAGTGGGCATCGAGTAGCTTTGGGCAATGTTCAGCGGCATGTACAAAAAACACATTGCCGACGACAGTCGGATCATCGGAGCAAGTGCTCGGATCTCACGTCGCGCACTGTTGGCCGATCCCGTTTTCCGGCGGGCATTGATATCCGCGGCCATCACCTTCTCTGTCCTCACTTTGGTCATGTCTTCGTACTGGTTTCTGACGGGCAACCACGAGGTGGACGGATTTTTGCTCTTTGGCCATCCCAACCCAGCTGGCGCGCCGCGGGCTGATGAGCACGGCGCGTCGATCGCATGGAGTTTCTCCGCGATCGGTAGCCCTAAAATCGTTTTCGTCGGCGCATCCTCACTCTTAGGGTTTTTTCTTGTTGCCGGTTGTCGTTCGGCGGCGGGACTCGTTGTGATATCCATCGGCGGAGGGGCTTTCGGTGGCTATCTCATGAAGTCGGTCTTCGGCTACTTCCGACCACATCACCTCCCCGGCTCGGCCGAAATGCTCAACACGAGCTTCCCGAGCGGCCATGCGTTGCTGGCTACTTTGTTTGTCGGTACGGCAGCGCTAATTGCGTCGAGATCGCTGAATAACGCAACCGCAAAGGCTTACATCTGGATATCGGCTGCCGTACTGGCATTTCTATCAGGTGCAAGCCGAATTTACCTTGGGACGCATTGGCCTAGCGATGTGCTCGCAGGGTGGTCTGCCGGGTTCCTCTGGATAATTGTGGCCGATCTGATCTGCCAAAGCATCTTTGGCCCAAAAGGAATGGGTCGAAACTTGCGACGGTCTTCAAGCGGCGCGTGAAGTTAGGCCCACCGCTCCGACCGCCGAGTGTGAAAGGCACGTTGAAAATGCGTGCTGTCGTAGCGTACCCCACGCCCGTTATAGCGTGTCGGCGAGACCTTCGGTTTTCCTACCCAGTATCGGGAGGACACGGACGTAGACGAGTTCGGCAAGCAGCTCGACGATCCGATTGTCGAAGACCCAGCACGACCAATAGCTATGCCAAGATCGACCTCACGATGAAAGCCAATGCCGTCGCGCTTTGCGAGGTTGGGCAGCCAAGGCCCGGGCGCTCGTGGAGGTGGACAAGGATCTGATGGCCTTCCCGAAATCCCTGTGAATCTGAAGTTGGCGCGGCGTTCTTCGCCGCGCCCTCGGCTTTGTCAACTCTTGTCCTGCACGGGCTGATTGCTTTCTTGGCCGTCGGCAACAGGCAATCTGTGCCAATTGGTCTATTGACATGTTACCATTGTAACATCAATAGTGAACGCATGACCGATATTGCATGGCTCCTTCTCACATACAAGGTTCCGCCCGAGCCGGCGGCGAAGCGGATCAGCATCTGGCGTCGGCTCAAGGGAATGGGCGCTGTCTATCTCCAGAGCGGCGTCTGCCTGCTGCCGAAGACCGACGACCATGTGCGCCGGCTTAAGATGATCGAAAACGACATCGGCGAGGCGAAGGGGGAGTGCGTGATCCTCGAGACCGTCGCGCTGGACCGCGGTCAGGAGGAGAAGGTGATCGGCCGGTTCAAGGCGGATCGTGACGACGCCTATGAAGAGTTCATCGACAAGTGCGACGACTTCGAACGCGAGGTCGCCAAGGAAGTCACGGCGAACCATTTCACCTATGCCGAGCTCGAGGAGAACGACGTCGATCTGAAGAAACTTCAGGGCTGGCTCGGCAAGATCCGCAAGCTCGACTTCTATGGCGGCGCCCGTGCAGCCGAGGCCGAGGAGCGGCTGAAAGGGTGCGAGGCTGTCCTGGACGATTACGCCCGGCGCGTCTTCGATGCTCATGACGAGAACGGGTGACGGCATGGGCATGCTTCAAACCGGGATTAGCTCACCCACTATCTTCTTTCCGCACTTCCCGCCCCAGGCGGTGCGGCAGGCACCGTCGCGGGTGCTGCGCTGGCTCGACCGCCAGCGCCAGCGTGCCGCGCTAGCGGAACTCGACGACCGGTTGCTGGACGACATTGGCGTGAGCCGTTGGGCAGCCGAAACGGAGGCCAGGAGATGGGACTGAAATGATTGCAACACGAAAGGATCGGCGACGATGATTGAATGGTCCACAGCCGCCCCAGCCATCGGCTCGGCCTTCCTCGCCTCCGTGGTCGAGATCGTCGAGGCCTTCACCATCATCCTTGCGGTGGCAACGCTGCGCGGCTGGCGCCCGGCGGTACTTGGAACCGCGGCTGCGCTGGCCGTTCTGGCGGCGGTCGTGCTGTCCCTCGGCCCTCTGCTCGACCGCGTACCGTTGCACGCGCTGCAACTGGTGATCGGCGTTCTCCTGCTCCTCTTCGGCATCGGCTGGCTTCGCAAGGCTGCGCTGCGCATGGCTGGCGTGATTCCGCTCCATGACGAGGAGGCGATCTTCGCGGCCGAAACCGCGCATCTCGGCGAGGAAGCCCAGCGGAAGAAGACATCGCTCGAATGGATCGCCGGCATCACCGCGTTCAAGGCGGTGCTGCTCGAAGGGTTGGAGGTGGTGTTCATCGTCATCGCCGTCGGCGCCGGGCGTGGCCTTTTGTGGCCCGCAAGCCTCGGCGCGCTCGCGGCCTGTACGCTTGTCCTGTTGGTCGGCGCCATCGTCCACCGGCCGCTCTCGCGGGTTCCAGAGAACACCCTCAAGTTTGGCGTCGGAGTGATGCTGTCGGCCTTCGGAGTGTTCTGGACCGGCGAGGGTCTGGGCGTGGAATGGCCGGGCGCAGACCTTGCCCTCTTTGTTTTTGCCGCACTCTTCCTCGCTACAGGATTTCTCGCCGCAAACCTTGTCCGCACCTCGACCAGGGAGGCCGTGCAATGACCATTCTCAGGGACGTCTTCGCGGAACTCTTCGGCATGTTCGTGGGCGATGCGCGGCTGACGGTGGCCGTGCTTGCGGTCGTGGGCGTCGCCGCCGCGCTGATCGATATCGGCGATCTTTCACCGCTGCTCGGTGGTTGCGTTCTGTTCGTCGGGTGCCTTGTCGTGCTCATGGGCGCCGTCCTGCGTGCAGCACGCCATCAGAAAGCGGTGACGGCTTCCCGCACGGCCTGATGACGAACCTCTGGACATTGCTCGCGCTAGTCGCGGCGGGAAGTGCCCTAGGCGGCATGGTCCGTTTCTTCGTCTCGGGTTTCGTCGCCCGCGCTATCGGCGAAACCTTTCCCTGGGGCACATTCGTCGTGAACGTCACGGGGGCGTTCTCGATCGGCATCCTCGCCTGTCTCGCCGACAACAATCTTCTCGCGAACTGGCCACAGGTCTGGCCGCTCGTGGTCACCGGATTCCTCGGGAGCTACACGACCGTCTCCTCGTTCAGTCTCCAAACGCTTGCATTGGCGCGTGATGGCGAATGGCGGCGGGCGGCGAGGAACGTTATTCTGTCGCTCGCCTTTTGTCTTGGCGCCGTGACGCTGGGCGTGCTCGCTGGCCGTGCAGCCATTGCGGCGGGTGCGGCATGAGTCCGCTCAGATCGGCTCGGTGGCGGAGCTTCCGCAGCGGATTGCTGATGTACCTGGCGGTGGGCTTCGGCACGGCGATCGGCGGCGTGATGCGCGCCGCCGTCTCACTGGCTTCCCTCGAGATGCTGGGTCCGGGGTTCCCCTGGGGCACGCTGGCGGCAAACGGGATCGGATCGTTTGTGATCGGAGCCTATGCGGCGCTGACCGGGCCGGATGGTCGACTCTTCGTCAGCGGGCGCCAGCGCCAGTTCGTGATGACGGGCATCTGCGGCGGGTTCACCACCTTCTCCGTGTTCAGCCTGGAAACGCTCCGGTTCGCGATGGCGAAAGATTATCGGTTTGCGGGACTGAATATCGGTGCATCCGTCGTCATATGGCTATTGGCCGTGTGGGTGGGACATACATTGGCCATGCGTCTCAACCGCCTGGATGGCCGACGCCGACTGGCACAATCAAATCAGGAAAGGACGGACGACATGCAGGTACCGGAACAGGCGCTCGCCCTGCGAATCTTCATCGGCGAGAATGACAAAGACGACGGCCGGCCGCTTTACGAGGCGATTGTACTAAAGGCCCGGGAGATGCATCTCGCCGGAGCGACGGTGCTCAGAGGGGCGCTCGGCTACGGACATTCGAGCCGGGTGCACACGTCGAAGATCCTGCGGCTATCCGAGGACCTGCCGCTCGTCATCGAAATCGTCGAGAGCGAGGACAAGATCAACGCATTCCTGCCGGAACTCGACCGCCTCATGACGAGCGGCCTGATCACGCTCGAGAATGTGCGCGTGCTCCAATACGGCACCAATGGTCGCAAGGCCGGCATCTGATCACAGACGAATGGACATGTCATCGCATGATCAGGGTTTGCGACGGGCGGTTTGGTTGGTCGCCCTTCTCAATCTCGCCTATTTCGGCGTCGAGTTTGCCGTCGCGCTCGCCATCGGCTCCGTGTCGCTCTTCGCCGACAGCGTCGACTTTCTGGAGGACACGTCGGTCAACTTCCTGATCCTTGCGGCGCTCGGATGGTCCGCCCGCCGCCGCGCCAAAGTCGGAATGGCGCTCGCCGGTATCCTGCTCATCCCCGGCCTCGCAACGCTCTGGACAGCGTGGGACAAGTTCGTCGCACCGACACCTCCAGAGCCCCTCGCGCTGTCATTGACCGGCCTCGGGGCTCTTGCGGTCAACCTCTCCTGCGCCCTCATGCTGACCCGGTTCCGGCGCCATAGCGGCAGTCTGACGAAGGCCGCCTTCCTTTCGGCGCGCAACGATGCGCTGGCGAACATCGCGATCATCGCGGCCGGCCTGCTCACCGTTTACACCCTGTCCGCTTGGCCGGACCTGATCGTCGGCCTGGGCATCGCCGCGATCAACGCCGATGCGGCGCGGGAGGTCTGGCAGGCGGCGCGTCAAGAACACCGTGCTACAGAAGCGTGATCTCCGCTATGGCAACGTTTGAACGAACTCGAGCATATGAGTTTTTCCTGTGAATGCCACGTATATTTCGCCCTGCTTGCGCATTGTCTTGTCACGCTCTTTCGCAGTCCTTCTCTTCGTCACGCTCGACTATGAATGCCTGGAGCCAGGCGGCTGCTCTTCTTGGAGCATAGCTTGTCCCTGATCGGGTGGGTTCTGGTCGCAGTCGGCGTGATGGGTTGGCTTTGGTGCGGCGCTCACATCAGTGGGCCCAAGAACGCCGAACTGGTCATCGTAGGCGTTTGAGGTCTGCTGCGCACGAATTCCGCGGTTCTTGCAACAATTCAGCCTGATCATCGAACCGGACAGCTACAGGGTTTCGGCAGCTCATTTCCGCAAGGAGACGCCAAGCGGTTCATCATCACCGGCGGCGTCATCAAGTTCCTGGAAGGGTCGCATGCTGCGGGTTCTCTGCGATGTTATTGCGCATATATAGAGGCCGTCGAGCCTGGGTGGGCTACTGCGCTGCAGTCAGTCCAGGCTCGGCGGTTTTGAACTCCGCCTTGAACTCGACTGGCGGCCTGTAGGCGAGGGCCGCATTGAGACGTGGTCAGTTTAGATCAAGATTATGTGACGAGGCCAAAAACATCGTCGCCAGATTTTCAGCTCCGAAACTGCATCGTTCGGTTCGATCATTGATCAACACTTGGATCAGTGCGGCAGATGCGACAGAAACGCATATCGACAGGCCATATGGTTTCGGGTATTCAATATGCCATGGCAAGGTATGTTCGCATTTTCATGATCATGATGCTCGCCGCTTTCGCGGCGGGGACGGTCGTGCATGCCGCGAATGCCGCCACCATGAGCGCGAAGATGACGCTTGCCGTGATCGATGGTGCGGACATGGGCGACTGCCAGGATTGCTCGGACGGTAACGGCGATATGCCTCCGTGCGACAATGTCTGCGTATCGCCGATCCTGGCCGTCGTGCCGTCGGGCCAGACAAGCTTGCCGGGCGCTGAGACGACTACCGACAGCTTTGTCCTCCAAAGCGTGACCGGGCGCACCGGCCCGCCCGACCCTTATCCTCCCCGAACCACCATTCTGAGCTGACGCCGCCCGGAGTTCTTCCGGTTCGCGGTGCCTGACATCATGCGCGGTCAGACTGACCACCCATGATTCCGCTTCGCATCGCGCGGTCAGCGCGCTGCGGTCTCAAGCGCCCTCTCAGGATGGTTGGAACATCATGGTTTTATATCTACCGACGCCGGGGCGTCGGGCTTTTCGCACATCCGCCGTGACCTTAGCGGCCAGTGCGGTACTCCCGATCTTGGGGTTTCGGGCCACTTTCGGCGCGCTCGCCTTCGCCGCAATGAGCCTTTTGTCGGTCAGTTCGGCCGCACTTGCCGACGGGGATGCGCGGCGCGGCGCACAGGTCTATCGCGCCTGCGTTGCCTGCCATGCCCTCGCACCCGGCCTGCACCTCAGCGGTCCGAGCCTTGACGGCTTCATGGAGCGTATTGCGGGCACAGCGGACGGGTTCGTGCGCTATTCGAGCGGACTGCGGGAAGCGGGCTTCTCCTGGAACGCGGCCGCGCTCGACGGTTGGCTGAAAGACCCGGCGGGCATGATCCCCGACACCTACATGACGTTCCGCGGAATCGACGATCCTCAGGCGCGCGCAGACCTCGTCGCCTTCCTCGAAATCGCCGGCCAGCCCGGCGGCGGCAGGAAGGTCGTCGACGAAGGTCTCATCCCGGCCGGCTGGCTGCGGGCCGGAGCGCCGGGGCCGATCGGCGATCCACCGCCTGAAATGCGCGTCACGGCAATCCGCCATTGCGGGGACAGCTATTTCATCACCACCGGCGACGGCCAGGAAACGCCCTATTGGGAGAAAAACATCCGGCTCAAGATCGACAGCGTCGAAACCGGCCCGCCGGCGGGCGTCGCGGTGATCCTTGGGGCCGGCATGGGCGGTGACCGCTTCTCGGTAATCTTCTCCAGCCTTGCCGACCTCAATCATCTCGTCACGGAACGCTGTGAGGCGCGCTGAACATGAAAGACACCGACATGACAACCACGCCCGAATATTCCGCTCGTCTTTCCAGACGTGCCTTCCTTGGCGCACTGGCGGCGGGCGCCGGGCTGATCGGCCTGCCGTTCAGCCTTCGCGCCGCACCCGGGGCAAGCGGCCCCGCCATCGCCTTCGATGGCGAAGCGTTGATCCTGGCCGAAGGCGCCCTTTCCCGCAGCGAAGGCGCCGGCGGCTGGATAGATCTGTCCGCCCCAGCCGGAGGCGGTATCCTCTCGCTCGCGACGCATCCGGGCCGGCCCGGCCGGATAGTGGCGGGCCTCACGAGCGGCGGCGTCGCCGTCTCTGAAGATGGCGGAAATAACTGGGAGGCGAGAAGCCAAGGCTTGCCCGCTGCTACGGTGACCGCCGTCACCGTAGCAGCGGCTGAACCGGATGCCATCTATGCCGCCATTCGCGGCGACGGGCTATGGCAAAGCGAGGATGCCGGCGAGTCCTGGGCGTTCGCGATGGATCGCCCGTGGCTAGCAGACGCCGAGCGTGATCTGACGGCATTGGCCTCGGTCGATCTGGCAACGGGCATGGGCGGCATCTGGATTTATGCCGGGACCGAACTGGGTCTCACCCGCGTGCCGGATTGCTTCTGCCGCTGGCAGGACGTGCAGCCGGGCGATGCGATGGACGCGCTTGTCTCGGGGAAGCCGGCACAAATGGAGGCGCCGCTTCCCGCAGGCGAGGCGATAAACGCGTTGGTCAGCGCGGCTTCATTGCCCACTCGGCTTTACGCCGCACTGCCTTCGGGCATCTGGGAATCGCAGGATGCCGGAGTCGTGTGGTCGCAAAAGTCGAACACGCGCGCGCTGGCCATCGCTGTCCACCCCACCAATGCCGATCATGTCGTCGCCATCACCGGCGATGGCCTCGCCCGGAGCCGCGATGGCGGCGCGAACTGGACCGCGCTCGCGCGCGCATAATGGAGAATGTCATGAACAGGAAAACAATTGCCGTAGCCGTCGTCGCCGTGGTTGCCGTTGGCGGTATCGCCTACTGGTCGCTGGGTTCGGCGAGCTCGCCTCAAGGTTCCGCCGTCGCGGCAGCGTCGGACAACAAGACGATCACGATCTGGCGCGATCCGGGCTGCGGGTGCTGCGATGCCTATGCCGACTATCTGGAGGGCAATGGCTACACAGTGACGCGCGTCGACGACACCAACTTCGACAAGCGCTCGATCGAGGCCGGGGTTCCGCGGCAAGGAATCGGATGCCACTTGGCCGAGATCGACGGCTATGTCGTGAGCGGGCTCGTGCCGGTCGAGATCATCGAGCGGCTTGTCGCCGAACGGCCAGACATCACCGGGATCACACTGCCCGGCATGCCGGCCAACGCTCCCGGCATGGCGCCGGCAAAAACCGGCACGCTAAAGACCTACGCCTTCGGCGAGGGCGGGGTCTCCGTTTATTCCGATGAATGAGTTCATGGGCGGAATGGAGGGCTTGATGGGTTGGATGATGGTCGGCAGCGGTCTCGTAGCGCTTCTGGTCCTTGCTGTCCTGATCCTCGGCCTCTTCGCGCTGGTGAAATATCTGCGGGGGCCGCAATGAGGCGCAACGTGATCCTCCTTTCCGCTGTCGCCGTTTCGACGTTGGCAGCCATCGTCTCGTTTGCGCAAGTACAGGGTGGCAATGCGCGAGCGGCGGACGTGACGTTCCTTGGCCAGCCCGTGACGAGCGAACAAATCGCCCGCGGCAAGGAGATCTATGCCGAGAACTGTGCCTCCTGCCACGGCGCAAACCTTGAAGGCCAACCGAACTGGAAACGCCGGCTGGAGAACGGCCGCATGCCGGCGCCGCCGCACGATGAAAGCGGACACACCTGGCACCACTCGGACCAGGACCTGTTCGCCATCACCAAGCTCGGCGTCGGCGGTGTCGTCCCGGGCTATGAGAGCGACATGCTTGCCTTCGGGGAAATCCTGAGCGACGAGGAAATCGCCGCCGCGCTCGCCTTTATCAAGAGCACCTGGCCCGAGCGCCAGCGGGACGTCCAGGCTCGAATTACGGCCAGCGACGGGGACGGCTCATGAGCAGAACCGACGAATATCCCACGGTTCCGATGCGCCGCCGCAATGTCCTGGCCTTCCTGCCTCTTGCTGTAGCGGCCGTGCTCGGCGTGGTGCTGGCCTGGGGGCTCACGCGTGATCCAGGCAACCTGCCGTCTACGCTGATCGGCAAGGCGGTGCCCGACTTCGCGCTGCCGCCGGTCAAGGGCCGGACGCTTGGCCTGTCGAGCACCGATCTCAAGGGCGAAGTCTCGCTGGTCAATGTCTTCGCCTCCTGGTGCGTTGCCTGCCGCGCGGAGCACCCCTTGTTCATGAAGCTTGCGGCGCAAGGCGCCGTGCCGCTGCACGGCCTCAACTACAAGGACCAGCCGGACGATGCGGCGAAATGGCTGGACAGCCTTGGCGATCCCTACACGCGCACCGGGGCCGACATCAGCGGACGCGTGGCCATCGATTGGGGTGTCTACGGCGTGCCCGAGACATTCGTCATCGGCGCGGACGGACGTGTTGCCTACAAGCATATCGGCCCGGTGAGCGAAGAGGCACTCACGGGCACCATCCTGCCGCTCGTGGAGGAACTGCGCCGTCAGGCGGAAGGCGATAAAGACCTGGGAGACGGCCAATGAGGAACCTCCTGCAGGGACAGCGCACAATCGTATTTCTGGCGGCAGGCACGCTAACCCTGGCCGCGATCGCGATCGTCGGCGTGATCTATTTCAGCGGAGGCACGCCAGTGCGTGCGCCTCAAGGCGGAGGACAGGCTGAGACGGCCTCGTCCCGGTCCTTCGTGATGCACGAGGCGCCGCGGCCGCTCCCCGAAATCGAGTTTGAGGACGGGAACGGTGAGGCTCTTACGCTGGCCGATTTGAGGGGCAAGACCGTGTTGCTCAACGTCTGGGCGACGTGGTGCGTGCCCTGCCGCGAGGAGATGCCGACGCTCGATGCACTTGAAGCGGAACTCGGTGGCCCTGGCTTCGAGGTCGTGCCGCTCTCGGTCGACCGGGCCGGGCCGGAGGTGGTTCGGAAGTTCTACGCCGAAATCGG
Source organism: Phyllobacteriaceae bacterium (assembly GCA_002708825.1). Taxonomy (GTDB): domain Bacteria; phylum Pseudomonadota; class Alphaproteobacteria; order Rhizobiales; family Rhizobiaceae; genus Zhengella. The sequence continues at coordinate 112 of PAPF01000021.1, read as the reverse complement.
CATCGAGCATCTCGGCCTCTACATCGACGCCTCCATGCGGGCTTCGTTCGACCTCCAGGCGCCAGGACTGCCGACGACGCTTCTGATCGACAGCGAGGGCCGAGAATTGGGA
>PAPF01000020.1 GCA_002708825.1 Phyllobacteriaceae bacterium | reverse complement strand
TCGCCACCCGCTACGACAAGACCGCAAAGTCTTTCCTCGGCTTCCTATGCTTGGCTGCGGTGCGGCTCTGGTTGCCGTCTTTTGTCAACAGGACCTAGGACCGGCAGCTTCCTTTCCCGAAGCCATGGCCATGGCCGGCACGACGTTCAAAGCTCCGGAAGCGGCGGCAATTCCTCGAAATCCGGCAGGACGGGTGTCCCCTTGCCTTGCGCACCGGATTCGCCAGGCGCATCCGGCATGGCAGGCTCTTGCCGCCGACCGGGTTCGTCACCCTGCCATTCGAGAAATTTCTCGTAGTCGAAATCGACCAGGATCGTGCTGATGCACATGTCCTCGTAGCGGCTGCCCGGATAGACATCGAGGACCTTGATTTGCAGGCTGCGGTATTCCCCCGGCGCCGGCAGGTCGACCCAGCGCTCATTCCACCTGTCCTCCAGCTGGTGGCGGAACGACAAGCCGGTATCGGTGGTGACCTGAATTGTTCTCGGCCGGGCGTTGCGCGAGAAGATCCGTTCGTCCTTGCCATATCCGTTCTCGATCAGGAATCGACGGAACGGGCCGCCGCCGTCGATCTCCAGCGTGATCACCTGGCCGGCACCGCTGCCACGGGCGCCCTCGCACCAGGCGGTCCTGCGGTCTGCGTCGAACAGGTTGGCCGGCCCGTAGCTGTTGCTCCCCTGCGGCGCAAGCACGGAGCTGACACAGTAGCGGATGGCATTGAAATTCTCGGTCGCACCGAGATCGGCACATTCTTCCGCCTGCGCGGCCGCGGTAAATACCAGCCCGAGGCAGCAGACAATTCCTGACAGAGGCTTTGGGGACTTCATCACATTGTTCCTTTCAACGGCCCACCACGACCATCCAGCGCCATGCGCCTTCCTTGCGCCAGAAGTAGCCGGTGCCTTTGCCTTCGGGACGGACATCGGTGAAAGCGATCGTTTCCCTTGCGCGGCAATCGACATAGTGATCGCCCTGCCGGGTGCAGGCATAAAGCGTCATCGAATTGCCGCCGAGGATGGCGAAGGGCGTATCGATAAAAGGCGGATCGCAAAGGTAGTTGCCCTTGATGATGAAGCTCTCTCCGCCGCCACCGAAATACTGCGCATAGAAGGCGGCTGACCCATCGGCCGGCACCGAGGGGTCGTGACAGGGGTGCGGCCGTCCGGCGAAGGGCTGGCCCGGGTTCGCCGGGGCGGAGGTCTGCGAACCAAGCTGGGGGCCGGGCGCCTGACCGGCATTTTTTGCATTCGCCAGGCCTTCCGCCAGTTCGAGGCTTGCGCCGACGACGCGCAGCGCATCGGTGATTCGGTCGCGATAGGCCCTGCATTCCGTCAATTGGCGCGCGTTGACGAGACCCTGCCGGGCATCCTGCAGCATCTCCAGAGCCTGCCCGGGATTGCCTGCACGGACGCGTTCGTCGGCCAACCGGTGCAGGTTTCTGGCCGCATCGAACATCTGCTCCACGCGGGACTCGCGATTGCGCGCCTCTTCGAGCAGCGTCAACACGGCGTCCCGCCCCGGCGTATCGGCCGGAACCTCGTCGAGAAGCTCCCCTGCGACCCTGAAATTGCACAGGCCGATATCCGCCCGGGCCATAGCGACCAGCGCCACGGCGCGGGTAGGTGCGGCGTTGCGCCGGTTGATGGCGACCGCTTCGTCGATGACATCGCGGGTACCATCGCAACGCGTCAGGGCGCGGGCGTCGCGCAGCAGGTCCGCGGCGGCCTGGAATGCCAGCAGTGCATTGTCATGGTCGCCCTCACCAACCAGGCTCCGGGCTTCCGCCTGCCTCGCCAACGCCCGGTCGTAGAGTGCGCGCACTTCGTTCTCGCGCTCGACAGCTTCGGTCAGGTCGCGGGACACTTCGTCATACCAAGGCTCATTCGGATCGGCGTTGGCGTGCATCGCGCGGGCTTCGGTCAGCCGGCACCCGGCGATGGCCGCAAGGATTGCCGCCCTTGCGTTGCCCTGGGCGGGAGACAAGGGCGCATCTCCGCCCTGCCCGGTGCTTCCCGCCTGCTTTTCCGGCAGGCAGACATTGTTGCGGCAAGCGCCGTAATCGCAGGCTGAACCGGGGCAGCAGGGTTGGCCGTAGTCTCCGCAGGCCGCGCAAAAGGCCGTTCCGTCGGCTGCAACCACCTGAATGCCGAAGCGGCAGACCGGCTTGCCGGAGATGTCACATGCCGGCAGGCCGACATGGCCGCAATCGGTTGTCTCTTGCGTGAAACAATAGAGCTGGCGACCGCCAAGCGACATGGGCCGATAGCCGTAACCGGGAAATGTGCAAACCGGTTTGCCGTCGTTCCCGATACAGGCCGGAGCGCCCTCGCCGCCGCAACTGACGCAGATGTTGCTCGATCTGTCGCAGACGCCCTGGTCGCAAGGACTGTCGCCCTCGCGGCAGGCACCACCATAGGCACCTGCAACAGGCACGTCCGTCTGCCCAAACGCAGAACTCCCCAGCATGATCAACATCAGCGCAACGAGGATCAACCGCATGAACCGCTCCTGCATTAATACAAGAACATGTTCACGTATTTCCGATGGATCGCCCTTGACATTTCTCAAGTTGATGCGCCGGCCTGCAAACAGGGGCAGTTCCTGCGACCCAGAAAGCCAAAACGTGAGCCGGACCGCAAGCGAAGCCAGACGCCGTCAGAGAACGAAATCGCTCCCGTCGATGCCGAGCCCCGTTCCGAGGAGTTCGATGCGGAAGTCGGCGGAACCATCGCCGTCGACATCGCCTTCGATGAAGGTCAGCCCGACATTCTCGTAGGATCGCAATTCGCCGGCGGTTCCGGAGAAGAAGCGGCCGACATAGGTGAAAGCCTGGTTTCCCGCGGTTCCCGTGTCGGCATCGACCGCCGAGAGATCGATGCGGTCGTCCCCATTGCTGAAGTCCTGGATGCGGTCCCGGTCCGCAAACAGCAGGCCGGCATCCGCGACGCTGAAATAGGCAAAAGTGTCGTCGTCGTTGCCGCCATACAGGATATCGCGGCCGGCACGCCCACGCAGCGTGTCATTGCCGTTGTTGCCGAGCAGGATGTCGCTGCCTGCCCCGCCGTCGAGCAGGTTGACCTGAGCGGAGCCAAACAGGCGGTCGTCGAAATTCGAGCCTACGACGTTCTCGAAACCGGAAATCGTGTCGCCCGCGGCATGGCCGCCGGCAGCCGTGTTGCCGCCAAGAAAGACCTGCACGGCGGCCGTGGAGTCCGCGTAGCTGAGCGTGTCGAATCCGGCCCCGCCCGACATCACGTCCGCGCCCGCTCCGCCGCGGATGATGTCGTTGCCCTCGCCTCCGGTCAGCACGTCGTCGCCCGCGCCACCATACAGGCTGTCGTTGGAACGGCCGCCAAGCAGGACATCGGCGCTGTCGTCGCCGACGAGAACCTGCGGGACGAGAAGTCCGACAAACAGCGGACCGTCGTCGCTGCTGCGGGCCGTGCCGGCCTCGTTATCCCTGATCGTCAGGGTGGACGTCATGGTCGACTGGCCATTGCTGAAGACCGCGCCGCTCAGGTTGGAGAATTCGACCGCGAAGGTCTCGTCGCCCTCGACCAGCGTATCGCCATAGACCCGGATCTGGACATAACCCACCCTGTCCCCGGCATTGATGGTCAGGGTGCCGGAACCGGCCACGAAATCCGTGCCGGCCGTCGCCGTGCCCGCCACGGTCGTAAAATCCATCGTCACGGTCGTTGCGGCCGGCTCCGACAGGAGCACATAGGCGTAGACATAGACCGAGGAGCCGCCCTCGTTGGTGGCCGACCCGACGACCGACACGTTCACTGACGGTCCGGTGGACGGGCCGGCGACGGGGTCGGCCTGAAGGCCGGTGCCGCCGATGAGGTCCGTTGCACCGGTATCGTTGTCGAGGATCTGGACTTCTGCTTCGATTGCAGGGCTGCCGCCCGGAAGTTCGGCGTTCGTGACATCGAGAATGACCACACGCGCGGTCTCGTTGCCTTCGATCAGCGTATCGCCATAGACAGTAACGTTGATGTAGGTCGACTGCGCGCCGGCAGGGATCGTTGCCGTTCCCGATGTCTGGAAGTAGTCGCCGCTGCCGTGGGACGCCGACCCGTCCTGCACGATGTAGGTGAATGTCACCGGTCCGAGCGCCGGCCGGTCGAGCGTCACGAGCACGCGTGCCGTGCCGGAACCGCTGTCGCCTTCGACAAAGGCGACATCATGGGCCGTGAGCGTCGGCAGAATGCCCGGCTCCGATTGGGCCGGGGCGAGATCGGCGCCGAAATCACCGATTTCGCCTGTTTCACCGGAGGGAATGCCGTCATCGCTGACAATCGTTCCGGTCGCGATCAGCGCCGGCGCATTGTCGCTCATCACCGCATTGTCGACATCCCAGATGACAAGCTGGAAATCCTCGTCGCCCTCGATCCGGTTGTCGCCGTACACGGTCACGGAAACATATCCGGACTGGCTTCCGGCCGGGATGACAAGGGTTCCCGCGGTGGAGAAGAAATCGTCCTGTTCGCTCCAGGCGGTGTGGTCCTGGGTATAGTAGCGGATCGTGACATCGCTCGTCGCCGGCCGGTCGAGCGACACGAGGAAGCGGGCGGAGGTGGACCCCGAACTGCCCTCGATGACGCTGACGTCGCGGACATTGACCGTCGGCACCGTCCCGGAATCCTGGTCCGGTGCCGTCAGGCCGATACCCACCGGGCCCGTACCGCCCGGTCCGGACACCGGCCCCCCGTCATCATCGATGATGGTCGCCGTTGCGACAAGCGCGGGTGCCTCGCCCTCGAGGACCGCGTTCGAGGCATCGAAGATGACAAGCTGGAACGCCTCGTCGCCCTCGATGGCATTGTCGCCATACACGGTGGCACGCACCCAGGTGCTTTGCTGGCCGGCCGGAATGGTCACCGTGCCGGTACTCTGGAAATAATCACCCAATTGCTCAGACGCCGATCTGTCCTGCATGTAGTAGGAAATGGTCACGTCGCTGGTTGCCGGGCGATCGAGCGTAATCAGGAAGTATGCGTATTCCGAACCCGAATCGCCTTCGATGATCGAGGTTCCGAAGACACGGACCGTCGGCTCGGTCGGTGAAACGAGGGGCGGTTCCGCCACTTCCGCCGCCGGACCGCCGACGCCGCCGGGCGTGTCCGGCACGGCGTCATCGTCATCGCGAATGACCCCCGTGGCAATGAGGGCCGGCGCGTCATTGGTCAGGCTGGCGTTCTGGCCGGCCAGCACGACGAGCTGGAAGTACTCGTTTCCCTCGATCTGCTGGTCGCCATAGATGGTGATTCGAACGGTCGCGGATGTCTGGCCGGCAGGAATGAAACCCGTGCCGTTGGTCTGGAAAAAGTCGCCATTGGCACTCGAAGCCGTGCCATCCTGGGTGTAATAATAGAAATATGTATCCGCGGTTACAGCCGCATCGGCGTAGACGACAAATTCAATATACTGGCTTCCGCTGTCACCTTCGATTATCGCATAATTGTTGATATTGATGACAGCCATTCGTATTGCTCCAATTGATATAATTCGGAGTCATTAAACAGATAAATTAGTGATAGACAATCCGTTTTCCTTCCGAAAACATCCCGCTGGCATGCGGCCCTTCAGAACAAATCGTGTCCGTTGCGAACGTGCTGCAACCCGGCCCATGCCGGTCATGCCGGCCTCCAGCCTGCCGGCCTGCTGTTCAGCGGAACCGGACAGCGCCATGGCGCGGTCCATACGGCCAAGGGCAAGAGCCCTCACGGCTATTGCGAACTGCCGCGCGCCAATCGAACGGCGTCAAGCGACCGGACCGCATTGCCGAAGCGCTCAACGGTCCGGGATCGCGTGCATGACAGTTGCTCGACCAGGGTGACCCGTGTCAGTCGGCTGATTTGTCAGGAAGCGGTTGGCTGGGGAACCTGGATTCGAACCAGGACTAACGGAGTCAGAGTCCGCGGGTCTACCGTTAACCTATTCCCCAAAGCCTGTTCCGGAGGCGGAGCAGTTGCCCGCAGTCCGGTTGGGCGTCGTATTACCCATGGCAGACAAATAGTCAACCCTTCGCCGCGATCAAGACCGGCAATTCCGTTGCCGGTGTCCGGACAGCCGTCAGGATTTCGCTTTGTGAACCGGCGAAGGGCTGTTATCCTGTATTCAACAAGTAGCTCAAGCGCCTGCTGCATCGCCATGGAAGGGTTGTATTGCGCGGCGCGACAAGGAAAAAGCCCGTGAAAGACCCCGAAGACGGCCGACCTCCGGCCAATGACGGGGCGTCCGGGGAGCGTGGCGGCAACGACAGCCGCTCCGATTTCCCGTGTGACGGCAAGAAGCGCCGTCGCAGGCCGCGCAAGCGAAGGACCGCCGCGCACCAAACCGACGCCCGGAATCCCGACGCACCCTCAGCGGACGCGGAGCAACCCAAGCGCAAGCGAAAGCGCCGGCGCGGACGGCGAAAGCCCTTCGTCCGCGATGGCGAGGCACGTGCGGGCACGGCGGCGGACACCGCGGTTCCAGCGCGTGCACCGGTTTCCGAACCGCCGGTCCCGGAGACGTCGCAACGGCGTCCGGCCGGTCATCACCATGCCGCCACGGCGGCGCGGTCGGCCAACGGCCAGCGCCATGCCCATGGCATGCCGGCGACGCTTCGCTCCAATCCGTCCGACGCACCCATCTATGCCGCGCTTGACCTTGGCACGAACAATTGCCGCCTGCTCATGGCGACACCGACGCGGCCCGGCCAGTTCCGCGTCGTGGATGCCTTTTCGCGCATCGTACGGCTCGGCGAGGGCCTTACGGCGACCGGACGCCTGTCCGACGCGGCCATGGATCGCGCCATCGAGGCGTTGCAGGTCTGCGCAGCCAAGCTGAAGGCAAGGCGAGTGCGCCGGGCGCGCCTGATCGCCACGGAGGCGTGCCGCTCGGCCGCCAACGGGGCGGAATTCATCGAGCGCGTGCGCCGCGAAACGGGTCTCAAGCTGGAAATCGTCAACCGGGAAACGGAAGCCCGGCTGGCCGTTTCCGGTTGCGGGACGCTGGTGGAGCGCAACACGCCCGGCGCGGTGCTGTTCGACATTGGCGGTGGCTCGTCGGAAATCGCGCTTATCGACATTCCCGGCCGGCGCTCGCCCCACCTGGCGCACCACATCGTGTCCTGGACCTCGCTGCCGGTCGGCGTCGTCTCGCTGGCCGAGCGCTTCGGCGGACGCGACGTGACACGCGAAATCTTCGAGGCCATGGTGGCCGACGTTTCGGTCATGATCGCCGATTTCGAGGGCCGCGACCGTCTCGCGCACCTGTCCGGGGACACGCGTTTCCACCTGCTCGGCACGTCCGGCACGGTGACGACGCTGGCCGGCGTCTTCCTTGAACTGGAACGCTATGACCGCCGCCGCATCGACGGCATCTGGCTCAATTCCGGCGATGTGACGGCCATGACGGAGCGCCTGCTGGGCTGGGATTTCGACGCGCGCATGGCCAATCCGTGCATCGGGGCCGACCGCGCCGATCTCGTGCTGGCAGGCTGCGCCATCCTCGAAGCCATCCGCCGGGCCTGGCCCTCAGAGCGGCTGCGCGTGGCCGACCGGGGCCTGCGCGAAGGCATACTCACCGAACTGATGGCGCGCGACGGCGTCTGGCGGCGGCGCAACCGACCGCGTCCGGGAGGCAATTGAACCCCATGGCAAAGACGACCAAGGGCAGCGGCAACCAGCCGCGCATGCTCAAGACCAGGGTGAAGAAGAAGCGCGGCCTGAAAAACTCCTCGCGGCGGTGGATCGAGCGGCAGCTGAACGATCCCTATGTCCACAAGGCGCGGCAGGAAGGCTACCGCTCGCGGGCGGCCTTCAAGCTGCTGGAGATCGACGAGCGCTATCACCTGCTCAAGCCCGGCCAGAAGGTCATCGATCTCGGCGCCGCGCCGGGCGGATGGTGCCAGGTGGCCGGTGCCATCGTGGGTTCCGACGAAGAGAAGCCCAGCGTCGTGGGCATCGACTACCTCGAAATGGACCCGGTGCCCGGCGCCATCATCCTGCAAAAGGATTTCCTGGACGACGACGCCCCTGCCCTGCTCATCGAAACGCTGGGCGGAGCGCCCGATCTCGTCATCTCCGACATGGCCGCCCCGACCACCGGCCATCGCAAGACCGATCATATCCGCACGCAGCATCTGTGCGAGGTGGCGGCCGATTTCGCCATCCGCGTGCTCAAGCCCGGCGGGCATTTCCTCGCCAAGACCTTCCAGGGCGGCACGGAGAACCAGCTTCTGGACATGCTGAAGAAGAATTTCCGCTCCGTGCACCACGTCAAGCCGGCGGCAAGCCGCGCCGAAAGCGTGGAGCTCTACCTGTTGGCGCGCGACTTCAGGGGCCGCAGCGCGGAAGACGCCGGCGGAACCGACGAGACCGGGGCCTGACCACCGGCCCCATGGCGGCGGTGGCCGCTCATCTCGGCACCGGTTTCGCCCGGCAGGCCGAGAAACGGCAGGATGGCGCTTGCGGCGACCAGTCCCACCAGCACGAAGGCGGTGGCGAAGGCCGTGGAATCGAAGCCGTTGCCGGTGATCGTCCCTGTTGCCTCGAGGATGAGGCCTGCCAGAGCCACGCCGAGGGCGATGGCCACCTGCTGGTTGACCGCGGAAATGGCTGTCGCCTGCGCGGCCTGCTCGGGTCCAAGGCCGGAGAAGGTCAGCGCCGAGGCGGAGGTGAAGAAAAGCGAGCGCGCCAGGCCGCCGGCAAGCAACACGCCGACCAGGACCAGCCAGGGCGTCTGCCCGGTAAAGAGCGCGCTGGCGGCAATGATGGCCGCCGACAACAGGACCGCAAGCACGATGGTGGTACGGAAGCCGACGGCGCGCAGGATGGGCGCGGCGGCGAATTTCATGATGAGCGCGCCACCCGCGCCCGCAAACGTGACCATGCCGGACTGGAAGGCGCTCATGCCGAAGGACAACTGGAACAGCAGCGGCAGCAGGAATGGCGTTGCGCCGGAGCCGATGCGAAACAGCAACAGCCCCGTGATCGTGGCGCGGAAGGCCGGCTCGCGGAACAGGGTCAGGTCCAGCAGCGGCGCGGGCGCATGCCGTGCGTGGCGCATGTAGAGCACGGCGGAAACGATACCGGCCACGAGCGCGGCCATGCCCACCACCGGCGGCAAGGCCGGCAGGGAAATGACCGACAGGCCGAAAACGACGCCCGAAGCCGCCACGCCCGCCAGGACAAAGCCGCGCCAGTCGATGCGGCCGGTTTCGGTCCGCTCGGTCTCCGGCAGGTAACGGCCGGCAAGGACGATGCCGAGGAGGCCGATCGGCAGGTTGATCAGGAAGATCCAGTGCCACGAAAACCAGGTGGTGATAAAGCCGCCCAGCGGCGGCCCGGCGAAGGGACCGAACAGGGCGGGAATGGTCAGCCATGCCATGGCGTTGACGAGGTCTTCCTTGCGGGTGGCACGCACCAGGATGAGCCGGGCGATCGGCGTCATCATGGCGCCGCCCATGCCCTGCAGGAAGCGTGCCGCAACGAAGGCGCCCAGCGAATTGGCCACCGCGCAGGCCAGCGATCCCAGCATGAACACGGCGATGGCGATGCGGAAGACACGCCGCGCACCGAAGCGGTCGGCCATGAAGGCGCTCACCGGAATGAAGATGGCGAGCGAAACAAGATAGGCCGTCAGCGCCAGTTTCAAAGCCACGGGGCTGGTGCCGAGATCGGCGGCGATCACCGGCAGCGCGGTGGCGATGACCGTGGAATCCATGTTCTCCATGAACAGCGCGACCGCCAGGATCATGGGCAGGATTCGGTTCACGGGGAGGCTTTCCTTTCAGGGCGCCACGGGGGCGCGAATGGTCAGGCCGCGCGCGGGGCCAGATGGGCGGCGAGCCAGTCCTCCAGCCGTCCGGCATGCGCGGGCAATTCGTTGCACGCCGAACCGGTCATGGCGCGCCAGTCGTCAAGATAGGCCTCGCGCACCACGGTCAGGACCGGGATGCCCAGTTCGCAGGCCTTCTCGAACACGGCGCGGAACCCGCGGCCTTCCGCCTCGTCCTTGCCGAAGCGATTGACGATGACGAGATCCGGCCCTTCGTCCATGGCCGCGAGAAGCGGGCCGACAGCACCGGCCAGCGCAGCGGAGTCGAGGCGGCACCCCTGTGCCCCGGCGCCCAGGTCCTGCGAGATGCCGGTTGCGGTGCCGCAGCCGACATCGACGAGCAGCATGGCATCGTTGCCGCCGGATGACTGGACATGGCCGATGACCGCCAGGCCGCGGCCTGCAAGTTGTCCGGCCAGTCCGGTCAGGAGGCCATCCGCATCGGCGCCCTTCGGCGCGACAATGGCCGCGACGGGCAAACCGGTCTCGTCCATCGTGGGATCGGCCTCTAGCGCACCCATCCTCAGAAGAAGGCCTGGATGCCCGTCTGGGCGCGGCCGAGGATCAGCGCATGGACGTCATGCGTGCCCTCGTAGGTATTCACGGTTTCAAGGTTTGCGGCGTGACGCATGACCTTGTAGCCCACCTGGATGCCGTTGCCGCCATGCATGTCGCGGGCAAGCCTGGCGATATCCAGCGCCTTGCCGCAATTGTTGCGCTTGATGATCGAGATCATTTCCGGCGCGGCGGCAGCCTCGTCCATCAGGCGCCCGACGCGCAGCGCAGCCTGAAGCCCGAGCGCGATTTCGGTCTGCATGTCGGCGAGCTTCTTCTGGTAAAGCTGCGTGCCGGCAAGCGGCTTGCCGAACTGCTTGCGGTCAAGGCCATACTGGCGAGCCTGCAGCCAGCAATCCTCCGCGGCCCCCATCACGCCCCAGGCAATGCCGTAGCGGGCACGGTTGAGACAGCCGAAGGGGCCCTTGAGACCCTCGACATGCGGCAGCAGCGCCTCCTCGCCGACCTCGACATTGTCGAGCACGATCTCGCCCGTCACCGAGGCGCGCAGTGACAGCTTGCCCTCGATCTTGGGGGCGGACAGGCCCTTCATGCCCTTTCCAAGCACGAAGCCCCTGATCTTGCCGCCATGGGCCTCGGATTTCGCCCAGACCACGAAGACATCGGCGATGGGGCTGTTGGAGATCCACATCTTGGAACCGTTGAGCACATAGCCGCCGTCGGTCTTTGCCGCACGGGTCTTCATGCCGCCCGGATCGGAACCGGCGTCCGGTTCGGTCAGGCCGAAACAGCCGACCCATTCGCCGCTTGCCAGCTTTGGCAGGTAACGCTTGCGCTGCTCCTCCGAACCGTAGGCATAGATGGGATACATGACGAGCGAGGATTGCACGCTCATCATGGAGCGGAAGCCGCTGTCGATGCGCTCGACCTCGCGGGCGACGAGGCCGTAGGTGACATAGCCCGCACCGATGCCGCCATAGGCCTCGGGCACGGTGACGCCGAGCAGGCCGGCTTCGCCCATTTCGGCGAAAATGGCCGGATCTGCCTTTTCATTGAGGTAGAAGTCCTCCACGCGGCGCGCCAGCCGGTCCTGGGCGAAGTCGAACGCCGATTGCCGGATCATCCGCTCCTCTTCGTCAAGCTGGCTGTCCAGCAGGAAGGGATCCTCCCAGGAGAACGCACCCAGATCGGGCTTGTCCTTGGGTTTCAGGGCAGGTTTCGAGGTGGCGGGCTTCAACACGGCGTCGGTCATGGCACTTCCGTTCCAGTCGGTTCAATTCACAGGGTGCAGTAAGGATCATGGCAGACCCCAAAGCGCAAGGGCCTTGCGGGTCACCCCTGGAGGCATACCAGCAATGTATCCTTCGTACGCGTACAGGCAAGATGGGCCAGCCGGCGCGCCAGCGCCGCGCGGGCATCGGCTGCCGGCGCCTGATCGCGGTCGAGCAGGCCCTGGTGGAAACCGGTGACGGCGACAGCGTCGAAATCCAGTCCCTTGGCGTCATTGGCGCCGAGGACGGCCACATGGCCCTTGCGCGGCTCCTGCACGGTGTCGATGCCGGCGAGCGTGACAGCCTCGCGGGCACAGGTCCGCCCTTCCGGCGTCAGCCAGAGGATCGCGGAGGACCGGTTCTCCAGGCCGTCGCGGGCCGCGGCAAAGGAGACCAGGCTGCCGGGTATCGCCTCGCCGGCGGCAAAGACCAGCGGCCCGTCACGCCCCTGCCAGGGACGCGATGACCGTCCGGCGATCAGATCGGCGCAGAAGGAGCGGATCAGGCCGGGACTGCGGCATGGGCCTTCCAGCCGCTCCAGGCGGCCGCCAAGGTCGATGCCGGCCTCCTCCATTCCGAGCCAGGGCCGCACGGTGCGCATGCTTTCCTCGGCTGCCAGCAACAGGCCGTCCGTCCCGTCCGGCGCGATGGCGGCAAAGAAGCGCGCCTCGATGAACGAAAGGTCCTGCGCCTCATCCACAAGCACGTGATCAAAGGGCTTGTCTTCCTTGCCGTCGTAGTAGTCAGTCATGCGGGCAAACAGGTCGCCATTCGACATCTGCATGCGTGCGTCGAGCCCGTTGCGCAGACGGGCAAGATAGGGCCAGAGCGAAGCGCGTTCCGAGACCGTCAGGGGCGGCATGCCATCAGGGTTGGGGGCGCCGAGGTAATCGGCCTCGTCGGCGATCATCCAGGCGTCGACGACCTGATCCCATTCCGCCATCATCCGGTCGAGGCCGCAGGCATGTCCGCCGTCAAGCAGCGCCGAAGCCGCCTGGTCGCGAACCAGCCCTGGCGGCGCCATGACCGGAACACGGCCTCCCACATAGCCATGCAGTTCCTCTGCCACTTCCAGCCATGACCCGATCGTCATCCGGGAAGCAAATCCGGCCCTGCCCGCGCACAGAAGGGCAAATTCGGATTCCAGCCTGCGCGCATGGAGCGGCGTCATTGTTGCCAGCGCGACCCTTGCTTCGCTGTCGGCCTCCAGCAGGCGAACGGCCCGGCGAAGCAGTGTCGCCGACTTGCCCGACCCCGCGGGGCCGGTGAGCAATGCCGGACCATCAAACCGGACAGCCACCATCCTGTCCTGGCGAAGATTGCCCGGCACCATTGCTTCGTCGTCAGTCATAAGGACGTCATCCCCTGCATCGCCCTTAAATTAGTGCTTCATGCTATTCGGGTAAACGGTCCGCGTTTACTTTACGGCATTCGCGCCGAGCCGGTTCCGGCTGTGACCCGGTCGCCTGCCTTTCAGGCACTCGGAATTCGAGAATTATAATGCAATACTTTATCTTTCAGCACGATCCATGTGATCGCAGATATCGGTGCAATTCGTCCTTCATGGCTGCTCACGGGGTGGATCGCGGCCGATCAATGTATTATTTTTCATGAAATCGCGACGGAGATTTTCATGGACTGGCAATCAGATCATCCGGTGACGCTCGATGTCGCCGGGGCGCAACTGAACGGGCGCTGCTGGGGGCCCCCACCTGATGAAGCGCCAACCATTGTCCTGCTGCATGAAGGACTGGGGTCGGTGGAATTGTGGCGCGACTTTCCGGAGACGCTCCAGGCGGCCACGGGTTTCGGTGTCTTCGCCTATGACAGGCGCGGCTATGGCCGGTCGTCCTCCTACCCGGCGCCTTGGAGCATCGACTACATGCGCGACGAGGCGGTGGACGTTCTCCCGCATGTGCTGGACGCAATCGGCTTCCGGCGGGGCGTCCTGCTCGGTCATTCGGACGGCGGTTCCATTGCCACGCTCTACCTCGGCAATATGCAGGATCATCGCGTGCGCGGCCTCATCCTGATCGCACCTCATTTCTTCACCGAGGATTTCGGACTGGCCGCAATCAGCCAGGCTCGCAAAGCCTATGACGAGGGCAATCTGCGGGAAAAGCTGGCACGCTATCACGACCATGTGGACGATGCCTTCAACGGCTGGAACAGCGGTTGGCTGACGCCGGAATTCCGGGAATGGAACATCGAATACGCCATCGACGAGGTGCGTGTGCCGGTGCTCGGCATCCAGGGGCGCGACGACCAATACGGCACGATGGCGCATATGGAAGCACTGGAAGAACGCACCTACAGCCCCTGCGAGATCCTGGCCGTGCCCGATTGCGGCCACGCGCCCCACGCGGAGAAGCCCGGCACGGTGCTGCCCGTCATCACCGAATTCCTGCAAAGGCTTGAGCGGCTTGAACAGGAACCCTCGACATTCCGGGTGCTGCAGGCTTCAAACGAGCAGTGAACCAAGAACATACAGGGCCATGAAGATCACGATCAGCGAACCGATCGTATAGAAAGTGGCCCTGACCTCGTGGGACTGGCTGGTTGCATAGGCCGCGAAATGTGCCAGGCGTGCCGCCACGAATCCGTACATGAGGACCCGGGCCAGCCACAGGGCCGGGTCCGCCGTCACGAAAAGCAGGCCCGCGATCCAGAAAGCCGGGATGTTCTCCAGGTCGTTGCGGTGCATGCGCCGCGAGCGGTCGACGTAGTCGTTCAGCGCCAATTGCTCCGGCGACGGCGCGCGGTTCAGCGGTCCTGGCCGCAGGTCTTCCGGGCTGACGAGACCGGCATTGCTCTTCATCATGCGGAAGACGGTCATCCATCCCTGGCCCATGACCTTGAGGGCGGTGAGCGCCGCGGCGATGGCGTAGGTGGCGAAGACGGGGTTGTCCATCACAAGCAGGGTCATTTGCGTTCCCCTCACCCGGTGTTGCACGGATGGCAGAGCCGCAAGGCAGCTTGCTTACCATCGGTAATTTTTCTATCTTACCATTGGTAAGCTGTCAATGGACGGGCCGATGCGCGCAAACGGAACCCGCGAGAGGATTCTCGCCACCGCCAGAAGGCTGCTTGGCAAGGAGGGGCCGAAGGCCGTGTCCTTCGATGCCATCGCCCGGCAGATGGGTGTCAGCAAGCAGGCGGTGCTCTACTGGTTTCCCTCCAGGCCGGACCTGCTGGCGGCGATGTTCGTGCCCTGGCTGGAGTTGGAATCGGAAACGGCCGAAGGCGCGCTCGCCGAAGCCACGACGCGCGCGGATGCCGTCGCGGCCTTCGTGCGCGCCGTCGCCGCCTTTCACCTTTCGGACCTTGACCGCTTCCGCATGATGTACCTGGCGCTGCAAATGGCGGGTAGCCGCAGGCATGGGCGCCCGAAGGACACGCTCGCGAGCCGGATCCACCCGGTCACCGACAGACTGTACAGCGCACTGGAAGCGAAACTGGGCGAGGGACGAGACGGCGCACGGGCCGAGGCAGCAGCCATCCATGCCGCCGTTCTCGGCATGGTGATGATGATTGCGCTGGGCAATTCGCTGAACGATCCGCTCAAGCATTCAAACGAGAGCATGACGGATGCGCTGATCGCGGCATTCACCACCGGCGGGCATCATCCGCCTCGCTGACAGCGGCGCTTGCCCGGGCTTCGCTGACGGTCAACGAAAAACCCGCCGGGATCGCTCCCGGCGGGTTTCTCCGTTTCAGCGGTCAGGCCGGATCAGTTCGCGGCCATCTGCTTGGGAAGCTTGAATGCCCAGACGGTGCCGCCCTGGTTGAAATGGCTGACGACCTTGGCCACCTCGCCGCCCCAGAGCGGAACAGCGCCGCCCCAGCCGGTGACGATGGAGACCCACTGCTCGCCATCCTGCTCCCAGGTGACCGGGGAGCCGACAATGCCGGTGCCGGTGTTGAACTTCCACAGCACTTCGCCGGTCTCGTCGTCAAAGGCCATGAGATAGCCTTCCGGGGTGCCGGTGAAGACCAGGCCGCCGGCCGTCGTCAGGACACCGCCCCACAATGGCGCCTTGTTCTTGTATTCCCACTTGACCTCGCCAGTGGCCGGATCGATGGCCTTGAGCGAACCGATGTGGTCGTCGAAGATCGGCTTGATCGTGAAGCCGGCGCCCAGATAGGCAGCGCCCTTCTTGTAGGTGACGGGCTCGTTCCAGATGTCCATGCCCCATTCGTTGGACGGGATGTAGAACATCGACGTCTTCTGCGAGTAGGCCATCGGCATCCAGTTCTTTCCGCCAAGGAAGGACGGAACGGCGAAGATCGACTTGCCCTTCTTGCCGTCGGCGGCTTCGGCCGGATTGCCCGGACGGTTCTCCGGATCGTAGATCGGGCGGCCGTTCTCGTCGATGCCCTTGGCCCAGGTGATGTTCTTCACGAAGGGCACGGCGGAGATGAACTTGCCGTTGGTGCGGTCGAGAACATAGAAGAAGCCGTTGCGGTCGGCGGTGGCACCGGCCTTCACGGTCTGGCCGTCCTTCTCCATGTCGAAGGAGACGAACTCGTTCACGCCGTCGAAGTCCCAGCCGTCATGCGGCGTGGTCTGGAAGCCCCACTTGATCTCGCCCGTCTCGGGATCGAGAGCGATGCGCGAGGAGGTCCACTTGTTGTCGCCCGGACGCAGGTGCGAGTTCCAGGGCGCCGGGTTGCCGGTGCCGAAATAGATCAGCTTCGTTTCCGGATCGTAGGTGCCGCCCAGCCACGTGGCGCCGCCGCCGTTCTTCCACATGTCGCCCGGCCAGGATTCGTTCTTCGTGCCGGTCATGGTGGATTCCTGGCCGTTCAACGTGCCCATGTGACCTTCGATCACCGGGCGCGACCAGACCAGTTCGCCGGTTTCCGGGTTGCGGGCCTGCACCTCGCCCACGACGCCGAACTCGCCGCCGGAATTGCCGGTCACGATCAGAGGGCCGTGTGCCTCGGAAGGAACGATGAGCGGGGCGGCGGTGGCCGAGTAGCCGGCCTCGTAGTCGCCGATCTCCTTGCGCCACAGCGGCTTGCCGGTCTTGGCGTCGAGGGCGACGATCTTGGCGTCGAGCGTGACGAAGTAGACCTTGTCGCCGAGGATCGCGGCGCCGCGGTTGATCACGTCGCAGCAGGGCAGGATGCCTTCCGGCAGGCGGGCGTCATACTGCCAGATCTCCTCGCCGGTCCGGGCGTCCACGGCCCAGATGCGGCTGTAGGACCCGGTGACATACATGATGCCGTCCTTGATGAGCGGCTGGCTTTCCTGGCCGCGCTGCTTTTCGCCGCCGAAGGAGAAGGCCCATGCAGGCGTCAGGTTCTTCACATTGTCCTTGTTCATCGTGGCAAGCGGGCTGTAGCGCTGTCCGCGCGGCCCGAGCCCGTAGGACACGATGTCTGCCGGCGTGCCCTGGTCCTGAACAATGTCGTCAATCGTCACGCCCTCCGCGCGCGCGCCGGACAGCGCGGTGGCGGAAAGCAGGGCGGCGCCCGCAGTCGCGAGCAGCATGGATCTGAATTTCATCGAAAACCTCCCGTTTGCCTGGCCGAACCAAGGCATCAACCTGGTGCCTTCCGCTCCCTTGGAAGGCCCGTGAAGAATAGTCGAGGCAAGCGCCGCTGCTTATTGCCAAAAAGTACACACCCGGGCGCCCGGGGCCGGAAAACACGAATGCTTGAAGAGATTGTTCTTTTTTTTCAGTTGCTTGACACAGTATCCAGAGGCAGGAGGCGCTTGCCTCCTACTTTCGGTCAACCGCGACTTCCGGCAGGATTTCCTCTTCGAGGCGCTGCCAGAGATGAACCACCGAACGCCGGTACTCGTCCCTTGCAACGCCGAGGGCGGCGAAACGGGCCGGCAACGGCAGGGCCATGGCCTCGTTCTGCGTCAGGCCGCGCGCCATGGCGTCGCGCAACGTCCCGTCCAGCCAGTCGAGCCAGTCGCGCGTCTGGATGAAGCAGCGCCCGGCCGGATCGGCCGGTCCGTGGCCCGGAACCACGGTGGCGATGTCGGCGGCCTGCAGCGTGTTGAGCGCTTCGCGCCATTGCGCCAGGTCGGCGTGCGGCGTGGTCGGGGCACGGTCGAGGAAGGCGAGATCGCCGGAGAAAAGCAGACCCGTCTCGTCATCGCGCAGGGCGAAATCGGCGCTGGTATGGCCCGACAGGCGAAAGAAACTGAAATTCCGCCCGCCGACATCCTCGCCGTCCGTATCGATGGCCAGACCGGGCGACACCGGCGCGGTGCCGCGCATCCAGTCGCCGACAAGGCGGTACATGTTGTCGGCAAAGCCGCCGCCCTCGGCCTCGATATTGTCGATGACCTTTTGCGGCGCGGCGATGACGGCACGCTCGAAAGCCTGATTGCCGAGGAAGTGATCGGGATGGTGATGCGTGTTGTAGACGCGCAGGACGGGTTTTCCCGGCAGCGTATGCTCGATGAGGCCCTTCAATTGTTCGCCGTAGCGTTTCGACGGCCCGGTATCGACGACCACGACGCCGTCCGGCACGGCGATGAAGGCCGTGTTGACGATGTTGCCGCCGTTGGCAAAGGTGAAGTGTTCCCGCTCACCGAAAACGCCGAAGGTTCCGGGCGCGATCTCCTCGGCCTTCAAACCGTAATCGAGGGTCGCCGCGTTCGCCCCGCCGCAGACCATGCAGGCGCAGCCCGCAAGGCCAAGACCCAGCGCCTGGCGGCGGTTGTAGTTGAGTGCCGGACGGTTGGAAGCGGGGTTCAATTGGCCACCTCCGCGGCCTTCACCGGCAAGCTGTAGGCAAAATTGTTTGCCTCGCTGTCGCGCGCCAGGACATCGAGCCGGCGCGTCCCGGCATCGATGCGCGGCTTGAGCGTGAAGGTCGGATTTTCAGAGACCGGTTCATGGATGTCGATGGAGGCGAGCGTGCGGCCGTCCGTTCCCGTGACGACGAGACCGGAGAGATAGAAGGCCGGTATGCCGTCGGCCAGCCCCGTATCCATGGGATGGCGCATGCGCACGGTCATGCGCGCGACGTCAGTGCCTTCGCGCCAGACCCTTGCGCGGGTTTCGCCAAGCGTTGCCATCCAGTTCGGCTGGCCATGCGCCATGGCCGGTGCGGTGCAGCCGCCACCTGCGGCGTCGATATTGGCGCCGCCGACATGCCAGACGCCATCGGCGGTGCGCGCGGCGGCTCGGATCGCGGTCGCCTGCTCGACCTTCAGACGGAAGGCGATGAAGGCCTCGGCATCGGCCGGGCGATAGGTCAGCACCTGCGGAATGGGGTTCAGGTCGGCCAAAACGACGATTTCCGTCACGCCCGGCAGGCCGGTGGCATCGACCGTCACCGGCACGAAGAACTGGTCTTCGGCGGAAGCGGGAACCATGACGCGCACGCGCTGGTCGAAGACGATGTCGCCGCCGGGAAGGAAGCGTTCGGCCATGTCTTCCCACATGACCGATTTCAGCGGATCGGCCGGAAGGTCGCGCGCTGCTGCCATTACCGGCGCCGCCAGCATCGCCATGACCGCCAGGGCCCGCATGGTTTTCCGCACATTGCCCATGTTCGCTCCTCCCCCTGTTATCCCGGCCTGCCCCGCATCCCCCGTGCGGATCGGCCTGTGCCTGTCCTATTCCAGTTCCGGCGGCTTGTAGGTCACCCCGTAGCGCCGGCAGATTTCTTCCATGCGTCCGTCCTGCTGGAGCGCCATGATGATGTCACCCACCGCATAGCCCAGATCACGGCTGTCGTGCTTCACGGCCATGCCGACCGGCCATTTGGCGCGCACGATCCCCGGCATGGGCGGCTGGGCAATGGCCGTCTTGATATTCCCGTCTGCAAGATGCGCCAGATATTCGCATTGCGCCAGCGACCCCATATAGGCCGGCACTTCGCCTGACAGGAAAGTCACAAAGGCGTCATCGAGCGTGCGCCCGCGACGGATCGACTGGTGCAGCTGGCCCCGGAAGGCATTGGACAGGAAGAAATCGGAGGCAGAATCCAGTTCCACGCCGATCGGATTGGTGACGAACCGGCCGAAGGTCGTGACCTCGGGAATGCGCGCGGTATCGAAGACCACCGCGTGTTCCTCGCCGAAATAGGGATTGAACAGGATGGCCAGCGATTCCGAGCGGATTTCCAGTTCCCGGTCATAGGGCACGTGCAGCATGATGTCGGCGGCCTTGCGGCCGACGATATCACCCTTCCAGACATTGACGCGCAGATCGTCGTCCACGTTCTCGTCGGCCTGGCGGACCAGCAATTCCAGTTCGACACCAAGTCCCTTCGCGATCCCGCGTGCGATATCAACGTCGATGCCAACCACCTCGCCATCCCTCTCGAAGGACCAGGGCGGGTTGTCGGCATAGACGAAAATGACGATGCGCCCGGCCTTGAGCACGTCGTCATGGGGCCGGGCCAGAACGGACCGCGCCGGCGCCACGGCGAGCATGGCGCCCAGCGAGGACAGGAGGATGGAGCGGCGGTTCATCCCGGTCATGAAGCCGCCCCGCGTGTGACCTGCGGGCCGGTTCTCATGGTCAGTCGTCCTGCGGCCGTGTCTCGACATAGGAGCGGATGGCCCACATGGCTTCCTGGCTCAGGACTTCCTCGAAAGGCGGCATCTTGTAGGCGCCATTCTGGCTGTATCCCTTGCGAATACGCTCCATGAACCATTCGTCGCCAAAGGCACCCTCGTCAAGAAACCGGATGTCGGGCGCAATGCCGCCGGAAATGGCTTCCAGCCCGTGGCAGCGGGCGCAGTTCTGGTTGTAGCCGGATGCACCGATCTCGATGGCCCGTTCATATTGCTCGCCGCCCATGCCGCGATAGGGGTTTTCCTCCAGCCATTCCTCGCCCACCGGATCCAGCCCGGTCGTGTCGACGGCCTGCGGCTGCACGTCGCCATGCCCATGCGCCACGCCAGCGGGGGCGGCAGCGAGAAGCGCTGCGAATGCGTAGCGGATGATGGATTGGGTCTTCATGTCTTCTCCTCCCGCCGGACCCGTCCAGGCCCGGTTTGTCCGTGTCGGGACAGATGTATCAATCGCCATTGCGGCCCAACATTGTCCTTTGGTGCAGAAACGGGCATGCGGGGTTTGTACTTTTTGGCAATTGGTTTCGCGTCCACCTCCGGTAGCCTCTGGAAACCTGATCGCAACGAACAAGATTGAACGACAGGCAGGCCGGGAGGAGACACATGGCCAGATCGTGCGCCGCGCTCGCGCTTGGCGCGGCAGGACTTCTCGCATCGTCCGCCGCCGCCCTTTCCCAGCAGGAACGGCTTGCCGTCGACATCGTCTACATCCAGCAACAGCCGGAGCGCGCGCCCGTGCTCTCAAACCTGGTGGAATGGCCCGAGGACGAAGGGCTTCAGGGCGCGCGGCTGGGCATTGCCGACAACAACACGACGGGCAAGTTCCTGAAGCAGGACTACAGGCTCGACGAGATCATCGTCGAGCCGGGCGGCGACACGGTCGCCGCCGCGCGCGCCGCCCTCGATGGCGGGGCGAAACTGGCCGTGCTCAACGTGCCCGGCGAGGCGTTGAAGGCCATCGCCGCGCTGCCGGAGGCCGCCGACGACCTGATCTTCAATGCCGGCAGCCCGGATGACGACCTGCGTTCGGCCGCCTGCGCCGCCAACATGCTGCACACGCTGCCCTCGCGCGCCATGCTGGCCGACGGGCTGATGCAGTTCCTGGCCAAGCGGCAGTGGCGCTCGCTGTTCCTGATCGAGGGCAACCGGGCGGGCGACGCGGCCTTCGCGCAGGCGCTGCGCCGCTCGGCGAGGAAGTTCGGGCTTTCCGTCGACCACGAGAAGACATGGCTGGACGATGCCGACATGCGCCGCAACGCGGCCCAGGAAGTGCCGGTCTTCACCCAGGCCCGTTCCTATGATGCGGTCGTCGTGGCCGACGAGGACCACGATTTCGGGCAATACGTCATGTACAACACTTGGTTGCCGCGCCCGGTGGCCGGGTCATCGGGCGTCCAGCCCGTGGCCTGGGACCGGGTGGTCGAACAATGGGGCGCGGCGCAGCTTCAGTCGCGCTTCGAGGAGCAGGCCGGGCGCGGCATGATGAGCGTCGACTATGCCGCCTGGGCGGGCGTCCGCTCCATCGGCGAGGCGGTGACGCGCACGAAATCGGCCGATGTTCAGGCGGTGCGCGACTATGTGCTGTCGGCGGACTTCTCGCTGGCCGCCTTCAAGGGTGCCAAGATGACCTATCGCGGCTGGAGCGGCCAGTTGCGCCAGCCCATCCCGCTCGTCCATCCTCAGGCGGTCGTCGCGCTGGCGCCGATCGAGGGTTTCCTGCACCAGCGCACCGAACTCGACACGCTCGGCCTCGACCAGCCCGAGAGCGAATGCAACGCCTTCACGGAGTAGGTTCCATGTTTCGCACGCTTGCCGGGGCCGCTGCCCTTCTTTGCCTGACCTCCAGCACCGCACTGGCCCACTGGGTCTATGTCAGCAACGAAAAGGACGACACGGTGTCGGTGATCGACACGGAGACCAACGAGGTCGTCAAGACGTTCCAGGTCGGCCAGCGGCCGCGCGGCATCACGCTGTCGAAGGACTTCACCAAGCTGTTCATCTGCGCGTCCGATGACGACGCGGTGCAGGTGTGGGACGTGGCGACGGGCGCGCTCCTGCACAACCTGCCCTCGGGCGCCGACCCGGAGCAGTTTGCCCTGCATCCGGACAACAAGCACCTCTATATCGCCAACGAGGACGATGCGATCGCAACGGTCGTTGATGTCGAGACGCGGACCGTGGTGGCGCAGATCGACGTGGGCGTGGAGCCGGAAGGCATGGCCGTCAGCCACAATGGCAAATGGGCCATCGTGACGTCCGAGACCACCAACATGGCGCACTGGATCGACACCGAAACGCAGCAACTGGTGGAGAACACGCTGGTCGACCAGCGCCCGCGCGACGCGGAATTCTCGCTCGACGACAGCGAATTGTGGGTCTCCTCGGAGATCGGCGGCACGGTTTCGGTGATCGACACGGAAAGCAAGCAGATCAAGCACAAGATCGAGTTCGCCATTTCCGGCATTTCGAGCGACCGCATCCAGCCTGTGGGCATGGAACTGACCGAAGACGGCAAGTATGCCTTCATCGCGCTGGGACCGGCCAACCATATCGCCGTGGTCGACCGGACGAAGAATTACGAGGTGATCGACTACATCCTCGTCGGCCGGCGCGTCTGGCACACCGCACTGACGCCGGAGGAGGACAAGCTCTACACGACCAACGGCGTCTCGGGCGATGTGACCGTCATCGATGTCGCCAGCCTGAAGGCGGAAAAGACCATCAAGGTCGGGCGCTTCCCGTGGGGCGCGGCCGTTCTGCCGAAGGACAAGATTCCTCAGTAAACACTCATCCATCGATCCCAGGGAGGGGAACTTATGAAACGCTCCATCATTCTCGCCTGCGCCGCCGCATTTCTCGCCGGTCCGGCCCTGGCCCAGTCCGGCATGGTCGGCAAGGCGGAGGAACTGCCCGGCATCACGCTGTCGTCGGGCATGCCGCTGGCGGAAAAGCCCTTGGAGATCGAGGCCGGCAAATACTACGAGATCATCATCACCTCGGACGGTTCGGCTGAAATGGCCATCAGCGGCCCGGCCTTCTTCCGCAATTGCTGGATCGACGAGATCGTCATCAACGATATCGAGGTGCGGCCGATGGGCGGCATCGATTCCATCGAATTCGACGACGAGGGCGAGGCGGAAATCAGCTTCATCTGCATCAAGCCGGGCCAGTTCGAACTGCGCGCGCCGGGCACCGAGCCGCTGGCGATCACCGTGAAGGGATAAGGCCCTTGCCAAGGCATCCGGGCGCCCGCATGGTCGGGGCATGAGCGAGGATACCGCATCCCGGGACAAGGCAGCGCTGGCCGTGGAGGGGCTGACCTTCCACTACGGCCGGCGCAAGGCCCTGGACAATGTCTCCTTCGGCATCGAGGCCGGGCGCACGACCATCCTTCTGGGGCCGAACGGGGCCGGCAAGTCCACCCTCTTTTCCCTCATCAGCGGGTTGTTCGCGCCGCAAGCCGGGCGCATCGCCATTGCCGGGCGCGACCTTCAACGCACCGGCGCGGCGGCGCTGGCGCCGCTCGGCATCGTGTTCCAGGCACAGACGCTGGATCTCGACCTGACAGTGGAGCAGAACCTTCGCTATTTCTGTGCGTTGCGCGGCATGGACCGGCGGCAGGCCGGTGCGCGCATCCGCGAGGAACTGGACAGCTTCGCCATGGCCGACCGGCTCGCCGACAAGGTGCGCTCGCTCAATGGCGGGCACCGGCGGCGCGTCGAGATCGCACGCGCGCTCTTGCACAAGCCGGCCATCCTGCTGCTCGACGAACCGACCGTGGGGCTGGACATTCCGACGCGGCGCGACCTGATCGCGCGGCTGCATGAGCGGGCGAGCCTGGACAATGTCGCGCTGCTCTGGGCCACGCACCTGATCGACGAGGTGGCGCAGGACGACCAGGTCATCGTCATGCATCGCGGCGCCATCGTGGCCGAGGGACGGCCCGGCGACCTGATGGCGAAGACGGGAACGGCGGATCTCGGCGCGGCCTTCGCGGCACTGACACCGGAGGCGCGCGCCGCATGACCGCCCCCTCCCCCCTGCGCGCCTTTGGCGGAATCGCGCGGCGCGAGTTGCTGCGGTTCCTGAACCAGCGCGAACGCTTCTTCGCCGCGCTGGTGCGTCCGCTTGTCTGGCTCATCGTCTTCGCGGCGGGCTTCCGGGCCGCGCTGGGGCTTTCCATCATCCCGCCCTACCAGACCTACATCACCTACGAGGTCTACATCGTGCCGGGGCTGATCGGCATGATCCAGCTTTTCAACGGCATGCAGTCATCGCTCTCCATGGTCTACGACCAGGAAATGGGGTCGATGCGCGTGCTTCTGACGACGCCCCTGCCGCGCTGGTTCCTGCTGCTGGCCAAGCTGATGGCAGGCGTCACGGTCTCCATCGTGCAGGCCTATGCCTTCCTCGTCATCGCCATCCTGTTCGGGATCGACATTCCGCTGGCCGGGATGCTGCCGGTCCTCCCCGCCCTCATCCTCACCGGGCTGATGGTGGGCGCGCTCGGGCTCCTGCTGGCATCGGTGATCAAGCAGCTCGAGAATTTCGCCGGCGTGATGAACTTCGTGATCTTCCCGATGTTCTTCCTGTCCACCGCGCTCTATCCCGTCTGGAAGATGCGCGAGGCGAGCGCCATCCTGGCGGAAATCTGCCAGTGGAACCCGTTCTCCCATGGCATCGAGCTTATCCGCTTTGCGCTCTATGGCGAGATGAACTGGCTGGCGCTGGCGGTGACGGCCGGCAGCGGGCTGGCGTTCTTCCTGGCGGCAAGCTGGGCCTTCGATCCGGCGCGCCGGTTCCGGGCCGGACGCACGGCCTGAGCGGTCATCAACCTTCGTGCTCCTCCGGCGGAAACACAGCCAGGATTTCCGAGAGCATGTCCGCCACGGCTTGCGGCGTGCGCTCCTCGCGCGGCGTGTCGATGCGATAGACGCCCCTGACCGTGGCCGGCCGGCCGGACAGCATGACGATCTCGTCGGCCAGTTCCAGCGCCTCGCGCAGGTTGTGCGTGACCATGAGCGCGGTGGTCGGACGGGCGGACCAGACCTGCATGAGAAGCTTGCGCAACCGCTCCGCGGTCGGCTCGTCCAGCGAGACGAAGGGTTCATCGAGCAGCAGAAGCGATGGTTCAAGCGCGAAGGCGCGGGCCAGCGCCACGCGGCGTGCCAGGCCGAGCGACAATTGCCCGGGGAAGAAATTCTCCATGCCGGTCAGGCCGAGCGTGGCATAAAGGCCGGACAGGTCGGCATCCGCCCGCTCGCCGGCCAGGGGCAGGCGGACATTTCGGTCTACCGAGCGCCATGGAAGCAGGCGGGGGTCCTGGAAGACGACGCCAGTGCGCCCCTGTTGCGGCTTGACGACATTACCGTCGAATTCACCGTCAAGGCCCAGGATAAGGCGAAGAGTCGTGGTCTTGCCGCAGCCAGACGGGCCGACGAGGCAGGCGAACCGCCCTCCGCCCACGGAAAACGACAGGTCGCGGATCGTGACGAGCCGGCCGCCGCCTTCCGTGGGAAAAGCCTTTTCGCGGATATTGACCTCAAGCGGCACGGGGCCTCCAGCGGCGCGCATGGCGCTCGTATGGCTGGATCAGGAGCAGTTCCACGGCGACCATCACCGCCACGAAAGCCAGCGTGTAGCCGAGAATGGCGGCAACATCGAAGAACTGGAAATAGAGATGGATCTGAAACCCGACACCGTTGGAACGGCCCAGCAGTTCGACCACGAGAACGATTTTCCAGATCAGCGAGATTCCGGAGCGCGCCGAGGCCGCGAAATAGGGCTGAAGTTGCGGCAGCACCACCTCGCGCAGCGTGGTGAGGCGGGAAAAGCGGAAGACCTTCGCCATTTCCGCATAATGCGGATCCATGGAGCGCGCGCCCTCGCGCATGGTGACGATCACGTTGGGGATCTTGTTGACCGCGACCGCACCGATGGCCGCGGCTTCCGACAGGCCGAACCAGATATAGGCGAGCACGATGGTCACGAGCGCGGGAATGTTGATGAAAAGGATCACCCAGGGATCGAAGAAGCGGTCAAGGCGTGCCGACTGGCCAAGAGCGATGCCAATGGCAGAGCCGATCGCCATGGCCACGGCGAATGCAGCCGACACGCGCATCAGCGTCATCGCCAGGTGAAACGGGAGTTCGCCGCTGGCGGTTTCCTTCACCATGAAAGCGAAGACCTGTCCTGGCGGCGGGAAGATGCGCGAGCCGATGAGGTGGGCCGCGACGAACCAGACCAGAAAGAGACCGGCGAGCGACGCCAGGAGCGTCGCAGCCGGCCATGAGTTGGGCTTGCCAGCCAAGGGAGGTCACCCGGTCAGTAATTGCTCTTCAGTTCGCTCCAGTAGGTACCGGGCTGCATCTTCGTCTCGCCGCCCGTCAGCTTCTCGCCGCCGACGCGGGCCAGCACCTCGAACAGCCGTGCGGCATCCTCTTCCTCATCGGCTGCGGGGCGGGCGGGTATGCCGTCGCGATAGCGGTCGCGCAGCGTGGTCAGCGCCTTGCCCTCGTCCTTGATGGCGCCCGTTTCATGCAGCCGGTCCCATTCCGCGTCGGATGACTTCAGCAGGGCCTTGGTATCGCGCGAGGCCTTGACGAAACCCATGGCCGCCTCGGGATGCTCCTTCGCCCAGGCTTCATGGAAGATGTAGCCCAGCGCCGAGACCGGCCCGGAGGCGCCCAGCGCATTGGCGGCGTCCTCCGCCGAGACCAGCTTGCGGAAACCTTCCGCTTCGAGGCGCGCGCTCCAGTGCCAGAAATTCAGGACCGCATCCATCTCGCCGAGCCTGGCCTTTTCCGCCAGCAGCGGCGGCGCGCCATAGGCAATCTCGTTTTCCGCGGCAAGGTCGAGCCCATGCTCCTGCTTCGCCATGGCCTGGATGAGCAGCCAGCTCTTGTCCAGCGGGCCGCCGGCCACGCCAAGCGTCTTGCCCTTCAGGTCGGCAAGCGACTGCAGCGGCGAATCGGCCGGCACCATGATCATGCCGACGGAGGAGGAATAGGGAACCATGGTCAGATCGCCCCCGCTGGCCCGGTCGCGCGAGACCTCCAGCCAGTCAGACACGATCACGTCCACCTCGCCGGCGCGCAGGGCCACGGCGGTCGCATCCTCGCCGGCAAAGCCGACGACCTCGACATCGACGCCGAATTTTGCATCGAGGCCATTGGCCTTCATGGCATTGAGTTCCCAGTTGACCGTGCCGTATTTCAGGACACCGACCCTGACGGTTTCGGCAGCCTGGGCGGGCACGATGGCAAGGACGGCAGCGACCGCAACGGCCGCGCCAATGACGCGCTTGAACATGGCTTCCTCCTCGGACAGGCAGCCGCCTTGCGGCCGCCGGTTTCCTCCAATGCCATCCTAGGGCCGCAGGCGGAAACGGCGAATTGCACTATGGTACAGATGCCGTGCGCGGGCCGGGCATGCAAAATCATCCGAGGGAGGATCGGGCATGCGCAGCTTCACATTGCTGCTGAGCGCCATGGCGATGACGATTGCCTTTTGCGCGCCGCTGGCCGCGCAAGGCACAGGCGAAGCCTTGCCGCCGGGCGTCGATCCCGTCACCGGCTTTCGCATGCAGCGCTACCGCGCACCCACCCCGGAGACGCTTCCAGGCGGACGGGTGGTTCGCACCGCCGATGTGCAAGACGCGATGGCGGACGGGCGGACGCTGCTGATCGACGTCTATCCGCCCAAGGGCGCCGGGCCGGATCCGCTGGACGGAACCTGGCGAAATTCGGAAACGCGCGAGACCATTCCCGGTGCCGTCTGGCTGCCGGAGGTCGGGCGGGGTTTCCTGGCCGCCGACTACGAAGCCTATTTCCGGCGCAATCTCGACGCGCTGACGGCGGGCGAGAAAGACCGGCCGCTCCTGTTCTTCTGCACGGCGGATTGCTGGCAGGGCTGGAACGCGGCACGACGGGCAATCCTGTGGGGCCACACGGCGGTCAGCTGGTATCCCGGCGGCAGCGACCAGTGGGTGCTCGACGGCGGACAGACCATTGCCGCCGAACCGGTCAATTTCCTGAACGAACCCTGAGGCGCGCCGGTCGCGCGTTCCCGGCAACGGAGTGCTTGAGAAGTTCCATGGACCAGGCCAAGAACAATTCCACGGATGTGGACGCGGGTGCCGCGTTCGATGCCGCGCGCGGCTGGCTCGGCGAGCGGCTGATCGGACGCGCGGCGCTCATCGACCGGCTGATGATCGCGCTGCTGACCGGCGGGCACGTGCTGATCGAAGGCGCGCCGGGGCTTGCCAAGACACGCGCCGTCCGTCTGTTCGCGCAATGCGTGTCGGCCGATTTCGTGCGCATCCAGGCAACGCCGGACCTGCTGCCCGCGGACCTTACCGGCACCACCGTGTTCCGGCCCGAAACCGGCACCTTCGAGTTCGTCGAGGGGCCGCTGTTCTCCAATGTGGTGCTGGTGGACGAGGTGAACCGGGCGCCGCCCAAGGTGCAATCGGCCCTGCTGGAAGCCATGGGCGAAGGCCAGATCACCGCCGGGGGCGTCACGCGCCACCTGGCCCGGCCCTTCCTCGTGGCGGCAACCCAGAACCCCATCGAGCACGAAGGCACCTATCCCCTGCCCGAGGCGCAGCTCGACCGCTTCCTGTTCTTCGTGGAAATTCCCATGCCGGCGGCCGGCGAGGAACGCTTCATCCTGGACCTGGCGCTTGGCGAGGCGTCCGGGCAAACCGGCACCGGCGCACCGGCCATCGCACCCGCCATGCTGGAGACGGCGCAAAAAGCGGTTGCCGGCGTCCACGTGGCGCCAGCGGTGCGCGACTATATCGTGCGCCTTGTCGCCGCGACCCGCGGCGAAGGGGCCGGCGGAGCGGCGGCCGGGGACATCGAACACGCCGCCAGCCCGCGCGGCACGATCGGGCTGGCCCAGGCCGCGCAGGCTGCCGCCTGGCTGGCCGGGCGCGACCACGTGCTGCCATCGGACGTGCGCGACCTCGCCGTCGACGTACTGTCGGGGCGCATCGGGCTGACCTACAGGGCGCGGGCGGAAGGCCGGACGGCGCAAGCGGTGATCACCGCGATCGCGGACCTGGTTCCGGTCACCTGACATGCTGGAAGGCCCGACCGACGGCACGCAACTGACGCTCGACCGGATGATCGCGCTGCAGGCCGAGGTGCTGTCCGGCGGCGGGCGAAGCCTGCGCGGGCTGACGCATTTCCCCGGCCTCGTGCGCGGACCGAAGCGGGGCCAAGGCCTCGATTTCGACGACCTGCGCCTCTATGCGCCGGGAGACGACGTCCGCCATATCGACTGGAACGTGACCGCGCGCACGGGCAGGCCGCATACGCGCCTCTATCGCGAGGAACGCGAGCGCGCCGTCACCCTGGCCTTGGACCTGCGGCCGTCCATGCTGACCGGCACGCGCATGCTGCGCGCCGTCGCGGCCGGGGAACTGGCAGGTGCCATCGCCTGGCAGGCCGCCCATGACGGCGACCGGACCGGCGCGGCCGTGTGGTCGGGCCAAGCCGTCGAAGCCAGCCGTCCAGCCAGCGGGGACAGGGGCGCGCTTGCCACCTCCCGGCTCATCGCCGAAGGCTTTGCAGCCGTGCGTGCCAGGCCGGAGGGCGCGGGCGGCAGTGGCCTCGACAGTTTCGTTTCCTGGCTCAACGGGGCCGGCCGGCCGGCTGGCGCGGCCATCCTGCTGACCGGACTGGACATGCCCGGTCCCGGCTTCGCTGCCGCGATCGCGGAGGCTGGCAAGCGGCGGCGCCTGGCGCTGATCCATGTTCTCGATGCGATGGAATTGCAGAGCCTGCCGCCGGGGCGTTACACTGTCACGACTGGCGGCAGGCAGGTGCGGACAAGGCTGGACCGCGCCGCGGCGGATGCCGCCCTCCGGCGGATGGCCGAGACGCGCGCGCGCCTCCATGCCGAGATCGAGGCAGGCGGCGTGCCGGTCATGACCCACGTCGCCGGCGAGCCGGCCGCCAGGGCGCTGGCGGGGCTGGAAATGCGCGGCTGGTTGTGACGGCTTACGGCGGAACGGACGGACGATGCGCAACCCACTCGACGACCTTCGCGACATTCACCTGCCGGAGCCGCCGCCCGGCCTGCCCGACTGGCTGCTGATCTTCATCACGGCCGCCGCGGCGGCCTCGGCTGTGCTGCTGGTCGTGTCCCTGTTCGGCCGCGGCTCACCCGCCATCCGCGCGACGCTGGCGCAACTCGACCGGATCGATACCCGCGACAATGGCGCCGCCATCGCCCACATGGCCACGCTGTTGCGCCGTTATGCGCTGGCCCGGTTGAAGGGCCCGCCGGCCAGCGAGGCGGCACGCCTGACCGGCGATGCCTGGCTGGCGCGCCTCGACCAGTTGACCGGAAGCCGTTTCTTCACCCTTGGCGATGGACGGGTGTTCGGCGAGGCGCTCTATGCGCGTGGCCCCCACCCCGACGCGGAAGGATTGAAGCACGATCTTGCACGTCTGCTGAAGCGGCAGGGGTGGAAGCCATGGTGAGTTTCGGCTTTCCGCTGGCGCTGCTGGCGCTGCCTTTGCCGCTGCTCTTTCTCTGGGCCAGCGCCGGAACACGGGCAATTGACGCGCCCGCGCTGCCGCCCGCACTCGCCGATGCGCTGGCCGCCGCCGGTCCGGGCGCCAGGGGCCGGCCCTCGCCACGGCTTGTCCTGCTGTTTCTCGCCTGGGCCTGCCTCGTGGCGGGAGCGGCCCAGCCGAGGCTTGCCACCGGAGAGGCCGTCACGCCGGCCAGCGGGCGGGCGCTGGCGCTCGCCGTCGACCTTTCCGGCTCCATGGAGCGGCGCGACTTTGTCCTGAACGGCGAGGCACGGGACCGGCTGAGCGCGGTCAAGGCGGTGGCCGGTTCCTTCATCGAACGCCGCCAGGGCGACCGCATCGGCCTCGTTCTTTTCGGCGACGAGGCGTTTTCGGCAAGCCCGGTCAGCTTCGACCGCTCCGCGGTGGTGCACGCGCTCAATGAGAGCGCCATCGGCATGGCCGGGCGAACGACGGCCATCGGCGAGGCGCTGGGCCTTGCCATCGTGAAGCTGCGCGAGGATCCTGCGCCGCAGCGCGCCATCGTGCTGCTTTCGGACGGCACCAACAATGCCGGTTCCGTTGAACCGGAGGACGCCGCCCGGCTGGCGCGCGAGAACGGGATCCGCATCCACACCATCGGGCTCGGCAGCATACGCCAGGCCGATGACGGCTCGCCACTGGACCCGTCGGCCGATCTCGACGAGGCCACGCTGAAAGCGGTTTCGGAAATTTCGGGCGGCACATTCTTCCGGGCCCGCACGCTGGAGGAATTGCGCGCGGCCTATGACGCCATCGACGGACTGGAAGCCGGCGACGCCGCATCGCCGCCCTTCGTGCCGGAACGGGACCTGACGGCGTTCGCCGCGCTCGGCTTTCTCGCGCTGCTGACGCTCGCCCTGGCTCGGTTTCGAAGGAGCGCGCCTGCATGACGCTCCTCGCTCCGCTCTGGCTGATCCCGGCGGCCGCCTGCCTTGCCGCAGCATTGTTCTGGCGGGGCGGCCGGTCCGATGACGACTGGGACAAGGTCATCGCCGCCCCGCTGATGGCTTTCCTGCGGCCTGCCCGGTCGGCACGGCGATGGTTCAACCCGGCACTGGCGGCTTGTGCGCTGGCCTTCGCGGGGCTGGCCGGTCCTGCCCTGCCGGATGCCGGTGCGCGTGCCTTCCGCCATGCCGAAGGCTGGCTCGTCATGGTGGATGTCTCCCGATCCATGACCCTGACGGATATCCGCCCCACCCGGCTGGCGGCGGCGCGCGAGACGGCGATCGCCCTGTCGCAGGATGCGGGCGCGCGGGCCACCGGCCTAGCCGTCTATGCAGGCGACGCCTTCCTGGCCGAACCCTTCGCCTTCGACCGCCGCCACTATGCCGCGCTCGCCCGCTCCCTCGAACACGGGCTGGTTCCGGTGGAAGGATCGGACGTGGCGCGGGCCTTGTCATTTGCGGCCTCCGTGGTGTCGGACGCGGGCCTGGCGCGGGCGCGTGTGTTCCTTCTGACCGACACCGGCGGCATTTCGGCCAATGCCGTCGCAACGGCGGCCCAGTTTGCCGCACGCGGCCACCGCATCGACATCATCGCCTTTGCCGACGAGAACGCGGACAATCCCGTCCCGTCTGATATGACGGCAGCCGCGGAGCTGGCACAAGCGGGCGGCGGGACACTGGTGCAGGCTGACAGCCTCGGCCGCGTCGCGCTGGCCGACCTGACGGGCGATGCCCCGTCCGGCCTCGCAGGGCTGACGCCCGCCGGAATGGAACCGGCTGGCGAGGCCCTGCTGTCGCACTGGCTGTTGCTCGCCGCCCTGCCCTTCATGCTCGTTGTCATTCGCAGGGCGCTGTCATGAGGGTGGCGATCGCCTTCGCCCTGCTCATCCTGGCGAGCGCACCGGCGCAAGCCTCGGATGATTACCTGGCGCATCAGCTTTTCCGCGAGGGACGGCATGCCGAAGCCGCGGAAATCTTCACCGATCCGGCCTGGAAGGGTGCCGCACTCTATCGCTCGGACCAGTGGTGGCGTGCGGCCGAGGCTTTCGTGCGGGCTTCCGATCCCGCCTCGCTCTACAATCTCGGCAACACCTATGCGCGCATGTCCTATTTCGCGCTCGCCCTGGAAAGCTACCAGGCTGCCCTTTCGCTCAGGCCCGATTTCGAGGATGCCCGGCACAATGCCGCGATCATGCGCGAGATGCTGAAGCGGCAGGACGACGAAAAGGGGCAGGCGGCGCTGACACCGCGCCAGAAGGCAATCGACCGGGTGGAGGAGGAGCAGGACGACGGGCAGGGAAGCGACCCGGAAACAAGCGAGGAAAAGGGCGAAAAAGGCGAGCGCGAGGAAGGCCAGGACCGGCAGGGCGGCACCGACAGCCGTCAGGCAGCGCCCGAAGCGGTGGCCGAAGGCGACAGCGGTCAGGCTGGCGACAACCGCCGCCCGCCCGAGGAGGACGGCGAAGGCGGCGGGACGGTGAAGGGCGCGCGCGGCGACGACGACCCGGCCAGCCGGCCGTCCGGGGGCAGCGAGAGCACCGAGGAGACCGGCATGAGCGATGCCGCCGGCGCCCGGGCGCAACTGGAACAGAGCCAGGCGACCGAACAGTGGCTGAATGCCATCAGCGACGATCCGGCGCGCTACCTCAAGACGCGCATCGCGCTGGAACTGCGCCGGCGCAAGGCAGCCGGCAATGCACCGGACGAGGGCCAGTCGCCATGGTGACGCGCCCGCTCCTCATCCGCCTTGCCCTTCTTGCCCTGGCGCTGCTGGCGGGCAGCCCCCTCCTCGCCGCCACGGTGACGTCGCCCTCGATCTCGCTGCGCCTGGAAAGCGAGACCATCGTCATGGGTGACACGGTGGTCCTGGAAATCGAATCGGTCGGCCTGGCGGCGCCACTCGATCTCTCGCCGCTTGCCGAAATCGCGTCGATCGGGCGCGAAACATACGGTACGCGCATTGCCGTGATCGAGGGAAAGGTGGTCGAGGTCCGGCTGCGCCGCATCGAGATCGTGCCGAAGGTTTCCGGACTGGTGATCGTCGGACCGCTGAGCGCAGGTGACGTCTCCTCCAATTCGGCCTCGGTCACTGTGCTTGCCGAGAAGCCGCCTGACTGGGTCCCCGGCGCCGGCGACGTGACGCTGACCATGCGCGTCTCGAAGCCCGACCCGCTTGTGCAGGAAGAGGTCATTCTCGATATCGAACTGGCGCACCGGCACCCCATCATCGCCGAAAGCCTCCCGGTGGCAGACCTGTCAGGGCTGGACGTCATTCCGGTTCACGAGGAACGCCGGACGCTGGACGAGGAAGCCGGCCTGCGCCGCATTTCGTGGCGCTATCTCGTCTGGCCGCGCCGGTCGGGCGAACTCGTCATCCCGGGCGTGAGCGCCAGCGGAGAGATGCAGAAGTCGCGGCTTGAGCGCGGCCGTTTTGCGGTCTCGACCGACGCGATGCGCCTTTCGGTCCGGCCCGCGCCGGTGGAGGCCGGGAACTGGTGGCTGCCCGCCCGGAGCCTGGCGATGGAGGAGACGTGGTCGGCGGATGTGCGCGCGCTGAATGCGGGCGACGAGGTGGTGCGCACGATCACCGTTTCGGCATCGGGCATCCGCGCGGTGCAGATTCCCGACATCGCCATGCCACCGGCGCGCGGGCTCGCGATCACGCCGCTTGGCGGCGACAGGCGGCAGCAGGCCGGCACGCAAGGCATGACAGCGGGAGCCACCTTCCGTTTCCGCGTCCGCGCATTGAGCCCGATCCCCGTCTTTCCGGACACGATCCGGCTGGCCTGGTTCGACACGGAGCAAGGCGCGCCACGCGAAGCCATCATCCCGGCACGGCGAATCAATGTGGGCATACCGGACCGCGACGCCTTGCTGGCACAAGCGGTGGAAGGGCGTGGTTCGCTATCGCGGCTGGCAGCCTGGCTGCGCCTGACCACGGGACCGGGCCTGCTGGCGGCTGCCGGCCTTGCCTTTCTGCTCGGCGCCCTCCTGCTCGGTCCTGGAAGCCGCATCACAACATCCTGGCGGCACTGGCGCGCCGCAGCGGCGCGGCGGAGGCTGGTTCGCGAAGCTTGCGAGGCGATTCGCGCGGCCACGCCACTTGAGGCCGCGGCGCGCCTGGACGCGCTCTGCCGCCGGGACGGCGGTCACGTGCTGCGCCCGGCACTCCTGATCGCGGGTCAAGCCGCCTACGGCCGGGACAACGCTGCTGACACGTGGCGGGCGCAGGCCCGGGAGGCGGTGATCGCGGCACGCGTCGTGGCAAGCACTCACGGTCCGGCAACCGGCGCCGGCCGGTCGCCAGCGCTGCCGCCGCTTTGACCGGAAAGGCAAATTTGCCATGCGCCGCAGGACGGACGATGGCATTTCGGCCGCGAGGGTCACAACAGACTATCAAGGGAAAGGAATGGCGCGAGTGACGGGGCTCGAACCCGCGACCTCCGGCGTGACAGGCCGGCACTCTAACCGACTGAGCTACACCCGCGCTTTTCGACGTGGTCACCGTTTCCGGCGGCGTCGTGGGGGTGAATTAAGCGGAACGGGGGTGAGTGTCAAGCAGATGATGAGGCGGAAATGACGACTTTTTTCGTTGCCGCCCACAACGTGCCGTGCCGCACCGTTGCGGCAAGGGTTTGGACTTGCCTCGGCCGCGCGAAGAGCTTATCTGTGCCGGCATCCTGTGCCGTGGCAATGCTGCCGGCCGGGGGCGGTTAGCTCAGCTGGTAGAGCGCCTCGTTTACACCGAGGATGTCGGGAGTTCGAGTCTCTCACCGCCCACCACCGAACCCCTTGAAATCGCTGAAAACGGTTGACTTGAAAGGGGTTTTTCCCATTTTTATGCTACAAAATGATGCTACAAACTGGGTATCCGGATGGCACGTCAACGAGCGGGATTACACGAGCGCAATGGCCGTTGGCATGCACGCAAGATCATACCCGCAGAGCTGCGAACCTACTTCGACAACAAATGGGAATTGAGCAGGCCTCTCGGTTCCGACAAGCGCGAAGCCAACCGGCAATTACCGATCGTCATGGCGGAATTCGAATCACGGATTGCCGCAGCCAGGCGAAAGCACGAGGGTGATCGTCTTGAACGCGTGACCGGTGCGCGCGCGCGCTATCCCTTGACGATCGAGCAGATGGCGCTCGCACATTACCTCTCGGAGCTGGATC
Organism: Phyllobacteriaceae bacterium; assembly: GCA_002708825.1. Taxonomy (GTDB): domain Bacteria; phylum Pseudomonadota; class Alphaproteobacteria; order Rhizobiales; family Rhizobiaceae; genus Zhengella. The sequence goes on along the minus strand of PAPF01000020.1, from coordinate 1,441 downwards.
ACGACACGCGAGAACGAACTTTTCCTGACCAGTCCAAGATCGCAGATATCTCCTGGTCACGCCCCGCTTTCAAGCAAGTGTTGATCCGCGCTGCGTCGGGCCGAATCAGCAACGAAGAAATGGATGCTGTGGTCGGCTGGGCGATCAATACCTTTGCAGCAAGAGGAAACCATTCCTTCGAACGCTTTGGCACTGAATGGCGCTCTCTGGGAATGGCTATCGCGACCGCGCAACTCGAAGCCCTAGCCCGAGAGGACGAACGCAACAGCGGCGACTTTACCGGGGAGCCTGTCCATTCGATGCTCAAGGACACGACGGGTCTCGATCTGTCACTTGAACCGGTTTCGCTCACGGGGCTGCTTGATGATTTCCTGAAAGAGCGTGAAGCCGGCGGGCGTGGCCGGGAAGCCCGACGTAAATGGACGCCCACCATCAAGGACTTCGTTGCGTTCATCGGGCATGACGATGCCCGGCGCGTCACCAAGGCCGACATACTGAAATGGAAAGACGCCAAGCTAGGCTCCGGTCTGGCACCCACGACCTTCAAACGAGGCCATTTCGCCGCGCTCAATGCAGTCCTGCGTTGGGCGCACGAGAATGATCGAATTGAGTCAAACGCTGCCGATGGTGTGCGCTTGCGAGCACAGACACCAATACAGAACCGGGAGAAGGGCTTTCGCGATGATGAAGCCATGAAGCTCCTCATGGCGGCAAGTTCATATCTGCCCCTCAAGCAAGAGGATGCGAAACTGGCTGCAGCGAAGCGATGGATACCGTGGCTATGCGCCTTTACTGGCGCGCGCCTTGGCGAAATCGTGCAACTGAGGCGACAGGACATTCATACGGTTGATGGTCTCCACGTCCTTCGAATCACTCCCGAGGCCGGGACAGTGAAGACGGGGAAATTCCGGGACGTGCCTATTCACCAGCAGATCGTAGATGACGGCTTTTTTGACTATGTGGCCAGTGTTGCGATCGGCCCATTGTTTCTGACGACGAATGCCAGCAGGACCGTTGAGCAAGCAAGCAGGACCGTCCAGAACCAACTGCGCAACTGGATAAAAGACCTGAATGTCGTGCCCGATGGCATCAGCCCGTTTCACGGCTGGCGCCACCGCTTCAAGACTGTCGGTCGCGAACTGGGCATCGACTCTATCGTGCTCGACGCGATCCAGGGACATGCACGCAGGACCGCCGGCGACAATTATGGTGACATCACTTTGAAAGCCAAGAAAGCCGCGATCGACAAATTCCCTCGCCTCCAGAAATCCTGACAACGCCCGTCATCCCCCGCAATCTCCCCGCTGACCCCTCGCTATAGCGCTCACTAGAAGCACGCATGTCGCGTGTGCAGATGGAGACGCTGATCATGACCAGCCGCAAGCCCGGCCGCCCTTACGCAGACACCCTCCTGGCGAAGTTCGTCACCAGGAGGGTGCTG